>NZ_LT855391.1 GCF_900184735.1 Paucisalibacillus globulus
ACTCTCCAAAAAAGTTTGTGTTTCTTAGCACTAAAAGCACGCTAGCTTTTAGAATTTCTTTTTAATAGAAAAAACAGGGTTGTTTTTTCTTACATACTGGTTGTTTTGTTCAGTTTTCAAGGAGCAATCAATTTCGTTTGTCGTTTTTAGCGACAAGATATAATTTATCATGTTTGTCATCTAATGTCAATAACTTTTTTTAAAGTTTTTATGTTGTTTGACAAAACTACTTACCTGACAACAAAAATTAATATACCATAGCTATGAAATAAAATCAACGGTCTTTCTTAAAAAAAGTCTCTTCAGAAATTTTGTTCAATATGTATATCAAGGTTATTATATTCTACTCGTTTTGTGTCTTCCTGGGTATATAACGCATGCACTCTTTTTCGTTTGCTACCCTTCTCAATAGTTGAAACAGAATTTTATACCGTTCTTTCATTGCACTCTTGACCATATTATCAATTCTACTATCGTCTAAATCAAAGATTATCTCATCTAGCTCTCTCTTTATCAAATACTCAAGTTCCTTCTGTTCTGTATGATTAATCATTAATCCTAACACATTATCACCTCGTCAATTTTCGGCACTAACTTACAAATTGGCTTCGCTATTACATATACATTCGAAATTTTTGTCGAAGTTTGGGGGTTTAAATTTAGGTAAACTGGTTGCAAGACCCCCACTACAAAATTCAAGGTGTCTACCCTGAATTAAAAGCGGGGGTCCTAAACCAACTATAAAAATTAATATTTATAAGGACTATAATTCAGTATGAAACTCTAGTCTAAAGATAAACGAATACTTGAATGAATGTAGTTCCCTTTATATCGTGTACAATTTTAACTAATTTATTCAACTGTTTTTCCTACTTTCAACAAAATCAGTTTATAGCTTGTTCATATTTTTAAATTCTGTTCATAAAATGTATGGAAAGCTTGTTTCATTTGGAGGTGTTATGATTGAGTCATTTTTATGTTATGCGTTTTAGTAAGATGAAAAGATGGGCTCTTATTGTTGTGTTAGCCTTTTTCACCGCTGGTTTTCTATGGTTTGAGAGTAATGGTTCATTATCCGTATTTTCAAAAGAAAGTCCTGTTGCCTTAACGAAGGGTAGCTCAGATGAACCCAATATTGCACTTACATTTAATATCAGCTGGGGAGAGAAAAAAGTACACGACATCTTAAAACAACTTGAACAACATCAAGTTCAAGCTACTTTCTTTGTGAGTGGAGAATGGGCTGAAAAGCATCCTGATATACTTAAGAAGATCTCAGAAGGAAAGCATGAAGTAGGTATGTTAGGGTACCGGTATAAGAGTTACCTTGATCAGGAAATAGATCAAGTAAGAAAAGATTTACGGTATGCTAAAGAGATTTTTGGAAAGCTGGGTTATAAGGACATGGAACTAGTACGTGCACCGCATGGTCATTTTAACGATGAGATTATAAAGCTCGCTGAAGATATGGGCCATAAAGTAATTCATTGGAACATTAATCCAAATGATTGGCAAAACCCAGGCACTCAGAAAATAGTTGACCATGTTATGTCCGAGACCAATAATGGTGACATCATCTTATTACATGCTTCTGATTCGGTTAAACAAACGGCAGAATCACTAAAAACAATCCTGCCAGGTTTAAAGAATAAAGGATATAAGTTTGTAACAGTGTCCGAAATGATTAATCAAGCCCATGCAGAAACAAAAATAGTGGAGTAAAAAAAAACCTGATGAACATAGAATATGTCATCAGGTTTTTTTCTGTTATTTAGCTTTTTTATCGTTAGAACTATTGTTCAATCGGTGTAAAACCAATAGTTGATAAGTATTACAAGCAAGTAAGGTAAAAATCATGATAATGGAGAACTCGGAACCTACCAAACCAATTCTAAGGGCTGGGACCCATTCCACAACTGTAATTGCTACCATGAAGAATAATGCCGGGATAAAGGCATGCTTTTTAGTTTCCTTGGCTTTAATCTTAGCAATTACCCAACCATAAATTACAAGTGCTGCTGCCGCTAGAATAAACCAGATTAAGGCAACTTCGCCTTCTGCCCTTTGATACGGGAAGTATATTAGGTCAAAGACCACAAATGCTATTAATACGATTTGAACGACTGGCCAAAAAGAGCGGAATATGCTTAATCCTAAACGATGAACATATAAATAAGCAAAAAATCCAGTCTGGCTTACGGCACTATAAAGCAAACCATGTCCAAAGAAGAAAATCATGACACCAATAAGTCCGACAAAATTAAATGGTTGAAGGTTTTCGGTATAAGCACCACTAACATTTACAAAGAAACTAACAATTAAACCTACAAGACCACCTAATGCTAATGTTTTTAAAAACAAGTTTACAACTTTTCGACTATTCAATTGAATTATCCTCCTGATTTATGTAAAAACTAATTCGTTCCTTTTACTTACACAATTGGTATTTTAACATGAACCCAATCTTTTTTCCTTTATCAAGCGCATATTTTTGTTTTTTCTCATCCATATTAATGATAAGTGGAAGGAGGTTTTCTAATGCTACGTAATTTCTTCTTGCCATTTATTGGTGTAACACTCCTTTTTATTAGTGCTTGCGGCGGGGAAGCAGCACCAAAGGAAACAGATTATGATGCAACCAAAAAGATGGTTGTTGATATATTACAAACGGAAGATGGAAAAAAGGCGTTAGGGGAAATTTTAGCGGATGAAAAAATGCAGCAAAAGTTAGTCATTGAATCCGCTACAGTAAAACAGGCGATCGATGAAACACTCACATCTGAAAAAGGCGCTGAAATGTGGAAGAAGCTATTTGAAGACCCTAAGTTTGTTGAAACATTCTATAAATCCGTAGAAGAAGACCAAAAAAAATTAATGAAAAGTCTAATGAATGATTCGGAATACCAAAAACAAATGATGGATCTATTGCAAAATCCAGAAATGGAAGAAGCAACAATACAGACATTAAAAAGCCAACAATTCCGTGCGCACCTGGAAGAAACCATACAGCAAACACTAGAATCACCGCTATTTCAAGCAAAAATTCAGGAGATATTATTAAAAGCTGCTGAGGAACAAAGCAAAGGTCAAGGTGGTAGTGGTGAATCTGGTGGCCAAGGTGGTGGCCAAGGCGGCGGCTCCGGTGGCGGTGGCGAATCCGAAGGTGGCGGCGGTGGTCAATAGTTCCATTAGTTAATGGATACAACATAAAGGGTCAGGTTCTCTGTAAATAGAACCTGACCCTAATCATCATTTTATTCTTCTATTTGAGCAATAACTTTAGCTGCAATTTTATGATATTCTTTTCCATTTGGATGATCTTCTTGGTATACAGAAGGTGCAAACTCATCTTCTTCCTCGTATGGCTGCTGAATTGGTAATTGCCCCAATACTTTTGTCTTCAATACTTCAGCAAGCTTCCTTCCGCCACCTTGTCCAAAAACATATTCTTTTTCACCAGATTTTGGACTCTTATAATATGCCATGTTCTCCACAACACCTAAAATCTCATGCTCTGTTTTTAGTGCCATTTGACCTGCCCTTGCCGCTACAAATGCAGCTGTCGGATGAGGTGTTGTTACTATAATTTCCTTACAGGAAGGTAATAGTTCGTGAACATCCATTGCGATATCACCTGTACCTGGTGGCAAGTCGAGTAATAGGTAATCTAAATCTCCCCATTCCACTTCCTTGAAGAAGCTATTCAACATTTTCCCAAGCATAGGACCACGCCAGATAATTGGAGAGTTGTCCTCCACAAAGAAGCCCATTGAGATCACTTTTACACCAAAACGTTCGACTGGAATAATCTTCTCACCACGAACAATTGGTCTTTCTTCAATCCCCATCATATCTGGAACACTAAAACCGTAAATGTCTGCGTCAATGATACCTACTTTTTTCCCTAGTCTCATTAGAGATACAGCTAGATTCACTGTAACGGTTGATTTACCTACGCCACCTTTACCACTGGCGATTGCTAAGAAGTGAGGTTGTTTATTTCCCCCCATTAAAGCCTTTTCTTTTGCACTTTCAATGGCTGGTTGGTATTTCTTAATTACTTCATCAGGAAGTTGTTCGAAACGAAGCCCTACTGTAACAGCACCATTTCGCTTTAAAATTCCGACAAGCTCTTGTTGAAGTTGCATTTGTTCAGCAGTGTTTGTTTTACCAATTGCAATCTTTACGCTGACATGCTTTTTGTCTTCTTTAATCGTTACTTCCTTAACTCCTTCTGTTTCTTCTAGAGTTCTATGTAAAAAAGGATCTCTTACAGGATTCAGTAATTGTATTACTTCTTCTTTTGTTAACATGTAATCACCTTCCTATTTCAGCCTTGAGAATTTAATTAGTCCAAGGCTAGTATAACATAAATCACCAAAAACCTAAGTGATATGTATCATAGAAGGTGGATTTACATTACTTACTGTTCTTCTTCCGCTTCAGGCTCTTGTGTCAAATATCGTAATATTCCTTCGTATATACTTGCTGCCATTTGTCTTTGATAGGTTTCATCTTTCAACAGTTCCCTTTCCGCCACATTCGAAAGAAATCCAATCTCTACTAACGCACCTGGAATCTCTGCGTTTTTCAGCAAATATAAATTATTAACTGCTAGAGCGCTACGATTAGTGTTTTCCAGATTTCTAGTTATTTCTGCCTGAATCATTTTCGCTAAGTGCTTACTTTCTTCTGACTTCGGATAATAGAAGGTTTGTGCCCCACTCCATATCGTTGATGGAATTGCATTCAAATGGATAGTCAAAAAGAAGTCCGCATTGTTGGAATTAATAAAGTTCATTCGATTTTTAATATCTTCCGCTTTTCTTCTGGATAATCCCTTTGTATCTTCTGCAGCTAGATCAGTGTCAGTTTCTCGGGTCAGGTGCACAATGGCACCGGATTGCTGTAAATAATCTCTTAATTTCTTCGTTACTTCTAATGCAATGTCTTTTTCTAATGTATCGTCCTTACCAACCGCTCCTCCATCTGCCCCACCATGCCCTGCATCAAGAACTACCACCTTCCCAGTTAAGGGAAATGGCAACCCTGCTGTTTCCTTTGCAAAGTCGGGTAATGGGAATTTAATTAATACGATAAGTACTACTAATCCAACCAGCCATAAAGCAAATTTTCCTAATCGATTCATATCTTTCGCCCCTTTATTTATCCTCACATTATTTTATGGGACAAGTAATGGGTTTATGACTTCTAGTCGCTCTCATCCCCTAAATCACTCTGTATAAAATTAATTAATTAGTTGATAATCTAAACTATAACTACTAAAATGAGAAATGGATAAAAGACAATAGCGCTTTTATCTTGCAAAAGGATGTTACAGTTGGAAGTATTAGAGGTACAAAAAGAATTATCCAGTTATATTGGAAAAACTTTACGAGACTGCTTTGGTCGAGGACCTGAAACAGTCTATGTATCTATACGGAAGCCATTTATTACGGTTTACATAAGAAACTTTATTTCTCCTATGGAAAATGTGCTTTTGGAATCACAACAAGAGAATATTATTCACAATACACGAGATATTTTAATGCAAAGTATCATTCCCGAACTGAAGGCCTACATGACCGTACTAACCAAAATGGAAATAGATGAGTTCTATTATGATTGGGGATTACATAACTATTCTGGAATGTTCATTGCCATTTCAAAAGACAAGTCCACTCTTGATGCATTATCCAATGAGGGTTTCACAGGGAAAGAATCCCTACATGAAGAGATAAATAATATTGGACAACAAACTCAAAAGATTCCAGAAGAAGTATTATCCGTGAAAATAAACGAACGGACATATGCTATCCTCCGAACTGGTATCATAATTACAATTGAACGAGAATTTATTCGTCTTGGCTATCGTGACATGTTACGTGTAGCCAAAAGAAGTGTAGAAAAACGACAGCTACATAACAATTTACGATTTGAATCTATATTAGATAGCAAAATTGATGATGTTTTTGTTTCTTGGGATTTTGATCGAGATAAAAGTATTATTCTATTTATTGTAAACCCCAATCAATCAGGCGGTAATGTACTAGATAAATAAAGCTAGTCATAAGCCAAAAAGAGGTAAGGCATACACCACCTCTTTTTGGCTTTTTTTTATACATAAATAAAGACAACTTAAGGAGAGATCTATTGAAGAAAAAGAACTTTTATGAAGGATTACCAACTGATTTATTAGGATGCTTTTACTGCTTTGTAGAAAAAAAGATTCAAAGTAAAGAGCATATTAGTCGAATGTTATTTGAAATGAATCAAATTGAAAAGGTCGCTAGAGACCGAGGAATTTCTCTATTAGAACTACGTATTATAGGACATTGGTTTATTCAAAAGGAGATTAACTTAACCAAACATGAATTAGATTAGAGTGAGTTACTCTCGAGTATAACTAGAAAAGGAGAGTAGTAACAACTACTCCCCCACTAGATTATCTCGTAATAATTCCAGTTGTCATATATAATAGCCAATCTTTATATTTACCAACATCCAACCACGCTACATCTGTAAACTTAATTGGTGTAATAAATGGCATTCCATTATAGCTTTCATCAACTGACTCTTTTGTCACAACATCACCTAGAGAAAGTCCGCTGATTATCTCTAGGTCATCCTTCATTTGAATCCCGGTTTGTACAGGAACCTGTTCCATTTTCCCAGTATCACTCATTTTCCAAACATGATGATGGGTAACAGAATCTTTATGGACCGTTACCGCATTAATAGACTCATTTACTGTGATACTTAGATTAGCATGGTATCCCGGTAAAATGGAATCTATTTCTTGTTCTTCCTTAAAACTAACCTCAAATGGATAAATACTCTTTGAATCAATATCTACGTCACGAGGAGTATCATCTATCTCGGAAATCGACCCTTGTAATGTTTGTTCTCCATTCGCTAACGTAATCTCAACTGATTGTCCAGATTCTACTTCAAATCTAGCTTCCTCATCTATCTCCCCTTCAACTTGAAGTTCTAGATGTTCGATTCGAATAATGGGATCATTTAATGTAGAGGAAATCTCTTTTATTTTTCCTTCAAAAGGACTCTCCACTGTAATTGTATCGCCATTTTCTTGTAAATCATCTAATTGGGATTCGATAGCCCGCTCCTGTTCCTTCTTGGCAGCTAATTCTTGTTCTTTCTGGATAATAAATTGTTCTTTTATCAATTCAGCCTCAGCCGGTTCCTGTGGTGTCACCACTACCGTTACATTGTCTTCTTCTGTACTCCCAACAACCGGCACAGAGGGACTTGGAATCCGATATGACACCATGTCAGAAATAGCATCTTCAATGGCATCAATTTCCCCATCAATCTTTTCCAGTTCATAGGATAAGAAGGCCTCTGCCTCTGCATAATCATTTACACGATATTGAAACAAGGGATCACCAACCGCTACCGTGCTACCTTCCTCAACAAGAAAACCATCAAAGCTTCCGATACTTTTATCAAAGTATACATAGCTTTCTCCTGAATATGTAACCACACCATCTGCTTCTACTGTTTCAAACAAATCCGTTTGATACACCTTATCCCAAGTTGGTACAAAGGCTTGTCTTAATACTTTTTCTCCATCATCAACCCGTACTAATAAACAATTAATCCCGATAAATAATACTAGTGCTAGCCACTTCAATCGTTTTTTACTCATAAGTTGAACCACCTATTTATCATCAGAATATCTGTAAAGGCAACTACTGCTGTTAGTGTCCAAACAGCAAGATTAAACAATATCACCGTACTCCATATCCATCTCTTATCTATGGCCGATAACTTACTTAGAAACTTAATTTGGAAAGCTACAATCCATAGTTGAAATAATGAGATAGTACCAAATAAGTAAATTAAAAATGGAATATCAGTAAGATAGGATGCAATAATTCCAAATGATAACGGCGAAACATACCAGTCTAATCCAAAATAAACAACAAATGGTATCCATAATACCCGCTCAATAAGCAAAACAAATAAAACCACGAGTTGCATCAGTAATAATTTTTTATATTGGATTTTCGTAACCCAATAAAAAATTAACGAAGGTACAAATAATACAAATAATACAAAGGCTAGTGAATAAATCATTCGACCAATGATAAACCATAGTTTTTGCATTTCATATTCGGAAGTGGTCAACACAACCGCTCCACTTGATAATGGCGAAGAACCGATCCCTAACATAGCCATTCCACTGTATAGGAGCGTAGAACATAGCATGAGTAGGAGCATGACTTTCCAAGGTGTTCGGATTAGTTCGGCTTTTCCAATCCGAAAAATGTGATCGTCTACTGCAAATAGTAATTTAATGATGTTGATTGAGTATGTCATTATTCCACCCTTTTCTATTTAAACTATGGGGACCTACTTGCATTAATTTTAACGCACGTTTCAACAAATATCCATTATTTTCAATATATTTCAAACAATATTAGTACGAACTACCTAAATAACAAAAAGAGCCAGGTACTGATGAAATTTGTCAAATTCCATTGGTACCTGGCACCCTCTGTTATATTTAATTTGAACCTGCTCCCAGTTTCTCTGCGTCTATCGTGTTCTCACTTTCATGTTGCTTTTTCTCTATGATCCGAACTACTTGCCATCCAACCGCAGCATTAACTGCACCCATTATTCCAAACAACAAATAATCTCCAATAGGCTCAGGAAGAATTAAATCCATTATTAACCATCCTCCAGCCGTTGAACCACCTACCAAAGCACCAATCGTAGACTTCCGATAACGATTCACTTCTTTTGCACCACCTTTAATTGATTTAATATAATCTTTTAGAAAGAATGCAAAATCTTAAGTGAAGTTCCTGCATTTTCATGTTGCTTCGTTTCCTCTTACATATAATCCTATGCAGGTTGCTTTCCCTAAATAACTCGAATTTTCGGTTTTGCTTGTCCTTATTTGTCTACTATATCTGACACAAATCTTTCCAAACAAAAAACAACCTTCTCTCTTAATGAGAAAAGGTTGTTTATGAAATAAAATATTAACGTTTTGAGAACTGTGGTGCACGACGAGCGCCTTTAAGACCGTATTTCTTACGTTCTTTCATACGAGGGTCACGAGTTAAGAACCCTGCACTCTTAAGCGCTGGACGGTAACCAGGATCTGCTTCTAGTAAAGCACGTGCGATACCATGACGGATAGCACCAGCTTGACCAGTAAATCCACCACCATGAACGTTTACTAAAACATCATAAGTTCCTTGAGTTTCAGTTGCTTGTAGTGGTTGGTTAAGAATTAAAAGTTGTGTTTCATATGGGAAATAGTCTTTTGCTTCACGACCATTGATAGTAACATTTCCAGTACCCGGTACTAAACGTACACGTGCAGTTGACTTTTTACGACGACCTGTGCCGTAGTATTGTACTTGTGCCAATTGATTTACCTCCTTTTATTATCCGCGAAGTTCGTAAACTTCAGGTTTTTGTGCTGCATGATTATGTTCAGCACCTCTATAAACGTGTAACTTCTTGCCCATTTTGCGTCCTAAAGATCCTTTTGGAAGCATGCCTTTGATAGCAAGCTCAAGCATTTGCTCAGGATATTTTGTACGCATTTCTTCAGCATTACGTTCTTTTAATCCACCTGGATGTCCAGAGTGACGGTAGTATTTCTTGTCAGCTAATTTGTTTCCAGTTAGTTCGATTTTTTCAGCGTTAACGATGATTACATAATCACCAGTATCAACGTGTGGTGTGTAAGTTGGCTTATGCTTTCCGCGAAGGATTGCAGCAACCTCACTTGCTAGACGGCCAAGACGCTTGCCTTCAGCATCCACAACAAGCCATTTGCGTTCGATATTATTTTCATTCGCCATGAAAGTTGTGCGCATGATTGGTTTCCCTCCATATTTTCATTGATTCATTTTTTAAAGTTTAAAATTCGTTATTCCTATATTTTCAACACAATTAGTTCCGGGGCTAATCGCGGTTTTAGAAATAAAATGCCATAGACCATAATATATCAAAATGAGCCATTTTGTCAAGGGTCTAATAGATTTATTTTAATTTTATTTGCTTTCCAGCGAAAAAACTAACAAGCTCATTATATACTATTTTGAGCTAAAAAGGAAATCGTCGATATTTCCCAGGAAATGTCGTACAAAGTCGAAATTAAATTTTTATTTATATTTTACTTCCCACAAATATAGTCCATGCGCAGGAGCCGTTTTTCCGGCTAATTTACGATCCTTTGCTTCTAGCATTCTTTTTATATCTGTAGGTTTTTTCCTTCCTTGTCCAACGTCTAAAAGGGTTCCTACTAATATACGGACCATATTGTAAAGAAATCCACTTCCGCGGAATCTAAATTCAATCCGATCATCATCTCGAATGCACGTTGCTTCAAATAAGGTTCGTATCTTATCCCCTTTTACCGTAGCCTTTGCAGACGAGAAGGTCGTAAAGTCGTGGGTCCCAATTAGATGTTTACATGCTTCTTCTATTAGTTGGATGTCTACACGGTAAGGATAATGGAATATATAATTCCTATTAAAAATATCTGGTTCCTTTTTATTTAAGACAAAATATCGATACTCCTTCTCACGAACATTATATCGTGAATGGAAATCAGTAGAGACTACTTCCGAATGGAGAATATACAGATCATCTGGGAGTAATGTATTTAATGCCTTTTTCCAGCTTTCACCGGACATAGTGAGGTTTGTCTCAAAATGAATCGTTTGGCCCTTCGCATGTACTCCTGCATCCGTTCTGCCTGATGCATGAATCCGCACCTTCTCACCCTTATGAATCTTCTCTAGTGCTCGTTCGATTTCACCTTGTACAGTACGCTTTTGGGGCTGGACCTGGAAGCCTAAAAAATTAGTTCCATCATAAGCAATCTTACATTTTATCTTCGGCACCATTTCCAACCTCCTTCTATGAATAGTTTCTTGTTATGAATAAACCCGCGATAACTAGAAGGAAAAATACAAGGACAAAAATATCAATCTTCTTAATCTTTAATTGCCTTAACTTTGACCTTCCCTCTCCACCTTGGTAACCTCTCGCCTCCATAGCCATTGCAAGCTCTTCTGCACGTTTAAACGCGCTAACGAATAGTGGAACTAAGAGTGGAACAATTGCCTTTATGCGTTCTTTAATTGGCCCTGTACGGAAGTCTACTCCTCTTGAAGCTTGAGCTTTTGAGATTTTATCTGTTTCCTGTAAAAGGGTTGGAATAAATCGTAGGGAAATAGACATCATTAGTGCAAGTTCATGTACGGGAAACTTTATTTTTTTCAATGGATGTAACATATCTTCTATCGCATCCGTAATTTCAATTGGTGTAGTAGTAAGCGTCAATAAGGATGTAATAAGAATTAATAAGAAGAACCGCAATGATATTGCAAAACCTTGAATAAGCGCTCCAGAATATACTTTAAATCCTAACAACTCTACTAAAACTGTTCCTTCTTTTGTTACAATTAAATGCAATATGAAAGTAAAAATGATTAAAAACCAAACAGGGGTTAACCCTTTTAAAATAAAACGAAGAGATATCTTCGTAATAAACACCGTTATGATAGCAAATGCCGTTAGAATACTATAGCTCACCACGTTATTGGCAAAGAACACGAAAATAACAAATAAGAAAATAATTGTTATTTTCATACGGGGGTCTAATCGATGTACTAAAGAATTTCCTGGGACATATTGTCCGATTATTATCGCATTATTCATCTGATCCAGCCCCCTTCAAAGCTTGCTGAATCTCTTTGGCTAGCGCCTGGACTGTCTGGCGCTTAAAGGGAATAGTCTTGCCAAAACGTTCTTCAAAGGCATTAATAAATTGAATCATTTCTGGTACGTCTAACTGCACTTTGTTAAGTGCTTCCCTTTGGGTAAACACCTCTTCAGGTGTCCCTTCCATATACTTTGTCCCTTTATTCATTATGATAACATGATCAGCATACTTAACTGCATCTTCCATACTATGTGTTACTAGTACAGTGGTGAGGCCTTGTTCTTTATGAAGATTAGAAAACATATCCATAATCTCACGTTGTCCTCTAGGGTCTAACCCTGCAGTAGGTTCATCCAAAACAAGGATTTCAGGTTTAACTGCAAGTACTCCTGCTATTGCTACTCTCCTCATTTGACCTCCACTTAAATCAAATGGAGACCTGCCTAGTAATGCTTCGTCAAGGCCGACAGCAGGTACTATTTCTTTTATCCTTCTTTGGATTTCTGACTCAGAGACACCAAAGTTCTTCGGACCAAAAGCAATATCCTTCGCTACCGTTTCATCAAACAGTTGATGCTCTGGATATTGAAACACTACCCCGACACGGCTTCTTAATTCTTTTAAATTCTCGGGTTTCTTATCTGAATTAATTTGATAATCACCAATTTGCACAGTGCCTTCTGTTGGCGTTATAAGACCATTTAAATGTTGAATTAAAGTAGATTTACCTGATCCGGTATGTCCGATGACTGCAACAAATGAACCTGACGGGATATGGAAGGATAAATTTTCTAGTGCCTTATGGGCAAAAGGTGAATTAGCTTGGTAAATGTAGGTTACATCTTTAAATGTAATGTCCATAGTTCCTCCAATAGTTCATCATGATTTAAAGGTTCATTCTCAATCAACAGGTCATTCTGTTTTAATTCGTCAGCTAATACCGCAATAAACGGCACATCTAGCCCTATCTTTCTTAATTCATCCTTCTTTGCAAATATATCTCTTGGTGTTGCCTCGTCCCATACGCTTCCATTATTCATCACAATGACACGCTCTGCCATCACAACTTCTTGTAAGTCATGGGTAATCGTAATTAATGAAATCTCATTTTTCGCTTGTATATCGGAAACAGTACGCATAATTTCCTTACGACCTCTTGGATCTAACATCGCAGTTGCTTCATCTAGTATGAGTACATCAGGTTTTACAGCTAATACACTAGCAATTGCAACACGTTGCTTTTGTCCTCCAGATAAGCGATGTGGCTCTGTTAGAAGATAATCTTCCATGCGAACCGATCTTAGTACTTCCGTAATTCTCTTTTCCATTTCTTCTCTTGGAATGCCACGATTCTCCATACCAAAAGCAACATCATCTTGAACGGTCGTCCCTACAAACTGGTTATCCGGATTCTGAAATACCATACCTACTTGCTTGCGGACATCCCATACATGCTCATCATTCACCGGCATGCCATTGATTATAATTTCTCCCTG
This sequence comes from Paucisalibacillus globulus, assembly GCF_900184735.1. Lineage (GTDB taxonomy): Bacteria > Bacillota > Bacilli > Bacillales > Amphibacillaceae > Ornithinibacillus > Ornithinibacillus globulus_B. Next base: position 13,219 of record NZ_LT855391.1, read on the forward strand.
CTCAGGATATAATAAGCCATTCATTAGCTTTGCGATGGTTGATTTACCTGAACCATTATGTCCAATAATGGCTACCCATTCATCTTTATATATTTCAAATGAAACATTATCTAATACCCAAGGCTGCTCGTCTCCGTATCGAAAAGATACATTTCTAAACTCTATAAATTTCTCTCTCATGCTTGTTCCTCCTCGTCTATCTATGCCTTTAGGTTTTGGTTGTGTATGTATGTATTTTACTATTAATTATGGTTTATGTTAAATGTCAGGTGTTGTGTGGATGATAATGCTGACTGTTAGTGGTAAAATTTGCAGTTAATTTCCACAAGGATTTTAGTCCAAGGGGTTGGGCAGGATCCAATCTAGTGTCGCGTGGGCTAGAAACTCCGGGATATAAGCAAGGGGCACTCCGTGCGGCAAGACCATCCGCACTGCGGCCCCTTTGCTTATACCCTGCGTTTCTGGGCAAGCCCGCTGCACTTTTTATAATCTAGTGTCGCGTGGGCTAGAAACTCCGGGATATAAGCAAGGGACACTCCGTGCGGTAAGACCATCCGCACTGCGGCCCCTTGCTTATACCCTACGTTTCTGGGCGAGCCCGCTGTACTTTTTATTTATATAAAAAAAGGGCTTGGATTTCACCTCGGAAGAGATCAAGTCCTGCCCTTAACGCGCGTATGGATTGATTAAACTAATTCGATAATAGCCATTTTCGCTCCATCACCTTGGCGTTCGCCTAATTTAAGAACGCGTGTGTATCCACCTTGTCTGTCTTCATAACGCTTCGCAACATCATTAAAAAGCTTTTGAAGTACAGTATCTTCTTCATTAGCTTCTTTGTTATATAAGAATGCCGCAGCTTGACGACGAGCGTGTAAATCACCACGTTTACCTAACGTAATCATTTTCTCAACAACAGACTTAAGCTCTTTCGCTTTAGCTTCTGTTGTTTCAAGGCGCTCATGAATAATCAAATCAGAAGCTAGGTTACGAAGTAGTGCTAGTCGTTGATCTGTTGTACGTCCTAGTTTTCTTGCCATGGACTATCCCTCCCTTTCTTGAAACTCTAAAGATGTCCGTTTCTGTTAGTCGTCTTTACGTAGACCTAAGCCTAAATCAGCAAGTTTTACTTTAACTTCCTCTAAAGATTTACGACCTAAGTTACGCACTTTCATCATATCTTCTTCAGATTTATTTGAAAGCTCTTGAACTGTATTTATGCCAGCACGTTTTAAACAATTGTAAGAACGAACAGAAAGATCTAATTCCTCAATTGTCATTTCCATGACTTTTTCTTTTTGGTCTTCTTCTTTCTCGACCATGATTTCAACATTCTGTGCTTCATCTGTTAGACCCACGAAAATATTTAGATGCTCCGATAGAATTTTTGCACCAAGAGAAATTGCTTCCTCTGGACGAATACTTCCATCAGTTGAAACATCCAATGTTAATTTATCGTAGTTTGCACTTTGACCTACACGAGTATTCTCAACTTGGTAAGTAACACGTGATACCGGTGTGAAAATGGAATCAACTGGAATAACACCAATTGGTTGATCTTCATGTTTGTTTGCTTCAGCTGGAACATAACCACGACCACGCCCGGCGTTAATTTTCATACGCAAGTTACCTTTTGCATTAAGTGTTGCAATTGGAAGATCCGGATTCAATACTTCTACATCACTATCATAGGTTAGATCAGCAGCAGTAACTACTCCTTCACCTTGCACATCAATTTCTAATGTTTTAGGTTCATCTGAATAGATTTTAAGGGCTAACTTTTTCAAATTCAAAATGATTGTTGTAACATCTTCAACTACTCCATCGATCGTTGAAAACTCATGTAATGCTCCATCAATTTGAACTGAAGTAACAGCAGCACCTGGAAGTGAGGATAGTAGAATACGACGCAAGGAGTTTCCAAGAGTTGTACCATAACCACGTTCGAGCGGCTCTACCACAAATTTTCCAAATGTAGCATCATCACTAATCTCAACCGTTTCAATCTTTGGCTTTTCTATTTCAATCATTCCATAATACCCTCCTTTAAAACGTCGAAACCCCGGTTAGACCTATACATCTAACCGAAATTCCTCAAATAGGAAGTTGGCGACTTGGGCACAACTTGTATATTTTCTCGTATTTTATTGTCTAAGCGATGCTGTATAGGTAAGGCAACAAATAGTCAAATCCTGAAAGCTATGGTTAACGATCAGCTTTACTCATCATATACCTTAGTCTGTTTAGTTATCTCTATCTACGTCTATACGTTTAGTCATCATACCCATTATTGACAGGGTGACAAATCAATATACGTTAAAATTATACACGACGACGTTTTGGTGGACGGCAACCGTTATGAGGAACTGGAGTTACATCTTTAATAGCTGTAACTTCTAGTCCAGCTGCTTGTAAAGAACGGATAGCAGCTTCACGACCAGCTCCTGGACCTTTAACTGTTACTTCTAGAGTTTTCATGCCATTATCAACTGCAGTCTTAGCAGCTGTTTCAGCAGCCATTTGTGCAGCAAATGGAGTAGATTTACGAGAACCTTTGAAACCTAGTGCACCAGCAGAACTCCATCCAATAACATTACCTTGAACATCAGTAATTGTAACGATAGTGTTATTGAAAGTTGAACGGATATGTGCCACACCAGTCTCAATATTCTTTTTCACACGACGTTTACGTGTATTTGTTTTACGAGCCATCTAATTGTTAACCTCCTTACGTTATTTTTTCTTGTTAGCGATTGTACGACGTGGGCCTTTACGAGTACGAGAGTTGTTCTTCGTATTTTGACCACGAACCGGTAAACCACGACGGTGTCTTAGACCACGGTATGATCCAATTTCAATAAGACGTTTGATGTTAAGGGAAACTTCACGGCGAAGATCACCTTCTGTTGTGTATCCATCAACAGCTTGACGAATGCGTCCTAACTCATCTTCAGTTAGATCACGTACACGTGTATCCTCAGAAACGCCTGCTTCTTTTAAGATGTTTTGTGCAGTATTCTTACCAATACCGTAAATATATGTTAAAGAGATTACCACACGTTTTTCACGTGGTACGTCTACTCCTCCAATACGTGCCATTAGTAACATGCACCTCCTTCTTATCCTTGTTTTTGCTTATGTTTCGGATTTTCACAAATCACCATTACTTTGCCTTTTCGCTTAATGACTTTACATTTTTCGCAAATCGGCTTTACAGATGCTCTTACTTTCATCATCTTTACCTCCTTTTATATCGGAGCTCGCTTATTTATAACGGTACGTAATTCGTCCTCTAGTCAAGTCATACGGAGAGAGTTCTACCGTTACTTTATCACCTGGTAAAATACGGATGAAGTGCATTCTTATTTTACCAGATACGTGTGCCAAGACCGTATGGCCGTTTTCAAGCTCTACATTAAACATTGCGTTAGGCAATGTTTCAGTTACGGTTCCTTCCACTTCAATTACATCATCTTTCGCCATGTGCCTTACTCCCTTCTCTTAAATCAGTCACAATTACAAACGTATTTAGCTTTTACTTTCATTTGTGACACGACCAGTATCTAGAAGGCTGTTTTGGACTTCTGGAGACGTATAATCCATATAACAATATGATGTTTACTCTAATATTTGGTCGATCATATTTACGTTTTCCCCATGTTACCAAGACATATCAGTTATCAACGTACATACCTGAAAATGCCTTTCTTTGTCCTTGCCAAATACGACAAACAAGTCCTATTCACGAAACTTATAATCAGTTCGCTTAACAACGTTACCTAAATGAGGGGTATTATTGTCCAACACTTGTTGTGCAAATATGAATAAAGCAAAACCTCACGACTTAAAACCTTACTTGAATCAAATAGAATTGTTTAAAGCGTGGTGCCTACAGTAATAGCTTAATTTTCAATAACCGATTGAATATCTTCAAATACTTTATCGATATCTTGATCACCATCAAGGGTTACAAGATATCCTTTATCATCATAAAAGTCAAGTAACGGCTTAGATTGCTCAATATTAATCGCTAAACGATTTTTAACCGTTTCTGGTTTGTCATCATCACGCTGAATTAATGCAGAACCATCTCTATCACATATACCCTCTTTTTCAGGAGGGTTATACATTACATGATATGCTCTACCACATGTTGGACAAATTCTACGACCGGATAAACGCTCCACTAACTTTTCTTCTGGTACTTTCACATGTAAAACATGATCAATTTCTTGATCCAGTTCGGATAAAAGCGTTTGTAAAGCTTCGGCTTGTGCTATAGTTCTTGGGAAACCATCCAACAAGAAACCTTTCTCACAATCGTCTTTACTCAAACGCTCTTTTACAATACCAATTGTAACTTCATCCGGAACAAGTGCACCTTGATCCATAAAGCTTTTTGCTTTAATTCCAAGTTCAGTTCCTTCTTTAATGGCAGAACGGAACATATCTCCTGTTGAAATATGAGGGATTTTATATTTCTCACTGATTTTCTCTGCCTGTGTACCTTTACCAGCACCAGGAAGACCCATTAACAATAGATTCAAAACTTTCCCCTCGCTTCATTGGCTCATTTCTACTTGATAAAACCTTTGTAGTGTCGCTTCACTAACTGACCTTCTAATTGCTTCATCGTTTGAATTGCTACACCTACAACGATAAGTAAACTTGTGCCGCCGATTTGAACTGCTTGTGGAAGTCCTGCAAGTTGTCCAAAGACGATAGGTAAAACGGAAACTGCAGCTAAGAATATAGCACCTACAAATGTTAATCGATTGATTACACGAGTAAGGTACGTTTCAGTATTCTTACCAGGACGAATTCCTGGGATATATCCACCTTGTTTTTGTAAGTTTTCAGCCATTTGTTCAGGGTTAACTTGAACAAATGTATAGAAATACGTAAACGCAATAATCAACGCTACATAAATAAGCATACCTACAGGTGTTGTATAATCAAAGATGTTTCTAATTGTTGAAGCAACATTACCTTCAAAGAAGCTTGCAACAGTGCTTGGGGCCATTATGAATGCAATCGCGAAGATTACAGGAATAACTCCCGCAGCATTTACTTTAAGAGGTAAATGCGTTGAGTGACCACCAACTGGAGAACGATTAACAAGTTTCTTTGCGTACTGAATTGGAATCTTACGTAATGCTTGGATTACGAAGATAACACCAACCGTAATCGCAATTGCAACTAATGCAATTAAGACTACAATAACGATATTTATAAACAATTGATCGCCAGCATTAGTAAAGTACTGAACGAATAATTGGTTAACAGCATTCGGTACAGCAGCTACGATACCCGCAAAAATAAGTATCGAAATACCATTCCCAACTCCATGTGCAGTAATCTGTTCACCTAACCACATTAAGAATGTTGTTCCGGCTGTTAGTACAAGTGCAATTATTAGGAATTTGCCTGGACCAGGATCGCGGATTAATAACCCACCAGCCATTGCGTTGAAACCAATTGACATCGCAATTGCTTGAACAAACGCAAGAACCACTGTTCCATAACGAGTAATCTGGGCTAACTTCTTACGGCCCATTTCACCTTGTTTTTTCCATTCTGTAAACTTAGGTACAACATCCATTTGTAGTAATTGCATAATGATTGATGCTGTAATATAAGGCATAATCCCCATCGCTAAAATGGAGAAGTTCATTAATGCCCCACCGCCAAATGTATCTAGGAATCCAAATACATTATTTTGCGAGTTCAAAAATTCAATTGCATTTTTATCTGTGAACGGCACAGGAATAAATGTGCCTAGACGGAATACAATTAACAAAGCTAGTGTAAAAAGTATTTTCCGTCTAATGTCAGCCACGCGCATAAAATTGGAGAATGTACGGAACATTAGATCACCTCTGTTTTACCGCCCGCTTCTTCGATAGCTGCTTTTGCAGAAGCAGAGAACTTATGAGCTTTAACGGTATATTTGTTTTCGACGGAACCATTTCCAAGTATCTTGATACCTGCTTTTTCGTTCTTCACGACACCTGATTCAATTAATAACTCAGGAGTAATTTCTGTGCCGTCTTCAAATCGATTTAATACGTCTAAGTTCACTATAGCATATTCTTTGCGGTTAATGTTTGTAAATCCACGTTTTGGTAAACGTTGGAACAATGGCATTTGTCCACCTTCAAAACCTGGGCGAACGCCACCGCCTGAACGAGCATTTTGTCCTTTGTGTCCTCTACCAGAAGTCTTTCCGTTACCAGATGATGTACCGCGACCAACACGGTTTCTCTCTTTACGTGTACCTTCTGCTGGCTTCAATTCATGAAGTTTCATACGAGCACCTCCTCTTTACGCTTATGTTTATTAACCTTCTTGAACCGATACAAGGTGAGATACTCTATTAACCATTCCGCGAACAGCCGGAGTATCCTCAAGTACTACGGTTTGACGAATCTTCTTTAAACCTAGTGCTTCAACGGTTTTAATTTGTTTTTCTTTAGCACCGATTACACTGCGTGTGAGGGTGATTTCTAATTTTTTAGACATAATGTTTCCCTCCTTATCCTAACAGTTCTTCTACAGACTTTCCTCTTAGTTTCGCAACATCTTCAGCGCGTTTTAGGTTGCTTAAACCATTAATAGTTGCGCGAATCATGTTAATTGGTGTATTAGAACCTAGTGATTTAGTTAAAATATCACCTACACCTGCAAGTTCTAGTACGGCACGAACCGGACCACCAGAGATAACTCCAGTACCTTCAGAAGCTGGTTTCATTAATACGTTACCAGATCCGAACACTCCGTGAATTTCGTGTGGAATTGTAGTACCAACGATTGGTACAGTAATTAAGTTTTTCTTAGCATCGTCAACAGCCTTTTTAATTGCATCCGGTACTTCTTGTGCTTTACCAGTACCAAATCCAACGTGGCCATTCTTATCTCCAACTACAACTAGTGCAGCAAAGCGGAAACGACGTCCACCTTTAACTACTTTTGCAACGCGGTTAACCGCTACAACACGTTCTTCAAGATCTATTTTATTAGGATCGATTACTGTTTTCATCTATGTCCCTCCTTTTACAATTAAAATTCAAGACCTGCCTCACGAGCAGCATCTGCAAGTGCTTTTACACGTCCATGATAAAGGTAGCCTCCGCGATCAAATACAACTGATTTATGACCTTTATCTTGGGCACGTTTTGCGATCAGTTCTCCAACTTTAGTTGCAGCATCTACACCGCTAGTTGAGTCTACGCTTAATTCTTTATCTACAGTCGATGCACTAACCAATGTTACACCGTTAGTATCATCAATTAACTGAGCATAAATGTGTTTGTTAGAACGATACACGTTTAAACGAGGACGTTCTGCTGTTCCAAATAAGTTTTTACGAACACGCTGATGTCTTCTTTTACGCGAAACATTTTTGTCAGCTTTTGTGATCATCTGGGTCACTCCTTTCTCACTAAAACTACTTACTTAGCAGTTTTACCTTCTTTACGACGTACATATTCATCAACGTAACGAATACCTTTACCTTTATAAGGCTCTGGTGGTCTGATAGCTCTGATGTTGGCAGCAACTGCTCCAACTTTCTCCTTATCAATACCTTTAACGATTACAGAAGTATTACTTGGTACTTCGATTTCAATACCGTCAATTGGATCTATTTCAACTGGATGAGAATACCCAGCATTCACAACAACTTTATTACCTTGTTTTTGTGCACGATAACCAACACCGATGATTTGAAGTTGTTTTTCGAAACCTTTAGAAACACCTTCTACCATGTTAGCAAGTAAGCTACGAGTTGTTCCGTGTAATGAACGATGTTCCTTTTGATCACTTGGACGTTCAACTGTTAACACGTTATCTGCAACAACAATATTCATATCACTATGAAAATCTCTTGTAAGTTCACCCTTAGGGCCTTTTACAGTTACTGTATCACCGTTAAGTTTTACTTCTACACCACTCGGAATCTCAATTGGTTTAAGTCCTATACGAGACATTCCATGCACCTCCTCATCTTTAAAAATAAATTACCATACGTATGCAAGTACTTCGCCACCAACAGCTTGTGAGCGTGCTTCTTTATCAGAAAGTACACCTTTAGAAGTTGATACGATTGCAATACCTAAACCGTTTAGTACACGAGGTACTTCATCAGCTTTTGCATATACACGTAATCCTGGCTTACTAATACGTTTAATTCCTGTAATTACTCTTTCCTCATTTGCACCGTACTTAAGGAATACACGTAAGATCCCTTGCTTGTTATCTTCAATGACTTCGTAGTCACGTACAAAGCCTTCACGTTTTAGAATATCAGCAATATCAGTTTTAATTTTAGAAGCAGGAAGTTCTAACTTTTCATGTTTTACCATGTTCGCATTACGAATACGAGTTAGCATATCTGCGATTGGATCTGTCATAACCATTACTAAATTACCTCCTTCCCTAATCGGGGTTTACCAGCTTGCTTTTTTGACACCAGGAATTTGACCTTTATAGGCAAGTTCGCGGAAACAAATACGGCAAAGTTTAAATTTACGCATTACAGAGTGCGGACGGCCACAACGTTCACAACGAGTATATTCTTGTACAGCGAATTTTTGTGGGCGTTTTTGTTTCGCAATCATAGATTTCTTAGCCACAATTTTCCCTCCTTGTATTAGCTCATGAGCTCTATTTTTGGAAAGGCATGCCTAGCTGAGCTAAAAGTTCACGTGCTTCTTCATCGGTATTAGCTGTTGTTACGATAACAATATCCATACCGCGCACCTTACTTACTTTATCGTAATTAATTTCTGGGAAAATTAATTGTTCTTTAACACCTAAAGTGTAGTTACCACGACCATCAAAAGCTTTCTTAGAGATCCCACGGAAGTCACGTACACGTGGAAGTGAAACTGATACTAACTTTTGAAGGAATTCATACATGCGCTCACCACGAAGAGTAACCTTCGCACCAATCGGCATTCCTTCACGAAGACGGAAACCAGCGATTGATTTTTTAGCGCGTGTAATCATAGGCTTTTGACCAGAAATTAATGCTAGTTCTTCTACTGCTGAGTCTAATGCCTTAGAGTTTTGAACTGCATCACCAACACCCATGTTGATAACGATCTTCTCTAACTGAGGCACTTCCATAACAGACTTATAGTTAAATTTATTCATTAACGATGATACTACTTCATCTTGGTATTTTTGTCTTAATTGATTCACCATGTTGCCCTCCTTTCACAGCAATACTATTTATCTAATGCTTCACCGGATTTTTTAGCAATGCGGACTTTCTTTCCGTCACGTACTTCATAACCAACACGAGTTGGATTGCCGGTTTTTGGATCTACTGGCATCACGTTAGAAACATGAATAGGAGCTTCTTGGTTAAGAATCCCACCTTGTGGGTTTTCTTGTGAAGGCTTAGCGTGTTTCTTGATCATGTTTACACCTTCAACAAGTACACGGTCCTTTTTCGGATATGCTTCTAAGATCGTACCAGTTTTGCCACGGTCTTTGCCGGAAATAACGATAACTTTATCACCTTTTTTTACATGCATGCTTGACGCACCTCCTTACAAGGTAATTCACTTCTTATAGAACTTCTGGAGCTAGAGATACGATTTTCATGAACTGTGCATCACGTAATTCACGCGCAACTGGTCCGAAGATACGAGTACCTCTTGGACTTTTGTCGTCACGAATGATTACTGCAGCATTTTCATCAAAACGAATATACGAACCGTCTTTACGACGAACACCTGATTTAGTACGAACGATAACAGCTTTAACTACGTCACCTTTTTTGACAACGCCTCCTGGTGTTGCTTGTTTTACAGAACAAACAATTACATCACCAATGTTAGCAGTTTTACGTCCTGAACCACCAAGTACTTTAATAGTAAGTAACTCACGAGCACCAGAGTTATCTGCAACTTTTAGACGAGTTTCTTGTTGAATCATACGTCTGCGACCTCCTTCCGGATATCTTCCGAACGAACTTTATTATATAATGACCGCTTCTTCAACGATTTCAACTAGACGGAAACGTTTAGTTGCTGATAGCGGACGAGTTTCCATGATGCGAACGATATCACCAGTTTTTGCTTGGTTGTTTTCATCATGAGCTTTAAACTTCTTAGAGTATTTAACACGTTTACCATATAATTTATGGTTTTTATAAGTTTCAACTAAAACAGTAATTGTTTTGTCCATTTTATCTGAAACAACACGACCTGTATATACCTTACGATTATTACGTTCAGTCATTTTGAGGCTAACCTCCTCTCATTATCAGTTGTTTACGCTTAGTTCACGTTGACGTACAACAGTTTTCATACGTGCAATAGTCTTTCTTACTTCACGAATACGTGCAGTGTTTTCAAGTTGACCAGTTGCAAGTTGGAAGCGTAAGTTAAATAGTTCTTCTTTTAATGATTTTAGTTTTTGTTCAATTTCGGCAGTGGTTAGTTCTCTGATTTCATTAGCCTTCATTGATTTCACCACCAATTTCTTCGCGTTTTACAAATTTTGTTTTGATCGGAAGTTTATGAGAAGCAAGTCTTAGTGCTTCACGAGCAACCTCTTCAGAAACTCCAGCGATTTCGAACATAACCTTACCTGGTTTTACTACAGCAACCCAACCCTCAGGAGCACCTTTACCGGAACCCATTCGGACTTCTAGAGGCTTCGCTGTGTAAGGCTTATCTGGGAAAATTTTAATCCAAACTTTACCGCCACGTTTCATGTAACGAGTCATAGCGATACGAGCAGCTTCGATTTGACGACTTGTAATCCAAGACGCTTCGAGAGCTTGTAATCCATATTCACCGAATGTAACTTGAGTACCGCCTTTTGCTTGGCCTCTCATTTTACCACGATGTTGTCTACGATATTTAACACGTTTAGGCATTAACATACGTAAAAGCCCCCTTCCTTATTTGTTAGTTTTAGTCGGAAGGACTTCACCACGATAGATCCACACTTTAATACCAAGTTTACCATATGTTGTATCAGCTTCTGCAGTTGCATAGTCGATATCAGCACGTAGTGTGTGTAGTGGAACAGTTCCTTCACTATAGTGTTCAGCACGAGCAATATCCGCGCCACCTAGGCGTCCAGATACTTGTGTTTTGATCCCTTTCGCACCAGCACGCATAGCACGTTGAATAGCTTGCTTTTGTGCACGACGGAATGAGATACGATTTTCTAATTGACGAGCAATATTTTCAGCAACTAGCTTAGCATTTACATCAACTTTTTTAATTTCAACAATGTTAATGTGAACACGTTTGCCAGTTAAAGCGTTTAATGAGTTACGTAGAGCTTCTACTTCAGAACCGCCTTTACCAATAACCATACCTGGTTTACCAGTATGAATCGTAACGTTAACACGGTTAGCCGCGCGTTCGATTTCAATGTGGGAAACAGCTGCAGTTTTTAAACGGTTTTCAAGATATTCTCTAATTTTGATATCTTCGTGTAGTAAGTCTGCATAGTCTTTGCCTGCATACCATTTAGACTCCCAGTCTTTAATGATACCTACGCGAAGACCTGTAGGATTCACTTTTTGACCCACTAACTACCCCTCCTTCTTTTCTGTTACAACCACTGTAATGTGGCTTGTGCGCTTGTTAATTTTGCTTGCACGTCCTTGAGCGCGTGGACGGAAACGTTTCAATGTAACACCTTCGTTTACGAATGCTTCAGAAATCACTAGATTATCTGTGTCCATTTCGTAGTTGTGTTCAGCATTTGCAATAGCAGATCTTAACACTTTTTCTACAACTGGAGAAGCACCGCGTTGTGTGTGGCGTAGAATAGCGATTGCTTCGCCAACTTCTTTTCCTCGAATTAAATCAACGACTAATCGCACTTTACGAGGAGCAATACGAACTGATTTAGCTACGGCTTTAGATTGCATACCTTATAGCGCCTCCTCTCATTAGCGTTTTGTTTTCTTATCGTCATTTGCGTGTCCTTTGTAAGAACGAGTTGGAGCAAATTCACCTAATTTATGTCCAACCATGTCTTCTGTTACATATACAGGAACATGTTTACGTCCATCATAAACAGCAATAGTATGACCGATAAAAGTTGGGAATATAGTAGAACGACGTGACCAAGTTTTAATAACTTGCTTTTTATCAGATTCATTCAATTGATCAATCTTTTTCAATAGATGGTCATCTGCAAAAGGTCCCTTTTTTAAGCTACGACCCATGGATAAACCTCCTTTCGAAGTTCAGAGATGGATACTTTCCACCAATAGTTACGATTATTTTTTACGTTTACGCACAATATACTTATCTGTAGTTTTATTACGTTTACGTGTTTTGTAACCAAGTGTCGGTTTGCCCCATGGTGACATTGGTGATTTACGTCCGATTGGAGCGCGTCCTTCACCACCACCGTGTGGGTGATCATTCGGGTTCATAACAGATCCACGTACAGTTGGGCGGATACCTTTCCAACGAGAACGTCCTGCTTTACCAACACGAATTAATTCGTGTTCTACGTTACCTACTTGACCTACAGTAGCACGGCAAGTTGATAACACTAAACGAACTTCACCAGAAGCTAAACGCACAAGTGTGTATTTCTCTTCACGACCAAGAATTTGCGCCTCAGCACCCGCAGAACGAGCTAATTGGCCACCATTTCCTGGTTTTAATTCGATGTTGTGTACAATAGTACCAACTGGAATATTTGTAAGCGGTAATGCGTTACCTACTTTAATATCCGCATTTTCACCTGATTCAATTTCTTGACCTACTTTTAAACCTTTCGGTGCAAGGATATAACGCTTTTCACCGTCAGCGTAGTTAATTAATGCAATGTTAGCGGTACGGTTTGGATCATATTCGATTGTAGCAACGCGACCTGGTATACCATCTTTGTTACGTTTGAAATCGATGATACGATACTGACGTTTGTGACCGCCACCTTGATGACGAACCGTTAATTTCCCTTGATTATTACGACCACCACGTTTTGATAGTGGAGCTAAAAGGGATTTTTCCGGTGTATCTGTAGTGATTTCAGCAAAATCAGATACAGACATGTTACGTCTACCATTAGAGGTAGGTTTGAATTTTTTAATCGCCATCTTTTTTCCCTCCTTCTCTATGTTTCTTAGCCTTCAAAGAAGTCTAGATCTTTACTATCTTGAGAAAGCTGTACAACAGCTTTTTTGCGATTTGGGCGATAACCACCGTAACGACCCATACGCTTAAATTTACCTTTTAGGTTTAACGTGTTTACTTTTTCTACTTTCACTCCAAAGATTTCTTCAACAGCATCTTTGATTTGAGTTTTGTTAGCTTTCGTACTAACTTCGAAAGTATATTTCTTTTCTGCCATTAAGTCAGCAGAGTGTTCTGTGATTACAGGGCGCTTAATAATATCACGTGCATCAGTCATTATGCAAGCACCTCCCCTGCTTTTTCAGCTGCTTCCTTAGTTAAGATCAGCTTGTCATGCGATAACAAATCTAATACATTAACTTCAGTTACTGTAAGAACTTTAACACCTTGTAGGTTGTTTGCTGAACGAATAACATTTTCATCAGTATCAGCAGTTACGATTAAAGCTTTTTCATTAACGTTTAAAGCACTAAGCATTTTAATTACTTCTTTTGTTTTAGGTGCATCGAATGCAAGACTCTCTAAAACAACTAAGCTTTCTTCTTTCACTTTAGAAGATAAAGCAGATTTAAGTGCTAAACGACGTACTTTTTTAGGTAGTTTGTAGCTATAGCTACGTGGTGTAGGTCCGAAAACAACTCCACCGCCTACCCATTGTGGTGAGCGAATAGATCCTTGACGCGCACGACCTGTACCTTTTTGACGCCATGGCTTACGTCCTCCGCCACGAACTTCTGAACGATTCTTAACAGCGTGAGTACCTTGACGCATTGACGCGCGTTGCATAACTACTGCTTCGTGTAATACATGTGTGTTTGGTTCAATACCGAATACGGATTCGTTTAATTCGAATTCGCCAGCTTGTGAACCGTCTTGTTTAAATAGTGCTACTTTAGGCATGACATATCCTCCCTTCGTTTATATGATTAGTTAGCCTTAACTGCACCCGCGATTTTCACGAATGATTTTTTAGCACCTGGGACATTACCTTTGATTAATAGTAGGTTGCGTTCAACGTCAACACTTACTACTTCAAGGTTTTGGATTGTTACTTGTTCGTCACCCATATGTCCTGGTAATTTTTTACCTGGGAATACGCGCATTGCATCAACTGTACCCATTGAACCTGGGCCTCTGTGGTAATGAGAACCGTGAGACATTGGTCCGCGTGATTGATTATGGCGTTTGATTGAACCTTGGAACCCTTTACCTTTAGATGTTCCAGTTACATCAACTTTTTCACCAGCTTGGAAAATTTCAACGCTAATTTCTTGACCGACTTCATACTCATCAAGATTAACGTCACGGATTTCACGAACGTAGCGCTTAGGGGCTGTGTTTGCTTTTGCAGCATGACCTTTTTCCGCTTTATTTGTACGTGATTCCTTAAGATCTTGGAAACCGATTTGAATTGCTTCATAACCGTCGTTTTCAAGAGTTCTCTTTTGTAAAACTACGTTAGGTTCAGCTTGAACAACTGTTACCGGGATTAACTCACCGTTTTCATTAAATAGCTGTGTCATGCCGATTTTTCGACCTAAGATTCCTTTCGTCATCCGTTACACCTCCTATTATAAAGACAAAATTTTATAGTTTAATTTCAATGTCAACACCAGATGGTAAATCTAAACGCATTAGCGAATCAACTGTTTGTGGTGTTGGGTTAACAATATCGATTAGACGTTTATGTGTACGCATCTCGAATTGTTCACGTGAGTCCTTATATTTATGAACCGCACGTAAGATTGTGTAAACAGCTTTTTCTGTAGGTAATGGAATTGGACCGGATACTTTAGCTCCAGAACGCTTCGCAGTCTCTACAATTTTTTCAGCAGATTGATCAAGAATACGGTGATCATATGCTTTTAAACGGATTCTGATTTTCTCTTTTGCCATCATTTTACCTCCTTTTCGCCCATATTATTATAGACATACTCCGTGAAAATTTCTTAGCAACCGCCCATGGCAAAGGGGCCGGGTGTGCCAACAACCTTCCACATCATCGCCTGAAACGACCAACATTCTTATTATATAGAATATACATGGTCAGTGCAACCTTTTTTTGAATAAAATTCTTTTCTTGCACATTTATGTATTATACTTACTAATCTTAGTGATTGCAAGAGTTGGAGAAAAGTTTTTTATTGGGAAAGTTTGGGGTGGATTTTGTGATTTGATATATATGATATATAAGAAGAAAATTCAGTTTGTGAAGAACCTTGTATATAGAATTGAGAGTTAAATATTGTACTAGGTGTCCTCATTTTTATTTTAATCAAGATTTCTGCTACAAATGAATTGTGATGCACTCTTATTCTTCATATTAATCTATATTCCTGTGTTAAATGATATACGAAGCACTCTCATTCTTCATTTCATCCACAATTTCTAACTCATACGACTTACGAGAGTCTCTCATTTTTCATTTCATTCCCATTTATCACTTCAAATGAATTACGAACGTACCTGCATTCATCCTTTAAACCACAATTAGAAGACAAATTACAGCACAATTGTTTTAAAAGGAAAAAAGCAGGAAACGGCGCACCATTTCCTGCTTTTATAAAATCAATTATTTTACGATTGTAGTAACAACGCCTGATCCTACTGTACGGCCACCTTCACGAATTGAGAAACGTGTACCGTCTTCGATAGCGATTGGAGAGATTAGTTCAACATTCATTTCGATGTTGTCTCCAGGCATTACCATTTCTACTCCTTCTGGAAGAGAGATAACTCCAGTTACGTCAGTTGTACGGAAGTAGAACTGTGGACGATAGTTTGTGAAGAATGGAGTGTGACGTCCACCTTCTTCTTTAGATAAAACATAAACTTCAGCTTTGAAGTTAGTGTGTGGAGTGATTGAACCTGGCTTTGCTAATACTTGACCACGGTTGATATCTTCACGAGATACACCACGAAGTAAAGCACCAATGTTGTCACCAGCTTCTGCATAATCAAGAAGCTTACGGAACATTTCAACTCCAGTTACAGTTGATTTAGTTGATTCTTCTTGAAGACCAATGATTTCAACTTCGTCTCCAACTTTTACTTGACCGCGTTCTACACGTCCAGTAGCAACTGTACCACGACCAGTGATTGAGAATACATCCTCAACTGGCATCATGAATGGTTTGTCAGTGTCGCGTTCTGGAGTTGGAACATACTCGTCAACAGCGTTCATAAGGTCAACGATTCTTTCTTCGTATTCTGCATCGCCTTCTAGAGCTTTAAGAGCAGAACCACTGATTACTGGTACATCGTCACCAGGGAAGTCATATTCAGATAATAGGTCACGAACTTCCATTTCAACTAATTCTAGTAATTCTTCGTCATCAACCATATCTACTTTGTTTAGGAATACTACGATTGTAGGTACACCTACGTTACGAGAAAGTAAGATATGCTCACGAGTTTGTGGCATTGGACCATCAGCAGCAGATACTACTAGGATAGCTCCGTCCATTTGTGCAGCACCAGTGATCATGTTTTTAACATAGTCAGCGTGTCCTGGGCAGTCAACGTGTGCATAGTGACGAGTTTCAGTTTCGTACTCAACGTGAGAAGTAGCGATTGTGATTCCACGTTCTCTTTCTTCTGGAGCACCATCGATTTGGTCATAAGCCATTGCAGTACCAGAACCGTTTCTCTTGTTCATTACAGTTGTAATTGCAGCTGTTAAAGTAGTTTTACCGTGGTCAACGTGTCCGATTGTACCAACGTTAACGTGACTCTTGGAGCGGTCGAATTTTTCTTTAGCCATTTATATTTCCTCCTTTAAATAAATAAAAGTATATTTAAGTATATTTGGAGCTAAGAAACAACAGCTTGTGCTATTTCTTAGCCTACAATAAAAGTTATACTTGAGAATTGCTAAAAATGCAATTATTCTCCAGCGTTTTTCTTAATAATTTCTTCAGAAACACTCTTAGGTACTTCTTCATAGTGATCGAAGTGCATCGTGTATTGTCCACGACCTTGAGTGTTTGAACGTAGTGCAGTTGCATAACCAAACATTTCGGCAAGTGGTACGTATGCTTTAACAACTTGTAGTTGTCCGCGTGCTTCCATACCTTCCATGCGTCCACGACGAGAAGTAATATCACCGATGATGTCACCCATGTATTCTTCTGGCATAACAACTTCTACTTTCATCATTGGTTCAAGTAGAACTGGGTTACATTTGTTCTTAGCAGCTTTAAGGGCCATAGATGCAGCAACTTTAAACGCCATTTCGTTTGAGTCAACATCATGGTAGCTACCATCGAACAAGGAAGCTTTAACGTCGATTAGTGGATAACCAGCTAATACACCGTTTTCCATTGCTTCACGAACACCTTGCTCAACTGCAGGGATGTATTCACGAGGAACTACACCACCAACGATTTTGTTTTCGAATTCAAAGCCAGCGCCTTCTTCGTTTGGTTCAAACTTGATCCAAACGTGACCGAATTGTCCACGTCCACCAGACTGACGTACGAATTTACCTTCGACTTCAGCAGCTTGACGGAATGTTTCACGGTAAGCAACCTGTGGAGCACCAACGTTAGCTTCCACTTTGAATTCACGTTTCATACGGTCAACAATGATATCTAGGTGAAGTTCACCCATACCAGAAATAATTGTTTGACCAGTTTCTGGGTTTGTTTCAGTTCTGAATGTTGGATCTTCTTCAGCAAGTTTACCTAAAGCGATACCCATTTTATCTTGGTCACCTTTAGTTTTTGGCTCGATAGCAACTGAAATAACCGGTTCTGGGAATTCCATAGATTCAAGAATTACAAGATTCTTTTCATCACATAGAGTGTCACCAGTTGATGTATCTTTCAATCCTACTGCTGCAGCAATTTCACCAGCGTAAACTGTTGAAATCTCTTCACGAGAGTTAGCGTGCATTTGTAGAATACGTCCAACACGTTCACGCTTATCTTTAACAGAGTTGCGAACATAAGAACCAGCATCAAGTGTTCCAGAGTAAACACGGAAGAATGTTAGCTTACCAACAAACGGATCCGTCATAACCTTAAACGCAAGTGCAGAAAATGGTGCATCGTCAGAAGATTCTCTTGTTACTTTCTCATCAGTGTCAGGTAGTGTACCTTCAATTGCCGGTACATCAGTTGGTGCTGGAAGGTAATCAAGTACCCCATCAAGCATTAACTGAACACCTTTGTTTTTGAAAGCAGACCCACAGAATACTGGGTAGAATTCAACAGAAAGAGTTGCATTACGAATAGCTTTTTTAAGTTCTTCGTTAGAGATTTCTTCTCCTTCTAAGTACTTCATCATAAGCTCTTCGTCTAACTCTGAAACTGCTTCAACCAAGCTAGCACGTAATTCTTCTGCTTGCTCTTTTAATTCTTCTGGAATTTCACGAGATTCATCTTTTGTTCCAAGATCATCTAAATAGAAATGTGCTTCCATATTGATTAAATCAATAATACCAGTAAATTGGTCTTCAGCACCGATTGGAAGTTGCACAGGATGTGCATTCGCACCTAGACGTTCTTTTAATGTACCAACAGAGTATAGGAAGTCAGCACCTGTTTTATCCATTTTGTTAATAAACACGATACGAGGAACACCGTAAGTTGTTGCTTGACGCCATACAGTTTCTGTTTGAGGCTCAACACCAGATTGAGCATCTAGAACTGTAACAGCTCCATCAAGTACACGTAGAGAACGTTCAACTTCAACTGTGAAGTCTACGTGTCCCGGTGTATCAATAATGTTTACACGGTGACCTTTCCATTGAGCTGTTGTAGCAGCAGAAGTGATTGTAATTCCGCGCTCTTGCTCTTGTTCCATCCAGTCCATTTGTGATGCACCTTCATGCGTTTCACCAATTTTATGAATGCGTCCTGTATAGAAAAGAATACGCTCGGTCGTAGTGGTTTTACCTGCATCAATGTGTGCCATAATACCAATATTGCGCGTCTTTTCCAAGGAGAACTCTCTTGCCATGTATTCTTCTCCTTCCTGTTAAAACCTTTATTTTTGTATAGAGAATGTTTAAATAGCGGTAAAAATGATACGGTAAAAGTTTACCGGACCATTTCCCCTTCTATTTATACATGTTCTCAGATTACCAACGGTAGTGAGCAAACGCTTTGTTTGCTTCAGCCATTTTGTGCATATCTTCGCGTTTCTTAACAGATGCACCTGTATTATTTGAAGCATCTAGAATTTCATTCGCTAAACGTTCTTCCATTGTTTTTTCTCCGCGTAAACGTGCGTAGTTAACAAGGTAACGTAAACCTAGAGTTTGACGACGTTCTGGACGAACTTCAACAGGTACTTGGTAGTTAGAACCACCAACACGGCGTGCACGTACTTCAAGTACAGGCATAACGTTTTTCATTGCTTGTTCGAATACTTCCATCGGATTTTGTCCGCTGCGTTGTTCTACTAGTTCAAAAGCGTTATAAAGAAGCTTTTGCGCTACACCGCGTTTACCATCAACCATGATTTGGTTGATTAAACGAGTTACTAGTTTTGAATTATAAAGTGGATCTGGCAAGACATCGCGCTTAGGTACTGGTCCTTTACGTGGCATATGTCCCCCTCCTTTCCTAAATCTATGTTGTTAAACCATTAACTTACTTTTTCTCTTTAGGGCGTTTTGTACCGTATTTAGAACGACTTTGCATACGACCGTCTACTCCAGCAGTATCAAGTGCTCCACGTACGATGTGATAACGAACCCCCGGTAAGTCTTTTACACGACCTCCACGGATTAGAACTACACTGTGTTCCTGTAGGTTGTGACCAATACCAGGAATGTATGCAGTTACCTCCATGTTATTAGATAAACGAACACGAGCATATTTACGTAACGCTGAGTTCGGTTTTTTAGGAGTTAGTGTACCAACACGAGTACATACACCACGTTTTTGTGGAGAGTTTTCGTTAGTTAAAGACTTTTTGAAACTGTTGTACCCTCTGTTAAGTGCTGGTGAATCAGATTTCTTAGGTTTGCTTACGCGACCTTTACGTACAAGTTGATTAATTGTAGGCATTATGATGTCCTCCCTTCTTTTAAATGACTTCATGAATAGCTAGTTATTATCTGCACTGTAAACCCACACATCCAGGTGGTTCATCTTGAAGCAAAAAACAAAGTCTTCACAAGGATATCCTTGTCAAAACTATTATCACTTCTTTATCGCTACAGTAGATGCGCCAACATCAATACCACATGCGGCACCTAGCTTTTTCTTGGAATCAACACGCTGGTATGGTATCCTCAGCGTTTTGGCTAATTCTTCTACTTTTTGTGTAAGAAACCGATCAGCATCTTCGGCTATATACACTTCACTTATTTGGCCATTTTTCATAGCTTTAAGTGTTTGCTTCACACCAATTAGTGTTTTTGACTTTACTTGACTCACTTTTTCATAAGACATTTTATATCCTCCAAAGCAAGAAGTATAAAATGGAAGCACCTTGAATATATTATCATTCAAGTTTTTTAATGTCAACAAGAATTCGGATATTTTTTTGGTGCTTCCAGATATTTTTTACAATCAACTTTCTTACAAACCGGCGGTCCGAATCCACTGTGCTTTCCATGGATGGCTGATAAGCCTGTCATAGATACCTCCAGGAATTCGGACCACTCAGTGTAACCATATGTTTCTCACCAAATTCAGAGACACATATTATATAAATTTATTGAACTGGCTGTTCTACTTCTTCTAGTACTTCTTCCTCTTCAACAGATGGTAATTGTATCTTGCGGTAGCGTTGCATTCCTGTTCCAGCCGGAACTAACTTACCGATAATTACGTTCTCCTTCAGACCAAGTAGTTCATCACGTTTGCCTTTGATTGCCGCATCCGTAAGTACTCTTGTTGTTTCTTGGAAGGAAGCTGCTGATAAGAATGAATCTGTTTCTAGTGAAGCCTTCGTAATACCTAGAAGGACTGGTCTACCTACTGCTGGTTGATTACCATCCGCTAGGACTTTACTGTTTGCATCTTTGAATTGGTGTACCTCTAGTAATGAACCTGGAAGCACATCGGTATCACCCGCATCAACAACACGGACTTTACGAAGCATTTGGCGAACCATAACTTCTACGTGTTTGTCGCCAATTTCTACTCCTTGCATACGGTATACGCGTTGAACTTCGCGTAATAAGTAGTCTTGAACACCCGACACACCTTGAACTCGGATAAGTTCTTTAGGGTCAACTGAACCTTCTGTAAGCTCTTGTCCTGCAACTACCTCATCACCAACCGAAACTTTCAAACGTGCATTATATGGTACTGCATATGAACGCTGCTCTACTTCACCTTGGATCACAATCTCTTGTTTATCCTTCACCTCGTGAATTTCAAGCACTGTACCGTATACTTCTGTAATGATTGCTTGACCTTTAGGGTTACGCGCTTCAAATAATTCTTGGATACGTGGAAGACCTTGCGTGATATCATCTCCCGCAACTCCACCTGTATGGAATGTACGCATCGTTAACTGTGTTCCTGGCTCACCGATAGATTGAGCAGCGATAATACCAACTGCTTCACCAACTTCAACTTCAGAACCAGTAGCAAGGTTACGGCCATAACATTTCTTACATACGCCGTGTCTAGTGTTACATGTGAACACGGTACGTATCGTTACTTCCTCAATACCAGATTCAACGATTTGTTTCGCTTGGTCTTCAGAAATAACCGAATCAAATTCCACGATAACTTCTTTTGTTTCTGGATGTACAACTCTTTCAAATGCAGTACGTCCTACTAAACGGTCAAATAACGGTTCAATAACTTCATTACCATCAGTTAAAGCGGCAACTGGTAATCCACGATCTGTTCCACAATCTGTTTCGCGAACGATAACATCTTGTGCAACGTCAACTAAACGACGTGTTAAGTAACCAGAGTCAGCTGTTTTAAGTGCTGTATCCGCAAGACCTTTACGAGCACCGTGAGTAGAAATAAAGTACTCTAGTACAGTTAAACCTTCACGGAAACTTGATTTAATTGGTAACTCAATAATACGACCAGCTGGGTTGGCCATTAGACCACGCATACCTGCTAGCTGCGTAAAGTTCGATGCGTTACCACGTGCACCTGAATCACTCATCATGAAGATCGGGTTACGGTTATCAAGAGATTCCATTAAGCGATCTTGGATATTATCTTTTGCTTGAGACCAGATAGAGATAACTCGATCATAACGCTCTTCTTCTGTAATAAGACCACGACGGAATTGCTTCAACACATTATCAACTTTCTTCTGTGCTTCTACAAGAATTACTTCTTTCTCAGGTAATACCACGATATCCGAGATACCAACTGTCATTCCTGCTGTCGTTGACATAGTGAATCCTAGGTCTTTCATACGGTCTAGCATTCTTGAGGTTTCAGTGATTTTAAATACTTTAAATACCTCTGCAATAATATCACCTAGGAAACCTTTCTTGAATGGTTTCACGATTTCACGTTTTTTAATTTCTTCTTTGATATCGGTCCCTCTATCAACAAAGTATTGTTCAGGAGTACGATCTTCAAGATTACCCCTTGACGGTTCATTAATATATGGGAAAGAATCTGGAAGAATCTCGTTAAATATTAATTTACCTACTGTTGTTAGAAGTAATTGATTATTTTGTTCTTCAGTAAACGTCTTATTGTTTAAACTAGATGCTTGAACAGCAATTCGTGTGTGAAGATGAACATAGCCATTTTGGTATGCAATTCTTGCTTCATCTACACCTGTGAATACTGCACCTTCACCAATTGCACCTTCACGTTCTAGTGTTAGGTAATAGTTACCTAGTACCATATCCTGGGATGGAGTAACAACTGGTTTACCATCTTTTGGATTTAGAATGTTTTGTGCAGCAAGCATTAACAAACGAGCTTCCGCTTGTGCTTCTGCTGATAAAGGTACGTGCACGGCCATTTGGTCACCATCAAAGTCAGCGTTATATGCTGTACACACTAGTGGATGCAGGCGAATTGCTCTACCTTCTACTAATGTTGGTTCAAATGCTTGAATACCTAATCTGTGAAGTGTAGGGGCACGGTTAAGCAGTACCGGATGCTCCTTAATTACATCTTCAAGAACTCCCCAAACATCAGGGTGTACACGTTCAATTTTACGTTTCGCTGATTTAATATTATGAGCAATTCCTCGCTCAACAAGTTCTTTCATAATAAATGGCTTGAATAATTCTAATGCCATTTCTTTAGGTAATCCACACTGATACATCTTCAAGTTAGGTCCTACGATAATTACGGAACGTCCAGAATAGTCTACACGTTTACCAAGTAAGTTCTGACGGAAACGACCTTGCTTCCCTTTAAGCATATGTGAAAGTGACTTTAATGGACGGTTTCCTGGTCCTGTAACAGGGCGACCACGACGACCATTATCAATTAAAGCATCCACTGCTTCTTGAAGCATACGCTTTTCGTTTTGCACAATAATACTTGGTGCACCCAAGTCTAATAGACGTTTTAGACGGTTATTACGGTTAATAACTCGACGATATAAATCGTTTAAGTCAGAAGTCGCAAAACGACCACCATCTAACTGTACCATTGGTCTAATTTCTGGTGGGATAACAGGTAGAACATCTAATACCATCCAAGAAGTTTCGTTTCCAGAATTACGGAATGCTTCTAAGACTTCTAGACGCTTAATAGCTCTTGTTCTACGTTGTCCTTGAGCTGTTTTCAACTCTTCTTTTAAAGCATCCACTTCTTTATCAAGATCAATATCCTGAAGAAGCTTACGAATTGCTTCTGCACCCATTTGTGCTTTGAAAGAATTTCCGTATTTTTCATAGTATGCACGGTATTCTTTCTCAGAAAGAAGTTGTTTTTTCTCTAAAGGAGTATTTCCTGGTTCTGTTACAATGTAAGCAGCAAAGTAAATTACTTCCTCTAAAGCTCTTGGAGACATATCCAATACTAGCCCCATACGGCTAGGAATTCCCTTGAAGTACCAAATATGAGATACAGGAGCAGCTAATTCAATATGCCCCATACGCTCACGACGTACTTTTGATTTCGTAACCTCTACACCACATCGGTCACAAACGACACCTTTATAACGTACTCGTTTGTATTTACCACAGTGACATTCCCAGTCTTTTGTCGGCCCAAAAATTCGCTCGCAAAATAGTCCGTCTTTTTCTGGTTTTAAAGTACGATAGTTAATTGTTTCAGGCTTCTTGACTTCACCAAATGACCATGAACGAATTTTTTCGGGTGAAGCTAAACCAATTTTCATAAATTCAAAGTTATTTACATCTATCAAGGGTCTACCTCCCTTTTAATGTGCGATTCCCTATGGATTACTTTTAATGAGATATGGGGGAAAGACATCCAGTCTATTCCCCTCCTGAATTAATTTTCTTCTACTTCTAAGTTAAGCTTGCTTGCAGCTTGTGTTTCTTCTTCTTCTAGATCACGCATTTCAATTTCCGACTCATCACCAGCAAGAATTTTCACATCTAAACCTAGACTCTGTAATTCTTTGATTAGTACTTTAAATGATTCTGGTACTCCCGGTTCTGGAACATTATCACCTTTTACAATGGCTTCATATGTTTTCACACGTCCCACTACGTCATCCGACTTCACAGTCAAGATTTCTTGTAGTGTATACGCAGCACCATAAGCTTCTAATGCCCAAACCTCCATCTCACCAAAACGCTGACCACCAAACTGAGCTTTACCACCCAGTGGTTGCTGTGTAACAAGTGAGTAAGGACCGGTTGAACGAGCGTGTAATTTATCATCTACCATGTGTGCTAGTTTGATCATATACATGACCCCAACAGATACACGGTTATCAAATGGAGTTCCTGTTCTACCATCATATAGAATAGTCTTCGCATCTCTCGGCATACCTGCTTCTTCTAAGGTATCCCAAACATCTTGTTCTGTTGCTCCATCAAATACTGGTGAGGCAACATGGATTCCTAACTGTCTAGCAGCCATACCTAAGTGCAATTCAAACACCTGTCCGATATTCATACGTGATGGTACCCCTAGAGGGTTCAGCATGATATCAACTGGTGTTCCGTCTGGTAAGAATGGCATATCTTCTTCCGGTAATATACGAGAAATAACCCCTTTGTTACCGTGACGACCAGCCATTTTGTCTCCTTCGTGAATCTTACGCTTTTGCACAATATAAACACGAACTAACTCATTAACACCTGGTGGTAACTCATCTCCATCTTCACGGTTGAAGATTTTAACATCAAGAACAATTCCACCTGCACCATGAGGTACTCTTAGAGAAGTATCACGAACTTCACGAGCTTTTTCTCCGAAGATTGCATGTAGTAAACGTTCTTCTGCAGAGAGTTCTGTTACTCCCTTAGGTGTTACTTTACCAACTAGGATATCTCCATCGGTAACCTCAGCACCAATGCGGATAATACCTTGTTCGTTTAAGTTCTTAAGTGCTTCTTCCCCAACGTTAGGGATATCTCTTGTAATCTCTTCAGGTCCAAGCTTCGTATCACGAGCTTCAGACTCATATTCTTCAATATGAATAGATGTATACACATCATCTTTCACAAGGCGTTCGCTCATAATAATAGCATCCTCGTAGTTGTACCCTTCCCAAGTCATGAATGCTACTAAGACGTTTTGACCTAAGGCAAGTTCACCTAGCTCCATAGAAGGACCATCAGCAAGTACTTCACCTTTTACTACGCGATCTCCTTCGCTCACGATTGGGCGTTGGTTAATACAAGTACCTTGGTTAGAACGGATAAACTTTTGAACCTTATAGCGATCAAGGTCACCTTGCACTTCTTTACCGTCAACCTCAGAAACGCGGCGAACTAATACTTCTTTCGCTTCTACACGTTCAACGATACCATCATGCTTACAGATAACAGCAGCACCAGAATCCTTACCTGACACATACTCCATTCCTGTACCTACAAGAGGGGCTCTAGGTCTTAGTAAAGGAACTGCTTGACGTTGCATGTTCGCTCCCATTAGCGCACGGTTAGAGTCATCGTTTTCCAAGAACGGAATACATGCAGTTGCGGCAGATACTACCTGTTTAGGTGAAACGTCCATGTAGTCTAATTTTTCTCTTGCAACTACAGTGTTTTCACCACGGAAACGAGAAATAACTTCCTCATCAACAAAAGTACCATCATCATTCAATCTAGCATTCGCTTGCGCAACAACATAATTATCTTCTTCATCTGCCGTTAGGTAATCAATTTGATTCGTAACTTTACCTGTATCAGGATCCACTCGGCGATAAGGTGTTTCAATAAATCCAAATTTGTTTACCTTAGCATAAGATGATAAAGAGTTAATTAACCCAATGTTCGGTCCTTCTGGAGTTTCAATTGGACACATACGACCATAGTGTGAATAGTGAACGTCACGAACTTCAAACCCAGCACGTTCACGTGTCAGACCACCTGGTCCTAGTGCCGATAGACGACGTTTATGTGTTAATTCAGCCAATGGATTAGTTTGATCCATAAACTGTGATAACTGAGAGCTACCAAAGAACTCTTTAATCGACGCAATCACTGGACGGATATTAATTAATTGTTGTGGTGTAACACTAGATGTATCTTGAATAGACATACGCTCACGCACAACACGTTCCATACGGGATAACCCAATACGGAATTGGTTTTGTAAAAGCTCTCCTACAGAACGTAGTCTGCGATTTCCTAAATGGTCAATATCATCTGTATCCCCTACTTTGTGAAGTAGGTTAAAGAAATAGCTAATTGATGCCAAAATATCAGCTGGTGTAATATGTTTCACACTAGTTTCGATATTTGCATTACCAATTACATTTAGCACTCTTTCACCACTTGGATCTGTCGGGTCTACAATCTTAATAGATTGAATGTGAATCGGATCCTCTAGTACCCCATCATGTGGTTCAAGTACTTTCTCACCAAGCACAACATCATTTTTTTCGATGTATGGAATGATTTTATCTAATAATCTACGTTCAACCTTATCTCCCGCTTCAGCTAATACTTCTCCTGTATCAGCATCTACAATTGGTTCAGCCAAAACTTGATTAAATAAACGGTTCTTCAAATGAAGCTTTTTATTTATCTTGTATCGTCCAACATGAGCTAAATCATAGCGTTTTGGATCAAAGAAACGAGATATTAATAAGCTTTTTGCATTTTCTACAGTAGGTGGTTCACCCGGACGCAAACGCTCATAAATTTCTAGTAGCGCTTTTTCAGTTGATTCCGTATTATCTTTTTCTAATGTATTAATTAAGTATTCATTTTCACCTATCAAATCAATAATCTCTTGATCTGATCCGAATCCAAGAGCACGTAATAATACGGTAATTGGTAGTTTACGTGTACGATCAATACGGACATAAGCGACATCCTTAGCATCTGTTTCAAACTCCAACCAAGCTCCACGGTTTGGAATAACAGTTGCAGCTACGCCTCTTTTTCCGTTTTTATCAATTTTTTCATTAAAGTAGACACTTGGTGAACGCACGAGCTGAGAAACGATTACACGTTCAGCTCCATTGATGATAAACGTACCAGTATCTGTCATGAGAGGGAAATCTCCCATAAATACTTCCTGCTCTTTTACCTCGCCAGTTTCGTTGTTAATTAAACGAACCTTTACGCGTAGTGGAGCATTGTAAGTAACATCTCTTTCTTTTGATTCATCTACAGGATACTTAGGTTCTCCTAAGCTATAATCCACGAACTCAAGCGATAGATTACCTGTAAAGTCCTCGATCGGAGAAATATCCTGGAACATTTCTCGCAAACCTTCTTCCATAAACCATTGATATGAAGCGGTTTGGATTTCGATAAGATTCGGCAATTCTAATACTTCACTGATGCGCGCATAACTTCTGCGTTGGCGGTGCCGTCCATACTGAACTAGTTGACCTGTCAACTGCTTCACCTCTCAAATCATGCATATTTTATTTGCGAGCATAAGCCCACATGAAAAGCAATATATTGTTAGAAAACAATTGTTCCTCTACTGGGTAGAGTCAATGTTTTCACAACTGATAAAACAAGTAGGTTTATACCAAAAGATAAACCTTAATAGAGCACGGGCAAATGCCCATACTAATATCCTGAATAAAATAATTACTTGTCATATTCAAGATTATGGGGTATGATTTTAGAATAGAAAAGCAATAATAAGAATCCAATTTACAAACTCCGTAAACTAGAAAAACAGATAGAACGCTCATTTACTCGATTCTATCATTGTTTCCGTTAACCAATGAAATATACACTTTTCTTTATTCTGTAAAAAATCCCACTTGACAAAATAACCCCATATTAGCATTTTACTATATTACCATAATCAAGCAAGAGAAGTCAATCTTTTATTGAGCGTAATACATAATAACCCTTACTGCGTGCTACAGTCTCACAATTCCCAAATATGTCTTCCATCTTTTGAATAGCCGACGGCGCACCCTGCTTCTTCTGTATCACTACCCAAAGTTCTCCGCCCTTGTGTAACTTATCTTTACTTCCTTCTAACATTCCGTGAACTACTTTTTTACCAGCTCTTATCGGTGGATTTGTTATAACAGCCGCAAACTGGTGGTCATTTAATCCTGAGAATTGATCACTCTTCACAAATTCAACATTCGTTACATTATTGTGTTCTGCGTTTGTTTTCGCAAGAGCCAAGGCGCGTTCATTTACATCTGCCATATATACCCTGCGTTCTAATAGCAAATCTGCAACAGTGATACCAATTGGTCCATAACCACAACCCAAATCCAATATATCTCCAGGAATCCCAGGCGGTGTAAATGCCTCAATTAGTATTCTTGTTCCAAAATCTATTTCCTTTTTAGAAAACACACCCACATCACTAGTGAAGGTGTAGTTCTTGTCTCTTAGTCTGTAATTCAATTGATTGGGTGAACTTTTAGATTGGGGTTTTTCTGAAAAGTAATGCTCAGACATTTGGGCACCTACTTTAATGTAATATGTATAGTAAGAGAAGATACTTTTTACCTAAATATAGAGCCCGTCGGAAATGAATACGACGAGCTCGTTTTAATTTTAATAAAATTTTAATTACTTAACTTCTACAGAAGCGCCTGCTTCTTCAAGTTTAGCTTTAACTTCTTCAGCTTCTTCTTTAGAAACGCCTTCTTTTACAGCTTTAGGTGCGTTGTCAACTACGTCTTTAGCATCTTTTAAGCCAAGACCAGTGATTTCGCGAACTGCTTTAACAACTTTAATTTTAGAAGCACCAGCGTTAGTTAGTACTACATCAAATTCAGTTTGTTCTTCAGCAGCACCGCCAGCAGCAGCTCCACCAGCAACAGCAACAGGTGCTGCAGCAGTTACTCCAAATTCTTCTTCAATTGCTTTAACTAGATCGTTAAGATCTAAGACTGACATTTCTTTAATAGCATCGATAATTTGCTCTTTAGTCATTTTTAGTTCCTCCTAGAATATTATGGTTTTATTTTTTAGCACGTTGTTCTTAAACGATCAACTTATGCGCCTTGTTCTTCTTTTTGATCTGCAACTGCTTTTGTAGCAAGTGCAAAGTTGCGAATTGGTGCTTGTAGTACGCTTAGTAGCATAGAAAGCATTCCTTCGTAGTTTGGTAGGTCTGCAAGTTCCTTGATTTGTTCAAGTGAAACGATTTTACCATCCAATACACCAGCTTTAATTTCTAAAGCATCGTGTTCTTTAGCGAAGTTGCTAAGAATTTTAGCAGGAGCAATTACATCATCTTTACTAAAAGCGATAGCAGTTGGTCCAACTAATGATTCATTCAACTCACTTAGGTTCACGTCATCAGCAGCACGGCGTGACATTGTGTTTTTATAAACTTTAAATTCAACACCAGCATCACGTAGTTCTTTACGAAGTTGAGTAACTTCTGCAACATCAAGACCACGATAATCAACTAGTACTGTTGATTGGCTCTCGCGAAGCTTTTCAGCGATCTCTTGAACTACTTGCTGTTTCTTTTCCATTACTTTTGACATTGTTCCACCTCCTGTTAGTTTCGTCATCATACCGTTACGAGTCTCTTCATAGAAAGAGCCCTCATGTAGACATGAAGGCTCGAATAAACAAATTTATCACTTGTTTCAGGACACCTCGGTAGGATATTAAGCAAATCAGCACCTACGGTCTACGGTACAACGTATTTAATTAATCAACAAAAAATAGTATACCGAATGAATCCTGAAAAGTCAATTACCAATTAACGGTAGTTTGAAACGTCAACTTTAATTCCAGGTCCCATAGTAGATGTAATAGATACATTCTTCATGTAGACACCTTTAGCAGCTTGTGGTTTAACTTTTACAATTGTTTCTACAAGTGCTGTAAAGTTTTCAACAAGTTTTTGGTCGTCAAATGAAATTTTACCAATTGGAACGTGGATGTTAGATTGCTTATCTACACGATACTCAACCTTACCAGCTTTAATTTCTTTAACTGCTTTTTCAACTTCGAACGTTACTGTTCCAGTTTTAGGGTTTGGCATTAAACCTTTTGGTCCTAGAACACGTCCTAGTTTACCAACTTCTGCCATCATGTCAGGAGTTGCCACGATAACATCAAACTCGAACCAACCTTGGTTGATTTTGTTGATAAGATCTTGATCTCCTACATAGTCAGCTCCAGCAGCTTCTGCTTCCTTAAGTTTCTCACCTTTAGCGAATACTAGTACACGTTGTGTTTTACCAGTACCATGTGGTAAGACGAAAGCACCACGGATTTGTTGGTCCGCTTTCTTAGGATCAACCCCTAGACGGAAAGCAACTTCAACAGTTTCATCAAATTTAGCTTTTGCAGTTTCTTTTAGTAGAGAAACAGCTTCACTTACATCATATTGCTTAGTACGATCAACAAGCTTTACAGCTTCTTGATATCTTTTACCTCTTTTAGCCATTATAAATTTCCTCCTCTATTGTGGTAATAACGGTAATACCTCCCACTTATAAAAGCACACATTGGCTTCTATAAAGCTTGCAAGACAATCCACATCATGTAGTAGATTGTTTTCACGAAAAAGGTTGCGCGAAACGGAAGACCATAACCGCAACCTCTAAGAATTAGTTTTAAAGAGTATTAGTCTTCAATAACAATACCCATGCTTCGTGCAGTTCCTTCAACCATGCGCATCGCTGCTTCTACGTCAGCGGCGTTTAGATCTGGCATTTTAGTTTCTGCAATTTCTCTTACTTTATCACGCTTTAACGTCGCAACCTTGTTTTTATTAGGTTCACCAGAACCTGAATCTAAACCAGCCGCTTTTTTAAGCAATACAGCAGCAGGCGGAGTTTTCGTAATAAATGTAAATGAACGGTCTTCGAATACAGTGATTTCAACTGGAATAATTAGACCAGCTTGATCTTGTGTACGCGCATTGAATTCCTTACAGAATCCCATGATATTAACACCAGCTTGACCAAGTGCAGGTCCTACCGGTGGAGCCGGATTCGCTTTACCAGCTGGAATTTGCAATTTTACTAATTTGATTACTTTTTTAGCCACGAGACACACCTCCTTAAAGTCCGTGATGTGGTAAATTGGGGATTTTCCCCTCCCACTCAGATTTCATACCCTGAGGGCATGAATAACAAGAGAATTTTAGCATGAATCAGGAAATATTGCAAGTGACTGTTAATAAATTTCCTAACTTAACATGCAGATTATATTAACTGTAAAAGAAAACCTATATTTTCTCTACTTGCGCGAAGTCTAGTTCTACCGGGGTTTCTCTACCGAACATGTTGACATGAACTTTAACT
Organism: Paucisalibacillus globulus; assembly: GCF_900184735.1. Classification (GTDB taxonomy): domain Bacteria; phylum Bacillota; class Bacilli; order Bacillales; family Amphibacillaceae; genus Ornithinibacillus; species Ornithinibacillus globulus_B. Next base: position 45,108 of record NZ_LT855391.1, read on the forward strand.
TTTTGTTTATCTAAATCAATTTGTTCGATAGTACCAGTAAAGTTTGCGAATGGTCCTTCATTTACTCGAACGTTTTCTTTAAGTTCGAAGTCAACTTGAACTACAGATTCTGCCATACCCATTCGTTTTAGAATTGCTTCTGCTTCACCTGGTAATAATGGTGTAGGTTTTGTTCCACCACCACTAGAACCAATAAATCCGGTTACGCCTGGTGTATTGCGAACTACATACCAAGAATCATCCGTCATAATCATTTCGGTTAAGACATAACCTGGGAATACCTTCTTCTTTTGTACTTTCTTCTTACCATTTTTAATTTCTGTTTCTTCTTCTTCTGGAACGATAACACGAAAGATCTTATCTTCCATCCCCATCGTTTCCACACGCTTCTCTAGATTAGTCTTAACTTTATTCTCATACCCTGAATAAGTATGAACAACATACCAATTTTTCTCCATTACATTAGGACAATAGTTGCCCGTCCCTCCCTTTATAGGTAAATCACGATCATAAATAACAAAAATTCATATTAAAAAAACCCGATAATCCGGGTTTTTTAACAAATAAATATTGTATCCATTTTTCATTATAGCATATTTACAGGAAATTTATTCAAAAAATAAGTTCAAGAGCTCAGAAATCCCTAAATCAATAACTCCAAAGAAAACAGCCATGAAAACTACTGTGGAAATTACAACAACGGTATAACTTGTTAATTCCTTACCTTTTGGCCAACTAACCTTTTTCATTTCTCTAGATACATTTGATAGAAACTTAAACATGCTTGTGCCCTCCCCAAACTAAAAGCCTTGAAAATGCGTAAACTATTACTATATCTAATTTATTTTGTTTCGCGATGCAATGTATGTTGCCCACATGTCTTACAATATTTGCGCACTTCCATGCGTGATACCTTTGTGGAGACATTTTTACTAGTGGTATAATTTCTGCTTGAACAGATTGCACACGCTAAAGTAATTTTCTTTGTCATCTTGTCACCCCGGAAATTACGGGTTATTTTCTCATATAAATGTAGCATGGTTGTCCAGATGTGTCAACGCTTGCTAGAGATTCACTTCATTAGCTTCCATCAATTGTTCTAGCTTCCTTTTAACTCGCTGAAGCGCATTATCAATAGATTTAACATGCCGTTTTAATTCTTCTGATATTTCTTGATAAGTTCTACCCTCGAGATATAAGCGTAGTACTCCTCTTTCAAATTCACTTAGTAATTCCGAGAGCTTTATCTCCATATCGCCAAATTTCTCTTGGTTTACTAATAATTCTTGCGGGTCAATTTCTGTTGATCCAGCAATTACATCAAGTAATGTACGATCTGACTCTTCATCGTAAATAGGCTTGTCCAATGACACATATGAATTTAACGGGATATGCTTTTGCCTTGTGGCTGTCTTAATGGCTGTAATAATCTGTCTCGTAATACACAATTCAGCAAAGGCTTTAAATGATGTAAGCTTGTCTTCATTATAGTCACGGATAGCTTTATAAAGGCCAATCATGCCTTCTTGAATGATGTCCTCTTTATCTGCTCCAATTAAAAAGTATGTTCTAGCTTTTGCCCGGACAAAGTTTTTATATTTATGTATAAGGTAATCCAATGCCTGATCATCACCTTGATGAACCAGTTCTAATATATCATCATCATCAAGCGTGAGTAATTTGTCGTTGTCTTTGATTAATTGCTTGATGTTCATCCGGAAGCCCCCTTGGCACGATGTCAATTTTTACAAACAATTATACCGTAAGCGTTTCAATAACTCAATAGCTTTAATTTTCTAACGTTTTTGAAAAAAACCTAGCGAATGTTCAATTACTAAATACTTTAACTATGAATAGCGCATTATACCCGCTACGGAAATACACTCCGCTTTTACTGCCAGCACAGGGGCGACATCTGTTCGAAAAGACCTCACAGTGTCTACCTTGCCGCGGGCGGCTGGTGAGCCCCCCGCAGGAGGCTCCGTGTATTTCCTTCGCTAGTAATGAACGAATAATTTATTAGCACTTATATCTAGAGATTATAATTAAACACCCGACAATGATTTGAAAACTAAACTAATGCAGGTAGAATATAGAAACTCCCCAGGGAGGCTTAGGCCCCGTGGAAAGCGGAGTAGTCTGCTGTAGCGGTAGATTCAAGCTACACTATTTTTTAAAAGGTTACCCCTGTTTATACTTCAACATCAACAAATGAAAATCGCACTAACAAAAAAGAGAATTGGGGATTTATTTATATGTCCCCTCTTCTCCATTTTTCAAACTTCTCTAATACGTCGTCTGTTAGTGGTATTTTTGATTTTGGTTTTGCTTTTTCGTGTTGTGCTACATTTAGTGTGATTTCATGTTCAAGGTCGTTTATTTCAATGGCTAATTCTCTTGCCGACTTCCGAAGGGCACCTTGTCCAAATGTAACCCTTTGTTCGGTATAGTCGGAGGTAGCGACGTAGACTTGTGTTTTCACGTTTTTTAGTTTCTTTACTAACCGTTCAATACATTCATCTGCTGTTTCCTTCTCTTTTGTAAAGATGATTTCTACCTTGTATTGTTTTAGCTTGTTCTCCATGCCACGAACATAATATGCATCAAATACGATAATTACTCGTATCCCAGAATACGCCTGATATTCAGCCATCAGTTCGATAAGACGATCACGAGCCTGGCTCATATCCTTCTGTTTCAACCGCTTTAATTCATCCCAATCGCCAATAATGTTATAGCCGTCCACTATCAATACAACCATAATTAAACACCCGTTGGGAATCTTTTTCTATATACCTCATATAACAGTAAACTACAGGCTACCGATGCATTCAGGGATGAAACCTTACCTTTCATCGGTAAACTTACGGTCCAATCACATTTTTGTCGCACGAGTCTACTCATGCCTTTTCCTTCATTACCAATTACTAATGCTATCGGAAGAGTGCCTTCAAGCTTTCTGTAGTCCTCTGTTGCTTCCGCTTCTGTCCCAACAACCCATACATGTTTACTTTTTAATTCATCAATTGTATTTGCAATATTGGTGACGCGCACAACCGGTATATGTTCCAATGCACCTGCTGCTGTTTTAGCTACCGTTGCGGTCAAGCCTACCGAGCGTCGTTTCGGGATAATAACACCATGTGCACCAGTCGCATCAGCCGTTCGTATAATAGAACCTAGATTATGAGGATCTTCTAGCTCATCCAAGATTATAAAAAACGGTTCTTCATTTCGTTCTTTTGCTCTTGCAAATAAATCGTCTAGTGAAGCATATTGGTATGAAGCAACATATGCAATAACTCCTTGGTGGTTCTCATCAGTTAATTGATCAAGTTTATTCCTAGGAACTTGCTGTACAATCGTTCCGGCTGCTTTACCAAGTTGAACAATTTTCCCTTGGGTTTTGGGGTTCAATTGATCGGAAATTAGGACTTTGTTTACAGAACGACCTGAATTAAGTGCTTCTATTACAGGGTTTTTTCCTATAATCATTTCGTTATCCATTAGTTATTCCTCCCTTCTAAATGTTGAATGGCCAATTCTAATAACTCGTTTAGTCGGCTCTCATTTTTGGATAAATAATGAAAGCCTATTAAAGCTTCAAATGCTGTTGAATACCGGTAGGTTTGTACACTTGTATGTTTAGGGACTGAGCCAGACTTGGCATTCCGACCTCTAGCTACAATACTTTCTTCTTCTGTGGAGAGAATTCCTTGCTCCAACCATTCTCGTAATACAGCATTTTGAGCTTTAGCAGACACAAATGTAATGGCTTCTTGATGTAGCTGATTCGGTTTGACAGTCCCTTTTTCTAATAAGTGTTCGCGTACGTACACCTCATAAACTGCGTCACCCATATAGGCGAGGGCCAGGCTTTTCATTTGTTTGATATCCGATTCCATTACCTTAGCCTCTCTTCCAACGTACCCCTTGTGGTGTATCCTCTAATATGATATTTTTCTTTTTTAACAAATCACGAATCTCATCTGCTCGGGCAAAATTACGTGATTTTCTAGCCTCATTTCTTTCTTCAATTAAGGCTTCAATCTCTTCATCGAGAAGAGATTCCTCTTGATTAATCGCTACACCTAATACTTCAAGGAAATCCTGTATTTTCTCTTGAAAACGCTCGATAACTTTTACTGATGTATGGTCCTGATTCAAGTAAACATTGGCTTCTTTTGTTAAATCAAAAAGTACAGATATAGCATTTGCAGTATTGAAATCATCATCCATTTCCACTTCAAAACGGCTGGTAAATGCGTCAATCTTTTCAAGCCATTCTTGTTCCTTACTATCTAAGTTTGTGCTAGATGCTTTCCGATGCTCTAAGTTTTGATATGACGTTATTATTCTATCCAAACTGTTTTTTGCGGATTCTAGTAGTTCTTCAGAGAAATTAATTGGGTTACGATAATGAACACTTAGCATGAAGAAACGAATAACGTTTGCATCATGAATCTCTAGTAAGTCTCTAGTTAGTACAAAATTCCCAAGAGACTTCGACATTTTTTCATTGTTTATATTAATGTATCCATTATGCATCCAGTAGTTAGCAAAAGTTTTCCCGTTATTTGCTTCTGATTGGGCAATTTCATTTTCATGGTGAGGGAACGTTAAATCCTGTCCACCTGCATGTATGTCGATCGTTTCACCTAGGTATTTCTTTGCCATTGCCGAACATTCTATATGCCAACCTGGACGGCCTTTACCCCAAGGGGAATCCCATGATATTTCTCCTTCTTTAGCGCCTTTCCATAACGCAAAGTCTAATGGGTCGTCTTTCTTTTCTCCAACCTGAATTCTAGCTCCAGATCTAAGCTCATCAATAGATTGGTGGGATAATTTACCGTAGCCTTCGAAGGCCCTTGGCTTAAAATAAACATCTCCATCCGCTTCATAGGCATAACCCTTTTCTACTAGGCTATTAATGAACCCAATGATTTCTTGCATGGTATTCGTAACCCTCGGATTATGGGTCGCCTTTTTTACTCCGAGCTTTTTAACATCTTCTAAATATGCATCAATATAACGGTTCGATACCGCAAATACATCTTCACCTAATTCATTTGCTCGTTTAATAATCTTGTCATCCACATCAGTAAAGTTTAGAACATAATCAACATGATAGCCTTTGTACTCTAAATACCTTCTAACGGTGTCGAATACTATTGCAGGACGGGCATTTCCAATGTGAATATAGTTATATACTGTAGGGCCACATACATACATACGAACTTTTCCATCTTCAATTGGTTTAAATTCTTGTTTATCTCTTAATAACGTATTATAAATTGTAATAGCCATTTTCTATTTCCCTTCCTTCAATCTTGTAATTTCTTCCTTTAACATATTGATTTCTTTTTGCAATTGAGCACATCGATCCTCAACTGGGTCTGGTAATTTATTATGTTCCAAATCGCGACTTACTCTCTTGCCATCTTGAATGACTACTTTTCCTGGAATTCCGACCACAGTAGAATTATCTGGAACATCTTTTAATACAACCGATCCGGCACCTATTTTAGCATTCTCACCAATGGTAATGGATCCTAGCACTTTAGCTCCTGATGCGATTAGTGCGTTATCTTTTATTGTAGGGTGACGTTTTCCTTTTTCCTTTCCTGTTCCACCTAATGTAACACCTTGAAAGACGGTTACATTATCCCCAATTTCACAAGTTTCACCAATGACGACACCCATTCCATGATCTATAAAAAAGCGTCTTCCAATCTTTGCTCCAGGATGGATTTCTATTCCAGTAAAAAAGCGACTTATTTGTGATATGGAACGAGCAAAGAAAAATAGCTTACGTTTAAAAAACCAGTGGGCAATACGATGGGACCAGATAGAATGTAATCCAGAATAGGTTAGAAATACTTCTAGATAGGTTCTTGCAGCTGGATCTTGTTCAAACACGACATCCATGTCTTCCTTCATTCGCTTTATAATCCCCATTTTCCATCCCCCTAAAGTGAATAGTATAGATAACAAAAAAGCGCCCCTGTGTATAAACACAGAGACGCTTTAAGCGCGGTTCCACTCTGTTTGAAGGCAAGTAGTACTAGCCTTCCAACTTATGCTCTCGTAACGGAAGAGACCGCCGTTATGTACTGTAGTGTTCCATAACGGACTCCAAGGGGCACTTCATAGTTAGCAATTAAAATCACTTCCAGCCAAGGTGATTCTCTCTGTGTAATTTTCTAACTATTACTTTCCCTTTTCAACGTTCTTTATTAGTGTATTAATACTATATTATAGTTTGGGTGAAATGTGAATTGGATTGCTCAAAAAATTACTTTCTTCTTGACTCTCCCAATGTAACCCGTGGCTAGAATACACTCCGCTTTCCACGGGGCGAACGGTGAGCCTCCTCGGACTACGTCCTGCGGGGTCTCACCCTGCTCACTATTCCCGTAGGAGTCTCCGTGTATTCCAGCCACTTAGAGCAAATAGTTTATTTTGCTCCCTTCCCTACAAGAGATAGGGGGAAATACAACAAAAATGGCTGATTATTAGTTCTTATGCTCCTAGTTCTTTTAATAGGTTATCCAATCTTTCTACAATTGTTTCTTTTCCTAGTAGTTCGATTGCTAGTGGTAGTTCTGGGCCGTGGGTTTGGCCGGTTGTTGCTACGCGGATTGGCATGAATAGTTTCTTTCCGCGGTGTCCTGTTTCTTTTTGGGTTGCTTTTATTTGGTCTTTAATTGTATCTTTGTTGAACTCATCTAAGTGTATTAGTTTATCTGTAAATACTTGAAGTACTTCTGGTACTTGTTCTTCTGCTAACACTTCTTTTGCTGCTTCATCAAGTTCGACTGTTTTATTAAAGAACATATCCGTTAACTCTACAATTTCCTGACCAAAGCGTAATTGTTCTCGGTATAATCCAATTACCTTTTCAGCCCAGTCGCGAGTTTCTTCATCCATATCTTCAGAAAGCCTTCCAGCTTCAATTAGGTGTGGCATAGCAAGGTCGATTACCTTGTCTAGATCAGATGCTTTAATGTACTCGTTGTTCATCCATTTTAATTTTTGTACGTCAAAAATGGCTGGTGATGTAGATAATCTTTCTGGATCAAATATCTCAATAAGCTTACTCTTCGTAAAGATTTCTTCTTCACCAACTGGAGACCAACCAAGTAGCGTAATAAAGTTAAACATCGCTTCCGGTAAGTATCCAAGATTTTTGTATTGCTCAATAAATTGAATGATATGAGAGTCACGCTTACTTAATTTCTTACGGTCTTCATTTAAGATTAACGTCATATGTCCAAATGTCGGTGCATCCCAACCAAATGCTTGATAGATCATTAGCTGTTTAGGTGTATTGGAGATATGTTCTTCACCACGGAAAACATGGGTAATATTCATTAGATGATCATCAATCGCCACGGCAAAGTTATAGGTTGGAACTCCATTTTGCTTTACCATTACCCAGTCGCCAAAATCACTAGATTCAAATTTGATCTCGTCACGTACGATATCATTAAATGTATAGGTTACATTATCAGGCACTCGGAAACGGATACTAGCTTTGCGACCTTCCGCTTCATACGCTGCAATTTGTTCAGCTGTTAGATTACGGTGTTTACCCGAGTGCTTCGGAGGTTGTCCGTTCGCAATTTGTTCCTCACGTTCTGCTTCTAACTCTTCTTCTGACATATAACATTTATAAGCTAATCCTCTTTCTATTAACTCATTAACATATTTGTTATAAATATCTAGGCGCTCCATTTGACGATACGGACCGTAGTCTCCACCAACGTCTGCACCTTCATCCCATTCGATGCCTAACCATTTCAGGTATTTAAGTTGGCTTTCTTCGCCGCCTTCTACGTTGCGTTTTTCATCTGTATCTTCAATTCGGATGATGAATTTACCGTTGAAGTGTTTTGCGTATAAGTAGTTAAATAGTGCTGTTCGTGCATTTCCTATATGTAAATGGCCTGTTGGGCTTGGTGCATAGCGCACGCGTACTTCGTTTGTCATGTTTTGTCTCTTCCTTCTTTATTGGTTTAATTAGGTTATTATTAAATGAAGTATACTTATAGTGAAACTTCTTTCAAGAGGCCCGAGGTTGAAATATATTCCGCTCAGAGCATCGAATAACACGCCTAATCACTATAATAAATTTAAAATATCAACATTTAAAAAACCTTTTAAAATAACATACCTTTTCCATTATAACAAAAAGTGATAACACTGGATGTTATCACTTTTATTTATTGTTAATCTCAATATAAGTTATACCTTTTTTATAGGGCTTTTTCAAGTAATTTTGGCTTTGCGAAAATCATGCGGCCGGCAGAGGTTTGTAAAACACTAGTTATAAGTACTTCAATCGTTTTTCCAATATAATTTCTGCCTTCTTCTACCACAATCATGGTACCATCATCTAAATATGCAATACCTTGATTTTGCTCTTTACCATCTTTAATTACCTGAACCATTAGTTCTTCTCCTGGCAATACAACTGGTTTAACTGCATTTGCTAGGTCATTTATGTTTAGTACGTGCACACCTTGTAAATCACATACTTTATTAAGATTAAAGTCATTTGTAACGACAATACCATCGATTACTTTAGCAAGCTTTATTAGTTTACTATCTACTTCCTGGATGTCTTCAAAGTCACCTTCATAGATTTCTACTTTTATAGGAAGTTCTTTTTGAATTCGATTTAATACATCCAACCCACGTCTTCCGCGGTTACGCTTCAACACATCAGATGAATCTGCAATATGCTGTAATTCACCTAGTACAAATTGTGGGATAACGATTGTTCCTTCTATAAAGCTTGTTTGGCAGATATCAGCAATTCGTCCATCAATAATAACGCTTGTATCTAGAATCTTCGGGCGAGGATGTGTATCTAATCCCTCCGTATCCGAAGGTCCTTTCTTTTTTTCTTTACGATTAATACTAATTAAATTCATTAATTCATCACGTCTTCTGAATCCAACCTGGAATCCGAAATACCCCAATAGAATTGTTATAAATAGTGGCATCACATTGGACACAAACTCAATTTGTATTTCTTGGATTGGTAGATTTATTAAAAACGCCGTTACCAAACCTATGATTAATCCCAGGCTACCTAAGAGTAGATCACCAATTGGTATTTTCACTAAGCCTTCTTCTATCCACCTCAAAAAATCTACAATATAATCAGCAAGCATATAAGAAATAACAAATAATATAATAGCACCTAATGCTGCTCCTAAAAATGGTGATTCAACCCATGTTAAATCAGTGAATTCTAATAACCTGATAATATATGGTATATATAAATACCCAATGGTAGCTCCTGAAACGATAAAAAATAAGTGTACAATCTTTTTCAGCACCACTGTCACCTCCTAACCACTATTATTGCCTATTAACCTAAAAAAATAACCATTATTTTGAAATTAGAGTGGTACTTAACCATCATAGCATAGCTCAAGCAAACAATCAAATTGGCAAAACATTAAATTCTATCATAGTGTTACATGGAAGTCAATGAAAATTCGACAATATTCTAGTAATTTTTCAAACTATTACCTTGGAATACCTATATTTAATGCATCCTGGATTGTTTTTACACCGATTACCTCAATATCTTTTGGATATGTCCAACCATCCAGATTGTTTTGCGGACAGATGACACGTTTAAATCCTAGCTTCGCCGCTTCTTGTACCCGCTGTTCAATCCGAGATACTCGTCTAATTTCACCGGTTAATCCAACTTCTCCAATAAAGATATCATCAGGCTTTGTCGGAATATCTCGAAAGCTTGATGCAATACTAATTGCAGTGGCTAAGTCAATTGCCGGCTCGTCCAGTTTAACTCCTCCAGCAACCTTTATATAAGCATCTTGGTTTTGAAGCATTAGTCCAACCCGCTTCTCCAATACAGCCATTAATAAGGACACTCTATTATGGTCAATCCCCGTTGCCATTCTTCTTGGATTCCCGAAGCTAGACGGTGATACAAGAGCCTGGATCTCTACCAGTATTGGCCTCGTGCCTTCCATCGAAGCTACTACAGTAGAACCAGCCGACCCTTGGGACCTTTCTTCTAGAAATATCTCAGAAGGATTTAACACTTCGCGTAGTCCTTCTTCTTTCATTTCAAAAATACCCATTTCATTCGTGCTTCCAAACCTATTTTTTACTCCACGTAATATGCGGTAAGTATGATGCCTTTCTCCTTCAAAATAAAGCACGGTATCCACCATATGTTCCAGTAACCGTGGTCCAGCAATGGCACCTTCTTTAGTAACATGTCCTACAATTAGAATCGGAATTCCACTAGTTTTTGCAATTCGCATTAGTTCACTTGTACACTCTCGTACCTGTGAAACACTACCAGGAGCACTAGTTACTTCCTCACGATAGATCGTTTGGATGGAGTCTATAATAACCAGTGACGGTTTTAATTGTTCAATATGGTTGGAGATACTAAGTAGATTTGTTTCAGCCAATACATATAGTGAATCAGAACTAACTCCCAATCGATCAGCTCGAAGCTTGGTTTGCCTTGTTGATTCCTCACCGGAAATATATAAAACTGGCAGTTGCTTTTTGGCAAGCTGCTGAGAGACCTGCAGTAATAAGGTAGACTTACCAATACCCGGATCTCCCCCTATTAAAACAAGTGAGCCAGGAACTATCCCTCCACCTAATACACGATTTAATTCCTTTAAATCTGTTGAAATACGTGGTTCTTGTTTGGATACGATAGATGTTATCTTTTCCGGCTTACTTCCTGCAGTTGTTATACCGCTAAATGTATGTCTTGTTTGTTTACCAGTAATGGAGGTTTCCTCTACAAAACTATTCCAATTATTACAACCGGGGCATTTCCCCATCCATTTTGCGGATTCGTAGCCACATTCTTGACAAACAAACTTTGTCTTTACTTTTGCCAATCCTATTCAGTCCCTTCGGATATCTCTATTATATACGTTTACTATTCCTCTATGGTTACAGAAATCTATCAATTTAAGTCAAATTTCCTAAAGTCTGCCACATATTAAGAAAAATTATAAGTCATGTGGGGCATTCAAATTAGATAAATAACTCTTTACACAAGGTTGTTGTTTCTCTAGTTAATTTATATTATTTGGGAGCAACATACCCGCGAAGGAAATACACTCCGCACTCGCTGAGCGGCTGGTGAGCCTCCTCAGAGCTAAAGCTCTTGCGGGGTCTCACCGATGCCTATCCTCCCGCAGGACAAGGAACGCTACGAAAGCGATACATCGCACGCAGAAAAAGTGATTTTCTTTTTCAAGGAGTCTCCGTGTATTTCCTTCGCTAGTTTTGAGTGAAGAAATATAAGAAATTAAAACTAACACAATAATTATTTGCTATCTTAAATAAGAATAATTAAACTAGTGCAGGCAGAATACGGAGACTCCTCGAAAATGAAGAGCAATTTTCTTCGTGCGATGATTATGCTGCCGGCCTTCCTTGTCCTACGGGAATAGCACGTGTCCGAAGACCCCTAGAGAGGCGAACTTTCCTCGAGGAGGCTGAGGCCGTGCCCGTGGAAAGCGGGGTATTCTGCCGGAGCGGTGTCGTACCCCTATATCCATTAACTAATGGTATCTAACTTCTTACCGCACAGTTTCTATCAATAATATAATTAACAACAATCATTTACTAAACAGCCTTACACAAACAAATTTCTTATCCGCATCGTATCATATTTTCCAGTCAAAATAAAAAACTAGAAGGATAATTCCTTCTAGTTTTTAGTTCAGAATTCACCAATTTTATTAGGATAAAATGATAAATTCTCCTTTGTTATTAAGACCGATTTTTACCTTTTCTCCGATTTTTATTGTACCTTTCAACAACTCTTCAGATAAAAGATCTTCAATATTTTTTTGGATTGAACGACGTAATGGTCTTGCACCATACTCCGGATCAAATCCTTCATTAGCAATCTTCTCTACCGCTTTATCTGTAAGTGTAAAGTCAATATCTTGCTCCACCAAGCGTTTTTGAACGTCTTTTATCATTAATGTTACGATACTCTTCATGTGTTTCTTCTCTAAAGAGTGGAACACAATTGTTTCATCGATTCTATTTAGAAATTCTGGGCGGAAAGCCTTCTTAAGTTCATCGAGTACTTTCGATTTCATATTAGAATAGTCTTTTCCGTCCTCTTCTAAATTAAATCCAACAAACTTATTTCGTTTTAATTCACTTGCCCCAACATTGGAAGTCATGATTAATACGGTGTTACGGAAGTCTACTACACGACCTTTTGAATCTGTTAAACGTCCATCTTCCAGCACCTGTAATAAGATATTAAATACTTCCGGATGGGCTTTTTCTATTTCATCTAAAAGTACAACAGAATACGGTTTTCTACGTACTTTTTCAGTTAATTGGCCGCCTTCTTCATATCCAACATATCCTGGAGGTGATCCGACTAAACGTGATGTAGAATGTTTCTCCATATATTCAGACATATCAATTCGGATCATTGCATTCTCATCCGCAAACATTGCTTCTGCAAGGGCACGTGCTAATTCTGTTTTTCCGACCCCTGTTGGTCCTAAGAAGATAAAGGAACCAATTGGACGTTTCGGATCTTTAAGCCCTGCTCTAGCCCTTCTAATCGCCTTTGAAATGGCTTTAACGGCTTCTTCCTGACCAATTATACGATCATGTAAGACTTCTTCTAGGTTAAGTAGTCGTTCACTCTCATCTTTTGTTAATTTGGAAACAGGTACACCGGTCCAGATAGAAACGATACTTGCGATATCTTCTACTGTTACCTGGGAATCTTCTTGACCCTGTTTTTCTTTCCATTCATTCTTCGTCATCTCTAACTCTTCACGAAGTCGTTGCTCTGAATCTCTTAAAGATGCTGCTTTTTCAAATTCTTGACTCTGAACTGCTGCATCTTTTTCTTTACGTACTTCTTCTAGTTTCTGTTCTAAGTCCTTTAAGTTTGGTGGTACTGTGTAAGAACGAAGTCTTACTTTTGAACCAGCCTCATCAATTAAATCAATTGCCTTATCCGGTAAAAAGCGGTCGGTAATATAACGGTCAGAAAGATTAGCAGCCGCTTCGATAGCCTCATCGGTAATAGTTACACGGTGATGTGCTTCATAGCGATCTCTCAACCCTTTTAGAATTTGAATTGTCTCTTCCAGTGTTGGTTCATCTACTTGAATCGGTTGGAATCTTCGTTCTAAAGCAGCATCTTTTTCAATATATTTACGATACTCTTCTAATGTAGTAGCACCAATACATTGTAGCTCTCCACGTGCTAGAGATGGCTTTAAGATATTGGAGGCATCAATAGCACCTTCTGCACCACCAGCACCTATTAAGGTGTGTAATTCATCAATAAATAAAATAATATTCCCTGCTTGTCGAATTTCCTCCATGACTTTCTTCAGACGATCTTCAAATTCACCACGATATTTAGTTCCTGCCACAACCGTACCCATATCAAGTGTCATCACGCGCTTATCTCGTAGTGTCTCAGGCACTTCATTGTTGATAATTTGTTGTGCAAGACCTTCTGCAACAGCTGTTTTACCCACACCTGGTTCTCCGATTAATACAGGATTGTTCTTTGTACGGCGACTCAATATTTGAATAACACGTTCAATTTCTTTACTTCTCCCAATAACGGGATCAATGTTTCCTTCCTTTGCACTAGCAGTTAAATCACGCGCAAGAGAATCCAGTGTCGGTGTATTCGCACTAGATGCCTGCCCACGACCTTGTCTACCGGCTTGTGACTCATTACTACCAAGTAACTGAAGGACCTGTTGTCTAGCTTTATTTAAGCTCACACCTAAGTTATTTAGAACTCGAGCGGCAACCCCTTCACCTTCGCGAATTAAGCCAAGTAATATATGTTCAGTACCAACATAGGAATGACCTAGTTTACGAGCTTCATCTTGTGATAGCTCCACAACCTTCTTTGCTCTTGGGGTATAATGTATGGTTTGCATTGGTTGCTTCCCAGTTCCAATTAGCTTTTCCACTTCTTCTTGAATCTTAGAAACTTCTAATCCCAAAGATTCCAAAGCTTTTGCAGCTATTCCTTCCCCTTCACGGACAAGTCCTAGTAAAATATGTTCCGTTCCAATATTATTATGACCAAGACGCACAGCCTCTTCTTGGGATAGTGCTAGTACTTTTTGAGCTCTTTCAGTAAAACGTCCAAACATCATATAAGATTTCCTCCTACCTATTCCTCAAATTGTAATCGTTCTCGAATTAAAGACGCTCTAAGTATATCTCTCTCCGCCATTGTTAACGTCTTCTTTGCGTAGTGTTGTAAAAATCCGGGTTGAGTTAAAACCATCAGTTCATTAAGTATATTACGAGAAACATTTTTAATGATTCCTAAATCGATTCCTAATCGAACATTCGATAAACATCTAGCTGCTTCCTTGGATTCGATAATTCTACTATATTCTAAAACTCCTAATGAACGGAAGATACGGTTCTCTAATTCCATTCCGGATTGTTCAAGAATTCTTGTTCTCGCTTTGCGTTCATGTTCTATTAATTGTTGAACAACACTCTCTAAGTCCTCTATGATATGCTCTTCTGCTTTCCCAAGTGTAATTTGATTTGAGATTTGAAAAATATTCCCTAAAGCTTCACTACCTTCTCCATATATCCCTCTAACGACAAGTCCCAACTGGTTAATAGCTGGCATCATCCTATTTATTTGTTTCGTCATTGCAAGGGCTGGTAAGTGCATCATAACAGAGGCTCTCATACCCGTACCAACATTGGTAGGACAGCTAGTTAAAAAACCACGTTTCTCATCAAAAGCATAATTAACCTTATCTTCTATCCAATCATCAAATTCTAGTGCTTTATTCAAAGCTTTGGTTAATTGTAAACCTGGAAAGTAAATTTGAATACGAATATGGTCTTCTTCATTAATCATGACCGATACTTGCTCATTATCCGAGATCAAAGTTGCTGCTGCCCCTTCTTTTTTAGCAAGTAATGGACTTATGAGGTGCTTTTCTACTAATACGCTTTTTTCGATTGCAGTTAAATCACGTATAGAGACAAACTCGAAATTTTGATATTCTTCAAATGATTGATGTTCGTAATGTCTTTTAAAGAACTCTCTAATTTCCTCTAATTCCTTTTGATCAGCAATGATAGGAAATGGCACATCAGCGAAATTTCTCGCTAAACGAATGCGACTACTTAAAACAATGTCATGATTTGGACCTTGTTCTCGCATCCAAGGACTAATCGCCTCATTCATAAAGTTTTGAAGTGTCACCTACTATCACCTGCTTCTTTCTGATTAATTTTAGCTTCTAATTCCTTAATTCTATCCCTAATAACAGCAGCTTGTTCAAATTCCTCATTCGTAATTAATTCCTGCAGCTGTGCTTTATACGTAGCAACTTGTTTCTTTAGATGCAAATTGCCACCTTTTCGTTTAGGTATTTTCCCACGATGTTCCGTGTTTCCACTATGAACACGTCGGAAGATAGGATTTAGATTTGCAGAAAAAGTGTGGTAACATTCCCCACAACCAAACTTACCAATCTGTTTAAACTCCGAAAAAGTTAACCCACATTTCGGACATTGATGTTCTTTTTCTTTTTTGATATGGGCACCTGGTGTGTTTACATGACTTGTGTCAAAGTTGAATAAACCTGTTAGTAAATTATGAAGGGAATATCCTTCTTCTGGATAAGTCATATATCCCTTTTCCTTCGCACATACTTCACAAATGTTAACTTCCGTTTTATGGCCATTAATTACTTGTGTATAATGTAGGGTGGCTGGTCGTTCTTGACATTCATGACACTCCATTGTTTTTCCCCCTTACCGTTAAACTAAAACCAGTACATCGATTATAAATACTTTAAAGTCGTTAACATGGCAGTTAATATACGTGATCTAATTTCATCTCTTAAAGGCAATTTAAAAGCTAATGTTTCCCTACTTACTCCATTAGCCATAATCTTGGCTTCTCTAGCTGTAATAATCTCTTCCTCTACAAGTCGTTCTAATACGTCGTAGGCTGCTTGTTGTGTAACTGTAGGATTAATTAACCTAATAATTTCATCGATCATGTCTGATTTGTCTCGATGCCTTACTCGAATGATACGAATATAGCCTCCACCACCACGTTTACTTTCCACTATATAGCCTTTTTCAATGGTAAAGCGAGTATTTATTACATAGTTTATCTGCGATGGAACACATTGGAACCGATCTGCAATTTCACTTCGCTTTATTTCGATGGCATCTTGACCTTTTGCTTGTAATACCTTTTTCAAATATTGTTCAATTACATCTGAAATATTGCTCAATTGATTCCCTCCCTAATTTCAAGAGTGGTCCATAATTTCTTTCCTGACTTTGACTAACTTTGACTATACTTTTATTATACTTCAATTTTAATCAGATGCAACCATTCATACCCTATCTATTGTTGACAAATTAATAAAAAACAAAACAAATTATCTGAACTTTTTTCTCATCTATTTCGAGATGAAAGAACTTAAGTAAGGATTTTATTTTTAGAAGGAAAAACCCCGTATCACTTTTTCCATGTACGGGATTTTACTGGTGGTTATCTTTCAGAAACGCTTTTCACTGCATCAATGCTAGAAAGACTTTCAAACAATCTAATTCGATTAAGTTCTTCGTTCGGTTCCACTTTTATAAAAATACTGCGTAGATCATTTTCTACCTTTAATACCTCAACCTGCCTAACTTTTATATTACTTTCTTCAAAAACTGAAACAACCTTATTAATGGCAAGATTAGGGTAAGAGACAATCTCAACAACCATGGAGCTCTTGCCTTTCGTAAAGAGCTTTTCAAAATTATTTAGGAAAACTAGACTTAACAAGATGATTAACGTTGTAAATAATGCAACGGCATACATGCCAGCACCAACGACTAAACCAAGTCCAGCAACAGCCCATATTGACGCCGCAGTAGTTAAACCTCTTATAGTACCACCATATACCATAATAGTTCCAGCACCGAGAAATCCGATCCCACTAATAACATAAGATGGAATTCTTGCTGGATCAAAACGTACATTATCATACTTTTCTATGTAGGCTTCAAACCCATACAACGATAGCACCATCATCAAACAAGAGCCAACTCCAACAAGGATATGAGTGCGAAATCCTGCAGAGTGGTTTTTTAATTCTCTCTCAAATCCTATTAACCCTGATAAAAGCAAAGCAATAAGTACACGAACTATTATAAGTAAAAAGTGTTCATCAATTAAGTGTGAAAGAATTGCATTCATATTTATCTCCTCTTTTATATATATTATCAGTTTAGTCTGTCAAAATGTAAATATGAGTTTTGAATTATTTTATGAAGCCCTAGTTCAATTCTGAACTAGGGCTTCATTGTTATTATTTAATTTCTTCGACAAAATTATATTCTTATGGGAATGGATTATAACATTTTTATAACCAAAAAAGCCAAGAGACGAATAAATCATCTCTTGGCTTCATTTGCCTGGCAACGTCCTACTCTCACAGGGGCAATGCCCCAACTACCATCGGCGCTGAGAAGCTTAACTGCTGTGTTCGGTATGGGAACAGGTGTGACCTTCTCGCCATCATCACCAGACAATGGACAGGTTATTCAAATATAATTTTGAATTTATACCCTAAAAACTAAATAAGAGTAAACAACGAATCAAAAAGTTAGTTAAGTCCTCGATCTATTAGTATCCGTCAGCTCCACGTGTCACCACGCTTCCACCTCGGACCTATCAACCTCATAGTCAAACGCTCTATCCAATTGAGCTACGGGCGCATATGGTGCCGAGGACCGGAATCGAACCGGTACGGTAGTCACCTACCGCAGGATTTTAAGTCCTGTGCGTCTGCCAGTTCCGCCACCCCGGCACTATATGGAGCGGAAGACGGGATTCGAACCCGCGACCCCCACCTTGGCAAGGTGGTGTTCTACCACTGAACTACTTCCGCGTCTATTAAATTAATGGTGCGGGTGAAGGGAGTCGAACCCCCACATCCGAAGATACTAGATCCTAAGTCTAGCGCGTCTGCCAATTCCGCCACACCCGCATAATAAAATGGTGAGCCATGTAGGATTCGAACCTACGACCCTCTGATTAAAAGTCAGATGCTCTACCGACTGAGCTAATGGCTCATTTCGAATTCATGTTGCTTAGTATATCTAATTATAAGAATAACATTCATCCAGAAAAAATGGTGCCGGCCAGAGGACTTGAACCCCCAACCTACTGATTACAAGTCAGTTGCTCTACCAATTGAGCTAGGCCGGCAAATGGTGGAGGATGCAGGGCTCGAACCTGCGACCCCCTGCTTGTAAGGCAGGTGCTCTCCCAGCTGAGCTAATCCTCCGCCTGGCGGCGTCCTACTCTCGCAGGGGCAATGCCCCAACTACCATCGGCGCTGAGAAGCTTAACTGCTGTGTTCGGTATGGGAACAGGTGTGACCTTCTCGCTATCGCTACCAGACAATATCTTAAAATGAAGACAAGATATATTATATTCATTTCTTGAAAGAAATGCAAGGGTTTTTAAAAAAATAATTTATACCCTAAAAACTAAATAAGAGTAAACAACGAATCAAAAAGTTAGTTAAGTCCTCGATCTATTAGTATCCGTCAGCTCCACGTGTCACCACGCTTCCACCTCGGACCTATCAACCTCATAGTCTCTAA
>NZ_LT855392.1:0-30092 GCF_900184735.1 Paucisalibacillus globulus
CGCCGCCTTTCATTTTCTCTTCATGCGAAGAAAAATATCATCCGGTATTAGCCCCGGTTTCCCGGAGTTATCCCGATCTTGTAGGTAGGTTGCCCACGTGTTACTCACCCGTCCGCCGCTAGATCCACTAACGTCATCCCGAAGGAATCAGTTAGTTTCACTCGCTCGACTTGCATGTATTAGGCACGCCGCCAGCGTTCGTCCTGAGCCAAGATCAAACTCTCCAAAAAGTTTGTATTTCTTAGCACTAAAAGCACGCTAGCTTTTAGAATTTCTTTTTAATAGAAAAAACAGGGTTGTTTTTTCTTACATACTGGTTGTTTTGTTCAGTTTTCAAGGAGCAAATATACATTGTCGCTTTATTGCGACAGCTTTTATATAATATCATGTCGACAATATTATGTCAACAACTTTCTTCAAGAGTATTTATCTCTTGTTCATCGCCTCTCAAATAAGCGACTTTAATAATATACCATGTTAGTCATTTATATGTCAACAACTTAATTTGATATATTTTTAATTAATTGTCGTTAAATAACCGAAGTCATCTAAGCAACGAATATAACCTTACCACGTGATTCTACCGGTGTCAACATCTTTATTATCCGCATTTTGCACGTCGTTAATATAGAAGTAACTTGTCTTGCCAATTCAAAAAACTTATATGTAGTACGTAACATCCATACTAATATGTCCTTTTACATGGAAAACAATACTATTGTTTGTTTAAGATGTGCTATACTATCCATGTAAATAGTAAGGAGGATATTGAGAATGGCTGAACCTCAATTAGTTTATTCAAGTAAGATCAATAAAATCCGTTCTTTTGCCTTAATCCTAGTCTTTGCCGGAATCGGCTTAATGTACATAGGTTTAATATTGAAGAAAATAGAATGGTTAATGCTTACCTTTTTCATTTTAGGAATTATCTCCGTTGTATTAAGTACTGTTGTTTACTTTTGGATTGGGATGCTTTCGACCAAAACAATTGCAATTATTTGTCCGACATGTGAAAAACCAACCAAAATGTTGGGTCGAGTAGATGCTTGTATGCACTGTAAACAACCTCTTACACTTGATAAAGAACTGGAAGGTAAAGAATTTGATGAAAAGTATAATTCTCGTAAATACAAAAGAGAATTAAAGAAGAATCAATAAAGAAAATTACAGTTACCTATTAAGCTAACGTAATTAAAGTGAAATTAACAAACAACAAGAGTAACGAACATCTACCAGTGGGTAGATGTTTTTTTCTACTCTATTAATGAATAATGAGATGAGGAAATCATGTGATTCTAGTAATCGATAATTATGATTCATTTACTTATAATCTTGTTCAGTATATTTATCAACTAAGTTATAAAGTTGATATAAAACGAAATGATGAGCTTACAATAGAAGATATTCGGAATTTAAACCCTTCTCATATACTTATCTCTCCGGGACCTGGAAACCCGGATACTGCCGGGATCTGTTTAGAGTTGGTCCAGCAACTTTATTCAGAATATCCTATTTTAGGAGTTTGCTTGGGTCATCAGATAATTGCACAAGCCTTCGGAGGTAATGTAATAAAAGCGAAAGAACCAACACATGGAAAGGTGTCTTCCATTAAACATGATGGGAAAGGGATATTTACCGCTTTAGCTAATCCACTAAACATTACTAGATACCATTCACTTATGGTAGAACTCGAAAGCTTACCAGATTGTCTAGTACCTAGTGCTTACACAGAATGTGGTGATATTGCCGCAATCAGACATAAAGAATATCCAATTGAGGGAATCCAAGGTCACCCGGAATCCATTTTATCGGAAAATGGTCTTCTATTATTAGATAACTTCTTCTCAACAAAAGGAGCATGTAAAAATGATAGCGCTTCAATTTGATTTCAATAAAGAAAGAACTTCTTTTATTAACCCAATTAGAATTATTGAAGCTTATACTATCGACCAGGTAATTCCCGCTTTGAGACAGGTTCAAGATGCTATAAGTAATGGTTTCTATGCTGCGGGATTCCTAACTTATGAGGCAGCCCCTGCTTTTGAGCATTCTATGAAAGTTAAAGATAGTACTTCTATGCCTCTTCTTTGGTTTGGTATTTTTGAAAGCACTAATGAAGTTGAGATTAAGAAGACGGAGGGGTCTTTTTATATTTCCGACTGGAAACCAAACACATCTAGGGAAAATTACTATCAGTCTATCCGCAATATTAAGGAGGAAATCTTTCATGGCAATACTTATCAAGTAAATTATACGATTAGAATGAATGCAAATTTTAAAGGAGATGCTTTTTCCTATTATCAGAGACTAGCTGAGTCCCAGTCTGCAAATTATAGTGCATTTTTAGATATTGGTGATTTTCAGATTCTTTCCGCTTCCCCTGAGTTATTTTTTCATTTAAAGGATCAAAAACTAACAACCAAGCCAATGAAAGGAACAGTTGGTAGAGGGAAAACACTTGATGAGGACAGGGAAAATGCTAACTGGCTTTTTCATTCTGAGAAGAATCGTGCAGAAAATGTAATGATAGTAGATTTACTTCGCAATGATTTAGGGATAATTGCTAAGCCTGGAACGGTAACTGTACCAGAGCTTTTCTCGATTGAAGAATATCCGACTGTATATCAAATGACTTCCACTGTCACCTGTGAAATTGAAGAAGATAAAGGTATTTTGGATATATTCAAGGCATTATTTCCGTGCGGATCCATTACCGGAGCGCCCAAAATTAGTACCATGAATATAATCCATGAACTTGAATCCTCGCCGCGCCATGCATATTGTGGGGCAATTGGATATATTACGCCCAATAATGAAGCGATTTTTAATGTGCCGATTCGGACTGTTTTGATTGATAGTAACGGAAATGCTACATACGGTGTTGGTGGCGGTATTACTTGGGATTCCAATGAATTGGAGGAATATGATGAGGTGATGACTAAAGCTAGAGTTCTTTCAAAGTCAAAACAAGATATTAAACTCATCGAAACAATTGGATTAAAAGATGGATGCTTACTTGTTTTCGAGAACCATATGAATCGTCTGAGTAACTCAGCTGAGTATTTCAGGTTTACATGTGATCTAGAATTAATCAAGAAAAAAACGCTAGAAACCGCTCAAAATTATCCGGTAGGGAACTGGAAAATTAGAATATTGCTCGAAAAAGATGGTAACTCATCTATTGAAGTAATTCCAGAAGAACTAATAGGTAATCGTAATATTGTATTAGCCAAATCTCCCATTAATCAACATGATATATTTCACTATCATAAGACAACCAATCGAACTATATATGAGAAATGCCTTCAACCATTTCCACATGTATTTGATGTTCTATTATGGAATGAAGCTGGTGAAATAACCGAATTCACACGTGGAAATGTCGTTGTAGAATTAGCTGGGAAGCTATTTACACCACCAGTTACTTGCGGTCTTTTACCAGGTACATATCGTAAGTCCTTGTTGGATGAAGGGAAGATTGTTGAACGAGTTATTTCAGTAGGAGAATTAAATAAAGCAAATAAAATTTGGTTCATTAACAGTGTTAAAGAGTGGGTTGAAGTTCAGCTCTCATAAAAAATAGCCCTGTTACTATTGTAAGAGGGCTTCAAGTTATTGTTGTTGTTTCACACCTGATTCTTGGCAATCTCTACACTCACCATAAACTTCCATTCGATGATGACTAACATTAAATCCCGTTACCTTCTGTGCTAGGGATTCTACTTCATCTAGTGAAGGGTAATGAAAATCCACTATTTTCCCACATGATTCACAGATAATATGATAGTGGTCAGATAGATTACATTCAAACCTACTTGATGCATCACCGTATGTCAATTCCCGAACCAATCCATTTTCGCGCAGCACACGTAAATTGTTATATACAGTTGCTACACTCATATTTGGAAATTTTCCTTCAAGTGCCTTATATATATCGTCGGCGGTTGGATGTACAATTGCATTCATTAGATAATCAAGCACCGCATGACGCTGTGGTGTAATTCGTACTCCTGACTGTTTTAAAGCATCGATGGCCTTTTGGAGTCTATTTTCAGACACGTCATGCACCTCGCTTTCATTTGTAAATTTCTATGGGTAATACGATTATTATATTGTAATCTTTACAAATAGTGTACGCTTATCCATGGTTTGTTGTCAATTATAGTATATTATTTGGTGATACAGATTATTAATTAGATAATAAGATTCTTCTTCCAGACTACCCCATTATCCTCAAATTAATCTACTATATTTATACCTCTGTATTCAAAGGTAATTCTTTACCATTCAATGACTTATTAACATATCGAGCTGCTACGAATAAGAAATCGGATAATCGATTTAAGTACGATACTACTAATTGATTCGGTAGTTCATCTGCCAGTCCTACTGCTAGGCGTTCTGCGCGGCGGGTTACGGTTCTTGCTACGTGTAGGGCGCTTGATGCTTGGTGACCGGATGGTAGGATGAATTGTTTTAATGGTTCTAAGTGCCGGTCCCACTCATCGATTTGTTTTTCTAATTCATCAATATGTTCCTTCTTTAATTTCCATGCTACTTCTTTGTCCGCGGGTGTAGCAAGTTCTGCACCAACATGGAAAAGAATAGTTTGGACACGATGCATTTGCTCTAGGAATTTGTCTTTTTCATCCCAACTCACATTTTCAAGGAAACTAGAAGCTAAACCAATCATGGAGTTTGCTTCATCACATGTTCCGTATGCCTCCACTCGCAAGTCATTTTTAGGAACTCTTTTACCGTAAACTAAAGATGTTAACCCTTTGTCTCCAGATCTCGTATAGATTCTCATTTTAATACCCCCTAGAAGGATCTACTATATTAATATAATTGCTCTCACCCTTTTGAAATTTGTCTAGGTTGTCTTGGAAAATTGCTAGTGCACGAATAATATAATTAGGTGATTGACCAGAAATATGTGGTGTTACAGTGATGTTTGGTTCTTTCCAGAATGGATGCTCCTCCGGAAGTGGTTCTTGTTCAAAGACATCCAAAACTGCATGAGCAATCTCTTCTTCCCTGATTGCTTTCAAAATTGTTTCACTTCGGGCTACATTCCCTCGACCAATATTGATAAATACCCCACTATTTTTCATAAGGCTAAAGTGTTCTGTTGTTAATACGTATTTTGTTTCGGTTGTGCTTGGAAGAACAGAAACTACGAAATCTGCTTCTGGGAGTTTGTTGTTTATTTCTTCCATCGTATGCACTTCATCAAAATACTCAACAGCACGGCCACTTCGAGAAAGCCCAATTGTTTTGATTCGGAACGCTTTGGCAAGTCTTGCAACCTCTTGACCAATTGCACCTGTTCCTAAAACAAGAAGTGTTTGTCCGGTAATCTCTTTCACCCTTACTCGTTTATCCCAGCTACTAGATTTCTCATTTTCCATCAGTTGTTTTTCTTGTCTGTATACTTGTAGCATCATTGAAATCGTGTACTCTGCCATTTGGGTCTTATGTATGCCTTTGGAATTCGTTACTAGAATTTCTCGATCTTGAATTTGTTTAAAAGGTAATTGTTCAACGCCAGCTGAAAGGACCATGATCCATTTTAGATTCGTAGCTTTTTCCAACTTACTATCGGTTAAATCTTCACCATAGGTCACTAATACGTTTGCCTGTTCTAAGTACTTCTCTGCATCCATCATGCCCTCTGTAAAAATAAATCGTGCATTTGGATACTTGGTTTGCATTGCTTCTTTATGTTTATCTGAAATCTTTGCTGAAAAAAGAATAACCAAAAACAAATCCCCCTTTAAAATGCTCTTCTCCTATCACCATAATAAACACAAAACATGAAATGAACAACCTAAAAACCGCCCGAGAAATACATCAGTGCCAGACAACTTGAAACGTAGAATAAACTCTACAGTTGCTGGCACTAGCTTTTATTAGTTATGTACTTTCCCTTTAACTATTTGTTTAGTTGCTTTATACAATATTTTCAAATCGAATTTAAAAGAACAATTCTGTATGTAGTACAAATCGTAACTAATCTTCTTACCATGGTTATCGTTAGTTACCCCTTTGATTTGTGCATAGCCCGTTAAACCCGGTCTTACTTTTAATCGTTTTATCTGTTTATTATTATAGTAATCTGCTATTTCTGTTCGTTCCGGACTCGGACCAATTAAACTCATATCCCCTTTTATTACATTGATTAATTGAGGAATCTTTTCTAGACTATACTTCTTTAGCCATAATCCCGTTTCTGTTAGGGTCACATTGTTATCACCAGTTATTTTAAAGAAATTTGGTACACCTTTTTCCCATGAACTAGGAAACGGATATGGCGGTAATTGCCGGATTACTTTCGAGCCATTTGTCATCGTGCGGAAGGACCACATGATGAAAGTCCGATTGTTTTTTCCTGCTTTTAGTTCTTTCGTAAAGATTGGTCTTCCGTCCTTCTTCGCAATTCTTACACATATAAATAGAAAGAGTGGCAAAAGTAATATAAACAACAAAATACTTACCACAATATCTACCAGTCTCTTAAAGAAGTAATATAGATTAATATGCAAAAATACATTTGTTTTTGTTTTTACAGACTCTAGCATCCCCAAAATCCTACCCTTCTTTTCATAGTACATACTCGACTACTTCATTTTATTCAAAAGTTGGGGTGCTTATAACCTAGTAATATAAAAGTAATAATAACTTGTCCATTAATAATTGGTTTATCTATGAAGATAGTATGATATATTAATTTTAACAATATTTAAACTATAATTCTCTAGCATTATAATACATTATTAAAATAAACGGACAGGGGTAATCTTACTTGAAAAAAATCGTATGTTGGTCCTCTATCGTTATTGCTCTGTTATTAGGAATTGGACTGATCAACTTTTCCCTTTACGAACAAGATGAAGATTTATTTGATTTTCCTATTCCAAAACATGCAGAAATCTTTAATCAGGGGGAGTTTGGACATAGCTATACTTGGCCAAAAGCATCAGAAGAAAACGGGATACCATTTGGATATGAAGTAGTATTATGGGGTAATGGATGGAAAAAAGGAGAAAGACTAGGTGCTTCTGTCATGTATACAAAAGGAAGCGATACTATCCAACTAATTTCAACACACGAGCAGTTGGACATATTAAGAGTAGATAAGTAATAGTGGCCGGGACATTTCAGAATAGATTAAGTTAAAAAACTGAACGTTTTTCGGAGCGAGTCTATACGCTTACCATAGTCGTTCGGATTTTCTTTATCTTAAACTCTTCTGTCCCAGCCTCTTCTGTATTAAGCTAAATTGTCTTTAATAAAGTTTAATGCATCCTCAACATGTCCATCAACTTTTACTTTACGAAATTCTTTTTGAAGGATTCCATCCTTATCGATAATAAAAGTCGAGCGTTCGATGCCCATATATTCTTTACCAAAATTCTTTTTCAACTTCCAGACATCATAAGCTTCTGCAACCTTATGTTCCTCGTCTGCAAGTAGTATAAATGGTAGATCATGCTTATTAATAAACTTCTGATGGCTTTCAACCGGATCAGGACTCACCCCAACAATTACCGCATCCAGTTCAGCAAAGCTTTCATGGTTATCTCGGAAATCGCATGCTTCTGTCGTACAACCTGGTGTCATATCTTTCGGATAAAAGAATAGTACAACATGCTTTCCTTTTAAGTCTTCTAAACTAACATCTTTACCGTCCTGATTTGGCAAGGTAAAGGTAGGTGCGGCTTTCCCAATATCTAATGTCATTTCATTACCTCCAAGCATTTCATTTACCTCACTATAACATTATGAATAGTTGGATTGCTAATCTTGTGCCCTATCCTGATTATTGGTAACCAATTGAATAACAAAGGCGGTTGGGAGTATATAGCCAATCAATGCCTCAATTAATGCTATAAGTCTTCCAATCCCTATTGGGGTAATATCCCCATAACCAATTGTAAGCATGGTTACGCCACTAAAATAAAAGGAATGAATCAGTGAACCAATTGGACTCACTTGTCTTAATTCATTACCCTCTACTAAATATATCCCTTCAAATGATAATATAAAATAGATAAGACCAAAACCTAAAATAACAACGGAATATGTGATGAGTAAGGAATAAAACATCTCTACTGAAAATCTTCTTTCCTGCATTCTAACTCCAAGAATCTTTTTCTCTCCTAATACAAATCCATAAATACTTTTTGCAATCACATAACTTACGGCAAGAACCAATAGCCACGGTATTATACTCATATAATCTTCCTTTACAGAATGGTCATTACTATAGCTTATGCAGATACTTATAAGGGCTTGTCATTTTATTTTCTATGCTGGCTACGCTACAATAGGTTACGGTATTGAATTGCTTTACATAGGAGGATATTAGAATGAACTTTACAAACTCAGAAGCGCTTCATGAAGAGGCCCAAAAACATATTGTTGGTGGGGTTAACTCGCCATCACGTGCCTATAAAGCAGTTGGTGGAGGTTCACCGGTTTATATGGAACGTGGGAAAGGTGCCTATTTCTGGGATGTGGACGGGAACAAATATATTGATTACCTTGCAGCATATGGCCCAATTATTACTGGACACGCTCATCCACATATTACGGAAGCTATTAAGAAAGCCGCTGAAAATGGCGTGTTATATGGTACCCCTACACCACTAGAGAACAAATTCGCAAAAATGCTAAAAGAGGCTATTCCCTCTTTAGAGAAGATTCGTTTCACCAACTCCGGTACCGAGGCTGTTATGACGACAATACGTGTAGCAAGAGCCTATACAGGTCGAACAAAAGTGATTAAGTTTGCTGGAAGCTATCATGGTCACTTCGATGCAGTACTTGTTCAAGCTGGATCTGGCCCCTCTACTTTAGGTACACCCGACTCTGCTGGGATTCCTGAATCTGTGGCACAAGATGTTATTACCGTTCCTTTTAATGATATTGAAGCTTATAAGCACGCCCTAGAGAAATGGGGAGATCAGCTTGCTTGTGTCCTAGTGGAACCAATTGTAGGGAACTTCGGAATCGTAGAGCCAAATGAAGGATTTTTACAAGCTGTAAATGACCTTACTCATGAAGTAGGTGCACTTGTTATCTATGATGAAGTAATCACCGCCTTCCGCTTCACTTATGGAAGTGCTCAACAAGTCTATGGAATTGAACCTGACATGACTGCGATGGGTAAAATTATCGGTGGTGGTCTTCCAATTGGTGCATATGGTGGCCGTAAAGATATTATGGAACAAGTTGCTCCACTTGGCCCTGCATATCAAGCTGGTACAATGGCTGGTAATCCTGCCTCGATGGCATCTGGAATTGCTTGTTTAGAAGTATTGAAGCAAGAAGGAGTTTACGAGAAACTCGATAAACTGGGAGAGCGTCTAGAAAAAGGAATCTTGGAAAAAGCTCAGGAACATGATGTTACTATTTCTATTAATCGTTTACGTGGTGCATTAACGGTTTACTTTGGTAGTCCAGAAAAGGTTACTGACTACAAGGGGGCCGAAAATAGTGATGGAGAAGCATTTGGTAAGTTTTTCAAACTAATGTTAAACCAAGGAATTAACCTTGCACCATCGAAATATGAAGCTTGGTTTATTACGACGGAACATACAGAAGCTGATATTGATGAGACAATTGAGGCTGTTGGAAATGCATTTAGAGAAATGGGTTCTAATTAAAGTTATAGAAACACCTTGCGAATTCTTCTTCGCAGGGTGTTTCTTTTATTGTATTTACCATTAAACAAACGTTTGATTGAATTTATTTATAATAATAGCCGTCTACAAAATCATTTTGATTTGTAAACGGCTTTGCTCTCTACTCTTTATCTAATTCCCTTTTATGGGCTAAATATATTTTCTTTGAAATTAATGTCTGAACGATAACAATTAGTCCACCAACAGTCCAGTATAAAGGTAACGCTGCTAAAGTAGTTAACGAAATTATCCCAATCATAATCGGGGATAATAATCCAATTAACGCCATTTGTTTCTTCATTTTTGGATCCAGTCCAATTTGCGAAACCTTATATTGAATGAAGTACACTAAAACTGCTATAGCCACCAATAGATAGTCTGTTTCACCAAGATTAAACCACATAAATGAATGTGTTGCAATTTCTGGAGTTTGTCGGATTGCATAATAGAAGCCAATCAAAAACGGAAACTGAATTAACATAGGTAAGCAACCACTAAAGGAAGCTAAAGGATTGAAATTATGCTTTTGGTAAAGCTGCATCATTTCCTGCTGCATTTTACTTTGTGTTTCAGGATCCCTTTTGTCTTTATATTTCTTTTGAATTTCTTCCATTTCTGGCTTTAACTCTTTCATCTTATCTTGCACAACTAGATTGTTCTTTGATTGTTTAATCATAAATGGCATGATTACCATTCGAATTAATATCGTTATGAGGATAATAGATAACCCATAATTATCATTGAAAAAAACAGCGATATTTTTAATCAATGTGGAAAAGGTTTCAACAAAGATGCGATCAAACCATCCTGATGAATCTCCTGCACTATTTCCAGAACATCCAGAGAGTAAGAATATTAAACTACTAAAAATTCCGATAAGACTAGTTTTCTTAAGGAATGTGAATACAGATTGTTTTTGCATATTTTTCCTCCTCGTATTTGTTTGAATCTACTGAAATACAAGGAAGATGCTGTTTCTTCATCATCATCTGGAATAGCTATTCGCTTTGTAATGATTGCTAGCCATTGTCGTGTTTTGTTCATTTCATTAATTGCATTATTACGAGTAACTTGTTCTACTTTTCCATTATGAAAGCTATATACATTTATTCGTGAATTCTGATATACATTTCGAGTTACATAAGGCATCCAATGTATGGAACATAAAACAGATAACACCATACTGAAATAGAAATACATTGGTGAAAAATCACTATACAGTTCCATTAAAAAATCCAAAAGCATCTGCATTCACCTCCTTCTCTTTGTCTACTATCTTTCTACGTTTTATATGCTACGTTTGTTTCACTTAAATTGCAAAGGAAACATTATCCAAGATAATGCTTCCTCAAATTTGGATTAGTCATCTAAATGCTGAACTTGGTACAGGTCATAGTAACTACCTTTTTTCTTCATTAATTCATGATGAGAACCAACTTCTGTTATTTCACCATTCTCTATGACAACAATTCGGTCTGCATGTGTGATGGTAGCAAGTCGGTGTGCCACGATAAATGTCGTTCGATCAGATGCTAATTTTTCCATCGCTTCTTGAATCATATGTTCACTTTCTAAGTCCAGAGCTGAAGTTGCTTCATCGAAAATTAGGATTGGTGGGTTTTTCAAGAACACACGAGCAATTGCAACACGCTGCTTCTGTCCTCCCGAAAGCTTCACGCCACGTTCTCCTACCATTGTATTGTAACCTTCTGGTAATTCCATAATGAAATCATGTGCATTTGCTGCCTTAGCCGCATCAATTACTTCATCATCTGTTGCATTAGGATTCCCCATTCGAATATTCATTGCAACTGTATCACCGAAAAGTATATTATCTTGTAACACCATCCCAATATTATTTCTAAGTGAACGAGCTTCCACATCCCGAATATCAATCCCATCGACTTTAATGGAACCATCCGATACATCATAGAAACGAGGAATTAAGCTAATTAAGGTAGATTTACCACCACCACTCATACCAACTAATGCAATGGTTTCACCTTGATTCACCGTTAGATTAATATTTTTAAGTACAGTATGTTCTTCATCATATTGAAAAGTCACATTTTCAAAATCAATATCACCATGAACTCGTTCTACATGGATTGCATTTGGCTTGTCTACAATATCATATTGTTCATTCATAAACTCAAATACACGGTCAATGGAAGCAATGGATTGAACTAGAACTGTTGATGAGTTAATCAGCCTTCTTAGTGGGCTATAAACTCTTTCCAAATAGGCGAAAAATGCTGCCATTGTACCAATTGTCATATTACCGTTTATTACTTGATAAGCCGAAAAAGTTATCACCAACAACGGTGCCAAATCAGTAATCGTATTAGTAACCGCAAATGTCTTTGCATTCCAGCTGGTATGTTCCAATGCTTTGTCTAGAAATTTCTTATTTTGGTGATCGAATTGTTTCTGTTCGTAACTTTCTAAAGCAAAACTCCGTGTCACTGGTACTCCCTGAACTCGTTCGTGTAAGTGACCTTGAACTTCGGCCAGAGCCTGAGACCGGTCACGAGTCAATTGACGTAATCGGCCATAGAAATACTTAATCGCAAATCCGAATAAAGGAAATAATGCAATCGCCACAAATGTTAAAGGTATATCCATTGTCAGCATAATACAGATTGCGATTAATATTGTTATTAAGTCGAGCCAAATATTCATTAAACCAGTAATAACGAAATTCTTTGTTTGTTCGACATCATTTATTACCCGGGAAATTATTTCGCCGGTTTTTGTCGTTGAATAATATCGCATACTTAATTTTTGCATATGATCAAATAGCTTATCCCTTATGTCGTAAAGGATTTTGTTACCTACCCACTGGGCAAGATATTGCCGGAAATATTCGACAGGCGGACGTAAGACTAGGAAAATGACAAATGCTATTCCCATTATCCAAAGCAAGTGGCTGGTTTTTTCGTCAGTATTCCATGCGTCCTGTCTGATAATGTCATCGATTACATATTTTAAGATAAGGGGAATTAATAAAGGGATTGCAAATTTTACAATTCCTATCAT
The DNA here is from genome assembly GCF_900184735.1 of Paucisalibacillus globulus. Taxonomy (GTDB): domain Bacteria; phylum Bacillota; class Bacilli; order Bacillales; family Amphibacillaceae; genus Ornithinibacillus; species Ornithinibacillus globulus_B. Next base: position 12,729 of record NZ_LT855392.1, read on the forward strand.
AATAGTCCAAAAGATTTTCCATTTATATGGTTTAACGTATTCCATGTATTGCTTAATGCTGCTCATTTACATCAACTTTCTTTTTTGTATTTTATTTCATATGCTTTCTAGCCTGGTCCGTAGCGAAATTACATTTCGCGCTGTGGTATAAAAACTTCTCTTGATAAAAATCATTTAAGTAAATCACGATTTACATCATTATAAAAAGTAAAACCCTTGCTACAGTTGTAACAAGGTTATTGTTTGTATTGATTAGTATCGGTATGTAAGGAATCTTTCGTACCACTGGTCGATGAAGCCTGGTGCGAACGGGCCTTTTCTTTGTTGAACCCATCTTTGCAGGTCTTCGATGTTATTGTAGAGAATTCTGTCTAGTACATCTGGATAGTTCATTTTGTCACGGTGTATTTGGTATTCATCTTCATCTAGTACGTCATATGTCATGTCCGGGTATACTTTTAGATCAAGGTCATAATCAATATATTTGATAGCATTTTCTTCAAATACAAATGGTGAGCTAATATTGCAATAATAGTGGATTCCATCATCTCGAAGCATACCAATTATATTGAACCAGTGTTTGGAATGAAAATAACAAATGGCGGGTTCTCTAGTGATCCAGGTACGTCCATCACTTTCGACTACCATCGTTTTATCATTTGCACCGATAATAACTTGTTCCGTACCTTTTAACACCATGGTGCTTTCCCAGACACGGTGCATAATTCCATTATGCTTATAGCTTTGTATTTTTATATCTGTTCCAGCTTTCGGCGCAACCATATTAACCCTTCCCATTCTATAAAACTTACGATCCGGACGAAGTTGAACTGTCTCATGACATTATTAATTATAAATCGACATAGCTATCCAACTATTTTCTATCTATTATAATAGGTAAGGAATAAAATATAAAGTTTAAAGCAAGTGTGTTATCTAAACAAGCTAATTGGCATACGTAAAAACAACAAAAAGAAGAGCTTCCGGGAGAAAGGAAGCTCTTCTTAAATTCTTGAGGGTAGGTAATTATTTTTTGTTAGCTTGAGATTGTTGATTTTGTTTTCTAACTTCTTGCGCATTTGTTTCAGAAGCAAACTCAGTACCATACTGCCCTTGACCAGCTTGTGCTTGAGCATTTTGTTGCTTCACATGTTGAACATTTGTTCCAGAAGTTGTCTTCTTGTTCTTCGCCATCAATATCACCTCCAACAATAATACTTTCTCCAAATAAATTATTGTTATCCAATTAAAATCTAAATGAGTAAAAGCATTTTTTGGAAATATTGGAGGTGTCTTATTCTATAAGTACTCTCGCATTTTTAGGTGGGATACTGGAAAAGGATAGGAATTTAATTCATCTTCCGTAACAAATACAATCTTCTCTTCTTTCCTTGTATCATGTTCTAATTTAGCATGAAAGATATTTAGCTCCCATGTTAGATGTGAAAATACATGTTTTAGGTCTGCTTGTTTTTCTCCCAAGTTAATTCTCATTCCATATTGTGCATAGAACCAATTTTCAATGAGCTCTACACTCATTTCCTGGATAGGAACCATTGGGAATTGCCATAGATTTGCTAGCAAACCGTCATCAGGTCGTTGTTCAATTGCAATTTCGCCCTGTTCATTTCGAATTAGTAAAACTGCGTATGGCATCTTTTTATTCTTTTTTGCTTTTGACTTTATTGGAAGCTGCTGCTCAACACCAAGTTCATACCCTTGACAATATTCTTGAACTGGGCAGATTAAACAAGCTGGTGACTTCGGTGTGCAAATAGTTGCTCCTAAGTCCATTATTGCTTGGTTGAAGGAAGATGGGTCTTCATGGGATATTACCTCACGAGTAATTGCTTCAAATAACTTCTTTGTTTTAGGTAGCGCAATATCATCATCTATATTTAATACTCTTGAAAAAACACGCATCACATTTCCATCAACAGCTGGTTCTGGTTGGTTAAAAGCAATCGATAAGATGGCACCTTTTGTGTAAGAACCTATCCCTTTTAGACTTTCTAATTCCTTTGGGTTATCGGGAACTTGTCCACCGTAATGTTCAACTACTTCTCGGACAGCATGTTGAAGATTCCTTGCACGGGAATAATAACCTAATCCTTCCCAAGCTTTTAAGACTTCTTGTTCGTCTGCAGCTGCTAATGCATGTACAGTAGGAAACTTTTCAAGAAAGTTATGGAAATACGGAATTACCGTATCGACTTTTGTCTGTTGCAGCATTATTTCAGAAACCCATACACGATATGGGTCTTGGTCTTTTCGCCATGGTAAATCACGTTTATTTGCATAGTACCATTCTAATAGATCTTTTTGGAATGCTTTAATATTAAAATTCTGTAACGAACTCTCCTTACCTATCATATAAACACATCCTTTATGGTACACTAAGAACACACGAAAAATTGATTACAAAACCTCATACTTATCGATATAGGAGGAATTCGCTTAATGGATACTGGAACCCATATTGTAATGGGGGTAGCTCTTGCAGGTTTATCTACTCTCGATCCAGTAGTAAATAATGATCCGGTGCTATTTAATGCTGTACTCGTGGGTACTATCGTAGGGTCTCATGCACCTGATTTTGATACTGTATTAAAATTAAGAAATAATGCAACTTATATTAGGCACCATCGCGGGCTTACACATTCAGTCCCGGCTGTTATCTTTTGGGGTGTATTAATTGCAAGCTTGATTCATCTTTTCTTTCCACAAGTTAATTTCTGGCATTTATATGGGTGGACGGCACTTGCAGTAATTATCCATGTCTTTGTAGATATTTTCAATGCCTATGGCACACAAGCTTATCGTCCTTTTACGGATAAATGGATTGCCCATGGGTTTATTAATACGTTCGATCCTTATATATTCGCGCTTCATTTAGCTGGAATTGTCGCTTGGATACTTGGTGCAAATCCTGGAACTACATGGATTCTCATTTATACTGTAATCCTATTATATTATATTAAGCGCTATATGGATAAAAAAGAAATCGTTAAAACGATTAAGGAATATTTTCCAGACACAATCGAGGTTGCAACTTCTCCAACAATTAAGCAGAATTATTGGCGTGTTGCCATTACCACGGAAAATAGATTTTATGTTGGTACTGTCGAAAACGGCCATATTGAAATAGTTGATGAATTTCAAAAAATAGCTCTACCTGATTCACCTGTAATTGATATTGCTAAAACGGATAAAAACATTTCTGCATTTCTATCTTTTTCACCTGTTTACCGGTGGGAGATTAATGAGTTTGATGATTATACAGAAGTTCGTTTCATTGATCTACGGTACCGTTCCAAGACATTCTACCCGTTTGTTGCTGTTGTTCAAATCAATTTAGACAATGAAATCGTTAGTTCGTATACGGGTTGGATTTTTTCTGAGCATAAATTACAGAATAAATTATATGTCGGCGACAGTCCGATATAAAAAAACTAGTGAGCCGTATGGGTTCACTAGTTTTTTCTGTATTTTGATGAACTTTTGACTACAATTGGCTATTCGAACGATTGTATTATTCGTTTTTTTATTATTAGTCGGAACAAAAAAGAGCTCGTTTCGAAAAACTTGCTCTTCCCCATTATTATTTATCCAATTTTTTCCCTAACAATGATATTGGAATTGCTTCTTCTTTTTCATATACTTCATCTAAAAGATTGATCCGATGTCCCCATGCAAATACACCTTCTAAGTAATTAATTTTAAACCTGTGACCTGGATCATGACGGAATTCGTATGTGCTCCCAGGAAGGAATTCTTCTGGGTTCAATGTATATGCTAAGGCTAACTGCATTTTTCTTTCATATATTTGTACTTCGCTAATATTACCTAATTGCTCAGCTTTTTGCGCTTTCTCTTTAAATTCTGCTACTAAACTAAGTAATTGCTCAACAGATAAATCACTATATCGATAGTTCATATACTAATCTCCCTTCGACTCTCTTTACATTTTATCAACAAACTGGGACAATTTAAATGGTTTAACATTATAATTCGACAAAAGGTGGGGGTATCTAATGCCAACAGTTGCGATAACCGGTGCAGGAACGGGACTAGGTAAAGCACTAGCATTCGAATATGCCGAAAATGGCTATAAAGTATATTTATTAGGTAGAAGAACAGAACCATTACAGCTTGTCCAGCATCAGATCACTGAAAAGGGTGGAAAAGCTGAGGTTGTTCTTTGTGATGTAAGAGAAATCGCTTCTATTCAAATCGCTTTCCAACGCATTGAAAAACTGGATGTGTTCATTAACAATGCTGGTATTGGGATTTTTGGACCAATAGATGACTATGATGTAGAGGACATTGATGCTACTTTAAATACAAATGTAAAAGGTACAATTCTAACGGTACAATCTGCACTTCCACTTATTCAAGAGAGTAAAGGTAGAATATTAACGATAATTTCAACAGCTGGATTACGAGGCAAAGTAAATGAATCCCTATATTGTGCGAGTAAGTTTGCTGTCCGAGGCTTTACTGAAGCACTTCAACAAGAATGGGCTGATGAAGATTTCACCATTACAGCTGTATACATGGGAGGAATGAACACACCTTTCTGGAAAAAATCAACTCATGTTGAGGACCCAAGTAGGTTAAAAGGACCTGAGGTTGTCGCTAAGCAGATTTTTGCAGAGGACGATGGACGGAAAGAAATCGTGGTTGATAGATAGAGATTAATGTTGGGGTTGGATGAGTTATGGATCGCGGGATTTGGCGCATGTTACTTGGTTTTGGGCTCATGGGTGCGAGGATTGGGTGCATGTTCCTTGGTTTCAGGAACAAGGTCTCGACGACTCGGCGCATGTTCCTTGGTTTCAGGCACAAGGTCTCGACGATTGGGCGCATGTTCCGTGGTTTTGGGCATAAGGTCATGAGGATTGGTCGCATGTTACTTGGTTACAGGCACATGGTCTCGATGATTGGGTGCATGTTCCTTGATTACAGGCACAAGGTCTCGACGACTGGGCGCATGTCACTCGATTTCGGGCACGTGGAATCGAGGCTTAGGTGGATGTGACGAGTATAAGAGAACAAGTTTAGTTAAAGCGGGCTCATCTCATGCAACTCCAAACCAAAAGGACTTGTCCGCGACAAGTCCTTAATTTTCTCCTTCGATTTCCTCTTCAATAAACTGGTTAATCAAATCCAACTGAAAACCTTTACGATATAAGCCTTCTTTCACCTTCATTTTAAGTTCATAGCCTGTTTTTTTTCCTATAAACTTCCGAACTAACTTTTCTCCTTGGTACACCAATGATTCCCACTCTGCAGAACTGTCCCTTTCGTCTACTGCTGATAGAAGAACTTCCCCAATAACATCTGAAGTAAATCCTTTCTGTGTCAACGTAATACGAAGTTGTTCTACCTTTTTATTAAACGAATCCTTCTTACTAGAATTAAGTTTTTTGTTTACCCATTTCAATGCTTTTTCTAATTGTGTATCATAGGTATAAAGAGAGATTGCTTCATTTGCAATTACAGCGGAGACACCTTTTTCCATAAGCTCACGTTTAACCAATAAAGGACCTTTTGATGTTGTATTCATTCTAGTCATGGTAAAAGCTTCTGCAAATTGTTTATCATTAACTAGTCCTTCTTTGGTTAATCTTTCCAATATGATATCAATATGCTCTACATCTACTTCCTTCTTTATCAAATAATCATATATTTCTTTTCGCGATCTCATTCGGTAACTTAAGTAATTAATCGCTAGAAGGTAGGATTTCTGTATAGTATCCTTTTTTAGAAGGAGTTCTATTGTTGACTCCTCAAGTTCAAGTCCTTTTCGAAGTCCAAATTCCACCAGGATTGCTTCATCAACACTAAATGCATACTTATCATGATTACCTTCAACTAGATAGATATTATAACGTTGCGTGCTTTTTTTCTGTGTAGTAATTCGACTGATTTTCTTCGGCAAGTTCATCACCTCTATTGTCCATCATAACATGTTAATAAGTAAAATTGATTACCAGAAACGAGGAGATTGTAATGAATTTTTTAATTACGGGCGGGACTGGTTTTGTTGGGAGAAAGCTTGTAGAGAAATTAACTTCCCTTGACCATCATTCTTATATCCTTACACGTACACCAGAGAATTTTTCTAACACTGAAAATACTACATATATTAGCTTTGACAATACTGAAAGCTTACCAGTTATCAAAGGAGTTATTAATCTTGCCGGAGAGACATTGTATGGATACTGGACTAAAAGTAAGAAGGACAAAATCAAAGCTAGTAGAATCGAAACAACTCAAAAGATTATTGACCTGATGAAACAAATGACGAAAAAGCCTGATGTGTTCATTAGTGGTTCAGCAGTTGGATTTTATGGAATATCAGATGACATGATTTTCACAGAAGAGACAAAACAACCAGGGAATGACTTTCTTGCGGATGTTGTGGTGGACTGGGAAAGAACCGCTAAACAAGCAGAAGAACTTTCTATTCGAACAGTGTTTACTAGATTTGGTGTCATCTTAGGAAAAGACGGTGGTGCACTACCTCTTATGTCCCTCCCTACGAAATTATATGTTGGCGGACGTGTAGGTAAGGGTGAGCAATGGACTTCTTGGGTTCACTTAGATGATGTGGTCGATTTAATATTATTTGCATTACAACATGAAACCATCTCCGGCCCCCTCAATGTGACTGCACCACAACCAGTAAGGAACAAAGAGTTTAATCAAATTCTATCCAGAACTCTTAAACGCCCCTATTGGTTCCCAACACCTAGTCCACTAGTTCGAATGGCGACAGGAGAAATGAGCCAACTTGTATTGAAAGGTCAGTATGTCTTACCTAATAAAGCTCTTGAAAATGGATTTGAATTTCAGTTCCCAACTCTTCATTTAGCCTTGGAAGATTGCTTAAAATAAGTGTAAAAATATTTTTACAAAATTTGTCGATATTTTTGATGAAAAAGTAGTTCCCTTTTAGAGTGTTTCATAGTATTATATGTATTGTTACAATTTAACGCACGTTCTAGAAAACCAGAATTCGCTTGTTCTATTACGAATACGATCGTTTTTCTGATGCATATAGGAAAGTTCTTTTCTCAATTTCCTACTTGTCAAAATATAATAGGGAAGGCAAATGGTGCGCCACCTGTCTAACAGGTTCTAGTGGGTTCGATTCCCACCCCGAATTTTTGTTGATCTTAATAAAAATTCGCGGGTGGGCTTGCCAACTAGGTTCCCTTTTCTTTGGATACCTTGGAAAACCCTCCTGCGCAAATAAGGAGGGTTTTTCAATGCTAAAAAAGCGTGATCTACATGAGGTGCCAGTATTGTTTGAGCTGATGTCACACCCAGATGTATTTCCATATGTAAGACACAAAGCAACAACATCTGATGAATTTTACTTCATCACCAAGAAAACAATTGAAGCAGAAGAACAAGGTGAGTTGATCTCAAGGACGATTGTTGATGAATTTCAGCAGCCAATCGGTACTATTAACCTATTTGATATTGAAAACAATCACGGTTTTTTAGCAACTTGGATTGGCCAGCCTTATTTCGGGAAGGGATATAATCGTGCGGCAAAAGAGCAGTTTTTTGATGAGTTATTCTTTGACTATGAAATCGAAACGATCTTCATGAAGGTAAGAAAAACTAATGTCCGCTCTACAAAAGCCGTGCTTAAACTCCCTTATGTTGCGCTAGGCAACACCATTTACCCTGAAGTCTACCAAAAAGTAAATCAATTGGAAGAAATTTATGATATCTTCGCGATTTCTAAAGAACATTACCTTTCTTATCAACAATTTGTTACTTTGGAAGCAAATGCAGATGGCGAAGTGGGTTAAGTTTGTATAAAAATGTAAATATTGGTTATTCTAAACAGTAAATATATGCGAGTGAGGGATAGCCGTGCCTAAAGAAAAACGTGAAGTAAGAGATAAGTTTTTGAACAAAACTCAGGAAGTACTTTATCAAAGGGAATTCAAACGAGCTGACCGTGCCAGAGTTAAAACAGATCGAAGCTAAGTGCTTCGGTCTTTTTTTATGGCTTTTTATAGAGTGGTTAGTGATTATAGGTTCACGGTTAATAGAAACTGTGCGTTAACTAAGGATTTTGCTAATCATTTCCGCGTCTGAAAGCAATGAATAAACTTCCCAACAATCATTTCATCAGATCGGCGGTATCAAAATGATTCATGAAAGAGTCTCATAAATCATTTCAACGGCTTCGCGGATTCAAAATGATTCATGAAGGAGTCTCATAAATCATTTCAATGGCTCAGCGACTTCAAAACGATTCATGAAAGAGGCTCATAGATCATTTCATCAGCTCGGTGGTGTCAAAATGATTTATATAGGAGTCTCCCCGAATCACTTCATCACATTCTGCTTCTAAATCTATAGGGGGCAAAGATTACTAAGTTTAGCGCAAAGGTACTATCAATATGGAACAACTTTCCCTAGAAGATACCCATAATTTATTCCCTATATTATCCACATACCACCCCACCTGTTGTGTATAACAAATTAAAACCATTGAATTAAAAACCCACTTTATCCACAGTTAAATGTTAATAACTATTCACATACTCCTGTGGATAATGTGGATATTATTCACTATCATCTAGAAAATAATAAACAAACTGTGGATACTACTGTTAGTAACTATTTATTATTGACATATTTGTTCTAACTGTTATACTATAACTATAACAGTTAGAACAATAAAATTAACTTAAATCAGCCCTTGTAACTTAGGCAAATCCTGTTCGACATAAATCGGGAAGTGACAGGCACCCAATAAAACAGGCACCCATAAAAAGGAAGGAGAGTGCTGGGATGTGTTTATAAAATTGGATTTTGAGTCTAGTGAGCCGATTTATCAGCAGTTGGTTTTTCGGATTATGGAGGGGATTGCGATGAAGGAGTTAAAACCTGGTGATGATTTACCTTCTGTGAGATCGCTTGCTTCTGATATTGGGATTAATCTCCATACGGTGAATAAGGCTTACCATCAGTTAAAGCAAGAAGGTTTTATTCAAATCCATAGACAAAAAGGGGTTGTGATTAATCCGGATGGTGTTCCGAAAGCCGATGAACAATATAAAGAGCGGCTAAAGAAGAACCTGCATCCACTTATCACTGAATCAATTTGTCGAGATTTAGGTGAAGAAGAATTCATAAAGCTTTGTCAAACAATATATGAAACTTACCAAGGAGGTCGTACGTAAATGAATATGATGTTTTTACTGATTATTTTACTTCCTGTGTTTATCTCAACCATGTTTATACCTTACTGGACTCGAAGAACGGAAAGTTTTGGCGTCTCCATTCCCGAGGAGATATATTACACCGATAAGATTAAACAACTCCGGAGCCAGTATGTACTTTATTCGGGAATATCCGCTATCTTTGTCACTATTTTATCATTAGTACTCGGAGCAATAGATGAACTTAGTTCCAATGTGTTTAGCATCTACTTCTCTATTCTTGTATTCCTTTATTTATTGATTCATTTTCTAATTTACCTCAGATTCCACAATGTGATGAAGAAATTAAAGCAAGCTGAAAAATGGGGGCAAGAAAAGCCACAGCAAGTGTTTATCGATACAGAGTTTAGAAAACAGAAGTTAAACTACTCCAATCTGTGGTTTGCGGTTTCCTTCCTGTTCACATTTGCAACGATTGCTTTAACGTATAGATATTACGACCGTATTCCTGAACAAATGCCTATGCAATATGACTTTAATGGCATAGTAACTAATACCGTTACCAAAACTCCGCGTACTGTTTTAGCCATGCCTATTATGCAACTTTACTTAACGCTATTATTTATGTTTTTAAATACAATGATTGCAAAAGCAAAACAACAGATTAGTGCCGAAAAACCAGAAGAATCTAAGAAGCAAAATGTTATTTTCAGAAGAAGATGGTCAGCATATCTTATCGGTACAGGTATTGGAACATCCCTATTATTTTCGTTTATTCAGGTTTCATTTATTTATCCGTTTAACTCTACCTTAATAACCATTGTGCCACTTGTTTTCACTGTCATCTTGACACTTTGGGCCATTATATTATCGATTACAACTGGTCAAGGTGGTAGTCGTGTCAAGCTTTCAACCGGGACAAATGGTGAAGTTATTGACCGTGATAATGATAAACATTGGAAGCTTGGTGTTTTATATTTCAATCCAAATGACCCAGCCATTTTCTTAGAGAAACGTTTTGGAGTTGGTTGGACGATTAACTTAGCAAGACCAGTTGCTTGGATAATCTTTGGTGTTATGATCTTATTAATTATCGCGATTCCTAAATTGATGGGAATTTAATAAAACAAGATTGGAGAGATTTATATGGTGGATATTAATTGGGCATTAATTGCTCCTATCCTTATTATTGAATTTATTTTATTACTAGTTGCTATTGTGGACTTGGTTAAAGTGAAGGAAACGAACGGTCCAAAATGGTTATGGGCAATTATCATTGTTCTTGTTAGTATTTTAGGACCAGTTTTGTACTTTATCATTGGAAGGAGATCACGTTAAATGGCCCTACTTACCGTTGAGAATTTAACTAAAAAATATGGCTCCAAAACTGTTGTAGATCATATCAGTTTTGATTTCGGTCATCATAAGTGTATCGCGTTAATTGGTCCTAATGGAGCTGGTAAGACAACAACTTTGAGAACTTTGGCAGGGCTACTTAAACCAACTGAAGGAAGCATTCAGTTTGAGTCTCAAGCTAAAAATCAGGATTTACGGGAGTGGATTGGCTATTTGCCACAATACCCATCCTTCCATTCTTGGATGACTGGGAAAGAATTCTTGATCTATAGTGGAAAATTAGCAAAGCTTTCCAAGGTTGAAGCTAACAAGCGTGCAGCGGAATTATTGAAAGAAATTGGGATTTCAGAGGATGCTCAGAATGAACGTATCTCGCGTTATTCCGGTGGGATGAAGCAAAGACTTGGAATAGCTCAAGCGATTATCCACAAGCCAAAACTATTAATCTTAGATGAACCAGTTGCATCACTTGACCCAATAGGCCGCAGGGAAGTACTTGTTTTAATGGAAAAGCTAAAACAAGAAATGACGATCTTATTTTCCACCCATATATTAAATGATGCAGAAGAAGTGAGTGATGAACTTCTACTTTTAAATCATGGCAAACTTATCGAATCTGGATCGTTAATTGAATTAAGGAAAAAATATCAAACCACGGTCATCGAACTGCAGGTTGAAGATGAAGTTCAACCGTATCAAGAAAAAATAAGAGCGTTAAATGGTGTTTCCAATACCAAGGTAGAACGGGATACGCTTTTGATAACAACAACTGACATGAACCAAGCACGTGAGAACATTCTATCAATGGCCACAAAAGAAAACTGGAAAATCACAACATTTTCCATTAATAAAGCTTCACTAGAAGATATGTTTATGAGGGTGGTGAATAACTGATGCAATGGATGACTTTATTTCAAAAAGAGTTGTTGGAAAATTGGCGGAACAAGAAATGGATTTGGGTACCTTTAGTTATTATATTATTGTCAGTGATGGATCCTTTGACAACATATTATTTGCCGCAAATCATTGATTCTGTTGGTGGCATGCCTGAAGGTGCTGTATTTGAAATCCCTGAAATGGAACCTGCTCAAGTTATTATGATGAGTCTTAGTCAATTAAGTAGTTTAGGAGTCTTGGTAGTAGTTCTAGTATTAATGGGGACTATCGCTGGAGAGAGAAAAAGTGGTGTTTCTGAGCTTGTACTAGTAAAACCTGTTTCATATATGAATTATATTAGTGCAAAGTGGGTTTCTTATTTATTACTAGTTTGGGTTTCACTTTTCCTTGGCTTACTTGTAAGTTGGTATTATATCAACATTCTCTTTGGAACGCTAACCATTGGTGAATTCCTAACCGTATTTTTCTTCTACGGTATGTGGCTGACCTTGGTTGTTTCGTTAACTATATTCTATAATACCGTTTTTAAATCAGCAGGATTAGTAGCGTTTTTCACCATTTTAACCATTATGGTGATGAGTATTATCACACAAATCTTCCAACATGTTCTCGACTGGAGCCCAAATAACCTCTCTAGCTACATCTTAGAATCTTTGTCTTCAGGAGAGATTAGTAGTGAACTGTTTGCTACTGCAGGAGTAACATTGATACTTTCCATATTATTAATATTCTTGTCTGGATTGATTTTTAAACGAAAAGAAATGGCAGTTTAATATTACTCCAGTCCAATATTAGGGGGACAGTTTCACCATGTTAGCATGTTAAACATGAAAAACTGTCCCTGACTTTTTCTTAGTTAATTTTCAAAATTTCAATCTGTGAGTAACTGCTTATTGCACTTAATAAAGGATATGCTTGTCTATTGTTTGTATGTCCCGCTAATAAGAAATCCTTATTAGAGGAATCATATGCTGAGATTATCATTAGGTGAGTCGGGACCGTAACAAAGTTTGCAATACCTTTATGGAAGACCAATACATCACCTTTGTAAATGTCTCCACTATAAATCTGTTCATGATTCTGTCTATAGTAGTCGGCACTATAGGAACTTACACCAGACTTTGGTCTCCAATAACTTCTAAATTCTTTTACACTAATCCATGGACTAGGATCCGTAAGTTTCCAACTATAATTTAATTGGTATGCACTATCAATAGTCCAGTAGGTTAAATTTTTTCTACTAACCGTCCAATCACCAGATTTTGACTTTCCACCACCAATATGCAGAGCCTGCGAGACAAAGTTCGTACAATCTGTTCCAAAGTCACCTGTAAATTTAGGGTAATCTCTGCGGTAATAATTCCAGTTATTATATGCCCAATTGCCAGCTCCCGTACCGTTATATGATGCGGTTGTATTAACTAAATCTTCCTTTTCGGTGTTCTCTTCAATAAAAGTTATAACTTCACTCTCGGAATCATTAGGTCCCATCGCATAACGATCTAGATAATCTAAGAATAATTCTTTTACTTCGACTTCCTCTACAGAGTCATAGATTTTCATTATTTTAGACATAATATTAACTTTATCTTCCCTATTTATAGAAACTACTTCTTTAGACGTTGTTGCGTCTGGATAATAGTTGGACAATTCATCTAAAACCTTAATATCTAACTCGTAATACAATTCCAACGTATTTAATATAATTTGTTCTTCCACTTTAGGGTCTACCAAAGGATCCATATCCTGAGTGCTTGAATATTGTTCCATACTATTCATATACGCCTGAACATATGGGTTATTAGAATTAGGAATAGCACTATTTGATTTAGCATGAACTACTGAAGCTTGAAATGGTAGAGTTGAGATTAATAGTACGAAAGCAAATAACAAATAGATTAGTTTGTGTTGTTTATTCATTACATATTTCCTCCCATTTAATATATTATCTGTACTCCCTAACACTTTATCTCCTCCCCCTCTTATTTGGAGTACTCCACATGTAACTCAATTATACCTAGAGAAAAGTCTGACAACATTGGGAAATATTACAGATTAATTATCAGATTAAGAGCAAAATATATTACCAAATTACACAATATACAGAGAGGTTTATAATGGTAAAATAATATATAAGAAATATCCGAGAGGTGAGTCATCTTGAAAAAAGTACTAATACTCTTATTCCTTTTACTTTTATTATGGGCTTGTGATGATAGTTATACTTCGGAACACAGTAACTATAATATTTCTAATCAGGAGATAGGATCTATAAAAGAGTATATTAATAATCATTTAATAAAGCCTATAAAAGAAGGAGAAGTACATAGTGCAATCGAAATACTTGGTAGTAATACTACTAATAGAGAGATTTATATTTGGGTAGTTGCACAAGAATTCTACCTTGAAGGTGGAAGCCAAAAGAGGACTTCAGGTGTGTCTTTACCAGTTGTATTAGAAGTAAGGAAGGAAGAAAATGAATTTCAAGTTCTAAACCATAAAACACCAGGAGAGGGAAATGAATATCTTACTGATGTAGAAAAAATGTTCCCTAAAGAAATCAGAGAAAGAATTAAAGATTATGATACTACCGAATTAACAAAACGATTGGAAGATCAAAACTAATTCTTGTAGGCTAATAATAACTATTTATTTATTTAAATTCACTTTGAAAAGGGTGATATATTTATGACTCCATATATCGGTACAATTTTAAAATTAAAACGAACGGAAATGAACATTAACCAAGAAAAGTTATGTGAAGGTATTTGTACGCCATCCTATCTTAGTAGAATCGAAAACAATCATGTAATAGCAGATACAGAAATTTATAAGTTACTTTTCTCAGAGCTAAATATTGATTATGAAAGTTTGCTAGAAGTAAATAATGAAATTGATAAACAGATTGAAGATTGGTATAAAGATTTGATTCTATTTGGTTGTGTTGAAAAGGATATTAGTGAACTAAAGCAACAGTCTACATCTGCTGGTCTAGAAACCCTAGTTAAATTTGAAATCGTCCAAGCACGTTACCATATTATGTGTGGTAGGAATATGGATGCTAGGAAAAAACTTAATAGTTTACGGAATACATTAGACTACGGTCAAAACCGTAATTATTTTATCTATATGAATACCTTAATTTACCTTAATTATATGGAGAAACAATACGATAACGCAGTAAGTATAGGTAAAGATTTATTAAAGGTGAAAAGCCATGCTGAGTCATTTAAAGATTACGAGATAGGATTTTTCTATTACAATTTTGCATTAGCTTACAAGGAGTTATACAAATATGATAAGTGTAAGGTACTTGTAGAACGAGCTTTAGGAATTTTCAATAATGGGTATTACCTGGATAGAGCGATTGATTGCCACAACTTACTTGGTATATGCTACAACAACCTTGGACTTAGCAAAGAGGCCATTGATTCCTACAACATGGTAAAACGATTATTACAATACTTACCTGAACAAGACCAAGATCGTTATAGAGGAATACTATATAATAATTTGGGTTATTGTTATGAATTACAAGAACAATACAATAAAGCTACATATTATTATAATCTTTGTTTGCAGTATACGAATAACGAGCAATTATCCAAAACAATTATAAATCTAGTAAGATGCCACTATAATGATAAGAATATAACAGAATCTAAAAAATGGCTTCAATATGGTCTAAATCTGATCAATCCTAAGACTCCTAAGAAGTTATTAATCCAATTACAGATTTTTACTATCATTTTAAATGATAACCAATCACTAGAAGATATTACATGTATCCAGAAAGATAGTATGACATTCTTTAAAGAGAATCAACTTTGGGACCTAATATTGTTCTACAGCAAAATTTTTGCAACTATTTATGAGAATCATCAACATTATAAAAAAGCAAACCAACTATATAAAATAATCATAGAAACTAATAATCAGATCTATAAAGGGGATATTGAAAAATGAAAAAAATATGGATAAGTCTACTGCTAATTACTACTATCTTAATAAGTACTAATGATGTTTCGATTGAATTCGCATCTGAAAATGAAGAAGATACCGGTCCAATGGGTGAAGTACATAATAACCTATAAGCATTTCATTCGTTACCAACAAGGGACAGTTCCTCACGAATCGACAATTTAAATCGGTGAGTTACTGTCCCTCACTATTTAGCTGGTATTCTATTCTACCATTCAATAAGGTTATCTTCTCTTCTCAATCGTAATCCTTCTAACAAATACAAAGGAGAACATAAATAGCAACAGTCCAACCCCTAACATTTGATAAAAGAATAACATATCTAATTGCGAAACTACCTCTACAATAAAGTCATAAATCCAGCCTTTAGCAACCCCAAGTAGCAAAGCGATTGCCAGAATACCAGCGACTATTCCACCACCTGCAATTCCGTATCTATAGAACAATAGACCAATAATAAACATAAAGGCTAGTAGGAAGAACATAATACATACATCTATTAAGATTCGATTTAACCAATTATCTTCAAGCATCATGGCAGGGTGTAGAAATAGGAATGTATTGATATTGGTTGCATCTGTAAATAGTAATACCAGTTCTTGTATGGTGCTTGCAACAACTGATTTCACCACTACTACGATCAAGAAGAATATTCCAAGGCTAATTAAGATATTCTTACGTGTTGCTCCCATCTTTATAGCAAAAGGAATACTTTCCTTTACTGTTAAAAATCCCAGAATCAGACAGTAAAAGTACAAAGCAAAAGGAAAACCAAAAGCCATCTGTCCGTCTTCAAATCTTATTAAGTAATTCGCAAAGGCAATTGATACAACTAATACCAATAATAAAATGGACCAAAATATTAAAATGTTATGGCGAATATCACTTATATAGAAATATAATAAACCTTTAATCTGCTTATTCATGATTATGCCCCCTTCCTTTCCGTTAAATAGATCATCAATTCCTGAATTGGTACACCTTCCACAGAAAGCCCCTCAACTTTTGCCGCTTCATAGTGACCAAAGACATAAGCCGTCATCATCCCAGCAAGTTTTTTCGTGGTAATAACTTCCTTATCCTTTATAAATCCTTCTACCTGATCAATAGTTCCAGATAATGCACACGCACTATTTCGTAATACATCCGCATCTTCTTGTAGGGCTAATTTTCCTTCTTGTAAAATGATAACTTCCTCAAACATTAAACTAACTTCATCGATTAAATGGGTAGAAAATATAATGGTTCTAGGCTCTTCCTCGTATTCTCTTAGTAATATATCGTAAAATTTCTTTCGTGCTGCTGCATCTAATCCAATGTATGGTTCATCAAATACTGTGATAGGTGCTTTACTTGCAAGACCCACTATAATACCTAATGCTGACTCCATTCCTTTTGAAAGTGCTTTGACTTTTAACTTTGGATCAAGATTGTATTCTGTTACTAAAGTTTCGGCTAATTCTTGATCCCATTTTGGATAAAAGAAGGAACTGATTTTCAATACATTCTTTATGCTTAAATCTTTCTTAAAATTATTTCCCTCTTTTATTAGACAAATTGATTCGGTTAGTCTCTGATTATCAAATGGTTTATTCCCATCTATTAATATCTCCCCACTGGTTTCAATCATCTGACCAGCAAGTATTTCCATAAATGTCGTTTTACCAGCACCATTACGTCCTAGTAAACCGTATATTTTGGGTTCTTCTAAGGTAAAAGAGATTGAATCTAAAGCTTTTTTATTTCCATACTTCTTTGTTAAATTCTTAACCTCAATTTTCATTTATTGCTCCCCCTTCATCATCTCGTATTGTCAAAAGTTTTTATAAAAAATCTATTAGTATTCCCTATTTCATGCGTTTTTATACAAAAAAACTTGCCACCCCCTCGAATTTAGGGTATTAGTGAGGTAACCACACCAAAACAAATACCT
>NZ_LT855392.1:30193-217847 GCF_900184735.1 Paucisalibacillus globulus
TTCGCCCTTGACACCACACCCGTAAACCATTGTCGTGTTTGTCAAGAGCGATGGCGGTAAGATTTCCACCATCAAAAGTGTGGGTATTTTATTTTTATGGGCTTTTCATAGAACTTTTTACACTACCCATCATCTTCATTAAATCTGTTTCACTAATCCGTAATTTCTTGGCTTCTTCCTTCAATGGTAAAATGAAGTTCTCGTAAAATGTTTGCTTCCGCTTCTCAATCAAAATATCCTTCGCATTCTCTGTTACAAACATTCCTACACCCCTTCGTTTATATAAAATGTCCTCCGTAACAAGCTCATTTATTCCCTTAGCTGCAGTGGCTGGATTGATTTTATAGAAAGCCGCAAATTCATTAGTTGATGGTACTCGTTCGCCTGCTTTTATCGTGTCATTTATGATTGAATCTTCTAGTTGTTCCTTAATTTGAAGGAATATTGGCTTGTTATCATCCAAATGGTTCTTCATCTTTAGGCTCCTTCGTTAAGTGGTTAATTACTTATGTAACTAACCATATAACACAATATTTTATATGTCAACATAATTTGTAATTATTTTTAAAAAATAATAAAAAAGGCCAGTTTCTCGGCATGCTCATCTAAGCAAGTGAGAAACAGACCTCTTCTATTTTTAACTTTCTAAGAGCCCATGAAGTGGTGTCTTTTGTGGATAGATAAGATAGTGCTCGCCCTCTGTATGCACCACTAAATCTCCATAAACTGCTGTAGAAAATATATTTGTTTCTAAATCAAATAACTTCTTAATGACACGGTTAACTGGATGGCCATAATCATTGTATTTGCTATACGTAATAATTGCCACATCCGGGTCAACCATCTCTAGAAATTCTTCTGAGCTACTTGTTTTTGAACCATGGTGTGCAATTTTTATTATTTCTGCACGAACATCATATTTCTTCGCAACTTTTTCTTCTTGCTCATCTTCAATATCCCCTAAAAACAAGAAATCGATATCATTATAGCTAAGTTTTAAGGCAATTGATGACTGGTTATTGTTCTTCCTTTTGGCATATGCGTTTAAAATTCTAAAATCTAATAACGAGTCAATCGATATGTTTTCTCCTTCTCTTGCAACAACCAGTGGAATTTCCCGTTTTCGTACTTCATTCATGTAATTTGCATATGCCCTAGTAATATGAAGTTTACCTGAGTCCAAAATTTTTGTAACCTTGAATTCCTGCATGACCGCAGGTAACCCTCCTATATGATCTCTGTCTGGATGTGTAGCTATCAACAGATCAATCTTTTCAACTCCCAATTCTTTCAAATAAGAAACGACTTTATTACCAGCTTTTGGTGGACCACCATCAATTAAAATGGTTTTCCCGTTAGGAGTTTTCACAAATATACTGTCTCCTTGCCCAACGTTAATAAAATGCACTTCCATCTTTTTGACAGGTTGACTATGGGCAGGTGTACTGTCTAACGCCGCAAAAATCAGGAAAAATGCAATCAAAAAAGGAATAATTCTTCTGTATTGCAGCATGACGGATACATCCTTTATTAAAGAAACTTAGTGTTCCTTATTATCTTTTCACGTTCTGGTAGAAATATGATGTGAAACCTTTTTATTTTTAGTTCGTAAAAGTAAGTAAACTAAAAATAGGGGATGTTTTCATTGTTTAGGGGGCTCACATTAGTTGGAAAAGTAAGTTTTGGGATTGGGATTGTTGCTATAGTTTTAGGTATCATTCTTTTTGTCGAGAATAATGTACCAATAAAAGAGCAGTATTTATCATTTAGTTTTATATTTTTGGGTATTGCGTCTTTTTTAGCTTGTTATTTAAACAAAAAGGAGTAAGTTCCTCATTATTTAAAGGGATTTTTGTCCTACATGTCGAATTATATATTACCGTAGATTAAGGGGGAATTGATATGAGTACGAAACTTCATTCTTTAGAGGAATTAGCCAATTAGAATAGTAGTTAAAGGTGGAGATTTTAATTAACGTAGCAATGGTAGATATTACAGTATCTAAAGAAAATCATGATTTAACAGAACGTGAATTAAAAATTTTGGAAGTATTACTCTTAAATCTAGCAGCAAGTGCCAATATGTTAGTAACCAAAGAAAATATGATGTTTAATCCATTGGAGAAACAGGATAAAGATTTATTTTCTTTCCAGTTCGCTTGGCAAAAGTCTCTTCCAGAAGAATCGTATATCGAGTTCGCAGAGACTGTGGAGAAACGTTATCAAACGGCTCTTATGATGTCTGAAATTGATGATGTTTCGATTCGTCTTCAGGAGAATTCTTATCTAATAAAGAATTAGGTTTGATACTTACTGGAATATAAGAAAAAACGCATTGGATTCTTTGAACCAATGCGTTTTTACTATTTTCATGGCTATGCTCTAGTTACTACTACTTCACCATTCTTCACAGATACATGAACCTTATCCACATTTTCTTCTTCCAATAGAAGGTCTGTTAATGGATCTTCGATTTTATCTTGGATGACACGGCGAAGTGGACGTGCACCAAATTTAGGGTCATATCCAAGTTTTACAAGTGCTTTTTTCGCGTCATTTGTAATGGTAATTTCAATATTATTTTCTTTAATTGTGTCAGTAAGTTCAGCTAACATTAAATCAATAATGCTCATTAAGCTTTCTTCTGTTAATTCATTGAAGTTAATAATCGCGTCAAAACGGTTTAAGAACTCCGGTTTGAAGTAAGCACTTAAGTTCTCTAATACGGATACAGACTCATGTTTTTCTTTATTAAAACCGACAGTAATCGGTTTTAAACCAGTTCCAGCATTGCTTGTCATGATAATTACTGTATCCTTAAAGCTTACCCTTCTACCTTGTGAGTCTGTTAAATGGCCATCTTCCATGATTTGCAAGAACATATTTTGCACATCTGGATGTGCTTTTTCAATCTCGTCTAATAAAACAATGGAATATGGGTTACGACGAACACGTTCTGTTAATTGGCCAGCCTCGTCATGACCGATATATCCTGGAGGAGATCCGATAAGTTTAGACACGGAATGCTTCTCCATATATTCACTCATGTCAAGACGAATCATTGCTTCACGAGTACCAAATAATTCTTCAGCAAGTGCTTTCGTTAGCTCGGTTTTACCGACACCAGTTGGACCAACAAAAAGAAATGATCCTATTGGACGATGCTTCGATTTTAATCCTGCACGGCTACGGCGGATTGCTTTTGCTACCTTATCAACGGCTTCTCCTTGACCAATTACTTTTTTACGAAGATTATCACCGATGTTTTTCATTTTTTCTTGTTCATCTGCTTGTAGTTTTGTCACAGGAATACCTGTTTTTTCTTCTACAATTAGTTGAATATCTGACACATCTACATCGATAACTTGTTCTTCACCTATTGCTTTCTCCAGTTGTTTCTGCAGTTGAATCTCTTGGTAGCGTAAGTTAGCCGCTCTCTCGTAGTCTTCTTGTTCTGCAGCTGCTTCTTTTTCTTTTATTATCTCATCTAGTCTATTTTGGATAGAGTTTGAATCTTTTTGTGCGTTAGCTAAATTCAAACGAGAACCAACCTCATCCATTAGATCAATCGCTTTATCTGGTAAGAAACGATCTTGAATGTAACGATCTGATAATGTTACAAACGCTTGGATTGCTTCATCAGAATAGCGCACTTCATGGAATTTTTCGTATTTATCTTTAATACCATTTAATATTTGTACTGCTTCTTCAGTAGATGGTTCCTTAACAATTATTGGTTGGAAACGACGTTCAAGTGCCGCATCTTTTTCAATTTGACGATACTCTTTTAATGTGGTTGCACCAATAATTTGAAGCTCTCCACGAGCTAAAGCTGGTTTTAGAATATTACCTGCATCCATTTGCGAGCCTTCTGCAGTACCAGCCCCAACTAGTAAGTGCACCTCATCGATGAACAGAATTGTCTCTTGACGTTGTTGCAACTCTTTGATTAGTTGTTTCATTCTCTCTTCGAATTGACCACGTACCCCAGTATTTGCAACAAGGGATGCAACGTCTAATATATATACTTCCTTATTCATTAATTTTGCAGGAACTTGGCCTTCTGTTATTTTTAAAGCTAATCCTTCCGCAATAGCTGTTTTACCAACACCTGGTTCCCCAATTAGAACAGGATTATTTTTTGTTCTTCTATTTAAGGTTTCAATGACACGCTTCACTTCTTGGTCACGCCCAATTACTGGGTCGATATTACCAGAACGCGCAGCATCGGTTAAGTTTCTACCTAATTGATCTAATAGACCATTTCGTTTTGCTTGTTTTTGTTTCGTTTTTGTTGTTGTATGTGAATTCATTTGACCATTATTTTGGAAAAAGTTTGACGCAAAATCATTTTCATGACTATCTGAAAATGGATTCTGGAAAAGTCCATTTGCATTCATCATATTATCTTGGATTTCACGGAAACATGAATTGCATAGGTGCATTTGCATCTTCTCATGATTCATTTGCATAGCCATATTGATATTTGCTTCATTGACACCACATTGTTGACACTTCATATATCCATTCCTCCTAATTAAGTAAGTATAAAGATCAAATTTGACTTTGACTATCTTTGACCTTATGACTTTATTATACTCTGACCTTTTTTGACTTTCAAGTGTTTTGTTCAAAAAACATATTCTTCCATCTTATTTCATAACTATCTATGATGAGAATTAATCTATTTAATTAAAACCGAAAGTTGGTGTTAATAATGACTGTTAAGAATACAGTCTTTATTAGTTTGGTAATTATACTTTTTATAGCCGGTTGTTCAGGTATGAATACTACTACAAATCCAAAAGAATCTACTTTAACAGAGGATGAAAAATTGGAACAACGAATTCAGACGTTCTTGGATGAAGTTACTAAAGTAGTCATGGATAAAGACTTCGAGACTTTCTACCAGATGTGGATTCCGCCAGAAGCCCAATTCGATGTTGATAAGGAAGAAATACGTAAATTATTTGATAATTGGTTTATAAAATATGATGAATATAGTTTTGATTTTATTGAAATCTCAGAGATTCTGGAATCAGATGGTTATACAGTGATAATAGTTTTTGTAAACGCTAAAACGACCTTTAACGGAAAGGAAGAAAACGGAAAAGCTAGCGTAACCATTTTGGAAGTAGACAATGATTGGGGATATACTTTTGATTTTGACGGTGTTCGTTTTGTACGTGAAGACTGAAAACTGCTATTAAATTAGAATTGGAAGACTTTGAACCAACTGAATAAGAATATGAAATAAAACAAGCTCCCCTATCATCTTAGATAGAGGAGCTTTTCACATAATTATGCATCAATTAGTACCCATAAATAGGTTGTGGCATTTTTTTCTTTATTACAAAATCATCTAAACTCTTGAAAGTGTATCCTTCTTTTTTCAAATCTTGAATGATTTTCTCCAGTGCTTTTGCATTATCCTCCGATACTGCGTGAAGTAAGATAATGGCTCCTGGATGTACCTGCTTCATTACTTGATCATAAGCGTACTGCCAACCTTTTTGAGCATTTGTATTCCAATCAATGATTGCTATGGACCAGAATACGTGAATATATCCTAGTTCATTTGCCCACTCTAGTGTTTGTTGATTAAACATTCCTTTAGGTGGCCTCACATATTTAATATCTTTTTGATTAGAAGCCTTTGACACAGCCTGCTCTAATGTTTCTAATTCGCGCTTCATTACTTCTTTATTCACTGTTGTAAAATCTGGATGATGATAAGAATGGTTTCCTATTATATGACCTTCATCAACCATTCGTTTTATTAAATCGGTCGCAGAATTGACGTAGTGCCCTGTTACAAAGAAAGTTGCTGGAACCTTCTCTTTCTTTAATACATCTAATATCTCATCTGTATAGCCTTGTTCATAGCCATTATCAAATGTTAAGTATAGTGTTTTTTCACCGGAATCGTCTACATAATATGCACCGTGTTCCCGTAGGATTTCACTATATTTTCCAACATCCGGAATTTCGTTATTTGAATTCTTTTTATATCCCCAACCATAACCCCGAGCTTCTACCTCATTGAATTGAATACAAAAAAAGGCAAGAAAAAATATCAGGGTGGTTACCATAAGTTTACGCATAGATACCCCACCTATTTTTTTCTTACCTTTTGCAAAAACCTCGATATTTATTCTACAAAAATAGTGATGCTGCCCATCCAAAAATGAACAATGGAATATTAAAGTGGATAAACGTAGGAACACAAGTATCCCAAATGTGGTTGTGTTTGCCGTCTGCATTTAATCCTGATGTCGGTCCTAATGTACTGTCGGAAGCTGGAGAACCAGCATCCCCAAGGGCACCTGCTGTTCCAATTAATGCAGCAGTTGCTAGCGGTGAAAAACCAGCTGCTAAGCAAATCGGTACAAATAACGCCGCGATAATTGGAATCGTACCAAAGGACGAGCCAATTCCTATTGTAACCACTAATCCCACTAGTAAAAGTACAAAAGAGATTAATATCTTATTATCCCCTAAGAAACCTGATGACACCTCGACTAACGCATCAACTGCACCTGTTTCTTTTAGAATTGTCCCGTAACCAGATGCAACAAGCATCACAAATGCAATCGTACTCATCATACTGACACCATCAGCGACAATCTTGTCACTCTTAGAGAATGGAACAACGAAGAAGGCAACCATCAAGATAAGTCCGGTTAATGCCCCTAATACTAGGTTTCCTGTAATAATTTGTACGATAAGTGCACCTAAAATGGCAACTATCGTAAGTAAATGTTTTGTATTAAATGTCACTTTTTCTTCTATCGGCTTAACGATATTAGCCATACCTTCTACATCAGGCAGGGCCTCTTTATCTTTACGATATGTGAAGAATACACCAATTAATAATCCCACTATCATCCCTAAGCCAGGGATTATCATTGCAAGTGATACTTCACTTAACGTAATATCTGCACCGTTTTGTGTCATGCCATCTAGAATAATACCATGGAAAATGAGTCCAAACCCCGCAGGTATCATGATATATGGAGCCTTCAGTCCAAATGTTAGTGCAAGAGCAACTCCCCGTCGGTCAATACGCATCTGATCAAATAGCTTTAATAACGGTGGTATCAGAATAGGGATGAATGCAATATGAACTGGTACTACGTTTTGTGATAAGGAAGCTACACCTGCAATAGCAAGTAATAACATCGTCTTCTTTCCTGTTAAGATTCTGATTAAGAAATTTACTAATAAGGTTGTAATTCCTGTATAGCTAATGGCTACAGCAAAAGCACCTAACAACACATAACTTAATGCAGTGTTGGCTTGCCCTCCCATTCCACTAATTAGCATTTCAATAGATTCAATTATATTTAACCCAGACATTAATCCAGCTACAACTGCTGAAATGATAATGGCTACTATAACATTTACTCGGAACAAACTTAAAGTTGTCATTAATAATACCGAAATAACTACTACCCATTCCATTTTTCTTCCCCCTAAGAAACTATCACTTTATTACTTTATCATACTAAAGCAATAAAGCATAAAAATCAACCCCTATTATAGAAAAAATAAGTAGACTCCATTTTCCGAAAAGACAGTTTTCTTTTTTGATTTATAATTTGATTTATAAAGAGATCTTATGTATCATTTCAACACCATAACACCATCAATAAGATTCATCATAAAAAGAATGCATTGTAAAAAGCCCTGCATGTACAGAGCCTTTTAGAATTTCAGTAGTTACTTTATCTCAACCGAAAATGATACATGGTCTTGAATTGGAATCCATGCACCAATTCCTTGTTTTGTTACATTTTTAATAACCAATGATTTCTTGGTGCCTTTTAATTGAATATATACTTCTCCAAATGTTACCTTCCCTTTCTCGTTTACAGCTGGAGCAAATGCGTGTAGATATCCGTACTTTTGTGATGGAACACTATAAGAATTGCCTTTTTTTGTTCCTGCTCCAATTGTTGTTGCATAGGAAAGGGGTAATTTTGTTTCTTGTTTGGCTTTTATAATCATCATTTGTTTCACATCATCTGGGTTAGCGATTTTATTTGTTAAAGCACCTTTAATTTCCTTTTGTGCTTGCTGGTTATAACTTAATTTCTGAGCATCCTTACCACCAATATTATTCAGTTCATTAACATTTATGTTTTGATACTCCCAATTAATATTGGTATCATCAGATTCGTAGTTAAGTGGCCAACGTCCTAGAAATACCATTCCGCGGTAGCCAAAGCCAATTGGCGATGGATCAATTGAGGACTCATTTAGCATTTTAATTAAATTGGGGTTACTTATCGGAACCTCCGTACTATCCATTAATTCTTGTGTTAATTCACTTGGCTCAATTACTTCTTCATCTTCAGTAGAATTGGGAAATGTATTTTCTTTTGAAATATCCACGACATGACTTGGAATTTCGAATTGATTCTTTGTTTCTTCCTTTTTTTCCGCTGCAGAGATCAAAATTGGAGCTTGGAGCACTAGTAGAAATGTAATTAATGCTATGATATATTTATTCTTCATCTGTCCATTCCTCTCTTTTTTGCAGTATGGAAATTGTAATTTCCTGTTCTGCATAAGTAAGTGTATCTAAGGTATTCGCCCAATGCTATTACCTTAGATTTCTTACCTTAGTTTTTTCGAGGGTTTACATTTTATACATAGTTATCATCTTTAGGGGGAACAAAATGGTATTAAATCGATTTCGCTTTTGGATTCTTATTGCACTTGTTATGATATCTGGGTTATCTCAAGGGATGCTTTTACCACTTCTAGCAATTATTCTAGAGCAAGGTGGGGTATCTTCCTCCCTAAATGGATTACATGCGACCGGACTTTATATCGGTGTCCTATTAGCATCACCTTTTATGGAGAAACCCATGCAAAAATATGGATTTAAACCCATTATCATTGTCGGAGGATTACTCGTTATCATTTCTTTGGCATTATTTCCTGTTTGGCAATCTCTATGGTTCTGGTTTATCTTGCGGGTTGCGATTGGAATTGGTGATAATATGCTTCACTTCGGCACACAAACATGGATAACATCTACAGCAGATAAACAGACCCGTGGAAGAAGCATCTCACTTTATGGGATGTCATTTTCTTTTGGATTTGCGATTGGACCTTTATTAACGAGACTAATGGAAGTAAATGAAGCACTGCCATTTATTGCCTCTGCACTGCTAAGTACGATTGTTTGGGCACTCATGTTATTTGTAAGGAACAATTGGCCAAATGCAGATGAAGATACGGGTGTAACCGCTACAAAGGAAAGTTCACTTAAACGGTTTATTCAAACAACGAAAATAGCATGGATTGCCCTGCTTCCACCACTAGCATATGGGTTCTTAGAAGCGACATTACACGCAACATTTCCTATATATGGATTACGTATTGGACATGATGTACAGATACTCTCCCTGATCATTCCTTGTTTTGCAGCTGGGAGTTTGATTACCCAGTTACCACTTGGGATCTTAAGTGACCGTATTGGTAGACGAAAAATACTACTGATTATCTTAACACTTGGTCTTGCTTGCTTTATCGGAGCAGCATTCTTAGAGGATTCAGCTGTAGCGTTATTTACATTCTTTACACTAGCAGGAATGTTCGTAGGATCAACTTACTCGATGGGTATCTCCTATATGACAGACCTTCTTCCACCTAATTTATTACCTGCTGGGAACTTACTGTGTAGTATTGCTTTTAGTATTGGTAGTCTTGGGGGGCCATATTTTGGTGGATTATTTATTCAATTATTACCAGGGGTATCTTTCTTCTATATGATTGCCATTGTGTTGGGATTCATTATCGTAGCGATGGTGTTAAAAAGGAATAATGTTGTAGAAACGATAGTTGATGCTAGTTAAACACTTTCCATAAAAAACAGGAGGTCCAACTATTATTGGATCTCCTGTTTTATATATTTCCCATATCGAATCTCCAGGCGATTTTGTAGGAAGGATATTGCAATACCAATTGGCCAGTAGATTAATGCTACTAATATATACATGGTCATCGCATCAAAGGTACGTCCTGCAACTATTTGAGATTTTTGAAAAAGCTCTGGGACGGTGATGATAGCAGCTAATGATGTACCAAGCATAATACTTAAAAACACGTTGGCTAATGGAGGGATTGCAATTCGAATAGCTTGCGGTAAAATAATTACTCTCATTGCATTCCAATATCCAATATTTAATGCTTTCGCTGCTTCCCACTGTCCTTTATCAACACTGGATAAAGCAGCCCGATAAATCTCTGCGATATAAGCAGCACTATTTAAACCAAAAGCAATTGCCGCAGCAACAAATGCAGTTAGTTCAATTCCTATAATCGGAAGACCGTAATATATTAAAAATAAAAAAACAATTATAGGAGTACTTCTCATGAAAGATATGTAGATTCTAGAAGGCAACCTAAGAAAAATCGCATTTGAACTCCTACCTAACGAAATAAAGAAACCTAGGAGTAAACCGATCACCATTCCAAGAATAGCTAAGGAAATGGTCATTGGAACACCTTCTAGTAGAAAAGGTAGACTCTCCCAAGCTAATTGGAAATCAAACAAGTTCTTTAGTTGTACATGATCAATTTCGAACATGATATCACCTTATTCAATGCCTTCGATTTCAATAACTTCCTCTTCTGGTTCCTTAGAAACATCAAGTCCACCGAAAAACTCTGCTGAAATCTCGGTTAACGTGCCATCCTCTTTCATATCAGCAATAATTTCGTTTACTTTTTCCATTAACACCGTCGCTTCTTTTTGCATGACAACATTATTCGTTGTTGGGTGGAACTTCAAATCAGGATGTAACGTAATATTGAATTCTGGAAATGCTTGGATTGCAAGACTTTGCAAGTAATAATCATTAATTACTGTATCCGTTCTACCATTGTGTACATCTCGTAAATATGCATCATTTGTTACATTACCATATGTAACTACTTCAGCACCATATTTTTCGGCAATTGCACTATATACGGTTGTCGCAGCTCCTCCTGCTTTTTTCCCCTTTAAATCCTCTAGTGTATAAATACCAGATAAATCATCTTTCCGAACAATCATCGTAGCAAAAGAATACTTAACAGGTTCTGAGAATGCAAATTTCTCACGGCTTTCTTCCCTTGGTCCTGCTTGTATCATATCTACTCTGCCACTTTGTAATGCAGAAAGCATCGCATCAAATGCCATCGTTTCAAACTTAATCTCTACCCCTAATCGATCTGCAATTTCACGAAAAACTTCAACATTGTACCCCGTTAATTCATCCGAACCTTCTGGATAATAAGAAGCAGGATATAATGTACCGGCAGTACCTACGACAATCTCACCTGATTCTTCAATAGAAGCCCATATTTTATCCTCAACTTCTGCTTCCTTATCTTCATTACTTCCACATGCGCCTAAAATAAGAAGTGCAATAAATATTATCGAAAAAACACCAAGCTTTTTCATTTAAATATTCCTCCTCGGATAACTGTTATATTATTTCAACAATTTTGATTGTAACAGTGAAAATTAGTTAAATCAACTTCTAGGTTTATCGGAAAATTCTGTTCACTTTGTTTCTCTTTAACAATGAAACAACAGGATAACTCAAATACCATTTGACAATATCTACAATGGTGATATTATAGTAATTAATACTAAATAATAATAATTCTAATCTAGTTGAAAACGATTATTAATTTCATTTATGGAGGGGATAAGTTGGAAGCTAATAATAGTATGTCACCAGTACTTCACTCAAAACGGAATAATATAAATTTTATTAGTAAAATTCAGCCACATATAGAGCTAATTGCCGCACTATTTAGTGGGCTAATCATTCTATTAACTTGGATATCAGAAAAACATATGTCAGAAACTACCTTTGTATTGTTACATGTTCTTGCATTTGTGATTGGTGGTTATGCAAAAGCAAAAGAAGGAATAACAGAAACCATTCATAATAAAGAATTAAATGTGGAGTTGCTAATGATTTTTGCAGCAATTGGTTCTGCAATTATAGGGTATTGGACAGAGGGCGCTATTTTAATTTTTATTTTTGCATTATCAGGGGCTCTTGAAACCTATACGATGAACAAGAGTAAAAAAGAGATATCATCTCTACTGAAACTACAACCAGAAGAAGCAACTAAAATTTCAAATGGAAAAGAAGAGGTAGTCTCTGTCAACCAATTATCTATCGGGGATGTAATTTTGGTGCGTGCAGGAGAAAGAATTCCGGCAGATGGGATTATTACGAAAGGTTTAACCGCGATTGATGAGAGTGCGATCACCGGTGAATCCTTACCTGTAACCAAAAATATAGCGGATGAGGTCTTAGCTGGTACCGTTTCGCTTGATGGGACGATTACGGTAAAAATCACAAAAGATGCTCATGAAACCATGTTTCAAAAGATTATTAATATGGTTCAATCCGCGCAAGATGAAAAGTCCCCTTCCCAATTATTCATTGAACGTTTTGAAGGGACCTATGTAAAAGTTGTTCTAATTGCTTTTGGAGTCATGATGTTTTTACCCTATTTATTGTTTGATTGGACATTGGAAACTAGTATATATCGAGCTATCATTCTACTTGTTGTCGCTTCACCATGTGCACTTGTTGCATCAATTATGCCTGCGACTCTTTCCGCCATTTCAAATAGCGCGCGTAAAGGTGTTTTATTTAAGGGTGGCGTTCATCTAGAGAATCTAAGTCAAATTAAAGCGATCGGCTTTGATAAAACCGGTACATTAACCAATGGAAAATTAATTGTGACAAATGCTTATTTTTCTTCAGATCGTGATGTAGATAAGGTTATTGCAATTACTGGTGCCATCGAGAATGAATCAACCCATCCTCTTGCAAAAGCAATCACTGCTTATAGTCAGGAAAAGGTTAATATAAAAGAAATTCAGGTTAATCACATGAAAACGGTACATGGTAATGGCGTTGAGGCAGAGATTGATGGTAAGCTTTGGCAGATTGGTAAGCCTGATTATGTTGGTATAGAACTAGCTGAATCATTCCATGATGGAATCTTATCAAAATTAGCAACGGAAGGTAAAACCGTGGTATTTGTTAAAACAGATAATAAAATTGTTGGGGTCTTTGCATTGAAGGATACTATTCGGAGGGAAGCAAAGATAGCCATTAGAAACCTAAACAAACAAGGAATTAAAACCATCATGTTGACTGGGGATAATGATCTTACTGCTAAAGCAATTGCGGAAGAAGCTGGTATTGATGCGTATATTGCTAACTGTCTTCCAGAAGAAAAGGTAAACCATCTTAAACAGTTAAAAGACAGATACCATAATGTTGCCATGGTTGGTGATGGGATTAATGATGCACCTGCATTAGCAACTGCGAACTTAGGTGTTGCTATGGGTGAAGGTACAGATGTTGCGCTTGAAACTGCAGATGTTGTGTTAATGAAGAATGATTTGTCTAAAATTACAAATGCGTTTAGGCTTTCTGGTCGGATGAATAGGATTGTGAAACAGAATGTTGTTTTTTCAATTGGTGTTATTGCTATATTGATTCTATCTAATTATTTTGAGGTGTTGGATCTTCCTCTGGGGGTTATTGGTCATGAGGGGAGTACGATTTTGGTTATTTTGAATGGATTACGGTTGTTGAAATAAATTATTGTTAATTATAAAAAAAATACTAAAACAAAAACGGAGAATTGACTTGAGTCAGTCTCCGTTTTTGAATTTGCTTAGTGTTGCGTTGAGAATGCCGCCTACAATGACGATGAAGGCGGAGATGTAGAACCAGATCATGAGTGTGATGACTGCTCCTAGGCTGCCGTATGTTGCGGAGTAGTGACCTAGGTTCGAAACGTAATATGAGAAAGCGTAGGAAGTTAATTGCCAGGCTACTGTTGCAAACAGTGCGCCCCAAAATGCTTCTCGGAAAAGTACTTTAACGTTTGGTGCAATTTTATATAGAAATAGAAATACGATAAAGAATACAATTGATGTAAGTACCCAGCGTAACATTTCCCATACTGATAGAAAGTCATCTGATAATCCAAAAAAGGAAAATAAATAAATTCCAATCATCCTACCAAGCACTGGGAGTAAGATGGCAAGAACGAGCACACCAATCATTGCAAACGTTAGCCCAATTGCAATTAGTCGATTTACAATAAAAAAACGATCCTCTTCTACCTCATATGCACTATTCAGCACCCGCATAATCGCATTAATTCCATTAGATGCAGCCCATAGTGTCCCTATAATCCCTATTGATAATAGTTGTCCATTTTGTTGCGATACTAAATTCATCACATTTTCCTCAATTATTTGCATGGAGTCGGGAGGGGCAACAGATGAAAGCATACGAATTAGAATATTTGCATCAACTGGTAGATAACCGACTAAGGTAATGACAACTACTAGTAAGGGAAAAAGTGATAATAGAAAGAAATAAGCTAATTGTGCGGACAAACCAAAACTTTCTTCCTCTAATATTCGCCCAATTAGCTTTTTCATAAATGTAATGATTTGCTTCAAACTCCAACCTCCTATATAAGGTTCATGTTCAGCCTTCTAATCTTTTTGGTTTTGAAGTGACTCGAGCAATTGAGTTCTCTACTGTCTGTAGCGCATTAGCAGCGTTTTCTGTTTGATACACTAGGCTTTCACTAAACTCTTCCATTGCAATTCTTGCATTGTGGATTGATAATGCAGGATTCCTGATAATATCCGTAGATTTGTTCTTTGCTACTTGAAGTTTATGCTTGGTATATTTTCTTGTTTCCCAATCAAATAATGCTGCTGCACCACCTAAAGCTGCTCCTATAGCAATGCTTGAAATCAATCTTCTTTTACCCATGATGACCTCTCCTTTTTGTTATATGTTATGCTTTTCCCTAATATACGAAAGAAGTTTAGAGCATCCTTCCATCACTAGTTCATATGTGTAATCAAATTTCCCAGTATAGTATGGGTCGGGAACCTCACGCTCTTTAGCATCTTCCACAAAGTCCATTAATTTCGCTACCACAATATCGGTATTTTGCGAGTTAATATTCTGTAGGTCTTTTATATTTTGGTCATCCATCGCAATAATATAATTAAAATCGTCCCAATCTTTTTTAGAAACTTGTCTAGCTTTCATTCCTATGTAGGAAATATTTTGTTGATCTAATATATCCCTTGTGCCCTGGTGAGGTATTTTTCCAACATGCCACCCACCAATACCACCAGAATCTACCTCAATTAGTTTTGTTAAATTTGCTTTTACAAGCATATCTCGGAATACAGCTTCAGCCATTGGAGAACGGCAAATATTACCAAGACAAACAAATAATACACGAATCATTATTCATAACCACCCTTCAAACCTATTATAATCAAACTAGTTCACAGAATTAAGTGAAATGATTAAATAGTTTGTAATTTATATTGAATGTTCTAAATATTATATCTATAATAGGACAAAAGGGAGGGAGAAATATGCAAGAGATAATCAACAATATTAGTAGTTTTGTCTGGGGGCCACCAACATTAATCTTAATTGTTGGGACAGGGATTTACTTAACTCTTCGATTAGGCTTTTTGCAATTCCGTACACTTCCATATGCTTTACGACTCGCATTTAGCCCTAAAAGACAAGACAAAGCTTCAAAAGGAGACATAAGCCATTATGAAGCCTTAACAACCGCCATGGCGGCCACTATTGGGACAGGGAATATCGTCGGGGTAGCAACTGCGGTTGTACTCGGTGGACCTGGGGCAGTCTTCTGGATGTGGATTACCGCATTATTTGGGATGGCGACAAAGTATGCCGAAGCAATTCTAGCGGTAAAATACCGTGTGGAAAACAGTAAAGGAGAAATGTCTGGTGGACCGATGTACTACTTAGAAAAAGGATTAAACGCAAAATGGTTGGGCATACTTTTTGCTATTTTTGGTGCTATAGCTGCATTTGGTATTGGAAATATGGTTCAATCCAACTCAGTATCAGATGCTTTAGAGAGTTCCTTTAACATCCCAACTTGGGCGACTGGTGTTGCATTAACATTGTTTGCTGGTTTAGTTATTATTGGTGGTATTAAATCGATCGGAAAAGTAACCGCTTTCTTTGTTCCGATTATGGCTTTATTTTATGTTCTTGGTGGACTTGTCATTATTGTAATGAATTTTGATATTGTACCTGCAGCAATTGGCTTGATCTTTACAGATGCTTTTTCAGCTAGTGCGGTTGGAGGAGGTATCTTAGGTACCGTAATTCGCTACGGGGTTGCACGTGGTGTATTCTCCAACGAAGCAGGACTTGGTTCTGCACCAATTGCAGCTGCTGCAGCTAAAACGGACTATCCAGGACGTCAAGCGCTTGTATCTATGACTCAAGTATTTATAGATACGATTATTGTGTGTTCTATCACAGGAATTACAATTGTTATGGCGGGATTAGCTGGTGGTGGATTAGAAGGTGGACCACTTACACAAGCATCGTTTGCACATTTCTTAGGTGACTGGGGTGGCTACATCGTAACTATTGGTATTGTTCTATTCGCCTTCTCTACACTGGTTGGTTGGTCTTACTATGGTGAAAAATGTTTTGCGTACTTATTTAACGATAAAGTAGTTCCAATTTATCGTGTTGCATTTGTTATCGCCATTTTCTGGGGTGCCGTACAAACTCTAGATCTAGTATGGGGTATTTCAGATGTCATGAACGCTTTAATGGCAGTCCCTAACTTAATTGGTCTACTCGGACTTTCCGGTGTAGTTGTTTACGAAACTAAGAAATTCTTAGAAGTAGCTAAGCAGGAAAAAGAACAAGAAAGACTTGCTAAGGCTTCTGGGGAATAAGAACAAGATATTTTGAAGATAAATAAAGGGCAGTTTTTCTCTAATTGGGGGAGTGTAATATAAACTGTGTAAGTAAGAGAGCGTACGGCTCTTACTTCGCAGTTTATTTTTTTATTGTTACACTATAACTATAAATGATTGGGGAGTTGTTTATAATGGCGAAATCTAAGCGTGATCCAAAGGCAGTAGAGTTAGCTAATAGAATTATAGAACAATATCAACCAGAATCCGTACAAGACATGCAGAATGCACTAAAAGATATATTTGGCCCTATGTTTGAAACGATGTTAAAAGGAGAAATGAATCATCATTTGGGCTTCAACTCCAATGATAAAGGGGAAAAGAACACAGATAATAGAAGAAACGGTTATGGAAAGAAAACCCTAAATACTAGTGCTGGTGAAGTAAAAATAGAAGTGCCACGAGATCGTGATGGCTCTTTTGAGCCTAAAATTATTCCTAAGCGTAAAAAGGATGTTTCCGAAATAGAGGATAAGGTAATTGCCATGTATGCACGCGGAATGTCTCAAAGAGATATTTCTTCAACAATAGAAGACATTTATGGCTTTTCAGTCTCTCATGAGATGGTTTCTGATATCACTGATACCGTGCTGCCCGACTTAGAAGAATGGCAAACTCGTCCGTTAAATGACTGTTATCCATTTGTATTTGTGGACTGCATGTACACAACCATTCGCAATCAATATGAAACAAAGAAGTATGCCGTGTATACTATTTTAGGTTATACCATGGAAGGAAAAAAGGACATTCTTGGTCTATGGCTAAATGAAACGGAAAGCAAGCATAAATGGATGCAAATCTTCGATGAAATAAAGGCTAGAGGGGTCGAAGATATCTTCTTTATTTCTATGGATGGCGTATCTGGATTAGAGGAAGGTGCCCGCTCCATATTCCCTGATGTCATCGTTCAACGATGCATTGTACATTTAATTCGGAATTCCATTAGATACGTCCCAAGTAAAGATTACAAAGCATTTACCTCCTCTTTACGAAAGGTTTATGGAGCTCAGAGTCTAAAGGCTTGTCAAAGTACATTTGAAACCTTTAAACAACAATGGTCTGCTTACCCAGGAGCTATTGACGTCTGGGAACGTAATTTTGAGCACGTTGAACAACTATATGATTTTGGTAGTGCGGTCCGCAGAATTATGTATACCACTAATGCGGTGGAAAGTATCCACTCTAGCTTTAGAAAAGCAACCAAAAAAGGAGCATTCCCAAACGAGAATGCCCTACTAAAAGTTCTTTATTTACGAGTTAAAGAATTAGAAAATAAATGGGAAGGTGGTCATATCCAAAACTGGTCCATAGCCATGAACCAGCTATTAATGGATGACCGATTAAAGGATAGGGTTCTCAAATATATCTAGGTGTGTGATTAACACTTACACACTTTATTTGACAAACCCCTAATTGGGGAGAAAAAATGTCCTTTTTCTTCTTGATGAACATGATTATTCCTCCAACAAATAACCTGCTTGCCTCAATGCTTCACAAGCCTCATCCAATTGCGTCTCACTATCCGCTTCAATCGTATGTAAATGAACCCCTTCAGTTAAGTTGGATAATAGAGAAGCGCCTGTTTTTCTTAATTCTGCTAAGAAAACATCTACTTCCCGTCTGTTTTTTACCATTAAGGAACCCGTGATGTCCCCGTATATTGGATGTTCTACCATGACATTTCGAATAGTAACTCCATAATCAACTAATGTATATAACTCATCAGCAGTTTGTTCCGGTGTATGTTGAACCACAATTACTCTTGATATTTTCTGTTCATTGTTGTTCTCTTTTAAATACACATAACCTCTTGCAGTTGCAATAATCGGTTCTCCTGTCGCCTTAAGTAAAGAAATATCTTGCACAATCACTTGCCGACTAACATTCGTGCGAGTAGATAATTCCTTCCCTGTAATTGGATCGGCCTCTTCTTTTAACCAGGACAAGATTAATTTCCTTCGTTTTTCCCCAAGAATCTTATTGGTTTCTCTGCTCATCTTCAAAACCCCCGTATAATATTTAAACAATTATCGAATGAATAACATATCTACTATTATATCCTATCACTCTTTACCCGCAACAAACTATAAAACAAAATTAATGATTGATTTTTATCTCACGTTGTGTAAATATATGTGTAAAGACACATGTAAAATCAAATTGTATTTTACTATCAATCTACTAAAGGAGACAAACGAAATGAGTGGAAAACTTTCCAAGCGCTTATGGGGGTTTGTGATTATTGTAACAATCCTCCTAGCTTACATTATCCCATATACTGTTTTATCAGACGTGCATGCATGGTATGGGAGTTTTTTATTTTGGGGAATAGCTGGCCTTATCATCATATTGGCAAACATTGTGCTTACTAGGGATTGGAGAGAGTAAATTGAATACAAGCTTAATTATCTGGGGAATTATTGTTTACATTATTATTGCATCCGCTATTGCATTGTTATCCCGAAAAGGAAATCTTCCGGGAATGTCAGGTTACTTTATTGGTAACAGGAAAATGAACGGGATATTATCCGCTCTAAGCTATAGCGCAACAACCTATAGTGCTTTTATGATGGTTGGTCTAGCAGGGCTTACCTATCAAGGTGGTGTAGGTGCATTAGGCTTTGAAATAATTTATTTTATAGGGGTTTCATTAATATTAATCTTCGGACCAAGATTTTGGTTAGCTGGGAAAAAGAATGGTTATGTGACACCCTCTGAAATGCTTGGAGATCGTTACCAGAGTAAAACGGCCGCTGCTGTTATTGCACTAATGAGTTGTTTATTTTTGATTCCTTATAGCGCCGTACAATTAGCTGGAGTTGGTTATCTATTACAAGGAATGACCGATAATGCCATTCCATTTTCAGTTGGGGTCATTATTGCAGTTGTTCTTGCAGTATTCTTTTCATACACGGCAGGGATTCGTTCAGTTGTATGGACGGACTCCCTACAAGCAATATTCATGATCATTACGTCGACTATTGTTGTTGTCATCATTGTCAATTCACTCGGAGGCTTTGGTCAGTTTTTCGAAAATCTGCGAGTAGAACAACCAGAGTCACTAACTGTTCCAGGCAATGGATACTTTAGTTTCCTAACTTTTCTAGGATTAACGATTCCATGGTTCTTCTTTAGTATCTCGAATCCTCAAGTGAGTCAACGATTATTTATGCCGAATTCTTTTAAAGGATTACGACAAATGTTAATCGGATTTCTTGTTTTTGGATTTATCTATACGTTTGTTTCTGTTATGTGGGGATTCTCTGCATTACAGCTATTCCCAGATTTAGAAAAAGCAGATTTAGCAACACCTTCATTACTATCTTCTGATGTCGTTCCACCGCTATTAGGTGTTATAGTAATGGTTGGAATCTTGGCAGCCGCTGTATCTACAATTGATTCTATTATGCTGACTTTATCTTCCATGTTTGCACGAGATGTTTACGGAAACATAAAGAGTCGTCCAGATGATAAAAAGCAGTTGAAGGTAGGTAAGATTGTAATTCCTATCATTGCAATATTAGCTTATGCTTTTGCAGAATTGGAATTAAACCTAATAGCTGTACTATCAGTTGCTGCTTCTTCCGGTTTAATAGTAGGGGTACCAGCCATTGTAGGTACATTTTTCTGGAAACGTGGAACCGCTTCTGGTGTTATTGTCAGTGTAATTGTTAGTGCATTAATTGTATTAATTCTTGAAGCAACTGGAGCAAAGCCACTTGGATTAGGTTCAGGTATTTGGGGGCTAATACTATCAACAGTGTTATTTGTAGGCGTTAGTTTGGTGACTCAGGCACCTAAGGAGAAAGCTGAAGAATTCTTGAACTTAATGAAGGAACATCGTAACAAAACGGTTTAACTATAAAAAGTCCGTGATTATTAGGTATCACGGACTTTTTTCTATTTCTTGGGGTTAATATGTCGATGAGAGGCTCTATCAACTCTTTTTTCTTGATTGCCACTAAGAAATATACATGACCACCTCAAGCTATTCTGCTAATGGAACAATACATGATTCATCATTATTCTTTGCGGCATTGACATAGCTGGAAACATTATAAGCTGTTAGTTCTTCCGGTTCTACTTGAAATAAAAACTCTCTTGCTTCAACCGGTTCCAACCGTTCGGGTGTAATCCACTCATCTTCCATAGCCTTTGGTAAAATAATGGGCTCACGATGATGGATTTCTTTCATAAATAGATTAGAGTCACGTGTTAGAATCGTACAAGTAAATAAATCCTTATCATGCTGACTCCACTTATCCCATAAACCGGCAAAGGCAAATAATTTTCGATTCGCAACATGGATACGTTTTGGTTGCTTGCTGCCATCTTCATTTCTTTTCCATTCATAAAAACTATCCGCTATCACTAAGCAACGTTTGCGGGACATAAGATTTTTAAAGCTTGGCTTTTCGTGTGCGGATTCACTTCTAGCATTGATCATCTTGTAGCCAATTTTCTCATCCTTTGCCCATGAAGGTACAAGACCCCAGCGCAGATAACCCGCTCGTTTTCTTTTTCCGTCATGGATTATGGCAAGTACATTTTGTCCTGGTGCAACATTATAACTTGGATGATAGTCCCTTATTTCTTGTTCGAGTCCAAATTCCTCCAGAATCTCTAGTTCATCAGCTAGCATGGTATATCTTCCGCACATATAACAAATCCTCCAATCAAAAAATACTTAAATCCCATTGTGATGCGATATGCTTTAATAATTTCATTCCTGCAACACTATTACCTCTTTCCTCAAGTGCAGGGCCATAAACCCCAATCCCGCATCCTTCTATAAAAGGAAATTGTGCGTTTCTCACCCTTGGCGGCGCTAGGGCAACAATCCCACCTGACACACCACTTTTCGCTGGAATACCAACATAAGTTGCAAATTTTCCCGATGCATCATACATCCCACATGTTAGCATGATTGCTTTGGTAATTCGAGCGATTTGTCGGGGTATTATTTCCTCCTCACTATCTGGATCTTCTCCATCATTAGCTAGAATTAGCCCAATCTTAGCTAAATCGGTAACTGTCGTTTCGATGGAACACTGTTTAAAGTAGGTTTCTAATGTAACATCAAGTGGTGACTCAAGAGATTCTGTTTCTAATAAATAATAACCAATAGCACGATTCCTTGCAGATGTCTCATCTTCTGATGCAAAGACTTGTTGATTAATGATTGGTCGATATCCAATCATCTTTTCCAACAGTTCGAAGACAGGCTCTAATTTCTCTTGTGAATTTTTCCCCTCAAGAAGGGAAGTTACCGTAATTGCCCCAGCGTTTACGAACGGATTAAAGGGTTTATTTGGACTTTTCATCTCTAAATGCATAATGGAGTTAAATGCCTCACCAGTAGGTTCAACATCCACCCGGTCCAACACATAACTTACCCCTCTTTCCATACAGGCAACAATAAAGGTAAGGATTTTTGAGATACTTTGGATCGTAAATGTAACATCCGTATCACCGGAAGTGATGTTCATCCCGTTTTTCCCATAAATGGCAATCCCAAGATGATCTGGATTAGCTTCTGCCAGTACTGGAATATAGGATGCCACTTTTCCTTCTTCTGTTGTCTTCTGGTAAAAGGCCACCCAATCATCCACATAATTTTGCAACCATTCTTTATCTATTTGTGTATTTAAATTCATAGTTCCTTGAACCATAATACTCACCTCAACTTCTAAGCATTACAACATACTATCTCTAGTATGCATCGTTACGATATGGATAATGATTTTATTTGTACAAAAAAACAGTGGGAGAATCAACCTCCCCACTGTTTGTATATTCCCAGATGTATTTTATCGTGTAGTAATGGCGTAATCCTCTTTGATTTCTTCCTGATTAATTGTTTGAGGCAGACCTGACTGAACAATATCTTGAAGCTTATTAGCAAGCTCGGCGCTTTTTAGCGTTTGATAGGACTCAGGAAAAATCGGTTCATGAATGGTCATCTCTACCGTTGCACCTTTAACTCGCCCACCATTTTCCTCTAGCATTTTATAAGTTCCATTGATTGTCACCGGAACGATTGGAACATTTGCTTTTGTAGCTAAACGGAGACTGCCTGGTTTAAATTCACTAAGTGCAGCTCCTTTACTTCTCGTGCCTTCTGGAAAAATCACAAGGGAATATCCGTTTTTCAGATTTTCAATCCCTTGGTTAATCGCCTTCATGGACTGACGACGATCTGTACGGTCAATAAATACACAATTTAATAGTCCCATCCAAGTTCTAATAATGGGCAACTTATTAATTTCTTTCTTCGCAATAAAGCCGATTGGTTTACCAAGATGTCCTAAGAAGGATAGAATATCAAATAAACCTTGATGGTTTGCAACGTATAACACGGCACCTTCTGGTATTTTTTCTCTCCCTGTAACTTGAACATTCGTGCCAGTAGCTTTCATCACTTTTGCCGAGACATTTTTCGGTGTTTCGAATATTTCTTTTCTTATTTCATTTGAAGTCGGTTGTAGATACAATTTCTTTGCTCTTTGTAGTTTAAAAATACTTCCTATAACTAATAAAACTGCGTACGTATAAATCTTGAAAGTAAATAGCATAATGTTCCCCCCAAGACTCTATTATACTGCTTAGTCGATGATGTTCAAGGTACATTTGCTATCCGTTAATAATCCTCATTAATCCGTTGCTCTATTTTCTTAGTAATCTCATCACTAAGTTCTCTATCATGAAAGAGGTCGTACCAAGAGTTGTCTCTTCCAGCTAGCCCTTCCAGGTCCAATAATATAAACCATATTACTTCTAAACTTTTCTTTATAGATGATTCTTCCTCTTCTGTAATGGACCCCTTCTTCAACGCTTCATCTAGGATGAGTTGAACTTCTCTCAGCATATGTCCTATTTCATGAATATTGTTGGAATGAGTATAGAACCTCATTTGTTTTTCCCACAATTCTC
This sequence comes from Paucisalibacillus globulus, assembly GCF_900184735.1. Classification (GTDB taxonomy): domain Bacteria; phylum Bacillota; class Bacilli; order Bacillales; family Amphibacillaceae; genus Ornithinibacillus; species Ornithinibacillus globulus_B. The sequence goes on from NZ_LT855392.1 coordinate 53,969, forward strand.
TTTTATAGTTTGATAACAATTGTTTCCCGTGTTCCGTCTCGAGTGCCTCTTCAATATTCATCTCTTTCATATCTCTTATTAAATATCGTGTATCACTAACTAAATGATAATAGTCCATGCCAGCTTCATTTTTCATATTTCGTATGTCTTTATATAATGATGAACTTAAGAGCATTAGCAGAAAACAACTTAAACCTAATAACCCAATCACCAAATTCTTTTTCATTATATCCCCACCAATGTTCTAGTATCTCATTAATATTAACATAAAATTCTGAATAAAATAAGCAAGAAAAAGGACGATATACTCTTTATACCGTCCCATCACTACTTTCCAATAAATTGTTGGGTCCATACAATATCTTCTTTCACAAAACCCACGCCAATATGCGTATAATTGGCATTTAGAATATTCGCACGGTGGCCTTCACTATTCATCCAGGCTTGCACCACCTCTTCAGGTGTAAATTGACCTCTTGCTATATTTTCACCTGCAGAATAGTAGGTTACACCAAACTGGTCCATCATATCAAAGGGGGATCCGTATGTTGGACTTGTGTGATCGAAATAATCGTGTTCAGCCATATCAACTGACTTTGCACGGGCTGTTTCTGCGAGTTTTTCGTCCAACTTTAACGGTGCTAGACCTTGTTTTACTCGTTCAATATTCGTTAGTTCAATAACTTGTTTTTCAAATACCTCTTGGTTTACATCGTGATCCAGTCGTTTAATAAACTGCTGTGTCCAATGAAATCCATCATCGGAAAATCCAATCCCAATATGGGTGAATTCCGGATGCAGGATATTTTCCTTATGACCAACACTTGCCATCCAAGCCTGAACTACTTCTTGTGGTGAAGTTTGACCTCTTGCTATATTTTCACCTGCCGAGTAATACTTCACGCCAAAACTAGTCATCATATCAAATGGAGAACCATATGTTGGACTAACATGAGAAAAATAGTCATTGACTGCCATATCAACTGATTTTTCCCGTGCAACTTTTGCTAATTTCTTATCTAGTTTCAACGGCTTTAAATCCTGCTTTTTTCTCTCTACATTGGTAAGCCTAAGTACTTCTTGTTCAAACTCCTCTTGGTCAACAATGACTTTTTTGGGTGAGTTTTCTTTCTGTTGATTCTGTTTTTCTTTAATTTGTTTTTGCTTGGTTTTAGATTTTTTCTTTAAAATCTCTTGTGTCGCTTTTTCTTGAACTCTAACCTTATGTTCTGTTTCTTTTATGTCTTTTTCGTTCCTTATAGCTAGTACTTGTTTATTTAATCTCTTCCAATCGACCTGTGCTAATAGATTTTTATCCATATCTCCCGGTATGTGAAAATATTCATCTATAGTAGAAGCAATATATTTATAATAAGTACCATCCTTGAAAATATATCGTTCAAATCCTTTATTTTCTGCTGATACGAATCCTGGCATTACAAAAATTGTAATAAATATAAAGAGTAATCCTTCTCGTATGTATTTATACTCCATGTTGCTTACACCCCTTTACACCAATTCTCTACAAGGATTCGACAATTCTTATGTTCATTATCGCATGTTTTTTCAAGAATGAATTTTCCAGTTTTATTACAATTGAATAAAACTGTAAAGCAATTGAAACTTGAGTTCGCAGTAAATATGGCTTATTTTATATAGTAGCGTCACATTTTTAGACTTAACCCAATTATTGCTAATAATGTTAACTAGATTGCAGATAATAATAATATATTGTCTTTAACACCCATAAATTTTTTGTCGAACTAGAATGTTATATCGAAATACTATTCGTCATCATTGGAGGAACTCATTATGTTTTCTAATGCAGAAATCGGAATCGATTTAGGAACTGCAAATATACTAATTTATTCAAAGAATAAAGGAATCATCTTAAACGAACCATCGGTTGTAGCAATCGATATTAATACAAAGCAAGTTGTTGCTGTCGGACAAGAAGCAAAAGAAATGATTGGTAAAACACCAAGGAACATCGTACCTATTCGTCCATTACGAGATGGCGTTATTGCGGACTATGATATTACGGCACAAATGCTAAAAGCTTTCTTGAAAAAAGTAAGCAAAAAACTCGGCATGTCGATGCGTAAGCCAAATGTAGTTGTTTGTACACCTTCTGGTAGCACAACAGTTGAAAGAAGAGCAATTCATAATGCAGTAACTAGCTACGGTGCTAAGACCGTTCATTTAATTGAAGAACCTGTAGCTGCAGCAATTGGTGCTGATTTACCAGTTGATGAGCCAATTGCTAATGTAATTGTTGATATTGGTGGAGGTACTGCTGAGATTGGAATTATTTCCCTTGGTGGCGTCGTTTCTTCTAGCTCAGTTCGAGTTGGTGGAGACAAAATGGATGACGAAATTATCCAGTACATCCGCAAGAAATATAATATCTTAATCGGTGAACGCACTGCTGAAAATGTAAAAATGGAAATTGGCTATGCTCACCCAAACCACAAAGAAGAGTTTGTCGATATCCGTGGTCGTGATATGGTGACAGGGTTACCGAAAACCATCTCTATCTCTTCACATGAGGTGTATGAAGCAATCAAAGAATCTCTAGAGCGCATTTTACATGCAATCCGTGTCACACTAGAAAATTGTCCACCAGAACTAAGTGGTGACATCGTGGATCACGGAATCGTCATTACCGGTGGTGGCTCTTTATTAAAAGGTATGCAAGAGTGGCTTGCAAATGAACTATCTGTACCAGTTCATTTAGCACCAAATCCTTTAGAGTCCGTAGCAATCGGTACAGGTAAAGCAATTAAGATGATCTCTAAGCTTGAAAAAGCTGCAAAATAGTACTGTAACGGGGGTTTAGACTCCCGTTTTTTTGTTGCCTTTTGAGTTGGGGGCATGATTTATGGGATTGGGCGCATGGTACTGGGATTTGGGCGCATGCTTGAGGGGCGCGGGTACATGGTACTGGGATTTGGGCGCATACTTGAGGGGCGCGGGCGCATGGTATTGAGATTTGGGCACATGCTCGGGGGGCGCGGGCGCATCGTACTGAGATTTGGGCGCATGCTCGAGGATAGCGAGTATATGGTACTGAGATTTGGGCGCATGCTCGAGGAGCGCGGGCGCATCGTACTGAGATTTGGGCACATGCTCGAGGGGCGCGGGCGCATGGTGCTGAGATTTGGGCACATGCTCGAGGGGCGCGGGCTCATGGTGCTGAGATTTAGGCACATGCTCGAGGGGCGCGGGGACATGGTGCTGGGATTTGGGCGCATGCTCAAGGATAGCGGGTACATGGTACTGAGAATCGGGCGCATACTCAAGAAGTCCAGGTGCATGATTCATAAAATTGGGCACATATTCGAGGGACGCAGGCTCATGATTCTTGGGTTTGAGCTCAGGTCCGTAGGCTAAATCTTCACAACCTCCCTCCCTTACCAAAATAACCTCACAAATTAAACAATAACTGTTTACAAATTTTTCAGAATACATTAAACTATATTCAAGAGTCATGTTTAAAACGCTTATACCGTTCATCCACATGGCCTATCCTAAAAGTTATTTTATGTATAATTTACTGCCTAGCTTGTTCACAGCTCAGCAACCTGATCTGTTTCAACAAGCCTTAAGCCAGTTCATAATGATTGCAGCATTTAGCTGTGTTCATTTTGAATTGGCTTTTTTTATTGAAATTAGAAAGGAGTGAAGCCGTGTCAGGAGCTTTAGAGAAAATAAGAGTTCTTGATTTAACTCGGGTTCTTGCAGGTCCATATTGTACGATGATTCTAGGAGACTTAGGTGCTGAGGTAATTAAAGTAGAAGCACCTGGCGGAAGTGATGAGACGAGAAAATGGGGACCGCCATTTCAGAATGACGTTAGTGCCTATTATCTTTGTGCAAACCGTAATAAAAAAAGTATCACGCTCAACCTAAAAACAGAAGAAGGTATCCAAACGATTAAAGAACTTATAAAGGAATCCGATGTTATTATTCATAATTTCAAAACGGGTACCATGGATAGATTCGGAATTGATTATGAACAACTAGCGGAGATAAATCCGGGAATAGTTTATTGCTCAATCACTGGGTTTGGGGAAACCGGTCCATATAAGGACTTACCCGGCTATGATTTTATCATTCAAGGGATGAGTGGATTGATGTCTATAACAGGAGATGATCAATCTGGACCGCAAAAAGTAGGTGTAGCTATTACGGATATTCTAACTGGCTTATATGCAGCAATTGGCATTCAGGCTGCACTTTTAGAACGCGAAAAGTCTGGAAAAGGACAAAAGCTTGATCTCTCACTTTATGATACAGCTGTTAGTGCACTGATTAACATCGGAAGTAATTACCTCATGTCCGGAAAAATTCCATCTCGACTTGGAAACCATCATGCAAACATCGTGCCATACCAAACCTTTCAGACAATGGACGGTGAAATAGTAGTTGCGGTTGGAAATGATAATCAGTTCAAAGCTTTTTGTACTATTTTAGGAAAAGATCAATATAGTGAAGATGAGCGTTTTAAGACCAATCCAGCGCGTGTGGAGAACCGAGATATCATTGTTCCGTTAATCCAGGAAATCCTTGTGACAAAGCCTACTAGTTATTGGCTAGATAAATGCCATGAGAATAATATTCCATGTGGACCTATTCAAAACTTACAGGAGGTCACAGAAGACCCACAGTTACAAGCAAGGGACATGTTCCTGGAAACGGAACATCCTACTGCTGGTCTTATCAAAATGATTGGTAGCCCATTAAAACTATCACGGACACCTGTGTCACTGCGACATCACCCTCCAAATGCGGGTGAGCATAATAATGAAATTTTACATTCTATCAATAAATCTAATATTAACCAATAGGAGAGATGAAAAATGAATTTTAATTTTACAGAAGAACAAAATATGTTACGCGAAACAGTGAGAAGCTTTGTAGATAAGGAGATCATGCCTTATATTGCGGAATGGGATCGTGAAGGACAATTTGACCAAAATATATACAACAAATTAGCTGACCTTGGCTTAATGGGTGTATGTATACCAGAGGAATATGGTGGAAGTGGTATGGATTACAATGCACTAGCTATTGTGTGCGAGGAACTTGAGCGTGGTGATACGGCATTCCGTACAGCTGTTTCTGTTCATACAGGTCTTAACTCTATGACTCTATTACAATGGGGTAATGAAGAACAAAAACAAAAGTATTTAACACCTCAAGCGAAAGGTGATAAAATCGGTGCCTTTGGACTAACTGAGCCTGGTGCTGGATCTGATGTTGCTGCCCTCCAATCTACTGCAATAAGAGATGGTGATCATTACATCTTAAATGGACAAAAAACATGGATTTCTCTTTGTGATGTTGCAGATCATTTCTTAGTATTTGCTTACACAGATAAATCGAAGAAGCACCATGGTATTTCTGCTTTTATCGTAGAGCGTACTTGGGATGGGTTTTCTTCTAAAGCAATTAAAGGAAAACACGGAATTCGTTCTGGTAATACTGGTGAACTTTTCTTTGATAATGTGAAAGTCCCTGCAGAAAACTTGCTTGGTGAAGAAGGAGAAGGATTCAAAATTGCGATGTCTGCACTTGATAACGGACGCTTTACGGTTGCAGCTGGCGCGGTTGGTCAAATCATGGCATGTATAGAATCTAGTGTGAAATACTGTCATGAACGTGAGACATTTGGAAAGCCAATTGGTCGCCACCAATTAGTACAACAAATGATTGCAAAAATGGAAGCTGGTTTACAAATGAGTCGCCTCCTAGTATATCGTGCTGGAGAGCTGAAGAACGAAGGGAAGCGTAATACTCGAGAAACTTCTCTTGCAAAATGGCAAGCATGTGATTTTGCTAATAAAGCAGCAGACGATGCAATGCAAATTCATGGTGCTTATGGTTATTCTGATGAATATCCAGTTGAGCGTTACCTACGTAACTCGAAAGCTCCAGTTATTTACGAAGGAACACGCGAAATTCATACGGTTATGCAAGCAGAATATGTCCTTGGATACCGTACCGATAAGCCATTAAATCAAATGCTACCAGCTTGGAATCCAGATAAAGAATTAGTCTAATTAAACCTATAAAAATCGCACCTGCAAATTGATAGAATAATGCAGGTGCGTTATGCTTACTTATAGAATAAAAGAATAATTGGGGAGGATGGAATATGATTTCTACATTAACGAAAAGTATTTACATTAATGGAGAATGGCGTGAAGTTGACCAATCAAAAACACAAACCGTTTATAACCCAGCAACCCTTGAGCCCATTACAGATGTAGCTAACGGAGGACAAGAAGAAACGCGTGATGCTATTGAAGCAGCAACTAATGCTTTCCCAGCTTGGAGTGAAATGACTGGAAGACAGCGTTCCCGTATATTATATAAAGCGGCAGAACTCATGCGTAAAGATGCAAAACGCCTGGGCGAGATTTTGACTAGAGAGCAAGGAAAACCACTTAATGAGGGAATTGGTGAAGTAAAAGGTGCGGCAGGGTTTTTACTTTGGTATGCAGAGGAAGCTTCTCGTGGTTATGGTGAGTGGATTCCTTCATCAGTAAAATCGAAGCGTATGTTAGTAATTCCTAAACCAATTGGTGTAGTAGGAGCAATCACACCATGGAACTTCCCTTCTTCTATGATTACTAGAAAATTAGGCCCAGCACTTGCTGCGGGTTGTACAGTTGTATTAAAGCCATCACCAGAGACTCCTCTATCGGCGATTGAGATTGTTAAAATATTCGAAGAAGCAGGCATGCCTCCAGGTGTTGTTAACCTAGTTACAGGTGATGCACAGGCTATCGGAAAAGAAATGCTTACTAATAAAGATGTTAAGCTTATTACCTTCACTGGTTCCACTGCGGTTGGAAAGTATTTAATGCGTGAGGCTGCAGATCAAGTGAAGAAGGTATCCCTCGAACTTGGAGGACACGCACCCATTATAGCCTTTGAAGATGCAGACTTAGATAAAGCAACGACATTGTCTATTGCAAGTAAATTCCGTAACAATGGTCAAACATGTATTTGTGCAAATCGACTCTACGTACATGAATCTATTGCAGATGAGTTTACGTCTTTATTAAAAGAAAAGCTGGAGAAGATGAAAGTCGGTTATGGAATGGATGAAGGAGTAGAGCTTGGTCCACTAATTAGTGAACAAGCTCGTGAAAAGGTTGAAGCTCATCTTGCAGATGCCCTTGAGAAAGGCGCTGAGATTGTTTCTGGTGGTAACAAATGGGACGGTGAGTTGCAAGGATATTTCTGCCCTCCGACTATAGTTAAAAATGCTACCGATGATATGGTGGTCATGAATCAAGAAACATTTGGACCACTATTCCCAATTCAAACCTTTAAAGACGAAGCTGATGTCATTAAGAAGGCGAATAATACGGATTATGGATTAGCAGCCTATATTTTCACACAAAACACCGCCCGCACATTACGTGTTGCGGAGAGGTTAGATTATGGTATGGTTGGCGTTAATGATGTCTTCCCTTCCGTTCCAGAAGCACCATTTGGTGGTATTAAGCAATCCGGTAGTGGTAGCAAAGAAGGCGGCCATCATGGAATGGATGAATTTTTAGAGATGAAGTTAGTGTCGATTGCAATTGATTAATGTACAAATTAAAGGTGCTAGAGTTGCTCTAGCACCTATTTACGTATTATTCTGGTTAATATTATTCCACTTGTATCTCTGATTTTCCACTACTTTTATCTGAAAGTACATAATAGATATATACTTTTCCGTCCTTTTGATTCTGAAATAATACTGAAAATGCATTTAAATTTTCTTCTTTGTCCCAATAGAGAAGAACTTGGGCTTGCAATTCGCCATTCATTAACGCTTTAGTATCCCCTATTTCACCATCGTCATTTGGGTATTGATAATCTTTATTTCCAAAATCATACCTCCAATATTCACGACCATCCATGTTTGATATGCCCTCATGATAATTTTTTCCGAGGAGACTCTCGACTTGTTCCTTTCTTAAACCCAGAGTAACATTTTCCTGAACCATTGCTGCTATTTCATTTTCTTTCTTATGAATGGTTGTATTAATTGTTTCCTTTTTCTTATTGGATTCAATTGATATGTCAGGTTCTACACTTTGCAGATACACATTCGATTTAGGACTTCCATTTATTTCAAAGACATATTCCTTGTCTTCTGTAACAGTCAGAGTAATCATTTCCGAAGAAAATAAAGCCCTTCCTTTATTTGGTATAGGATCTATAATAACCGCTTCTAATGATGTAACTCCCGTGAGCTCTTCCTTTGTAAAAGTGAATTCAAAATAATCGCCTATTTCTACCGGAGAGCCGTCCGCGTTCATACTACCTTGTGTTGCTTTTAATTCCCCATTTTGATAGACATTTAATTCTAATTGAGGGATATCAACATCTGTATTGTTAATTATTTTTACAACTAGATATTCTTCCTTAGCATCTGACACTACTAAATTAGAATCTGAAGAACTATTAGATGGATTTTGGTCATTTATTCCAAGGAAGTCCTTGCCACTATTAGTTAATATCGGTATTACCGTAACCACCAATAACAATGTAACAGCTACCGATGCTAAAAGATATTTCCATTGAACAGTATTTTTAGTTGGTTTAGGAGGCATATCATTCATTCTTTTCTTTATCTCACCGAATACCTCATTCTTTTCTATTTCAGTAAGCTTTACCTTGTGATTAATCGAAACAAACGTTTGATTTAATTCATCTAATTGATCAAACTGTTTCATGTCGATAAGCCCCCTTCTCTAATTCTTTTCGTAATGCCTTGATTCCTCTGAACAAATTTACCTTCACTTTATTTTCTGTCCACCCCAAAATATCTGCAGTCTCGCTAATTGAAAACTCTTTAATCTTTCTCAGAATGATGACATCTCGATAAGCCCTCTTTAATTTACTAAGTCCCATATATAATTCCTGTTCCGCTTCATTAAGCATTGCAATTTGTTCTGGATTTGGTTCTGTTGCATGTATAATTGGAAACGAATCTACTAAAAATAAAAGTGGTTTTTTCTTCCGTATATAGTCAATTGTTAAATTTCTTGCAATACGAAATAGCCATCCTCTGACATTATCCCCTTGGAATGATTCAAAATTGCTATAGGCACGTAGAAAAGTATCTTGCAATACATCTTTTGCAAGCTCATGATCACCAATCAAAAAGTAAATATAATTATAAATATCATTGTTGTATGCATTGTACCATTCGCCAATCTGCTCTTTCCTGTAGTGTTGGTCCATGACCTCATTTCCTCTCAATCTATAATTTGCTTTTCACTATATCAACGGATGAACAACACAAAAGTTACACTAAATAAAAAATACGCTCTATGACGAGCGTATGAAGGTTGGAAAGACTCCTAGTCTATCTGTTACAGATTCTATTGAAAAGTCATTGTCTAATTTGTCTTCAAGGAGAAATATACTTCGACAGAGGTCTTTATATTTTCCAAGCATGTCCTCTTATTAATTTGCTGTTTGTCTAACAAATTCTAGAAATTCTTCTTCTTCCTCTGAAGCCGGATGGTGATTACTCTCCTCGAATATTGTCAAAGAAGCATTAGGAATTAATTCAGCAATCTCGACTCCAAACTTCATTGGACATTGTGCATCATATTTTCCTGTGTAAATATAACTTGGTACATTTACTCTTCTAAGTTCCTCTCGAATATCATACGTTGGATACTCTACTTTTCTAAAATAATCTAATCTTGGTCCCACTGTCTTACCACTATTAGGCTTCTTCATTGATTCTTGAAGTTTCTCCTCAGAATAATAAGACATTAATGCCCATTCATATCCTACTTCTCTCCGTTTTTCAAGCGGAGTAGTTGGGTCTTCTAATAGATTCATGATTTCTACGATTCTATTAAAGTTTGGATTTTTACTACAGTAGATGGAGTCAGGATCTGCCCCATATTCATAACTTGCAGCAGCCCCGCCAGCAATAATCTTTGTTAATGATTTAGGGCTTTGAATTGCATATTTTAATGCAAGCATACCTCCCGTTGAGTGGCCAGCAAATCCCCATGTTTCTAGACCTAATGCTTCTCGAATCGCTTCTAAATCTAAAACAGTATTATCCATGCTATATTCACTCTGATCATTTGCCCCGGCAGAATTCCCAGCACCTCTCAAATTAATAAGGTATACGTGATAATGTGCAGTAAATGGATTAGCAAATGAATTACCTTTTTCGTTGTATTCACTATAATGATGGGTTACAGCAAGAGGCTCTCCTTCACCCTTTTCAAATAGTTCAAATACCCCTCTTTTTGTTTCAATTAATCTTTGTTTCCACATAATACATCCCCCTTGTTTTTAATTACCCAAATAAAGTCCTATATAATTTTTTATGTATTCACGAATGATCGGCATATCAGGAGGACTTAAATTATTTGGAAGATTATTTATGCTAAAGAAATTCAACTCTTGCACTTCACTTTCTTCCTTTTTCAACTCACCCTCGAATTTTCTACATATATAAGTTGCAACTACATTATAAACCTGGTCACCGTGAGGGTATTTGTAATAGAATTCCTCACCAGAATACACATTAACTAGCGTCATACTTTTTGCAACAAGTCCTGTTTCTTCAAGTAATTCTCTTTGGGCAACTTCCTGCAAAGATTCTCCCAAATCCATGGAGCCACCGGGTAATCCCCAACAATTATTGTCTGTTCTCAATTGTAGTAAAAGCCTTTCATTCTGATCCACCACCAAAACACAAGCCCCCACCATGATTAGTGGACGAGTCCCAACTATTTTTCTCAATTTCTTTATGTATCCCATAAAACTCCCCTTTATATTTTCTCGAATATATCTGCTGCTTCTTCTGCAAATCTAAGTTGCAATAAAACTATTTGCGTGTATTTATCAATTTCATCACCATATCTAGCTGGAGAATTTTGAGCTATTATCTTTGTCAATTTAGGGACTTCCCATATACTTCGAAAAGCAACTGCTACGCAAAAGCCATACCGTACCAGGAGTGGATTACCATTCCACCCTACCTGTTTTAGTCCATTTAAATAGCTATTGAATAATTGCTCTTGGTATTCCCAAGCCTTTGTAATAGGAATATCATCCTGACTGATTGCTAGTCCAAATAATCTTCCTATGTCTTCCCCTAATCCAGATATACTTAGAAACTGCCAATCTATTAGGATTAACCTTTGACTTTTATTGCTTATGTACATATTTTGTTTACTTAAATCTTGATGTGAGAGAACTCGCGGTAGGTTATTTAATTTATTAAGATATTTCTTCTCGTTTTGTCTTAAGTCAAGATAAGTTTTCAAGATGGTATCAATTGTCTTGCTAGGTTCTGTGATTTTTGGATAATATTTACTTGGTCTTGGTGCGTAAAGGTCACATCCATCAATCCAAGATTTTAGCCAATTTCGAGAAATCCATTCTTCTTGCGGCAAAGGAAATTTCCCACTAGCAAAAGTTCCATGAAATAATCCCATTTGTTTTGCAATAAAAAAGAACTCCGCTAAGGAAAATTCTCTGCTATTGTTCTCCTTTATTTCTTCCATCCACAACCATATTTCCGTGTCTGATTTCACTTCTATCTTATAACAATCTGGTGTTTGAATAACTTTGGGTAATTCGTTTAATAAACCTGATTTAAAAACTAAGGCCTCACGCTTCCAATAGTTAAAATGATTTGGATTATTCTTTTCTTCTGCTTCCTGCTCAACAACCTTTATTATCAGCGACCACGTTGTATCAGCACCCTCTACTCTAGCTAATCCACACAAACGATAAATTCCAGAAGTCGTGAAATTTTGAGTTCTGCTTTTGATAGGATTAACTCGCCAATTCAAGATTAGAAAATCCTCTTTCTTCAGTATCTTCTTTACACACATATGAAGTATGTCTAAATCAATGGTTATTTCTGATGCTTTTACTGATTTCACGATAACTATCTCCTAGTTTTCTGAGAGGTATTAAGCTCCTGAATTTCTGTATTAATATAATTCTTATAAATATGAAGCTCCTCTGAATCGTACCTGCCTGTTTCTGTTTTACCAGAATAATCATCAACAACTTTTCGAATGGTAGTTTTCAATTCAATAGGCAATATTTCTAGTCCCCGTTTCCCTGCTTCCTGTTTAGAAGAAATTACTCCTTCCTTTAAATATAAGAGAACTCGAAGTAAATTCAACGAACAATAAATTGGGTCATTTACTATATTTTTCAAGCAGTCTTCATAGTCTTCCATAATAGAAGACACGTAGTCTTTTTTAGAAACTGAAGGAAACACTTCATCAATTGGTTCCCCATCTAGACATATTCCCCGATGATTCATAATCGTGATATGGGCCGCCAAATCTGGGTCCACATTAATTGCGTCATTAATAATTTCAGTCGTCCCTTTCCTTAGTTCGTCCACATACCTTTCTCTCCAATGCTCACTATAGTGGAAATCATATGGACATGGGTGTTGCCAATTATGTAATACACTCATATTTAAAAAGCTAATTTCAATGGGAAAAGGAGAGTTGGAACTGGCCAAAAAAAGTTGTGCTAATCTCCTTTTAGTTTTTTCAAATACTGGTTTCTTAATTACAACTAAAATATCTATATCACTTTTATTCGGATTAAAGCCTCCCATAGCCAGCGAACCATGAAGATAAATACCAATAATATTACGGTTACAAACCTCTTTAATCTCTGCCTGCAAAGTTAAAACAAATTCTTTAATTTCTGGAGTACAATTTTCCCATGAATAAGACATTTAGATTCCTCAATCTATTTAATATTTTGGTCCAACCAATCTTCCACAATCTGAAAGAAATTATCTTCCTTCCACAAAAGTAATGTATTGAGTTCGCCAATCTCTTTTTCAAAATCCCGAAACATACAATCCGCTACAAAATAACCTAGCCTTGTATAACCAAAATTTTCTCCTCCATTGATGGAAAACCACTCCTTAAAAATCTCTTTATTCGATCTACCACTACGTAAATCCTTCGTAAATTCATTTAAAATTACCTGCCTCTTACCTCTTGCAAATTCGAGCCACTCGTCTTCATTATCATTAAATGAAAAATAGATGGAATCGTTTAACCCCGTAACGATTTGCTTTGAAAAATGAGTTGCTGTTCCTTCCTGTAACAACCATGTATATGGATGGTCCCACTGAACTGATTTCCAGTTCATGTGATGGTTATTGGAAATGATATTATGGGCAGCATGGCCAAATTCGTGTGCAATCAATACTTTTAAGGGATCTTCTTTATAAGATAATCTTTCCATTGCCAATGTGATATCCGGTATTATTTGATGATTCGTGTAGCCGTTAGAACCATATGCACCCACAATTAGGTTAACCGTTATAGGAAAATCAAGTTGATAGTCTAATAGATATCGTTGAACAATGCCCTCTATCAGCTCACCAATACGCTCATGAACCTTTTCTATAGATTCCCAATCAGTTGGATATTTTTGAAGCGCTTGATTTAGCCTCCTATCAGTATTCTTACAATGAAATTGAAAATAGAACTTGAAAATATCAGAGTGTCTTTCATAGTACTGTCTTAAACTACTAATAGCAGGATTATCTGGAAAGGAACCAAATGTATCATTAATTTTCATTTTCATTACAGCCTTTCTACTTTTTTACTATAATGTAAGGCTAATTACATAGAACAACAGTGGAAATTAGAAAAAAACAAGATGTTTGTCCAATTGCACCCTCAAATTCAGAATAAACTATTACGTAAGAAAACTTATATAAGGAGGGATAGAAATGAAATTATACCTTGATCCCGGTCATGGTGGTTCTGACCCCGGTGCACAAGGAAATGGCTTAAAGGAAAAGGATATTAACCTTGATATCGCATTAAACATTCAAAGTCTCCTAACAACCCAGTATGAGAATGTATCCGTTAAGATGAGTAGAACTAGCGATATAACTAAAAGCCTAGTTCAGCGAACAAATGAAGCTAATTCATGGGGTGCGGATTATTATCTATCCATTCATTGCAATGCTTTTAATGGATCTGCACAGGGCTATGAAGATTATATTCATAACGCTCTACCTAACTCCTCCCAGACTGCTAAATACCGTGATATACTTCATGCTGAAATTACTAGTGTAAATCAGTTACAAAATCGTGGGAAGAAGAAGGCTAATTTTCATGTCCTACGAGAGTCTACTATGCCAGCTTTTTTATCTGAGAATGGGTTTATTGATAATAGTCATGATGCTGCTTTAATGCGAGATCCTTCATGGCGAATGAAAGTTGCCCAAGGACATGTAAATGGCATTGCTCGTGCATTCAATCTAAAACGAAAGATTCAAGATCCAGGACCTTCTGTTTTGTATCGTATTATTGCTGGTTCCTTCCAATCAAGAGACAATGCAGAAGAACGTATTGCAACTCTCAACCAAAACCAAATTGAAGCCTTTATTTCCTCTGTAACGGTTTCCGGAAAGCGCTGGTATCGAGTGCAAGCAGGCGCATTTACAAAAAGGACAAACGCAGAGGAACATCTAGCAACTGTAAAACGTATTGTTCCAGACGCTTATATTGTACAGGAGTAGCGGTAATAACAAAAAGTCTAGTCAACAATTGTCCACTTGAGATAACTAAGTAGTCTGTACTAGTTGAGATGACATTAGCCCGATTCATTATGAGATTGGGCTGTTTCTTTTTTCACTTCGCGGATAGCCTTACCACATTCAACCTTTCCTCTTGGCGGAATAACCCCTTTAAAACTATCTTGTTACCAATCTAGTAGTAGAACCTTATTTATTATGAGATTGAATCACGCTTCCCTTATCTGACAAATTTGTTTATTATCTTTATTCTAACAAAAATTCGGCGCTCAACCATTTGTTTTTAGAAATTTTTATCATGAATCATACGAACTTAATAATACTAATGAGTTTTCTATAATACATTGATATGAAGGTCTAGAACAATCAAGAAGTAAAAGGGGGAAAATCCATGTCAGAGAATCAAGATGTATTATTTGAAAAAGATGAGAAAGATAAAATTCAAAAAGTTGAAGGAGAACCTACCGCAGCATTTAAAGGTGCCTCATGGGCCGCTTTATTAATTGGTGTTTCGGCATACTTTATTGGATTATATAATGCAACAATGGAACTAAATGAAAAAGGGTATTATTTTGCTGTTTTAGTCTTTGGTTTATATGCTGCAGTATCCTTGCAAAAAGCTGTTAGGGACAAAGAAGAAGGAGTGCCAGTTACTAATATTTATTACGGTATTAGTTGGTTTGCATTAATCATAGCTATATCATTAATAGCTATTGGCTTGTATAACGCCGGCAGTATTACATCAAGTGAAAAAGGATTTTATGGAATGTCATTTGTTCTAAGTATATTTGCTGCCATTACCGTTCAGAAAAATATTCGAGATACACAAAAAGCTAGGGATAATAATAACTTATAGCTTACATACACATTGCCATTGGTATTAAAAAGAAACAGTAACAATCACTTGAGATAGATTGTTGCTGTTTCTTTTAACGATTTCCCTTATAAAGTTGAGGCACCCTTCTTCTTCTCCAAATATACCCCATACTGCTTATGCAGATCCTTCAGTGCAGAAACAATCGCATTACCAGCTTTTCCCATGTAATGTCTCTTAACCGATTTAACAGGATCCTCTATGCCATCTTGTAAACTATATCCTCTTAATAAATGCTGAACAAAGTCTCGACCGTGTTCGGTTGCTAAGGTGCAACTAGCAGCGACAATCACTCCGTATTTCTGATCAATTTCAGCTGTGATGGTCAAGGTTTCATACATATTCTGTGCTGCCATTCCAGATGGCAATCTAGCATGTCCTGCAATAAAAACTGTATTCATTAGTCTACCACTCCTTGAACAAAGCCACGAAATCCTAGTTTTCTAGAAATAACTTCAGCGGCTTCCTCTGACTTTGCCTTGATTGATCTCAGATTATCACCTTCGAAGTACGTAGACAAGCCACTAATGGTTAGGGCAGCGATAACACGATTACGATAATCATAGATTGGATACGATATTCCAGTTGTATTTTCATCTTGCTCGCTTATGCTATATGAATAGCCTTCGATACGAATCCGTTGAAGTTCTTCTTCAAATTTCAAGCGATTTATTTTCCCCTTCGTCTCAGCCTGACTGATGATTACTTCTTGCTTTTCTTTCGGGAGATTTGCCAATAAAAGCTTTGGTCCTGAACCGACATATAAGGGGGAGCTCTTACCAATCCTCGTGTATAAGCGTATAGCCTTTGAGCTTTCCACTTTTTCAATATAGATTGCTTCATTATGATTGATGACTACGAGATGGACTGCTTCTTGAATCTCATTTGCCAATGTCTCCATATAGGGAAATGCAATACGTCTAACTTCTAATTGATCGGAGACCAGTTTCCCTAACTCTAAAAGCTTTAGACCCAGACGATATCGACTGTCATGCTCATTCTCTTTTAACTTATAAACATAGTTCATCGATTCAAGTGTCGTGAGTAAACGATAAGCTGTTGGTTTAGGAAGTTTGGAGCGTTCGGATATTTCCTTAAGAGATAGCTCATAAGTTTTTTCATCGAATAAATTTAATAGACTGAGTGCTTTTTTTACACTTTGATTCATTTCAATTCTCCTTGCGTTCGCAATTAGAAAAAGGTCCCTCCGCTTACGCAGGAGGGATAATCTTTACAATTTTACTTTAGAATTAGAAGTCACTACAGACTCACTTATGTGAACTCCTCGTTTGGCCATCTCATTAATGTAGATATCACCAGGAACACTTTGTTCTGGTGGAAATACACCTTTCTTAGCAATGGTTCCATTACCAATCATTTGAGCCACAACGGAGATCGTATTTGCTGTTGCTCTAGCCATTGCCGTTACGTTATGCTCACGATCTTTGAATGTCGCCATTTCATATTGATACGTAGTTTCCTCTCCATCCTTCACTCCAGAAACAACTACACGTAGAAGTACCGCATCATCGCGATCTCCTAATTCAACTATTGGGTCAAGTACCTTCAAGAAAACTTCTCTAGGATTAATCTTTTGACCTCGTAATTCAATTTCATAATCATTGCGAGTAAGATTTAAATCAACTAGTAATTGAAACTTCTCCGCATGACCTGGGTAACGAATCGTCTTATACTCTAGCGTTTCAATGTCCGGATAAGAGATGGATAGTGTTGATGTTCCACCTGAAGTATGGAATGCCTCTAATGGACCAAACTTTTCAAAATGAAGACGCTCCACTTCGGATAATGATGGGACTTCCTGTTTTATACCGTTTCGAATAATTAATGATGGATCTGTGTAATGGTCAAATAGTCCTTCCATCGAAAACACATGAAAATACTCTAGTGGTGGTTCTGGTTTTACTGGAATTCCACCAACATATAGTTTAATAGATTTTAATTCATCTAGTTTACTTGCTCCATAGCCTGATAGAATGTTAATCATTCCTGGTGCTACTCCAAGGTCAGGAATCAGGGTTACGTTTGCAACTTCAGCATCTTCGTGCATAGCTAGAACTTTATCGGTTATATGTCCGATATGACCACCTAAGTCGACAGAACTTACTCCGACTTGAATGGCTGTTTTCGCTACAATTTCATTAAAGGAGTAGAATAGAGCGTTTATGATTACGTCATATTGACGCATGAAGTTTGCTAGTTCTTGTTCGTCTGATGCGTTTACCTGGAATGCTGTTAGTTTTGGTGAGTTTAGTTGGTCTACTACTTGTTGTGCGCGTTGTAGGTCGATGTCTGCTAGGCCTATTGCTGTTACTCCTTCGCTTTGTGTTAGGTCTCGTGCTGCTTCTTTTCCCATTAATCCTGATCCTAATACTCCGACTTTCATCGAATCACTCCTTTTGTGAATTATCATGATAATTGTTAATAACTTTCTTGCCAGGTCCGCGTCCCGAATACACTACGCTTTCCACGGGCGGCTGGTGAGCCTCCTCGCTCGTTCCGAGCTGCGGGGTCTCACCTATGCCTATCCTCCCGTAGGAGTCTCCGTGTATTCGGGCCGCTCAGTGTTATTATTATGAATTCTACTTCTTTTAAAAAATCCTCAAACCACTAAATTCTTTTACTTACTCCACGTCTATCTGTGCACGTTGTAGTTTGCCGCTGTAGTCTACGTAGACGGATTTCCATTCGGTGTAGACGTCTAGGGCTTGGATGCCGGAGTCGCGGTGGCCGTTTCCGGTGCCTTTTGTTCCTCCGAATGGTAGGTGGATTTCGGCTCCTGTTGTTCCGGCGTTTACATAGACAATTCCTGTGTCTAGGTCGCGTTGTGCTTTGAATACGCGGTTTACGTCTTTGGTGAAGATAGAGCTGGATAGACCGTAAGTTACGCTGTTGTTTACTTCGATTGCTTCTTCAAAGCTTTTTACTGGTACAAGTGAAACTACTGGTCCAAAGATTTCCTCTAGTGCGATGCGCATGGTGCTTGTAACATCTGTGAACAATGTCGGTGCAAAGTAATTTCCATTTGCATGGTCACCTTCTGTTAGCTCATATCCACCAGCAAGAAGTTTTGCTCCCTCTTCTTTTCCAATTTCAATATACTGCTTAATTTTCTCGATACCAGCTTTATTAATGATTGGACCTACTTTGTTATTAGAATCTAATCCATTTCCAATCGTTAGCTTTTCCATTTCAACTAGTAAGCGTTCTTCCAATGCTTCTTTTACATCTTCATGAACGATGACACGGCTACATGCTGTACAACGTTGTCCACTTGTTCCAAAGGCGCTCCAAAGAATTCCTTCTACTGCTAAATCAAGATCTGCATCATCCATTACGATAACAGCATTCTTTCCTCCCATTTCAAGCGATACCTTCTTCAACTGACGGCCACATTCCGCAGCAATATTACGACCAACATCATTAGAGCCTGTAAAGGAAATGACACGAATATCATCATGGTGAACCATCGCATCTCCAACTTCTGAGCCACTACCAAATACAACGTTTAAAACACCCTTCGGTAAGCCAGCTTCTTCAAATATTTTAGCAAGCTCATAAGCCATAATTGGAGTTTCTGTTGCTGGTTTCCATACCACGGCATTACCTGCAACAATTGCCGGGAAGGACTTCCAAGTCGCAATCGCAATTGGGAAGTTCCAAGGGGTTATAATCCCTACTACTCCAATTGGGGAACGAACACTCATAGCAAATTTATCCTTCAGTTCAGCAGGTGTTGTTTGACCGAATAGACGTCTACCTTCTCCTGCCATGTAGAATGCCATGTCGATTCCTTCCTGAACTTCTCCACGAGCTTCTTCAATCACTTTCCCATTTTCCATTGTTAGAAGCTGAGATAATTCTTCTTTTCTTTCCTTTAATAGATAACCAACACGATATAACACTTCTGCACGTTGTGGTGCAGGTACTAATGCCCATTCTTTTTGTGCTTTTTTAGCCGCTTCAACCGCAGCATTTACACTCGCTGCACCTGATAACGGAACATCTAGAATTGTTTCGCCAGTTGCAGGGTTTATGACAGGGTTTGTTTTTTCAACTTCAACCCATTCTCCATTAATAAAGTTTGCTAGTTTCTTAGTTTTTACTTCTACCATTTTGTAATAACCTCCTAATATTATTTGCTACATGTATAGTTATAGGGACTTTCCCCTCAATGATGATATGGTTGATGTGACTGATATATTCTCTACATCCGTCATGATTTCTATTACGGTAGGTAAGCCACTTATTAATGCTTGCTTTAGCGCATTTCGGAATTCTTCGATGGTAAATACCGTGAAGCCTTCTGCTCCAACTCCTTTTGCCAAAGCTTGGAAGGATACAATTCCTAAATCTGTTCCTATCACTCTTTCTGGATAGTGGATTTCCTGATGCATACGAATGGTTCCATAACTATTATTATTGAAAACTAGTGCAATAACTGGTGCACTCTCCCTTACCGCAGTCTCCAGTTCTTGGAAGGTCATCATAAACCCGCCATCACCGGAGAGAGAAACAACCGTTTGATTTGGTACAGCTAGCTTAGCGCCAATTGCGGCTGGTAAACCATAACCCATTGCACCAGAAGTTGGTCCGACATACGTATTCTTCTCTCTAAAAGGATAGAATCCATGTAACCATCCTGCAAAGTTCCCAGCATCATTCGTGATTAACGTATCTTGCGGCAACATATCTACAAGTGCTTTTATAATATGCTTGTTGATGACATCTTTTTCGGATGCTTCTACATTACTTACCCCTAGATAACGTAGTCGACTTTCCTCTGCCCATGATGGCCACGAGCTAGTAAAGTTTATATCAGTTAGTGCTATTAACGCCTGTTTCATATCTGCAATGACACCTAAGTCAGGAGGATACACTTTTCCGATAACATCCTGCTCAATATCAATATGGATAAGCTTCTGTTCTCTCGACAACAAGGAATAATCCTGAGTGGTTACTTCAGATAATCTAGTGCCAAAAGCTAATATCACATCTGCTTCTTTTACCGTCTCTATAATTGTCTTAGGGGTCCCCAGACCTAAATGCCCAGCATATAGTTCATGATTATTTGGAAATGCATCATGACGACGAAATGCTGCCATTACCGGAATTTGTAGTTTTTCAGCAAAATGGACTAGCTCTTCTTCAGCTTGTGAAAGCTTCACGCCACCTCCAGCAATAATAAGTGGTTTTTTTGCTTCACGTAGCATACCTTCTACTAAATTGATTTCTTCTTTAGATGGAGAAGGCTTGGGTATTGTTATTTCCGGACCGAAGTGCATTTCCGCTTCGACTGGCAGTACATCCTCAGGGAGTGAGACAACTACGGGCCCAGGTCTTCCTGAACGAGCAATCCGAAATGCTCTTCCAACAATCTCCGGCATTCTCTCCGGGTCCTTTACCTCCACAGCCCATTTTGAAATTGGTTTAAAAAATTGATCCAGGTCTACTTCTTGGAATCCTTCCCGGCCACGGAATTTGCTATGTACTTGCCCTAGGAAGACAACCATTGGGGTGGAATCCTGATATGCGGTATGAACTCCAATCGTTAAATTTGCAGCCCCAACCCCTCTTGTGGCAAGTACTACACCTGGTTTATGAGAAGCTTTAGCATATCCTTCCGCCATAAATGATGCTCCACCCTCATGCCTTGCAGATACTAAATCAATGGATGGCTCATCATAAAGTGCATCTAATAGGGGTAAGTAACTTTCCCCTGGCACACAGAATACCTTATCAATACTCTCTCTTTTCACACATTCTACAATCGCTTGAGCAGCGGTCATTTTCGTTTTTACTTGTGTACTCATGACGATTTCACGCCCTTACTTGTAAATTCCTTCAATCTTCTAATTACCTCATCAATGCGGTTAAGCTCAACAGATAAAGAAATACGAATATATCCTTCACCAGAAGGACCGAAAGCAGTGCCTGGTGTAACAATGACACCCGCTTCTTCTAAAAGTCTTTCTGCAAATTCAGCCGAAGTATATCCAGTAGGAATTCTTGACCAAATAAAGATGGAGCCACGTGGCTTTTCAACTTGAAAACCCACTTCCATTAAACCTTGATACATACGTTCCATTCGTTCTTTAAATATTTGATTATGTTTTCTCACATCTGACAAATCACTTCTTAAAGCAAGTGCTGCTGCCTGTTGAATTGCTAGGAATTGACTTGTATCAATATTACTTTTGTAAGTATGAAGTGCCTTAATCAACTCTTTATTCCCTACTACATACCCAATCCGCCATCCCGTCATATTAAAACTCTTGGAAAGCGAACCAAACTCAACAGCTACTTCCTTTGCATTTGGTGCTTGAAGAATACTTGGTGACGTATATCCATCAAATGTAACCAAGTCATAAGCTGCATCATGAATAACTGCGATATTATTCTCCTTACCAAATGTAATCGCTTCCAAAAAGGTGTTTAATTCGACAGTTGCTGCTGTTGGATTTCCTGGATAATTTAAAAACATAAGCTTCGCGTCCTGTTTATCCTGTTCAGAAATACGGTCATACATTGGTACATAGCCATTTTGCGAATCCAACGGAAGATACGTACTATTACCACCAGCTAAATGTACCGCCGTCTTGTAAACGGGATAACCTGGATCAGGAATAAGAACCGTGTCACCAGGATTAATAGCAGCTTGTATAAGATTGGCAATTCCCTCTTTAGAACCGATTAATGTTAGCACTTCTGTCTCTGGATCTAACTCTACCCCGTAGTGGCTTTGATAAAAATAGGCCACTGCTTCTCTAAATTCTTTACTGCCATCATAGGGAGAATATCGATGATTCGTAGGATTTTGTACTTCCTCACAAAGCTTATCAATAATAAACTTTGGAGTTGGTAGGTCTGGTGCACCGATTCCTAAATCAATCACATCTACACCAACAGCCTTCAGTTCCTCTTTCCTTTTTTGAAACTTTGAAAAAAGATACGGCGGTAAGTCCTTTACCTTATTTGACACGTACATGGTTCTACCCATCCTTCCGTTTCAATATACGAAATGCCATTTCATATATCTGACATCAGTATAAAGGTATTAATTAAAATTTTCAATTATTATTAAAAAACTAAATATTTTTGTTACAATGAATATAGAAAGCGCTTACTTATTTTAAACAGAGGTGACCATTATGAATACTAGTAGGGAATACGCTTGTAGCTTGGATAGAAATGATTCTTTGAAAGGGTTTCGAGAAGAATTTTATATTTCCAATGAAAAAATTTATTTAGATGGAAATTCTTTAGGACTTCTTTCGAAAAGATCGGAGAAGGCTGTATTAGATATCCTGAACTCATGGAAAACATTAGCAATCGATGGTTGGACAGATGGAGTTCACCCTTGGTTTTATTTATCTGAAAAAATTGGTGAGAATTTTGCTACCCTTGTCGGGGGAATTTCTAAGGAACTCATTGCAACAGGCTCTACTACCACTAATCTACATCAATTACTGGCAAGTTTTTATCAACCAGATGGTAAAAAAACTAAAATCCTTGCCGATGAATTAAACTTCCCATCCGATATTTACTCAATGAAGAGTCAACTTAAGCTAAAAGGCTATGACCCTCAAGAGCATCTAGTAAAAGTGAAAAGCAAAGATAGTCATTTGCTAGAAACGTCGGATATCGTGAATGCCATGACTGATGATATTGCATTAATAGTTCTTCCTAGTGTTCTGTACCGTAGTGGACAAATTCTGGATATGCAGGCTATTACCCATGCAGCACATGAACGAGGTATCCTAATTGGCTTTGACTTATGTCACTCAATTGGCTCCATTCCACATGAGTTATCCAAATGGGGTGTTGACTTCGCCTTTTGGTGTACATATAAGCATCTAAATGGAGGCCCAGGTAGTGTCGGTGGGATTTATGTGAATGAAAGGCATCTTGGTAAGGAGCCAGGACTATCTGGGTGGTTTAGTTCTGCTAAAGAAAAACAATTTGACTTAGAGCATGACTTAACTCCAGCATCCACGGCTGGTGCTTTTCAGATAGGGACACCACATGTATTAAGCCTTGCACCACTTATTGGCTCACTTTCGATATTTCAAGAAGCTGGTATCGAAGCTATTCGTAAAAAATCATTACAATTAACGGATTATCTTATCCATCTAATAGAAATTGAGTTAGAAGATTTCCAATTTGAGTTAGCCTCCCCTAGAGAACATCAGGCTCGTGGTGGACATATTTATTTAACACACCCACATGCAGCGAGTATTTGTAAGGCTCTAAAATATGAAGGGATAGTTCCGGACTATAGGATCCCTAACGGTATAAGACTGGCTCCTGTTGCCTTATATAATACGTTTGAAGAAGTCTGGCAAACGGTTCAAACTCTAAAAAGAATTATGTTAGAAGAACATTATCGAAAATTTGAAAATACAAGAGGAGTAATCGCCTAATGACAAAATGGATCGATATTACACAACCTTTAACAAATGACATGGCACACTGGCCTGGTGATAGACCTTTTACGTATGAGGTAGCTGCTACAAAAGAACAAACTGGTTCTGCTAATGTAGGAAAGATTACTACTAGTGTCCATATGGGAACCCATGTTGACGCTCCATTTCACTTTGATAATAACGGAGAAACAATGGAACAAATCCCTATTGATGTTTATATAGGAAAAGCACTTGTCATTGATGTTAGTGAAAATAAGACCATAACACCTGAGGTACTGGATAACTTTAATTTAGAAAGTGTGAAGCGACTATTAATTCGTACTTCGCTTCCTAACAATCCAAAATTCTTTCCTGAAGACTTACCTGTATTAGCCCCTACTATAGGGAACTATCTTGCAGAAAAGGGAGTTCGCCTATTAGGGGTAGATATGCCTTCTGTCGATCCCATAACTAGTAAAACACTAGACACTCATCATGCTCTTTATCGAAATGGGATCCATATTTTAGAGAACATCATGCTTGATGGTGTAGAGCCCGGAGAATATGAGTTAATCGCCCTTCCCTTAAAAATTGTTGGTGGAGATGGTAGCCCTGTCAGAGCAGTACTTAGACCCCTTAAGGAGGAAATTTAACATGCGAGATGATTACAATTGGGAGCTACATTCCGACGATATTGGTGCCCATACAGATTTTAAAGAAAAGATGACCTATGGTGACTATTTACAACTTGAGTTACTACTAGATAGCCAGAAACGGCTCTCTACCCATCATGATGAAATGTTATTTATCGTCATTCATCAAGTAAGTGAGCTATGGTTAAAGCTCATGATCCATGAAATTGAAGCAGCAACCGATGCGATCCAAAAAGAAGAATATCAATCGGCTTTCAAGATGCTTGCCCGTGTAACTAAGATCCAATCACAAATTATTCAGTCATGGGATGTACTATCTACCCTCACACCAGCTGAATACATGGAATTTCGTAACTTCTTAGGTAATGCATCTGGCTTTCAATCCTATCAATATCGATTGGTTGAATTTGTATTGGGATACAAAACACCTCATATTGTAAAAATCTATGAAAAAAACCAACTGTTACATAAACGGTTAAAAGCAGCATTTGAGGCACCCGGACTTTATGATGTTTCCATTCAAGCACTGAGTAAACAAGGATTCGATATTAACGATCACATTCTGAATCGGGATTTTTCTAATAAATATGAGCAAGATCCGACAGTAGCGAATGCATGGTTAGAGGTTTATCGTAATAAAGACACATACTGGGATCTATATCAATTAGCAGAAAAACTCGTTGATATTGAGGATTGGTTTCAGCAATGGAGATTCCGTCATATGAAAACAGTTGAACGGATTATTGGTCATAAAACTGGAACTGGTGGTACTTCAGGTGTTGGGTATCTAAAAAGTGTATTGGAGCATTACTTCTTTCCAGAATTATGGGAAATTCGAACAAAATTATAATAAAGCGCTTAGAGGATCTATAGACCTCTAAGCGCTTCTTTATTAATTAGTTATTACCGTTTCCTTTATTCCCATTTCCATTGCCATTATTACCATTACCATGATTGCCGTTGTTACCTTTGCCGTTACTTCCATTTCCATTATTTCCTTTGTTTGCTTTCTTCTCTGCTTTCTCTAATGCCTTTTCAGCTTTCTTTTCAGCCTTTTCTTGTGCTTTCTCTGCTTTCTTTTCGGCTTTTTCTAGAGCTTTTTCGGATTTCTTTTGGGCTTTTTCTAGTTCTTTTTCGGCTTTTTTATTGTCTGGTTTTGCAACTTCTACAACTTCTAGATTTTCTGACTCTTTTGAGATTGCCTTTTTCTTATCTGTTTCTGGTGCCTCTACAGTTAATGTTGATTTTTCCTTAGAGTCTTCCATTTTATTTGTTTCTTCTACTGTTTCTACTTCTTCATCTAATTCAACTTCATCTTTTGTCGCTACTTTACTAGCTCTCTTCTCGATTTTCTCAGCTAATTTAGCAAATGACTTTTCGATATTTTTCATAATTGCAGCTTGTGCTTTTGGATTATCAATTTTAGCAAGAACTGCCGATAGAGCATTGATATTGTTAGCAATTTTCACTTTAACTTGCGCAACTCCTTCATCCTCAACTACTACTTCTTCTCCGTCTGTTACTTCCTCTTCTTTGACTACTTCTTCATCTGTAGTTTTATCTACTTCTTCCGTTTCAGTTGAACCTTCACTATCTTCAGTAGATTTTTCTTCAACAGATTCTTCTGCAGTACCTTCTTCTACTGTTTCTTCTTTTGGCTCTTCTGTGTTATCTCCAAGAGTTAACTGTGCTTTTTCATTATTTTCTAGAGCTTTTTGAAGCAATTCACCAGCTTCTTCATACTTACCATCTTGGATAAGTGCATTTGCTTCAGCGATACGTTCAGAAGCAATCTCTGCTAATAATTGACTCTTTTTATAATCATTGAAAGTTAAGGCTAATTGAATTTTTTCTTGCATGACTTCAACAAAGTAGAAAAAGTCTCCAGGGATTAAGCCAGCATCCGCATCCTTTTCCGTTGTACCGTCTTCAACTGTCCCTTCTTCTGTAACTACTTCATCCGTCTTTGTTTCTTCTACTTTAGTATCTTCATTCGAAGTAGTATCTTGAGATTCCGTGAAAGTTATTATTCCCTGATCACTTTCTTCAGCTAGTACAGTAGTTGCTCCAGATGTTACAACTACAGATGCTAGCACCGTACTCGTTACTAAACTTGATAGTTTTCGTGAAAATTTCATGCACACATTTCCTCCCTAGAATTTTTCAGATAATTGCATTCAGAAGATTCGTCGTCTTGGACAAATATATGTCTTATTTTGATGAAACAAATTAAAATGTTACTATTTTCCTATTTACCTAAAATGGTAAAAATAAAAAAAAGCCCCCTAAATTGGGAGCTTCTAGATCAAAGATCTTCAAGGATACGGAAGACTACTTTGTATTTTTCTTCATCCATTAAGTCTGTAATGTGGACTTGTTTTCCATGGCCGAAAATCACTTCTGTGTCGGTCATTGCAATGACCATTGTTTTAGTGTTATTTTCCACGTCTAAGAAGACATCACCAACAACTGGTTTGACTATATCCTCATCACTATCAGTTAAGTAGGTAATAGACTCGTCTTGAATTTGTTGTTCTTCTGGGACAAGACTTTTATCGTAATAGGCGATTTCTTGACTTGCTTCTTGCCTTCCTGGAACCATTACGACATATTCATGATGTTTTACCCCATTATCTCTTGTTGTAACTACATTTCCATCTTCAATACTGGCTACTTTTTCAATCGAATTTAAAGAATAATGATCAAGAAAATCTGGTGCTGGCTTTGTGATTAATATGTAATCACCAGGATTCGGTTTCACATTCTCATTGATCGTATATCGTTTACCATAAAATATGAATGTATCATTATGTTTCGGCTTATAAAAGGAGATATCATTGGCACTTGTTAACACTTGTTTCATATCTTTCAATCGATATAGATGGACCGATTTTTTAAACATTGGCTTAACAGCATAAACTTTGTGTAACTCATTTTGATAAAAAACAAATTGACCTTTACGAACTTGAAATAACTTCACAGGAATTCCTCCTAGGAAAGAATTTGAATAACGAATAAAAAAAGACTAACCTTATCATTTGTAACAATTCCAGAATTAAACATACTATCTTCCATCATCGTACATTCTTATCCATATGTACAAACGGGAGATCGGTATTCACTGTTCCTAATATTTTCTTGAGCTGTATTTTCTCACCTGCTAGCCATTTTCTAAAATCAAGAACAATCGGTTCCCTGTCACCACCAAGTACAAACCATACTTTTAACTCTTTAGGAAAATAAGCAGAGGTGTGTATAGTACCAGCCCAATTTTTATACTGGTCAGAGAATATCCCTTTATCCGAATCATTCATCATTCGGAAAGCCTGGTATGCGTCTGTAACATGTTGCCTCTGTTTCTCGATTGCCTCCATTCGCCGATAAGAGTCATCTAAATGGTACCGGTTTTCATGAGTCAATTCCTCAAAATGATTCGTACAAACGTTTGATTGACGTACGTGAGTCCCTCGTGGAGTTGCTTCTACAATATAGGTCTCTCCAGTTTTATCTAACACAACATAGCTAAAGGAATGGCGATGTGGGACTTCTTTGAGCATCTGAACAGCTTCCGTGACATTAGCACAATTTTCTAATACCATTCTACCAATCATATTGCATATAAAACCATCCCCAGGCTTCTTCCGATGCATAAAGTTATACCCCATCGTCAGACCTTTCTCATTCATCCCATCCATTCTTCCAGTAATTCTTTGAGAAGGACCAATGACAGCATATCCTTGATCCGTCGGGGAAAAGAGAGTATACCGTCCCTCATATGTTTTTGGATGATAGTCATAATTTCGAACCATATAATCCGAATCAGTAAAAATAGAACAACCACTTCGCATATAGTGAAGACGATAGCCACCAAACTCACGAAGAACTTCCCCAATGTCCCATTTTAATGCATCTTGTAATCCTAAAAGTTCTTCCCAAATTCCAGGGGCAAACGGTAGTATTGCATTTTTCACTTCTTCCTCGTCAATAATGAAGTGTTGTTTTCTGATTTTCCATATTCGTTTTCTATTTTCAATTGTTAAGGAATCCTTTAACAATTCCCCTTGCATCAATCCAAATTCATAGTGAGACCCTCGAAATTGTATGACATCACTGTAGATTTGCTTCACATTGTCACCTCATACTTAAACAATAAGGATAGAACCCATGATTCTATCCTAATGTTGATTTTCTAGTTCTTCAATTAGTAAAGAAAGTTCTTCCCAGCGTTCCATTTTAGTATCTAACTCTTCTTGTACCCGTTGTTGTTCAGCAAATAACTTTTGAACTTTCTCCGAATCACTTCCAGCCTCCACAATTCCTGCTTCAAGCTCAACTATTTTTTCTTCTAAGGAAGCGATTTGGTCCTCAATTTCATTCCATTCCTTCTGTTCCATATAGGAAAGTTTCTTTTTTTGTTTAGGCTTTGGTTCCTCTTTTGTTATCTTAGGGACTTTCTTTTCTGCCGGTTGTTCCTGTTCTTGATACTCACTATAATTCCCATAAAACGGGCTTATTTTACCATTCCCCTGAAATACTAGTAACTTCTCCACCACACGGTCTAAGAAGTATCGATCATGGGAAACTGTAATAACTACGCCAGGGAAATGATCTAAGTATTCCTCTAAAACACCAAGTGTTTGAGTGTCCAGGTCATTAGTAGGCTCATCCAGAAATAGTACATTTGGTTCAGTCATTAGTATTTTTAAGAGATATAGCCGCCTACGTTCTCCACCGGACAATTTGCGAATATAATTATATTGCTCCGAACGCGGAAATAAGAACCGCTCTAACATTTGTTCTGCTGAAATGGCATCCCCGTCTTTCGTGTATACTACTTCCGCAATTTCCTTGATATAATCAATTACACGCATTTCACCATCTAGTTCTTCATCGCCTTGTGTGTAGTAACCTATTTTAACTGTTTCTCCAATGATTACTACTCCCTGATCTGGCTTAATACGTTGTGCCATAATATTTAATAAGGTTGTTTTTCCAGAACCATTTGGACCGATAATACCAACTCTATCTCCAGGAATAATTAACTGACTGAAGTCACTTATTAGCTTACGTCCTTCAAAAGACTTTTCAATTGATTCTAGTTCAATAACTTTTTTCCCAAGGCGGGTAGAGCCCACTTGAAATTCAACATGGTTATTATCTGTATGGAAAGTCTTTTCCTTCATGTCATGAACTCGTTCTATTCTAGCCTTCTGCTTTGTTCCTCTAGCTTTAACACCAGCTTTTAACCATGCAAGCTCTCTTCTTAATGTATTAGCATGCTTCTGTTGGTTACTACGTTCTAATTCTTCTCTTTCTGCCTTCTTCTCCAGGAATATCTCGTAATTTCCTTCGTACACATATAAATTCCCTCTATCCAGCTCAAATATCTTATTTGTTACTCGATTTAAGAAATACCTATCATGTGTAACTAGTAATAGTGCTCCCTTAAAATTTTGCAAATATTTCTCTAACCATTCTACAGTCTCATTATCTAAATGGTTTGTAGGCTCATCTAATATGAGTAGATCCGCAGGTTGAATTAGCGCTTTAGCGATAGCAATCCGTTTGCGCTGTCCACCAGAAAGCTGCGTTACACTTTTATTAAAATCTGTTATTCCAAGCTTTGTTAGAATTGTCTTTGCAGTAGTATTAGCTTCCCAAGCTTCGTGCTCATCCATCTTTTGTTGAGCTCTCATTAAAGCTTCTTGAACCTTCTCGTCATTTGGTGATTCTGCTAGCTTTTGCAGTGTCGATTCATATTCGCGCATGACTTTCATAATCATTGCATCACCATAGTAGATTTGCTCAATTACAGACAAGTTAGGATCTAATGATACTTCCTGTGGTAAATACTCAATCCGATAGTCTTTTGGAGCTTGGATGCTTCCTGATTCAGATGAATCTAGACCAGCAATAACTTTTAAAAAGCTCGATTTCCCTGTACCATTTACTCCAATTAAGCCAATACGATCCTGTTCTGTAATGGTACATGTTAAATCTTTAAATAATATCTTATCTCCATAAGACTTTTGTAGGTTTTCAATTGTTAGCATAGTAGCCCTTCCTTATAAGAATGCATAATGCCTAGTTCCAGACATGACCTGCATTCTCTCTTTAATTATTCATTAGAATTCTTTTTACTTCGAATGACTTCTTTCACCAATAGCACTATTAATAATAGTAGCCAAGACGAGACAATATAGAAAATCATTTTACTTAATTGATTCATTTCATCTAAGAAAAATAGCATGCCTATCCAAACAGCAGCCATGATTAAGATTTGATATAGTAGTGGTTTCATACTAATCCCCCCTTAGATTCTAAATAATAGTTTACATGACACATTCATATTTTACCATTTGTTAAAAAAAACCGGGGATAACAACTAATTGTTGCCATCCCCGTTTCGTAAAAATTGGTTTATTATATTTGCCATCTCGATAGCTGATATAGCGGATTCTGATCCTTTATTACCAGCTTTAGTCCCAGCACGCTCTACGGCTTGCTCAATCGTTTCGGTAGTAAGCACCCCAAAGATTACTGGCTTCTCAGTATCTAATGATACGCGGGAAACACCTTTTGCCACTTCACTACTTACAAAGTCAAAATGTGGTGTTGCCCCACGAATAATCGTTCCTAAGGTAATTACTGCATCATATTTATCATTTTGAGCCATCTTTTTAGCTACTAATGATATTTCAAATGCACCTGGAACCCAGGCAACATCAATGTTTTCCTCTTGTACATCATGTCTTTTCAATGTATCAATCGCACCATCTAATAACTTACTTGTAATAAATTCATTAAATCTTCCAACTACGATTCCAATTTTTAAATTACTACCGACTAACTTTCCTTCAAATGTTTTTCCCATTTTTGTTCTCTCCTTTTTTTATTTCTCTTATTGTTTCACCTGTTCTATTTGATTTTGTCGATATGCGACCAGATCTTCAATGGATATTAGTTTCAAATCGAGTTTCTCGGCCATTTCCAAAAGATCAGGTAATCGAGCCATTGTCCCATCTTCTTTAATAATTTCACAAATGACACCAGATGGCGATGCACCACTTAGAATCGCTAAGTCAATAGCTGCCTCTGTATGTCCTCGTCGAACAAGAACGCCACCTTCCTTCGCAATTAGCGGGAACATATGGCCAGGCTTTTTAAAATCCGTACTATTGGCATTAGGGTTTACAATTTCCTTAATTGTTTTTGAACGCTCTTCTGCACTAATTCCTGTTGTTGTACTTTTATGGTCAACACTAAGTGTAAAAGCTGTTCCTAATGGATCTGTGCTTTGTTCGACCATCATCGTAAAACCTAGCTTCTTTGCAAGCTCTTGTTGGATAGGGACACAAACTAGCCCTTTTCCATGTGTAATCATAAAGTTTATAACAGCCGGAGTTACCCTATCTGACAAGGCTATAAAGTCTCCTTCATTTTCTCGGTTTTCATCATCAACGACGATAATTGGTTTTCCTGCTTTTAAATCTTCCACTGCTTCTTCAATTTTATTAAACATACTTGTCATCCTTTACATAAAACCATTTTGTCTTAATAAATCTGTCGATATCCCCGATTTTTGTGATAGCTTATCTTGTTGATTAAATAATTGATGAACATATTTTGCGAGCATATCACATTCAATATTTACTACATCACCTTGCTTCTTTTCTCCTATAACCGTTTCTTGAACTGTAAGAGGAATCAATGAAATAGTAATGATATTCTTATTTACGTTAAAGATTGTTAGACTTGTCCCATCAACCGTTATCGACCCTTTAAGCATTAAATATTTTCCTAATTCTTCTGGAACTCTTATATCATAATAAATAGCATTTTCTTTTCTTTGTTTACGTGTAATTTCACCAGTTCCATCAACATGACCTGAGACAAAGTGACCACCAAATCGACCATTAGCTGCCATTGCTCTTTCTAAGTTTACCGATGACCCACTATTCAAATCCCTCAATGAGGTAGATTTAATTGTTTCAGGCATAACATCTACTTGAAATTCCTTCATTGTGAAATTCGTAACTGTAAGACAAACCCCATTAACGGATATACTATCTCCAAGCTTTACATCACCCAATATCTTCTGGGCTCCAATTGTCATTTCGATTGAGTTCTCGGATACTTTTTGAATGCTACTCACGATACCCTTTTCCTCAATGATTCCTGTAAACACTTCTATCACCCTTTCTCTGTAAAATAAAAAACCCCTGATTTCACTTCAGGGGCATAAGGGCAGAATTTTACGCAAACATAACAAGCTCAGGAATAAACAAATGCTAAAAGCATAAGAATTCCAAGCCTACTTGTTTCCTACAAAATTCCTTCTCCCATCCAGACTATACTGTCGGCTCTGGAATTGCACCAGATCCACCGTAAGAACTTAACAGTTCTCACGGGTCACGGACTTAGAAGTTTTAGCTTCATCACCGCCGGTTGGGACTTTCACCCTCCCCCGAAGGAATACATAAAAATATTCAATTTTGTTAAGTATAAATCCTTTTTTATTCAGATTCAACTTTATTTCATAGGTTACTCACCTATAGGTTTCCTATTTTTACGTAAAGGTGTCTAGTAACCACGTGATTATCCAGTCATTATCGTACATAATATAGATATAAAAATAATGCATGGGGGAATTTATATGGGATTAGATAAAGGCAAAAAGAATTGTATTACGGACGTCGAGGGTGTGCAAGTTGGCCATAAAACTTTATACGAAAAGTTAAATGAGGAAGAAACTATTTGCACAGGAGTAACAGCAATCCTTCCACATTCAGGTAATCTTTTCTATGACAAAGTAAGGGCAGCAAGCTATGTTATAAATGGGTATGGAAAAACTAGCGGACTCGTTCAAGTGGAAGAGTTAGGTTTAATTGAATCACCAATTATGCTGACAAACACCCTAAGTGTAGGTCCTGTCATGGAAGGAACTATCACCCATATGTTAGAACAAAATAAAGAACTAGGAAGCTCTGCAGGAACATTAAACGTAGTGGTTGGAGAATGCAATGATGGCTTCTTAAATTCAATGCGACGACAAGCAGTAAGACCGGAACATGCAATCGAAGCCATTCAAAACGCTAAAAGTAGCGCATCAGAACAAGGCGCAGTTGGTGCTGGAAAAGGCATGATTTGTTTTGGTTATAAAGGCGGAATCGGAACCGCTTCCCGAATCGTTACAGCAGCAGGGGGAAAATATACGGTTGGTTGTTTAGTACTTAGTAATTTCGGAGAAGGTGATGATGCATTATTTGCAGATTTCCCTAAAAAGAAAAATCCGAATAGTACAGATGGATCCATTATGATGATTGTTGCAACTGATGCTCCACTGTACGATAGACAACTAAAGCGACTGGCAAAACGCACTGCTGCAGGGCTTGGCCGAGTTGGGAGCCATATGAACAATGGCAGTGGTGATATTGCCATTGCATTCTCTACTAGTAATACATACCCACATAACGCTAATGAACATCTAGATTCTATTTCTTATCTGAGGGATGACCATAAAGCAATGAACCAATTATTCCAAGCAGTCACCGAGGCGACTGAAGAAGCAATTATTAATTCACTTAAATATGCAGAAACCACAGTTGGACAGCGCGGGAGAATAATTGAAAAGGCACCACTATAATGTGGTGCCTTTGATTTGGAAATATGAACTAGTCTCATGCTTCAGGGTCTTGGGTGGATGGTAAACGATTTCGGGTGCATGCTTTACAATACCGGGGCATCCTCCATACTCATGGGCACATGATTCGCAATGTGGGGACCATCCTACTCACTACCGGACGCATGTTTCGCGATAATGGGGACATGCTCTTCTCCATCGGGCGCATACTCCAGGATTTCGGGGACATGCTCTTCTCCATCAGGCACATACTCCGGGATTACGGGAGCATGTTACTCTCCATCGGGCACATACTCCGAGATTACGGGAACATGCTACTCTCCATCGGGCGCATACTCCGGGATTACGGGAACATGCTCCAAGATATCAGAGACATACTACCCACTCCCGGGACCACCCACTACCTACTCTTCGCCATAAACGACTTCGGCTCATCCGCTCTAAATAACATTAATTTATCTGTAACAGGATGATTGAATGATAGTACTTTTGCATGTAGACCTAATCTTCCAATTTCATTTGTTTTTGCACCATATTTTTTATCCCCTACAACAGGGTGACCCATGTCACTCATATGTACGCGGATTTGATTTTTACGTCCTGTTTCTAGTTTTGTCTCTAATAGAGTGAATTGTTTATTTCCTTGGATACGTCGGTAATGTGTGATGGCGAGTTGACCACCTTTATCTTGTGCCGAGTACATTTTATGAGTTTTACTTTCCTTTAACCATGATTTTATGGTTCCTTCTGGCTTCTTTACTTCCCCTTCAACCAATGCTAAGTAAGTGCGCTCTTTGACAATTTCTTTCCAATTATCTTGGAGCTTTCGTTTCACTTTTTCACTTTTGGCAAACATCATGACTCCAGAAGTTTCCTTATCCAGTCGGTGAACAACAAATACACGATTAGCAGGATTTTTTCTTCGTACATGTTCCATTAACTGATGTAAAACAGTCCTATTTTTCTCTTTCTCAGTTGCAATTGAAAGGATACCTGCATCTTTATTGATAACAATAATCGAATTATCTTCAAATAAGATTTCAAGTCCAATCAATGTACTTTCCTTAACTGCAACTTTGTTCTTTAACACACTAACTTGCTGGCCAGGCTTTAGTAAATAATTGTGCTTTGTCTCAATATGATCATCAATTTTCACCTGTCCACGAGTTAGTATGGATTTAACAGAGTTTCTACTTCGATTAGACATCTGTTCTAATAAAAATGGCAACAATTCTACCTGTTTCTTAACTTCAAAATTCATTGTCCCGTTTCTTTGTTGCTCTTGTTTTCGAAATGACATGTTTATAGTCTCCTAATCTTCATCTTTTACATCAATGTCTTCAGGAATTGGTTCATGTAAGTATTCCTGAATCATTAATTTGTACTTTTCTACTTGCTCAAAATGAGTGGTAAACTGTTCTTTATTGATAAGATACTGTTCCCCATCATGTATGGCTCTAATTTTCCCTTGCAATATTAGCGACTTCACTCTAATCTCATTCATGGATAAATAATCTGCTAGTTCTGGTATTGTTACGTACATTAAGAACACATCCTTTTCCCCTGAAATTATCATGAAAGTGAATAACCAATCCTAACTTTACTAAATTATTCAATAGTAAAATTGTCCTATATATACTATAATCACCTTATAAATAATTTACAGCAACTAACAGGAGAATTATACACGAATGCATTTAAAATTAGAAAACATAACTATTAATTATACTTTATATAATTCCCCAAAAAAGAATACGGATTATATTGTTTTGATTCATGGTCTGGGTTTAGACTCCTCAATGTGGGAACCGTTAATCCCTTGCTTACAAGACCATTATCATATTCTAACGTTTGATATGAGAGGTCACGGCGAAACAGTTGGACAAACCGATCATATCACTTGGGATCTATTAATAGAAGATTTCTATTCTTTAACATCTAAACTTCAGCTAAACGAATTTCATTTGGCAGGTTTAGGATTTGGTGGGAACCTTGCAGTTAAATTCAATGAGAAATATCCGGAAAAAGTCAAGAAGATCATTTTAACTTCTACTTACATGTATTTCCCTGAGAATATTACAAAAAAGGAATTACAAAAGCGACAGAAACTCGTCACCGATGGGAATATGTCGGAGCTTTCTAAGAATATGATACATCAGATTGTTCATAACCTTACACCGGAGATAGAACTGCTATTATGGAAGGCATATGGAAAGGTTGATCAAAAAACTTACTTCAACCTATTAAAAATGCTTGCAGAAACGGTTTCACTTGAAGACTTAAGAAATATTGATAAGGAAGTACTTCTTATCCAAGGTGATAAAGACCCCCTCTTCCCTATCCAGCAGACTAATCTTTATCAAAGTTATTTAAAGGACGCCGTTAGCTATACTGTACCGAATTCCTCTAATCTTGTTCCATTAGATAACCCTTCTAGTTTCTCCACATTAGTTGGTAATTTTATCAAAGAAGGAAATAACGGTAACTTTACTACGATTATGGAACAAGAGTTTACCAATAACATTGAAGACCTATTTTCCAATTCATTTGAGACCCTGGAAATCAACATCATTAATGGATTCTCTGTAAAGTACCAAGGTGTTGAAGTAGAGGGAAAGTGGAATCAACGTAAGGCAAAAAACTTATTAGCTTATCTTGCTTATCACAATCCTTCTACAAGAGAAGATCTGATAGAAGAGTTTTGGGGAGAGAATGACCTAAGTAGTGCACAAAATAATTTGCGAGTCTCTTTAAATCATCTTAAACGGATTTTACGCGAACAGCAGTTAGAATCCCATTTACAAATCGAACGCGATCATATTAGTTTATCTGGAGACATATCTTTCGACCTATCCAACTATATGCATCTTCTTCAAGTGTGTAGTGCAGAAATAAATCCATTAAGAAAGAAAGCATTATATGATGAACTTAAACACCTATATCAGGAAAGAATGTTTCTTGATATGTATGATGAGTGGCTACTATCCATCCAACAGGAAATTGATGCAAGAATATACGCACTTACTAGGTCTATAGAACCATAAAAGAATTTCAGTTTATACAAAGAAGCTTGGGGCTATTAGTACCCCAAGCCTTTTTAAACTGCAAGTTTGTTTCCTCTATAAGTCTAATTATTTACCTCACGTTGTCTATATTCTAAAAACTCGACCTTAGGTACATCTAACGCACTACAAAGGGAATCAATTGGATATTGGTTCTCCAAAGTTTCGATGGCCTTATACTTTTCCTCATCCCCTTGAAGAAGAATTTGCAAATATGATTTCAAGGCCTCTACTTCAATTTTTAATTCTTCTATCTGTTTTTCAACCGACTTGTTATTCATTACTTTTTCTATATGATGGATAGATCGCTCAAAGGCATTTGGACCTTCTTTTTTATATTTTTTGATCCATTCATAAACGTTGTCACGATGTCTAATGCCCAAGTCTTGGACGACTTCTTGAACAGGTTGTTCTTCGTCTAGTACACGTCGAATCGCTTCTAATTTTATCTGTTTACTGTATCGGCTGTATGGCTGTCTTTTATTTTTCAACCCCATCACCCCTATTACTAAAAGATAACCGTTTTTTCTTATTTAGATACTATTTATTATACTGAATTCACCATTACACATTCATTACATAATCGTAAAGGTGAGTTGTTATTAGTCCTTATGTCATGGTCGAAGGATGGAAGATTGGGTAAACTATTTCTATCAGGATGGTTAGCAATCCGGTCTACTGGTACAAATCAATAAATATCATCTTCACTGTCGATGGCGTAATACCATTCTTTTGTGATTCTAATAAAAAAAGCTTACAATGTGTTGGAGGAAAGGAGATACATCTATGAATATAAACTACCAATTACCCAATGAAATTACTGAAATTTTAAATCAAAAGAGAAACAATACCGATACATTTCAAGAGTTAATTCGACCTGGTGGTTATATGCCACCAACTACTGATTTACTAATGGATGCCATAACAGCTTTAAGCATGGGGAAAAATATTTTACTAAAAGGCCCCACAGGTGCTGGTAAAACAAAATTTGCTGAAACTCTATCCAACCTATTTAACCAACCTATGTTTAGTGTGAACTGCTCTGTCGATTTAGATGCAGAAAGCTTACTTGGTTTTAAAACATTGACCTATCAAGGGGAAAAACAAGTTATCGAATTTGTTCCTGGTCCCGTCATTAATGCTATGACACATGGTACATTTTTATATATTGATGAGGTAAATATGGCAAAGCCAGAGACCTTACCTTTAATAAATGGTGTACTTGATTACCGAAGAACCATTACAAATCCATTCACAAATGAAGTGATCACAGCAAACGATGGCTTCGGTGTTATTGCAGCAATAAACGAAGGCTATATTGGGACTGTCCCATTAAATGAAGCCTTGAAAAATCGCTTTATCGTATTGGAGATTCCGTATATTGAGGGAGAACAATTGAAACAACTAATTCAATCTAATACGAAGTTGGAAGATGAAACGATGGTTAACTTATTTGTGAAATTATCATCGGACTTAATCCAAGCGGTCATACAAGGAAAGCTTTCTGAGGATGCTGCATCCATTCGCGCTTTACTTGATGCTTGTGATTTGAGTGAACTGATTCCTCCAAAACGTGCCATCCTTCGTTCTATTGTGGACAAGCTGGACGAAGAACGCGAAAGGGAATTTGTGAAGAACTTAGCAGAAACTTATTTTTAGTTAGGAGAAATAGCATGCATGTCTTTAATGATGCGAGGGTCGATACCAATCTATTCTTACAGCTTCAAGACCTTTCCACCGTTTTATCTGGTGATGTAGATCTCAAATTTGATTACAATTATGGATCACTGATTGATCTAGTCGATTATAAACTCACAGCAAGCAGCTTTTGGGACAATACCAATCCATCCATTAAAGAGCCAGGTCTTAAAACTGATGTCTATTTACGTGCACTAGGTACACTGAGACATTCCACTATACCAGAGATGAAGAATTTTGTAGATTCCATCGCTGAATTTGATTTGCCTAAATTTGCTAATCAGTTATTTGCTCTCCTGGAAGACCTCCGTTTAGAGGAAATTATTAAACATGACCGACCTGGAACTGTACGAGCATTTTCTGTTAGAAGAAAAGCATACCAGCATTATTTTGGAACACAATTAGTCGTTAATGCAAATCGAAATTTCCCATTAGATGAACTCTTTTGTTTAATTTACTTACAACTTGCAGCAGACAATCCAGATCCATCTTTCCCAAAGGCAACAACAAGTCAAATTCAACAGCTGGATGAACTTAAACCTCTTCTTTTTCAAGTGTTTGAAGCAAGAAGCACTTTAGACACTACAAGAATTGCGGAACAAATTGTATTTCGTTTAACGGGATATAAGGATACATTAAATGAGTACTTTGTCTTCCCTGTCAGTCATATTGAGAGATACGAGAAAAATACATTATTTGATGAGTTGACTCGTACAGACCCTCTGACAAATTGTGATTTTGAGGAAGTAGACCAGGATGAAAGTGAATACTTTGATCAAGAGTTTTCCACTTGGCACCGTGAAAATAAAAATGAAAATCGCAAACAGAATTTCCTTCAATTTGAATTAGAGCAGGGTACAAAGACTAGTATCTTAGGTGGTGGTGCTCGCGAAACTGAAGACGGTGACCAAGCAATGGCCTCTATTCAAAGCGCATCCGGTCAAAGTAAGCAAAATGACTACTCTGAAATGGAAGCATTGGAAAAAGAAGAGACATCTCGTAACGGTGGCCAGTCTGATGAATTTGGCGAAGAAAATAAACATGCTGTAAAAATTGACAAACCGGCAACAGATCCTACTAAAGATGATATGGAGACTTATCAGAATTTCGTTTCAGAAATAGAACCATATAAACGAAAGCTAGCGAAAACGATTGAAAAGACGATTGAACATAAGAAAAATCAACCTAGGCAAGACCTTGTTTTCGGAAGGCTATCTAAGAAACTACTACCAATCGTATTAGATGAAAATCCTAGAGTCTTTTATAAAAAGAATGAGGATTCTAAGGAATTTGATGCGGTATTTACCTTACTAGTGGATTGTTCTGCCTCCATGCATAACAAAATGAATGAAACTAAGCGTGGAATTGTACTTTTCCATGAGGTTTTGAAGTACTTAAAAATCCCCCATTCTATTGTCGGATTCTGGGAGGACGCAAATGAGGTTAAGAAAGATTATCAACCTAATTACCTACATCGAATTCACTCATTTTCCGATTCATTCTATGAACAAAATGGACCAAAAATTATGCAATTGGAACCGGAAGAAGATAACCGCGACGGATTTAGCATAAGGGTTATGACAAAAGAACTCATAGAAAGAAGAGAAAAGAATAAGTTTTTACTCGTATTTTCTGATGGGGAGCCCGCTGCTGCTAATTACGATCAAAACGGTGTTGTAGATACTAACCTCGCAGTTACAGAAGCAAGAAAAAAAGGAATTAGTGTTATAGGTATGTTCCTAGCCAATGGAGAAATTCAAGAACGCGAAGACCTAACCATGCAAAACATATATGGAAAAGAACGCATTATGGTCCCAAGCGTCCAAGAACTCCCCGAACACTTTGCCCCCTTACTAAAGAAACTCTTACTGAAATTGGTATAGAGGAAGGAAAAGGTGCCAGTGGGCTGGAGGAGGTGCCTGTCACTTCCCGAAGTTTGTCGAAGCCCTTTTGTGGTGTAGTAGTTTTTTAGAGAGTGTTTTTCCATAGGGAACTCACCTATCTTAAGACTTTCACCTAACCCCCTATCCCCGAATAGCATATAACATATGTATGTTAATGGGGAGTGAAGAGAAAGGGGATATTTCAGGCACCATATTATTCAGCCTGGTGATAATTACTATGCTTTAGCACAGTTGTATCATACAAATGCCTATCGAATCATTGCAGCAAATCCACAGGTGAATCCATATTATTTACCGATTGGGCAACCAATTAGGATACCTGTAACAACACCAGTAGATCAGATGCAACAGCCAAGTCATTGTATTACCCAGGCAGAATTAGATTATAGAAACGATAACCGAAGTCTATGGGAAGAACATGTGGCTTGGACTAGAATGGCGATTATTAGCCTGATTTTTGATTTACCAGATATTGATGAGGTACTGGCTCGACTATTGAAAAACGCTACTGATATGGGCAATATGATCCGTAGACTTTATGGCGATACAGTTGCTTCTACGTATAGTAATTTAATTAAAGAACATCTATTAATTGCAGCTGATCTAGTCAAGGCGGCTTTAGCAGGGAATACGGCAGAAGCTGAAGAGGCAGAGAGAAAGTGGTATCAAAATGCTGATGAAATTGCCGTATTCTTAAATAGTGTAAACCCTTATTTAACCG
The DNA here is from genome assembly GCF_900184735.1 of Paucisalibacillus globulus. GTDB lineage: Bacteria > Bacillota > Bacilli > Bacillales > Amphibacillaceae > Ornithinibacillus > Ornithinibacillus globulus_B. Next base: position 95,534 of record NZ_LT855392.1, read on the forward strand.
AAAGCGCTGTTCGCGAAATGTTTTATGAACATCTGGATTTAACGAAGCAAGAGGCAGTTTACATGATGAACAAAGAATATGAGAAAGACATACAAGTCTATGATGAAATAGAAAAACTAGCTCGTGTTATGGCAGATGCTATTTCTGATGCAATGATTAAGCATTACCCAAACATGTTTTAAAGAAAAACCTGTCACTCCTTCGACAAATTTCGGGGAGTGACAGGCACCATGATATTCCAGCTTTTTAGTAGTGATGTTATTGCTTCTTCGAGTTTTGTTTCTGGTATTCCTGCGAATCCTAGGATGATGTTTGGTTGGGTGTTGTTTTGTTTGTCCATTGTGTAGGTGGATAGTGGGTATATTTTGATTCCTTCTTGTTTGGCCCTTTTAACTAATTCCTCTTCATCCATACCGTTATTTACTTCTAATACAACATGAAAACCTGATATATCTCCTGCTACTTTTATTTTATTATCATATGTTTTAAGTAATTCTACGGTAGTCTCCATTTTCCTCCGATAGACTTTCCGCATCCGGTTGAGGTGTTTTTCAAAATCTCCTTGTTTCATAAACTGTGCTAATATATGCTGATCAATTCTAGATACGGTGCATTGAAAGAATGATAATTCCTTTTGATAGCGCTCCATTAGTCCTTTTGGAAGTACCATATAACTGATCCGAATCGATGGAATCAATGATTTGGAAAAAGTCCCTAAGTAAATCACTTTTCCAGCTTGGTCCATACTTTGTAAGGACGGAATCGATTTTCCGCTATAACGAAATTCACTGTCATAATCGTCTTCAATAACAAAGCGATTACTCCGATCAGCTGCCCAGTTCAACAATTTTATTCTTCTATTTGCCGAAAGCACAGAACCATATGGAAAATGGTGGGACGGTGTTACATATAGAACATCTATCTTTAAGTGCTCAAGAGAATCTACTTGTACCCCACTTTCATCAACTTTAAGTGAACATACTTCATTGGGATAGTTTTTAAGAATACTAGATATTACATGATAGCCAGGGTCCTCAACACCGTAAGCCACCTTAGGCCCTAATAATAAAATCAATTGCTGTAGTAATGTCTCCACCCCAGCACCTAGAATAATATCGTCTGGTGAGCAATGAACCCCTCTAGCTTGATAGAGATAGTTTGCAATCTCCTCTCTTAGTACATATTCCCCTTGCCTATCTCCCATTAAAAGCAGGGATTGATGCTCTTGGTTCATTATGTTTTTGGTGTACTTTCTCCATTTTGCAAAGGGAAAGTTCTCTGTATCGATCTTACTTGGATGGAAATCATAGCGAATTTCTTGTTCCTCTTCCTTGGGAGTTTTTTGCTCTCTATTAGCCGTTTGGACATACTCCAAATCTTCGTAGGTCAAAACGAAAAAACCCTTCCTCGCTATTCCCTCCACATACCCTTCCGCCACTAGTTGCTCATAGGTTGTTTCCACTGTATTTTGACTAACTTTTAGAAATTCAGCGAGCTTCCGCTTCGACGGTAACTTTGTCCCATATGGGATTCTCCCTTCCAAAATTTCCGTTTTTATAAACCCATACAACTGTTCATAAAGTGGTATCTCGTTTTCACGGTTCAAATCACACGATAACATTTCCATTTTTACTAATCTCCTTCACTGGCATCATTAAAATCTATTAATCTGACACTTTTAACAATGCCAACTACCTACTATAATAAGATAAAATTTTAAATTTAATCAACTAAATGAATTGACTGGAGTGTTTGAATTGGAAAGACAACTAGGAACTGAGATTGTAAAAAGAGGTATGGCTCAAATGCAAAAAGGTGGCGTTATTATGGACGTTGTCAATGCAGAGCAAGCAAGGATAGCTGAAGCAAGTGGCGCTGTTGCTGTAATGGCATTGGAACGAGTACCTTCTGATATTCGTGCAGCTGGTGGAGTTGCTAGAATGGCAGATCCCCGTATAGTCGAAGAAGTAATGAACGCTGTAACTATTCCAGTAATGGCAAAAGCCCGTATCGGACATATTGTAGAGGCACGTGTGCTGGAAGCAATGGGTGTAGATTATATTGATGAAAGTGAAGTATTAACACCTGCCGATGAGGAATTTCACCTTCTAAAGAGTGATTTTACCGTACCATTTGTTTGTGGTTGTCGTGATTTAGGTGAGGCAGCTAGACGTATTGGTGAAGGTGCCTCTATGCTTCGTACAAAAGGGGAACCTGGAACAGGAAACATTGTAGAGGCAGTACGACATATGCGCAAAGTTCAAGCACAAGTGCGTAAAGTTACCTTGATGAGCGATGATGAATTAATGACAGAAGCTAAAAATTTAGGTGCACCATATGAAATCTTAAAGCAAATTAAAGCGGCCGGAAAATTACCAGTAGTAAACTTCGCTGCAGGCGGTGTTGCAACACCGGCAGATGCCGCACTAATGATGGAGTTAGGCGCGGATGGGGTCTTCGTTGGCTCAGGTATTTTCAAATCCGAAAGCCCAGAAAAATTCGCAAGTGCCATTGTTCAAGCAACTACATACTACAACGACTACGAACTAATCGGAAAACTATCCAAAGAACTCGGCACACCAATGAAAGGCATCGAAATATCCAAACTAAATCAAGAAGAAAGAATGCAAGAACGCGGCTGGTAGGAGAAAGGTGCCTGTCACTCCCCGAAATTTGTCGAACAAATGGATACTGGTCACTAGTTGACTTTTTCCAGAAAGGCTGTGAGTATGTGAAGAAGATTAAGATTGGTGTTCTCGGACTACAAGGAGCCATTCAAGAACATATTAATCAAATTGAGATGCTAGGCTGTTTTGGAGTTATAATTAAAAATCCAGAGCAACTAGAGGAAGTAGACGGATTGATCCTACCTGGTGGGGAGAGTACTGCAATTAGGAAGCTTATCGATCGATATGGATTCTTTGACCCATTAAAACAGTTCAGTTCCAATCATAAACCTATCTTCGGAACCTGTGCTGGTATGGTATTGGTCGCCAAGGAATTATCCGAATCACAAGATAGTCATCTCGGTTTAATAGATATTTGCGTCAAGCGCAATGCCTTTGGTAGACAGAAAGAAAGCTTTGAAGCAGAGCTTACTGTAAAAGGTATAAAAACATCATATCCGGCAGTCTTTATCCGCGCACCGTATATAGAGAGAGCGAATGAAAATATAGAGATACTAGCAACTTACGACAATCAAATTGTTGCCGCTAAACAGAATCATATTTTAGTAAGTTCATTCCATCCCGAACTTACTGGTGATACTAGATTTCTTCAGTTATTTGTTGATATGGTTAAAGAATCTCTAAAGACAACGGTAAATTAAAAGCCAAACAAACCAAAAGGAATAATCCTATTGGTTTGTTTTTTTATCCTGATTATATTTTTTATGTGTACATAAAACTAACATATAATATAAAATTAGGTCATTACCATGATACTTATCTAAAGGAGAATGATTCCATGCCCGTATCACCTGATATGATAATAATTGGAAATAATGTCTTTACAGGAACCGATGACCACCCAATATCAGCTGCTATTTTAATAAAAGAAAACAAAATAACAAACATCATAGATAAAGCAAAGATAAACGATTATATCTCAGAAGACACCCAGTTACTTGATTTTGGCAACAATCTAATCATGCCTGGATTTCATGACTTCCATATTCACCTATTACTAGGCAGCATGCTGACCAATAGTGTTCAGCTACAAGATGCTACATCTGCAATGGAAGCAGCCAATTTAGTGAAACAATTTGCACTCGAAAATCCTGACCTTCCCATCATCATTGGTAGTGGTTGGGATAACAATGCCTGGGTAGATAGCAAGGTAGTAGACAAGCGCTATTTAGATGAAGCTGTGTCTGACCGTCCAGTTATACTATATCAAGCGGAATTCCATAGTGTTTGGGTAAACTCTATCATGCTAGAGGTGGCAGGGATTAACAACCAAACGCCTAATCCTGAATTTGGAGAGGTAGTTAAAAACGAGAACGGCGAGCCAACAGGGCTATTATTAGAACATGCTGTCGGATTAGTCACGAAAGCCATGCCCATGGATCTAAATCGTAAAGAACAGCTGTTAGAACAGTTTTTACAAGAAGCTGCACAATATGGTGTAACTGCCGTTCATGATCTGCTTAGGCTACCCGAAATGAGCACAGAAGAAGCTACTATTTATGCAGACTTTGAGAAAAAGGGAAAACTAACTGCCCGGATCCATTTTGTAGCTCCTTTGAATGGCGATATATCCGAGGCAAAAAGGCTTCGAGACGAACATCATACCGATATGGTGCAGTTTACTGGTTTTAAGCAATTCATTGATGGTGTAATCACTAGCTATACTGCATACTTAGATGAGCCATATACTAATAGACCAGAAACGTCAGGTGGAACTGTTTTTCCAGAGGACTTGATTAAAAAATGGACAATTGAAGCAGACATGGAGAATTTTTGTGTTCGTTTCCATTGCGTTGGCGATAAAGCAGTAAAATTAGCATTAGATACTTTTGAAGAAGCACAACAACAAAATGGGACACGAGACAGTAGACATGCGATTGAACATATCGAAATGATTCAACAAGATGATATTCCGAGGTTTGGGGAATTAGGAGTATTAGCTTCTATCCAACCAGAACATATAAATGGCTCCTCCTATGAAGTCTTCCAAGATTTAATTGGTGAGGAACGGATGAAACTATATATGCTCCAGAAAACATTACAGGATGCTGGTGCTACATTAGTTTATGGCAGTGATTATCCGGTTGTTGGACTTAATCCATTATCAGCTATTTATCGTGCCGTAACTCGACTTGATGATGCTGATGTTTGTTGGAATGGTGCTGAAAAGGTAACACTAGCAAATGCCTTAAGAGCTTATACTCTTGGATCAGCTTATGGAGCATTCCGAGAACAAGAACTAGGAACATTAGAGGTTGGCAAGCTCGCTGATTTGATTGTTTTAGACCGTGATCTGTTCAATGTTCCCCCTGAAGAGATTAAGACTGCTAAAGTTATTTTTACTATGGTAGATGGACAAGTAGTTTATGAAAATTCAATAGTTTAACTTCTTAGAGCCAGTTCATTCCTGAGCTGGCTTTACAAAACATTCTCCACAAACACTTGCAAAATAATCGCAATGGTAACAATCCTTAATATTGGCTTTACATATGCGGGTTTTAACCTTTCTGCCAGACGCACCCCTATTTGCGCACCTATAACTGAACCACATAGTAATGATAATGTTACTCCCCAAATAATTACTCCTGAAGAAATGTACATTACGGCAGCACCGATACAACTCGAAAAAGTAGCTAGCCTTGCATAGCCAACTGCTCGTATATAATCTACTTTTAAATATGCGAATAGATAAAGCATCAAAGTCCCCTGTCCCGGTCCGAATATGCCATCATAAATTCCAATACCATAAAGTCCGGGAACACTTAACCTAGTTGGCTTCAGGATATTTCCTCCAGTAAAATTCCGCTTCCCAACCATGGAGGTAATGAAAGCAAAAACCAAAAGAATAATAGCGATAATATATAGGTGTTCAGCAGAAATTAAGCTAGCAACCCAACCACCACTAATCCCACCTAATACACTAATTGGAATTATCCAATAGCACTCCTTCATTGCAATTTTCTTTTGCCTAAACAAATGAAAAAAGCTAGAAAAAGCACTAACCGTGTTGGAGACTTTATTCGCACCAATGCTGGAATGAATAGGGATACCTAATAATAGCATCATTGGTAAACTAATCAGTCCCCCACCACCAGCAATTGTACCTAATGTAGTGGAAACAATACCGGTAAAAAAGATAATCAAATACTCCATTTTCCCACCCCCTGTATTAAGTATAATCCCCTTAACGTATAAGTAAAAATACTATATTCAAATCAATATGTATAACAAATACTTATGGAAACAAAAAAATAAAAATACGCTTAGCTATTGGTAAAGCTTGATAGCCAAACGTATTTTTTACTTCTATTATATTTTCACAGTTTCATTCTCTCTATAATCTATTCCAATGACGATGCATTGCCACCGCTTCCACAAATCGTTTTGCAAAATCGCCACCATCTGAAATAACACCTGGTTGGTTAGTAAACTTATTTACCTGTAACCATTGCACTCCCTCACCAGTAGCCCCAATCGTCTTTTTATGACGAAAAGCCTCATCTAGGAAATGTGCAACCTTCTGATTATACCTCATATCGCTACTGCTTCCACGGACCATATAAACAGCATCATATAATACTGAATCAGCAGTATAAACATTTTGTGTTGCTTCCAGGTTTACACCATTCGTTCCCATTACCATTCCTTGATCTTCACTGATTATGTCTAGCACTAATCCTTCCGCTTTCCAAAACTCCAGTACCGAATTTACTAAAGGACCATTAAAACCATTTGATAGTATCACTGCAACTTTTCTTGTTTTAGCTGACATCGGCGTATTTAATTGACTAAGGGCTGGCGACGACTTTGTAACGCTGGATCCCCCACTATTTGGTGGTGTAACCCCAACATTTCGTGCTACTGTTTGTGCTAACTCAAGGTCTACATTAGCAAATAAATCCACGTTTTGTTGTCGAACTGATTTGTTTTTAACCTTACCGAGTTCAAAGCTAAAAGCATCAATGATATGTTTTTTCTCTGGTTCACTCATACTATTCCAAAATAATGTAGCCTGGGAAAAGAAATCGGTAAAGCTCTTACTTCTTGCACGAACTTTCCGGCCATCTACCTTTTCTTCATAATGTTTATAACCACCTTCCTCAGGTGGTGCCGGAGTAGGTGTGTTTCCAGCCAAGGAATTTCGATGATAGTTTACTCTACCAACATTGATTGTTTGTCTATGGTAACCATCACGCTGATTATTGTGAAATGGACATATCGGGCGATTTATCGGTATTTCATGAAAATTAGGACCGCCTAAACGTATTAATTGTGTATCAACATAAGAAAACAGCCTCGCTTGTAATAATGGATCATTTGTAAAATCTATACCTGGTACAACATTTGCAGGGTGAAATGCCACCTGTTCCGTTTCAGCAAAGAAGTTATCAACATTTCTAGTTAACGTCATCTTCCCAATGATCTTCACTGGAACTTCTTCCTCTGGTATTAGCTTCGTTGCATCCAATAGGTCAAAATCAAATTTAAATTCATCTTCTTGTCTAACAATTTGGACACCTAATTCATATTCCGGGTAATCCCCTCTTTCAATCGCCTCCCATAAATCATTGCGATGAAAATCTGGATCAACTCCCATCAACTTTTGTGCTTCCTCCCAAACGAGTGAATGTGCACCTAGTTTTGGCTTCCAGTGAAATTTTACAAAGAATGCCTCCCCATTAGCATTTACAAAGCGAAAACTATTCACACCAAAGCCCTCCATCATTCGAAAGCTTCTTGGTATGGCACGGTCAGACATAATCCACATGACCATATGTGCATTTTCCGGATTATTAGCAACAAAATCCCAAAAATTATCATGTGCGGTGGACGCTTGAGGAATATCATTGTGTGGTTCAGGTTTAAAGGAATGGACAACATCTGGGAATTTAATGCCATCCTGTATAAAAAAGACTGGTATGTTATTCGCAACGAGGTCATAATTACCTTCGTCTGTGTAGAACTTAGTTGCAAATCCACGGGCATCCCTTGCCGTATCTGCAGAGCCCCTTGCACCATTTACAGTAGAGAATCGAACAAATACTGGTGTTTTTTTGGAAGTATCCGTGAAAATCTTTGCCTTCGTATACCGTTCCATGTTTTCATATAATTGAAATTCACCATGTGCTGCGAACCCTCTAGCATGTACTACCCTCTCCGGAATTCTCTCATGATCAAAATGCGTCATTTTTTCCCGGAAATGAAAATCCTCCATGATGGTTGGACCACGGACTCCAGCTGTTAAGGAAAGCTCATCCTCAGAAACCTTCAACCCTTGGTTCGTCGTCATAAACTTATCCTTATCGTTCACACGAAAAATCTCCAGTTGCTCATCTTTAGGATCATTTTTCCGCTTATCTGCCATTGAATCTACCTCCTCATTCAAAGATATGATTCAGAAGGCAATTTTATCCATGTGAATTGAACAAGACAAGTATGAGAAATACTAAGTCATATAACTTGTAGAGGAGAATGGTCAAAATGGGTGCAATAGAACGTAGTGGTTATCGATTTGAACCGGAATTTAGTGTGATTGAACAGAATGGGGCAATTCATGTATATCGAGATGGTGAATTTCTGGAGGAGATTACCTTTACGTTTTCAGGAAAATATCCACTTGTTGATAAGATTGAGGAACTAGTGGATGAGTATTGTTTGGAGCGAGGATTGTAAAAAGCGGATAGGGTAAAGGGGACAGAGTTTTTAATCTTGGGCATATGCTTGGATATTTACGGTAGAAGGTCGTCTTTAAGAGTACAAGCTTTTAAACTATTGGAGCATATTTACGATTTAAGAGAGCATGATTATCCCAAAAGGGAACATATTTTGGTATTTTAATCCTAACGTTTTCACTTTCTCAACATAAAAAGCCCACTTCATGAGGTGGGCTTTTCATTCCGAACTATACTAAATTATAATTCTTATGGTTAATCACAGTCTTTATTGGTTCGTCGCGTACCTTATTATGACCGATTTCTACTATCACAGAATTATCTCTGACTATCAGAACTTTACCTTTTTTACCTTTATGATCTCCAGTCTTAATTTCAATCATATCGCCTTCATTAGCTTTAACTTGTTCTGTCATGACATTACTCCTTCATTACTTCATTTACATTGTTACTAGTATGACTCATGACATCCGTTCAGATTCACAAAAAGTTATAATAAATACATTCCTGTATACCACATAGTATTCCTACAACAATCACAACTTAAGCAACAAATAATAGTACCTTTACTAGTATAATTATATCATTTTATTACCCTTCGATTATAGAATAAGGCTCGACTAGATAAACAAATCCAAAATCGCTTCAATCGTATCACTTTCTAGCAACACCTTTATTCCAATCCCAATGAAAACAAGTGGAATAATAAACCGTTGAAATCGTTTTACAAATTGATAGATATTTTTCCTAGACCCTACCATATGGCAAATTGCGCACCAGATAGGAACCATGATGATAAAAGTTATGATTGCAAGGGTGACTTCATCCCAAGTTAGCGAAGAAAAATAGGGAACATAAATTGCCAGTTCCTCTGCACCACCTACAATAGCTATAATCGCTACCCTTATGGAAAGGTTGCTGAACATCGATATTTTATTCAGAATTCCAGCACTTTCATCATCATCATCATCATCATCATCTTCCACGAGTTCCATAATCCCTATAAGGATTGGAAGTAGTCCAAGTAAGCCTGTCCATTTTCCAGCAAATGAAATTATACCAGAAGCTACGATAATCACTAACAGGAGAATGAAGGTCATACCAATCTGTTGACCAATATATACTTGCCGTATTTGCTTTTGGTTCTTTGCATGGGCAAATAAGAGAATTAATACAAGCATCTCATCAATACCAGTAGCAATAAATGTTATGATGATGGTTATGATTGTTGCCATTAAACGTTCCCCCTCGAATACAAGCTTGTACTAGAATTATAAGCTTGATTGTGGAGTAATAGACCATGAGTTAGAGCATATGGTTTTTATTCTATAAAAAAGTGCTTATCCATATGGATAAGCACCCCAATAATTTATTGAACAAATTCATTTGTTAATCGAATAAACTCTTCTGTATCTTTTACCATTAATTGAATTCCAGCTGCCCAGAAATCTTCTTTTTTGATATCTACTCCAAGATGTTTCTCTGCAAGGTCTTCCACTTTCATGGAACCTGTATCTTGTAATAACGAAATATACTTATCCTCAAAGCCCTCAGGATTCTTCAGATACTCTGCATAAATTCCTAAGCTAAATAAGAAGCCAAACGTGTACGGGAAGTTATAGAATGGCACACTATCAATAAAGAAGTGTAACTTGCTACACCAGAAGTGTGGGTGGTAACTAGCTAAGCTATCCACATAAGCTTCTTTTTGTGCTTCAACCATTAATTCATTTAATCTTTTCTCAGATACTATTCCTTTAGCACGTTCCTTATAGAAGGCATCTTCAAATAAGAATCGAGCATGTATATTCATAAACATAGCTGTTGCATTTTCTAATTTAGAGTTTAATAATGCAATCTTTTCTTCATTTGTTTTTGCATTCGCAACAGTGGCATTGCCAATGATCGTTTCTGCAAAAGTTGAAGCAGTTTCTGCAACATTCATCGCATAGCGACGGTTCAATGTTGGTAAGTCCTTCATGACATGGCTATGGAAAGCATGACCTAGCTCATGTGCTAATGTACTTGTGTCAGATGGTGAACCTGTGAAAGTCATAAAGATTCTTGATTCACCGAACTCCGGTAGACCAGTGCAATACCCACCTGGGCGTTTATTTGGTCTATCTTCAGCTTCTACCCAACGATTTTCCAATGCATGTTTAGAAAATCCTGCAAGTTTATCACCAAATGATGCAAAGTTTTCAATAACAAAATCACAAGCTTCATCATAAGTGAAACGAGTTGGTTTTGTATTGCCGATTGCTATAGGTGCATCCACATCTTGCCAACCCAATTTTTCCATACCTAATAATTTTGCCTTCTGGCCTAAGAAATCTAGGAAAGGTTGTTTATTATTTGATACCGCAGACCACATCGCATGGAGTGTCTCCTCAGACATACGATTATATTCCAAAGGCTCTTCCAAATGATTCTTATAATCGTGACTCTTTTGAAGAGTAATTCGATAACCATCTAGATGATTAATCGTATCAGCAAAGATAGGACCAAACTTCGTCCAAGCTGCTTCCCAGTTTTCAAAAAGTTGTTTACGAACTTCAGGATCTGGGTCTGCGTACATTCTGTTCATTGCTTGCCCAACAGAAAGTTCCGTCGTTTTGCCTTCTTTATCTGTAAATGGGATAGTCATAATGGAAACAGTCGTATCATAAAGACTGCTCCAAGCTGATAATCCGTCTTTATTTAACTCGGCAATGAGCTTCTCTTCTTCTTCTGATAATAAACGCTTACCATCATTACGGATTTCATTTAATGAGAAGGAAACTTCCTGTAGATCCTTGTCTTCTAATAGTGAGTTCCAATCTTCATCTGAGATTGCAACTAATCTCTTAGTAAATGTATTGGACAGTTTCTGAACTTCACTATATAAGTTCATAATCTGACCCATTACTACACTCGCATTCTCATCATTTGTATAAGCATCATGCCACATTTGGACAAAAGTTCTGGACTGGCCAAGACCCTTGCCAATCTTTTCCTGGCTCTGCAAAATAGCTTTAAAAGCATCAACAGAACTAGTATCCCAATCCTTTAATAACTTACCATATACCTCAATATCTTCCTGAACCGACTTCAATTTAACCTGCAATTCCTCAGACTTAGTTCCCCCAGGAAATATAGTATCCAAATCCCAAGTATCAACGTATCTCATCTTACCCTCTCCCTTTTTTTCGGTGCCTGTCACTCCCCGAATATTGTCATAATTTGCCGACATGTCACTCCAGCTTTATTACTTGGCTAATTCATAAATAGCTTGTGCATAAATTGCTGAAGCTTTAAATAGGTCTTCGACGATTGCATATTCATCCTTCTGATGCATAACATCTTCACGACCTGGGAACATCGCTCCGAATGCAACCCCTTTGTCCAAGGCACGTGAATATGTTCCGCCCCCGATTGCAAGAAGATCTGCTTTTTCACCAGTTTGTTCTTCATACACCTTTTGTAGTGTCTTAATCAGCGGATCGTCCTTTTTTACATATGTAGGCTTAGAATCCGTAAAGTTTTCCAATTGAAGCCCTTTTTCATCTAATACTGCTTCAATCTTCTTCTTTCCTTCTTCTATACCAAATGTAACAGGATAACGCATATTAAGTCCAATACGGCCACCATCTTCCTTACTAAAACTCATCACACCGACATTTATAGTTAATTCTCCTGATTCTTCATCCGCATATTCAATTCCAAATACTTCCCCACGAGACTTCTCATGCAATTCCGATACTGTATTCACATATTTTCCACCAGCATCATCTAATTCCAATGTTTTTAAGTATTCTGCCATGAAGGTTCCAGCGTTTTTCCCATTTCGTGGTTCAGCGCCATGAGCACTTTTTCCAGCTAATGTTAATACTAGTTCACTATCTATAAAATTGGCATCACCTTCTAATTTCATTTCACTTAGATATGCTAAGTATTTCTGAATTTCTGCAGTATCTGCTTCCTCCACTTTAAGATGAACCTCTGCATAATCAGGTACCATGTTATAGCGACGTCCGGATTGGAATGACACCAGTTCATATTTCGCTTTTGCTTGTCCTTCTGAAGGAGGCTGGACCAAGTCATAATCGGAAATTCCTTTTTCTGCAAAAATGATAGGAAAATCTGCATCCGGAACGAAACCTGTAGTTGGCATCTCCTCATGTTCAAAATAATGTTCAACACAACGCCAGTCACTTTCCTCATCAGTACCAATAATGAGACGTACTCGCTTGCTAAGAGGTAAACCTAGTTCTTTCACAATCTTCATACCGTAATAAGCTGCTATCGTTGGTCCTTTGTCGTCACTAGAACCACGAGCATATATTTTCCCGTCTTTTACTTCGCCACCATATGGTTCAACGCTCCAGCCGTCTCCCTCAGGTACAACATCTACATGACCAAGAATACCAACTAACTCATTACCTTCTCCCATTTCAACATGTCCTGCAAGATTTCCAACGTTTTTACTTGTAAAACCGTCCTTTTCACCTAAGTCAAGCATATATTGAAGTGCATCTTTTATTCCTTGTCCAAGTGGGGCATCCTCTTTCGCATTTTCTTCATCTAGTACACTTTTAATTCTTAATAGACCTTGTAAATCATTAATGAAATCATCTTTTCTTTTTAATACCTCTTCTAGCCAATTAACTGAACTCATGATGTGTACGCTCCTTTTCCGTTTCAAACAAACGTTTGATTAATGACTTTTACCTCTTTACCTTATCTATTTTACCCCTTTCATTTTTATTTACATAATGCAATGTATTGTTGCATTGTACCAGCCCAAATTCTTAGCATTAAAGCCTCGGATCGACCGGATCTGATTCCATGGCAAGTGTACCTAGAACACATTCATGGATTCTTTCTATTGATTCACCATGAACAAACCGCTCAATACCTTCTACTCCAAGCGCAAATTCTTTAAGTGCCAATTTTTGTTTCTTTGAAGTGTTTCTCTCCTTCAATCTTGTTAGGTTCTCAGGCCTTAGATAATCCATCCCATAAATGATGTTTAAATACTTTCTTCCTCTTACTTTAATAGCAGGTTGGATTATCTTTCCTTTATGTTTTGATATAAAGAACTCAGGTTTTATCACAATACCTTCATGACCATCCTTCGTGATTGTTTCCCACCACCTAATAACTTCTTCCTCACTTGATTGATCATCTATCAGTCGATACTCTGTTTCTACAAAAATATCAACCATCTTGGCAAACTCCACATTCATCTCCATATGCCATGTATGGGCTTTATGGAAAAAGGTTTCCTTACTATGAGCTAACACATGGAAAGGTGCGATTTGAATCCGATCTACCCCTTCAACATCCCAGCAATATTTCTGAAAGACCTCATGAAAGACTCGTGCATTATCTAGTTTGCCTTCATATTCATGTAGCCAATTTCCTACATCAGGATTTAGCCTTGCAGCCTCTTTCAACTTATCAGTTAATAATGTTCTGTCTAAGATAGCATTCTCTGCTACATGTGCATATTGGTTACTTATTAGTTCTTTCGCTTTTAAATTCCAAGGCATAATCTCGGCATCCAATAATACATACTCGGTATCATACTTGGTAAAATAATCATTTGAGCACAGGCCTTCATTAATTCTAAGTAGAACTTCCTCTTCTATTTCTTCCTTAAAAAATCTTCTACCTGTTCTCGTATAAATGACACCCAATGTTTCTCTTCCAATATATTTCATTCCTGCTTTTTTATCTCTAAATAGTAAGAGTACACCCCTACTACCCATATGCTTCTTTTCTGCCACCATACGTTCAATGCCCATGCTACGAATATAATCTATTGCCTCTTTAGGATGCTCGAGATAATCTTCTAAAACAGATGGGTTTGGTGTTGGACTCATGGTTGGCGGAATATAAACAAGCTCCTCCAAAGGAACTGTGTAATGAGATACGGTATCAATTGCCGGTACAACCTGATTTTTAGGAATACGGACCTCTCCCAAGGTATCCGTTAAAACAGAATACCCATTTACAAACTTAGCAATGTTAGGTGGATTCAACCGATTCTTTTCCAACTCTAATAATGGGTTATTACTTACACCTGAGTAATCTCTTAATGCTTTTACCGCGATAAATTCCTTCTCCGGATACCGGTATGCAGTAAGTTCCCCACCAAAAACAACCCCTTGATCAATATTAATTGTATTATTAATAATAAGTGGCTTAAGATTTGGAACATGACCCCAAATTATTAAACTGCTAGACTTATGATGTATAGTCCAATCTTTTCTTATTGGCTTACCACTTTCATCAAAACCATCCGTATCCCCATACCGACAGAAATCACTAATCTCATAAGATTGCTTCCCAATAAATTCATCCCTTATTCCTGCATGGGCACATACCGCTGTAGGAACTGAGTTCTTGGTTAGAATATAGTGAGATGGAGCCTTTAGAAGTAATTGTTTTAATTGTTGTTTTAATTCCATTGTCCGTTCTTCACCATATTGTTCCAAGTAATACTCGAATTCCTCTTCAACAAGTTCATCACCATGATTCAAGTTGACATTTCTACCATCTAACCATCTAGCAATTTTCCAACCATGATTACTATCAATCATGTAAGCGAACCCCGCATTTACATGTTTCAAGAAGAATTCCATCGTAGCCAGTGATTTTGGCCCTCGACTCATAATATCTCCGAGTGATAAAAACCTTCTACCCTCAGGATGAACATAATATTCCTCACTATTTTTCTCATAGCCTAGTTTTTGTAAAAGTTGAATCATTTCATCGTAGCAGCCATGTATATCACCGATAATATCTATACCTTTATCTACATCTATTTCAATAGGATTAGTAATTTTTCTGACCAATGTAATGTCTTCCATGCCAGAGAGAAAGTAAGTAGCGAGATAACCTTCTTTTTTGATAAACCGCTTCTCTCTTTTAAATGTTTGATATTGTTGTTTAATCCTTCGTTTCCCACGAGGATTATCCCGCATTTCATCTCTAGCAAGTAGCGTATTCTGATCAATATCTAATACAAGAGCCGTAATTGGAACATGCAATCTTCTCGCTATCTCAATATATCGTTTACGATCATCACTGTGTAAGTGGGTTGCATCGACAAAAGTCAATTTGTTTAACCGACACCTCTTCTCAATCAGAGAGTCCATCAAGGAAAAGGCTTCTTTCGAAATAGATTGGTACTGATCGAAGATTCCATCTGCCTCATCCTTGGGGCGGTTTTTCCAATCCACAAATTCTATATCACTTACAAGTACCCGGAAATCATCTGAACTAATAACCTCGGAAGGAAGAATCTGCTTGTTATTTATTAAACTCTGTAGGAACGTAGATTTACCACTATTTGAAGGTCCTACTAGTAATACAATTCCGGAATATGGCAATCTGATCTCCATCAATGACTCTCCTTTCGTGTGAACACAACCATTTGGGTTGGATGTCCATATAACGGGTGTTCTTCCCCAATACCATCGAATGTTAACTCATAATTACCAGGGTTCACTATCTTACACCAATCCTGAAATTCAACTCTTGTCCATTCAAATCGATGATCGGTATGCCTATATTCTTTGCCCATATCATAAACACAGTTATATTCCTGATTCGGTGTTGTAATGATTAACGTCTTTGGCCTATAATTCTTTAACATATTATCCATAATGCGAGGTAAACGATATTCATCAATATGTTCAATCACTTCACATAACACCATCACATCTTTGGAACGCAATCTATCATCATAGTAAAAGAGAGATCCCATTACAGTAGTTGGCGGGAGAAAGTTCTCTTTATCCCTTACTTCTTCAAAGCGTTTTAAAGCTTTCAGAGTAGCAACCTCTGATGGCTCCACAGCCAATATCTCTTTTACTCCATTCAAAAATCCTAAACGCACGGAAAGTTTTCCTTCTCCAGAGCCAAAATCTACAATACTCTCTTTATTAGATAGGTTTTGGATGTGTTCAATTATTTTCTCATACCTAAGATCATTCAACCGTACCTTTCTCTCCGCCACTTCTTTTCCAACAGGTTCATTTTTAGCATCTATTTCTACTGTATCTATTAACTCTTTAAAACGAAGTGCACGTCTTAAGATAAACTCCCTTTGTGGATGAGTGTCTAGCCACCCTTCACCATATCTGTCTATCTTTTCTATCTCTTTTTCGTCAATGTAGTAGTGCTTATAATTATCTAATACAGGAATTAGTACAAAAAGTTGCCTTAATCCGTTCTGTAAAGTGGTTAGTCCGTTTAAGGTAATATATCTAGCAGTACTTTTACTTTTTATATCAACTTGGTAATCTACTTTCCCATACGTAATATCCACTTCGAATCCTAGAGGTTCAAACAAACTTATAATCTGTTTATCTGACAAATCCGACGCCAATGGACCAAAACCAAAACGAAATTCGAAATCATGATTCACCCATGATGCAAATTCTTCTTTAGGTTTTCCGTTTAGAGCAGTACCAAGAGCAGACCTTAAGAAAGAGCAAAAGATACTGCTAACAACAAACTCTCTATCATTTATGTAAGAAGTAATGTCATAGTTTTCCGAACTTTTTCTTGATAAGTTGATTGGGTCAGGTGTTACAAAGAATGTCGCTTCTACTTCATTTCTAAGAAACTTACTGTAAAACATTCTAACTAAATGGCCATTCGTGCTTCTTTCATATAAATTATTAGGGTTTTTAGAAAGTAAATAGGAGATTACTTCCGCGTTACTGCCCTTTGCATGAATCGTTAACTGCATCGTAACACCTCATTTTTTGTTCCAATTTTATACAAATATACCATAATTAATAGAAGGGTACATCTCCCAATTTGGTATATGAATATTTCTATAATAATTAAAGGACTGAGACACATTTCACGTGTCTCAATCCTCTATTTCACCATTTCTACGTGCAGCCATCTCTTGTTCCATTTCCTGTTCCATGGCGGCAATAGACTGTTTTCTTCTCTCGTTTTTATTTTTTATAAACTCTTGTTCCTCAGGACTTGCAAATTCCAAACTAGTTTCCGCATCTTTTAATTTTGCCTGTGTGTTTTCAATCATGTCATGCAGGCGTTCCACATTATTTTTTCTATTATCAGGATTGGTTTGTTTATGATTAGACAATTTTGTACCTCCAATTATTTCAAGGGCTTTTTTATAGTTTGGTTCTTTTTAATCTTTGTATACAAGTAACTTCATCATCGTCGTTGTCTTGTAAAAATTAAATTCAAACAGTATAATTAGCTAAAATAGCTATTTTAGCTAATTGGGAGGTATCGCCCTTGATTATTAATTCAACAGAATTACAAAATAACTTTGGCAAATACCTAATGCTTGCAGCACAAGAAGATATTATTATTACAAGAAATGGAACAGAAATTGCTAAGCTAACTGCCGTTAAGGAAGCCACTGCCGATCAATCACTCCTATTAGAGAATGTCAGAGAGAAAGTTCCGGAATATAGCACCCATGGCAAAAAGGCAACATATAAGGAGTTCCTCCAATTAAGCAAAGTATCTGAGGAACGATATGAATATATCGATGGAGAGATTTATTGGATTGCTTCACCTAAAACAGCACACCAACGTGCTATTACTGAATTATTTGGAACCTTTTATAATTCCTTCCAGGGAACTCGATGTACACCAATGGTTGCGCCATATGATATTGAACTGAGACGAACTGAAGAAAACATTAATGTAGTTCAACCAGACCTGATGGTTATTTGTGATCTGGAAGAAAATATAAATGAACAGGATTACTATAAAGGTGTGCCATCCCTTGTTGTGGAAGTACTTTCAAAAAGCACACAAAGAAAAGACCTCATTCAAAAGCTAGATTTATATATGTCCACTGGTGTTCATGAATATTGGATTGTTAATCCAGAGAACAAAGAAGTCACGGTTTATCTATTTGAGGATAAGAACATTGGTAGGATTTCAACTTATAAAAAGGATGAGACTGTATATTCGTTTAAGTTTGATAATTTGAATGTAGAATTAAAAAAAATCTTTAAAATATAATCTCAACATAATTTAGGATTAAAAAACAACAGGGTGGTATCAATTCCTAATAGATACCACCCTGTTGTATTATGGATTAGACCATATTATTATATTTGCTCATTCGTTTTTAAAGTTAGTAATGCCACACACTCTACATGAACCGTATGCGGGAATAAGTCAACTGGTTGAACTTCAATCAGTTCATACCCAAAAGGTTCAAGCTCCTTAATATCTTCAGCAAAGGTATCCGGATTACAAGAAACATACACTACACGTTCCGGTTGTGCTCGACCAATACGGCGCATTACCTTACCACCTGCACCAGAGCGAGGTGGATCAAGAAGTAACAACTCTGGTATTCCAAAACTTTCTAATACTTCATCAATCCCACGTCTTGCATCTTTTGCTAAGAAATACGTATTATCAATTCCATTATCTTTCGCATTTCGCTTGGCAGATTCAATAGAAGTTTCCACAATTTCAATTCCAGCAAGCTTACCAACTTGGCTAGCGAATGGAAGGGAGAACGTACCTACCCCACAGAATAAATCAATCATTTTCTCAGTTTCTTTAGGTTTACCCATTTCAAGAGCCAATTCTACTAGCTTCTGTGCTTGAATAGGATTTGTTTGAAAGAACGTATCGAACCAAATTCGATAACGATAGCCTAGCATCTCATCGTAAATGAAATCCCGTCCTGCTAGTGTATGAGTCTCTTCCGCTTGCGTACGGTCAGCCCAATCTGTATTTTTAAACCACATTAGACTTTTTACTTTTGGAAATTTCTTGGATATTCTTTCTTCTAAATCTTTAACTGCAGATTCCAGTTCACCATTAGGAGATTCTGTTGCAAAAAGACCTAGCATAATTTCTCCCGTTGCAAATGACTGACGTACCATTAGGTGGCGCAATAGCCCTTCATGCGCATCCTTATCATATCCTGAAAGTTCATGGTCCTTAGCCCAATCGGCAACTTCCATTGTAGCCTCTACCATTTCCTTACCAGCGATTAAGCAAGTCTCTAAAGATATTATTTTTCTCCAATTTCCAAGTTCATGAAGTCCTAAAGAACCATCTTTAGCAAAGGTAAATTCCATCTTATTCCGATAATGCCACGGGTTATCCATTCCAATTGTGTCATGTACTAAATTGGAATCAAAGCCTTGCTCTTCCAAAACCCTCTTTACATGGTCCGTTTTGTGGTTTAATTGTCCAGTATATGCCCAGTGTTGCCATACACAACCACCACATCGATCAAAATGCGGACAAGGAGCTTCTACTCGTTCTGCATGAGCTTCCACTATTTCTTCTGGTATGACTCTTGTTCTCTTTTTCTCAGGTTGTCCAACTGTAACTTGAACCTTTTCCCCAGGTAATGTTTGCGGGATGGTGAGCTTTAACTTTCTAGGATTAACCTCACCAATATCACGCCAAACAACGGCACGGCCAGAACCTTTTTTATCTAAATCATTAATTTCTGTGATATATGTTTCACTTTTTGTAGTTGTCAAGATTTGCTCCTCCTCTCAACTCTTCCTTATCTATGAAATGTCTCTAGCATTCAATCTTAACATATTAGCATTTTTGCATACTAACCTATTATAGCGGAACAAGACTTAATTGAAAATGACAATCCATACATAAACGGCAATTCTAGTAGGATATTAGAAATAGTAAACTTAAAGGAGGTTCTCACAATGTTCCGGGTACTTACAATAAGCCTTGTGATATTACTGCTGTTCCCTATGGTTACTTTTGCGAATACTGATAACATAAAAGCCGCTTTTATTCGAGATTGGAACCTTTGGACGCTTATTGGCGATAAAGAAACACAAATTACTAAAGAAAATAAGAAAGTATTTAGCCCTAAGTGGTCATCAGATGGAGAATGGATTCTATATCAAGTTGCATCTACTACTGAATTTGGGGAAGAAAATGAAGTTTGGGCATATAACCTTGAGACTAAGGAATTTAAGCGAATTGCTAGAAATGGGAATTCACCCGCCTGGGCTCCAAATAAAAACGTAATTGCCTATAATGACAGTGGAATTTTAGATATATCTGATTTAGATCAGTTTTATAATATTGCTACGGGTGTTAGTGATTTCACTTGGCTTCCGGATGGAAATGGGTTCCTTCTCTCCTCCTCCGGTGTTCTTAGGCCGGATGGGTGGACTAGTGCAATCTTGTATACAAAAGAGGTTACGGATAATTATGAAGATGTACCATTATTTGGAGGAGCGGATCACTTTTTTACATTACCCAAGGAAATAGAACATGACAACGAAAGAATCATTGCTGTGAATGCAGGTGATTTTGCCTATTCACCGAGTAGCGTATGGATTTCCTTCATCGTATCTCCAACCGCTTCTTGGGCGATGGATAGTAATATGCTTTGTGTAATAGACAGGAACGGAGAGAACTTTGAAGTAATAGATGAGATTACGACCTTTAGTGTGGGAAGTCCAAAATGGGCACCATCTACTGATACGATTGCCTTTATTGCTGGGGGTGGAAGGCTTACATTTGGTTTTAAAAATAAGAAATTGAAGATACATGAAATGCCTACATCCATTCAGTACACACCGGATAACTATGTAGATATAGACTTTGATTGGGTCTCTAATGAATTTATTATTACATCTAGGACGACAGAGGGAGAATGGTCCGAACAACCATTACCGATATTGTATTCCATTCATATAAAACATAACAAGCAAGTAGCAATAACAAATCCCCCCAATGGGTATGGAGATTATAATCCACAGTATATTGAATCACTTGAAAAGATTATTTGGTTGCGTGGAAAATCAATTACGGATGAAGAACCTACGCTTTGGAAAGCAAACTCTGATGGTACCGAGGCAGAAGCTTGGATTACGAATGTTGATTCTATTGAATTTTACGGAAAGTAAAAACTCTGATATTGGTTTAATATCAGAGTTTCTCAGACAGAATTAGTATTTAGTACTTATTTAGATACTTACATCTCTTTTCTTAAAGAACAAGAAAGAGAGGAATAAGAATAGAATCAGATAAACAATTAACACCACAATGGAAAAACCAAGTGTCATGCCTTCAATCATTGGTCCATCTGTAAAGTATAATTCTAAATTGGTATTGGCAAACACGGAATACTTAGCCCAATCTGTAAACATTGCCAAGATACCTGTTGCAGTACTTCCAATAAATAACAGCATAACAGATAGTGCAATTGCAATTGTTTCACTTCTAAATATAGTGGAAATCATAAACGCCATTGCAGTTAACATTAGAATGGAAACAGAACTTGCCAAATAACTCAAACCTAAGAATAGGATTCTAGAACGCTCTGTAACTTCACCATCAATGGCAGATAAGTGTACGGATGATCCATCAAATCCGAATAAAATACTACCAATAATAAACGATAGTATAAAAGTTACCACTAAAAGAAAAATCCCAAACAATAACGTCGTAATAAACTTAGACGCAAGTATTTGATTTCTTGATGCTGAACGTACCAATAGCAATTTAATGGTACCCTTGTTAAATTCGTGCGCAACTATTGAAGATCCAACAATAATGACAAATACCCCTATTAATTGCACTAATAAAATATTAGTATCCATATAGCTCCAAACATTAGTTTCTTCGTACGGGGAAATATCATTTTCAATACGGTAATTATTGATTGCTTGCTGATTGATGGCATAGGTTTCGGTAAAGTAATTAAAAGCTTCTTCCTCTTGTTGTTTATACGATTCATTTTCTACTGCTAAATTTTGCTTCCAATCCCCTTTGCCAGGCAAGTCACTACTATCCGTTTGGTTAAA
Source organism: Paucisalibacillus globulus (assembly GCF_900184735.1). Taxonomy (GTDB): domain Bacteria; phylum Bacillota; class Bacilli; order Bacillales; family Amphibacillaceae; genus Ornithinibacillus; species Ornithinibacillus globulus_B. The sequence continues at coordinate 117,704 of NZ_LT855392.1, forward strand.
AAAGATGATTACAGCTGTAAGTACAATACCTAATAGTAAAATGCCAAGCATCACATATGTACTAACACGATTAAATAACTTCATCCATTCATTTTGTACTAATCTAAATAATAGCATTAGGAGACCTCCCCATTTGTAGCCTGTAAGAATCTATCTTCTAGTGTTTGCTTTTCTTTAATTACTTGGTAGACAATAATTTCATTGCTTGTTAAGTATGTAATAATACTTCCAATTTGTTCTTTTGTAGCCTTAACTCTGATAATACTATCCTGAATTTCAATCGTTAAATCTGGATATTCGTTCTGCAAGAGGTTTTTTGCTTTCTCTACATCATTAACCTCTATCATATGAGGGTTAGCTAGATCAACTTGATCCTCATTCGATACGTCCTCTACCTGAACAAGTTCTCCTTTTTGAATGATTGCAAACCGATCACACATTAATTCCATCTCAGAAAGAACATGACTAGAGACAAGAATAGCAATTCCCTCTTCTTTGGCAACTTTACGTAAATAATCACGCATTTGTCTAATGCCTGCTGGATCCAATCCATTGGTTGGTTCATCCAAAATAAGAATTTTAGGATTATGAAGCATGGCTTGAGCAATTCCTAAACGTTGTTTCATCCCAAGCGAAAAGCGAGATACCTTTTCATCCTTGACATGCTCTAAATTCACTAATTCTAGTCGATGTTGAATATCCTCCTTGGTCACATTGTTACTCATACGGGCAAAGTGGATTAAGTTCTTCCTTGCTGACAAATAAGGGTATAACTCTGGGTTCTCAACGATTGCACCAATATTCTCAATTGCTTTCTTATAGTTTTTACTGATGCTATTACCATTAACTAATATTTCACCAGATGTAATATTAGTTAGACCAACAATCATACGAATAGTCGTTGTCTTACCTGCACCATTAGGTCCTAGAAATCCAAATACTTCCCCCGGATACACATCAAATGAAAGGTCCTTGATAATATGCTTTTTTCCAATTTTCTTATTTACTTTTTTAAGTGATAAAATAGGTTCACTCAATATTAGCACTCCTTCTTAACAATTAATCATCCTGAAATAAAATAATCCCCCTGCAATCTTTCAACCATTACATTCACACTATAAAAATAGATATTTTTTTGTGGCATCTTTCTATACGATTATCTCCTACATTTGGTTTCATAGAGATTTATTTTATTTATGCCAGTCCTGTAACCTATTACAGAACTGGCACGTCAATTAGCTTATTAATCTAGTAATACTAATTTATTATTTTCAAATGCAAATACCATATCCGCTACATGACTTATAAAAGTCTGGTCGTGAGACACCAATAGTACAGTCCCTTCATAGCCCTTGATAAATTGTTCTAACGCTTCCAAACAAAATACATCTAAGAAATTAGTTGGTTCATCTAGAACTAAGACATTATACCGTCCCAAAAATAGACTACATAAAACTAATCGTATTGCCTCACCTCCACTTAAATCTCGAACATTCTTATTAATATCATTTCCAGTAAAACTCATAGAATGTAGGACAGCACGGATCTTACTATCATTATAGTCACTTCTCTCCTTCATATAGGCCATAACAGTTTGATCTTGATTAAATTGATAATTCATTTGTTCATACGTTCCAAATACTACTTTTGGTGATATTGTTATCCCATCACCTTGTTGTAAGATATGATGGATTAATGTTGATTTACCTGCACCATTTTTCCCAGTGATCGCAATAGTTTTCCCTAATGGAAACTGGAAACTTGCTTCCTCGAGAAGTAGCTTATCGCCTACTTTTAAAGAAAGGCGATCTGCCATAATCGGAAACTTATTGTGTAATGTTAGGGCGTCTGATTGATGGAACCGAATGAGCTGCTCATTCTTAGGGGCATCGACTGCCTCCAGTTGTTCTACTCTTTGTTCTATTGCTTTTGCAGCACGTTGTACTGACTTTTGGCTAGTTCCTTTTGATTTTGTCATGAACGTCTTATTGGGTATATCTTTCACTTCTCTTTTGGACATTTGTCTATTTGCTTGCGTAATTTTATCCGCCTTTTTCATCTTTTCCTCAGCAGCCTTCATAAGACGAGATTTTTCTTTCATATATTTTTCATGCATCTCAAGTTGTTGTTTTTTTTGTAATTCCTTTTGTGCTGCATAATCGGAATAATTCCCTGTATATTCGGTTACCTTACCATTCTCCACTTCCCATATCTTTGTAACGAGTTGATCTAATACATATCGATCATGGCTAACAAGTACAAGTGCACCATAATAATACCTTAATTCTTCAATGAAAAATTTAATTGCTTCCTGATCTAAGTGTGTTGTTGGTTCATCAATTAATAATCCCTCATGATAGGTTGAGAAGAGTTGGGCTAACTTTAATCTCGTTTTTTCCCCACCACTGAACTTGTCAATATTTGTCTTTGGAATAGATAACTTACCTAATAAATCATGCTCTACCTCACCTTCTTCAGGTGAAGATAATTGGTCAAAGTAAGCAAAATCCGCGAATTGTTTTATGTGACCTTTTTCCGGACGGATTTGACCATTCATTAACTTTAATAACGTACTTTTACCTGCGCCATTTTTTCCAACAATGCCAATACGATCAAACTGATGTACTGCAAGTCTCGGAATACGTAACACTATTTCATCTAAAAATGATAGCTCTAAATTTTCAATTTCTAAACATACTTTTTCCATTTTTACTACCTCCAAATAAAAAAATCACAAGCATCTGCTTGTGATTTAGAGTAAAGGGAAATAGTCCCATCCTTATGTTGGATAGGGCAGATAAGCTTGCCGCAAATTACCCTCCTTCTTTGAATAGAGGAGAAAATTTATAAGAAAAATTCGCATTCCCTTATCCTTAGAGAATGTGATAGTTTATCTATACATGCAGAAAGCGTTTATACTTTCTTACCTAATAAAAAAAGAAAGGCAGAATAATCCTACCTTTCTTAACATGCCATATAGTATATGAAATGAAGATTATTAAAAAAGGACAGACTAATCCCGTTTACTCTGTATGCACAAACAGAGCCTTTGAACGTATTTAATTACGAGTTCAAAGTTGGGATTCGTAGTCTCATAGCGTGTGTCACCTTTCAATAATCCTCCTTAACGTTTATCATTTACAGTGCTCATTATAAAAAGTATTACTTAATAAGTCAACACCATATTATACAAATTGTCGAAGTAACATGTCTGTTTCTGAAATTAGGTCTTGAAGAAGCACTACTACTTCCCTCATTCCTTTGTCAGTAGAAATCCTCTATTACTTTTCATTTAGTTCCATTGCTGCTTGAATAAGAGAAGTAAATAATTCTGGCTTAATATCTTCCTTCTTGGTTAGTCGAATATGTCTCATTGTTTTTCCTGAACCTTTTAACAAATTATGAGTATCTTTGTCTTCCAGTTCATTTCCTTTTTGAAAACCAAGATTCACATGCTTCTTACTAGCTTGCAGATAACAAGCTAAACCTTTGTAAGAATAATTTGGCATAGACCATTTATACTCCTCTTTAAGTTCTGGCGAAGTATTAAGAATTATTTCCCTTAAAGAATTTGTAATCTCTTGAAATTCCTCTGGCAAATTTGATATGTACTGATTAACCTCTTCTATTTTTCTTCCTTCAATACTCATAATATAACTCCTTTCATTTTGAAACAGTCACTTGGATTTCCGGTTAGCTTTAGTTTAACAGTTTTTCCACCCTGTCTTTTACTTCAAGTGGTAAGGGTTGTGTTAGTGCTTTTTCTAAAATGCTAGAATGTTTTACACCGTTCATTTTGAAAAAATCTTCAATAAGAATTGCCTTTTCTTGCTTGCCCGGAATTAACCAATAAAGAATATACCAATCTTCCAGTGAACACAAAGGTATATCTATCTCATTTATTTTTTTATAGGATACAATTGATTTTTTGTTTAAAGATAATTTATAGATCCCTTCACTATGTTGTATGGCGAACCCACCCATAATATCGATATCGGTTGCATTAATAAGATATTTAGTGAAATATTCTGTACGAAAAGGGTCAGAATGAATTACCTTTTTTAACTCTCCCATTGGAGCAATAATTTCATTTAGTTGATTAGTATGATTCTCATCCACTAATATGTCTATATCATTGGGATCATCAATGATTTGATAAAAGCTCAGAAGAAGTGAACCTCCTACTCCCCAGGTAATACCTTTATTATTTAATTGTTCACCGATAATAGTTAATGATTCTAACACTTTAACTCTCCTAATATTTACTTTTCAATAAAGTATGTAGTCGTTCCAGAACCATTATACAATACTGCAAAAAAAATCCACTAACACCCTTGACATAAACACATATAACTATTATGGTTATATACATAACTATATAACCATATTGGACTTATAACAATATAGGATAGCGGGTGACATAGTGAGTAAGTTATTTGAAGAAGACAAACCAATATACATCCAAATAAGAGAAAAGATTGAGGATCAAATCATCAATAAACAATTGAAGGAAGGACACCAGGCTCCTTCCACAAATCAGTTAGTGAATTTCTATAAGATTAACCATGTTACTGTATCAAAAGGAGTTAATCAGTTAGTTGATGAAGGGATTCTATATAAGAAAAGAGGTATTGGTATGTTTGTGGCTGAAGGAGCAAGAGAATTACTTATTCAGAAACGAAAAGAATCTTTTATAGAAGATTACGTCCTCAAGCTAATACAAGAAGCAAATAAGCTAGACATTTCAGAGAATGAAATCATTGGTTATATTAAAAAGATTAAAGGAAGTGATACCATATGAATCTTATAGTTAACGAGTTAAGCCTGAACTACGGAAATTATACAGCGCTAAGTGATGTACAATTTGAAATAAATCGTCCTAGAATTTATGGACTTTTAGGTAGAAACGGGGCAGGCAAAACTTCACTATTATCAATTCTAGCTTCATTCCGAAAAGCGACTTCTGGCTCAGTCAAAATAAATGGCGAATCACCATTTGAAAATGCGGATATCATGCAACAGGTTGCCTTTCTGTATAACAAAGACTATAAAGATGAATCAAATAATTTAAAAAGTATATTGCAAGATACCGAACGATACCGACCAAATTTTGATATGGAATATGCAAACTACCTAGTGAATCGATTTAAGTTAGATCAGAAAAAACCAGTTAAAAAGTTTTCTAAAGGAATGCAATCCGCTCTAAATGTCATCATAGGTTTAGCTGGTAGAGCACCAATAACAATCTTTGATGAGGTCTACTTAGGCATGGATGCACCATCACGTGATATTTTTTATCAGGAACTTCTGGAGGAACAACAAAAACATCCTAGAATCTTCATATTATCAACCCACCTGGTTTCAGAAATGGATTATTTATTTGATGAGGTGATCATGTTAGATGAGGGAAAAATAATTCTTCATGAAGACTATGATTCCTTGATGACTAAAGGGGCAAAGATTACCGGAAATGTTGAGTTAGTGGATGAGTTTGTACAAACAAAAAAACAAATCCATGTAGAACAATTAGGTAGTACAAAAGCAGTTACAATTTATGGAGAGCTTACTAAAATAGATAAGACGACAGCTCGAGAGCTCGGGCTAGAAATAGGACCAATTACACTTCATGAACTATTTGTTCACTTAACAAAGGAGGAGGACTAATGAAAAAGAGCACCATCTATCTTAAAGTAACAGGTGATATGTTCATGGTACAGTCATTATGGATCCTTGGGTTCTTAGGCGTAATGATCGTTGTTCATATTTTTAGAATCATCACAGCTATGTTTGGGGACTATGGAGTAGATTCATATTTTGATAGTGTGTTTATTGCTGCCAATATAGCTATGTTTGTCATTGGAATATTGTGTATTTATTTCCTCCCTCACTTTGTAGGAAATGGTGTGACAAGAAAGGATTACTTTAGAGGAGCAATGTTAGCAGCAATTGGATTATCAATTGCTCTACCAATTATTACAATGGTGGTTTCTACTCTAGGACAATTTATTATCAATCAAATTGACCAAATAACGTATAATAATCCGGATATTAATTCTGCAGTTCAAGAAATCGATACCAACGGAAACATTATTGGGAATATTATCAGTAGTACTGTACAATCTATCATTATCCCACCTTATGTTAATCCAACTAGTAATTGGATATTAGCCATTGCTATCACTAGTATAAATACTTTTATTTATTATTTAATTGGTTGGATGATTAGTTCAGGATTTTATAGATTAGGTACAATACCAGGGTTAGGTTTCATTATTATTGGGATGATTACTTTAATTGCTAAAGATTCACTCTTACGAATAACCCTAAATCTTCCATTAGCAGAACAGCTAACATTTCTAGATTTTCTACCTAGATCTATTGCAGCAAGCACCATTTTATTAATGGTAATTATGGTTATAGGTGTAATTCGCCTACTAACTAAACAGGTAACTGTAAAACTTTAATATGAAACATATTGAGGCTATAGCCATATCTAACAGAAACAAATCTATTTTAACCTTTTTAAGATGATTTGGCGTATTAGATAGGCAATAGCCTTTACTTTTAGCATGAAAATGGAGGGACTGTTTGATGAGAAAAATTCGTTTTTCTGAAAAAGTACTACTAATCGGTTACTGCTTTATATTACTTTTTATGATCGTCCAAGACTGGGTTCCACTAGGATCACTTAATGATATCGATGCAATAAAGCAAGTGAAAACAACGAACGAGTTACTCCTTGTTACTTTAATTGGGGTATTACAAGTAACCTTCCTCATCTTTCTAATTCTACTTTTTATAGGAAAAAGATACCCATTATTTTTAAAGCTATGGCTTATCATTCATCCATCATGTATTTTTGCAGGGGTATTGATGAGTTGGTGGATTCCTTATCTTACAGGTATAGGTGCAGCTGAGAAAGTTGCAAGCTATACATCCATGTTTGGTAATACCCATACTTTCCTACCAGTAATGAACGGAATTGTACCAAATACATTACATACCCTATTTCACGCTAGTTTATTTTGCTGTATTCTTGTCTCGATTTATATTTTTGTTACTGATTCCTATCAGACTACTCCACAATCAAATGGTAAAGTAGGATAATATTTCTTTCCTAGCCCGTCCAATCATATTTTTGAAAGAAATCAACTTGCACCTGAAATCAACACAAAATGAGGCTGGGACAAAAGAGTTTTAGTTGATTAAAATCCGAACGAACATGAAAAGCGCATAGACCCGCTCCGGAAATATACTACGCTTTCCACGGGCGGCTGGTGAGCCTCCTCAGAGCTAAAGCTCTTCCGGGGTCTGTTCGAGAGTACCTCACAGTGTCTACCTTGCCACGGGCGGCTGGTGAGCCTCCTCAGAGCTAAAGCTCTTCCGGGGTCTCACCGATGCCTATCCTCCCGTAGGAGTCTCCGTATATTTCCGGAGCTGATGTGGTGTATCGTTCAGGTTCTCAACTTATACTTTTATTTATGTCCCAGCCTCTTTTGTATATCAATATATATGCAATTTATAGGACAACTATTCAGTTAGTTTTGTTAGCGGGTGCCCTGGTAGAAAATCACACATGACGTTGCACTACTCGAATCCACTCTTTTCCATTTTAATTACAGGATTCCCTACTCATCGTCAACATAATAATTTTTCTCCCCTAGTTGAATATCTGTAACGTCACCATCATGAAGAAAAAATAATCGATTCTCAACCGTGCCATTATTACTAGTCAGTACAATCGTATTCTTCTCCACCTTATATGTGCCAAAAACAGTATCCTCCGTAAAACTACCTGATGTTGAAGTTCCACTTGAACCGCCAACACTTCCAATTGACACTCCATCAATTTCAAATGTACCATCTGCATTAAGCGATAAATATCGAGTTTTAGAAGATGCTGCTCCTGTAACTCCAATGAGTCCAGAGTAGGATATATTTTTATATTGGTTATTAAATACCGTTCCATCTGGTACTGGTTCAACCCGAGATAATTTTACATGATTAATACTCAAGGTTTCATTGACTATTTCTATTGGCAGAGCATCTACCCCACTAATTGTTAGTTGTCCATTGTTAATCGTGTACTCCTGACACTGATCGATTAGACAATCAATCATCTCCGGTCCACCATTTGCAGGTGGGCCGATAACTACTTTATTTCCATCGAGAAATGTATAGATATCCCAACAGATTCCACCACATTCATCCCCACCAAAATCATCTCGAAAACCATAGAACATACCGCTTAAATTTTCTAGACTTAACGGTGCATTTATATCTACCTGATCTTCCACAACGGTTTCGGTATCTTCTTCAGAACATCCTATCAGAATAAGAACTCCCATAAGCATAATGATGAAACATACTATTCGATTCCCCATAACTGTCTCCTTTTCTTATCGTTGCAAAATACCTGATGTCATTCTATGCAGTTAGGAAATCTTTAGTACTTTTTAATCAACTATTCTGTACTCTAAATTAACTATTACAACTAATCTCCCGGGTGTTCATTCAGGACCCAAGGGATTCGTGCTTCAAAATCTAATTGTAAAACGGGTCTTGGGTAATCATCTTGTACAAACATTAACTCTTTATTAAAACCTAAAGTAAAATTACCTATTTTAGCTGTATTCGTTTCATTCCAATCAGAATCCGTACAGTACTCCCCTTCTATTAACACTCCAACTATATGATAACACCCCATATATAAATGAACTTTCTCTTCAACCTCTCCAAACTCTGATAAATGGATCGGCTTTAATGGATTAATTCCAAGCGAGGTAATAAATTCCAATATGGAAGAATCCATAACTTTACATGCTTCCATATAATTTTCACAGTAGGAACAATGACACAACTCAATATCCTTGTTATAGTATTCCTTTGTTTTATTTATATCCACTTCTAAATCCCAATTCATAAGCCTTATTCGCTTCACTTAAATTGCTCCCTATTTTTTCATCAGTATTTTGTTAATTTTATCTAATACGTATTAATCAAAAAAGGTTTTCAATTAATATACTAGGACAATTTATACTGAATAAGATTAGCATTAAAAAGACCCGGGATTCGAGAATATATTTTTTCACGAAACCCGGGACCAAAATTAAAATGATATTATTCTTTTTAAAAGATTGTCTTCTACCACACAGTATCTATCTACGATTTGTTAGAATAAACATCGGTATAGCACCAATCAATAATAAAACTGCCCATTGTCATGAAACAACTTCATTAACCATTATTTTTCACTTTCAAAGTCATCAAGCATTGCACGTACCTCATCTGTTGAATCGGTGCTCATTAATTGATTTCTTAATTCACTCGCACCACGAAATCCCTTTACATATATCTTAAAAAAGCGACGAAGTGGTCCAAATGGACGCGGTTCTATATTAGAATACTTGTCAAAAAGGTCTAGATGCACTCTTAAGAGATTAAGCAATTCCTCACTACTATGATCTTTTGATTCTTTTTCAAATGCAAATGGATTCTTAAATATCCCACGACCAATCATCACCCCATCAACACCATATTGTTGAACAAGTTCTAAGCCGGTCTGACGATCCGGAATATCTCCGTTTATGGTTAAGAGCGTATCTGGTGCTACTTCATCACGAAGTTTTTTAATTTCCGGAATCAATTCCCAATGGGCATCGACCATGCTCATTTCCTTTCTTGTACGTAGATGAATAGAAAGATTGGCGATATCTTGTTTCAATATATGCGTCAACCAGTCACGCCATTCTTCTACATCCGTGTAACCAAGTCTAGTCTTCACACTGACAGGTAATCCACCAGCTTTTGCAGCTTGTATCAGTTCAGATGCAACATCCGGGTGTCGGATAAGCCCCGCCCCTTTACCCTTTGCTGCAACATTTGGTACAGGGCAACCCATATTTATATCGATGCCTCGAAACCCTTGTTCAGCCATACCGATACTCATTTGTCGAAAGTATTCTGGCTTATCTCCCCAAATATGAGCAACAATTGGCTGTTCATCTTCTGTAAAGGTTAATCGCCCGCGAACACTGGCTCTTCCCTCAGGGTGACAATAACTCTCTGTATTCGTAAACTCTGTAAAAAACACATCCGGTCTGGCAGCTGTGCTCACTACATGGCGAAACACAACATCCGTCACATCTTCCATTGGTGCTAGTATAAAAAATGGCTTTGGTAAATCGAGCCAAAAATTATTTTCCATAATATAAATTCATTCCTTTCATTAGAAGGGTGGCGCACTTCGCTAAAATTCTTAAAGTGAGATTCACCTCAACCAAAAAAGTCAAGATTGTGCTCGATTATTATAACAGAAATTCACCTGTTTACAAGGGTTTGAAATACTTCTAATGGTTTTCCACTATCTCTCTTCAGTAGAACTATCCCCTTTACCAAGGGCAACATACATAAAAAATTAATCCCTCGAACAAACTAGTTTTAAAAAAGGAGGATTCACGTGCAAAATCAACAAATGAATCAACAAAACCAGCAACCTGCCATGCAACAACCACCCCATGTCATAACAACAAAGGATTTTTCCTATATTAATGACATGCTGGCATGGAATCTACTAGCGATGAAAAAGGCGCATCATGCTGCATCTCATTGCCAGGATCAACAAATTTTATCTATGCTTGAAGCATGCGGACAAATGCATCAGAGACACTATAGTAAGCTATTAGCACACTTAGAAGAAAAGCAAACCAATAATTCGATAACACAATAGAGAAAGGAGAGAAAAATCATGCAAAATACTAATACACAAAACCAAAATCAAACTAAAATTCAAAATCCAAGTACCCAAGTTCCTAAATCACCACAAATGAATGAACGCGATTTTGTTAATGACATTCTTTCGACGGAAAAATACATGACTAATTCGTATTCAACTGCTTTAAATGAAGCGAGTCATCAACACCTGTATGATGATTTACTTACTATCTTTACCGAGACACAAAATATGCAGCATGATTTATTTAACCTTATGTTCCAAAAAGGTTGGTACAAGCTTGAAGCTGAAGATACACAAAAAATTCAACAATCCTTTCAACAACACCAGGGCTATATGAATCAATTTCCATACCAGGGAACTATACAATAATAGTGTATTGTCGAACATAAACAACAAAAAACTGGACCTAGTGTGGTCCAGTTTTTAATTTGGTTAAATTAAAACAACATTATCTACGAAGTACAATAAGTAGAACTTCCGACCCTTATCCGGTACTAATATCCATCTAGTACATCCCTTTTAATATTCTTTTTTGAAACTCCATTATTTTTTAAGAACCCTGAAACAGATTCTACCATTGACTTAGGTCCAGCAATTAAAAATGTTCCATTAGTAGTATGAATAGTAGTAAATTTATTGATTTCCTCAAATAAATGTTCTCTGGAATCCAGATAAGTCACAGTTACTGAAGTATTGTTAGCCATCTCATCCAGTTCATCTTTATATACAAATAAATTTTCACTATCCATATAAAGTAGTTTAATTTGTTTAGCCTCTGTACTACGGTCAGCTTCCAGTTGCTTTAACATGGACCTAAATGGAGTAATTCCAATACCACCCGCGATCAATAGTGAAGGACTGTTATCGCTTATTTGGAACGATCCAACGGGTCCGCTCATTGTCATATTCATCCCTTTTTCTAGCTCTAACAACGCTTTTTTGAAATCACTTGGCTGATCACTTATTTTTGTTGTGATTCTAATGACGTCCTCTGTAGGTGCGGATGAAATACTAAATGGCTTTGTAGAAGGTTTCACTTTCTTATGAGTGATCGTAAATAAGCCATGTTGTCCAGCTTTCCAGGTCAAATCCTTTTCTTTTTCAAATAGAAAACTATATACACCTTCTGTTTCTTTAAAGCTTTCTAAGAACACTAACTCTTTCTTAACAAATACCGACTTCATATCTTGAAAAAATCCCATATCACTAACTCCTTTTAGTTTCCCTTAGACTTATGCATTTTCTACTACGTATAGTAAACTTTCTTTAATTTCTTCTATAATACTTTCTTAAGAACTTCAATTTTATCCGCCCAACCATGTTTCGCACCTTTGAATGCGTAATCTTCCTGATTAAATCCTGTATGGTCAAGATGTAAGTGAGTTGTATCTCCCACTTGTTTAAGCGTCCATGTAACTACCGTATCAATTGGTCCACCAACCCATGTGTAAGACAACGTATGAGGTTCGTCTACAACCAACACTTCACTATTAACAATTAAATCAATGTCATTGTTCCGGAATTGACATTTATACCCAACAATTGGTTTAAAGTTATTTTCCATTACCCATTGTGCTAGTGTATCTGAATTTGTTAATGCTTCCCATACTTTATGGATGGGACTCTTAAATTGAAAATCTAATGAAATGTCTGCCATATCTATTCCTCCAATATATTCTTTAGTAATATTGCTCTTTCATTCCAAAACTTCTCGTAAAAGGCTAACCAATCTTTAATTTCTTGTAAGGGCGCTGGATTAAGACGAAATCTTGTTTCTCTGCCAATCTTCCGGTTCGTTACTAATTCTGCTTCTTTTAAGATAGTTAAATGTTTAGAAACCGCAGTACGCCCCATTTGAAATTGATTAGTTAATTCGTGAAGAGGTAATTCCTCTCCCTCTGCCAACAAGCGTATTAATTTGCGCCTAGTTGGATCGGCAATAGCTACAAAAACATCTCGCTTTTGGTCAGTGCTATTCAAATCCCTACCTCCCTTAAATCGGACACTAAATGGTGTCATTATTATACGACACCTTTTAGTGTCCAGTCAATATAAATTTACCCTTGGATATAACGGAATATTACCACTTACTATCAATTTCTTTATCAAACAATATACATCTATCCCCTTACAAGTTTTAAGTACACAGAATGTAAAAGAATAGAAATCGAAAAAAAGACTGAACCACCAATGGATTCAGCCTGAATAAAATTATTGTAATCCTTTTTATCCTATATTTTTTAATCCCTCTTATTCCAGTCGATTAAAGTTATATGAATTAAAATATCGTTCCTAATCCCTCTCCTCATTCAATAACTCATAAATATTTTGTGTATATTTAGAAATGGCTTTATCATAATCCGGGTATGTACATCCAATGCTCTCTGCAACATATTTAGAGTATTTTCTAAATAACTCATAACAAGTGAATAAAGACCGCCATATATTTTGGTAACTACTTTCTTCATAAGTAGTAAGTAAAGAATCCCAATCTTCATTAGGTAGATAATGATGAATAAATTTATAATTCTTCCCGAGGCTAAAGTTAAAGCCTTTTTTTAATCCTATATGCCATGACATCATTCTTAACAAATTATTCCTAACAATCTCATGTAAATGGTCCACTGCAAAAAGGAATTCCCTTCTTGCCAATCCCTTTACTACATATGTAGAAACCCACCAAAATTCATTACAACAATCATCAAACTCTCCTGCAGTGGGCTTTTTAATCCAATACCTTTGATCGTTTGCAACCACTTCACTTTTTACAAGCTCATCCTTATCAAGTAAGACTTTAACTAAACCATCACTTTTATTAAAGTATTCCTTCACTTCATTAATCGGTATCAGTGTCAAATCTAATCGATTCCCATCTTCGAACAGCATAAGATAAGAAAACCAATTCCCTAACTCTGGAGGAAAAAGCTCCATATCTTCAGGTTTTTGCATAATCAATCGTTCCCCAAAGACATCCAGCCAATGATCATTTTCTTTGAAAGAATCAATGTCTGTTACAAAATAAGAAATATCATAATCTTGGAAGGAATCACGAGGAATGTTTTTATTAGTTCGAGAGCCTTCCAGCGTTACAAGTTTGATTCTTGCATCATGTTTAGCGTAATCCAAAATCATATTCATCATCTGTTGTTCGGTTCTCATTTGAGTAACTCCTCCAATTTTAAACAAATCCAGATGCGTATTCAGGCTTCTGATCATATTATTACTATAATGAAGGAGAAGAAGATATTGCAATGAATAAACAAGACAAAAAAACGGATTCTCATCGAAGAAAATCCGAGTAATTAGTGGGCATAGTTGCCACCGACATTCACTACATCAGCCGGTAACTGATGTCCAATATTTGGTATCGACTCTATCTCTCTACATCTTGCAATAGGTTCTTTGCACGGGCGGCGGCTCGTTTGGAATTATGCATAGGACTTTTTTCACCTAAAAGGAGGAGTGTTGGTATCTTTACCAATTGAAGTTCTTCATCACTAACATATAGTGGTGGAATGCGTTGCATCGTATAATCACGCATCGCTGCTATTACTACGTGAATCTGGCCACTGTTTCATAGCTTCATCATTTTTTTCCAAAGAATTCCTTCTCTGATTTGCTGTTAATAAACAAGTCCTACTCGTTGTATTTCCCTAATAGCTTTCATTCAATATTATACTCCCTTCATACCCCTCTCTACTTGAAACCTTTGATTAGCTATAAAAAACGAATTATCGCCATCTCTATTTACCACTGCTAGATGAACTGGATGTTTTCATAGAATAAAGAATTAAAATTCCGCCAATAGCAATCAGTAATATGTCTATGATAATTTCCCAACCTTGAAATACATCAATATAATTCACTAAAAACCAACTTTTCGCTCCATTTGTCAAATGATTGATCAAACCTCCAACTCCTTGTATTAGTAAAAGTAAACTAAGTCCACTTATTATTTCTTTCATATCTAAACACCTCATTCATATTTTTATTATTAAATTCCTCAAAATAGACTGCACCTACTAACAGTAAAGAAATAAGTGCTTTTTTAGTTTTGACCTATTAAATCTGTACTAAAAAAAATCGAATAGATTTACATCTATTGATGAAGTAGGCAACACTAGTTCCATAATCTCGAACAAATAATTAGTCCCCCCTTTAAATAGTGTGATATTATTAAAATAACACGACGTGTTAAAAAGATAATAACACACTGTATTATAAAAAGGAAGTGTTTTTCTGTGCCCAAAATAGTTAATCATGAGCAAAAACGCAAAATAATCGCTGAGGCTGCATGGAAGATAATTAAGAATGACGGATTTGAAAAAGCATCTATACGAAGAGTTGCTGCTGAGGCAGGGATGTCTTCTGGAGCTTTAAGGCATTACTTTTCTACTCAAGATGAAATGCTCCTGTTTATTATGGACTACTTCTTTGATGCAGGAAAAGAACGTTCTAATCATAAAGAATGGTCAAAAGATCCCTTAAAGGCAGTTGAGGAGGTTTTGTTAGAGCTTGTACCAATTGACGAAGAAAAGAAAATTGAAACGAATGTTTGGTGGATTTTTGCACTCCGTTCCCTCACAAGTGAGGCATTAATAGAAAAGAAAGTCGAATTGACTAATGGTACATTTGAATTAGCAAATTCAATGATTGAGATACTAACTCTAAAAGGAATATTAATGGATTCGATTAATGTAGATTTAGAAAAGTATCGATTATCTGCATTGATTGAGGGGCTGTCACTTCATGCTTTGTTAAGACCTGATGAGTATACTCCCGAAAAGGTGCAGGAAATAATTGGTTATCATTTAGAATTACTTACTAAATAATAGATATCATGTATTTTACGCAATTCTACTACCTTTGATTACAGCTACTGAATTGATCATTTAAATACAGTAGCTGTAATATTATTTATTGTATTCTTCTCTGTAGTAAAAGCAATATAACTATCAGTATGCTTAGATAGTTATATTCATTTGTTGATAATTTCATCAAACCCATCTTGTGATGTTAACTTCTCCAAGTTATTAAAAATCTTTTCTTCGTCCCAGTTCCACCACTGAATCTTTAATAAAGACTCAATCTTTTCATCACTAAATCTTTTCTTGATAAATACGGCGGGATTCCCACCGTATATTGTATATGGTTCGACGTTTTTAACTACTGTTGAGTTAGCAGCAATAATCGCACCATCACCAATTTTTACACCTGGCATAATTGTTACATACTCACCTATCCATACATCATTGCCAATCACGGTATCTCCCTTAAATGGTAGTTGGTCTACTGTTGGTGTAACCTTTTCCCAACCAGAACCAAAAATATTAAAGGGATAGGTTGTTATGCCATCCATTCTATGATTTGCTCCGTTCATAATAAACTTAACACCCTCAGCAATCGCACAAAACTTACCAATCACAAGTCTATCTCCTAGAAATTCATAATGATGCTCTATATTCTCATAAAATTTCTCTGGGGACTTTTTATTATCACTATAATAAGTGTATTCACCAATATCTACATTGGGTCTATTGGGGAGATTACTTATATAACAAACCGTTCTGATATTTTCATTTGGATAGAGCCTATTCTTGTCTGGTCCTTTCATGATAATTCCTCTCCTTTCAACTGACAAAAAATCTATTCGTTAAATTCCCAAGCTGGATTCCAAACTACCTCCCATAAATGCCCGTCAGGATCTTGGAAGTAACCAGCGTATCCTCCCCAAAAGGTATCGTGTGCTGGAACTGTTATAACTGCACCAGCTTTATCTGCCTGTTCCATCACCATATCCACCTCTTCTTTACTCCAAACATTATGACCGATTGTAAATTCAGTAGGGCTTTTTGGTGTCTGATTTATGCCTGCGTCATGAGCAATATCCTTACGGTTCCAAATGGCAAGTTTTAATCCTGACTGTAAATCAAAAAACGCAACTGCACCATGCTCATATTCTTTACCTACAATTCCTTCTGTCGATAATCCGAGTCCTTCCTGGTAGAACTTCAATGATCTTTCCAAATCATCTACACCCAATGTTATAACTGATATTCGTGGTTTCATCTAATGCCTCCTAACCGCATACTATACGTTATATAATGTAATATAGTTCAATTATTAATAGAATACACCTGTTTCATTAGCACAACAAATTCCATAGTTGAATTTAAAAAGTGTTTAGGAATAAAAAGACCCCGAATTCGCTAAAGTATTTTTAACGAAATCAGGGTCTGAATATCAAATATTTATTTAAATTAGTAAGAGAACCTTTTAGTTATTCACTTTCTTCTCCAACCAAGTAACACTCTCTATATGCATACTCTGAGGAAACATATCAACAGGCTGCACTTCCTTTGTCTCATACCCACCATCTTCTAGAATTCGTAAATCACGAGCTAGTGTTGATGGATTACAGGACACATATACAATCCGCTTCGGCCCCATCTCAAGCATTGCATTTAAGAGCCCTTCATCACAGCCTTTACGGGGTGGATCGACCACGATAACGTCTGGTCTTAACCCATCTTCCTTCCACCTTGGCATGACTTCTTCAGCAGTACCTACTTCAAATTCCACATTAGTCATCCCATTTAATTTCGCATTCACTCGTGCATCTTCTATCGCCTCTGGAACCACTTCCACTCCATAAACTTTCTTCGCCTTCTGAGCTAAGAAAAGAGAGATCGTTCCAATTCCACAATAAGCATCAATAACGATGTCACTCTCATCAATAGCAGCATATTCCAACGCTTTGTCATAGAGCCGTTTTGTTTGTGTAGGATTGACTTGATAAAACGATTTAGCAGAGATGGCAAAACGAATAGAACCAATGGAATCATAAATATATTCCTGACCCCAAAGTACCTTGGTACTATCTCCAAGAATAACATTGGTTTTAGCTGGGTTTATATTTTGGATAATGGATTTGACATTCGGGTAAGTCTCCGTTAACTCACGGATAAATTCTTTTACACGCGGTAGTTCTTTCGTCCGTGTGATGAGCACTATCATGGTTTCTTTCGTTTCTCTCCCAGTCCGAACCATAATATGACGCAGGACACCGGAATGACTCTTTTCATCATAAGCTTCTATCCCTAGTCGGCTAGCAATCCGGCGAACTGCTTCTACCATCCGGTCATTTAAATCCTCTTGTACCACACAAGTATCCATGTCTTCAATAATGTTATGACTACGCATTTGATAAAACCCTGTAATGAGTTCCCCGTCTTTTTCACTGACTGGTATAGCTACCTTATTACGGTATCTCCAAGGGTCTTCCATTCCAATTGTTGGATGAACAGGTACATGTTCAAGATGAGCAACTTTTCGCATGACATTCTTCACTTGTTGTTGCTTCATTGATAACTGTAGATTGTAGCTCATATGTTGAATTTGACATCCACCGCATTTATAAAATACATCACACGGAGGTTCTACACGTTCTGGGCTTGGATTTTTTACTTCCAATAGTTTTCCAAAGCCAAAGTTTTTATTTACCTTTACTACTTTAACCATTGCTTCCTCACCCGGTAAGCCATAGGGCACAAATAGCGGATAGCCATTTATCTTACCTACACCATTTCCTTCATGAGTAAGGTCCTCAAATCGTATTGTTACGGTTTCATTCTTTTTTACTGGGGCAGATTGTTTTGCCATTTATGTATCTTCCTTTACGTACTATTTGCTATTCTTTATCTTATCATGAACAAAGGAGACTACCAATTATTCAGTAGTCTCCCTATTTAGATAGGATTCTGGAACAAAAATATCAATATGTTGTTGTAGATTACGGAATTCTCCCGGTAATAGTCCACCATATTCCCCATCTATATTTAATTGCATCTTTTCATCTGGTGTCACTTTAATATGTTTCGCCTTCGAATAGATGACGTGTTTATCTTCTAAATGTGCTCCCCTTAATGCCAAACTAGCAATTCGGATGAATTCTGCTAAGTTCGTTTTACGCAAGATCAATAGATCAAAGTAACCATCATCAAGACAAGCATCTGGAGCGAGCTTTTCAAAACCACCAACTGAGTTTGTATTGGAAATTAAAAAAAGCATGATATCCTCTTCGATAACATTTCCATCATATTCAATTTTTACACGCGCTGGTTTTAACGATGGCAACATTTCAATACCTTTGAAATAATAAGCCATTTGACCAATCATTGTTTTCAATTTGCTTGGTACTTCATACGTTAGTTCGGTAAGCTTCCCGCCACCCGCTATATTTATAAAGTATTGGTCATTTACTTTACCAATATCTAAAAGCATAGACTGATCCTCAATAATGACATCGACAGCTTTTTGAATACTATCTCGTGGAATTGTTAGTGCTCTAGCGAAATCATTTGTTGTTCCTACTGGAATAACCCCTAACTTAGGGCGATATTCCTGTTCTGCAAGACCATTGACTACTTCATTAATCGTACCGTCACCACCTGCAGCAATAACGATATCATACTTTCGTTCCACCGCTATCCGAGCTGCCTTGACCGCGTCACCTTCACCAGTTGTGGCATGTGCAGACGCCTCATAGCCAGCTTTTTCTAGTTTTTCTAGTACCGCTGGTAGTTCCTTTTTAAATGCCTCACGACCAGAAGTTGGATTATATATAATACGGGCTCTTTTCATCTTACATGTCCCCTCTCCAATGCTACATTATGCTTTACTAATGTATTATATTATCTCTTTCATTAATTGGATATTTTTACATGCATATCTATTCTAGCCATAATTTAAGAGTTTGAAAAGTTTTTGGACTAAATCAATAAGATTTTATTAAAGTGGATTGATAGATTAGATATGAGGAGTTGGTGAGAGTTGGGGCTTGTGCCCGGTTTTGCTTTACTTGTGACCGTTCATTTTCAGCTTGTGTCCGATTTCGTGTTCCTTGTGACCAATCAGTTTCACCTTGTGCCTGATTTCGTGTTCCTTGTGACCAATCAGTTTCACCTTGTGCCTGGTTTCACGTTCCTTGTGACCAATCTGTTTCACCTTGTGCCCGGGTTCATGTTCCTTGTGACCAATCTGCTTCACCTTGTGCCCGGGTTCACGTACCTTGTGACCAATCTGCTTCACCTTGTGCCCGGGTTCGCGTTTCTTGTGACCAATCTGCTTCACCTTGCGCCCGCTTTCGCATTCCTTGTGACCAATCACCTTCAGCTTGTGCCCGGTTTCGTGTTCCTTGTGACCAATCACCTTCAGCTTGCACCCAGTTTCGCATTCCTTGTGACCTTCAGGAATCACCTTGTGCCCGTTAAGAAGGAACTTATATATCCCCCACAGCTTTTATTATAGTTATCCTCAAAAAAAGCCTCTACGGGGGAGAATCCCCCATAGAAGGCAACCTTATCTTTTATTCATTTCCTCAATCAAAATCTTGTTCACCATTGGTGGGTTTGCTTGACCTTTGGTAGCTTTCATCACTTGTCCTACTAAGAAGCCTAATGCTCGGTCTTTACCATTCTTAAAGTCGATAATAGACTGTTCATTTTCATTTAGTATACCTGTGATAATCTCACGTAGCTGGCCTTCATCGGAGATTTGAACCATGCCTTTATCTTTTACGATTTTTTCAGGGTCTCCGCCTTTTTCAACTAATTCAGCAAATACTTTCTTTGCAATTTTAGATGAAATCGTACCGTCCTCAATCAATTTAATCATTTTCCCTAATGATTCCGGTGTTAATGCCAGGTCATGAAGTTCTTTATAATGCTTATTCATATATCCTGTAACTTCACCCATTAACCAGTTAGAGGCTTGTTTAATGTCTGCTCCATGGTTCACTGTCTCTTCAAAGAAATCTGCCATTTCTTTAGAGCTAGTTATATTCGCAGCATCATATTCAGATAGGCCAAATTCATCGATATAGCGTTGTTTACGCGCATCTGGAAGTTCTGGAATCTCACTACGAACTCGTTCTTTCCAAGCATCATCAATATAAAGTGGTACTAGATCTGGCTCTGGGAAGTAACGATAATCATCAGAACCTTCCTTAACACGCATTAAAATAGTTTCTTTTGTTTTCTCATCATAACGACGTGTTTCTTGAAGGATTTCTCCACCTGACAATAACACTTTTTCTTGACGTTTCTCTTCAAATTCTAGTCCTTTTTGAACAAACGTAAATGAGTTTAAGTTTTTAAGCTCTGCTTTAGTTCCAAACTTCTCTTGTCCATATGGACGAAGTGAGATGTTTGCATCACATCGCAGGGAGCCTTCTTGCATTTTAACATCAGAAACACCTGTATACTGGATGATTGTTTTTAGCTTCTCTAAGTATGCATAAGCTTCCTCTGGAGTACGCATATCAGGCTCAGAAACAATTTCAATTAATGGTGTACCTTGACGGTTAAAGTCAACATAGGAATATCCATCATCACCATGGGTTAATTTACCAGCATCTTCTTCTAGATGAACACGAGTAATTCCGATTTTCTTTTTCTTACCAGCAACTTCAATTTCAATCCAACCATGCTCACCAATCGGTTGATCAAATTGAGAGATTTGATATGCCTTAGGATTATCTGGGTAAAAATAATTCTTACGGTCGAATTTAGTGTTTGTTGCAATTTCACAATTAAGTGCCATAGCAGCTTTCATGGCAAAGTTAACCGCTTCTTCATTTAATACCGGAAGTACTCCCGGATATCCTAAATCAATTGGGTTAACATTTGTATTTGGTTCAGAACCAAATGCATTTGGGCTAGGACTAAAGATTTTAGATTTTGTTTTTAATTCTACGTGTACTTCAAGACCAATGATTGTTTCGAAATTCATTAGTTAGCACCTCCGATTTGAGGTCGTTTCGTATGATGGTCAGTAGCTTGTTCATAAGCATGTGCCGCACGATAAACAGTACTTTCATCAAAATGCTTCCCGATAATTTGCAATCCAATTGGAAGACCTTCAGGAGAGAATCCACATGGGATTGAGATTCCCGGTACTCCAGCTAGGTTTACAGGTATGGTTAAAATATCATTTGCATACATGGTTAGTGGATCAGCCATTTTTTCGCCAACTTTAAATGCTGGAGTTGGTGTAGTAGGGCCGATTACAACATCATAGTCCTCAAATATTTTATCAAAGTCATTCTTAATTAACTTACGTACTTTTTGTGCTTTTTTATAATAAGCATCATAGTAACCAGAACTTAATGCAAAAGTTCCGAGCATGATACGTCGCTTAACCTCTTCACCGAATCCTTCACTACGAGATTTCTTGAACATATCAATCATGTTCTCTGCATTTTCAGAGCGAACTCCGTAGCGTACACCATCAAAACGGGCAAGGTTAGCAGATGCTTCAGAAGAAGAAAGTAAGTAATATGTCGCAACTGCATATTTGGAATGCGGTAAGGAAACCTCTTCCCAAGTAGCACCTAGTGATTCATATACTTTCAATGCCTCTAATATGGCTTCTTTTACCTCTGGGTTAACCCCTTCAGCTAAGTATTCCTTTGGCACGGCAATCTTAAGACCTTTAACATCGCCAGTTAATGCTTCGGTATAAGACGGAATCTCCACATTTGCACTTGTTGAATCCATTTTGTCATGTCCAGCAATTACTTCTAATACACGGGCATTATCTTCTACTGAACGTGTTAATGGACCAATTTGGTCAAGAGAAGAAGCAAATGCTACTAATCCAAAACGAGAAACAAGTCCATATGTAGGCTTTAATCCCACTACACCACAGAATGCGGCTGGTTGACGAATCGAACCACCAGTATCCGAACCTAGAGAGAACAGAACTTCCCCCGCAGCAACTGCAGCTGCAGAGCCACCACTAGATCCACCTGGAACATGATTCGTATTCCATGGATTTCGGGTTGGAGTGAAGCTTGAGTTTTCATTCGATGAACCCATGGCAAACTCGTCCATATTTAACTTCCCGATATTCACGATTTTTTCTGCATATAACTTTTCTACCACTGTTGCATCATATAGTGGATCATCGAAGTTTCTTAGGAACTGACTTGCACAAGTGGTACGCAGACCTTTCGTGACAATATTATCTTTAATCCCAGCAGGAATACCAAACAACTTCGCTTCTGTATCTTCAGTAGCATCAAGTTCTTTCGCTTTTCTCCGTGCATTTTCTTCATCTAGTGTTAAAAATGCATGGACCTCATCTTCAACTTCATGAATACGTTTATAAGATTCATCAACGAGGTCACTTACTGTAATTTCTTTATTATGTAATTTTGCTTCAATCTCTTTTATACTATGGTCAAATAGTGACATATAATGTTCCCTCCTTATTCAAGTATTGATGGTACACGGAATTGCCCATCTTTATGATCAGGAGCATTCTTTAATGCTTCTTCTCTTGTAGTCCACTGCCTAGGCTCGTCCTTGCGCATTACATTTTTCAAATCTAATACATGGGTAGTCGGCTCAATACCCTCCGTATCTATCTCATTAAGCTGTTCCGCAAATTTAATAATAGAACTTAATTGATTCGTGAACATTTCCGCCTCTTCATCTGATACCTCAAGACGAGCTAAATTCGCAACATGCTTCACTTGTTCTTTTGTAATTTCTGCCATTTTTCGCACCTCCACCAATCTATAAATTATTATCCATTTTTTCGGGTTAAAAAAGCTTTAACAATACTATTGATAATAGCAGAAATCATTAGTACTAGGCAACTTATCCAGTATAATGAAGATTTATTTTAATAACAATTAGTCCCTGAATTATCTCAGAGAAAAATTTTTAACTACTCAAAACAAAAAAAGACCTGAAGTAGTTTCCACACTACCTCAGGCAAAAGTCTATCATATAGTAATAGGGTAAAAAACATAGATTACTGACAAGCTTAAGTAAATTGATGCAATTAGTACAGACTTACTCCGGTAATACTAGCCTTAAAGATGCTTGGCTCTAACTCACCAGTAGTAGCTAAATCTGTTGGCTGATTGTCCTGAGCGAAAAGAAAACCGCCCATTAAAAGTGTGCCAAGTGCTAAAGAAGCGATAACTTTCTTCATGAATACTCCCCCCCTTTACAAATTAACTACTTCCTCATAAGCGAGGTTAGCGAGTTTATAATATTTCACAGAATCCTTATACCTACCTACTGTTTCAAAATGCTTTGCAACCATATTGGAATAAACAATTAGGTTAGCATAGTCTTTTTGCTTTCTGAGATAAGGTATAAATTCTTCTGTTACTAATAAAGTAAATTTATCATGCTGATCATTGATTGCATAAGTGTAAGTATGGATTATGTAGTAGTATAATTTATAGTAAACATCATTTTTAGCTAATTCTAAGACCCTTTCGGCTTCGATAATCATTTCCTGAGCCTTTTCATAATTCTGGATTCTATAATACTCTTTAATCAAATTTGTAAGGGCCATTAATCTACCACTGACCTGAACCTCTTCATCTTTAATAACTTCAATGAAGAACTTAATAGCTTCCTTTGTGTCACCGATAGTTGAATACAAATATCCCAGATTTTGATTAGTTAATTGAATTACTTGCTTACTCTTATTCAATTCTCCTAAATGTTTAGCTAAATTATAATGTTTAATCGCTTTTTCATACATCTTAATTCTACGATATGAAATTCCGAGAACAATATGACACTGTGCACATCTTACAAAGTTATATTCTTTTTGGAATATATCAATTGCTTTCTCTGCATATTCTATTGTCTCCAAGGTGTTTCTAAGCTTACTATGCGTAATTGCCATTGTATATTGAAGATCAGCTTGCTGCACATCTGGCAAGTCAACATGCTTGAATTTCTCTTCTGCAAGTTTGTACATTCGCATCGCCTGAACAAACTCACCCTTATAGGAATTATAATTGCCTTTATACTTAAACCAGTAAAATGAATGCAAGCTATCAAAGTTTCCTGACACTTCATTTAAACTATTAATCTGTTCTAAAGCATTATCTGCTTCTCCCATAATTAGATAGTACCGTATCTTATGAATCTCAAATAGCATCAAACTATCAGAACGAACTAATGTCATCAGTTCATTCAGTTCATTAAATCTTTCGATGATTTCCTCTTTGTCATTCACTTCAAAGAGCATATCGAACCATTGTTCACACTTTTCCTTGATCGTAATGTTTGTCTCGCTGTCTAGTTCAATACCTAAACGTGTGCATAGCATGCTAATTACTTCAGGACTTGCTTCTGTACGAAGGTTTTCAATCTTGGACAAATAGCTCATAGAAACAATTCCTTCTGCTAGTTCTTCTTGAGTCATTCCTTTTTTGACACGTTGCAATTTTATAAAGGAGCCTATTTCCATGCTACTTTCCTCCTATAATTTGCTTCTACTTCTATTTGTTAACTATATGATAGCATAATTTTTATACTTGTATATTGGGAAAGTTGGGGGCAAAAAGGACTAATAAAGCCCAAAAAACTTTCCTACTTTCCTAAAATGAGGAAAGTAGGAAAGTTTTGATAGAAAATTAACCTAGACTTTGTAAAAAGCTGTCGAATTATGACGAAATTATATCGCTTTTTGGTCGGATTTTTCCTATCTTTCATAAAGATGTAAAAAGCCTCTTTCCAATAATTGAAAAGAGGCATAAAATTTATTTTATAGCATTTCAGATGTTGTTTTACCTTGCATATGTTGGACTAGATAATCAGGTCCACCAGCTTTAGAGTCTGTACCTGACATATTGAATCCACCAAATGGTTGGTATCCAACGATTGCAGCAGTACATCCACGGTTGAAGTATAAGTTTCCAACATGGAAGTCTCTACGTGCTTGTTCTAAGTGCTCACGATTATTTGTGATTACTGCACCAGTTAAACCATATTCAGTGTTGTTCGCGATTTCAATCGCTTCATTGAAATCTTTTGCTTTTGTTAAACCAACAACTGGTCCAAAGATTTCCTCTTGCATGATACGAGCTTTTGGATCAAGGTCTGCGATTACTGTTGGATTAACGAACCAACCTTTAGAGTCATCACCTGTACCACCAACTAGAAGATTACCTTCTTCTTTACCAATTTCGATATACTTCATAATCTTATCATAAGAACCTTGGTCAATAACTGGTCCCATGTATAAGTTCTCAGAAGGATCCCCAACTGTTAATTCTTTTGTTAATTCAACAATACGATCTTTAACTTGATCATACACATCCTCATGGATTACTGCTCTTGAACAAGCAGAACATTTTTGTCCTGAGAAACCAAATGCAGAATGAACGATTGATTGTGCCGCTAATTCAAGATCTGCATCTTTATCGACAACAATAGTATCTTTACCACCCATTTCTAAGATGGTACGTTTCAACCAGATTTGACCAGGTTGAATTTTTGCCGCACGTTCAAAGATGTTTAATCCAACTTCACGTGAACCAGTAAAGCTGATGAATCGAGTACGTGGGTGGTTAACTAGATAATCTCCAACCTCTGCACCAGGACCAGGAATGTAGTTAATAATACCAGCTGGCATTCCTGCTTCTTCAAGTACTTCCATGAATTTATAAGCAACAACCGGTGTTACACTTGCAGGCTTTAATAATACGGTATTACCAGTTACCATAGCCGCAACTGCTGTTCCTGCCATAATTGCAAAAGAGAAGTTCCATGGAGAAATTACAAGACCTACTCCTAATGGAATATAATCAAATCGATTATCTTCAATTGGACGACTATTAATTTCCATACCATCTTTCAATTTAAGCATTTGGCGACCATAAAACTCTAGGAAATCAATCGCTTCAGCAGTCTCCCCATCTGCTTCCTTCCATGGTTTACCTGCTTCTTTTACAAGATGTGCATTAAATTCGTGCTTACGGCGGCGTACTATCGCAGCTGCACGGAATAAGATACCTGCACGGAATTTAGGATCAGACATTCTCCAATAGTTTTGGAACTTTTCATCTGCTACTTTCATTGCTTTTTCTGCTAATTCTTTGTTAGCTTTAGAAACATATCCGATTACCTCTTCTTTGTTTGAAGGATTTACGGATACTATTTTATCTTCTGTAAAGATGCGTTCACCATTGATGATTAGTGGATATTCTTTTCCAAGGTCTGCTTCAACCTTCTTTAGTGCATCAAGTATCTGCTGTTTGTTTTCCTCTACTGTAAAATCAGTAAAAGGCTCATGTGTGTACGGTACTACCATAAAATAAAACCTCCTTATTTAATATGCAATATATTACATATGGCTCCGCTTACATAAAGTTCTAAAAATTAAGTCAAACTACAATGAAGTATACAATTTTAAAAAAACGGAGTGGAATATATCCACTCCTTATTCTAACGTAAGATAGAAAACTCTTCAAACATTCTACAATGTTTAATCAAAAAGATGAACTACCGGGTTTTCTTTCCCAGCTTCCCGATAGATATAAGCCTCTAGCTTTTCACTAGAAGTGATTTGAATTTCAATATCATAATTATTAGGGAATTTGTCTTTTACCAAACCATACGTATACTGGGCAAAACCAACAATTTCAGCCTTTCCATTAAACTCTATTGGTACTTCAATAGTTAGTTTTTGAAGTTGTTCATTCACATAGAAACCTTCCCCAATGAATCCCACATAATTTGGGAAAAATTCAGCAACTTCTACCCCAAAGGTATTGACGATTTGAGCATCATCAAAATACTTTTCTTCTGCTTCATTCGAAGGAAATAGAATATAATCTTCTTCAATTCCTTCCCAATCATCAATACTCATTTCACC
Source organism: Paucisalibacillus globulus (assembly GCF_900184735.1). GTDB lineage: Bacteria > Bacillota > Bacilli > Bacillales > Amphibacillaceae > Ornithinibacillus > Ornithinibacillus globulus_B. The sequence goes on from NZ_LT855392.1 coordinate 145,134, forward strand.
TTGTTCGATAAATGTTTTCGCAACAAAGTTACCAGGAACAGCCGATCCACGCTCTTCCTCTCGATATATCGCAATCATGATTGGAATATTTTGTAGGCCTTCCATTTGTCGAACTCTTTCTAGTACTGTTTGAGCTACTTCTCTTCCTTTTTCTAGCATATCTGCTTTGGGAATATTTTTATAATAATATGTTCCACCAATTTCAGTCTGAAAACGATATTGTGATTTTAAAGCTAAACCAATAGAAAGCCCAACTAACTCAACTGAATCTTCATTTCGTTTAATGAAGTTCTGTTCTAAGATATGTGATAGGTATCTCGGGTTATCCTCATATACTTCCTTCTCAGAACCTTCTTCTACTTTTGGGTTTAATTCATTAATCCACGAATATACTGTATCCAGATCTAAGTATTGTCCTTCTTCAAAATACACTTCATTAGGATCAAAGTACTCCTTGGAATGACGCATTAGCCCTTGCTCCACCTCATCGATATCGAGACGGTTAGCTATCTGGTTCGTAGTGGCACCTCTTGCCTTACTTGTACGATAGGGCAAAACGACACGATAGTCATCTTCCGATAGTTTATATGTTGGAACAATGGAAGGTTGGCCAGTTGGTTCTTCTTCTTTTTGTACTACTTTATCCTCATCATCTTGTACACTAGGTGTGCAGCTGGCAAGTAAGAAGAGTGTACAAAGTAATGCAATATTAAATTTCTTCAAATGCAACCTCTCCTTTAACCTTCAAGCATTTTCAAGAATTGTTCTTCGTCCCAAATGGTGATTCCAAGTTCTACAGCTTTATCATACTTAGAACCAGCATCAGCCCCTGCAACTAGAAGATCTGTTTTCTTGCTAACACTTCCTGTTACTTTACCGCCTAAAGCTTCAATACGTTCTTTTGCTTCCGGACGGGACATTTGTTCCATTTTACCGGTTAATACTACCGTCTTCCCTACGAATGGATTATCATCATTACTTACCTCAACACGCTTTGGACCTTTATATTTCATATTTAGATTTAGGTCTCTTAATTCGTTTAGTAAATCTGAGACCTTTTCCTCAGCAAAATATTGCACAACGGAATCCGCCATCTTATCACCAATTTCATCAATAGCGATTAAATCTTCGTAAGTTGCCTTTTGCAGGTTATCCATTGTTTCAAATTCCGTTGCAAGTGTTTTCGCTGCTTTTGCTCCAATAAAGCGAATACCTAGACCAAATAATAATCGCTCTAAGGAATTTTCCCTTGAAACTTCAATTGCTTGAAGCAAGTTATCGACTGACTTTTCACCCATACGTTCTAATTGCAATAGTTCATCTCGTTCTAAACGGTAAATATCAGCGATGGTATGAATTAATCCCTCATTAAATAACTGATTAATAACCTTTTCTCCAAGACCATCAATATTCATAGCATTTCTAGATACAAAGTGAATAAGTCCTTCTTGGAGCTGTGCAGGACAATTTGGATTGATGCAGCGTAATGCCACTTCCTCTTCTAATCGGACTAGCTCACTACCACACGCCGGACAATGATCAGGCATATGGTATGGTTCTTCTACCCCAGTACGCTGCTCAGTAATTACTCGTACAACCTCTGGAATGATATCTCCAGCTTTTTTAATGACAACTGTATCGCCAATTCGAATATCCTTTGCACGGATTAGATCTTCATTATGAAGTGATGCACGTTGAACGGTTGTACCGGCTACTCTCACCGGGTCAAGAATGGCTGTAGGTGTAATAACACCGGTACGGCCAACACTTAATTCGATATCTTTAAGTTTCGTCACCACTTCTTCTGCTGGGAATTTATAGGCGATTGCCCAACGAGGACTTTTCACCGTAAAACCTAATTCCTCCTGTTGAGCTAAATCATCCACTTTTATTACAATTCCATCAATCTCATAAGGTAGATTAGGACGCTCTTTTGTCCAGTACTCGACATACTCTAGAATTTCTTCAATAGAATCACATTTTTTCCACTCTGGATTCGTTTTAAATCCAAGTTCTTTCAACTGATTAAGACGATCACTATGTGATTCAACCGTATCTGCTTCCCATTCTCCAATAGCATACAAGAAGACATCTAAGTTACGGGATGCTGCAATTTTTGGATCTAATTGTCTTAATGAACCTGCAGCTGCATTTCTTGGGTTAGCAAATAGCTCTTCTCCATTTTCTTCTCTTTGCTTATTCAGAGCAAGGAAGGATTTATGTGGCATATAGCACTCCCCACGAACTTCAATCTTCCTTTTTTCTTTTATCGAAAGTGGGATACTCTTGATTGTCCGTAAGTTACTAGTAATATCCTCACCTGTTGTTCCATCACCACGTGTTGCTCCCCGGACAAATTGACCATTTTCATAAGTAAGTGAGATGGCAAGCCCATCTATTTTTAGTTCACAGACATAGGACAAGGCTTTATCTGTCCCTTGGCTTGCCCGTCGAGCAAAATCTCGAAGGTCTTGTTCATTAAATGCATTACCGAGACTTAACATGGGAATGGTATGCTGTACTTTCTGAAATCCTTCAAGTGGTTGACCACCAATACGTTGGGTCGGTGAATCACTCGTAATGAGTTCCGGGTATTCTTCTTCTAATCTTCTTAGTTCCTCGAGTTTTTGGTCATATTCTGAATCAGGAACCGATGGATTATCTAACACATAATACTCATGGGCATACCGATTCAATAACTCTTTTAAGGATGCTACTTTTTCCTGTGCTTGGGCTATCTCCATGCATCAAGCACCTCCCTATCATTGTTTCGTAATTGGTGCAAATTTTGCTAATAGACGTTTAATACCAGTTGGCGCTGGAAAGGCGACATCAAGTTCCATTTTATCTCCTTCACCTTGAACCTTCACCACTGTACCGACTCCCCATTTCTTATGCTCCGCCTTATCACCTGGTTTCCATGTTTCATTTTCAGCACCAGTTGTTGGTTGTACTCGCTCGGCACTGCGTCTTGGCGGTTGAGCAGGTTGAGGCGTTGTTGGTTGTGTTCTAGGACTACCAAATGGACTTCGTTGCCTTTCACCACCAAAATCTTTTCTAAATGGAGAAGAGCCGAACATAGTTGCTTTCGCTTGTTCGATTCCTTCCACTAATTCTTCAGGAATTTCATTAATGAATCGACTCATCGGATTCATATTAGTTCTTCCATATAGAGTACGCATTTTGGCATTTGTTAAATAGAGTTGTTTTTCAGCACGTGTAATTCCTACATATGCAAGACGACGTTCCTCTTCCATTTCCTCCTCATCAAACATAGCACGACTATGAGGAAATACATTCTCTTCCATCCCAATTAAAAATACAATCGGGAACTCTAGTCCTTTTGCAGCATGTAACGTCATTAATGTAACTTTTTCCTCGTTATCTGGATCTTCTTCATCTACACGATCTATATCAGCAACTAATGCTAAATCTGTTAAGAAAGCTATCAGTGTTTTATCCTCACTTGTTTCCTCAAAATCCTGTGTTACGGTCATGAATTCTTCCAAGTTTTCCAGACGACTTTGCGATTCAATTGAGCGTTCGTTTTTCAGCATCTCTTCATAACCTGAACGTTCTAGTACCTGTTCCACCATATCGGTAGCAGTTAAGTAATCTTGTTGCTGGTTAAGTGTTTTTATTAAGTTTCCAAATTCAGCTAATGCATTTGCTGCCTTTTTGGGAACTCCAGTAAAGTCTACTACTTCTACTGCCTGGTAAAATGACATGTCATTATCTGCTGCATATGCTCTTAAGCGTTCAATGGATGTTTTCCCAATACCACGTTTTGGTTCATTAACCACGCGTTCAAAACTCAAGTCATCATCAGGATTTGTAATTAAGCGTAGGTAGGCAATCATATCTTTAATTTCTTTACGGTCGTAGAATCGCATCCCACCAACCATTTGATATGAAACTCCAGATTTCATTAACGTATCCTCGACAGCACGAGACTGGGCATTGGTACGATACAGAATCGCAATATCACTTGGCGTATATCCTTCTTCTCGAACTAGTTCTCGTATTTTATCCGTAATATATAAAGCCTCATCTTGTTCTGTTGCACCTTGATAGTACATAATCTTCTGACCATCAGGATTTTCTGTCCAAAGGTTTTTCGGCTTTCGTCCAGGATTATTTGCAATTACCTTGTTTGCAGCTTCTAGTATCGATTTTGTTGAACGGTAGTTTTGCTCTAAGAAAACTGTTTTCGCTTGTGGATAATCTTTTTCAAAGGAAAGGATATTCGCAATATCCGCTCCACGCCAACGATAAATCGACTGATCAGAGTCCCCTACCACACAAAGGTTCTGAAATCGATTGGCTAATTGTTTGACTAATGTATATTGCGCATGGTTCGTATCCTGATACTCATCGACATGGATATATTGGAACCTGCGTTGATAATATTCCAACACTTCTGGTACTCGCTTAAACAAATGGATTGTTTGCATAATTAAATCATCAAAATCAAGCGATTGATTTTTACGAAGTACTTTTTCATACCCTTCAAAGACACGGGCAACTTGACGGTCATAGAAATTACCAGCTTTATTACTGTACTCTTCGGCAGTGACTAATTCATTTTTCGCACTACTAATTTGATTTTGCATCGCACGTGGTTCAAATTGCTTGTTATCAATATTTAATTCCTTGATAACTTGTTTGATAACAGATAATTGATCCCCACTGTCTAATATAGTGAAGTTACGACTATAACCAATACGATCAATATCTCTACGTAAAATGCGGACACACATCGAGTGAAAAGTGGAGACCCACATATCTGTTGCTTCCGGTCCAACTAGCTTACTAACACGATCCTTCATTTCTCTAGCGGCTTTGTTCGTGAAAGTAATGGCTAGTATATTACGAGGAGAAACATCTTTCTCCCCCATTAAGTATGCTATACGGTGTGTTAGTACACGAGTCTTACCACTTCCAGCACCAGCCATAATTAATAATGGTCCATCTGTATGTTTAACAGCTTCTTGTTGCTGTTTGTTCAATCCTTTTATCAACTCATCGATTGTACGACTCATGTCAAAACACCTTCCTAAAAAATCAATTATCTTTTATTGCTTGTACGGTCTTTAATGCTTCCTTCAGATTAGTATAAATGCTATTCCCAACTACAATAACATCTGCATATTGTTTCATTTCTTTTGCCTGTTCAGCGGTTTCTATTCCACCGCCATAGAAAAGAAGTGTATCACGCAGCTCGGCTTTTGCCTTCTTTACTAATTCAGGATTACCATATTTACCACTGTATTCAACATAAAAAATTGGTAAATGAAAAATATTTTCAGCCATGTAAGCATATGCAACCACATCTTCGTCTGTCGGCAACTTACATTTTGTGTGCTGGAAAGCCTTTGCTTCTTCATTTAAGATGCAGTAGCCCTCAACAAAAATTTCATCCCAATTCATAATATCTTTATATTCTTTTATTGCTTCGTGATGAATATCCATCATCCATTCTTTCTCGGTACTATTCATGACCATGGGGATATGATAGTAATCAAATCCTGGTGTGATTGCTTCCATGGTGGAGATTTCTAGGACTACTGGTACGGTATATCGACGGATGCTTGAAAGTAGATCTAATACACCATCTAAAGTTATGTTATCTGTTCCGCCAACTATTATTGCATCAGTTCCGGATTCACAGACTAACTCTAAGTCTTCGTCTGAGATTTCTTTTGCTGGGTCAAGCTTAAATACATGGTTCCATTCTTTCATATTGGTATACAACGGTCTAGTCCTCCATTATTGTTTTCCATCTGTATATTATAGCAAAAATATTGGGTGGGATTTAGTGATATGTATAAAATTAAAAGGAAAATAAATGGTTAACGTATAGTTTGTTACTGTTGATAGAAACTGTGCGGTAAATAAGCATTTTGGATAGAGCATCATACCCGCTACGGAAAAACACTACGCTTTCCGCGGGCACGGCCTCAGCCTCCTCGAGGAAAGTTCACCTCTGCGGGGTCTTCGGACACGTGCTATTCCCGCAGGAGTCTTCGTGTTTTTCCTTCGCTAGCATGTGTGTCAATTTATTACCCCGAATATTTAATATAGATAATCAACTAATAGCAGACATCTCTCAATAGAAGAATTCACTAGCGTAGGCAGAATACGGAGACTCCTGCGGGAGGATAGGCATAGGTGAGACCCCGCAGTGCGATAGCACGAGGAGGCTCACCAGCCGCCCGCGGAAAGCGGAGTATTCTGCCGGAGCGGTAATCGTTCCACTATCCCCTTTTAATTATGAGGGTTAATAGTACGTTACCGCCCAGTTTCTATCTACTATTCGTTCGGTTAAACAACCTTTTTTACAAATACTACTTTCAAATAATTCCCTTCAGGGTATTCTTTGACGGTTCTAAAGTCGTTTGGTAGGGTGAATTGCTCTAGTATTTGGTATTTATGTCCGGTTTCTTGGAAGGCTTTTTGGATGAAGCCTTTGAATTTGGACATTCCGAATGCGCTTGAGTTTGTTGATGCTACAATCACTCCGTTGTCTTCGGTGATTGCAATTGTTTCTTTTAATAGTTTGGTGTAGTCTTTTTCTGCACTGAATACTACTTTTTTAGATCTTGCGAAGCTTGGTGGGTCTAAGACTACTAAATCAAACTTTAGATTTTTTCTTACTGCATATTTATAATATTTAAATACATCTTCTACGATAATGTCTTGAGCTTCATAATCTATTCCGTTGAGGCTAAGTTGTTCGATTGTCTTTGGCTTACTCCGATTAGCAAGGTCTACACTGGTTGTTTTGGTTGCTCCGCCTAATGCAGCAAATACGGAAAATGCCCCGGTGTAGGAAAATGTATTAAGCATATTGGTCCCTTTAGCATACTTGTCTCGTATGGTTTTTCGTACTTCTCGTTGGTCCAAAAACACCCCAACCATGGCACCCTCATTTAAATACACGGCAAATTGAACACCATTCTCTTTAACAATAAGTGGAAATTCACCACGTTCACCTGCTACAAAATCATCATCTTCAAGGTACTGACCCTTCGCATCAAATCGCTTCTTTTGATATATTCCTTTATATTCAACTGATTCTTGAAGTGCATCAAGAATCGCTTTTCGGAAGGAATAAATTCCTTTGCTGTACCAATTGATTAAATAATATCCATCAAAATAATCAATCGTAATACCACCTACACCGTCTCCTTCACCATTGAAGACACGAAAGGCATTTGTATCTTCATCTGCAAAAAAATCTTCTCTTCTATTAAGAGCAGCAATGATTTTATTTTTGAAGAAGTTCTTATCGAATTTTTCATGTTCATTCTTGCTGAGGACCCAGCCATAGCCTTTGTTTTGTCTGCCATAATAACCTTTTGCAATAAACTTATTTTTCTCATCAACGAGGTTGACGACCGTTCCTTCTTCTTTTAGGTCTTTTTGATTTAAGATGGCATCAGTCAAAATAAGTGGGAAGCCACTTCTATATTTATTAACAAATTTCGAATTAACTTTTAAACGTATGTCCTGCATGTATTTCAAATCCAATCTTATGTTTTTCTTGATTGTAACACAGGAGTTCTGGAAGTTCTAAATTATAGGGTAAGACATTTAAGAAGTAAAAAAAGACATGTATTCCAATTCGAATACATGTCTTCAACCATGAATTATTCTTTTTCTAGTGTCCGTTCCAAAACGAGCTTATAACCATCACTACCATAATCAATACAACGTCTTACCCTTGAAATGGTTGCAGTCGATGCTTTTGTTTCTTTTTCTATTGTTTTATAGGTAAATCCCTCTGTAAGCATTTTAGCTACTTGGAGTCTTTGGGAAAGGGATTGTATCTCCCCCATTGTTGCAATGTCATCAAAGAATCGATAGCATTCCTCGCGATCTTTCAATGATAATATAGCATCAAATAAATGGTCTAGTTCTTCCCCACGTAATTTATCAATTTGCATGATGAAACCTCCTACTCCCTACTCTCCAGTAATCGTAACAGAATTATCCATTCCTGGGTTAGTTGGAACTACATTAATCCAAGTCTTTCCAGGAACAAAGCCAATTACTTTTCCGTCCTTCACAGCTACTAGCTGTCCATCCTGGTTTTCCCACTCGACCTTCTGTACTTTCCCTTTTTGAATGAGATATGCATTTCCACCATCATAGAAGTCTATAGCGCGACGTCCCGCGTCATCAATTACTTCATGGTATGTCTCGATAATAAATATATTATCAACCTGAATTGGTTCGTTCGTATTTAATTCAACTGTCATTTCCCCATCATTATAGCGATTATACTTTTCGGTAGTAGGGTCATATTCATATTCCACGATATTCATAGGTTTATTGGAATAAACTATCTCTACATGATTGGCTATATCTCCATTAATTGTCTCTATTTCCGCATCCGTTAGAAACGGCAAGGGCTTGTGTTCTGCAGAGACTTCATAACCAATATCACTTGCTACCTTGTGTGCATTTCCAAATAACAAATAAGAGTTATGTGGTGCTACACGGAATGATTCTCGTTTAAATAGATTACCATCATTGTCATAAATGGCCCCGTCGAGATGATCAATACCTCGATTATCAAGCATTTCATTAACAAATCCAGCTGCTCCATGGTAGATATAAAGTGCATTATAACGATTAGCAAGGTCAAAGTAGTACTCTCTAGCACTACGAACCGGCCCTACAACTTCTGGTTGTTCACTATGGAATACAGCCAGAAATCTAGTAATCATACCTTCAGCTAATATCTCGAATACAATGTCTGCTTGTGACAATCCAGTCTGCGGGCGAGCCTTCGTATGATTATTAACCATAACTCCTACCGCGCGATTGCTTACATCTTCATTTGTCTGAATACCTGTAAACGGATATATATTTGAATACTGTGGCTCTTCAGCCTCTTCATCTTGTTCTGGTTCCGTTACTTCCTCAACTTCTTCTTCTGGGTCAGAATCTTTATCTGTTTTATCACTACATGCACCCAAAAGGAATAGCATACTTACTGCTACTAGTAGCAAAATCCATTTTCTCATATTCCCAACACCTTTAATCTAATAATTTGAGTCCTAAGTCCTACTACTATTATATGTTAACGCATGGTTGCTGGGAAGAGCACTTCTCGTTTTTTAATATCCATGATTCCTTCTTGTGTAATTCGAATATATGGCAAGTGTGTTGATGACAAGAATAAAATACTATAGATTGGATCATTAAATTGATAGCCAAATTCCATAAACTTTTTCTTTAGTTCCTGTTCTTTTTCAATCAATTCCTCCATATTGCCGGCAAACATTTTTCCTGCGAGCCTTAATGGAAGTTCAGCAATTATCTCACCTTCATGCACAAGAACTATTCCACCACCTAACTCCTTTAATCGCTTCCAAGCTAGGAGTATATCTTGTTTGTTTTTTCCGATGAATACAAAATCACCTGTTTGTGAAAAAGAACTAACTAACCCACCAAGATTCTTAGTAAAGCCACGAATAGTCGTGTTTACACGCCATTCTCCCTGTTTATCCAATAATAATAAAAATGCATCATCACGATTTTCTGGCAGTTTTTCCACTGTAATATCCGTTTGAATCGCATATGGCTTAATAATGACATCATTAACCATATCTAACCCAATCGGTGTAGAGAATTGCAAATCACTAATCTCCAATTCCCAATCAAATTCCAGTGGCTTGATATGATACTTTTCCCAGTCAATATAAGTAGGAAGTTCTTGCTCAACACCATCTTTAACAATCCATTTCCCTTTCGCTAAGACACTTTCCGGATGTGGATTGTCCTTCCGTTGTAATATGTTAATATTGGCAATTCGACCAGGTGCTATACACCCTAATTGTTCTTCTAAATGGAAATGCTTTGCCACATTAAACGTTGCCATTCGATATGCGTCCTCTAAAGGTACCCCTTTTTGAATTGCAATATCAATACATACATTCATTAATCCATTCTTATAAAATCCTGGTGTGCCACCATCTGTTGTCATGGTAAGCTGGTCAAAGTTAGTTAACCCTGCTTCAATAACTTCCTCTAATAGCTGTGGAAGATCTGGTCGAATGGAAGAATAACGTAGCCCAACTTGATAGCCAAGTCGTAATCTCTTTAATACATCTTCACCACTTATCGATTCATGATCAGCCGATATCCCTAGAAGTTTCAGTTTGGTGAGGGTATTTTCTGACGCACCAGGCAAATGTCCTTCAATTGGCTTCCCTTTTCGCTTCGCCTCCTGAATCCAATAGAGTAATCGATCATCCCCATTTAGTAGACTCGGCCAGCCTGTTAATTCTCCACCTTGAATAACACTCGGATGTGAAACCCAATCCATCATATCCTCTGTATTAAAAAGCCCTTCCTCATTATGAAGTGCCGTTTGCGGGTCAAATCGACTCCACCAAAACATCGAGATTGGTAGTTTATTAAACTCATCAATAATAGAAAACGCTTTCTTTTTATCTAATAAAAAAAGCCACGATAAATTATCATTAACTAAAGTCGTTGTTCCAAATTTTGCGGCATGTGTCGCTAATATCTCTGGGTTATATAATTGAAATGGGTGTGCATGTGGCTCCATATAACCAGGCACAACATACTTCCCTTCACAGTCTATTATTTCATTCGATTGTTCTGGAAGTTTTTCACCGACATAAACTATCCGCTCATTATAAATCCAAATATTTGCCGTTAACCATTGATTTACATACATATTTAAATAGGTTGCATTCTTAAGTACAAGAGTTGGTGTCATTTCCCCCTCTACTACCTTCACATGCTTTCTCAGCTCATAATTTCTCCAATATCCATTCTCTAACATAGGGCAACTCTCCAAATTTGTTCTTTTTATAATTGTAACACAATTCACGCTTTATTACTGTAAAGTTTTTGTTAACTAGAGTGAAAAATTTGTGACAATGTCTATTTAGATTCAGCTTTGGAATGATGAATGAGAGTGCTCTATGATTCATTTTGAATTTGATTTGTGGATGATAAGAAGAATGGGAGTCTTCTATTCTTCATTTCGAGCTTAATTTATGGTTGAAAAGAAAAATGAGCGTCTTCTATACTTTATTTTGAGCTTGATTTATGGTTGAAAAGAAGAATGAGAGACTTCTATACTTCATTTCGAGCTTATTTTGTGGTTGAAAAGAAAAATGAGCGTCTTTTATACATCATTTTGAGCTTGAATTATGGTTGAAAAGAAGAATGAGAGACTTCTATACTTCATTTCGAGCTTATTTGTGGTTGAAAAGAAGAATGAGAGACTTCTATTCTTCATTTCGAGCTTAATTTATGGTTGAAAAGAAAAATGAGAGGCTTCTATACTTCATTTTGAGCTTGATTTATGGTTGAAAAGAAGAATGAGAGACTTCTATACTTCATTTCGAGCTTATTTTGTGGTTGAAAAGAAAAATGAGCGTCTTCTATACTTCATTTCGAACTCAGTTTTTGATTGAAAAGAAAAATGAGAGTCCTCTATACTTCATTTCGATATCAAAGAAAGGTTGGATTGAGGAATAGGATCAGATATACAAAGTAAAAAAAACGCTCTTACCCAAGAGCGCCTTCCTTAATTTTACCAATATCAGTTCTGTAGAAAAACCCGTCTAGCATTTCATTTGGCGGGAGACTTTCATACACTACTCTGCCAGTTGCCTCTAAAGAACTACCCTTTGCCCCAACCAAAAGTACACGGCCACCATCAGAGACATAGCCAATTTCCGTATTTTTAACACCTGCATAAATTACAAATGAATCACCAGTTATGTTGGGTAATACTACCCCTTTTTGGTAGTCCGCGGGATAGCCAACCGATGCCATTACTACACCGATACAGAAATCATCTTCCCATTCTAACTTAGGATCTTCGCCATCAAGCACATCTAACATTACTTGTAATAGATCATTTTTTAATAGTGGTAATACTACTTGGGTTTCGGGGTCCCCAAATCTAGCATTAAATTCAATTACCTTTGGCCCTTCCTCGGTCATGATTAAACCTGCATATAAAATACCTGTGAATGAACGATTTTCTGCAACCATACCACTCGCAGCTTTTTGCAATATTTCACTAGTAGCAAAATCTACTGTTTCTGCGGCAATATCTGGAACAGGTGCATAAGCACCCATTCCACCCGTATTCGGTCCCTCATCATAGTCAAATGCTCGCTTATGATCTCTTGCCGGAATCATCGGATAGACCTTCTCACCATTTACAAAAGCCATTAAGGAGAACTCTTTACCGACTAGGAAATCCTCTACCACAACAGTCGCGCCTGCTTCTGAGAAAGATTTAGAAACTAACATATCATCAATCGCTTCATATGCCATTTCCTTCGTTTCAGCAACCACAACACCTTTTCCAGCAGCCAGTCCATCCGCTTTGATTACAATTGGTACACCTTTTTTGTCCACATAATGTTTCGCCATAACCGGATCCGAAAACGATTCATAGCCTGCTGTCGAAATCTGATACTTTTCCATAAATTCTTTGGCAAAGCTTTTACTCCCTTCGATTAATGCCGCTTCCTTACTAGGTGCAAATACTCGAAGTCCTTCCGCTATAAAATCATTTGCAATTCCTTCCATAAGAGGATTTTCTGGTCCTATAATAGTAAGTTCAATTTGATTTGACTTTGCAAACTCTATTAGACTATTACTATCTGTTTCCTCGATAGGTACCACAGTCGCTAGACTTTCCATCCCTACATTTCCAGGTGCTACATATAACTCACCAACCGTTGTACTCTCTGAAAGTTTCATTATAATACTATGTTCACGACCACCGCGTCCAACTACCAGTACGTTCATCATTGGCCCCCTTATCAATGTTTGAAATGGCGCATTCCTGAGAACACCATCGCAATCCCATGTTGATTACATACATCAATTGAATCCTGATCTCGTTTCGAACCACCAGGTTGTATGATGGCTGTTACCCCGGCCTTGATTGCCTCTTCCACAGTATCTGGCATTGGGAAAAATGCATCGGATGCCATAACAGATCCAATCGCTTTTTCACCAGCTTGCTCTATTGCTATTCTAGCTGCACCAACACGATTCATTTGTCCTGCACCAACACCGATTGTTTGCTTATCCTTGGCTAAAACGATTGCATTAGATTTCACATGTTTGACTGCCTTCCATGCAAATAATAGATTTTCAATCTCTTCTTTGGAAGGGGTCCTTTCTGTGGCCACTTCAAGATTACTATCCTCTATAACGCCATTGTCCCTACTCTGTATAAGAACACCGCCATCAATCGTTGTTAACTTATGAGTTGTCGAATCTTTCTTTGACATCTCCATTCGTAATAGGCGAATATTTTTCTTTCTTGAAAGGATCTCAAATGCTTTTTCCGAGAAACTAGGTGCAATAATGATTTCAAGAAAGATTTCACTAAGTTGTTCAGCAGTTTGTGAATCAATTACACGATTCAAGGCAATAATCCCACCAAAGATTGAAACCGGATCCGCTTCAAAGGCTACACGGAATGCATCTGCAATTGACTCACCCATACCAATACCACAAGGATTCATATGCTTCACCGCAACCGCTGTTGGCTCGTCATACTCTGCTAATATCTCAATTGCAGCATTTGCATCTTGAATATTATTGTAAGAAAGCTCTTTACCATGTAATTGTTTCGCCGTAGCAAGACTCAACCCATTTTGAATTGGATTTTTGTAAAATGCAGCCTCTTGATGAGGGTTTTCCCCATATCGTAGAGATTGAACTTTTTCATATGTAGCCGTATAGGTTTCTGGAAATTTTTCTCCTGTTTGGGTAAGAAAATAGTTTGCAATCATGGCATCATAATTGGCGGTATGGCGAAATACCTTTGCAGCAAGTCTTTGATGTAATTCTAGATTTATAGAATTATTTCTTAATCCCTCAAGAATCGAATTGTAATCTTTAGGGTCAACTACAACCATAACATCCACAAAATTCTTCGCAGCAGAACGCAGCATAGTTGGACCACCAATATCTATGTTTTCAATAATGTCTTCCTTAGATACCCCATTTCGTTCAAGCGTTTGTTTGAATGGGTAAAGGTTCACCACAACCATATCAATTGGATTAATTTGGTTTTCTTCTAATTGCTTAAGGTGGTCCGGATTTGAACGTTTTGCTAACAAGCCACCATGTACCATGGGATGTAGTGTTTTCACACGACCATCTAAAATTTCAGGGAATCCCGTAACTTGATCCACAGGAATTGCTGGTACACCAGCATCTTGAAGCACGCTTAACGTTCCACCTGTTGAGATAATCTCAAAGCCTAGATCTACTAAGCCACTAGCAAATTCTACGATGTTTTGTTTATCAGAAACACTAATTAATGCACGCTTTTTCATATTTTCACTCCTTGGTTTCGCTTTTCTATGGTTGGTTGGGTTAATTGTTTAGTAGGTTTAATTAACTTGGATTTGGTTTGAAGGTCTCTTGTTTTGGGTGCATGGTATGATTTGCCGGGCTCATACTCTAATTCATTGTGACCATGCTCCGCAGAGTTGGGTACAAGATTCTCATTCTTGGGTGCATGGTTTACATTATCAGGCTCATACTCCAAATCATCGGGAGCATAGTTCTCATTCTCGGGCACATGATCCACTCAGTTAGGCACAAGATTCTCATTCTTGGGTTCATGGTTTACATTATCAGGCTCATACTCCAAACAATCGGGAGCATAGTTCTCATTCTCGGGCACATGCTCCACTCAGTTAGGTACAAGGTTCTCATTCTTGGGTACATGGTTTACATTATCAGGTGCATACTCCTCCCCACCAGGCTCATGCCCCTCTCATGCCTCTCAACCCTACAACAAATCATTACTCCACCGGCCAAAGTCTCTTCATCCTAACCACCTGATTAATAACCTCTGGATACAACTCATGTTCGACTTTTTGAATACGGTATTTTAACGTTTCTTCCGTGTCTTCTGGTAAAACCTCAACCTGCTTCTGAGCAATGATTGGGCCTGTGTCCATCCCTTCATCAATATAGTGTACCGTTACTCCAGTAACCTCAACGCCCGCTCTATACGCCTGGCCTATTGCATCCTTTCCAGGAAATGCTGGAAGTAGTGAAGGATGGATATTCAATATTTTTCCTTGATAAGCATTTAACAGTGTAGGGCCGACTAAGCGCATAAATCCTGCTAGAAATATCCATTCAACCTCTGATTCCCTAACAACTTGAAGGACTTCTGTTTCATATACATGTTTGTCTTTAAACGCTTTTGGGTTTAAAACAAACGTTTGTACACCAAAATCTGTTGCCTTCTCTATTACGCTAGCACCAGGGTTATCACAAACTAGTAAAACAATCTCACAAGCTAGTTCTTTACAGTTCATCATCGCTTCAAAATTGCTACCAGTTCCGGAGGCAAATACGGCTGCTTTTACTTTATTCATACCGAAAATGTACTCCTTTTTCTGTTACAACTTTCCCAATAACAACCGCATCTTCTCCTACTTCCGATAAGGAGGATATAGTCGAAACAACGTCTTCTTCTGAAACGACAATTGCCATACCGATTCCCATATTGAAAATACCAAACATATCATCAAGAGAGAGGTCGCCCCTCGTTTGTAAAAACGGGAAAATCTCTGGGATATTCCAGCTACCTACCGAAATCTCTACACCTAGTTCTTCTGGTAACATTCTTGGAATATTTTCATAGAATCCGCCACCGGTTATATGTGAGATTCCTTTAACAGAAACCTTATCCATTAATTGATTTATAGGTCTCGAATAAATACGGGTTGGCTCTAGTAAACGCTCACCAAGAGACTTTGATAACCCAGGATAAACTTCTTCAAATTCGAGTCCAGCAACAAGCTTCCGTACCAAAGAATAACCATTCGAATGAATGCCACTTGATGGCAGCCCAACTACGATATCGCCAGCTTGAATAGATTCACCAGTTACTAACTTCGATTTCTCTGCAATTCCAACTATGAAACCAGCTAAATCGTATTCATTTTCCTCATACATACCAGGCATTTCTGCTGTTTCTCCGCCAATTAATGCTGCATTAGCTTGAGTGCATCCTTCAGCAACTCCCGAAACAATTTGTTCAATACGTGCTGGGTCATTTTTTCCGCAAGCAATATAATCAAGGAAAAATAGGGGTTGTGCTCCTTGGGCAACGATATCATTAACACACATGGCAACTAAGTCGATCCCTACCGAATCATGTTTATCCATCTCAAACGCTAGCTTAAGTTTGGTTCCTACTCCATCTGTACCAGACACTAGTACCGGCTCTTGATATGAAAGAGATGTTAATTCAAATAATCCAGCAAATGCACCTATTCCACCGAGTACTTCTGGTCTAGTTGTTTTGGCAATATGCTTTTTCATTCGTTCAACCGCTTCATAGCCAGCCTCTACATCGACCCCTGCCGCCTTATATATATTCGACACTTTGCACACTCCTTAGCATTTTGTATAGGTAACTTCTAATTGCCCTTGTTCTGTAACGGGATAAATTCCTGTCATACATGCCATACAAACACCTTGATCAATCGTGTCATCTGAAACAATGGCTGTTTCTAATCCTTCGCTTGATAAATATGCCAAGCTATCCGCACCAATCAGTTCACAAATCTCATCTAATGAATAATTTGCAGCAATCAATTCTTCTTTGGTAGACATGTCGATTCCGTAATAACACGGATTAGTGATGGCTGGTGAGGCAATTCTTACATGTACCTCCTTGGCACCTGCTTCTTTTAACATACGAACGATTCTCCTACATGTTGTCCCACGAACAATAGAATCGTCGATCATGATTACTCGTTTTCCTTCTACAATCCCACGTACAGGTGATAACTTCATCTTTACTCCTTGTTCACGAAGTTCTTGGGACGGTTGAATAAACGTTCTTCCAATATAGCGATTCTTAATTAACCCTATCTCATAGGGAATTCCACTTTGTTCCGCATAACCAATTGCAGCAGATATACTTGAATCCGGAACACCTGTTACCACATCCGCTTCTACCGGTGCTTCTTTAGCAAGTTCTATTCCCATTCGCTTTCTTGATGCGTGAACATTTACATGGTTCAAGTTACTATCAGGACGGGAAAAATACACATACTCCATTGCACATAATGCACGTTTTTCCTGCATAGCAAAACGAGTAGATTCTATTCCAGAATCTGTAATGGTAATTAGCTCACCAGGTAGAACTTCCCGTTCGAATTTAGCTCCGATAATATCAAAGGCTGAAGTCTCGGAAGCTACAACATACGATTCTCCTAGTCTACCAATTGACAGCGGTCTTAATCCCCTCGGGTCAAGTGCGATGTGCATGCTATTTTCCATTAACAACACAAAAGCATATGCACCTATTAATTTACTTAGAGCATCCTTTAAGCCTGAAATCACATCCATTTTTCCATTTCTTTTTAATAAATGTGCGAGGACTTCGGTATCTGAGGACGTCTGCAATATACTACCAGCCGCTTCGAGTTCACCACGTAATTCATAAGCATTCATGATATTACCGTTATGAGCTAACGCCATACCACCTGTTTGAGAGCGAAATAATAATGGTTGCACATTGTCGATTGTTCTCTCACCTTGTGTAGCATATCGGACATGCCCTATTGCCGCATGCCCACTGAGCTTCTGAAAATCAAACCGTTTAAAAACATCATTTACAAGTCCCTGCCCTTTATGCAGCTTTAGTTCATGACCATCAGATGTTACGACACCAGCACCTTCTTGACCACGATGTTGTAGGGCATGTAGGCCATAATATGTCAGCTCTGCTGCTTTCTCATGACCCCAAATTCCAAAGACACCACACTCTTCATTCAAGCCTCTTATTTCAGCAAGCATGGGATTGCCCCTTTCCAAAGGTTCACTAACTCCTCAACTTCTTCTGACAAAATGATAGTTTCTTGGTTTCGAATGGTTAATTTACCGTCTGCTGTCACGACACCAATTGCAAATGCATCTTCCATAACTTGTTCAAAAGCTTCCTGATGTTTTGCTTTTACACTGACTAGGAAACGTGATTGTGTTTCACTATATAAAGCAACTGTTGCATCCCCCGCCAACAATACATCGGCACCCAAGGAGGAATCAGCAAATAAACTTTCTGCTAATGCAACACCTAATCCACCTTCCGCTAAATCATGAGCTGAAGTAACTAACCCTTGTTGAATAGCATGAAGTAATTGCTTCTGTCGCTTTTTCTCCACCTCTAAATCAATTGATGGCGCTTTACCTTGGTAACTTCCTTCTAATAGATTCTGAAGTTCACTTCCACCAAATTCTGCTTTAGTCTCTCCAATCAGATAAATTAAGTCTCCAACCTCTTGGAAGAAGCTCGTAGTAATATGGTCTAATGACTCATGTAAACCAACCATTCCGACAATCGGCGTTGGGAAAATAGCTTTACCTTTTGATTGGTTATATAACGACACATTCCCACTAATCACCGGAGTACCCAACGCCTGGCATGCAGCACTCATACCTTCCACACTTTTCTCCATCTGCCAGAAAACTTCAGGATTAGTTGGATTTCCAAAGTTCAAGCCATCCGTTAATCCAAGTGGCCTTGCACCAGAACAAATAATATTTCTTGCTGCCTCTGCTACCGCAATCTTTCCACCAGTTTCTGGATCTAAATAAATATAACGAGAATTACAATCTGTTGTAATAGCAAGAGCCTTATTCGTACCTTTTATTCGTACTACAGCAGCATCTGACCCAGGTCCTAATACCGTATTTGTTTGGACCATGGAATCATATTGGTCATAGACCCATTCTTTACTAGCGATAGTTGGTTGTTGTAATAATTGCTTGAGTACTACGCCATAATTAGCTACCGTTAGTCCTTTATTCCCAATCTTCTGAAACTCCTGGTAATACTTCGCCACTTGTGATGGTAAATGATAGACCGGTGCTTCCTCTGCAAGAGCATCAACTGGAATCTCTGCCTTCACTTCGCCATGTTGTGAGATACGGAATACTTTTTCCTCTATGACATGCCCAACAGCCACTGCTGAAAGGCCGTACCGTTCAAATACATCAATAATTTCTTGTTCTCTACCCTTTTTTACTACTAAAAGCATACGTTCTTGAGATTCAGAAAGCATTAGCTCATAGGCAGTCATATTCTGTTCACGTTGTGGAACTAGATCTAGATTCATATGCATACCTGTTCCAGCTTTACTCGCCATTTCACTGGCAGAAGAAGTTAAGCCTGCCGCTCCCATATCTTGCATACCAACAAGCGCATCAGAATGAATAACTTCTAAACAAGCCTCAATTAGTAACTTTTCCATGAATGGATCACCAACCTGAACGGCTGGACGGTCCTTGGCTGCATCTTCAGCCAAATCGTCAGATGCAAAGGTTGCACCATGAATACCATCACGACCAGTTGGTGCACCAGCATAAATAACGGTATTCCCAATCCCAGCTGCTACACCCTTTTGAATATCATCATGATGAATAAGGCCAATACACATCGCATTGACTAATGGATTATCTTCATAGGAATCATCGAACTGTACCTCACCACCAACGGTTGGGATTCCAACACAATTCCCATACCCTGCAATTCCATTTACTACTTCTGAAAATAAATATTTCACACGATCTGTTGTTAAATTACCGAAACGAAGCGAGTTCATTAAAGCAATTGGACGAGCCCCCATAGAAAACACATCACGAATAATTCCGCCAACACCTGTTGCAGCACCTTGATAAGGTTCTACCGCAGATGGATGGTTATGACTTTCTATTTTAAATACGACCGCTTGGTTATCACCGATATCAATAATACCAGCCCCTTCACCAGGACCCTGAAGTACATGGGGTGCTTTTGTGGGGAATTTCTTTAGTAACGGTTTTGATGTCTTATAGCTACAATGCTCCGACCACATAACCGAGAAAATACCTGTCTCTGTAAAATTTGGGAGGCGTCCTAAGATTTCTTTCACCATTTCAAATTCTGAATCACTTAGCCCCATCCCTTGATAAAGCTTATCTGTTTCGATTTGTTCTGGGCTAATCTCATGCGTTTGTAACATAATAGGACTCCCTCCAATTTTTCACGATTGATTGGAATAGTATTAGCCCATCATCACTTCCAAGAACCTTCTCTACAGCACGCTCTGGATGTGGCATCATCCCTAATACATTTCCTTCTTTATTTATAATTCCAGCAATATTTTCTACTGATCCATTTGGGTTATTCTGATACGTAAACACGATTTGATTATTCGCCTTCAATTCTTTCAAGGTTTCTTGGTCACAATAGTAATTTCCTTCTCCATGAGCAATTGGATAACGCACAACTTCCCCTTTTTTATAGCCAGTCGTAAACATCGTTTCATTATTTTCAACGATTAATTCTTCTTGATGGCACATGAAGGATAGCTTTTTATTCCGCATTAATGCACCTGGAAGCAATCCGGATTCTGTTAATATTTGAAAGCCATTGCATACTCCAAGAACAGGTTTCCCTTCCCGCGCATGTACCTTCACTTGTTCCATCACATCAGACGTAGCAGCAATTGCACCCGAACGTAGGTAGTCCCCATAGGAAAATCCACCAGGTAACAAGATCCCATCATAGTTTTCTAGATTGCTATTTTGATACCATACTAAATCTGCTTCTTCCCCAAGTACTTCTTTGGCTGCGTGATACATGTCACGATCACAATTGGAACCTGGAAAAACAATTACAGCAAATCTCACGAGTGAACAACCTCCTCCACATCGAAGTGATAATCCTCGATTACTGGATTAGCAAGCAACTTATCACACATTTCTCGTACTCGTTCCTCAAGATTTGGACCATCTTCTACTTGTAGTTCCATGTATTTTCCAACCCTAGCCTGTTGAACCTCGTTAAACCCAAGAACATTCAATGATTCTTGGATTTGCTTTCCTTGAGGATCAAGTACACCCTGTTTTAATGTAATAAAAACGGTCACTTTTCTCATACCCTTGCCTCCAGTCGGTTTAATAGTTGTTCATAAACTGTTACTAAGTCACCAGTACCCTGGCGAAATACATCCTTATCCATCTTGGCATTTGTCTCCGAGTCCCATAAACGGCAAGTATCAGGAGAAATCTCATCAGATAAAACAATCCTGCCATTCGGCAATCGACCAAATTCAAGTTTAAAATCTACTAATAAAAGATTGCTAGTATAAAAGAATTCACGTAAAACAGTGTTAATTTCTAGTGCCATCACTTTTACTTCACGTAATTCCTTTAAGGAAATATCGGTTAAAAGGAGAGCATGATCATCATTAATTAACGGGTCATCTAATTCATCATTTTTATAAAATAGTTCAATAAGTGCTGGGTTAAAGGGTGTCTTTTCTTTAAACCCTAGGCGCTTTGTGATACTACCTGTAGCTATGTTTCGAACAACAACCTCTAAGGGGATAATTTTAGTTTCAAGAACCAGTTGTTCTGTTTCACTTAGCCTTTTAATAAAATGACTACGAATTCCACGCTCATGTAAATAAGGGAATATCAGGGAAGAGATTTCATTATTTAATCTTCCTTTACCTGGGAAACTTTCTTTTTTCTTTCCGTTAAAAGCGGTTGCGTCATTTTTATAAGATAAAACTAACTTCTCTGAATCTGTTGATGAACGATAAACCTTCTTCGCCTTTCCCTCATACAATAGCTCTGCCTTCACGATAATCACCTCAGTTTAAGCCGATGCGTTCAAATATCACATCAACATTTTTTAAATGGTAGGTATAATCAAAGCAATCTTCAATTTCTTCCACTGATAATAATGTAGTGATTCGTTCTTCTCTTTTCACTAGTTCACTAAAGTGTGTTTCTGTCTCCCATGCTTCCATTGCCCTAGGCTGCACGAGATCATATGCTTCTTCACGACTCATCCCTTTATCAACTAACGCTAGAAGTACACGTTGCGAAAAAATAACACCATGTGTTTTATCAATATTTCGCTTCATGTTCTCTGGGAATACAGTTAAATTCTTTATGATATTCCCAAAACGATTCAACATGTAATTAATCGCAATAGTTGCATCCGGCAATATCACTCGCTCTGCTGAGGAATGGGAGATATCACGTTCATGCCAGAGTGATACATTCTCATAAGCTGTCACCATATAGCCGCGGATTACTCTTGCCATCCCAGTCATATTTTCCGAACCAATTGGATTCCGTTTATGCGGCATAGCAGATGAACCTTTTTGACCTTTAGCAAAATACTCTTCCACTTCACGGGTTTCTGTTTTTTGTAAGCCGCGAATTTCTGTTGCAAATTTCTCAATGGATGATGCGATTAATGCTAACGTAGATACATATGCTGCATGGCGATCACGCTGTAACGTTTGTGTTGACACAGGTGCAGGTGTCAGGCCAAGTCGTTCACAAACAAATTGTTCTACAAATGGATCAATATTGGCATACGTACCCACTGCACCAGAAAGCTTTCCGAATTCGATTGTTTTAGCAGCTAATTCAAACCGTTCTAAGTTTCGCTTCATTTCCTCATACCATAATGCAAGTTTTAGTCCAAATGTTGTTGGTTCTGCATGAACACCATGGGTCCTCCCCATCATCACGGTATGTTTATGTTCCATTGCTTTATTTTTCAATATTTCAATGAAGGTATGTAAATCTTTTCGAATAATGTTGTTAGCCTGTTTGATCAGATAAGAAAGAGCAGTATCCACGACATCTGTTGATGTTAATCCGTAATGAACCCATTTACGTTCCTCACCAAGGGTTTCGGAAACGGCACGAGTGAAAGCTACCACATCATGTCTCGTTTCTTCTTCAATTTCATAAATTCGATTAATATCAAACGTTGCTTTCTTCCTTAGTTCTTTACTATCCTCTTTTGGGATAACACCGAGTTCACTCCATGCCTCACAAGCAAGAAGCTCCACCTCAAGCCATGCTTTAAATTTACTTTCTTCCGTCCAAATACTTCCCATTTCTTCTCGTGTATAGCGTTCAATCACTGTTTTGCCTCCTCAAACTTCTCTATCTGCTCCTGCAGATTCTCTCCAATAAATGTAATATGCCCCATTTTTCGCTTGGTTTTTACTTCATCTTTTCCATATAAGTGGACATAGCCTTTATTTACTTGTTTCATTGCTTGTAAAGTGGATGTTACGTCTTCGCCTAGAATATTGATCATGGCTGCTGGTTGCAATAGTTCAACTGGAATTAATGGAAGACCACAAATTGCCCTAATATGTTGAGCAAATTGTGAAATATTACATGCCTCAATTGTGTAATGACCTGAGTTATGAGGACGAGGTGCCATTTCGTTTATATAGATTCCTTCACCAGTGACAAACATTTCAATGGCGAACGTTCCAACAATATTCATCTTATCTGCCAGTAATCTAGCTGCCTTATAAGCCTTTTCTTGAACTTCTAGTGATACTCTTGCAGGAACTGTTGTGCGAGATAAAATATGATCTTTATGTTCATTTTCTGCAACCGGGAAAAATTCAATATCGCCAGTTTGAGTTCGAGTAAATAGCACCGATATTTCTTTATCAAAGGTCAACCAAGACTCGATAATGCAGTGCTTGTTTTTTTCCACAAATTGTATAGCTTCTTGAATATCTAATTCTGATTCTAATTTAAGTTGTCCTTTACCGTCATAGCCACCACGACATGTCTTTATGACAACGGGAAAGGTTACTTCTTTCAGTACTTCTTCACATTCTTTACCATTATGAACAATGGCAAAATCGGGAACTGGTAAATCTAGCTCTTTCATAAGCTGTTTCTCCTTTTCTCGATTCTGCGTAATTTCTAATGCATAGGCACCTTGTGGAAGCTTTCCGAGATTCTCGATGTAACTAGCAGCTTCTAAATCAACATTCTCAAATTCATATGTGATAACATCTGAAACTCTGGATAATTCTTGAATAGCATTCAAGTCATCATAGGCTGCTATAATCTGCCCATCTGCTACCTGTGCTGTCGGACAATTGGGTGTTGGATCTAGAACATGAACATGATATCCCATGTACTTTGCAGCTATTGCCATCATTCGCCCTAGCTGTCCACCGCCGATAATGCCTAATGTTTGTGTTGGTAGAACTATATTATTGTTTTGCAAGTTCTTCCCTCATTTCTCCAACTCTCGCTTTCATTTCCAATCGATAGTTTTCTAGTTTTTGAGCAACTGTATCGTCATGTACTCCAATAATTTGCGCCGCAAGTATTCCTGCATTTGTTGCCCCAGCTTTCCCAATTGCAACGGTTGCAGTTGGTACTCCACCAGGCATTTGCACTATAGAAAGGAGTGAATCTAATCCATTTAAAGTTTTACTCTCAACAGGTACACCTATAACAGGAAGTGTTGTTTGCGAAGCAACCATGCCAGGCAAATGTGCTGCTCCCCCTGCCCCAGCAATGATTACTTTTAAGCCTTGTTCCCTTGCTGTCTTTGCATAGGAGAACATCTCATCTGGTGTTCGGTGTGCTGAGATTACATCTTTCTCATAGGTGATGTTTAATTCATCTAGCACCTTGCATGTATGTCGCATTGTATCCCAATCAGAGATACTCCCCATAATTACACCAACTAAAGCCATTACCTTAACTCCCCTCATATCCAGTAAATTCTCAATTAAAAATTACCTCAAAAAAGGTCTATTCTCCCTCTCTCATTCCTCTGAGAGAAGATGAATAGACCTAATAAATTGGTCACCAAAAAAATCATGATTTAATCAATGATTCATCTTCCCTCATAGTCCAGCATTTACGGTGCCGGGTAGAGACTTCAAGGCCATATCCCAAGAAATATATGAGGGTCCGTATTCATTTGTTGGTTTTAGCATAACAAAGAATAATTAAGTGGTCAATAAAAATCGAACATTTTATATAACTTCAAATTAATCGTTCGGTTTTATGCATGTTAATATAAGAAAACGGACATTTAACAATGGTTTATTCTGTTTTTGAACCAGAATTGATGTTTTGCTCCACTTTTTCATTAGTACTACCATCAATTTTTTTCTTCGGATGAAATAAGCGTCCTTTTTTCACTTGTTTCACCCAGAATCCTCCATGAATTTGTTTTGGTTCATATGAAATGATAAAGGCCTTAGGGTCTATTGTTTTTATATCTTCATATAATTTCAACTCATATTTTCTCGGTGTCAGAATTTGAATCGCAAGCCTGTCTCCATCCATTCCATAAGCTGACCAACTGGTTACCCCATAACCCTTATCACGCAATTGACGTGTAAAACTCAAGTCAGGATTCCCAGATATCACATTAACTGTTATGTAACCAAGTGCTAGCTTTTCCTCAATCATGGAGCCAACGACAACCCCTATTCCATAACCAAGTGCATAGGCAATCACGTTTTGTATTTCATTCAAGTTGTCTAGTACAAGCCCTAAACCAAAGATATACACGACTATCTCAAACATACTTACAAAGGCTGCAACATATCTTCGGCCCTTAAGCGTTAATATCATACGAATCGTAAACATCGACACGTAAACAACATTGACAAGAAGAATAATAACAACCATGACGAGTGCATTTTCTAACATCAATAAACCTCCTTTATAGGGCATACACCCATTAATAGAATTCGCATATAGTATGACTATGATACTTATAAAATTGAGGTGTTAAAATGGATCCATTTCAACAAATGTCCGATTGGAAGCGAAATATGGACCACTTCTTTGGTGAACAGTTTTGGGATCAATTTGAAGGCATCCTTAAGCCAACCATTCCCCAAATTAATCTCTATCAAACGGATAATGAAATTTTGTGTATTGCAAATATACCAGGTTTAACGGATTTAGAAAAGATTGATATTTATGTAGATTATGCAACATTGGAACTACGTGGTGCAATTGACATTGGTCAAAGTCGTGGTACTGTGGTAAAAGAGGAAATCTTGCAAGGGGTATTTGAGCGCACGATATCTCTTCCATTCCCCGTTCGGTCGGATAGAATTAAGGCAACATATAATCATGGTTTGTTATATATTCAATTACACCGGTTTATTTCAAGTTCCGGTGGAAAAAGCAAGGTATCTGTGGAGCTATTAGAAGAATAAAGATTGCCACCTTTTTACCTTTATAATCGATTATATTGGTAAGAAGGTGGCATATTTTTGAGACTCATACTATTCAAATTTTTTTTATCTATACCTGAGTAGCTTTTCTACCTTTCAAAGGTGCAGGTTGTTTCCAAAATAATGACAATACTATTCCTAGAGCTAATACAATGGTAGCAAAGTAATACGGGTAATCAATATCGATATCAAATAATACTCCACCTACTATTGGACCAAAGATATTACCTAAACTAGTAAACATGGAGTTCATTCCCCCAATAAATCCTTGTTCGTTTCCAGCGATATTGGATAGAAATGATGTTACAGCCGGTCGGAACAAATCAAATCCAACAAAAACAACAAATGTGACTAATAATATGGATAAATAGGATTGAACAACTGTCATCATAAAGACAAGTATTCCTGATACTAGTATACTGTACTGGATTAACTTAACTTCTCCTAACATTCTGGTTAACCTGTCGAATAATACCACTTGTGCAACTGCACCAACAATGGCACCACCAGTGATAACTATTGCTATATCTCCTGGTGTAAATTGGAACTTATGGTCCACAAATAAACCAAAGAACGAATCAAATGCCGCTAAACCAAATGAGGTAATAAATATTAATATAAGTGGAATGAAATATAATGGAGCAAAAATACGCTTTATTCCAACTGGACGTTTTATTAATTCTTCTACCACTTCTTCTTCTACTCGTTTAGGTTCAGTTAGTAATATAATGGAAAGGATAGCAGCAACTCCACCAAGACCCGCGGCAAAGAAAAATGGGACACGCGTTCCCAACTCTGCTAAAAATCCGCCAATTCCTGGACCAATAATAAATCCTGTACTAATAGCAGCAGACATAAAACCTAATGCTTTAGGACGAGTCTCCTTTGTCGTAATATCGACAATAAACGCGGTGACAGCTGGCATAATGAATGCAGCACTGACTCCACCTAAGATTCTAGAAATAAATAATACTTCGATTTCCTTACCGATTCCAAATAAGAATTCCGAAAAGCCAAAAATGAATAAACCAATAACTATCATGATCTTTCTTCCAAATTTATCTACGGCTTTCCCTGCAAATGGAGAAGATATTAATTGAGCAATTGCAAAAGCTGCGGTTAGATTCCCCACTGTTTTTCCGGTAATACCCAGTTCGTTCATTAATGTTGGCATTACTGGAATAATTAATCCAATACCTAAAAAGGCAATAAATAAATTCATAAGTAATAACCATAGGGTAACATTATATATTTTCATTTTTCATTTCTCCTTAAACCCGACTGTAAACATGAAACTAGGATGCCCCTGAGAAGGTATATTTAAGAAAAGCAACTTGTATATTTCAAGGCAAAATTTATATATTTACAAATAACTATCCTAATGTATATAGTAACTATATAGTCAAGGGCGGTGATCTAAAATTGGGCGAGAAAAAAGAGAAATATTTGAGTACTGGGGAATTTGCAAAGCTTTGTAAAGTCAACAAACAGACACTAATTTTTTATGATCAAATCGGCCTGTTATCACCCGTTGTTAAAAATGATAAGGGTTATCGATTTTATTCCATTCACCAATTGGAACTATTTAATGTAATTGATGTTCTCAAAGATCTTGATATGTCCCTAAAAGATATTAAACAATACACGCAAAACAAGTCACCAGAAGGCTTTTTAAAGTTGATGTATAAAAAGAAAGAAGAGATTGCGAAAAAGCGACAAGAAATAGAAATGAAAGAAAGAATTATTGAGGCAAAAATCGACATAATGGAAGAGGCTTTAAGCACTGATTTCAATCAAATTAGAATAGAGGAATTACCAGAGGCAACTCTTTATTTAAGCAGAAACATAGAAAACATTTCAAATGAGGAGTTTGTAGAGGTCGTTTCAGATTTCATTGACCAATTGTATAAGTTTAATCTTGATTCTGGGTATCCTATTGGTGTTATAACGAAGAGAGAGCAAGTATTAAAAGGTGAGTTTACTAATTATAGCTATTTATATATCGAGCAACCTAGCCCTAAGGATGGGTATCCGTATTTTCAAGCTGTGAAGGGTGAGTTCCTTATTGGTTATCATGTTGGGGATGATAAAACGATCCACCAAACCTATGAACGACTTTTTTTGGAAATGGATCGTTTAAACTTAGTTTTAGGAGATTATGTTTTTGAGGAATATATTTACGATACGATTGTACGAAATGCTGAAGAGGAATTTGTAACTAAAATTATGATATCTGTTTCCCATCAATCTAAATAACCACAGTACTGCATCTTCTATCAGAATGACCATACATAGAAAACTCGCACAAGAGATTTACTGTACGAGTTTTTTTGTATATCATAGGGTTTTTTCCACAGTTTGTTGCTATTTGATAGAAACTGTGGGCAACTAAGTATTATGGATAGAGCAACATACCCGCTACGGAAATACACTCCGCTTTCCGCGGGCGGCTGGTGAGCCTCCTCGTGCTATCGCACTGCGGGGTCTCACCTATGCCTATCCTCCCGCAGGAGTCTCCGTGTATTTCCTACGCTAGTGTTGAGTGAAATAAATTAAAGCAATCAAAACCAACACAAAAATCATTTGCTACCTTAAATTAGAAAGCTTAAACTAGCGTAGGCAGAATACGGAGACTCCTACGGGAATAGCACGTGTCCGAAGACCCCGCAGAGGCGAACTTTCCTCGAGGAGGCTGAGGCCGTGCCCGTGGAAAGCGGAGAATTCTGCCGGAGCGGTAGCATTAAGCCTTACCAGATCTAATAAAGTTACCGCACAATTTCTAATCTACTATTTGTTAGATTAACCTAACCAAAAATACAATCTGTTAGAATTCAACTAATTGCCATAAGTACTTAACTTACTAATTGATTGAATAATATCGGTCTATTAATTCTACTCTTCACAAACTATTACTCTCTTCTGTGGTGGAATATATCCTTCGTAAGGTTGCTTTGTCTATTTTTCCAACGTGAGTTTTCGGTAGTACTGGCAAGATAAAAAATTTCTTTGGAACCTTATAGCGGGTAAGTTTTTTATTGCAATATACTTTTAGTTCTTCTTCGGATAGTTCACCCTTTAATGAAACAAATCCGGTAACAATCTCGCCCCATTTCTCATCTGGCAAACCAACGACAGCGGCTTCATCGATTAAATCATGCGCTTCTAACCAATGCTCGATTTCTAATGGGTACACATTTTCTCCACCAGTAATAATCATGTCTTTCTTTCGTCCTACAATATAGACGTATCCATCTTCATCTTGTTTCACAAGATCTCCTGTATAAACCCAGCCATCTTTTATGACTTCAGCGGTCTCTTTTGGTTTATTCCAATAGTATTCAAATGCGTGATAGCCACGGAGGACAAGTTCTCCAACTTCATTTTCATTAGCAGTAGTCCCGTCTTCCTTCATGATTTTAATATCATTAAAAATCATTGGTTTACCTACGGATCCGATTTTTCGAGTCGTATCTGCCGGATCAATGTAAAAATTATTTGGCCCTGCTTCAGTTAATCCATATCCTTCTTTAAATGCAATACCTTTTTCTCTAAAGGCATCATATATTTTGTGTGGGCACGGGGCTCCACCAGAGACGAAAACACGAATATCTGGGAAGGTAGCCTCTTGAAACTCTTTTGTTTGGATAATCATGTGATACATGGTTGGAACAAATAATACAACCGTACATTTATACTTTATTAGATCCTTTACAGCCTTTTCCGGGCTAAAATCAGGCGATAGAACAACTTTCCCACCTGCTAAGAGAAGTGGCAATGTGTATACATTCAATCCGCCAGTATGAAACATCGGAGTAGAAATTAACGTTACATCAGCCGCACCTAAATCCCAGCTTACAACTGTATTCAATGCATTCCACAAAATGGACCTGTGGGACAAAACTACTCCCTTCGGACGACCTGTGGTTCCGCCAGTATAAATCATCGTAAGTGGATCTGCTTCATCAAGCTCCGTTAGTATGTGGTGTCGTTCATAATCTAGGAAGCTATCATAATCATTCCGATCGATAGTAACAATCACAGCACCCAATTCTTTTTTATTGACTCTATCTAAAAAAGAGGGAGCCACCCCAATTATTTTCGGTTCACAGTCTTGTAACACATAGGTTAATTCATCCTCACCCAAGCGCCAATTTAAGGGGATGAATATCGCACCAATTCGCATACAAGCAAAAAAGAAATCCAGATACCCGATATGGTTCGGGGCTAGTATTGCTACACGATCTCCCTTCTCCACACCGTTTGTTAAAAAGAAATTTGCTAATCTATTTGCTCGTTCATGAAGTTCTTTATAAGTCCAACATTCATCTGTTACAGCATCAACAACCGCTATTTCTTCTGGAGATATATTGACCCTACTCTGTAACCAGTCTAAATTTGCATGCATCGCTATCCCTCCACTTTCTAGAAATAGTTTAAGACTAGAGAGTTACATCTGGGTTACAGAGATTCACCTTCTATCCTAATAACAATTCACTACTATTAATTATCAGAATTTTATAGTAAAATTATTTCAGAACCTAAAAGGCCATACCTATAAAAAATAAAAGGTAGGATAGTAATGAAAAAGTATCTTGTTATCATAATCCCTCTTCTCCTCATCACGATCCCCATCATCTGGTGGAATACTCAATCATCAATACCTAGTGGTGTACATCTTGAAAAAGAAGCTGGTTCCATTGTCATACAGGTTGAAGAAGATGAGTTAATCGCACCTTTTCATATCCCTGTAACTTGGGTGAAAGCACACCCCTGGGAGAAACCTCCTGTATTAGAAGATTTGGTGCTACTGGGTGAAACCGGTGAAAAAATAGCGAATATAAAGGGGAAGTTAATTTTAGATGAACCTAATTTTCCTCCTAGTAACTGGTATCATCGAGAGGTTCATGGTGAGATTATCTTTGAACTAAATGCCGATAAAGAATTACGAAAGAACGGATTTGTTATTTACCCCTTTCCTGATAACGACTTACAAGAATTATACATACCGTCAGAGCTACAACTAACGTATGAAGGTGAGATCCTCTCCTTATCTTTAGATAAGGAACTAAGACTATATCCGATTAAGCAAAACAGTGACATCATCAAACCATCTTGGCAGACAAATAGTCAATTCAATGCAGTAAATAGTAGGGGAAATAATATAGATTTTAAAGGCTTCTTTTTAAATATAAAAGGTAAAACAGGTTCACGAATTGAAGAGATCCTGTTTTGGTTACCGGGTATGCCTGAGGATTATTATGAGAGCTATGTCCAATATACATTTGATAGAGAAGCTATGCACGAAGCTGATACTACCGGGGAATTTATAGGGGAATCATTGTCCCTCCCCCTTGAGATGAGCACAAGTAATATTCTACTTTATTTTCCTTTCACAGATGAAATGAAAGAATCCATTGGAGATCATGTAATATATTTAATGCCCTATTTAAAGACAGTCGATGAATCAGGAAATGTATATTTCCATGGTGGTTCTGGTTCTATTGGTGCTTATTCACCTGATGAGGATAGAGAACTCCATTCAATTTTAATTAAGTAGTCAAATAAAGCGCTAGAAAGGAATTTAGTTCCCTTCTAGCGCTTTATTCTGTATTACATCATAATTCCGCCATCGACATGCAACACATGCCCATTCACATAATCCGATTCATTAGAAGATAAGAATAAATAGGCATTCGCAATATCCTCGGGTGACCCAAGTCTCTGCATAGGAACCATGGCCTCCATTTTTTCAATCACTTTATCTGGCATAGCAGATACCATCGCTGTTCTAGTAAATCCAGGTGCAACCGCATTGACATTAATTCCTTTGCGGCCTAATTCTTTCGCCCATGTTTTTGTCATTCCGATTAATCCTGCTTTAGCTGCAGCATAGTTGGTTTGGCCTACATTCCCATATGTTCCTGTTACGGATGAGGTGTTTACAATTTTTCCTTTTCCTTGTTCTATTAGGTATGGTAATACCGCTTGTGTACAATTAAATACTCCAGATAAATTAACATCTAGCACTTGTTGGAACTGCTCTAACGTCATTTTCGCTAGCATTGCATCCCTAGTAATTCCAGCATTGTTAATTAAGATATCTATTTTTCCATATTCCGCTAATGCCTTTTCAACCATCACATTCACACTATCGCGATCAGCTACATTCACCTGCACAAACGTTACCGATAACCCTTCTTCTTGTAATGCTTTTTCACTTTCTAATCCTTTTGCTTCATCAAAATCAGCAAGGATAACTTTTGCTCCTTCATTACCGAACTTTCTGGCCGCTTCAAAGCCAATTCCATTCGCAGCCCCAGTAATGATAGCTACCTTATCTTGTAATCTATTCATCTATTAAACTCCTCTTTTGTCAAATTAACGTTAGCAAAGAAATCCTCCATAACAGTAAGTAACTGTTCTAAATCATCAATTAACGGGGAATGACCACAGCCTTTTAATTCCTTATACTCCGCCTTGTCGCCAAAGTCTTCTCGTATCTCTTCTGTCATATTCTTGGTAACAACTAGATCATTTTCACCCCAAGTAATCATGGTAGGAATATTGATATCCTTTACACGATCCTCACCTTCTGTTAGACCATTATGAACGGTACTAATATTAAATATATTCAGGGCCTGATAAACCTCAGCTAAGTTTCGCTGTGTTGTCATATCTTCTAAGTACTTCTGGTAACGCTCTTCATCTGGTTGATTATCTGTATAAATGACCATATTCCACGTTTGACGTAATAACTCATAATTCTTTGTATCGTAAGCTCCTTGAACCGCCAATCGCTTAGTATCTTGATACATATCCTCTAAACTTTGTATTCTATTTTTGAAATCAGGCTTACCATCGACACCCAGTCGATAATATGGATACCCACGAGTCGAACCGGAAGATTGAAGAAATAGAGCCTTACAATAACCTGGATAATCTGCACAGAACTGCATGGAAACACAACCACCAGTTGACCAACCAACTAAAGTAAAATCCTTGATACCGATCTTATCTACCCAAAGTTTCAAATCATCAGAGAAGTCTTTGATAGCGGTTACCTTTTGGTTATAGCTAGATTCACCAAAGCCGCGCATATCAATTGCATAAACCTTATAACGCTCAGAGAGATTTTCCATTACCAGATCCCAATGAACAGATGAAGTCATATTCCCATGTACAAGAACAATAATATCTTCTCCACCTTCACGCTCCCGATAAGCAATCTCTTCCCCGTTAGATAAAGCAACCTTTTTCAACACGATATTAGCCACGATAACCCCTCCTCATTATCCCCATTTAATAATATTAGCTCCCCATGCATAACCAATGCCTGCAGAGACTAGAACAACAATATCACCTTTTTTCAATTTCCCCTGTTGTTCTGCTAGTTCTAAAGATATGATTTGATCCATCTGCCCAATATGTCCATAGTTTTCAAGATAAATAGATTTGTCATGGCTTACACCAAGCTGATCTAACACATATAAATGAGCAGACTTTTTCATATGCAGCATTGCAACATACCCAATATCTTCTTTTTTGTACCCACTTTTTTCTAATGCTTTTTCTATACATGTGATGAAGTTATCCATTGATTTCTGCTCTAAACGTTCCTTCATACCAGGAGGATCAAGAACATCTAATTGATATAGCCCTGCTTCTAATGTAGCCTTCGTGATGGGGTTCTTTGTTCCACCAGTCGTCACATAAACATCCTCAGAAAAAGATCCATCCGTAATCAAATGCGATTCTAGAACCTCGTTTTCATGGTGGCCCTTCTTTAAAATAATGGCACCACCACCCGCACCAAGATTAAACATAAAACGAGTTCGAGGATTCTGGTAATTAATAAAATCAACGTTACGATACCCACCTGCTAGAAGTACAGTGTTTATCGAAGGATCGGATTTCATCATATCTTTTGCTACTTTTATTCCCATAATGGTCGTACCACATCGGAGCGCTGTGTCAAATGCCCATGCATTCACTGCTCCCACCTCATGTTGGAGCTTGATTCCTGCAGTCCATAATGGATACTCTTTATGTTCTTCTCCTATATAAATAACTAAGTCAATTTCTTTTGGGTCAATGCCTGCCTTTTCAATGGCCTGTTTAGCAGCCCGTATGCCCATTTCTGCCGTATGATCATCTTCACCTGGAATAGGTTTTTCTTTTATTCCCATCTTTTGTTCGACAACTTCAAGTGGAATTCCTGCTTGGTCCGCTATTTCTTTTGAAGTCATTCTGTTTTCTGGAATATATATACCTGTGCTAACTACTCCAATTTTGTCCATATCTAATCCCTCCCCCATCATCCGGCTTTTTTACTTGGTATTTTTTGTTTAGAGCCATTTGAGAGTTTAGAACGAATAGTACCAACTAGACCCAACGGGAAGAATATAACCACAAGGATGTAAACTGTACCATACAGAATAATCCAACGTTCAAATATCCAATGAACATTCGCTAGCCCTGAAATCCAGTGGTGTGCAAGTTCAATTAAAGCTGCCCCTAAGATTGGACCTACTAAGGTTCCAACTCCTCCAATAATGGTCATTAACAACACATCAATGGTGACATCCGTAGCAAAGACACTAGTATTTACAAAGCGAAGGGATAACATATATAGAACACCTGCGAAACTCGCAACAATCCCTGAAACAACACTTACTAATACTTTATAATGTAGTACCTTAAAACCAAGTGAAATGGTACGTTCCTCATTCTCACGTATTGCTACTAGTACCCTACCAAATGGAGACTGTGTCATTCTTCTTAGACCAAAAAAGATTAATACTAGGCAAACAAGACTGACAATATATATGGTGGTCGAATCCCTTAAAAACTCTGGAACTTTAAACGTAAATCCATCATTCCCTTGTGTTAAGGAACGCCACTTTTCTGCTGCCACTAAAAATAAGCCAGCAAAAGCAAGTGTGAGCATCGCGTAAAAGTGACTTTTTAACCTGAGCGTCAATACACCGACAATAAAACTCACTATAGCAGCAAAAAGAACGGCAACTAAAATTGCAACTAGCAATGCACCGAAACTTGCATCATAACGATCCATAAAAATAGCCGTCGTGTAGGCACCTATACCAAAGAACATTGCGTGACCAAATGAAATTATTCCTGTATAACCTAATAAAAGATCATAACTCATCGCAAAAATAGCAAAAATAAAGATTTGGGTGATCATAAACTGAACACTACGTCCAGTTAAGATAAACGGCAGAATTAGCAATATTACTGCGACACCAAGATAGATAAGATTACTTTTCGACATACTTTTTAATATCATGCCAATCACCCCTTCACCTTAAATAATCCTTGAGGTCTAAATATCAACACAACCGTCATAATGAGCATATTTACAGCTAGTGAAAGTGCTGGAACGTAATACGCCATAAATGCTTGTGCTAAACCAACAAGTATTGCTGCAAACAAGGAACCTGTAAAACTTCCCATTCCACCAATGACAACAACGATAAAGGCAAGTATAGAGAATTCCAGTCCCATTTCAGCATAAATAACCCCTGAATATGGTGCATGTAAGACCCCGCTAAGCGCAGCAAGTGCAGCTCCTACCATAAATACCGCCATAAATACAAAGCGGATATTGATTCCTAGTGTTTGCACCATTTCTCTGTCCATTACTCCCGCTCGAACAATTAAACCTATTCTTGTTTTCTTCAGGATTAGATAAATGGTTAAAAACAGCAGCAACCCAATAGCAATAATAAATAAACGGTATTTAATCAAAATAACATCGCCCATTTGAAAGCTTCCTTCCAACCATGCTGGTGGATGTACCGCCTTCTGATCCGGTCCGAAGACAACCTTAATCAATTCTTGAAGAACAAGCATAAATCCTAACGTAATTAAAATTTGTTGGATATGATTTCCGTATACCGGTCTAATAATCAATCTTTCCGTAATTAATCCCAGTACCAAACCAGTAATAATGGCTACTATGATAGCTAGCAGGAAACTATTTGTTATATAGTAAATCCAAACACCAGCATATGCACCCCAGATAAATAATCCCCCGTGTGCAAAATTTAACACGCTCATTAAACCAAATATTAAGGTTAATCCAGCTGCAAGGAGGAAAATCAGCATACCTGTTGCAAGTCCGTTAACAGTTAAACTAGCAATTAAATCCATGTTTTCTCCCCCTTAAGATACACCAAGATATTTTTTCATTAATGCCTTATCTTGTTTTAGTTCTCCCATTAATCCGTTGTGGACAGTCTGACCATCATCGATAATGTAAAATCTGTCACCAATTTTACTTGCCATTAGGAAATTCTGTTCTACTAATAGAATCGTAGTTTTTTCCTTCATTTGAAGAATCGTTTCCATAACCTTTTCTACAACTATTGGTGCAAGACCTTTGCTGGGTTCGTCAATAAGAAGCAAATCATTTTCATTCACATAAGCACGGGAAATGGCTAGCATTTGCTTTTGTCCACCACTTAGTTGACCACCAGGCTTTTTCCAGAACTTTTTCAGATCGGGAAACAAGTCTAAAATCCATTCTAAACGTTCGGTTGTCTCCTGATCTTCACGCTTCATAGCTACACGCAAATTTTCTCCAACCGTTAGGTCCCCAAATATCCCTTGGTCCTCTGGTACATAGCCAATACCTTTATTGGCAATTAAATGGGGTTTCTGATTAGAAATCTCCTCATCTTTAAAGACAATAGAGCCTTTAGATACCGGATTTAACCCCATGATCGTTCGTAAAGTGGTTGTTTTTCCTGCGCCATTTCTTCCTAGAAGGACGGTAACTTCACCTTTTGGCACCTCAAAGTTGATATCATGTAAGATATGAAATTGCTGAATATAGGCTTCCACCTGGGAAAGTTTAAGCAAGCTGCTCATCGTACATTCCTCCTAGATATGCTGATTGGACGGTTTCATTTTCGACTATTTCATCTGGCGTTCCTTTGGCAATTAATTCTCCGTGGAATAGTACAAGGACTTCATCCGATAAGTCCATAATCATATCCATCTTGTGTTCAATTAACACGATCGTTCTATCTTCTTCTGCTTTTATCTGCTTAATAACATCTATGATCGCCGGTACTTCCTCCAAGGACATCCCTGCTGTCGGTTCGTCTAATAATAATATTTCTGTTTCCAGCGCTAACAACATAGCAATCTCTAACTTTCTTTTCTCACCATGTGCTAAGTTAGCAGCAATATGGTTCGCTTTATCATCTAAAAGCACTCTTTCTAAAATGGTGAATGCTTTTTCTTCAAATTTCTTGTAATGCAAGAAGTGTTTAATCATTTGATACCGCACATTTGCTTGGGATTGAACAGCTAATCGTACATTCTCTAAAACAGTTAAGTTTGGAAACACATTGGTTATTTGAAAGGATCTACCGATACCAAGTCTTGTTCTATCTGTTGCAGATTTCTTGGTGATTTCGTTCCCTTTAAAATAGATGGAGCCCTCTGTAGGAGAAAGTTGGCCGCTTAGTAGATTGAAAAAAGTGGTTTTACCAGCGCCATTGGGGCCAATGATTGATGTGAATTTTTTATCAGGTATTTGTACGGTGACATGATCTACTGCTGTGTGACCACCAAATTTTATTGTAAGGTCTTTTGTTTCTAGTACGTAATTCATGTTGCTCCTCCTTTATGTTTTATTCTATGTATTAGGAAGGGAAGAACCCTCGCCAGGTGGCAAGGGTGTCCCAATTATAATTCCTAGTTCATGATCGGCGGTGCTGTTTCTTCTGGTGTTAGTACACGTTTTAAAACGGGAACAGGGTAGTCAAATTCATCGCTTTCTTCCAATGTAACCGAATACATTTCTTGTAATGCTTGATGATCCTCTTCACGGAACGTCATGGTTCCTTTTGGCGTTTCAAAACTCATACCTTCCATTGTTTCGATTAATTTAGCTGCATCAGTATCTCCGTCTGTCTTTTTAATCGCTTCAACGATTGCTAATGCTGCACTCATTCCGCCTGCGGTGAACAAATCAGGAACTTCATCAAATTTATTTTTATGTTCTTCTACTAACCAATCATTTACCTCGTTATCAGGTAAGGTGTGATAATAAAGTGTAAAACCTTCCATACCGATTAATGGTTTCATAGTTGGTAGTGTTGCAATATCAGCTACCCCCGTTGTAACCTTAATCCCTTGCTCTTCTACTTTCATATCAACAATTTGCGTCCATGGTGTATTTGCACCTGCCCAAACTACATATAAGTAATCAGGTTTTGCCTCGATAATTTTTTGGATATTTGCAGTGAAATCTGTAGCATCCGGAGCTGCATATTCCTCATGAACAAGTTCAGCTCCTAGCTCTTCAGCTGCAGCAATAAATGCTTTTGCACCATCATGCCCAAATGAATAGTCTGGAGCAAGTGTTGCAATTGTTACACCTTCACCGGCAACAGCAGCTGCGGCTGCGGCTGCATCTTGTGAGGAATTTCTCGCAGTCCTGAAAACATAATCATTATATTCTGATCCAGTTATACTATCTGCTGCTGCCGGCTCGACAACCATAATCGTTTCATATTCTTCCGCCAGTGGCGTTACAGCCAATGTATCACCAGAGCTTGAAGACCCAACTAAGAAATCTGCTCCATCGTCTTCTAATAGTTTAAGAGCTTTTTGACGGGCTACTTCTGGGTCTGTTTCAGTATCTTCAATAATGTATTTAATTTTCTTACCAGCAACCTCCATTGTTCCATCTGTTGCATACTCAAGACCTAATTCAAATCCACGTACTGTCTGTTTACCGTATGATTCCAGTGCACCAGTCTGGGAAGCAAGTACTCCAATAGTAATGGTATCGTCAGAATCACCAGAAGTACTATCTCCACAGGCTGCTAAAATCCCTACAACTAGGAGAGTAAATAAAATGCCCATTATTCGTTTCAATTTCATCTTTAGGTTCCCCCTTATTTTTTAAAATCAGAACTTAGTCAAATCATAACGACAACTAGTTACAAGATAGTTACAAACTCCTCTACTGCCAACGTATCGCAGTGGCAGCCCAGGTATAGCCTGTTCCGGCTGATACAACTACAGCAATATCGCCCTTTTGAAGTAATCCTCTTTGCTCTGCAAAATATAAACCATAACAAGGATCTAGTGCTGACATATGGCCATGATGAGTTAAATAGATTGCTTGTTCTTCCTTTAAGCCCACTTTCTGGGTAATTTCTGTAAACATGGATTTTTTCGTATGTAGTGGTAGAAGTACTTTTAAATCTGAAAGAGAGGCTCCACTTTTTTCTAGTGATTGTTCGATGACGGTAACAAAGTTGCGGACGGACACTGGATCGAGACGTTCCTTCATTCCTTTGGGATTAGGAACATCAATATAATGCATTTCTTTTTCAACAACTTCAGAGCTTACTGGATGTACTGACCCCCCTCCTGGAATTAACACGTCCTTACTAAAAGATCCATCTGTGATAATCTTTGAGGCTAGTATTTCACTTTTTGTTGCATTTCTTGTTACTAGAGCAGCTGCTCCTCCATCAGCAAAGTTAAACATAAATCTTGAGCGCGGGTTGTCGTAATTTACAATTTGCGATTCTTTTGAGCCACCAACTAGTAAAATATTATGAATGCTATTATCGGAAACTAGCATGTCCTTACTCACTTTTACAGCCAAAGGAAAACAAGAGCTAACATTCATCATTTCAAAGGAATATGCATTCACTGTACCTAGTTCATATTGTATTTTGGAAGAAGCTGTCCATACTTGGTAATCCTTAAACGGGCTACCAAAATAAATCACAACATCAATGGATTTCGGATCAACATCCTGTAATATCTTTTTTCCAGCAGCAATTGCTAAATCCGATGCATGCATGGTATCAGGTGCAATTCTTTTCTCAAAGAGTCCAAATTTATCCCGAATAACGTGCTCGGGTATTTCTGTTTTTACTGCAAGTCTTTCTGCAGTTTCTATTATCTCCGGTTCGTAGATACTTACCCTTTCAATTCCAATCATCCTCTAAACTCCTTCTTTGGTAGTTTCATAACACCTTCACCATCCAGGACTATCTCCCCGTTTTGATTAAAACATGTTGTCCTAACGGTTATTAATCGTTTACCCTTGTCTAATGCTAGAACCTCACCACAAGTTGTAATCGTATCTCCGATGTATACCGGCTTTGTAAAAAGTAAGGTTTGAGAGACATAGACGGACCCTGGTCCAGGAAGATGCATTCCTAGTAATCTAGAAAAAAAGCTTGCCGTTAATAGTCCATGGCTAATTCGTTCCTGAAAGTATGTATTTGTAGCGTATTCCTTATCCATATGAATTGGATTGTAATCACCACTTAATCCTGCAAATAGAATAAAATCCGTTTCCGTTACGGTCCGAGAAAATTGTGCTTTCTGTCCTATAGTAAAATTCATCAGGCTTTCACCTCTCTAGTTTGGTTGTTTTTCTAATGCCTTTTTATCTATCTTGCCAGTAGCATTCTTTGGCAAATCATCTAAAGTGATGAATTGTTTAGGCACCTTATACTTTGCTAACTTTTCCATACAATAGTTTTGAATCTTCTCTACGGACAGCTCTCTTCCATTGTTAAGAGAAATAAAAGCTATTGGTATCTCTCCCCATTTCTCATGTGTGACTCCAATTACAGCTGCTTCATTTATTTCAGGAAGTTCCTTCAATACCTGCTCAATTTCCAGCGGATAAATATTTTCACCACCAGAGATAATCATGTCTTTCTTTCGACCTGCAACATAAATAAAACCTTCTTCATCCTGTCTCATGAGATCTCCTGAATGAAACCAACCATTACGTAATGCTTCACTTGTTTTATCTGGTAATCCCCAATATTCCTTCATGACATGTGGACCTCTAATCAACAATTCTCCAATTTCTCCTGTAGGAACCTGATTGCCATCATCATCAACTAAAGCTATGTCACAGAACATGACTGGTTTTCCAATAGAACCAACCTTCCTTCTATAATCTTCTTTCGATAACATAAAGATGGTTGGGGATGTTTCTGTCATACCCATTCCTTGTCCAAATGGCAGCCCCCTATCTAAAAATGCTTCAATTAATTCCTTTGGACAAGGTGCTCCACCACTGTAGAACCATCGCACAGATTTAAACTCTGCCTCTTCAAATAAGACATGCTTACGAATTGCATCATGAATAGTTGGGACTCCCATAACAATTGTGACAGATTTTTCCTCAATTAATTGAATGGTATTTCCAGGATCAAATCTATTTGGAACAATAATAGTTCCACCAGCAAGCAAAGTAGGGAAAGCAAATAGTCCAGTACCCCCGATATGAAATAAAGGTAATAAGACGAGGGTGCGATCATACGACGTAATATCAATTGCATATTGATTATTTAGCGCATTCCAAAATACATTTGCTTGTGTTAGTACCGCACCTTTTGGGCGACCAGTTGTCCCAGATGTGTAGCAAATAATAAATGGGTCATTTTCAATATCAATACAAGGTTCTATTAATTCTTTAGTGGACTTTTCGAACCTCTCCCCGAAACAGTAAGCGTTTTCAAAATTAACGTGACTACTTAGCTGTTTGTGTTGTTCAGCAGTTGCATTCTCATATAAAATAGTTCGGGCTCCACTATCCTGTATTTGAAATGTTAGTTCCGTAATAGACAACCGAACATTTAACGGTACGGCTACTAATCCTAGTTGGGCAATTGCAAAATATGAAATCATATACTCGGAACGATTTTGCGATAGGATAACAACCCTTTCTCCTTTTTCCATTCGGAAGTTTTTTTGAAGATGAGTAGCCATTTTCAAAACTTCCCTTGATAGTTCTCTGTACGTGTATTCACGCTCTTCATTTATCAACGCTATTCTATCAGGTGTAATAAATGCCCTTTTATGAATCCAATGAGATATAGGCTCCATGTTTTAACCCTCCAATGTATGATTTAATCCTTTAAAGATTAATTCCATTGCTTCATCAAAAACAGTATCTGGAACAGATTTATCATCCCAATAAATCCATCTCATTCCGATAAACTGACCAATCCCCATTAAGCAATAAGCAACTGTTTCTGAATTTAGAGGCTTACACTCCTTATTATCTATTGCTAATTCAATAGACTTGATGAAGCCTGTTGCAATTTTGTCGTAGTACCATCGATAAAGAGCTTGATCTACTAGAACGGATTGTTGGATAATACTATAAAGATTTCGATGGCTAATTAACCACTCAAAAAATGCTTGGTATCCTGCGCGTTGTTTTGCTTCAAAGGATTGTTCCTTTTCCATAGCAACTTTAATTTCATAACGAAAGTTCGAGCTTAGCTGTTTGATTAACTCCTCAAAAACAGCTTTTTTGGTTGGAAAATAATTATAAAATGTTCCTTGGGCTACTCCTGCTGTTAACGTAATTTCAGCTACGGAAGTTTCAAAATATCCTTTTTCACCAAAGATTTGTTCCGCGGTATCTAATATCTTTTGTCTTGTTCTTTTTCCTTTTGTTGTTAATTCTGCAATTTTATTTTCTGACAACTGACTCACCTCTCACTTTTATATTATAATGAGTATTCTGAAAAGTATCAAGTGTATTTTAAAATAATGTTATTTTGATAATGAATCGTAAGTCACAGCTTGAAAATACAGACTATAAACACAAAGAAAAAACCCTCTATATCATCATAGAAGGTTTTAATAACGATTCAATTCTTCCGAGCCAATAATCATGTGGTACATCTCTTTTGTCGGCGCCATTGGCTCGACACCTAATTCATCGTCTAAGACATCACAGCATTTTTCGTACCATTTAATAGCCTGAGGGCGATTGTTTTGTTGATAATAACTATACATGAGTAGTCGATATGCTTCTTCCCATGTGCGATCAATACTAATTATATTTTCACATAGCTCGATACAAGCGTTGAAATCTTGTAATCTTACATTTATTTGGGCTAATTTCTCTGCCCCTCGTAAGTAGAGTGTTTGGATTCGTTCTCTTTCTGATTGACACCATGATGCAAAGCGAAGATCTTCCAAATAACTGCCCCGATATAGCTTGATACCCTTTTTTAATAATTCTTTGGAGCGACTATCATCTTTCTCCTCAATCCCTCTAGTGATCCAATTCTCAAAGTCATGTACATCGAGCTCATAAATTGATTCAGGATTTAAGCCATAATAACTTCCTTTACGAATAATAAAATAAGAGTCTTCTCGAGCTTTTCTTTTCGGTTCGAGTGCCTTTAGTAGTGCATTAAATGATACTTTAAAATTCTTATTTGCATTATCTTGGTCTTGGTCTGGCCATAGCTTTGTAAAAATCTCTTCTTTGGATAATAGTTTCTTTCGGTGGGTGACAAATAATTCAAAGAGTTCCTTTGCCTTCCCTCGTTGCCAGTCACGGTCCTCCAACTGTTTGGATCCAATGGTTACCCGTAAATAACCTAATGCTT
The DNA here is from genome assembly GCF_900184735.1 of Paucisalibacillus globulus. Taxonomy (GTDB): domain Bacteria; phylum Bacillota; class Bacilli; order Bacillales; family Amphibacillaceae; genus Ornithinibacillus; species Ornithinibacillus globulus_B. The sequence continues at coordinate 188,668 of NZ_LT855392.1, forward strand.
CAATGGTTAATGTATAGCCCGGATGATTGTTTATATCCTCGTTAAGTTGTAATTCTGTCATGTATTTAGAGACTAACTGTGTTTCTACTCCAAGCTTTTTCGCTTTTAACAATAGCGGAGCAATATTCTGTAAATCAGTCGGACCGAATACGGTTTGTTTCTTCAGGAAAAAGTCATACCCTTCTGTATGGATCTCCTGTAGGAAACGTTCTATCGCTTCTTTAAATGCTTGATCATTTTCTTCCTTATGCGCAACATACGCGATCCAGAAAGCGGTTACCATAATCCCATAACCATCACCACAACTAATGAAATCATCATGAACTTCAGAAAGAATAACTTTTGCTTTTTCATAGTTTTGATGATAGATTTCGATTAATAATAGACTTACTTTGATTAAAGCACTTAGCCACTTATCTTTTACCTTCTCCGTCTCGGCAAGCCCTCTTCTCGCTGCTTCAATAGCATGCTCATACTCTAGGTTTCTACCAAATAAAATGGAGAGTCCCATATATGGCTCTGCTTTTCCTCTGGAAATATTTATTTTTTCCATCATTTCAAGTGAAGTTTCATAGCACTCTTTCGCTAGCTTTGAGTCATAACGATCCGATAACTGTACAGCATGTCCCATTCGCATCCAACCACATGCCTCTACAAATGGAGACTGTGTTGTGAGTCCTAATTGAATGGCGTCGGAAGCAAGTTTTTTACTTTCTTCAGCATTTCCCATAAAAGCCTCAATCAAAGATAAGATTAAATCAGTCTCTCGATGAGATTGTGGTAAATGCTTGGACAATGAGGTGGCAGATTGTTCCTTCCGTTTGCTTAAGACTTCTTTTGCCTTTGCAAGTCTTCCTGTCCGTAATAGAATTCTTCCTTCTAAATTCCCATCATCAATGGGTATATTCAATGACTTTGCCCTGTCAAACCACGTTTCTGCCTTGTTAGCCTGTCCTAGATTTAGTAGATTTTCAGCGAGCAATTGATATAACTGTGCCATCTCTTCTTTTGGCGCGTTAGCTTTTTCCCTCATATTGATCGCTTGTTTTACAAAGCGCTCCGCTTGATCTGGTTGTATCGTATCTAAATATATTCTTGCCTTCCCCTCAAATGCTAGACCAATTAAATTATAATGCTCCTGATCATAGCCAGGAATAATACTAATGATCCGGTCAAAGTTCCTTTCCGCTTTATCATATTGGGAACGATATCGTTCAATCTCCCCTTGGTAAAAGTAAAGTACCGGATATACTTCTTTATATTCATCAGGAATACATGTTAATAGGTCATATAAATTTTGCAGTCTTCCTGAACGTAGCATGATCAGTCCATAGTCATGTAATAGTGCTGCCATTTGTGGGAATTTCTCTATTTTACGATAGTGATATAGAGCGCCTTCCACTTCACCTTGACGCTCAAAATATTGTGCAGCTCTTACATGTAAATTCGTGTATTCAGATTGATAGTTTTTTTGTAATCGATTTTCCAAAAAGGCTTTGAACAACGCATGGTATCGAAAGTAGTTTTCTTCCCCTTCGACAATAAATAGATTCTGCTCCAGTAGGCCATTTAAAATATCCTCTGAACCTTTGATTTGCAAAACATGGTCACAAGCCCGTGGTACCAAAACATCCATAATACTAGACTGTAGTAGAAACTGTTGAATTATTAATGATTGTTTACTCAGCACTTCAGATGCCAGATATTCAAAGAGGTCTTCTAAGGATGTTTGGCGATTTAGAAAAATGGATTCAATGGAAGTTTCGTCCACCAATTGCTGGGTTAACATATTAAACGCAATAGCCCAGCCTTCTGTTAATTCATAGATTTTTTCTACCTTTTCATCTGTTAATTCAATATTTAGTAGATCCTCTAAAACAAAGTACATCTCATTTGCCGAAAGTATCAAATCGTCTTGGGTGATTTCTAGTAAATCTCCCCTCACCTTCAACTTTGGAAGAATAGCCCATTTTGGCTTATTCCGGCTTGAAATAACAATATGCACATTCGATGGTGCATGTTCCAGTAGAAATAATGTCCACTTTTCTATTTCATAAGAAGCATTCACATGATGATAGTCATCCAGAATGATGGTTATATTTTCTTTTAAATCCATTAGCTCATTAATAAAAGTCGATGCCAATGAATATATTTGCTCGGTATCTACATAATGCCCCATCTCGTTAAACTTTTGATTAATATTTTTTCCAAAGGTTGGATAAAGCAATTTGACAGATTCCACTATCTTTGTAAAGAAAGGCAAAATATCATCATCTGTAGCTGAAATGGAGTACCAACACGCCTTCACATTTGTATCATGCATATATAAAGCAAGTGCTGTACTCTTTCCATATCCTGCTCCAGCATAAAGTAGTGTTAACGTGTGATTCGAAATAGCCGAAAGTTTGCGATTTAAATTCCCACGCCGTATAAACCGATCCCGAATCGGCGGTGGTGCATACTGGCTTTGGACAATCGGAATACTTCGCATCACATTCACTCCTTCCTCAATCTATCGTACAAAAGTCTTAATCTTCTATCATTTTAACACAAATAATAGTATCGTGAATATTTCCTTGTGTCAGTTGTTACAAAATGTGATATAGTTTTTTAATACTATATTCTATTTTCATACAATTTATGATGCAGCTCGTCTGCAGTTGGTTATGGAGGAGATAAAATGACAACTCAAAGAAAAGCAACTTTTGCTGGTGGATGCTTCTGGTGTATGGTAAAGCCTTTCGATCAATGGGATGGTGTTCATGCAGTAGTATCCGGCTACACTGGTGGACATGTGGAGAACCCCACTTACGAAGAGGTTAAAACTGGAACAACCGGACATTATGAAGCAGTCGAAATCACTTTTGACCCAAGCATTATTTCCTATAATGAAATACTAGAAGTATTCTGGAGACAAATTGACCCTACCGATGCAGGTGGTCAATTCCAAGACCGCGGCGATCAATATCGCGCTGCCATCTTCTATCATGATGAAGAACAACAAAAGTCTGCTGAAAGCTCTAAGCAAGCACTAGCAGAGAGTGGAAGATTTTCAAAACCAATTGTTACTGAGATATTGGAAGCTGTGACTTTTTATCCAGCTGAAGAATATCATCAGGATTTTTATAAGAAGAGTGAAAAAGAGTATAAAGAAGACCGCGCCAAATCTGGGCGTGATGAATTTATAACGGAGAATTGGCAGTAGTTGAGTGAGCATCCTAGAGGTTAGGATGCTTTTTTATGGGGAAAGGGGCGAATTCTCTTGCAGGACGGGAACATGATTTCCGGGTTTGGGCACATGCTCGTGCGTTGCGGGTTCATGCTTGCCAAGTTCGGGCGCATCCTTGTGCGGGGCGGGAACATGCTCATCGGGTTTGGGCACATGCTCGTGCAGGGCGGGGACATGCTCACCGGGGTTGGGCGCATCCTCGTGCAGGACGGGGATATGCTCCCCAAGGTTGGGCGCATCCTCGTGGGGCAGGGACATGCTCACCGGGGTTGGGCGCATCCTCGTGCGGGGCGGGTTCATGCTTGCCAAGTTTCGGCGCATGCTCTCGCAGGGCGAGACATTCTCACCGGGTTTGGGCGCATACTCAAGGGTAGCGGGCTCATGCTTCTTAAGTTTAGGTACATTATCAAAGTTTATAGAAAGTTTTCTATTCCTGTTATTCTTCTATTTCCCTATCTCCCACAAAGTAGTATAATTACCTATTGAACTTGCACTACAGAAGGAGCTGTCATCTTGGCAAAACAAGGATCTTTAGTCCCGTTAAAAATGCTATTATTTAGTTTTCATGCTACAAATACCATTATCTTAAGTTTTTTACCGTTGTACTTAGCATATAAAGGGTTGAATGGAACTGAAATTGGTTGGGTTCTAGCAATTGGCCCTTTGGCATCTATCTTTGCTCAACCGTTTTGGGGATATATAAGTGATAAATATAAAACTGTCAAAAAAGTACTGCTCATCTGTGTGATGGGTCTTCTAATTTTTAGTACGGTTTTCTTTCAAATGAATAGCCTTATTTCTATTATGTTTATGGGTGCTGTATTCTACTTTTTCACGACTCCAATTGGTGGTTTAGGGGATAGCCTTGCACAACGTAGAGCAGATGAATTGAGTATATCCTTTGGATCTATTCGTACTTGGGGTTCTGTTGGTTTTGCAACATCTTCTCTTATTATTGGAGAAATTTTATCAAGATATGGTGTCCAATATATGATTTGGCCGTATCTATTCTTTGGTTTTATAGCCTTACTCGTGGTCACTCAAGTTAAGGATGTAAAAGTGGAATCGGAACCAGTTAAACTAAAAGATATAAATATTTTAGTCCAAAATAAAGCATTTCTATTTTTCCTTCTCGCAATTCTGTTTCTGTCTATCGCACATCGAACAAACGATAGTTTCATCGGTTTATACATTACGGAACTTGGCGGAAGTGAAGCATTAGTAGGTTGGGGATGGTTTGCCGGGGTTATAACGGAGGCGTTAGTATTCGCAACAGCCGGTTTTTGGTATAAAAAATATCATCCACTTGTTTTTGTTATGGTTGCCGGTATTCTGTATAGTATCCGTTGGTTTATCTATGGAACAGCAGATAGTCCGATGTTTGTTATTGGATTACAATTCCTACACGGTATTACATTTGGAGTATTCTATTTAGCTGCTCTCGATTATGTAACAAGACTAATTCCAAAACTGTTACAATCAACAGGACACCTTGTCTACTATGCCGTCTTTTTTGGGATTAGTGGTATTATTGGTTCCTTAACAGGAGGAGCTATAATGGACCATTATAATGGTTCAACATTATATTATACCATGGGCTTTATTTCCCTTATTGGAACCATAGCCATGTTTATCTATCATGTGATGTTTTCTAGAATTCGTTCTGTTAATAATTAAGTAAAATAAAGGAGAGAATCTCTATCAAGATTCTCTCCTTTTTATTAGAAGAATATAAGAAGTAATAATCCAACAATGAAACAGTAGTATGTAAAGTATATTAGTTTTCCATTTTTCATAATTCCCATAAACCACTTCATTGCAAAATATGTCATGATTAGCGTGGCAATAAACGCTGCTAAATATGGGATGGCTAAGTCTGATTTATTAGGCTCATTTACAAAGTCTGATAAACCGAGAACTACCCCCCCAAGGCTAACTGGAATATACAACATAAATGAAAACCTTAGTGCTGTATCTTGTTTCATCCCGACAGCAACTGCAGAAATGATTGTTGCACCTGATCGGCTAATTCCCGGGGTTAATGCGGCTGCTTGTCCTAAACCAACTAGGAAGGCATCTTTAGCAGAAATCTCTCCTTCCCCTTTAGTACCCTGCATATTTCGAATTAACCATATGGCTATTCCTGTTATGAACAGCATAATCGCTATGGTTGTCATACTGACATTGTCTGAGATATAGTCATTTAATAAAACTCCAAGAACACCCGCTGGAATGGTACCAATAACGATAAAGCAAACAAATCGAAATTCACTTTTATACCGTGAATCTTTAGTTTTAATAAAGTTTATGGAATTACTTAGAAGCCTAACAATATCTTGCCTGTAGATAAAAAGTATTGCTAGGAGAGAAGCAGTATTAGTAAGTATTGCAAACGTAAATCCTTGTTCACCTAGGCCTAGAATTTCACTAACTATCATGACATGTCCACTAGATGACACCGGGATAGGTTCTGTAAAACCTTGTACTAACCCAATAATAACCATTTTTATTACTTCTAAAATATCAAGATCCCCCATTATTTCCCTCCTATGTATCCCACTTAATCTTAATAGAGTCCTTTTGAAAATATACCTTAATCAGGGCTGTAATTCTACTAAAATGAAGTTACCAAAACAAAAAAAACGGAACCACCTGAGATGGTTCCGCACAACTCTAATCTTTATAAGAAAATGAAATACAAGATAAAGATGACAAACAATCCGTACATGACTGGGTGAATCTCTTTCGCTCTACCTTTTACAAGCATGGTGATTGGGTAGAAAATGAACCCAATGGCAATACCTGTTGCAATACTATACGTTAATGGCATCATTAATACAGTTAAGAATGCCGGCACAGCAACTGCAAAATCACTCCACTCAATATCTTTTAATACAGAAGCCATTAATACACCAACAATAATTAATGCCGGTGCAGTTACTGCTGACGTAACAACACTTAGTAAAGGTGAGAAGAATAGCGCTAATATAAAGAATCCTGCTGTAACCACCGATGCAAACCCTGTACGAGCTCCTACTCCAACACCTGAAGTGGATTCAACATAGGAAGTAGTTGTTGATGTTCCCACTACTGCTCCAACTACAGTTGCAGCTGAATCTGCAAATAATGCTTTACCTGCACGAGGTAACTTGTTATCTTTTACTAAGCCCGCTTGTGATGCAACAGCAACTAATGTACCTGCCGTATCAAAGAAGTCTACAAATAAGAAGGTAAGAATAACAACTAACATTTCCAGTGTAAAAATATCACCAAAGTGTGAAATAGCTGCACCAAATGTTGGCGTTACATCTGGAACACTTCCTACTATTCCGTTAAATTCTGATAAACCAAAGATTAAGCTTGCGATTGCAGTAATAACCATTCCATAAAAGATTCCCGCTTTGATACCTAATGCTATTAATATAACCGACACCACAAGACCGAAAACAGCAAGCAGTACAGTAGGTGAAGTTAAATCACCAATCCCTACTAACGTTGCTTCATTACCTACTACGATACCAGCGCTTTGAAGCCCAACGAAAGCAATAAATAGACCAATACCTGCTCCTACTGCCTTTTTCAGCTCAGCAGGAATTGCATTAATAATTTTCTCACGAAGACCTGTTAAAGTTAATACGATAAAAATAAGACCAGAAGCTAATACACCAGATAGTGCAGTTTGCCATGGAATACCCATTCCAATAACAACAGAGAAAGCGAAAAACGCGTTTAGTCCCATTCCTGGTGCAAGTGCGATTGGATACTTTGCAATAAGTCCCATAAATAAAGTACCTACTGCTGCAGCTAATGCCGTTGCAGTAAAGACTGCTCCTTGATCCATACCTGTTGCACTAAGAATATCTGGATTAACAAATAAAATATAAGCCATTGCTAAGAAAGTTGTTAAACCACCCATAAATTCAGTACGATAATTTGTACCTAGTTTTTCAAACTCAAAATACTTCTTCATTACTTTTCCCCCTAAAATAATAGATAAGTGCAATAAAAAAAGCATGTATCTCCCTAAATTTAGAGAGGACACATGCTTCTGCGACCAGCAAGAAAAGTAAACAGATCATAGTTTACTAACAAAATAGCAACTATCATCATCTATATTACTAATCTGCGTAGTCAGACCATTTACGGCGGTCTGGTAGAAACTCTGGGCCATATTCCCTAAATTATACGCAAAGGATATTAAAATATTAACTTACAGATGATATATTACTATTTTACTAGAACAATGTCAACTATTCCCGAACATTATTTTGTAAACTTTTTTTAACGTTCGCTTTCCTCTTTTTTAATATATTAAGTCTAGTATCCATATAGCAATTCATTTCCTTATTAGTCAAAAGGGATTTATATAAGATTTATGTAAATATTTGGACAGAAACATGTTAAAAAATTTATAATAAACACGCAGTAACGGGGAAGGGAGTAATAATATAAAAAATAATTAATCGACGTACTATAACAGAAGATTATTAAATACGAGTAAAAAATAGCTAAAAAGATAAGTAATAAAGGAGAAAAATAGTGAGCGAATTTTTAAAAGATCATGGAATAGCTATTATTTCACTATCTGTTGCAATTGTAGCTTTACTTTTAAACAAAAAAAATTCTAAGTTAAACAGTTATAATCAACAAGGAAATTACATTGTTTTTTTTCAAAAGGAGGGAAAAATAAGAAGGTGGCTCTACGGCCCCCAATTTTCTGTTAAAATTAATAATTCCATTATGTCTGAAGTGATACTTTTTGATTATAGTCTTAAAATAAAACCATTGTTAGGGGGAATATATAGAGCCCATTTATTTGATGATATTAATAATGAACATTATATAGGAACCATTAAAACTTTTCCTGTTATTCGACCATACAAAAATAGAAGTAAATTTAGTAATAAATATGCACACCAAGATATGATTTCCTTTTCAACTTCACCCATATATTCATACTTTTCTGTTAATGGTAAATTCATTAATGACGAGCACTATTACGAAAAAAGATTATGTCGATATCACAGATATATACAAATTACCGATTACTGCGGAAATACAGAAGTTTGGTTTGCTTCATTTTCCTTATTTCTTTCTAATGTAAAAGAAGATGGAGATTGGAAAAAGTGTAAAGAAAACATTAGATTTAAATATTATAGATTTGACGATTTTAATATAGTTTCACCACGGGAAATTCCCCCAAATTTAAATGCAACTTTACAATTTAACAAAGATTTATCAACTATTTCAGGTATAGAAAACGAAATGGGAGAGTCAGAGAGATTCATTGAGCAAGGATATGATAAAACAAACTCTGAATTGCAACTCTACGAAATGAAAAAATATAAATCATTCTTGGACAATTTACATGATTACATTTGATATCATTACTTTTTCAAGCTAATATCATATCGTAAAAATAAAACCTTAGAAATCTCAATCTAAGGTTCTTTACTTATCTCCACTCTATTAAACAAATACTTTTAAAAAGCTTTCTATGAGTAGTTTTCAGTAACGATATACTTTTCACTATATTTGTTATTCTAATAGTAATATTACCAAATATCCCTTGTGGTTCTAATGTAAAAATGCAGGTTTTCCGGCTACTATTGAAAATTCCCTAATAATCTTTAGTTCCTCGTTATCTTTATGAAGCTTGTACTTGCCACTATCTGCTTGCGGGAATCTAATCAACGTTTTCTTATCCTTGCTAACCATTACTTGATAGAGGCTATTCGATTCTGTCATAAAACTATATAGGCCTTCTATGGCAGAAAAGGTATCTATTCGATGAATCAATGACATATATATTAGCCCTTTCCTCACATAGCTACTTCTTTAGTGACTGATTCCCATTAAATACTATTTTCTTTTTTGTTGCTGTTTCTATTCTAACATTTCCTTCCATTTCATCTTAAATTACAGTATTCGCACCGTTCCACATATGTGAATAATGTTTCAATGTGATTTCTGGACTAGAACGCCCCATACGCTATATCCTCTAGGATAGTTGGAAACCTCCGATAAATATTTCCCTAGTAACAAATAAAGAATGGTAAAAGGAAAAAAGCTATGACAGTTTCAAGAATAAATTTGTTTACCACTTTGATTGTATTTTTCATTTTCTCCTCCAAACTTTTGTGAAAGAGAGTAACTAGTTAAGCTACCCTTTATTAGTTACCGATACTCGATAAGATAGTTGTTAAAAATAATTTTCTTATTTGAAATAATATCGTCTAGCATAGACGCACCTGTCTTATAATGATAATGGTTCATAGCATAAATTTTCGCTATTAGTAACTCCTTAGCCCATTTCGTATGCACTCGGCCAGGAATAATTTGCTCTAACTCTTTTTTCACACTAACTACTGCACTTCTGTGAGGAATGTTAATAGTTCCATGATGCATCTTTCTCCATTGTGCATGAATTTTCTTCAAATCTCTCACAGATAAACCTAACTTTTTTATCATATTTTTTTCCTTCTTTCCAATTCATAATTAGCTTTCAATAAAAAATTCATCATTTCTACCAATGTGAAAAATCACCATTTCCAGTTGCAATAGATTTAAAGTATTTATCTAAGTATTCATTGACTTCACAGTGTTCTATCTGACAAACTTTCAAATTCTTCTTTAAAAAAATAACATCACCCCCTGTTTAATTACTTAAAATAACATAAATATAATTTATAAAATTATATTCAGTTATAATTAAGTACGTAAAGTGTAAAGGTATAGTAACACATGAATTTAGATTTATCAATTATAAACCTTACTAAAATAATATTATTTTTTGCTTCATTAAATATTTTACTTATTGTATAATTATATTTATATATAAGGTTAATAGTGATCGAATTGAAAGGGGAGATATTATGAAAGAAACACGTCAGGAGAAATTCCGAAGAATTGCAGAAACTAGAATGACTCGAATATTTGTTAATATGAATTTAATAGCCAATCTATCAAATAAAAACCAATACGAATACTCTGAAGAAGACGTTAACAAACTTTTCCAAGCTTATGAAGATAAGGGAGCTGAGATACGTCTTTTCTTTGAACCAAACTATATTTCCAACGAACCATTAAAAGAAACATTTAGTTTTTCCGATGCTTTAGAAAAATCTAATGGAAATGAATCTAAACATAAAAAGTTTCTAAGAATTGCAGAAAATAGAATGAATAGAATTTTCGCTGACATGAATTTAATAGCAAATTTATCTAATAAAAGGAATTATACGTACACTATTCAGGAGGTTGATGAACTTTTTCAAGCTTACGATGATAAAGGAAATGAAATACGAGCTTTTTTTGATCCATTGAAAGAGGAGTTTACTTTTTCTAATTAAAAAACCCCACCATAATGAGGAGGGGAAAAGACTATTTATTTTCAATTTTCATTAGAATAGATGGTCTCTTAAACAATGCTGAAACTTCCTTAAAGCTCAGTGAATTATGATTAATTATCGACTCTATTACTTCCAATCCTATTTTCTCCGAAAATTGTTTTTTTTCTTTATCTAAAAATTGCTTTGACGCATTATTGTATAAAGATTTTAGCTTAGGTATTAAATAGCTGTATAAGTAGATAATGATAAAAATATTGTTATTTTCAGCCTCGAGAAGTTTCAATTTTGTTGATTGGTTGACAAAAATCTGTGTATTAGACATGTCATCTATTGTAAATACAATATCTATGTCTTCGTTTCTCAACCTAGCAGTAATTGTTCTTAATGTCTCCCCGTTACTTATAAAAGCTTTTGTTATTATAAGTTCTGAAGTCTGATCAGAAGTTCCTCTAAAAATATTATGCTCATCACCTGTATTACCAATAAAGCCACTTATATTCATTAAATTAATTCGACTATCTAAAATGCCTTCATTTTGAGTGTACTTAAAGAAAAGCCAATTAAATAAATCAGGAGGCATTTCATAACCTTCGTCAAGTTTATCTATGTAATCTTTTCCAACCAATTTTTTCACTCTACCGACATGAATGTCATTTGATGAGCAAATAATTAAATGGAAAGAGTTATTCATACAAAAAAAGTATGTCATTATTGGAGCATTGTTCACTCTTTCTGCTTTAGGCAGAAAATTTCCATTTGAGTCTTTCTTTTTTCTTTTTGTATATTCAATATTAGCAGTAGCAAAAAAGTAAGCTACACTTTCCTCCTGTTTATCTACAATTGATTCCTCTAATCTAATCTCGTTTTGTTCAGATACATCTCCCCAAGTAAAATAAAAATTCTTTTCTTCCTCAGACAATGTGCCTGCAATCTTTTTATCACGTAATGAAACTTTAAGAGGGTCAGAATATCTTCTTATAAGAATATTTTTTTTCACGTCGTCTAAACTAGTTACTTTTTTGAGTTTATACAACCGACACGTTATTTTTGATTTAACCATTTTTATTCCCCCTTACAAGTTACTTTCAAAGAATCAAATTCTGTTGTTAAAAAATATTTATCTATTAATCTACCAATTCTATGAGATCTTTTCGATGTAATAAATAAATCCAAAGTAGTTTCAGCATTTTTCACTCTTATTGGTTTAATTTCAAACTGCTCTTTTAATTTATGGGTTGTGCCTTTAAAGTTCCTTCCTCTAATTTCCATTTTTTCTAATAAGTTAATTGATATTTTACGATCAGATAATCTAAATATCCCATCAGTGTCTGTATCCCATTTATCAAGGAAATAAATATCTAATAACTCGGGATTAAAATAAACATCAAGTGAAATACCAAGTTTTTTAATCAATAAATTTGAAATCCATCCTCCTGGCTCAAGACTTATCTCTATTTCAATTTCTTCTTGGGAATACTCATAATCCTTAGGTTCGAACTTTATTGTAGCTCTTTTGCTTCCGTTAAGCTTGGTATTAAAAGTAATTTTCATCTTCTTAAAATTAGATTTAATTTTTGACCATAAATATGAAATCAAAATTGACAACAAACCAATGAATAGTGCTATCAAAGCACTCAAGACTGTTTTTTTTAATATTTCATTTTCATATCCCAACTTATCAAAGAAATTATAAACATAATTGTCTTGATTAGTGGCTATGAACGCAACAAAAAGTGTGATTACAAATGTTTTTAATAATTGAGAAATTTTATTTTTCATACAGGTAACACCGGACCAAAACTAATAAAATCTATTAATTTTTTAATATCGATTCGTTCTTCCTCTGACAAACCACTATCAATTCCTAATACACCATTTGATTTTAAAGTTACCATGTGGTGGTTTTTGGTTCTAAAATAAAGCTTCATAATTCGATACTCTTGATCTTCTATTAATTTTATTATTGAGTCTGAATTAAACTTTTCTCCTTCTAATAAATCATCAGTATCTATATTTTTAAAATCGCAGTCAACTAAAGTTAAATTTAACTTATCTTGGATATATATTAGGTGTAAGAATTTATAATTATTTATTATAAGTTGTTTCACTGTACGTAAGCGTCAAATAGTACCCACATTTCCAGCATAGCTTATTCATGAGATAATCTCCCTAGAAAATAATTCGGGAGGTTTTGCGATGACTAAAGCTGACAAAAGAATAGAATGGAAAGCCAGATTTGAAGTTAGATCAGCTTTTGCCTTGGTCACAGACTATTCCAAAGGAATGTCGTGTTCCAAATAAATCTAAATAAATCATAACATTAGTCCACATCTTAGAAATAGGTGTGGACTATTTGACGCTTACCTTCTAATAAATCATCAGTATCTATATTTTTAAAATCGCAGTCAACTAAAGTTAAATTTAACTTATCTTGGATATATATTAGGTGTAAGAATTTATAATTATTTATTATAAGTTGTTTCACTGTACTATCCACAAAAACTCTAAAGATCTTTTCATCACTTAACCAGCTATTATATGATTGAGGAGAATACTGTATTGCATATGAATAACCATTCTCACCTACAATATAATTTTTTAAAAAGACCTGTTTATAAAAAGGGGGGGTCTTATCATTTGACTGATATAGAATTTTTAAATATTTCACTACTGATTCCTCCCCTCAAAAACTTCCATATTTCATACGGTTAATTAGTTATGGTAATATTATACCAAATCAACTAAAAATTGGTATAAAAAGTATACGCATATATCTATTCTATTATTCTAAATACAATATATAAATAAGAAGTAAATCCCACCATAGACAGTCTCTTTGGTGGGATTTTTGGTGGGTAACAACTTATATTCTAATTTTTTTCAATCAATTCTATTTAGCTACATCATTGTTAATATAGTCAAATCAGTTTAAACATTTTTATCTTTTTATTCCCATTCAATCGTTGCTGGTGGCTTGCTTGTAATATCATACACAACCCTATTTATATGTGCTACTTCGTTAACTATTCGTGTAGAAACTTTCTCTAAAACATCAAATGGAATACGTGCCCAATCAGAAGTCATCCCATCGATGGATGTCACGGCACGAATACCAATGGTGTAATCGTACGTACGAGTGTCCCCCATAACACCTACACTACGGATATTAGGAAGAACAGTGAAATATTGCCAAATATCACGTTCTAATCCTGCATTTGCAATTTCTTCACGTAAAATGGCATCTGACTCACGAACAATCTCTAACTTCTCTTCTGTCACTTCCCCCAATACACGGATTGCTAAACCTGGTCCAGGGAATGGTTGACGCCAAACAATTCGATCTGGTAACCCTAATTGGGTACCAAGCTCACGAACTTCATCTTTAAATAAAGTATTTAGTGGCTCAATCAATTCAAATTGCATATCCTCAGGAAGACCACCTACATTATGATGTGATTTAATGGTCTGAGCTGTTTCCGTTCCACTCTCAATAATATCCGTATAAAGCGTTCCTTGTGCTAGGAAATCAATGTCCTTAAGTTTTGCCGCTTCATCATCAAACACATAAATAAATTCATTACCGATAATTTTTCGTTTCTTCTCTGGGTCATCTACTCCTTTTAATTTCCCTAAGAAACGTTCAGATGCATCCACTTTAATGATATTCATATCAAAGTCTTCACCAAAGACCTTCATCACATCATCCGCTTCATTTTTACGAAGTAAGCCATGATCAACAAAGATACAAGTAAGCTGATTGCCGATAGCTTTATGAATCAACGCTGCAACTACGGAAGAGTCCACCCCTCCACTAAGTGCACAAAGTACGTTTCGGTCTCCAACTTTTTCTCGTATTACGTCAATTTCTTGTTCAATGAAATTTTCAATTGTCCAATCACCTGTTGCATGACAAACATCAAAAACGAAATTACGAAGTAGCTGATTTCCATATTCAGAATGGCGTACTTCTGGGTGGAATTGAACTCCATACATGTTCTTTTCTTGGTTACTAAAAGCCGCAACTGGTGTTGACGAGCTTGTTGCATCTACTGTAAATTCTGCTGGGGCTTCTACTACTTTATCTCCGTGACTCATCCATACCGTTTGGTTATCTGGTGTTTCTGTAAATAATGTTGGATTATTTTGTAGAGAAATAGTTGCTTTTCCATACTCACGGTTCTTCGATTTATCAACTTTACCATTGTAATGAAGCGCCATTAGTTGCATACCATAGCAAATTCCCAGTACAGGGATACCTAAATCAAAGATACGCTCGTCTGGACGGAAACTATTTTCATCGTATACAGAATGAGGACCACCGGAAAGAATGATTCCCTTTGGGTTCATGGCTTTAATTTGTTCGACTGTTAGTTTATGAGAATGCAGCTCACTGTAGACACCAAATTCACGAATTCTTCTGGTGATTAGTTGGTTGTATTGACTTCCGAAGTCTAGTACTAGAATCATTTCATTATCCATATTCATTCTCCCTATCTATGTTAATTAAAATTAGTAATCTGTTTTACACACTAACACTGTAAACCTTTGATGCTGTCTTTTTGAATTGATCTATTAGACAAAGTAGGCGGAATACCCATGTAACTGTCCTTTAGAATCGTTCTATTAGACAAAGTTAGCGGAATATCCATGAAACTGTCCTTTAGAATCGTTCTATTAGACAAAGTTTGCAGAATATCCATGAACCTGTCCTTTAGAACCGTTCTATTAGACAAAGTTAGCGGAAAATCACTAAAACTGTCCTTTAGAATCATTCTATTGCCTATTAAGCCCTATGAAATAAAAAAAGATATAAAAAAATCTGGATTCCAACCTTAATTTATACAATACAAAATAGCATTGTATAAAGATAAAAAGGCAGAATTCCAGATTTTTTGGGTCTAGATATTCCGCCTTCATAGTCAGGGTATTTACGGTACCCCGGTAGAAACTTTCGAACCGTATTATCGAGGATATACGAAAGCGATTGTGTTTATTAAAAAGTTAAACCTATTTTACTCATGCATGTGTGCTTACGTCAACCCAATATCTTTTTTATTAAATTTTTCCATAAGTTAGACAGTTCATCATCCACGATGTTGGTACTGCCATTTTGATAAATAAGTCTTTCATATCTAGATGTTAGTCGTCCCATTTCATCTGTGCTATAAAAATTGTCAACTCGTATTGCATATTCTCTTAGAGTTTGGTCTGGTTCTTTTTGGAACCCTTTATGTCTTAACAACCTTAAAACGTAATGATAGGCATCCTGGTATGCTGCAGCATCTTTTTGTTTTTTCATTTTTCTTTCTAAGAAATAGACTCGTAACTGGTGTCTCTTCCAAACCATTAAACCAATTAGTACAAGTAACGTTACCGCTAGAATGATTCCGTGTGTCTTGGTGAATTCAAACTTACTATCCTTTTCACCTGTACTTGGGTTAAATACATCTTGGGCATCTTGTTCTGGCTTCTCTAAATCTTGTTCTGGCAATTCTGGTGCTTCTGGAGCATCTAGTACGTCATCTGCATTTGATGTATCAACTGCATAATTGTTAGGTGCATCGAACCCTTGAGTTGGTTCAAATGGCACCCAACCTACACCTTCAAAATACACTTCAACCCAGGAGTGCGCATTGGCATTTGTAACTTGGTAGACATCCTCGCCTAATTCGTTAACATCTTCTGCTATCTTCTCTCCACTTGTAAAACCCTTTACCCATCTTGCAGGGATATCTAAAGTGCGTAGCATAACAACCATAGAAGTGGAGAAGTTATCACAATAACCTGCTTTTGTATCAAATAAAAATTGATCCACATAATCCTGGTCATCTGTTGGGACTGGAACATTCTCTATTTGATAGACGAAACCATTACCACTAAAATAACGTTCGATGGCACGTACCTTATCATACTGGCTTTCGTGATTAACCGTAATTTCTTTTGCTAATTCTCCAACCCTACTTGGGAGATTATTCGGTAATCGTGTGTTCTTCCTTACTAGTTCCTCATCCTCAGGTGTACCACTTTTACGCATCAATTCAATTGGGTAGGATGGACTATCGTAATTAATCGAATATCCGCTTAAATTAACTGCATCATTATCTATTTCTGTTCTTATTTCACCTGTTTCTTCATTTAACATCAAAGTGACATCTTCGTTTTGAGCAACAACATGTCTTGCCCCGTAAGGATATATCAGTTTCGGAATGTTCGCCCGTTCATCGAAACTTAATACTAATTCAGATGGTTCTGATTCAACAATAGGGGAGAAAGTCTCAAAGGTAATATCTAAATCTACCTGTTCCACATAATCTCCATCATTCGAATTGACCCAACCTTTACCAGTATAGTAATCTTTTGACTCCACTCGGAAATAGTTCTCTTCCTTCATAAATGCTTCAAAAACCGGTGTATAATCTTGGACAAAAGAACCACCTAGTGTGGAATCATTCTCACCATAGCCCACTTTCTGAATAACTCCTCCGGTTCCAATTCCACTACCATTTACTGCACTCTGCAAAAATGGAACGGGGTCAGGCCACTGTGGGTCTAATTTTGGTGCAGCATATCCAACAACGGAAGAGAATAATACAATCGCTACTAATGGAAGAATCCACAATGGTCTAGTACTTAAGCGATACGTTTGGAGACTTTCACTTTGAATTTCTTTTAACACGTTTACAATTCCCAATGCTAAGAACGCAATAACAAACGTCCGGAAGATGGACCAGTCAGCATTGTAAACTGTAAAGGTGTCTAGCAGTGTAATATAGATGAAGGTTAACACACTAAAAATCATGACTCGCTTTACTTGAACGAACCAATAATAAATCAAATAACTCATTAACCAAATAATGATCAAAAACAATAGTGTTCGAAACATATTGGATAAATCAAACCATTGCCTTGCGATTAATACCTCTATATTAAAGACAAAGTCAGCAAACATCTCGGAAAACCAATGCTTACTCCAAAAACCATAATTAGAATAAACGCCATTAAGTATAAAGAAAATACCGAAGCCTTTTAACAAGAATGAAAGCCACCATCTGACTTGAAGTATACTAATAAAAAAGCAAAAAATCGTATAAATAACAAAAATGCCAAGGAAGGTAGTATCTGTCACTTCATCTACAGGATATAACCATTCCAAAAACAATAGGAGTCCGGCAATATATAAAATGGAGGTGTAAATAAACGGTATATTCGTTAGTTTTTTATGACTCATATTGTATTCACCTCGAGTACATCCATTACTAGTTCCTTTTCTGTTAAGATACAAATTCCAATTCCTTCATTACGAAGTCCATGAATAATTCTGTGCTCTTCAACTGAAATTCGATTATCTGCTTGGATAAAAATAATGAGTAGCTTCTTCTCTCGTAACCTTACATGCTGAAGTGTGTCCTTCAGTTCTTCATCAAGATGTGTCGTTACCAGAACAACATAATAGCTGTTGGTTACTTTAAAAATCTCTTCTTTTAGTTTTCTGGAGAATTTATATTTTCCACTTGGTTGAATTTGAGTTAAATGCTTTCGTATCCATTCCATTTTCGTTGGGTCATGTTTAACTGGAAAGAAAACAGTCTCTTCCCCAATCGATAAAAAGCCAACTTGTGAAGCTTGCTTACGGATTGTCTCCATTAGAGAAATCCCCATCTCAATAGCAGCTTCATAGGCTAATAGGTTTAACCCATCATAATAACAGCTATCCAAGATAATCAGGGTATCTGTACTTTTTTCTTGTTCAAATTCTTTTGTCATCACGTCATTTTTCTTTGCTGTCTGCTTCCAATCAATCCAGGAAAACTTATCACCAGGCATATATTCACGGACCCCAGTAGCAACATTCGTATTCTTCAAATTCATAGCAAATGATGAAATAGAGCCTTGTTCATAGCTGTTCATCTTTTCTATTAAATGAATGGATCTTTCCACTGGATATACAATCAATTCATTCGCAGCTGGGTAAACATGTTCTTTTTTGATTAATCCGAAGATATCCCCAGTCTTCAATCGAATGGCGGGGATAACATGCTTCCCTCTTGGAAGTTGGCTAAGTTCATAGGTAACTTCAAATCTTCGCTTAAACCATGGAAAGAACATTTTTTTAACTTGTCTACTTTTATAGAGCTTGTTTGGTTGATCTAGGTATTGGTATTTAGCGTGTCTTAGATCTACTCGATTTAATGTCTCCGGGAAAACCTCTTCTACAATACAATAGAATATCGGAAAAGGAATTTTACGATTTACCTGAATAGAAACCTTGACTCGATCACCTGTTGCTACAACATGTTTTTGTAACTTTCTCTCTACCGTCCACCTGGAGATCGGATAAAAAGATAACCCAATTAGGTACAGGAAAATTGGGAGGAAGCTGTAAAATAGAAACCAGCTAGTAAATCCTCCTTGGAACATGGCATACGCAAATAAGACAACAAATATGAATACGATAGAAACAACTTTGCGTACAAAGTGAAACGTCTTCATAGACCCTAAAATTCCTTTCGAATTGGTACAAATGTTTGTTTAACTACCTGCTCCACTATTTGTCTTGCGGATCTACCATCATATTTTGCTTCAGCAGTTAAAATAATACGATGTGTTAATACAAATGGAGCAAGGTATTTCACATCATCAGGAAGTACAAAGTCGCGTCCCTTAATAAAAGCATAGGCCTTTGCAGCTTTCATTAAAGCAATGGAACCACGAGGGCTTACGCCTAGGAAGATAGATTCATGGTTTCGTGTTTCTCGGACAAGATTAATGATATATTGTTGGACATTCTTTTCTATATATACATTTCGGACTTCTTTTTGGATTAAGACTAATTCTTCTTTGGACATGACAGGTGATAGGCTTTCAATGGGGTGCTCTTTAGATGTTCTCTCTAACATTTCCAACTCGTCTTCTAAGGATGGATAACCCATCGTTAGTTTTAAAATAAATCGGTCAAGTTGAGCCTCAGGTAGTGGGTATGTTCCTTCATATTCAATCGGATTCTGAGTTGCCATTACAAAAAATGGTTTTTGAAGTGGTATTGTTACTCCATCAACTGTTACGCTTTTTTCTTCCATTCCCTCTAGTAAGGCAGACTGTGTTTTTGGGGAGGTACGATTGATTTCATCCGCTAACACAACATTCCCAAGAATTGGTCCACCTCGGAACTCAAATTCCATTTCCTTTGGATTATAAATAGAGATACCCGTTACATCTGAAGGTAAAAGATCTGGGGTAAATTGGATTCTCTTAAAATCACAATCTAGTGATTTAGCAAGAGTACGTACAAGCATCGTCTTTCCGACTCCAGGTACATCCTCTAATAGTACGTGCCCTTCTGCAAGTAAAGCTACTAAACTTAATATTGCTACATCTTCTTTTCCAATCATTACCTTATTGATATTATCAATTACTTTTGAGATTTTCTCATTGTACACCATTGTCTCCTGCATCTACTAACGCCCCTCCATATAAATTACTATTACCCTTTTACTATACTAAAAATGTCCCATTTAGTAAAAGGTTACTTAATATACATTATTTTCTTATAATTTATCTTTTAAACTGAAAAACTTGAATTATATAGTGATGTTTTTACTATATTCACGTTTTTATGGACGTCCTAAACTTAATTTGGTAGATGTAATGTGATTGTAATTATGAAGGAAAAATGAACTGAAAATATTTGGATCTTTCACAAACTTGTAGAGGTTTTTGAAAGAAACAGCATGGTAACTAGTTTAAATACAAAACAATTAGTTAATGGGTATAGCTGAACGACACCGCTCCGGCAGAATACTCCGCTTTCCGCGGGCACGGCCTCAGCCTCCTCGAGGATAGATCGCCTCTGCGGGGTCTTCGGACACGTGCTATTCCCGCAGGAGTCTCCGTATTCTGCCTGCGCTAGTTTAGTTTTCTAATTAATGTTATAGGTTAAATTGTGTACTTTATAATTAGATGCCATTAAATTTATTCACTTACTTCTTACTAGCGAAGGAAATACACGGAGACTCCTGCGGGAGGATAGGCATAGGTGAGACCCCGCAGTGCGATAGCACGAGGAGGCTCACCAGCCGCCCGCGGAAAGCGGAGTGTATTTCCGAAGCGGGTATGTTGCGCTATCCATAATACTTTGTTACAAAACTGCTTCTATCTTAGATTAAACTAAACGAAA
The DNA here is from genome assembly GCF_900184735.1 of Paucisalibacillus globulus. Classification (GTDB taxonomy): domain Bacteria; phylum Bacillota; class Bacilli; order Bacillales; family Amphibacillaceae; genus Ornithinibacillus; species Ornithinibacillus globulus_B. The sequence continues at coordinate 209,420 of NZ_LT855392.1, forward strand.
TAAACAATCTTTTCAAAAACAGCCAAACACCAAAAAAGGACAGCCCTACTAAAACTATACGATGGCTGTCCTTTAACAATCTATATACGAGGAGTTTGTTCCTCTGTTATGAATTCTTTCAAATAAGGATTGTTCATGATATCAATCCAAAGTGAAGTCTGTTCAAGTTGATAAGATAATTGTAATAAGCGATGTTCTTCTCCTTTAGATGCCATTACTTGTACCCCTAATGGGAGACCTTGTTCTGATAAGTAAACTGGTAACGATATGGCTGGTTGCCCAGTTAAGTTGGCAAGTTGGGTGAACGGTGTGTACGTTAAACTTGGTAGGAACATTTCATAAATTAATTCTTGTTGTCCGTGTTTATCTAACGTCTCTACTCGCTCGCGAAGCTCTAATTGTGACTCTTCCGAATGTGTTAACTCACCGACTTTTGGAGCTGTATGAGCTGTAGCCGGTGTAATATAGAAATCATACTCACGATGCAGCATAGCCATTTGTGCTGCTGCAGTATCCCAAGAGGAAAGACTTGCTGTAAATTCTGCAGCTGTCACCGATCGACCCGCTACATTTAATAACCAAGACTCAATCTCCATATCCTCTGCGGTCATCTGTCTTCCAAATGCTGATTCCAGTCCTACTACTAAAGAAGACATTTCCCCACTGTTCATCAGATAATAATTACGCATTAATTGAAGGCCATCAACACCATTATCTTTTTCCTCTAAATGGTGTCCCTCTGCCTCTAACCAAGCCACTACTCTCATAACTGCTTTTTTAGCGTCTTCTGAAACTGGTGTTCCAACTGGTGATTTAGTAGTAAAAGCAATTTTCAATGGTTTAGCAAATGGTTTTTTCATTTCTTCCGAGAAGCTTCCATGGAAAAGTGGAACCTGAAAGGCTGCTTCTGGTTGTACAACTTGTAATACATCTAACAATGCCGCACTATCACGAACTGTTCTAGATAAAGCAAAATCAATTGATGCACCTTGCCATTGCCTCCCAGCACCTGGGCCAACAGGTGTACGCCCTCTGGTTGGCTTCAATCCGAATAATCCAGAGAATGATGCAGGGATACGAATCGACCCTCCCCCATCACTTGCACCTGCCATTGGTACAACTCCTGCTGCTATAGCTGCTGCAGTACCACCGCTTGAGCCACCTGGAGAATAATCTGTATTCCACGGGTTTCTAGAAGGGCCATACAGAACCGGTTCGGAAATATTTTTCAGTCCAAATTCTGGTGTATTGGTATGGCCAAGAAACAGAAACCCTGCCTGTTCTAGCTTGTCCACTAAATTAGAATTTCGTTCTGCAAAGTTGGAACGTAACAGTCTGGATCCTGATGTAATAGGTTCACCTTTTAATGCCTGTGATATGTTTTTTAGTAAAAACGGAACCCCAGAAAATCCAGTTTCTCCTACTTCAATTGTCTCCGCTTCTTGCAAAGCCTTTTCTTTCCTATCATGAATGACTGCGTTTAAGGTTGGATTAACCTTTTCTAATTGATCATAACTTAAGGAAACAAGTTCTTTCGGAGCAACCTCCCTTTTCTTAAGTAAATCTGCCATTTCCGTTGCATCTAACGTTACATAAGTACGAAGATCCATCCTAACACCCCATTTACCTATAATCTCCAACATTAATTCCACACTCAGTTTATCATGTTACAAATAAATGTCCATTTACATGCCGTTTTTTATCCTATTAAAGTGACTTACAGTTAGGGAAAAAGTCCTTGAGCAAAGCTGGTTAATAAGGGATAGTTCAACCATTCAAACTAGTATCTTTCGTCTACCCAAGCCATTTGATAGGGGTAATACTACCCGTTAACTTGTAATAAATAGGAATAATGTAAAACGACCTATCATACTATGATACGAATATAGGAACCTTCCTGTAATCAATAGGGAAAGGAGTGGCTCTCATGACAAAAAATCCGCTTCTATCTGTCAATCAATTAAAGACATACTTTTATTTAGATAGAAACAGAGTAGCTAAAGCTGTTGATGATGTTTCCTTTTCTGTATCTCCCGGTGAGACAGTAGCAATCGTAGGGGAATCCGGAAGTGGAAAAAGTATTACCGCCTTATCTATCATGCAATTAATTGATAAGCCAGGGAAAGTTATTGATGGAACCATTCATTTACAAGACACTGAGATTTCAAAACTATCATCTAAAGAGATGACAAAGCTTAGGGGTAACGAGATTGCAATGATCTTCCAGGAGCCCATGACAGCATTAAACCCCGTCTTTACTATTGGAAATCAGATTACAGAGATGCTCAAGAAGCATAAAAAGATGGAAAAGAAACCAGCACAAATAGAAGCTATTAACCTATTAAAAACAGTTGGAATATCTAGGGCAGAAGAAGTAATACATGAATACCCACATCAATTATCCGGGGGAATGCGCCAGCGCGTGATGATTGCTATGGCAATCTCATGTAATCCTAAGCTGCTTATTGCAGATGAACCAACGACTGCATTGGATGTTACGATTCAAGCGCAAATACTCGATCTCATGGTCGAGATGAAGGAAAAATTCAATATGGCCTTACTACTCATTACACATGATTTAGGGATTGTTTCGGAATACGCAGATCGAATTATTGTCATGTATGGGGGGCAAATAGTCGAAGAAGCACCTACAAAAGAATTACTTCGTACAACCGAGCATCCTTACACAAAAGGTCTGCTTGAGAGCTTGCCAAATATCAAGGAAGATGTTGACCGTCTAGGAACAATTAGAGGAACAGTTCCTCCTGCATACAACCTTCCAAATGGATGCCGTTTCTATGACCGTTGCCCATTTGCAATGGAAAAATGCGAGCATACCAATCCACCTCTCTATCAACTTACTAATAATCATGCCGTACGATGTCATCTTCATGAAAAGGAGGGTACTGAATGACAAATCTCGTCCAAAACAAAGGAACAGAAGATAAACTCCTAGACGTTCACCATATAAAAAAATACTTTCCAATAAAAGGAGGGATTTTAAAACGAACTGTAGCTCATTTAAAAGCCGTGGATGATGTATCTTTCTCTGTTTTCAAGGGAGAAACATTAGGTATTGTTGGTGAATCAGGTTCAGGAAAGTCCACATTGGGTCGAGTGATTTTACGATTGCTTGATCCAACGGAGGGTGAAATCTACTTTAATGGAGATGAAATCTCTAAATTAAAGCAAAGGCAAGTTAGATCTTATAGACGTGATATGCAAATGGTGTTTCAGGATCCTTTCGGTTCACTTAATTCCAAGATGAGTGTAGCTGAATTAATTGAGGAGCCCCTACTAGTGCAAACCAATCTTTCGAGACAAGAACGGAAAGAAAGGGCAATTAAAATAATGGAAAAGGTAGGGCTTCGGGCAGATGATCGATTGAAATATCCACATGAATTTTCCGGGGGTCAAAGGCAGCGGATTAGTATTGCAAGAGCATTGATCATCAACCCGCAGTTAGTTATCTGTGATGAACCTGTTTCTGCTTTAGATGTGTCTATTCAGGCACAGGTACTGAATTTAATGAAGGATTTACAAGATGAGTTTTCCTTAACTTACCTATTCATCGCGCATGATTTAAGTGTTGTTAAACATATCAGTGACCGTATTGCAGTTATGTATCTCGGGCGAATTGTAGAGATTGCTCCAAAGAGAGCCCTATACGATAATGCACTACATCCCTATACACAAGGGTTACTTGCTTCTATTCCAATCATTGATACTGATGACACAAAGCAAGAAAGGAAGAAAACTCGTATCACAGGTGATCTACCTAGCCCAGTAAATCCACCGACTGGATGTCCATTTCGAACTAGATGTCCGTTAGCACATGAAAGATGTTCTGTTGAAAGGCCTGAACTTAAAAGTCCTGAAAATGATGAGCATCTAGTAGCTTGTCATTTATATACTTAGTTTCATGTAGTTCAAGAATACAGTTTGTTTGTAATGATTGATATTGCCATCTGGCTAATATCAGTTTAAAGGAGGTGATGTGAATCGATTAACAGGAGTATGTCGACATATCACTACAACGAATAAAAAAGGGGGAAATAGTTTTGTTTAAACACAGATTACGTTTGTTGCTCATTTCGTTATTACTCTTGTTGGGACTTGTATTAGCAGCTTGTGGTAACGAGGATGATACTACTGAACCACAAGATGATCCAGGCGAAACGGAAGACGCAAACAAAGATGGCGAGGGGCAAGAAGAAGAGGGAGAAAAAGAAGAAGCATCTGGTCCAACATCCGGTGGTACGTTAACCGGTGCGATGTACTCAGCTCCTGCTGGGATGTTTAACCCAATTTTCTATGAAGAGGCCTATGAAGCAAATATTCTTTCATTCACACATGAAAGCCTAGTGGGGCAGAATGAAAGTCTAGAATTCATCCCTGGTTTAGCTAAGGACTGGGAGACGAATGACGATCAAACAGAGTTAACCATGTATCTAGAAGAAGGGGTAAAATGGCATGACGGTGAAGAGTTCACAGCAGATGATGTGGTATTCACCTATAAATCTATTGCAGACCCTGACTATGTAGCTGCTGGTGGAATTCGAACTGCTTACGTAACACCATTACTAGGTTACGAAGAATATGTCAATGGTGACACAGATGAATTCCAAGGTGTGGAAGCAGTGGATGATTACACAGTTAAATTCAAATTTGCAGAACCCAATATAAATCCACTGTATTATGCTAGCTTCACTATTATTCCAGAGCATGTATTTGGTGATATTCCAGTATCTGAAATGCCAGAGGCACCTGAATCTAGACAGCCTGGTCAAGTAATCGGTACAGGACCATTCAAATTCTCAGAAATGGTGGAGCGTGAACAGTATGTTCTTGAGCGCCATGATGATTACTGGCAAGGTGCAGCATATCTAGACAAGATTGTATGGAAAGTCGTTGCTCAGTCTGTTATGTCCGGGTTACTAGAATCTGGGGAGATTGATTTTGTAGCAGATCCGAACGGAATCCAACCAGCCGATTTTGAATTGGTGCAAGGTCTTGGAAATATTACTATTATCGAGCAACCTGACTTTGGTTATCAGATCATGGGCTTCAAGCATAACCACCGGACTGCAGATGATGTAGAAAGTGGTACATTGAATCCTGACAATTGGGTTCCAAATGAAAAGTTATCTAATCCAGAAGTACGCCAAGCTATTGCCTATGCCATTAACCGTGAGGGCCTAATTGACGGTCTGTTATATGGCCGGGGAGCAATACTAAACTCACCGATTGCCAAGCAATTCTGGGCGTATGATGAAAGCGAAACAACAAACTACACTTATGATCCGGATAAAGCCGCATCTATGTTAGATGAATTAGGATATGTAGATACAAATGATGATGGCTTCCGCGAAGACCCTGATGGAAATGAATGGGTACTTAACTTCGATTACCCAACCGGTAATGAATTACGTGAAAAATCAGCACCATTAATTGAGCAAATGCTAGAAGAAGTTGGCATCAATGTGAACTTACGACAACCAAAAGAGATGTCTGCTTATGTGGAAGACTTAACCAATGACAATAGTGATTGGGATCTATATCTAATTGGTTGGAGTCTTGGAAGTGCTGACCCAGATCCGACTGGACTATGGGGAACAATGGCAGCTTATAACTTCTCCCGTTGGAACAACCCTGATTCTGAGGATCTGTTAAAGCAGGCTCTTAAAGCACCAGACGCTTTTGAACAAGATTATCGTAAAGAAGTTTATAAAGATTGGCAAAAGCTATACTCTGAGGACTTACCAGCAGTAATACTCTACGCTCAAAATAGCCTTTGGGCGTATAATGACAGACTGCAAGGTGTAGAACCACTACCATTCACCATGTATAATGACCCTCACCTGTGGTGGGTTAATGACGCAGAATAATACAGTAAATGTGGGAGCGGCTAAAATATAAAGAGGATGTCTATCAGGATTTGGCTCTGATAGACATCCTCCTCCTTCATAAGGGGGGGTTTCATGTACAAATATATTATTAGAAGAATATTAGTTTTTATACCGATGCTTATCGTGCTTTCCATAATTATATTTGGCCTTGCAAAAGCAGCACCAGGTGATCCTTTTACGGGTAGAATGTTAGACCCCACCATTGATCCTAAAGTTTATGAACAACAACGTGAAGCGTTAGGCCTTAATGATCCGGTCCCAGTTCAATATGTAAACTGGGCAGCTAGAATGATTACAGGAGACTTCGGAGAATCGATGTATTATAAAGGCAGATCTGTCGCAAGCCTTATTTGGGAAAGAATGCCCAACACTCTTTACTTAGGTTTATTTGCACTAGCCATTACATTAATTGTATCTATCCCTATAGGTATCTATTCAGCACGAAACCCTTATTCCATTTTCGATTATGGGGCAACGACATTTGGTTTTTTTGGTCTAGCTGTTCCAAACTTCTTTTTTGGGCTTATAGCGATATACCTTTTTGCTATTAAGCTGGGCTGGTTTCCTTCACAAGGAACGATAACCGGTACAGATGTTGCAGGGCTTCAAGAATTTTTTGACAGAATACATCATATGGTCCTACCAGGCATCACGTTAGGACTTGCAGGAACAGCTTCCTATATGCGTTACATGCGTTCAGAGGTATTAGATGTTCTTAGCAGTGATTATATTCGCACAGCAAAAGCTAAAGGTATGAGTGATCGTAATGTACTCTATAAACATACCCTACGTAATGCGATGATTCCGATTATCACTTTAATGGGGTTTGAATTTGGGGCGTTATTAAGCGGTGCTATCATTACCGAACAAGTCTTTAGTTATCCTGGCCTTGGCACCTTATTTATCAACTCGATAACCAATCGAGACTATCCAATTATAATGGCAATTGCTTTATTACTTGGAGTAACCATCCTCATCGGAAATTTGTTAGCCGATATTTTCTACAGTATTGTCGACCCGAGGATACGGTATGACTAGGGGTGAGAACATTGAAATCTCATAAAAAAAGTAAACAAGCCCAAAGCCCATTTCGACTAGCCATAAGACGTTTTATCAAGAACAAATTAGCTTTAGCCGGTATTATTGTTCTTGCCTTGATCACACTTGGGGCAATATTTGCTCCACTCTTAACAGAACATGATCCAACTTATGGAGACCTGTTAAAAATAGAAAAGGCACCAACGGATGAACACTTGTTAGGTACAGATGGATCTGGTCGTGATAACTTTGCGAGATTATTGTATGGTGCGAGAATTTCTTTAATCGTTGGATTTAGCGCGATGCTTTTTACACTAGTAATTGGAGTAGTACTAGGTGCTCTGGCTGGTTATTACGGGGGTAAAGTTGATAATCTCATTATGCGGTTGGCTGACCTAATATTAGCAATTCCATTTCTAGTACTAGCCTTAACGATTATTGCTTTATTAGAGAAAGTTACCATTACTATTTTTGTTACCGTAATTGCTGTAACCACCTGGCCGTCGCTAACGAGAATTGTACGAGGCACCTTTCTTTCCTTGCGAGAGCAAGAATTTGTACTCGGTGCACGAGCAATCGGTGCAAGTGATTTACGGATTATTTTCAAACACTTCATTCCAAATGCAATTGGCCCCATCATCGTTAATGCGACACTTATGATGGCTTCGATGATTATTATTGAATCCGCATTAAGTTTTATCGGAATGGGAATTCCTCAACCTACTCCTACATGGGGAAATATGATATCTGAGGCACAGAATATTAGGATTTTACGGAACCATCCAGAGGCATGGATTCCACCTGGATTAGGAATATTGCTAACAGTTCTTGCTATAAACTTTATTGGTGATGGATTACGGGATGCTTTTGATCCGAAAAGTAATAGAAGATAGAATATGCGGTTATCTTAGCTTATGCTGGGATGACCGTCTTCTAATATGTAGGAACATCAAAATATCTCTTTCCATGTGGAAATTTAATGGAATATTTGCCAATCCAAAGGTCACAATATTACCAGGAGGTGCATATATGAGCAAGGAAAAAGATAATACACCTGAAAAGTTTAAAACTGAACTTGGTGGTATGGGTTATATGGAACAACTTCTAACACAGAAATAGCTGGTTACGTAGCATCAGGTGATATTGAGAATGCTGGTCAGCTAGATAAGGGATTTAAGAAACTTAATGAGGATTCAGGTGCTACGGCTTCACTAGATGATTCTAGCCCTGGGGATGATTAACGTCTAATTATGATGACTTAAAATGTCCTGACCATATAAATGAGAAAATAAAAGTAGAGGCTGGGACATAACTAAAAGTATAAGTTGAGAACCTGAACGAAATACCACATCATCTCCGGAAATATACGGAGACTCCTACGGGAGGATAGGCATCGGTGAGACCCCGGAAGAGCTTTAGCTCTGAGGAGGCTCACCAGCCGCCCGTGGCAAGGTAGACACTGTGAGGTACTCTCGAACAGA
>NZ_LT855392.1:217948-288238 GCF_900184735.1 Paucisalibacillus globulus
AGGTACTCTCGAACAGATGTCGCCCCTGTGCTGACAGTAAAAGCGTAGTATATTTCCGGAGCGGGTCTATGCGCTTTTCATGTTCGTTCGGATTTTAATCAACTAAAACTCTTTTGTCCCAGCCTCTACTTTATAATTTTCATTTAACGTCTTAGTTGTAAACCGGTAAATGTTAATGGTCCGATAAGGAAGATATCAGGGTCTTCAGCCTTAATAGATAGTACATAAGTTACGTTAGTTTGATCCTCTGTTGCAACATCCACATGAGCAAATGGTGCTACAGTCTCATCATCATGATCACCGTCGATATCAAAATCACTACGGTAAATTTCCTTTCCGTCGATTAACACTGGTGATTGACCTTTGAAGATGCTAATTTCCACATCTGTTTCTGGATCGCCTGCTTCACTTTCCAAACCAACAACACCATTCAACCATACGACATCACCCGCACACAGTTTAGGGAACGTAATAGTTGCAACTTTTTTCTTACGATTATTCGGAAGGCGCTCTCTATACTTATCTTTGTTTGGATCCAATTTATCCCAACGGAAGTCCACTACATTATTTACGTTTTGTGGTTGACCACAATGTTTATCATGCTTGTTGTCATGCTTGTTATCATATTCATTTCCTCGTCTATCCATATCACCCATCACTCCTCTTTCATAATCCTTATAATTTCTACTCATCCACTTTCACCTCCTTACACTTTATTAGATGCAAGAGGGGAGTTAGATGATAGAGATAATAGTTTATGTTACGTAAAATGTATGTCTATCACTATGAACATCACCCAAATAGGTGAAAACTAGACTATAAAACTACCCCACCGCAGATGTTCTGCATAAGCTATAGGAACTACGTATAAAAGGGGTGAGAATATTGGATAGGCATAACAAACATCGATGCTATGATGAGAATTGCGTTTGTGAAGTAGTAGAGAAAATAGTTAAAGCACAAAACAGAGTTGCGCAAGAAGCAACGAATTGTGACACTAGTTGTCAGCAATCTATTCGTGATTTGCTTTCACCAACAAGAGAGAACCAAAATACTACAGTACCTTTCATTTTGTATTGCAAAGAGGGTTGTAAGCCATTTATTGCTAGTGGTGTTCATAAACAGCCAATCGAAGGATTCCCTAATGATAGATATTACGAGTGTATTGAAACACCAGTATTACGTGCTAAACAGTTCACAAAGAAGGACCGTTGTTGTGTAAATGTAGAATTATTAAGACCAGTTAATGCTAATGGCTGCCCGGTTACTGATAAAGGCGATAAACTATGCGACTTTTTCAAGGATAAAACACCGTATAGAACCATTCAATTTCAAGAAACTGGTATTTGTTTAACGATTGACTTAAAAGATTTCTTAGGTATTTCTTGTTTAGATGCTACTAGACCTCTACCCAAATAGAACTTATATTAGAAATAGTATTGTATAGAAGAAATATATTAATATAGATACTAACTGTGCGGAGAAAACATTAGTGCCATGTTATGCACTAACACATTAAGATAAAATCATAACCATCCCTTAAGTTAATGGGGATGGTTTTGATTTTACGAATCATTAACAGGAAATCGGCCGTGGATTTTCATGATAAACTTGGAGAATTTATTAACAAATGGTAATGCAATTAAGGAACTAAGCGCGTTAAAGAGAACACTAATATGAGCTACTTGGACATCAGGACTATCTGCCAAATAAGTTCCCACATCAGCAAGTACACCGATGAACGGGAAGAACACAATAACCCCTAACACATTAAGCCAAATATGGGACCAAGCGGTTAGCTTTGCTTCTCTTCCACCACCAATAGAGGCTAACCACGCATCAAAACAAGTTCCAATATTAGCACCTAATACGATAGCTACTGCAGTATCTAGGTTTAATATACCGACTGCAATGAATCCCATTGTAATTCCGGTCGTGGCGGTACTAGATTGAATAATAGTTGTTAATAATGCCCCGGCTACAACTGCATAGAATAGATTATTATCGAGAACCAAGAACAATTGGCCAATGAATTGCATTCCCTGTAACGGTTCTGCTAGGGTTTGAAATCCCCACATTGCCCCGAAAACAGCTGCTAATCCTAAAATAGCTATACCAATATTACGGAAACTTTTCTTATTAATGAGGAAAAGAACAACCCCAATACCGGCCATTGGAAGAATCATCGCATCAATATCCAGTGCAATTATTTCGGTTGTTACCGTAGTTCCAATATTGGCCCCTAAAATAATTCCAATGGACTGGCTAAAAGTGAGCATTTTACCAGCTACTAAACCGATTACAATGATTGAAACAGCCGAACTACTTTGTAGGATTGTAGTAACAACCATCCCTAGTAGGAGACCTTTCCACGGGGAATCTGTTAATTTTGTTAAAAGATTTTTTAGCCGATCAGCTGATAAGTTAAATAGTCCCGTTCTTAAAAGATACATTCCAAATAGAAATACACCCAATGTAAGAATAAACAGGAGTAATTGATACAAGTTTTCACCTTCTTTCTCACACATAAAATAAACGGGATCAACTAAGGAGCTATTTACACAGGGTTAACAAGAAGTCTATTTATTGGAACGGTTCACAGGTTGTTGAATGGCAACTGGTTGAGTAGGAATCGTAACTACTTTTTCCCGAATTGAATCAGGCTCAAAGTCGGTTACTAGAGTCCTTAATGTTTGGTTTACTTGCTTTTTAGTTAGTTTTCTAAAAAATGTAACCTGATAGACAAATAGACCAGCAATAAGTGAAATAAACATTACTTCTAGCATGAATTCACCTCCCCTATACCATTACAATATGTATATATTAATAGATTCAATTGGACAAATATTGATATACGTAAAAAATGTGTAGGAAACTAGATAAATGATAATCATTTGTAGACTTGGACAATAGATAATTAAGTAATGGTCAAGGTAAAATCCCTATGGAACAGACCCCTCCCCTCTATGTTGACGTAACCTATTTTCTAATCAAGCGGACATTAATCCAAACACTATCTATTAAAATGAATAATATATAACACTTATTAAAATGGAAATTTGGGGTGTTCATAGAGAAAATCTTCTAAAAATTAACCAATGATAAGGAGGTATATTATGGACGGAGGGCCAATCGTATTAATGGGAATTGATGCAGAGGATTACTCACAAGGTGGTTATCACGGACCAATCTCTAGTTACGCAACCATTGTTAGTAGTGTCCTGAATAATGTTACTAATGATGGTGGAGGAATCCTAGTAATTGGAGGAGGCAAAGACCGATTTGACGACGTAACAAGATTTTGGAACGCTGTTTCATTGGATATCAATCAGACTGTATCCTTCGCTAACGGAGACGGTATTGCTAATATATCCTTTTCTCAATTTGCTTTGCTAGCTATTGCCAGTAGTATAACTTCAACCCCTTCTGGAGGATTAACACAAGAAGAAAATAAACTATTAGTTTCTAGAAAAAAAGATATTGCCAAATTCGTGAATACTGGTGGGGGACTTATTGGTTTCAGTCAAACAGGGTTGACAAAACCATATGCTTATCTAACTAATATTGGTAAATTCCGGGTGAATACAAATTTAAATTACGACAATATCACATCGACACCCGCAGGAAGATCGATAGGTATTGCAAACTCTAACTTAGATATCGCCATATGGCATGATGAATATGTTACTTTTCCTTCCTTCCTGCATGTATTAGCAATTAATAATAGTACAGGAAAAGCAGCTGCAATTGGTGGAAGAAGTGTTACTCCTTCAAAAATCTTATAGCTAAAAAAATATGCCATACTATAACCAAACACTAACTTTTTGTTTGAAACTTCTCCTCCCTATTAATTTTTCATTAGTTAATTTTTGTAAGGACAAGTAGTGTCTATCGCTTGATTATATTTATGTAAATATTCTAACAATTTAATTTCAATATGATGAGAAATGGGTATATGCTATTTCGTTTGCACCGTTCAAGACATAAAATGCATTATTCTTATACTCGTTTACTTAACCATCCGTTACAAGTTTGTCTTTATAAGATTTTAGAGTATAACGAATATCCATCCTAAACTTTTGAGGTGCATATTGTGAGCTTTGAATTTATTATTTTAGGATTTATTGTTGGAATATTAATCGGTGTAGCTGGCGTAGGTGGAGCATCTCTTCTCACACCTAGCTTAATTTTCATGGGAATCCCCCCTGTAATTGCTATCGGTACTGACTTTTTATATAACTCTGTAACAAAGGCATTTGGCACATTACAGCATTTAAAACAAAAAACAGTAAATATTAAACTTGTAAAATATTTTTCTATTGGGAGCCTCCCCTCTGCCATTATTGCTAACTTTCTCTTTCACTATTATTTATCAGATTACTATAATGAATCCCTTATTCTTTTATTGTTAGGAATAGTCTTAGTAAGTATTTCTCTTTTAACTCTAATACAGTTTGTTTTCAACTTTGAAATCATACGTTCATGGAAGGAAAAAGATATTAATGACAAAAGAACATTAATCATTGTAATTGGAATAGTCCTTGGAGTAATTGTAGGAATAACTTCAGTTGGAGCGGGTAGTCTCTTTGCAATAATACTTCTGTATTTCTTTAATCTAAAATCTTCAGAGCTTGTAGGAACAGACATAGCCCATGCTTTTTTACTCACCACAATACCAGGTATTCTAATGGCATTTTATGGTCATGTAGATTTCCATTTATTGCTACTTCTTCTCTGTGGGTCCATACCAGGATCTATCATCGGCAGTAAATTAACCTTAAAACTCCCTTCCGTGTTTATCCGCCTTCTTATCCTCATCATTATCTTTTTTACTGGGCTAAAATTAATCGTTGGGTAAAAGCACATTCTTTATTATGCAGGTTTTCTAACTTAGTTTTTTTCTTGTACATTTCTATCATTAGAGAAGGAAAATCAGTAACCCTAGGAATAGTTTATTTTAAGGATTAATAAAAAAGAGGCTGGGACATAACTAAAAGTATAAGTTGAGAACCTGAACGATACGCCACATTAGCTCCGGAAATATACGGAGACTCCTACGGGAGGATAGGCATCGGTGAGACCCCGGAAGAGCTTTAGCTCTGAGGAGGCTTACCAGCCGCCCGTGGCAAGGTAGACACTGTGAGGTACTCTCGAACAGATGTCGCCCCTGTGCTGACAGTAAAAGCGTAGTATATTTCCGGAGCGGGTCTATGCGCTTTTCATGTTCGTTCGGATTTTAATCAACTAAAACTCTTTTGTCCCAGCCTCTTTAAACTAAACCAATTTCTGTCCACAGTTCGAACAAAAATTTGCTCCATTTGTTTTTTGTCCGCAGTTAGGGCAGAAGTTTGGAGCTTTATTTGTTCCTTCAGATGGTTTATTAGACTCAGATTGAGTAGGTTCATTTTGATTCTGTTGATTCTGGTTTTGTTGCTTCATTTGATCTTGAGAATTATTCTGATTCATATTATCCATCATTTTATTCGCCATTGTCATTCCCATCATCATACCTGCCATATCACTCGCCGTACCAGATCCTTGTAGTTTACCTGAAGCCATTGCATCTGTAACGGAAATCTGCTGGTACTTGGAAACATCTCCTACCATACCATGTGAGGCACTTTTATTAATCATATCTTGAACTTGCTTTGGATAGTTGAAGTCCCCCACGCTAAAACCTGTAATGGTCATTCCCATTTGATGAATTTCCATATCTAAGTCTTCCTGAATTCCTCTAGATATCTCGGTACTGTTCATCTGTAAATTGAGGATATCCTTGCCTGCACGTGTAATCCATTTCATTAATAATTGATCCAAGATAGTCGTTATTCGAATTTTCACATCATCAACCAAATAACGATTCTTCACACCTGCAATATTATCAATAAGTGCAATATAATCATTTACTTTAAACTCAAATGTACCATTTGCTCTAATAGGTAAACCTCCTGGGAGATTTAGTTGAGGTGCTGGAATATTTATTGCATTTCTTGTTCCCCACTTCACATTAAATATTTTGGTATTAACAAAAATAACCTCTACTCGTAAGCCACTATTAAAGCCAAATTTAAATCCTTTCAACGTAGAAAGAAAAGGGATGATTTCAGATTCAATATTATAATCCCCTTCATCCTTAAAGACACCTTCAATTTTTCCATTATAAAGAAAAATTGCATCCTGCCCTGGACGGATGATTAATCTACTACCCTTTTTAATTTCCTTATTACTCCACTTCCAAAATATCATATCATCACGGAACTCATCCCATTCAATAACATCAGCAAATTGGTTTCTGAAAAAAGACATATGCAACTCCCTTTCGCTTTTTTTATAGTCAAATTAATTAGAACTTCCCTCGGCTTCCACTATAGGAGTGACCTCCACCTGTTACTCCACCACCGCCGCCACCTTTGTTATTATTTTGTGGCTTTCTACGTTTGGTGACACTTTTCGTTAGATAAATATCTTTTCGCTCTAACACTTGAAAATTCCCTGTATATGTTCGTTCATTAACCGTGACTTTCCCTCCAGAGTTATAAGCCATGGATCCAACTACTACTCCGGCAAGCCCTATTGCCACTATAAGATGAAACCATGTTTTTAATAGAAAACTATCTGGGTTAACTCCAGGCATGTATTCCATATATTCAGAACCTAGTTCAATGTATTGGGTAAAGGCATCATAATAATTGCCACTTGATAAACTTGGTGTTATTTTTTCCCTGATTAATGTTGCCCGTTGATCATCCAGATACTTTTTCCCCTTATAAAACCCGGCTATCATTACATCTCTTTCGCTCATATCAAGTGCCAAGATTACCGTGTTTCCATGTGGTTTATCAAAACCAAATGCCATATCATCATAGAAACTTTCTATAAAAGGTTTAATATCCTTACCATCAGCGTCCTGTGTGGTGACAATAATAAAGTCCATTTCGTGTTCTTTACCATGCTGCAAGGATAAATTCTCCAGCCTGGCGATTTCATCATCTGTTAATAGATTAGCATAGTCATACACTCGTTGTTTAGTCTCATCCGCGTAAACATTACTAAAAGATCCAAAAATAAAAATGATAGAGAAAATACTAGTAAGAATTATTATTCGCTTTTTCACCAGATATCCCCTCCAACAATTAGCGTAAGGACCTTAGCAGCAATAAATGTTGCTGCGGCAATACTGCCAAACCACGCAGATACTTTTGCCATACTAAGTGGAGGTTTTCCAACCACTTTTCCATTAACACCATTCATTGCAAAGGTGTGTTCTTGCTTATCATAATCATAATATACCATCCATACTGGTAGAAGAACGTAATGTGCCTTTGTTTCCTTCGTATCGACACGCTTTTCTTCGTAACGAACAGAAGAATACCCACTAATTGTGGAACTAATATATCTATCAATATAACTGCTGACTTTAGATTTCACACGAGGAAATAATTCTTTGTTATCATAGTTATATTTTTCCGCTAAGTAGCCTGCTAGATATGGTGTTTTAAAGTCTTTTAAACTTCCATAGTCATATGGTTCTAATTTATCCATTAAATCGTCATTCATTTTCTCCGATGCATCAACTGGAACTTTATTAAAGGTTAAATCTATTTTTCGGTGTACATCATAGTACTTTGTTTCTGTATAGATGTAGTTACCTTGCGTATATTCCCTCACCCTAGTAGCTCTTGCTTTAACCTTTGCAATACTATGTAAATCATAAATCCAGAATGGGACATATATGCCTGTCATTGACTTAATACGGTCTGCTGACATAAAACCGGTTGGTGTCAATCTACCATTTTTACACCATTTCTTAAATGCTTGAATTGCCTCATCCTTACTAATTTGAAATGGAATAACCATGTCCGGTGCATGAATGCCAGAAACCCGATCAGCCAAGACCACCGCAGCGCCACAAAAGCTACATGATGTAGCAGATGTATCAGCATCAGTTATCACTGCTGCACCGCAATTATTACATACATATTCTTTCGCTTCATCAACTGAAAACCTTGTCGTTATATACTCATCAGAGAAATCCTCGATTGATTCTGTACGTCCACAACTTCCACAAGTTAACTTACCAGACTCACTGTCAAATGCCATGTCATCACCACAATTTGGGCATTTATATTGAATGACCATTTCTCTTCCCCCCTAACTCAATTTATCGTTTTAGTTTATCTCTTAACATTTCCAATTCTGTGTTTACATCATTACTTTCATCATATTTCTGGTCCAGCTTATCCATGTCATAATCGAGACCTTTTCTTAACTCTTCTAATGTCTCTGCTTCCGCCAATGCCCGATTAGCCTTTTCTTCTAATTGGTCAAAAGTAGTTAAACGAACGTTTGATTGAGACAACCCAATCTCGTTTAATTGTTGTTTACTCTTGGCAGTAGCTAATTTTCCAATAATCCGGTCACGTTGTTCGGAAAGTTGGTTTAAGTCTTGGGTTAGTTTTTCCTGGACTAATGTCATTTGTTCGACCTTAAGTCCAGCTATTTCATATTGTTTTTCATAATTTTGCTTTTTAGGTTCCAAGCTTACTTTCTCATCCAAAAACCTACGTGCTTTATCCTCATCACCAGTTTCTAAAGATTTCATCGCGTACCGTTCCATTTTATTCATTTCTGCTTGGCACTCATGAAGGTTCCGTTTCAACCGTTCTCTAAGGGAAATCGCCGCTTCAAGCTCTCCCTTTATTTCTCTAACCTCTCGCTCTACTTCTCTTATATATTTCTGGACTTCCGCTTCTGGTTTTTTTGCCTTCTCTATTTTTACTTGTATATTGCTCTCTAAAATCGCTCGTAATCGTGTTAGTATACTCATTCCACTACCGCCTTCCACTACTTTTATAGTACCTATTTATACGTAATATTGGAATAGAAGGTTTCAAGATAAGAAAAGCTGGATGGTTTACCTACTAAAAAAGCATTTTTATCCAATGTTAGAAACTTTAACCACACGGGTGTACAGTCTCTTAAACTTGTATAAATCAAACATACGAGTACCATATTAAGCTTACATTATTAGGAAATTATCTTGCAACTACCGTTGGTACGAATTAAAGGAGAATATACTATGGATAAAACTACCTATCAAGGTACAAATAAAATGATCATTGGGATTGTATTTGGTGTTATTACTTTCTGGCTATTTGCTCAGGCCATGGTAAACATTGTACCCGCAGCACAAGAGGATTTGGGTGTTAATTTAGGGACATTAAATATCGCTATAAGTCTTACCTCATTGTTCTCTGGGATGTTTATTGTTGTAGCCGGAGGGCTGGCAGACCGGGTAGGTAGAAAGAAACTCACCTATGTTGGGTTAATTTTTAGTGTTATTGGTTCTTTATTTCTTGTCCTTGCACAGGGGTCTATTCTGTTAATTATTGGTCGTGTCTTACAGGGATTATCGGCTGCGTGTATTATGCCAGCTACAATCGCTTTTGATGAAGGCATATTTTGAAGGTAAAGAAAGGCAACGAGCCTTAAGTTATTGGTCTATCGGTTCTTGGGGTGGTTCTGGTGTGACATCTTTTGCTGGGGGAGCAATTGCAACCTACATGGGTTGGAAATGGATTTTTATTATTTCCATTATCTTCGCGTTACTAGTTAGGGATGTACCTGAAAGTAAAACAGAGACAACGGATTAATTCAAATTCGACTACGGTGGTCTAACCATATTCATTATAACTATGCTTGCTTTAAACATTGTGATCACACAAGGAGCTGATTTTAGATGGACTAGCCTATTAACTCTGTGTTTGATAGCAATTGTAATTATAGGGATCATTGCCTTTGTCCGTTATGAAGGAAAACGGGAACACAGTCCACTAATTGATTTTAAGTTATTTAAAAACAAACCCTATACAGGAGCAACTATTTCTAACTTTTTGTTAAATGCTGTCGCTGGTACTCTAATCGTTGCCAATACGTATGTCCAAGTAGGACGTGGCTTTACAGCATTTCAATCCGGAATGTTATCTATTGGTTACTTAGTAGCGGTCCTGGCCATGATTCGTGTTGGTGAAAAAGTTATGCAACGGGTTGGGGCCATAAATCCAATGATTTGGGGGACTATTGGTACTTTAATAGGAGTTGCCATCATGGGATTAACCTTTTTACCTGACTTTATGTACACCATTGCGGTTTTTGTTGGATTTATCTTATTTGGGTTAGGTCTTGGTATGTATGCTACTCCATCGACTGATACAGCCGTTGCCGGTGCTCCTGAAAATAAGGTTGGAGAAGCTTCCGGAATTTATAAAATGGCAAGTTCATTAGGTAATGCATTTGGAGTTGCTATATCTGCGACGGTTTATAGTATAGTAGCTAACGTGAGTTCCGTCAATGTGGCCGCGACTGCAGGGATTATAACAAATGTTATTTTTGCTATACTATCATTAATCGCTATTATCGTACTAGTTCCAAAAAGTATTACTGAAACCAAAAGAACGAGACCAACTACAAAACCATTAGGTGCAGGACGTTAACGGGATGTTCCAGAGAGAAAGAAAGGCGATGAAAGGCAATGAAAGAAAAATTAATGAAAATGCTGGAATCACGAAACGACGAAATGATTAAGATTCGACGATATTTACATGAGAATCCAGAACTATCCTTTGAAGAAGAAAAAACAGCTAACTATATTGCTGATTTCTACAAGGATAAGGATGTTGAAATTGAAACGAACGTTGGGAATGGATACGGGATAATTGTTACCATTAAGGGTGGAAAAGAAGGCAAGACCATCGGATTACGAGCGGACTTTGATGCCTTACCAATCACTGAGCAAGCAAATGTCCCGTTCAAGTCCAAAAATGATGGGGTCATGCATGCATGTGGTCATGATGCTCATACGGCATATCTACTTGTTCTCGCTGACTGTCTGATTCAACTGAAGGATGAGTTAAAAGGTAAGGTTAAAATCATTCACCAACATGCAGAGGAGGTACCACCTGGTGGTGCAAAAAGTATTATGGAAACAGGTAAACTGGACGAATTAGAAGCTATTTTTGGTATACATCTTCTACCTCTCGCTCCTGCAGGAACAGTCGGTTATCATAGTGGTTATTCATTTAATGGAAGAACCTATTTTAAATTAGTGATTAAAGGTAAAGGCGGACATGGCTCTTCCCCAGATAAGGCCAATGATTCCATTGTCGCAGGTAGCTATTTCGTTACAGCAGTTCAAACCATCATAAGTCGTAGAGTCACCCCGATGAAATCTGGAGTTGTGACCATCGGTTCGTTTGACGGAAAAGGAACCTTCAATGTTATTAAAGACAGTATTGTAATTGAAGGAGATATCCGTTATTCCGATGACGAGGTCCAAAACGTAATTGAACAAGAATTTCATCGAATAGTTAAGGGAATAGAAGAGTTATTTGGTGTAGCTTGCGAATTAACGTATACACCGGATTACCCACCTCTATATAATGACCCGGAATTAACAGAATTTATTGCTGATGTACTTAAAAATTCGAATGAAAAAGAAATTAAGAAAGTAGAAGAGTTCCCTAAAATGGCACCATCCGATGATTTTGCCTATTATCTAGAGAAAATCCCTGGTTCTTATTTCTATATTGGTTGTACACCAAAAGGCGTTAGCGAACCTTACTTTAATCACCATCCGAAATTTGATTTGGATGAGGATGCTCTTCTTGTAGCAGCAAAAGCAGTTGGAGAAGTAACATATAACTTTTTGGAAGAAAGTAAGGATTGAATTCTTGATGTTAAAAAAGCACAACAGACCTCTTTGAAGTTTGTTGTGCTTTAATAGTCACCCGTTATAACTATCCTTCTTCCATGGCGGATTACCTTTTTCAAGTAGCTTTTGATTTATTCTATAGACAGCATAAGGTATTACAAAAGCCAGAACGGTACCTATAATAATAAGTTTTTCAGGAATGAACCCTAGTAAAAAATCAAACACACTCCCACCATACTTTCTATTCTTTAGATTTATCTACTACACCATCAGTGCGAACTTCCGCCTTGACCGTAACTTTCACATTACTTTCACTAAAATAGTTCTCACCACGTTCCCAGTCCTTTTTTACCTTTTTCCATGTATCATAGTGGAATTTCTCTAGTTTATCTGCGAAGCCGAATATATCTGCCTCAAGTTCTTTTTGAGCTTTGTCAATTACTTGATTTGTAATAGCTTTTACTTTTTCAGATATTTCCTCTTCTAGTTCTTGAATGACTTTAGGGTCTTCTAGTATGACGGTACCAAAAGTTTCTTGTATTTCACCTTCCATTTGTATCGTCACATTAATATCGATGTTATCCGGACGATCTGCATCAATAGTTATTTTACTTTTTGATTTCATGATCGAATACGCAGTTAAATGTTCCTTATAGTTTATAACAACTGGTCCTTGTACTTCCTGTCCCGTTATTAATTCAAATCCAAGCATCTCCTCCAAATCTAGATTACCGATTATACTTTTAGAAACTCCTTTATAAACAGCCCCACCCTCAAAAGTTATCTTCTTATCATCTGCTGTTACCTCTGAGAGTACGAAACTACTTTTACTAAGTAAATACTCATGAATATCACCAATTCTTACGGGCTTCATTTCACCTGTCTTTCGCATGCTATTTTCCAGAATTCTATCGATATACCGGGCAGGTAGCTTTTCTGTATCGGGTTGAACATTTAAAATATCCATTGCTTTTCCTTTTGAAACGATGACTTTAATTCCTCGACGAGTATCTCTATTTCGGATAAACACATCCAGTACATTGGCAAAAAGCTCCGGTATAGCTAGTACTTCTTCCGAAACAATGATTAACTTTAAGTGTTCAAAAAATGGCATTTTATTTGTCTGGTTTGCCAAGTTCTGAGCAATATCATAAATACTAGTCCCACTTGCAGATAAATTCATAAAGCTCTTACCACCACCTCCCCCACTTTGACTAGGGGTGCCCAGGCCAGATGGTACGGCAAACTGGTTCGTTAATATTAATTGATAATTTCCATCTGATTTGCCTTCTTCAGCTACGTCAATTGCCATTCCTACAATAAAACCGCGTTCTTCAATATTAACTGAATCCCAACAACCTGAGAGTAACATTAGGGCAATAAAACAGCTCAAAGCTTTATTTATTCGCTTTATCATTACGCCCCACTCCTCTTATTTTAGCTGCAAAGACCAATATGATTGTTATCGAAAATGCAAACGAAACCAGAAACATATGGATGAAGTCTTGAAACATATTAATTTGACTAATATTCCTAGGGAGTAGAGCAATATAGTATATGATTGGACTCAATATGATAACAAGCTTAACTTTCTTCATACGCTTCAAAACAGAATTTAATGCTAAAATAGCTGCATCAAATGCCAATGTGGTTCCATTAAAAACACCCATTGTCCAAACAATAAAGAAGAATGCTTCTACTCTTTCTAATATACCCCCTGGTACCTCTATTCGTTTCGCCAAATCAATGGTAGGAAATAATAAGTTGGATGTTGCCGCATGTCCAAAAATCATGAGACAGAATAAATAGACTAATATGAACAACACAATGGGGATCAACATACCAAGCATAGCGAGTTTAGGTGCTTTTTTTGGCTTATCCACAAAGGCAATATAGAATAAGACAATACTAAACCCCATATAAGCCATTACACTGGTTTGTAATCCTTTTACATAACTCTTAAGATCGGTTTGAAATACTGGCAATAAATTAGTCACATCAACCCACTTTATATTAATCACCAATACAAATAGTAATACGATATTAATGATTGGAAAAAACAACATATTTAAGCGAAATAAGGCTGCTCGAGAACCACATACGGCATAGACTATCACCAGTAAAAATGAGAGGGAAACAACTTCAACTGGTGTCTGTTCAAATAAATATTGTTGGGATGTCTGTCCCAGCACCCGTATATAATAAGCCGCTACGCCAATAAACAAAACCCCAAATATAAGAGTAAGTACAATCGCAACTGGCTTCGAAAGAATAGTGGAAGCATAAGATAAAAAGGATTGTCCAGGAAAGCTTGCTGCAAGTCGAGCCATCATCCAAATAATTAGAAGACTAAATCCACCTGCAACTAAGAGAACAATCCATCCATCAGAACCATTCATATCATTGGAAATTTCCTTTGGTAACGAGAGAATGTCAACACTAATAACGATGGATGGCAAGGCAATCATTAATTCTCTACCACTAATTTTCTCATCACCATATTTGAATGATCTCATCCACCGTTTGCTCCTTTATCAACAGATTTTGCATCCTTAGGAGCCAAAAACTTTGGCCTTTCTGTTAGCATCGTCATCGGTGCACGGATGACAAGGTCTTTCCAGTCCCCTACCATAGTTGGTGTAAAAGGTGTTGAATATGGTATACCAAAACTCTTTAAATTGACCACATGAATATTAATCATAATATAGACAAGTACGATTCCATATAAACCAAAAATTGCTGCAGCTAGCATAAAACCAATGCGTAAGATACGGAATGTAATACCGATACTGAATGTTGGATTTGCAAATGCAGCAATAGCAGTCAGACCGATTACTATTACCATAATTGGACTAACGATACCTGCTGAAACAGCCGCTTCTCCAATTACCAACCCACCTACAATTCCAATTGTCTGACCAATTGGTGTAGGGAGTCTTATACCGGCCTCCTGTAGTAATTCCATTGTGATTACCATTAAAAATGCCTCCACTACCGGAGGAAATGGAACACCTTCCCTTGATGCAGCGATAGAAAGCGCAAGATCAGTTGGTAGCATTCCTGGATGTATGGTTACTAATGAAATATATAAACCTGGCAGAAATAGTGCCATAAAAGCGGCGAGATAGCGTAAGAATCTTAGTAATGAACCTATCAACCACCTTTCGTAATAGTCCTCAGGCGATTTTAGTATATCCCCTAATGTGACAGGTGCGATTAATACAAATGGTGTCCCATCTAACAGAATGACCACTTTTCCCTGTAGGAGTGCTGAGGCTGCTCTGTCCATTCTCTCCGTATTATTCATCTGTGGAAACGGAGATAGAAAACTATCCTCTATCCACTGTTCAATAAATCCAGCCTCTGGTGCGTCGTCAATATCGATGGTTTCTATCCGTCGGTTGACCTCTCCAACAATTGCTGGATTAATAACACCGTCCACATAAGCAACAACAAGACTTCGCTTGCTACGTCGACCAATTTGATGTGTCTTAAATCTTAGATCTGGGCTCTGAAGGGATCTTCTAAGTAGCGATAAATTTGTTCCAAGATTCTCAACAAACGCCGTTTTGGGTCCACGAACAACCGTTTCTGTAGTAGGTGCTTCAATTCCACGACTCTCCCCACCTTTGGTATCCATTAGTAAGACGGTTTCCGTATTATCTAAAAAAAGGACTGTTTTACCCGAAAGAATTCCATTAGTAACATCATCAAGAGTATTCCCTAGCTCTATGGAAGTGATGGAAATAAATGATTGATAGATCTTATGGAATAGCCCTACATTTTCTATGGGATACTGCAAATTTTGAGACACATTTTGCAAATTAACTAAAATACTATCCTGTACTAATTGTCTATCGATCAATCCACTGATATAAACAATAGCACTGGTGATATTTGCCTCCTCAAACTTGATTTCCCTAACTACTAAATCATTTGGAGCATCTAAAAGCTTTTTTAACTGTTGGATATTTGTATTTAAATTACTATCTAGTTTGACTGGTTTGCTTGGTGACTCTTCATGTTGCTTTGATTTCTTATTGCTCCTCGTATATACTCGACGTACCATGAAATCCCTCTAGTCTTTAAAAGTTCTCTCCTTTTGTTTCCCTATTTTATGGTTTTTTATACCAATATTGGTGTTCGGTATGTAGATCCTGGTGAACTTCTATTCAATAGAAAATGTATTGATTCAACAGGAATATAACTAGTCCAAATTATCTGTACCCTAACTTTATTTGTCTTTAAGGATAGTTTTAAGTTGATTCATTAGTTGCATATACAGGCAATAATTTTTCTTCTATAATCAACTTTAGAAAACGCTTTCATTACTAACACCGTTACTTATCTAATATAACCATTAAGGAGGAGAGAAGTTTTGCGTAGATTACTCTATGTTGTAATGTTCATTACCTTGTTTAGCACCATTTTATTCCACCCTGGAACAACAATGGCAGAATCTAATCATACTCATGAGCCAACTATAGAAAAACAAAATGCAAAAAAGTCATCATCCAAACCTCACCCAAAATTCACATGGGGAAGCCCTAGACCAATATCACCTGTTCTACATCCCGGCTCAGTTAGAGGGGCTGGAATGATACAAGAGCCGTTATTGAATATTGGTCCAGTAATGGAAAATATGATTGCTAGCGGAGCATTTCCTGGTGCAGTTACCTTTGTTGCTAAGGGTGGGCATATCGTTCAACATGAAGCATATGGACATGCATACCTCTATGAAGATGACAACTTTACGGAAGCTGAGAACCAAATTCCAATGAGGAAAGATACCATTTTCGACCTTGCTTCCATAAGCAAAATTTTCACTACAACAGCGACAATGAAACTATATGAAGATGGCCACTTCGAGTTGGATGATCCAGTTGCCATGCATCTTCCTGAATTCGCTACGAACGGAAAAGAGGATGTAACGATTAGTCAATTAATGACCCATACTTCCGGATTTCCACCAAGTGCACCTGTATATGATGTAGAAGGGGACCGTGAAGCAAGGCACCAATATGTACTTCAATACCCTCTCTCTAATGAACCTGGAACAGTATACACTTACAGTGATTTAAACATGATTACATTAGGAATCTTAATTGAACGTCTTTCTGGTCAAAGGCTTGACCACTATGTGAAGGAAAACATCACCGAGCCTCTCAACATGAATGATACAATGTATAATCCACCTGAATCTTTACAATACAGAATTGCTGCTACAGAGTATATGCCTTGGACAGATAGAGGAATTGTCTGGGGACAAGTTCATGATGAAAAGGCATGGGCACTCGATGGTATTGCAGGTCATGCTGGAGTCTTCTCCACTGCACATGACTTAGCGATCCTAGCCCATATGTATCTAAATAAAGGTAGCTATGGTGGTAAACAAATATTGAAGCCTGAAACGGTTGATTTACTAGTAGAAAATCAAATACCTGAATTCCCTGGTGACGATCATGGACTTGGGTGGGAAATGTCACAGATGTGGTATATGGAAGGCTTATCAGAAGCCTCCTCATTAGGACATACGGGATATACTGGAACATCGATTGTCATCAATCAAAATAACGATACTATCGCGATTTTGTTGACGAATCGGGTGCATCCTACTCGCAATACCGTTTCAACTAATCCCGCTAGACGTAAGTTTACAGAACTAGTTGCAGATGCTATTCCAGTGTCGATGCCTAATAAGAAAGAAGGAGCATGGTTTGCAGGATATGGCGACCTATTAAATCGGACATTAATTGCAGAAGTGAATTTAGAAACGGATGCAACCCTCTCATTTGACACATGGTTTCGAACGGAGCAAGACTATGATTTGGGTATTGTAGAGATTTCAAGTGATGGGGAAAATTGGACAAAAATCTTGGATCCCTTTACAGGAACAAGTGTGGATTGGTTATCACAAGAAGTAGTGATTCCATCTGAAACAAGTCACATAAGATTCCGTTACGAAACAGATACTTATTACCATGGGCGTGGGTGGTATATTGCTAATTTAGAGGTGAAGGATTCAGATAATGTAGAAATACCATTAGATTTGATCAGCGATGGTTGGACAAAGAGGAACTATTAAAAGAGATGTTAGGTATTAAATAGTTCAGATACAAAGCTTCTTTATACTAGAAAATGCAGAACCTCATATTTATTTTGAGGTCTGCATTTTTTTAAAGTAATCAAGTTACTATATCATTTTTCTTTCCCAATGCCTATGTTCTGCAAGAGCTCGAATAAAGTCTTTTATCAACCTTGTACCAGCGCCATCTAACACTCCTAGATTGCCTTTAAGATTAGTCTCTTCTAAGATCTTTATTCCATCTTGGGATGCAGCAATTGGTTTGTAATGTTTATACGTCTCTTTTAAGTAATATACGGTTTGCTTATAGAACTCTGTATTTTGATTAGCACTTGACGCAATATAAATTGCATCATATAGGACAGGATCCGTTGTAGAGAATGTATGGTTAACCATTAGGTCTTGACTACCTGTTCCCATTACTCGCCCTTGTTTCTCACTAATAATTTCATAAGTTATACCTTCAGCATTTAATCCGTGTAATACTTCCATTACTTCCTTATCATTAAAACCATTATTAAGAATAACACCTACTTTTCGAGTTGCAGCAGTTTTAATTGTATTTAATTGACTTAATGATGGAAATGTTTTCGTTTCAGTTGAATTTTCCACCACTTTTGGTGGTTCTACTCCGATGTTTTCTGCTATTTTCTTCGCTAAACCAACATCCACATTCGCAAACATATCCACTACTTTTTGCCGGATATTCAAATTTTTTACATGGCCAACTTCAAAACTAAACGCATCGATTATATGCTTCTTTTCTGGATCACTCACACTATTCCAAAAGATTTTCGCCTGGGAGAAGTGATCACCGAAACTTTTGCTTCGTTGGCGTACCTTTTTTCCTTCTACTTTTTCTTGATAATGGGCATAGCCACCCTGTTCTTCACTAATCGGGTTCGGGGTATTATTTGCTAGTGAGTTACGACGATAGGATACGTTTCCTTTATTGATTGTTTGACGATGATATCCATCACGTTGATTATTATAAAATTGAACAACTGGCTTGTTAATTGGTATCTCATGAAAGTTTGGCCCACCTAGTCGAATCAATTGTGTATCGGTATAGGAAAACAACCTACCTTGTAGCAATGGGTCATTTGTAAAGTCAATTCCCGGAACAACATGTCCAGGATGGAAAGCTACTTGTTCAGTCTCAGCAAAAAAATTATCAACGTTTTGATTGAGTGTCATCTTTCCAATGATTTTTACCGGCACTTCTTCCTCAGGCCAAAACTTGGTCGCATCTAATATATCAAAATCAAAAGAAAACTCATCACTCTCCTCTATCATTTGCACGCCAAGTTCATATTCAGCAAAGTTCCCCATTTCAATCGCATCATATAAATCTCTTCGGTGATAATCTGGATCTTTACCACTAATTTTCTGCGCTTCATCCCAAACAAGGGAGTGAACACCAAGTTTAGGTTTCCAGTGTAGTCGAACAAAACGAGATACTCCATCTTTATTGACAAATCGAAACGTATTAATACTGAACCCTTCCATCATACGGTAGCTTCTCGGTACTGCTCTAGGGGACATAAGCCACATTATCTGGTTCGCTGTTTCTTGATTATTCACTACAAAATCCCATAATGTATCATGGGCAGCTGTAGCCTGCGGAATCTCGTTATGTGGTTCTGGTTTTATTGCATGAACAATATCAGGAAACTTAATCCCATCCTGAATAAAAAAGACTGGATGAATATTATTTACTAAATCATAATTTCCCTCTTCAGTATAAAACTTCGTAGCAAACCCACGAACATCTCTTACCGTATCAGCCGATCCACGTGACCCTACAACGGTTGAGAAACGAACAAATACAGGAGTCTTTTTTCCTGCTTCAGATAAAAACCCTGCTTTTGTATATTCTGTCATTGATTCATAAGCTTCAAATTCACCATGTACCCCAAATCCACGAGCATGCACAACCCGTTCAGGGATACGCTCATGATCAAAATGGGTCATCTTCTCACGGAAATGAAAATCTTCCATTAAAGTCGGGCCCCGTTCTCCTGCTGTTAAGGAAAGTTCGTCCTCCGATACTTTTAATCCTTGATTAGTAGTCATCTCTTTACCGGTATCTTCAACTTTAAAATGCTCTAATTGATCTTGTTTGCTCTTTTCATTCACTTTGTCTTTCTCATGCATAGTAAAATTTTCCTTTCATTATGTGCTACTAGTAACCTTTCCAACCTGATAAAATCCTATGCGCAAACTTAGCCAGATTTGTTAATAACGATGGGACTAGATAATATTTTACAAGTAAAAAGGCATTGCCTCTTTTGAAGCAATGCCTAGTAAACTATTATGGATTATAATGTAGCGGTCCGCCTGGTCCAAGTGGCAGTCCGAATAACATCCAAATAACTAACATAATCGTCCAACCTATTAAGAAGAAGATTGAATATGGAACCATTGTAGAAATTAACGTCCCAATTCCCATTTTCTTATCATATTTCTGTGCAAATGCAATAATAATTGCGAAATAAGTCATCAATGGTGAAATGATGTTTGTGGAAGAGTCCGCAATTCGATATGCCATCTGTGTCAACTCTGGTGAATAACCAAGTTGCATCATAATCGGAACGAACACTGGTGCCATCATTGCCCACTTCGCAGAAGCACTTCCAATAAACAGGTTAATAAATGCTGTAATAATGATAAATAATAAAAGTAACGGAATACCAGTTAGATTAACACTCCCTAGAAAATCTGCACCGTATACCCCTAGGACAAGTCCCATATTAGTTTCATTAAAGAATGCCACAAATTGTCCAGCTGTAAATGCTAAGACGATAAACGTTCCCATAGATGCCATGGTATCTGACATTTGGCTGGCAACATCTTTATCACTACGAATGGATTTAGTGACGATTCCATAAGCAAGTCCTGGAATAAAGAATAAAATTGCAATAATTGGTACTAAAGAACTCATAAATGGCGACTGAACAATTTGTGCCATGGTATCCCCTTCTGTACCTCGCATCGGTGCATTGGTAGGGACGATTAATAAAGCAGTTAATACGACACCAACAACAACTGAAATACCAGCCCAGATAAGTCCTTTTTTCTCTATTGATTGAAGTCCCTCTAGTTCTTCTTTTTGATCACCATTATATTTACCTAATCGAGGTTCCACAATTCGTTCTGTTACCCAAGTACCGATAATGGTTAATACAAATACTGAAACTGCGATAAATAACCAGTTCATTGCTATATTCATAGTTTCTGCATAAGCTGGGTCTATAATGGCAGCTGCCGCTATAGTCATTTCCCCTAACATCGCATCTGTTCCAGATAGTAGAAGGTTCGCACTAAATCCACCAGAGACCCCTGCAAATGCTGCTGCTAAACCTGCTAATGGGTGTCTGCCAAGAGCTGCGAAAATAAGTGCTCCAAGCGGTGGCAATACAACATATCCTGCATCAGACGCCACACTGGACATAATACCAGCAAAAACTAACCCTAACGTAATAAATCTGTTCGGAACCGATAAAACAAATCCTCTCAGAAGTGCACTAATAAGTCCAGTACGTTCAGCTACTCCAATTCCCAGCATTGTTAATAATACAACACCAAGGGGAGCAAACCCTATAAAGTTACTAGTCATATTTGTGAGTATATACTGTATACCCTCAGCACTTAAAAGGTTTTTTATTTCTACTGTTGTTCCTTCCTCACCTGGATGTTCCACACTAATTCCTAGTGGTTGTAAAGCTGCTGAAAGTAAGATTACTAACAGTGCCAAAATTGCGAATAATGTCGCTGGATGTGGCAACTTATTACCAACAAGCTCAATCCTATCTAAAGAGCTTTGAAATAGGCCCTTTTTTCGTTTAACCATAAATAACTCCTCCTGAATACTTGTTCATAGTGTTATTAATTGCGATTTTTTTCTGAAAATTAAATTAATAGCGTTTAAATTGTGATTTAAAGACACAAATATCATGGTAACAATTTTTTACACTCATTTCAAGATTATTTTTTACCAATTATGCTTTCTTTTAAATTAATCTGTTATTTTGTGCTTTTTGGAGAACATTGTGTGTGGGGTTGGTGCTTGTTAATTTAGTTGGGAGACTTGTTGTGACCGTGGAGGGTAAGCTTGTTACCTTTGCGGGGAACCTTGTGACCGCGGGTGGTGGGCTTGTTACCTTTTTGGGAAACCTTGTGACCGCAGGGGCTGAGCTTGTTACCATTGTCTTAGAATTTATCACCTTAGTGGAGAATATGAAATATAACAATCTTACTTATCCCCAATGAACTTAATAAGAAAAACAGGAAAGATGACGTACAATAGTTTGTGTAAAATTAAGACAAGAACAACTTAAAGGTACCAGTAATGTCACCTTACTATAGAATAGAATCCTCTTTCCTCCTATACTAAAGGTTTAGCCATTCGGATGAAGCTAGCCCTTTTTTTTATGCATCCTTTCTTATCCCCTAAGGCCGAACTAACTATTATCATAAAAGTTCCCCAAATGCCCGCACAATGTCCCAGGAAGAAACCAAACCAAATAAGTGTCAGACTCTTTTTATGCATAATTGTACGAATCTACCGAGCCATTAGCCATCTCAAATTTTAGTACTTCTTAATATGATGTAGTGAGAACCTCAAGAAGGGAGATAAAACACAATGTCAACCAGAGATAAAAGTAAAAATCACAATTGTGAAAAGAAGGTTGTACTGCGAGAAACTTTCGGTGAAATATCTAGACCATGTGACGGAAACACATACACTTTAATTGAAGCAACTGCAACACCAATGGAAAACGTGAATGCAGAGATAGGAAACTTTGGAGATTGCTCTGTTACGTTTCACTTCCTGCAAGAGAAGGGCGGAACGATTAATAAAACTGTCCCGGCTAACGCAGGAATTCGAGTGGTTCAAATCCCGGGCCGTATCCTTTTAGTCTCAGTTACATGCAATTGTCCATGTGAAACAGGCACTGAATGTGACGCTGGCGCATTTGTAACTTTTTCACAGTGTGTTTGCTGCTTACCTGATGGCCATGATGAATACCCAGCTTGACCCGAATATTACATTCTACAGAAGGCAGATGATTAAGTTGTCAAGTATAGATAAATATGAAAAGAGCAAAAAAAGAAAATGTAAAAGTGGTGAATGTAGATCTGTTGTTCGATTTGGATTTGCTTCGTTTGTAGGTGATTGCGAAGAAAATAACATTACTTTGTTTGAAGCCAATATAAGACCGCTGGAAAATCTAATAACAATTTTAGAGAACGATCTTGGAGATTGCCCTGTTACGCTTCACTTCCTGCAACAGGATGGCGGAATGATTGATAAAACCGTTCAACCCGGAGACATTATGACATTTTCAATTCCGGGACGGATCATACTCGTAACTGCTACATGTGAATGCCCATGCGATTCGGGCGAGGCTACATGTGAATTTGAAGCTAACTTCTCCTATACGGAGTGCATCTGTTGTAGCAATTCCTACAATCATTAAGCAAATAGAATGACAAAACGATACCTGACTGGAATAAGAGGTGATTTGAATTGGAAAAATCCGATCTAGGGTTTCTAAAGAGACAGGTCCGAAGCATAAAAATGAGCCGCAGAAAAAAAGAAAAAGTAAATGAGAAAATCGACGAGATAATGAATGCGGTTGAACAATCGTCGATGGATAACGGTAAAATAATGGAAGATTTTCAACAAATTTTAACAATAATTAAATCCGAGAAAAACGTACCCAGAAATACAACAGCGAAGTCTAGCCAACACAAGTGGGCGCTTTCCAGAATAAAACGATTATACCGTCAACAGAAATCTAATATGAGTTAAATGGAGCTTCCATGAAAGAACGGATTAATTTCCATGCTTTGTTGTATACTGCAGATGCATGGGTTATCGTGTATTATACCAGATTTGATGCTTAGGCATCTTTTTTATTGAAAAGAAGGGTAAACCGATGCCGATTAACTTGTTATGACGCATAAAAAAACAGAAAAAATTGCTGATTTCACTAGCACAGAAAAAAGACCGATCGTATTTGTCGGTCTTTTGACTTACTTCTGGGAAATAAGAAATAGAAAAGAACATTACTCCACACTCATTTCGGCATACCCACATTTCATTATTAATAGAAGCTGAAGTAGGTAATAAAGACATACCGGATACTAATACTACAATGAATAGATATGCTCATATGACCGCCAATATGGAAGAAAAGGTCTCCCAACAGTTTAGTAAACTGATGTAAGACCTTCTCTTATAATTAGCTATTCTTGCATGGTTTGGCTTGTTTTTTGAAAAAATGTGGACTGGTATGCAGATGGCGTCAACTCGTATTCTTTGATAATTTCACTTCTAGGCTTACCCGATAAGTGTAGCTTAACAATTTGTTCCTTAAATTCATTGGTGAATGTTCTTCTTTCCCTTTTGGCCATAATTAATTCTCTCCCGACTATTTATGAACTATGTTTATATGGCCTTAAAGAATCTGTCCAACTAAGTGTAACCTATCCAAATTACTTTTACATCTGCATCACTATGTAAATCATAAAACCAGAAAGGGACATATATTCCTGTTATTCCTTTAATTCGATCAGCAGTCATAAAGCCCTTTGGAGTCAATCTACCGTTCTTGCACCATTTCTTAAATGCTTGCATTGCTTCTTCTTTACTAATTTGGAATGGTATTACCATATCTGGCGCAAGATTGCCTGACACACGATCTGCTAAAACTACCCCCGCCCCACAAAAGCTACAGTTTGTCGCAGAAGTATCTGCATCAGTAATTACAGCAGCTCCACAGTTATTACATACATATTCCTTCGCTTCCTCATCTGAGAATCTTTTTATAATAAATTCATTCGAAAAATCCTCTATCGAAAGCCATATCATCACCACAGTTAGGACATTTATAATGTATTACCATTTCTTTTATCCCCCCTAATTAATCTAGTTCAATTCCCCTTTTAATTTTGCCAATTCACACTCTAAGTCCTCGCTTTTATTATATGGTGAAACATATCCATCCATATCTACATCTAACCCTTTTCTTAACTGTTCAAGTGCTTCCGCCTCAAGCAATGCTCTATTTGCCTTCTCCTCCAATTGTTCAAATCTAGATAAACGAACGTTTGATTGAGATATTCCTACATTGTTAACTTGTTGTTTGCTCTTAGCCGCTCTCCATTTGCCAACAATTACATCACGTTGAATGGAAAGGTCAGATAAATCTTGGAAGAGCTTTTCTTGAGCTAGTTTCAATTGTTCTGTCTGAATCGAAGCCAACTCTATTTTTTTTCATATTCTTGTTTTTGGGGTTTTAAACTAAGCTTTTTCTCTAAAAATTGCCGTGCTTGAACTTCATCCCCGTTCTCCAATGCCCTAGTAGCATAACGCTCCATTTTATCTATTTCTGATAGACAATCATTAAGGCTTCGCTTCGCCCTATTCATTAAGACAATCGCTGCCTCAGTCTCGCCCTTTACTTCTCTTAAATCCCTTTCCATTTCTCTAATATATTGATTCATTTCTTCTTCTGGGTCTTTTGCATTTTCTACTTTCGCATTAATATTGCTTGCTAATATTGTACGAACTCGAGTTAATATACTCATTAAAACCCCTCCATCACTCATAATATAACAGTAGCATATATACGTAATTTGGAAATAGAAGGTTTCAAGAAATCATATTAAAAAAAGAGGTAAATGGATTCTCTCCATTACCTCTTAATCAAAACGGATTATAAAATCGACTACCATCATAAAACGTAATAAGTAGTGAAACAACTAAAATGAATAAGCCAGAGATCAAAACAATATAATCTGCTTTTCGAAATGGCTTTTCCTTATACCATGTTCGTTTTTTCTTTTTCCCAAACCTTCTTAACTCCATCGCATTACTAATAACTTCAATTCGATCAAGAGTTGAAAAAATTAGTGGCAGAATAATGGATGATATATTCTTAATCCTTTTCCATAACTTTTGATTCTTGGATATATCTATTCCTCTTGCTTGTTGTGCCTTGGCAATGGTTTTAAAATCACGTTGAATATCTGGGATATATCGAAGTGCTAATGAAACGGAATAAGCAATTTTATAATTAACGCCAATCTTATTAAGGGATGCAGCAAATTCACTTGGGTGGGTCGTCACAACAAACAACAGTGCAGCTGGTATTACGACAAAATATTTTAATGTGATATTAAACTGATAAAATAATTGCTCCCATGTAATATTGTATCTTCCCGCTAGCTCAAATAATACATGGCTAGAACCATATATCTTTACGCCTTCTTGTGGAGAAAAGATATAAATGGCAATATTATTCAATAACAGAAAAGCTAATATAAAAACTAATATAAACCCGATTTCACGTATTCGAATCTTTGACATAACGAAGATCACAATACTTATAACCAGTAACGCCAGTAAGACCCTTGTATCATATGTTAGCATCGCAGCTGTTGAATATAGTATAAATATGATTAACTTAGTAGCTCCTGATAAAGAGTGAACAGGCGATTTACGTTCAATATAGCTTAGTAATTCTTGCGCCATGTTAATCTTGCCTCCTTATCATATTCGATAAACCTTGTAACAAACTCAATCGGCTGATCCATTCCAGCCTTCTGAGCCAACTCAAAAAGTGACGTTACTTTTAAATTGGTCATCTCTACTATAGAGATATTCGTCAAAATATGGGCAGCTGAATGATCTGCAATAACTCGTCCATCATCAATCGCAATAGCTCGTGGTGTATATTCCAACATTAAGTGCATATCATGCGTAATCATGAGAATGGTCACGCCTTGGCTATTTAATTGAGTTAGAAATTCCATAATCTCGGTATAATGCCGGAGGTCTTGACCGGCTGTTGGCTCGTCCAGAATAAGCACCTCTGGTTGAAGCACTAAAATAGAAGCAATGGTAACCCGCTTCTTTTGTCCAAAACTTAGTGCAGAAATTGGCCAATTGCGAAAAGCGTATAACCCACAGACCTTCAGTGTCTCCTCAACCCGTTTCTTAATTTCTTCCTCTGGTACGCCTCGCATCACCAAACCAAGTGCCACTTCATCATAAATCATATGCTTAGAAACCATATGATTTGGATTTTGCATGACGATACCAATTCTATTGGAACGCTCGAATATCGTATCTTCTGTAATATCCTCACCTTTATAAAAAATACTACCCGATTTGATTTTTTCAAAGCCACCTATTATCTTAGACAATGTGGATTTTCCCGCACCGTTTCTTCCAACAATACTAACCATTTCACCTTGGTGAATGGTTAAGGTAACATTTTGAAGTGTTTTTATACCTTTATGATACTCAAAATTTATATCTCGCAGTTCGAGAATAGGAGAATTCTTTTTCTCCTGTTTTACTGAATCAGTTGACTCGTACCATTCAGAAAGCTTATCCCTACATTGTTCTATTGCCAATGACTCAATACTTTCAGGATGCATATCTGGTGTTACGTTGCAACCTGCATATTTTAATGCCTTCACATAAAGAGGTTCCCGAAGATGACATGATTCTAAAATATCTGAAGCTAGTAATTCATTTGGGCTCATATCACTAACAATACGCCCTTCATCTACTACTATTATTCTATCAACATCCTGGGACAACACATCCTCTAATCGATGTTCAATAATCACAACAGTTGTTTTTGTTTC
This sequence comes from Paucisalibacillus globulus, assembly GCF_900184735.1. Lineage (GTDB taxonomy): Bacteria > Bacillota > Bacilli > Bacillales > Amphibacillaceae > Ornithinibacillus > Ornithinibacillus globulus_B. The sequence continues at coordinate 245,413 of NZ_LT855392.1, forward strand.
TTTTTGGATTTGGTCAATCAGGGCCATCGCATGTTTACCAGTAGCTGGGTCTAAATTAGCAAGTGGTTCATCGAACAGCAGTATATCTACTTCCTCTACAATTACTCCAGCTAAAGAAACTCGTTGCTTTTGCCCACCTGAAAGTTCATGTATAGAGGATTGAATCTTATTCTCTAAATCTACTAACTTTGATACATCTGTTACTTGTCTTACCATTTCTTCCTGTGGTATAGCTTCATTCTCTAGTGCAAATGCAATATCCTCTGCAACGGATAATCCAATAAATTGTCCATCCGGGTCTTGAAGAACAGTACCTACCATTTTCGATATAGTGAATATATCAAGCGTACTTGTATCATGTCCTTTAATAGTTAGACTTCCTTCTACTTCACCTCTATATGAGAATGGAACTAGCCCATTTAAACAATGGGCTAGTGTACTTTTTCCAGATCCTGATGGGCCAACAATGACTATTTTTTCACCTTCATAGATTGATAGATTGATTTTCTCTAAGGTATGTTCTACTTGACTTTCATATTTAAATGAAAAGTTTTTAAACTGAATGATCGGTTCTTTCATGATTGACTCCTTCAGGTCTCTTATTTATTCTTTTGTTAAACTATTACTCTTTGTACGAGTTTTAGCATAAGCAACTAATAAGATTGTACCAATTATACCAACTGTAATGATATTAGAAATACCTGCAAATAGACCTTGAACAAATACTTTGTTTGCAGGTTCTGCATAAATTAATATATCTAATAACGGAGCAAGAACAAACCAGCCAATTGCTTGGACAACCGCCTGAACCAAATTAAAGGAAATAATTTGCTTTGTTCCAAACTCACCATTTTCCACATTAATTCGCTTACCTAAAAGACCAACAAAGAGACCAACAAATAACGAAACAAATACCCAGCTCCACCATACTGAGCCATAAGATAATGCATCATTTAACGTATGGCCAATAAATCCGATAAGAGCACCAGCAATTGGACCAAACACAACTGCCATTAAAGCTAAAAATGCATAGGCTGTTTGGACCGTCGTATTCGGTATTCCTGTGGGTATTGCTACAAACTTAGCTAAAATTAGAAATACAGCTGCCCCAATTCCAATTGCTACGATAGTTCTAATAGAAAGATTTTTCATTTTCGTATTCCCCTTTTTCATTTTTTATATTTTATTATTATTCATAGCCATTATTAATTATAAATGATTCCTTGTGCTTTACGGATACTAATTTTCCAGTTTGCACCAGTTTCAATATGATAAGCTTTTGCAAAGGATCCCTGGTTAATAGCTACGCCAATTTTATCTAATGAATTAACAAACAAGATAGGCTCCCCTAACCTGCTATCGGCAAATGAGCGACCAAACTTAATAATGTTCTTATAAATGTGGCGGCGATTATTTTCGATGGTAACCTCTAATGCATCCCCGAAATTAATTCCAATTTCTTTGAAAATATCACGATTAATATTTGTCCAGAGATTTCCAAAACGAACATCTAGAATATCAATATTTCCTGTCACCACTTCTTCTGTGTATGTAGCTGTTGTTAGTGGTAACTCAATGAGTTTCTCCACATCATATGATGGTCCTACTTGCTCATAAGAAATTACGCCAGATGCTAGTCTTGCCCCTGTATAAGCATAAACATCACGACCGTGGAATGTGTAGGACTCTCCTGAATTCGGTAGACGATTTATTTTCTCATCAATAATTCTCGCTTCCACTATTCCTACACTTTCTTTAATATGGGTCACACTCCCATTATCAGGAGTAACAATATATTGGTTGTTCGCCGTTTTGACTACTACGCTTAGACGGTCTGTTCCAACCCCAGGATCAACGACAGAAACAAAGACTGTACCCTCTGGCCAATAATTGACAGTTTGGAAGAGACGATACGATCCTTCCCAAATATTATGCTGTGGTATTTCATGTGTTAAATTATAAACACCTAATTCAGGTGCGACTGATAGAGCTACTCCATACATCGCACTAACAGCACCATCACTAAGCCCAAAATCTGTTTGTAATACTAAATGTTGTTTACTCATCTTTACTTCCCTCCATTTTTTAGCAAATAAAAAAACCACGCCTTTACCGAATAAACGGTAAGGACGTGGTTTGATATACGTGGTTCCACCTTACTTCACTGCATGCTCTCACATACAGCCTCATCAAGTACTCAGGTTTATATAACCTTCTATACTGTGGTGTTGATAACGAGCACCAAATCTCGTCGTAACCTACTAATATCAATCGAATAAGTTCAGCACGAAACTCCAAGGCCATTGTTCAGATTCGTATTTTTGCTTCTTTTCAGCTACCGAAGCTCTCTGTGAAAAATAATCTAAATCCTACTTTTCCTTATCATCGTCTTTACAAATAAAAATCATTAAATTTAAATATTGAATTTATTATAATGAATAGTTTAGAGATTTGCAAGAGTTTTTTAAAATTAGTTTCTTTTCAACTAATAATTCACCTAAGCCCGCTCATATATCTGAATCAAATGTGGGTCAATTAATGTATTAGGTCTAAATTCCACAAGCTCCCCATTACTCTTCTCAATCTTTTCATCTTATCTTTACCAAATACACCTAATGCTGGAATTAATTCAGTAGTAAGGAATTTTAGTCTCTACATCAATTTCTAGGTCTGCCAAATTAATCTCTTCACGACTAGCCATCACAAAGCCCCAATTTCCAAAGCTAGGTACATCGACATGCAAGTTTTTAACGGATAATCCAGTCGATGCAACAGTCTCCGAGATCGTCCAGTAAACTTCTCTTGCAAAACCGGACTTGTCGCTTGGATCATCGCTGCTCCACCAGGCTTTAAATGATTCCGAACTAAAGAATAGAATTCCTTTGTATGCAATTTGTTCAAGCTTTCATTATTTGGATCAGGTAAATCAACAAAAATAACATCAAACCACTGATCAGTATCTTCTAAGAAAGTAAAAGCATCCATATTCCTAACTTGAACTTTTTCATCCATTAAGGCTCCTTCGTTATACTCCAAGAGAAGTGGACTGGAATTTGCTAATTCTATTACAGCTGGATGTGGATTAACAGTTTCAGCTAAGAGTGCACTTAACTCCGTCAAGCCAAATTGGGTTGTGGCAAAAATCTCAGCATTACTAGAATCCCCTTCGACAGTTGTAATTTTAGGAAAGTTGGCTTCGATAATATCGTCGATTTCATAGTTTTGTGAATGTTGGATTGTCGTGATGATTTCTTCTTTGGAGATTCATTTGGAATATCTTCGGCTGTTAATTGATTCAAAACACCGATCAATGTGCAATACAAATCATCAAAATATTTTCAAAAAACTATTGCAATAATTCAGCAAACGTTATATTATGGTCTATAAATTAAAAATTAACTTTTAAAAGCATCGAAAAGGACATGAGTTACTTTTTTCGGTTTACAGAGAGGGAAGGATTTGCTGGAAACTTCCTAGCTTGGAACTGTAACTTACCACCTTGGAGCTGATTGGGTAATATAGTAACCATCTCCGTATTGCTGCGTTAAAGCACTGGAGCCATAAGTACTTCTTATGGGAAATTAGGTGGAACCACGGGTAACATACTCGTCCTTATTATAAGGATGCGTATGTTTTTTATTTTTTATATGAAAATCGGCAATGAAAAGGATATGAATTATTTTACCAGTTTACCAGAGAGGGAAGGTACTGCTGAGAACTTCCTAAACAAAGGAAAATAATTTACCACCTTAGAGCCGTATTGGGGAATTTAAAGTATCCAATACCGTACTGCTGCGTTAAAGCACTAAAGCCATAAGGTATTACTTATGGGAAGTTGGGTGGAACCACGGGTAACATACTCGTCCCTTTTTAGGGATGGGTATGTTTTTTTATATAAAAATAAGTAAAAGAAAGTGAGGGATTATGGTCAATAGTGCATTATTTTTCTTTATTTGGAGTAATCATTATAAATATAATTGGAGGTTATTCAAATGAAAAATGTCTGGAACGAGTGGAATCAAATAAGTCTTGTTAAACGAATACTAATGGGTTTAATTCTAGGGATTATTTTAGCTTTAGTAGTTCCTAATGGAGCAAGTTGGATCACCATTTTTGGTGACTTATTCGTCGGTGCATTAAAAGCTATAGCACCGGTATTAGTCTTTATCCTTGTTATTCATGCTATTTCTAACCATAAAAAAGGCAATAAAACAAATATGAAATCTATCCTTCTATTATATGCGGTTGGTACATTACTTGCTGGTTTAGTAGGTGTTTTAGCCAGTTATCTCTTCCCAGTTTCATTAACGCTAACTTCTGGAGCAGAAGATCTAACTCCACCAAGTGGGATTATGGAAGTATTAGAAAATATACTCTTTAATATTGTGGATAATCCTGTAAATGCACTTATGAATGCAAACTATATTGGTATTTTAACTTGGGCTATTCTCTTTGGATTGGCATTAAGGAATGCAGCTGATTCTACTAAAAAAATGTTAGAAAACTTCTCTGATGCAATCTCTGTATTAGTAAAATGGGTTATTAACTTCGCTCCAATCGGTATTATGGGTCTAGTATTTAATGCGATTGTTACTAGTGGATTATCATCACTACTCGGTTATGGAAAACTACTACTAGTATTACTAGGATCTATGTTCTTTGTAGCTCTTGTCGTTAATCCTGCTATTGTATACTTCAATATTCGTAGAAATCCATATCCACTTGTTTTCACTTGTTTGAAGGAAAGTGGTCTGACAGCATTCTTTACTAGGAGTTCAGCAGCTAATATCCCAGTAAATATGCGGTTATGTGAGAAATTGAATTTGGATAAAAATACGTATTCCATCTCCATTCCATTAGGTGGTAACATCAATATGGGTGGTGCTGCAGTTACCATTTCCGTCTTAACTCTAGCTGCAGTCCACACACTGAACATAGAGGTGGACATTTTTACAGCATTAATCCTTATCGTTCTTTCAGCTGTATCTGCTGCCGGTGCTTCTGGTGTTGCTGGTGGTTCTCTATTACTGATACCACTAGCTTGTAGCTTATTCGGAATATCAAATGATGTTGCAATGCAAGTAGTTGCAATTGGCTTCATCATCGGTGTCTTACAGGATTCTTGTGAAACAGCACTTAATTCATCAACAGATGTACTATTCACAGCAACAGCAGAGTACGCTAAAAGCGAAAAGTAGATGATGAATATATTATAGTGTCAGGTGAACAATAGAATTAAAGAGAACCCTAGAGTTAGTAAATTAATAGAAATTAGCTGACCCAAAGGACTACCACTTAGAGCCTTTTGGGTCAGTCTTTTCATAAATTCTAACGGACTTAAAAATATGCATAACTGCCTCTGGTCATTACACCCACTCCTCAAGTCACTATCTATTGGTATTTCCCATCACAATTGATACATATGATGCATGTACATGTTATCATTCTTTTTTTATAATCACTTATGGAAGCGTTTTCTATAATGATACTATTAAGGAGGAGAGGAAGTTGCGTAAATTAATCTATGCATTATTACCTATTGCCTTAATCAGCATGATAGCCTTCTATAGTCAATCACCTACCATGGCTGAATCCACTTATTTTAATGGACCTACGCTTGAGAAACAAAACAATAGAAATTCATCCTTTAAGCCCCATCTGAAATTTTAATGGGGGACTCCTGCGCCATCTTCACCTGTACTGCATCCAGGTTCAATAAAAGGTGCTGGAATGATGGAAGAGCCTTTATCAAATATCGCGAAGCAATGATACCTGTTCCTATTATTTCTCCTAATGTCGCTAATCATATTTGTCTAGTACGTTTATACAACCATCCTGCAAATGCAGCTCCAATCATCCTCCAGGAAAAGCAAGAAATGAACCAGTACCAGTCCTTATCCGGACTAAGCCAGTCATGAAAGCAATCACAATGGCTGGAAAAGGCCCTAATAGTATTGCCGCAATGACATTTACCGCATGTTGAACTGGGTAAGCTCGAGCAATCCCAGCAGGAAAGGAGATGAAAATGGATCCCGCTACCACAATGGCAGTAAGTACGGACATAAGAACTATTTTTCACGTATTCATTGAACTAAGCTCCTTTCATTACGCCATTGCAACGCCTTTTCCTTCAGAATTTCTGTTGCCATTTTAGGATTTTTAACCCTTGCGATGGCTGAAATGACCGATATTCCGTGGGCACCCGCCTGGAAAACCGGAGCGCCATTATCAACTGTTATTCCACCTATTCCTACAATTGGCAAATCAGGATACAGTGTTGCTACTTCTTTTATCACCGCAGTTCCTGCAACAGACTTAGCATCCTCCTTGGAAGTCGTCTGATATACTGGCCCCATTCCAACATAATCCACTCCGTCCTCTATTGCTTTTTTTGCTTCCTCCACTGTATGTACCGAAACTCCCAACACTTTACTAGTCCCGATCCTACGTCGAACAGACCGAGCCTCTGCATCGTCCTGGCCAATATGGACACCATCCGCATTCAGTTCGAGTGCGAGATCAACATCATCATTGATGATAAACGGAACATCAAATTGATAGCATAATCTTTGGCAACTTTCCGCAAATGCCTTCTTTTCCTTCCCTTGGAGTGCGCATGACCCTTTTTCACGCAATTGGAAACATGTAATCCCTCCTTCTAATGCAGCCTCCAAAACCCTTAAAGGATCTTTTGCATTAATCGACCCCATGATAAAGTAAAGCAGCACATCAACTTTTCCCAATTAATTCAACATCCTTTCGTTTTGCATTGCTTCGATTTCGAAATGCAGCATGGTTTGTTGGTCCATTTCCTTTACCGAGATGTAGCCCATCTTCAATAGCTGCATGAATATATTGTTTTGCCGTAACCACAGCTTCTGACATCAGCGCACCTTTCGCAAGCTCTGCAGTTATGGCTGCTGCAAACGTGCAGCCTGTTCCATGGGTATCTTTGGTATCAATTCGCTTGCTCTTCATGAGAAGGTATTCGCCACTTGCTGATATATATAAATCCTCCGCAAAAAGCGTATCCTGTCGATGCCCACCTTTCATTAGTACAGCGTCTGTTCCCATCTCTAAAAATCGATTAGCGGCGATCTCCATATCTGTTAAAGAAGAAATAGACATACCGGTCAATACTTCTGCTTCAGGTATATTTGGTGTCAGTAGAGAAGCCATTGGGATGAGACATTCCTTTAAGGCAACGATTGCACTTTGTTGAAGTAGTGAAGCACCACCTTTCGCAATCATGACAGGGTCTATAACTAAAGGATATTTCGAATAGCGGGCCAAAGTGTTGGCAACAGCCTCAATAATTTCTGCAGAAAACAACATTCCTGTTTTGATTGCTCCAACAGAAAAATCATCCATCACCGCTTCAAGTTGATTTATGACCATATCTATATTAATAGGTTGAACCGCACGAACACCCATTGTATTTTGTGCAGTAACCGCCGTTAATACTGAAGTTCCAAATGTACCAAGTTCCTGGAAGGTTTTTAAATCAGCCTGTATACCTGCTCCACCTCCACTATCTGAGCCAGCTATAGTTAGAGCAACTGAAATCATTCTTCAACCACCTCTTCGCCTAAATAATCATTAGCATTAATTGTCTCATCATCCAAGTAGTGTAGGGCATTTAAGAAATGAATAGTAAAATCTCCCGGACCTGAAGCATTCTCCACTGCCAATTCACCCGCTTTTTTGTAAAAGGCAAGACTATAAGCGACAGTATCTATAGAATGCGTACTGATAGAAAGGAAAGCAGCAGTTACGGCGCTTAACAAACAACCCATTCCGGTTATCCTTGTCATAAGTGGATGCCCACCAGTTAACCGGATGATTTTATTACCGTCCGTCACGATATCAGTCTCACCAGTAACAGCAACAAGGCAACGATAGAGACGCGCCACCTTTTTTGCTGCTACCGTAATATTTGCTGTTCCTTCACCTGCATCAACACCCTTTGTTTTCCACTTAACACCAGCAAGTGTAGCAATTTCACCAGCATTTCCGCGGATAAGTGTAACATCTAATTTCGAAAGGAGTTCTTCAACTGCCCTTTTCCGATAGGCAGTCGCCCCTACACCAACCGGGTCTAATACAATTGGGTGGCCTTTTTCATTTGCACTTTTACCAGCCACTATCATCGATTCAACCGCCGAACTATCCAATGTACCGATGTTAAGCAATAGACTAGAGGAGATTGTCGCTACATCTGTTACCTCTTCGACTGAATTAGCCATAATTGGAGAAGCACCCAATGCTAATAGGCCGTTGGCTTGAAAGTTTGCAACGACAATATTAGTGATGCAGTGGACTAACGGATTTTGTGCACGTAATTCTCTCAACAATAGGGATTGTGTCATCATGCATTCACCTCATCTATTAACAGAGACCATTTTTGTTTTGTCCAAGCCATTTCCCAAAATTGTAATTCATAATGTGTACTTTTAATGAAGTGGGATTCTAATTCTTTATGCCGGTCTTTTGAGAGATTATCTGTCAGCTTATTTAAGCGATCGATTTGTTCACGGGTTGCTTGTTCGAACCATTCTGAGCTGTAAGTCGCAATCCACTTGTCATAGATTGGGTGATTTGGTTTTGCATCCTTCAGCCTCTCGCCGATTTCATAATATAGCCAGTAACATGGTAGTAACGCAGATAAAGTTGCAGACAAGTCACCTTCTAATCCAACTCGATATAAATGCGATGTATAAGCGTAAGCTATCGGGGCTGGTTCAAAGTTTTCGATATCTTCATCTGTAATGCCTAATAGTTCAAAGAAGCCCTCATGCAATGAAATTTCCGCACCGCAAGTTTCATCTGCATGCTGTGCAAATCGTTGTACTGTTGATAAATCCTTTGCCTGTACAGCAGCCATTGCGTGGACCTTTGCAAAGTGTTGCAAGTAGTAGGAGTCTTGCAGAACGTAATATTTGAATACCTCCTCAGGCAATGTCCCATCTGCAAGTGCTGTAATGAATGGATGTTGAAAACTTGCCTCCCAAATATCATCGCATTTCTTTCTTACCTTTTCACAAAATGTCATCCTAACCACTCCTTATTCATTTTTGGAAAACCAAAAAAGCCGCTTCACTCAACAAATACGTTGAAGAAGCGGCTCGCATATCGGCGTAAGATAACCATGGAAGACGTGCGATCCACTTCCCTACGCTGGTATGAGCCAGATCAGGTTCTAAGGGTCCGCGTATCTATACACGTCTCAGTCTTGCTCAAAGACTCCCCCAGTGGTTAACTCTTTTCAGTTTTCAAATTTACTATAACATAGATAAATAGATTCGCAAGTGACAAAAGTCATGGAACAAATTCATTCTAGATTCTCTACGGTAGATCTGTACTGAACCTAACCAAAATTAGAGCTTACAACATTCTGACCATACCTAAACATCTTTCAAATTCCTCCGATAGTGATATTGGAGGGGAAGTAATGAAGAAGTTGAGGTTGGCCATCACAATGAACTTCAAATGTATCTTCAATTTGATACGGGTTATCAGGCTTGTTTTGGGCATTGCTACTAAAATGAAGTAGAACATGGGTAATTGGTGTATCTCTTTTTTCAGAAACCTGTTCAGGTAAATACCTATTAATTATGGAGTCCTCAATAGATAACTGCATTGACTGTACTTGCTTATCTCCTGACTCCTCAGATTCTACTGTATTACAACCTATTAAAATAAATAGTGCCATTGCTAGTAGCTCGATACCAATTGAATAGTCATTTAACTTATTTTCATATGATAAATAATTAGTTAATCTACCTTTTCCGGCATGGTAGGTACCAAAGAAGAAATTTGAATCGGTTACACTTAGTTAGACAAATATTTTAAGGTCATATAAACTGAACTCAACAATTAGTCGGAGGAGAATCAGTAATGACCAAAAGAATAACAAGAACATTCACAAAAGAGTTCAAAGAACAGATCGTCCAGCTACATGCTTCTGGTAAACCAAGAGCTGAGATAATCAAGGAATATGAGCTGACATCATCTTCTTTTGATCGATGGGTTAGTCAGTACAATGGTTCTGGTTCATTTGAAGAAAAGGACAATCGAACACCTGAACAGGAAGAGTTAATCAAGCTACGGAAAGAGAATCAAAGACTTGCGATGGAGAATGATATTTTAAAGCAAGCCGCGCTGATCATGGGACGAAAGTAGAGGTGATTCGCAATAACCGCCACAAATACTCGGTATCAGCAATGTGCGAAGTCCTGCAAATTCCACGAAGCACGTACTATTATGAAGCAAAAGAACGTGATTCAAAAGAAGAAGATAAACTCACAGAACTAATCATCCAGATATTCAATGAAAACAGAAAAGTCTACGGCCAACGCAAAATCAAAAGAGAACTCAAAAAGAAAGGCTGGCAAGTCTCGCGCCGTCGTATAGGTAGAATCATGAAGGCGGAAGGGCTAGTTTCTAAATATACGATTGCCCAATATAAACCCCATAATTCAACTGTGAATGAATCGGACGTTGGCAATGTATTAGACCGTGAATTTACCCAGGAACAGCCATTGAAAGTTGTTGTTAGTGACTTGACCTATGTTCGTGTGCAACAAAAATGGCATTATATTTGCGTGCTCGTTGATTTACACAACCGTGAGATTATTGGTCATAGCGCAGGTCCGAAGAAAGATGCAAAGCTCGTTCAACGTGCTTTTGCGACAGTACCATACAGTTTAAATCATCTTGAATTATTCCATACTGACCGCGGCGGTGAATTCAAAAACCAATTAATCGATGAAGCATTGACTACATTTGGTATTGACCGATCCTTAAGCAACAAGGGTACACCATATGACAACGCAGTCGCTGAAGCAACCTTTAAAACAATTAAAACAGAGTTCGTTAAAGGGGCTATTTTTTCTAGTCAGAAAGAGCTTGATCTAGAACTCTTTGATTATGTCAACTGGTTTAATAACATTCGAATTCACCAATCACTAGATTACTTAACGCCAAGAGAATACAAGCTCCAGCATCAGTTAGAGAAGCTTGCTATCTAACTATCATGCGCCCACTTTACTTGGAGAAGCAGGCGTGATAGCCTTTTTTGGCAAGCCAGCGCGGTTTTAATAAGCTGGCGTTCTGGCAATCCAATCACGCCTGCAGAGGCTCAAAGTCAAGTGACAAACTTTGTTTTGTATTTTTAATAAAGGGCAGTTTACTTAGCACTATAAAACGTTTATATTCCTTAAAAATAATGTTTAGTTTAGTGTTGACATACCAGAAGAAATATTAACACCTTCGTATATAACATATGCAGCGTTCTATTTTGTCCTTTACCAATTGCTTATTTATGCATTAATGACACTTTCAACCTCCGCAAAAAATGACTCAAACTTAGCAATCAGAGATTTAATTAATTATGTGTATCTACAAGCAAAATTTGGTCAACCAATAGATGCAGTTTTTTTCAAAGTTTATAGATTTATAGTAAAAGATAAAGGTAAATATATGTTTAGCAAAAAAGATATTAACTATATAAGTAAATTAGAAGATATTCTTCTTAAATATCGATTAAATGAACTCTCAGACCATGAATTATTTTACCATCTAGATCATGCTTTGAGGGAATTAAATTTTAGGAAAGAATATAATGAATTAATTTGGAAGAATTCAATACTATTAAACTTATTAAAATAAGTACTTTTTTATTAAGAACTTCTACTCAACAAAAATATAAGAAGTATTTACGATTAAATAAAATAATGATTAAATATCGAATAAAAATAATAACTATTTACTATTACAAAGATCAGGAGTGATCGTTTGAACAAAAACAAAATTATCTACATAATAGCAGGATTTTTGATGGTTGCTGTCATTGTAATGGGGTACTTTAATTTTTCATTCTCTTTACCTACTACATTTAAAGAAATGGTAGAAAAGCAAATTAGCCAAGATGAACAACTTGTTATAACTAAAATAGATACGGAAAGAATTGCTTCCATAAGCATTGAAGTTCCTTTTTCCGGCGAAGAAGAAGTCAGAATTGAGGATAAAGATATAATTTCTACCTTACTTAATAATGAACTCCGTATCTATAATGGTGGAAGATATAAAGAGAGTAATGACGAGTTTGACCTATATGTTCGATTTTATGGCTCAACTCATAGATATACGATTGCTGAAGAGGTAAGCGTCAAATAGTCCACACCTATTTCTAAGATGTGGACTAATGTTATGATTTATTTAGATTTATTTGGAACACGACATTCCTTTGGAATAGTCTGTGACCAAGGCAAAAGCTGATCTAACTTCAAATCTGGCTTTCCATTCTATTCTTTTGTCAGCTTTAGTCATCGCAAAACCTCCCGAATTATTTTCTAGGGAGATTATCTCATGAATAAGCTATGCTGGAAATGTGGGTACTATTTGACGCTTACGAAACTAGGAATTTATCTTTAAAAGATGCTTTTGATGCAATGGAGGTTCATGACGCGTTTCATGCTGAGTTAGTTTATGGCGGTGGAACAAGTAAAATTTTGGATACACTTGCAGACGTGGCTATATCGGGGGTAGAAAAGTTATTTGGTGCGACCGCTGGTAATACCACAACTGTTGCTAAAGCAATGGTGGATATTGCGGATAAGCAGAATGCTTCTGCGATTCAAAGCTACATTTACGGTGGAGAATTAGCCTTCAAAGAAATAACAAAGTTTTTAATTAATAACCCAAGATATACCCATGTAGAAGCTCAGTTCTTATTCTATGATCGATTTTATAGCACAAAATATAATCAACAACAAAAATATGTGCAAGGGAATAGACAAGAACCTCATAAGGGTTATAAAGTCTTAAGAGTTAAAACAAGTAACTGGCCTATAGAGTTAGCTAAAAACATAAAACCTCCACCTAATAAGATACCGAAAGTATAATGTCCTGAGAAAATTAATACAAAAGAGGCTACAACCATTGCTACCATTATAATTAATAGAAATAATTTAATACGTTTTTTACCTTTCTCCATCATTTATCCCTACGACATCTATCCTAACAGAGGGGGTTATCTAATTTCTCTTCTAGAAAAGTTATTAGTTAGAACTAATTATATCTTATTTAATTTTAATAATATCTAATTGATCAGTAGTAGAAATCAAATCTATTTTGTGTTTTCCTTTCGTGTAAATAACCGAAGCCCCTTCTCTGTCACCTTTTACCCACCCATTACTTTTTAAGACTATTTCATAAGAAAATGGTATACCATTTTCTTCGGATGCTCTAGACCAATGATACCTTGCCCCTAGTTCATTATTTTCAATAAGTTTTGCATTTCTGGGAACTGGAAAACTATGTAATTCATCTGTTGGCTCATATAAAGATAGAGTACCAAAATAGTAAATAATAACAACCCCTATAAAAGTTGCTAATAAAGTCAAGGTCCACCTAACTTTTTTCTTCAATTTCCACACTTCTTTCTATAAATAAATTTTTCAAAAGATATTATAGGTATATTATAGCAAGGAGAATAAAAAGATTATATAAGTTAAAATCATTTAGAGGAAGAGAGGTGATAATAATATCAATGTTAAATATATTTATCTAGTAATTATAACATCTTGATAAGCTAATGAGCATTACGACCTTCCCATTGCTAATTACTATAGAAAGGTCGCAAAAAGGTTTCTTACAATATAAAATTAAATTGATATAAATATTTTACATTTTAATAATACGATACGTACTATAACCAGTTATATCATCTAAGCTTCTTGTTAAGTAGTCATTGGTGTGCCCAGCCAATAATAAGTCAATTTTAGAACTAGATTTAGCAACTTTGTTATTTACCCACATTGCATGGGTGTATCTGTCTGCACCAGATTTTTTAAATTGAATAACATCACCAGGTCTGGCTTGACTAACAATGTTTGACTTGTTACTACTTGTGTAAACCGTATGACTTCGAACTAGGTGTGAGTATAAATCCTCAACCAAACTCCATGAAGAACTTCTAGTCCATACACCATCGCCAGCTCTCTTTCTAATAAACCAATATTTAGTATCACGAACTAAAGTAGATGTCGTAGCTACAGTAACTTGTTTTCTTCCGCCAGCATGAAGAATCTGAGATACAAAGTTTGTACAATCATTACTATATCTCGGGTAAGCAGTATTATAGTTTTTATAATACTTTGTTGCATATGCTCTTGCAGCAGCAACATTAATAGTCGCCATTATTTCACTATTGGGTTGTTTACTTTCCTGTAACTTTGCTATCTCTCTTTCTTCTTGTAAAATCTCCTCTTTAATTTCACCAAGAGTAACGTCTTTTAAATATGACATGCTAAATTTCTCACCTGAATAATCTAAGACTGTTTTATCAGCTATAGATGAATCTGAACTAATTGTTGAAGGATTATATTCTGCCATTATTTCAGTTTCAAATAGAGATAACTGATGAAGATACTCAGCAAAATAAGCAACAAACAAATGATATTCTGGTAATTTTGCTAGTTTCTGATCAGAATCATAATGCATTTGATTAATTACAAATTCAGTAAAGTCAGGAGTTCCGATTTCTAAATTATTGCCATTTTTATCCAGATAATTAACTAACAATTGCTCTATTTCACCAAAAGTATATTCATCGCGCTCTTTTTCATTAGCATTTGCCACATTGCCTAATAAGCCAAAGAAAAGAAGAAAGCTCAGGAAACCAATAAAAATAGTATATTTTTTCAAAATTTTTCCACCTCATTCCAATATAAATATACAATATTTTTAACACAAATCAATATATTTTTAATAATACGACAAAAGATGTCATATTATTAGAAAATCCGTGATCAATGTACGTTTCATCTAAAAATAATAGAATGTCATTAATAGCTTTAGAAGAACTTGAAAAAGTTAATTTTAATGTTATAATTAGAACGAATGTTCTATAATGTGGTCGGTACCATAAAAGGTCTATTCCTTAGAACAATCGAAAATAAGAAAAAAATCGTCATCTTTTATATCGATAATAAGAACCAGGTAACTCAACGATATGTTCGTATAATCAGCATGGATGATAGTTCTATTGTGGCTTTTTGTTATTGGAGAAAACAAATAAGAACCTTTATGTTAGAGAACATCCTTTCAGCAGGACCAATCAGAAAGAAGGTAGGGGCATAGTATGAGCGTGAATGATCGCGGAAGTATCAAGTGGACTGCAATGATGATGCCGGAACATCACCAATTACTTCATCAAATGTGGAAGCAACAGGAATATAAAGCGAAGCCTGAACTCGATGAGCAACAAAAAGAAGAAATAAACATGAAACTGCATGTTGCAATTCTTAATGACCTATTTGTCATTATCAAATACTATAGTGTTCATGATTATAAAACTGTTAGAGGTAAACTAAAGGATGTAGACTCGCTGCAAAACTATGTGCTTCTCCGTGATGGTACTAAAATTAAATTACAAAGCATTATAGATCTGCAAATAGATTAACCTTCATATTTTAAGGTTTATTTTTAAGGGCTACTTTTATTCTCCACAGTTCTTAAGTTACGAAATAAAACCTAAATAGACTTTTCACTTCATATTCTTGATTCAGAAGTCTCTGTTTCTTTATGATTTATATAATTTCTAACAGGTAACCCGTCTTCTTATGTGGTATTGTATTTTAATAATGATAAATAGGGAGCTTATACCGGTTTACGTATTGGTGAAATGATAGCTCTAAAATGGCATGATATTGATTTTAATACCAATTCACTAAGGGTATATAAAATCTTACTATAACCCTTCAAATAACAAACTAGAATATAAATTGCTTACTCCTAAAACAGAAGGATCTGTACGCACTATTGATGTTGATTCAATCGTAATTAACCTGCTAAACCTACACAAACAAGAGCAAGGTAAAATTATCAAAGAAAATAAACCTTTTTATATTGATAAGGGGTTTATCTTTGCAACTAATGAAGGGTATCCTAAAACCATTAAACACATTGCGATAAGAATGCAGCGACTTTTAAAGAAAACAACTATTAAAAAACACGTTACTCCCCATTCATTTAGACATACTCACACTTCATTGCTTATTGAAGCGAATGTCCATATTAAAGAAATACAAGAACGCCTGGGGCATTCTGATATTAATACAACAATGGACATTTATGCTCACATGACAAACATTAAAAAAGAGGCTTCCAATAAGTTTAGTAACCTAATGGAAAACCTCTCTAAAAAACTCATTGACTAATATCGGTGGTTTGATGCAATTTCCTACCTTATAAATGTTGTTTTATCAACGTTTTAAGGATACTATTACATCATACCGCCCATATATTAACCTGATAAACATTCCAAAACAGGTTCGAAAAACTGTTATTAGATCAACGTTATCTGAATTAATCATTTAATTAAAAGTACTGTTTTCGAGTATAAACATGAGCAAAACATGAGCATTTTTTTGCGAGAACCTTTTTACCTCGTGATTGAAAGTACTATATAATTTAAACTCATTTTCACTGGTATAAGCATTAGAGCAAATGATATAATATAAGTTAATATTATAGTTGACATTCTTATATAAGAACTACTTCGGTTCTGTATTACCTTTTTTTGCTCCTAAAGTATAACCCTTTAAAAAACTTCTTTTTCTAAATGCATATTTACATGAACTATAAGGTATTATTAATTAATATTACATAATGTTCTTTTCAGTAATATTTACAAGTTCCTAATTTAATTAAAAATGTTCTAGAATACTTTTTGTTTCTCTACATAAATGTGGTTCCATCATTAAAAATATATGCCTACTTTAATCAATTAATCAGACTTTACTTTTTAAAAATAAATATGGGTAGGTTAATCACTAAATAAATACTAATTATTTTTATAAAACAAGATGACGAGCTATCCCGTTATCCCATATAATATATGTATAATCCCCTTATCATTTTACTAACTACAAGAATGGGTTAACAGTTTACTAAAAAAACAATTGTTGATTTAGTTGCTTAGAATAGTTGAGAAGGTGAATATATGACTAATTATAATAGTGAAATTTTAGATAAACTTGATGGGAACTATAATAATTATGTGATTTTGAAAAATAAATACAATAAGCTTCTTGACCAACAGATACGTATCTTACTAAATACAATTGATAAATACAACCCAATCATGAAATGGTATAAAATGAATAAAGTCAATTTTATGCATTATTCCTTGCCTTTTCAAACTACCTCTGGCCCTATATTAGGATATAACAAAGAAGAAAATAGGGCTATTATTTATGATTTGGAAAAGAAACTCATAATCACAATGAGAGACACCTATCCAAGAGACGTCAAACATTACCCATACTATCAACTTATTTTGGATGGCTTTTTTATTGAATCTATAAAGTCTTTAAAATACTTAGAGGATAATTTTTCTAAAGATATCAAACTGTTAAAAGAGAATATTGAAATAGCAAGTTGTAATTTAGAAAAAGTAAAATCTATCTTATAAAAATAACTAGTTTCTAAAACCTTTTTTAAGTCCAAAGTTTTTATTAAGAATGAAAATTATTTTAAGTTATTTCTTTCGGACTATCATTTTCATATAAATATCATGTTCAAATTGAGCTTTTTTTGAAGATACTAGGTACAGATGTTCACAATTAAAGCTATCGGTTGATCTTGCTATTTTTCCAGTATTATTATTTGGTGTTAATAAAGTATGTGGAATCAAGCCATTTAGCGCTTCTTCTTCTTTTGAATTCCATCTGTTTTCTTTCCAGCAAACAAGCAAAAATATAGCATTACATAACCTTAAAACATAGATAATTTCAATGTTTTCATTTCTATATTCTAGTATTTCCTTATGAAAGGCCCGTGATGACAAAAGAATTTTTGGTTCAGAAATTCCCTGAAAAGGTAAAGAAGGAAACATATTTTGAAAAGGTGCTAAATCTACGTAAGTACCTAAAAACAAACTGACTTCACTTGTAGTTTTTTCTACTTTACCAATCATATATTTACTATTTTTTTTCAACCAACTTGAGCTATCATTTTTCCTTAAACTATTAAAAAGTATTTTCATTACCCACTTCAATAATATTTGGTAATCATATCTAATTGTAACAATCTGTTCCGGGGATAGATTCCTTGAGAAGTAATCCATAATAAATTTATTACCATAAGAATCCAACTTAGACAGAGCACCATTATTACAATTTTGACATACATCTTTTATGACCTGTTTTTTAGGAGATAGTTTAACTGCTTTTTTTTCACCAAGAAAGGCATATTTATATTCAGGAAATTTCGATATTAATCCAAATGGAAAAATGTGTTCAGCAGTTAATTTATTATTCACATCCTCGCAAAAAGCGCATTTTTTCACTATTATCTATCCCTTTAATTTATTTGAATTGATATAAATTCCGTCAAAAAATCCCAAGTTATATATTCAACTCAGGATTTCTTGCCAAATGAACTAATTACTTCAATCGTAGGTTCCATCCAAACAGACATCTATTGTTTCTTCAATATCTTTACACCATATTGGCTTAATCTTCCCATTCTTTAGAACCCATACAGTATATCCATTTTTGGTAATTTTTGAGATGTTATCATCCCACTTACCTTGAGTAATCAATCTGATTTTTAATTCTTGCCCTTTTCCAACCTGTTTCAGATGAAATAGCTTTTTGGAAGAGTCCTCTACAATTAAATGATCACCTTTAGTATCTATAGCTACAATGCTATCTTTTTGCCAAACAATAAAGTCTGGGTTAAAGTTTTTTGTTGAACCTAATGAAAGTAATGGCACCTCGAAGAATCCTCTTGAAGGATTTCTCATCCAATCATAATTTTTATTATCTAAACCAAGAGCAAACTTTTTCTCAAATTCATTTAGACCACTATAACCTTCATGTAATGAATTATTGAATTTAATTTTATCATTTGGATTAACTGGTAATGAAGGAGCTTCAATATTATTTAGATTATTCTGTATCACTATAGAATAATCTAAATAGTCCTCTACCACTTTATAAGCAGACTCTCTTAAATGTTCAGCAGCTCTACTATTATATTCTACTAATGCATCAAATTTCACATTTTCTATATCTGATAAATTAACTGCTTTAGCATAATACTTTTGTATTTCCCTAACAAAAATCCATCGAGCAGAAACAGGATTGCTATGGTCTAATTCAACCCATTCAACATCATGATCATTTTCAGAACCAATGGTTTGAAGTACTTGTATTCTTCCACCTTTACCAATTGTATTTACTTTATCATCCCTAAAATCCTGTATATTATCTATTACATTCTTTATAGGTTTTTTTGCACTTTCGGAATATATTGAAATCTCAGGGACGTATAATTTTTTTTGAGGAGCTTGAAGGGGTCTATCCTTTCCTGAACCACTCTTAAAGTATTGTAGATTGATTTCCGGAGATTCTGATGCTAATTTAGCTTTAACCTCTAACAATACTTCCTCAAAAACACTTTTTTCATCAGTTCTAATATAAAACTGGGCGGTATTTAACTCCTGTTCAGCATAATGTGTTACGCCAGGCTGCCTTAATGCTCGCCCTATTATTTGTTCAATCTGTATTCTTGAACCCATATCTTTATCAATGTATGCAAAGTAGCAGGATGGGTCGTCCCACCCTTCTTGTAGTGTCTGGTTAAATATAATGTGCTTATAATCACCATCAATAAAATCATCATAATCAGAATCTCCGCCTGAGAACAAATGGAAATTATCTGGTGGCGGAAATTTTTTGTCAAACTTCAAGTTACAATAGACCGCTATTTCGGAGGGATTAATTCCTTTTTCCTCAACTAGATAACGCCAAATTACTATTGGTCTAGCTAATCTATCATGAAAAGGTTGCTTTATTTGATCCTTTTCAACACCTGAAATAATATTGGTGTTTGTAACATAAATAGCTTTAGGAGAAAATGGTTTACTACAATTTTTAGCTACACCAGATACCCTTTTAAATTCCTCAATCATATCGTCAATTGTTTCCTCCATAGGAGTTACGTATCCGCCTAGTAGGATATTTTGTTTTACTAGGCCTGACTTTACAACCTCGGAACTTTTTACTGATGTTATAAAATCCTCATCATTCCAACCCTTATCGTCTCTTAAACGATCAATTATTTTCTTTAACGATTCTGGGACTTTAACTGTTGCACTAGCTGCTATCAAAGCATCTGGCTCTAACTCTAGTAATAAGTCCGTCTGTTGATTTGATAGATTATGTCCTTCATCATAGACAATAATAAACGGTCTCCTAATCCCATTATGGTTACGTCTCTTTTTTAATAGTTCCCATAATGAATCATCTGCACTATCAAGTTGAACTTTGAATATCTTTCTATCACCTTGATCTTTATCCTTTTGATTGAATTTTCCTACAGTTGCTATTAGCACCAAACCCTTATCAGATTGTGTAATGTCTTTAGGTTTACAATCCAACAAAGGTTTTACATTAAATCCACTAAGTACACTAGAATACTTTCCAGATGATAAATTCGAATAAGTTTGCCATACTACAACCTTTCCCTTCGAAAGCCATAACACAATAGGTTGTACAGGTAATGTACTTCTTATTTGTTCTATTGCATCAGATAAAATAAGTGTCTTACCACTTCCAGTGATAGAGGATAAATTTTGATAGAAAGGAACAATTTTTGTTCTTGTTACTGTTAGTGGATCTGACATATAATCATTAAATCTTTTGGCAATCTGATTCGATGCTTTAAGTTGAAAAGGTAAAATTACCATTTAATTACTCACCTCACTCTCATTAAATGGATCAGTATTTTCGTTTAATCCCAAATGAGTTAATATTTTATCAGGAATCTTATAAAATCTAACACTCTTAGTCTGAAGTACTTCATAACGAGCATATACATGATAAGGGGTATTTAAACCAGCTCTTTTTGCTTCATTAACAACTGTTTCATAAGTTTCTAGATTAAGTTCACCAACTTGATCTAATCCATTCCAAATAATAAAGTATCCTTCATTTACATCATTTCTTCCTACAAGGTATTTATAATTTTCATCATCAATTCTAATTAAATTTGAACTAGCTCTTCGTTCATTTTCCCAGTGGGAAGTAATAACTACATCTATTAATTCATCTTTCTTCATAGTCAAAACTGTTTGTGCATCTATTTTCTTCATTAATACTCGAAATTCGAAACCACTTTTTATAGGTTCCGTAGTTTTTTCAAGGTATCCATTCTCATTTGGTCTTTCTCCAGATATTACTCTTCTTAATCTTTCTGCGGTAATACTCCTAGCGTACTTATCACCTTTTTCAGAATTACCTTGTTCAATTAAAATGAATCGCCGTTCAGTTTCTGCCTCTTTATTAAGTTCCAAAACCGCGTGACCTGTGGTTCCAGAACCTGCATAGGGATCAAGAACTAATCCCTTCGGCGGACACCAAAGTTGAATAATTTTCTTAATCAATTTAAGGGGCTTTACTGTTTGGAAATTATGTCCTTTACCTAAAATCTCATCTAGTTCATTTATCCCCGATTGGCTGTGTCCTGATTCTTGGTGTGCCCAAGATTGGGCTCCTAGTATAAATGGAACCTCATATTCTTCGTCTGCCCAGAATGTAAGTGGAACCTTTCCTCTCTTTACGCTCTTGAGATGTCTCTTAATAGCAGGTCTACCTACACCATCTTTTGTAAAGTACAAGGTTGGCCAGACATTGTTGTCACGTATATTTTCAGCTAACTCTCGAGATTTCTTTATTAATTCAGAGTTATACACGGATTCATCTTCGACAACAGGATTGTTATCTAAACTTTGTTCTTTGGAAATATACGGTATTGGTGCTCCCTTAATTATTAGTGCATTCGGTCTATTATCGTTAAGCTTTTTTTCTTCGTATTTTAATCCCCAATCTTCAAGCCATCTTTTCATAGACTTCTTCGGATTAGTCCAAGATCTGGAACCTGGATAATGCAATGCTCCGGTAAATGGAGATTGTATAGCATATCTATCTTTTTCAGTAACTCGAGCAGCAGTTGAATCGCTGTTCCTCCATAATCCTTCTGGGTCATTGTCCGGATTTTTATACTTTGAGTTGGTGCTTGCGTCTCTTGGTAGTAAACCTGTTTTTGCTAATGTTCTATCTTTAGCATAAACCAAAACATATTCGGTTGCAGTAGAAACATGAGTTGTATCATTCTTAGGTGAATAAGACTTCTGCCAGTTTATGATACCTATTCTATTTTCCTCACCAAAGACCTCATCCATCATCATTCCCAAATGAAAAAGTTCATTGTCGTCAATACAAATGGCAATAACTCCATTTGGTTTTAACATTTTCCACATCATTTGCAGTCTCGGCATCATTGCCTTCATCCATTTTGTATGTTTTGAACCATCATCTTCTGCTACAATAGTACCTAAGTCGGGGTCATTTGGATCGGTATCCCATTTATCATTATATCTAAAGTGCTGTCCCCCAGTATTATAAGGTGGATCAGTGACTATTAAATCTACTTGTTCACGATATTTATACAAAGTAACCATCGCTTGAAGATTTTCACCTTCTATGATGAGATTTTTAGACTGTTCTTCTTCATTACCAACGCATAGCTTCCTATCTACTCTAGTAACTCGTGGTCTTACTTTCTTGTAAATTTCTTCTGCAGTTCTTTTTCCATTAAAACTTATTGCTATTCCACCGTTTACCATATTCTTAACGATTTTGAGTAAATCTTCTCGATCTAAAAATTCTAAACCATCTGTTGTGATGTTATTATATACCATCAAAAATCCTCCCTATGCAGGTAATTAATTGCGATATAATACCCAAATTACATGTACTATTTTTCTTAATCTATCATAACACATTTCCCAAAAATAAACACACCAAACAGAACTAGTGTTCCCTCCTTCTCTTTTGCATTAAGATAGATAATGCGACTTTCAGATATATACATATTATTACAATTCATTTTCTCTAATAAAGTTATGTTTTCTTGCCTTTCTTCTTTTCTTGTCCTTATACTTCGAAAGATTTACATTTTTTTCGTTCTTTTGAGCAGTTGTATTGATTATTGCACTAAATATATCACCAGTTGCCTTAGAAGCATTAACATGGTCATTATTGCTATAAGACTTTGGTGACTGTTGCAAGTCTGCTCGTACATCTTTCTCACCAATTCTAAGATTCTTAGAAAATTCACCTGTATTTCTACCATTAATACATAATTCCAGAATTCTAGCCTTAGATTTTGATGGAAGCTTTGATAATGTATTATCATTAACACTTGGATAAAGAACTTTCAAGTGATTATCAATCTTTATAGATAAATCATTTTTATTAGATTCTCTAGCCCGAATTTGTTCTTTTGTATTAGCGTATTTAACAGAAGAATTAAAGACTTTTTCTGCATCCCAACCTTTGAAGTATTCAGCGTATTCTTTTTGTTGTTTAATCTTAGTCCTTTCTAAGATTACTAGACTATTTACATTGTCTTTCCAATCCTTCAATAACTGTTCAGCTTTTACGTATGAATCTGAATATTTTTCTAAGTTATTTTCTAGTTCAGGAATATCAATTCTTAATACTCCTTCTTTAGTAAACTTATCTACATAAGATGATTTTAAAGCCATTGCTTTATCATTATTACTTAGTACATCTGCAAAATCAGGGTACAAGAATCTAAATTCCTCATTTGTAAATGATTGTTGGATTACATAAGCTCGTTTAGAATGTTTATTTATTTCATTATAAGCGTGAACTTTTTTGTTATAATCTTCAACTTTAGTTGCATATTCTTGTTGTCTTAAAGAGAATTGTTCTTCAAATTTATTTGGTATGAATCCATACAATAATACATCTTGTGGCTTATCTTTATATACAAATTTTGCTTTTTTCAAGGTTTTTCCTATAGAAGTAATTTCTAGCTTTTCATTAGATAATTTTAACTTCCAATAATCTAATCGTTTTAGATTATCTTTTGCTATTGAAAAATCGACATGCCCTTGCGCCCTTCTAGCAATAACTTTAAGTGAATCCAAATCCTCCTTCGACAGCTGTGAGTTTTTACGTAGACTTCTAAGCTCTTCTATAGTTGCTACCCTAATTGTTTCACGGATTTCCTCAAGACTACTTATGTTTTTACTTAGCCCTTCTAATTCATGATTTACTTTTTCAATGTTCTGGTTTTCTTTTGCGAAATGTGATTTGGGGACATATTCTATTCCAAATTGTTCAGCTTTTTCTTTTTCCCTTTGTTCAAATTTGTATTCAGATCTTGTTAACCGATACTTAGGAATTTTTTCTAATCCTTGTTTTTCATAACTTTCATGGGACACTCTCTCATTTACGTTAAACTTTTTATAATATTCATTTACCTTTTCAGCAAAGTTTTTTCTCCAAGTTATGACCTTATCGTTGCCATCCCATCCAATTAAATCTATCTTTCTGGTTTTCTTATTTCCCTTTTTGTTGTAAACAAAATTTCCTTCTTTATCTAGAATGTACTCCTTTTTAGATTTTTGTTTGATCCACTCACCATTCTCGTCAAATGGTCTAATTGTCAGCATGATATGAGCATGTGGATTATGTTCAACATCTCTATGTATTGAGACATCTGCTACCATTCCATCATTCACAAAATTATCTTGTACAAATTCCTCTAGCATTTTTCTTTGAGTTTTATAACCCAATTCTATTGGTAAAGCAACTCTGACCTCTCTTGCCAATCGACTGTTTGCATTTTTTTCAATCCACTCAACTTCGTTCCATAATTTTTCACGATTATAAACCCATTCCGGTGCATGTTTTGGTGCAAAAATAAATGTCTCAGGTGCAATAGTTCTTTTCCTATATGATTTAGTCTCCATATCAAGCTCGGAGTATAAATTTTCACCACTTCTATATGCTGCACTAGCAACTGCTGATTGTCCTTTTTTTCTACTAATAGGGCTAACACTTAAATAAAATGTACTCATGTATTTCTCCCTCCTTTTTTACTCCCGCTAGGTTATTAGCGTAAGCTAACGTTTTGAAAGATTATTAAGCTCATAATCTTTCACCCATCAACACCTTTTATAAAGGTGTGTAAATGGGCACTATGATGATTAGGGCCTGCAATAAGGACTGACTTTTACCAACAAATTGTTTCAATATATACATTTTACCCTTCTATATAATTTAGCCGTATTGTGTTAGAATGTATTGGAGTATCTATATTAATTTAGCTCTATCAAAATAGTGATAGGAAAGGGCTATTCCCCTTTCCTATCATGTACCAATCCTTTTCTTCCTTGCGACAGAAGAATACATGAAAAGTCATAGATTACTATGGCTTTTTTGTTACCAGTCATTTAGATTGTGCTTCGTCAATTCGTGTTTAAGAGCCGCCAACGCCTTTTCAATCTCTCCAATGCGGATTATTCACATCTTTGATGTAATCCCCCGTAAACACGTTCTTTTCACTTTTTGTGGCTAATTGAACATATTGCATTAGATCTGCTATCAAGTGCTTCACTTTTATTTCAGTCATTTATAACAATCCCCTTTAGTTCAAAATTGGTCCATCATTTTTTTCATTTCTTGAATCAAATTCTCTTTATCATACTGAAAGTTGTTATCCCATTTCATAAAGGCGTCTATATCTTCTTTGCTTTTGGTTGTTAATGACCATGAATAGTTAGATAAACAAAATACATATAAATCAATATCTTTAATGCAATACAATGTCCCTAAATCTCTATATTTCATTTGTTTAGAAGTTATTTTCATATCAGCCATTTCTATTTCATTTGTGTCCTTAGCTTGTTGCCATGCTTTTTCAGGTTTTTCCACAACAACTAATTTCTTTAGCCATTCCATAGCTAAAAAAGCAGTTTTTATTTCTTCTTTTTGCAAACTAATTGCCAAGTCATCTCCATTTTCTAATGGAAGTTCTTTTAAAAGCAAGTAATTTAAAATGACATTAATAATTTCATCCTTTAGCCCCATCCTTCGCATACTATTAATGGTTTTTATATGCTCGATATTAATATTTTCTTTTCTTTCGTTTTTGAGAAACTCTTTAACCATTGATTCAGGAGTAATTGTTCTAAAAGAATCTATTAATTTACTTTGTAAACTTTGTTTATATATAACCCTCACCTCACACCGACCTTAATTTTTTTTAAATTCAGCTAGGATTTCAGCTATTTCTTCTCTCTCTTTATCTAATTCTTCTTGTGTTTTTTCGGGTAGATTATTGGCACTCTTTCGATTTTTAAACCAATCAGGCACAACTTCTGATTGATTTGCTTTAAAATAATTATTACCTTTATTAGAGTTTTTGCTGAAGTTGTTCAAGGGATCTGATTCATCAATAAACTTTCTAACTGCTTCATCTTTCATTAAATCTGCTAAATTATATTTATGTTTAAAGTAGTGTATATCACTAAAGTAAACTGCTGAATAATTTTCAATTACCCTCATTAACTCTTTAGGGCTATATTCTTTTAATCTAGCAATTATTTCTGACTTCATAGATTGAGTTAACCTTTTATGGATAATAATTTTTTTGGACTGATAAAGATTAAAAATAAGATTAATATAATCATTATTATCCTTTTTATCATTATCATCATTCTTGTTTGTATTATTGTGTTCTCGTTGCTTTCCTATTACTTTCTTATTACCTTCATTGTTACCTTCACCGTTGCTTTCATAACTTTGTGGGCTTTGATAAAGGTCGTAATTATCAATGGTTATTAATAAGCCATGCGTTGCTTTCGTGGTTGTAATCATAGTAGATTTCGTATCTTTTTCATTAGTCTGTTCATGACTTTTTCGCATCCAATTTAAAATACGAAAAATTTGATCCTTTTCCGGCTTTTCTTTTCGAAACCCTACATACCAACTACACGCATCTATAATCTCTGGAATGCTTGTGTAAAGCTGACCTCTTTTTAATCCTTTATATTGTGTGTGTTGTGCTTTAGTTAATAAATATAACCACACCTTTATATACATAGGAGGCTTGTACCATATTTCACTATCAACAATTTGTCTAGCAATCATAATATATCCAGATGGAATTTTTGGTTTCAGAATTTTGCACCGCCTTTCACATAGAATTTCAAAATCTATAACTTCCCACTAGCATATCCCTTCACTCTATTGAAAAATTTCAAATTATTATTAGTGGAATCCATATTAGCAGTTACTTCATCTAAGAAATTGTCCACCTCATCCTTTTTAAATAAATATTTACTCCCAACTTTATAGTATCTAAGTCCATTTTTTATTAAACGATCCTCAATAATAGGTTTACTGATATTAAGGTACTCTGCCAATTCGTTATAAGATAAAAAATATTTACTTTTAACAACTTCATCAACTCTGTCATTAATAGCCTTTTCAAGCATCGTATTAATTGTTTTTTCATCTACCTCAATATTAATCAAATCGTCCCCTCCTTATTTTGGACCATATACTTTTTCTGCTTTATCAATAGCTTTAAGTATCTTTGAATAAACTTCTTCTGTAGGATCCTTTCTTAATAATCTGCTAAAGTTTCCTTCACTGATGCCATAGAATTCTGCCACATGCCACTGTTTTAAACCAACAGAATTTATCAACCTCTTTACTTCCTTAGCTGTCAATTCGCAACCTCCTATAATGTTATTAATGTATATTTATGGACTTAATAAATGTTACAAATATAACATTACATGTTGTTGTTATTGTTGTCAACTTTTTTATTGCATGATATGTTATAAATGTATAACTAATAGAAGTGGGTGATAATCAGTGATTTATTACAATTATTTTGGGGATTATTTAAAAAAAAGAAGGAAAGAAAGCAAATTAACCTTAAAAGAATTAGCTGAAAAGTTAAGCCTTACACACGGATATATCTCGAATGTAGAGAATAGTAAGATGAAGGCCAACATGGATTTAATTGAAGGTATATATGCAGTTTTAGGGGTACCTGTAGAAGAATCTCTCTTTAGGTTAAGGATGGATAATGGAGATTATAATGAGTTCTTAAATGATATAAGAAATAATTCTATTAGGGTTTCTTATAACAATATACTTACAAGTATTTTCTATTCTTCACCCGGCAAATTTTATATGTTATCCCTTAGAATTGAATCAAAGAAAACACTCACTGAAATAGCACACGAAACCCAGTTAACCACTAATGAAATAATAGATCTTGAAAATCATGGACCCAGTAATTTACCCATTCTAGATAAGTTCGGAACCTGTTATGGTAAAAAAGACTTGTTAAAATATCTAAACCATGAGGTTGATCTTCCTCCTATAAGTATCAGAAGGACTCAAACTTTAATGAGTGCAAAAAATACTAGTGAACTTTCTGAATTAAAATTCACATTATGGGGGAATGTTGAAGGACTTGACCTCCCTAGTCTAATATCAGATCATTACCCAAGATTAACTTATCCTAAAAATAATGACCTTCTTAATTTGTTAAGCGACTACAATGATCTTTATTTTGACAGTAAACTTCTTAGTGATAAAGATAGGAAAAGGGTGATTCAGTTAATTGATCTCTTACTCGATAAAAGTTAAATTTTATAAAAGTAACATGAGGGTGATATAATGGCACGTATTTATAAACGAGGAAAGAAATGGGCATATGTTGCGTATGCTGGTAAAGACCCTATTACCGGCAAAGACAAACAAAAGACTAAATCAGGATTTTTAACTAAAAAAGATGCACAGCTAGCTGCCTCTTTATTCGAAAGAGAGTTCCATAAAGGGGAATATATCCAACCATCTAAAATGCTTTTTTCAGAAGTTTATAATGATTGGCTTAGACATTATAGTCAAGATGCAAAAGAAAGTAGTTTAAGGGCTAGGAAAATTGCTTTAAAACATATACTGAACGAATTTGGTCAACTACCTATTCAAAGGATTACTAAAAAAGCATATCAGGACACCATAGATCAACTTTCAACTAAGTTTAGTTACAACTATGTTTCAAGCATAAATACTTCTGCCAACATGGTTTTTGAATATGCATCTCAATTCAAGTTAATTAAAGACATCCCCACTAAAGATATTAAAATCCCTAAACCTAAAGTAACCGTTTCAGATTTAGAAAAGGATCAATTTATTCACGAGAAATTTTTAGAAAAGGAAGAGCTAGTAGAATTCCTTACTCACACAGACAATGAGGGTTTAGAGGGGGATTTATTAGTTTTTACAATGTTGGCATATACAGGAATGCGCATAGGAGAATTAATAGCCTTAAAATGGCAAGATATTGATTTTGAAAATCATACACTACGAATATACAAAACATATTACAATCCTACTAATAACAAAGTTAAGTACAAGCTTTTAACACCCAAAACAGAAAGCTCAATAAGAACAATTACGATTGACCCATTATTAATTGATCTACTACTGAAGCACAAGGAAGAACAAAATTTAATAAAAACAGACAATCCATTTTACATGGATAATAATTTTATATTTGCTACAAACGAAGGGTATCCGAAAACAATAAAGCATGTTTCAATAAGAATGAATAGAATATTAAAAAAGACCTCCATTGAAAAACATGTTACACCTCATTCCTTTAGACATACCCATACTTCATTACTTATTGAGGCAAATGTGCATATAAAAGAAATTCAAGAGCGACTGGGACATAGTGATATAAATACCACAATGGATATATACGCACATATGACAAAGAACTTTAAAAAGGAAGCTTCAAGTAAATTTAGTAGCTTAATGAAGGAACTTTCCTATAAAATCAATCCAACTAATAGTGATGATAAGGATGATGAATAAAGTCTAACCCATTATAAAGACTTTCAATGGTTAACTAAGGTTAACTGGTTAACCACTTGATACATTAACATTTACTAGGTCATTAGGGTTAATTGAAATGGAGAGTGGTATTAATGACTAGAGGAAAACCAATAACAGATCCTGAACGATTAGAAAAAGCGTGGCAACTAGCGAAAGCATCAGCAGAAATAGAAGGATTCCAATTTACTCCTGAAGATGAACGAATCATTAAGGATTTATCAACTGGAAAACGTGATATAGAATCGTTGATAAATAAATATAAACAAAAAAAGTCATAAATCCCTTATGACTTTTTTTGTTTATTACTACGACGACGAATAGCTAGCACTACAAAAGTGATTATAAATCCTAACGCTATAAAAGGCACCATTTCTATAAGAATGTTATTCACCTCTAATCCTATTTCTTTCTTTTATTAATTATTATAAATTAATAAATTTAAAATACCAGAAAAATATTTTAAAAAAATTCGAAATAATTCAATGAAAAAGAAGGATATTTTTACCATATGTAGAATTAATGGGTATAACATGTATTGGGGGAGATTGATTTGAAAAAAATTATAGCTTTAACATTAATTGTTATGCTCACAATCATGGGGGCATCTGTATCGGCTGAAAGTAATTCAACAGCAGACATTGTAAGTCAATATGAAAACGAAATACTAGAATCCTTTAATGAGCTGGGAATTGATTTTAAAACGCAACAAAAATTATTAGATAAAATTAAAAATGGCGAAACGATAGACTCTATGAAACCAGAAAATATAGAAAAGGCATTAGAGATAAGTCAAAGTACACCAATGAATGAATCAACAACTCTTGTATTTTCAGATGGTTCAAGAATTATTTTTGGTAGCGAAATAGTAAGTTATGAAGGTGACAGTGTCGGAGATGTTGGATTGAATAAATTTAAAGAGCGTTCACCCGGAACATATGAAATTAAAACATATTGGTATGCGGGGATAATAAACTCTAGTTATTATACAGATGCTACTATTAAAAAGGGTAAAAATAATGATGTTATCACAAGAGCATATTCTGGAAGTGCTTCTATTATTGGTGGAAGATTAGAATCAGAAAAAGTAAGTATATCGGCAAGATATGAAACTTCAACCCATTATGCTCATAGTCAATATAAAGTTGTTTACTCTTTAGTAGGAGGAATTGCTGGTGGCGGCACTTTAACGCTTAACACTCTTGTTGGAAATAATGGATATGAAACTTCAACAGGTGGTATTTCTTCTAGGAAATAAAATAAAAAAAGTCATGGTTTCCATGACTTTTTTATTTTCTTTCTTCTTTAGGAGAGAAGAAAGATTAGTAAACCATCACCCGTAGGAAAGGGGGAAACCCCTTTCATACACCACTATGATTGAATTATACCATAAGCTTAAATCTTAATCTACTACCATTAAAACAGTTTTTGGGGGGGCACTACCCGTAATACATTTATACAGAAAACTATATTTACAGGTTCTCGTATTAATGTATTTGCGGGTTTTGCTTCTTACTGCTAATTCCTCACTAGTTTGGATATACCCGTTCTTTTCGTTTAAATATCCTAGTCTTGTCTTTATAAATGTATTCTTCCATCATGCTACTAGTCAGTTCTTTTAGTTCCGCAGGAGTATACTCTACGATTTCCGTATTGTTTATACTGTATCGTTCCTTGTTGTCATGTTTACCCATGTACTTCACATCTAAATGGTGTTGGGAATACATTTTCATTTTTAGTTCTAGGAAGTCATTCTTTAATTGTTCAATAAGGTTATCATGCAAATCCAGATAAAGGATTCCAATCTTAAACTTCTGAAATTCCTTTTTGTCTTGTTCAAAGACTTTTATAGCCATTGGTATAGTAATGTATTGGTTTATCGTATCTTGCTTTAAATTTGGCCCGCGCTTTCCTTTTCCTTCCTTTTAATGTATTTGTCTAAATAATATTCAGCTGGTTTGGTGGAACTTCACAGCCTGTCATTAAATAAAAAATCATGGTAATGTTCCCTACATAAATTCATGGCATACTCTTCCTTCTGACAATAACTTAAACAGCATACAGTACTCTCCAATATTTGTTCACCCCTTTTTTCTTTATCATAGCAAATTCACTTGATTGAAAACTTGGAAAGTTTTTATGGAAATATGGAATTATCTCGTTATTAGAACATGATTGTGTATAAATTTTCCTGAAATCAAGCAAAAAACAATAAAATAATACGGGATTTGCAGAATTACTGCATGTCAAGTGAATTTTTTCAGAATCTAATTCAAAGCTTTCATGTTCAATAATACATAATACCTCCATAAAAAAAGTGCTTCCAACAAGTTGTTTACTTAGTTGGAAACACCATTCAATATTTTTCAGTTGTAAATCATGAGCAAAAACATGAGCATTTTTAAAATATTCGATTTTGAACGTTGGTATAATAAGGTTTTAAACCCTTATTACATCATACCGCCCATTCCACCCATATCAGGCATTCCGCCGCCACCAGCATTCTCTTCAGGAATGTCAGCAACTACCGCTTCTGTAGTTAAGAACATAGCAGCTACTGATGCAGCGTTTTGTAATGCAGAACGAGTAACTTTAACTGGATCTGTGATACCAGATTCCACCATGTTTACCCATTCGCCAGTTGCAGCGTTGAATCCAAGACCAACAGCTTCACCTTTTAGACGTTCTACAACTACAGAACCTTCTAGTCCAGCGTT
This sequence comes from Paucisalibacillus globulus, assembly GCF_900184735.1. Lineage (GTDB taxonomy): Bacteria > Bacillota > Bacilli > Bacillales > Amphibacillaceae > Ornithinibacillus > Ornithinibacillus globulus_B. The sequence continues at coordinate 277,940 of NZ_LT855392.1, forward strand.
TTCAGCGATTTGACGTACTGGCTCTTCTAATGCGCGAAGTACAATTTTAGCACCTGTTGCTTCGTCGCCTTCAAGAGAAAGACCAGCAACTTTACTGTATACGTTCACTAGTGCAGTACCACCACCAGCTACGATACCTTCTTCAACTGCAGCACGAGTAGAGTTTAATGCGTCTTCGATACGTAGTTTACGTTCTTTTAGTTCTGTTTCAGTAGCTGCACCAACTTTGATTACTGCTACACCGCCAGCTAATTTAGCAAGACGTTCTTGTAATTTTTCTTTATCGAATTCAGAAGTAGTCTCTTCTGCTTGTGCACGAATTTGAGATACACGGCTAGAGATTGCTTCAGGATTTCCTGCTCCTTCAACAATTGTTGTATGTTCTTTTGTTACAACCACTTTAGAAGCAGTACCTAATTGTTCAATAGATGCGCTCTTAAGCTCTAATCCAAGATCTTCCGTGATTACTTGACCACCAGTTAGTACTGCAATGTCTTCAAGCATTGCTTTACGACGGTCACCGAATCCAGGAGCTTTTACAGCAACTGCATTAAATGATCCACGTAGTTTGTTTAGTACTAGTGTAGCAAGTGCTTCACCTTCAACATCTTCAGCAATTAGTAATAATGGTTTACCTTGTTGAACAACTTGTTCTAATACTGGTAAGATTTCTTGGATATTTGAGATTTTCTTATCTGTAATAAGAATATATGGATTTTCTAGAACTGCTTCCATTTTATCTTGGTCTGTTACCATGTAAGGGGAAGCATATCCACGGTCAAATTGCATACCTTCTACAACTTCAAGTTCTGTTGTAAATCCTTTTGATTCTTCAATTGTGATAACACCATCGTTACCAACACGTTCCATTGCTTCAGCGATTAATTTACCAACTTCATCATCACCAGCAGAGATAGCTGCAACTTGTGCAATGGATTCTTTGTTTTCAACTGGTTTTGAAATTGCATGTAGTTCTTCTACAGCAGTTGTTACTGCTTTTTCAATTCCACGACGGATTCCAACTGGATTTGCCCCAGCTGTAACGTTTTTCAAACCTTCACGAATCATAGCCTGTGCAAGAACAGTAGCAGTTGTTGTACCATCACCTGCAACGTCATTCGTTTTAGAAGCTACTTCGGATACAAGCTTAGCACCCATATTCTCGAATTGATCTTCTAGTTCGATTTCTTTTGCAATGGTAACACCATCGTTTGTAATTAAAGGTGAACCAAACTTTTTATCTAAAACAACGTTACGACCTTTAGGTCCTAATGTTACTTTTACAGCATTTGCTAATGTATCTACTCCACGTAGCATTGCGCCACGTGCGTCTTCACTAAATTTAATTTCTTTAGCCACTTGAAATGCCCTCCTAATAAAGATTTATTATCTTAAGTATTTATTATTGAACTACAGCTAAAATATCACTTTCACGTAGAATTAAGTATTCTTTTCCATCGTACTTCACTTCAGTTCCAGCAAATTTTGAGAAGATAATACGATCCCCTTCTGAAACTTCTAGTGCAACTCTTTCTCCACTATCTGTTACACGGCCAGTACCAACCGCAACAATTCTTCCTTCTTGTGGCTTTTCTTTTGCAGAGTCTGGAAGTACAATTCCGCTTGCTGTTTTTTCTTCTTGTTCAACAAGCTCGATAACTACACGATCTCCTAGTGGTCTAATCATGAAGAAAACCTCCTTAATTCTTTTCCATTATTTTTTGTTTGTTAGCACTCTCTTATCTTGAGTGCTAATTCCAATTATTATAATAAATAATTTCACTCCGTTTTGCAAGTATTGTGTTATGTATTTTTTATTTTTTCTTGGCCAAGTTGATTCTATTATAATGTACAGCTTGAATATGATAAAATACACAGGAATCGATTTTTACTTCATTATGTTTAACTACGAAGACTACAAGGAGCTGAAAACTCTTGCCTAATCGTTACTGGTGGGTCATTATATCCTATATTATCATGCAACTATCTACACCACTCTTGTTACCATTACTTAAACAAACTTTCCCGGAGCATGAAATAGAAGCTGCTATCTATTTTTCTATATTTAGTTTTACAATTGGATTAATTATTGTTTTAATCTTAATGAGGCCCGATATGAAACTGGCACAGACAAGAAGTAGCTGGATAACAAGTGATATTGTCATTTGGTCCATTGTAGGGGTATTCATGGCTTACTTTGCACAAGCCATCGCCACTATGATCGAAACTAACGTGTTTGGAATCCAAATCGGTTCTGAAAATACGCAAGGTATTATGAATATTACGCGGACCATTCCGCTATTTGCAATTGTTCCAGCAATAATAGCACCTGTTCTAGAAGAAGTTATCTTTCGTAAAATTATCTTTGGTTCTTTGTATAAACGTACTAACTTCTTCGTCGCAGCACTACTATCCGCATTAATTTTCGGGATTATACATGGTGAGCCTGAGCACATTTTAATCTATGCATCCATGGGTTTTGTGTTTGCCTTTTTGTATGTAAAAACAAAAAAAATCCTTGTTCCGATCATTGTGCATATGACACTAAACTCGATTTCTGTCATCGTTCAGTTTTCCTTGACCCCTGAAGATATAGAAAAAATCCAGCAACAATGGAATCAAGTACAAATGATTCTAATCGGAGGTTAATAAGTTATGAGAATCACAGCTAGAACCATGGCCCTCATCTATTTTTCCATGGGAATTCTATTTATATACGTAGCTATTCAGAACGCGGATGAAACCGTTTGGAACTTCATTACCATTTTACTAGCTCTAGTTGCAACATTAGATTTTGTAGCTGGTATTCGGTATATGCGATTACATTATAAAATTAAGAAAATAAAGAAGGGGTAGCACTAATAATGTGCACCCCTTCTTTATTTATTAGCTGAGGCTTAAAGAACCTCTTCCTTCGTATCTAATGGATAATGCTTTAAGAAATAAACTAATGCTTGTAATTCAATTGCTAAATCAATATGATGGACCCGAACATCGTCAGGAACAGAAATTCGAGCTGGTGTAAAGTTTAGAATTCCTTTAATACCTTTTGAAACTAATCGTTCTGTTATTCGGTCTGCTTCTGTCGCCGGAATAGTCAGAATTGCAACCTTTACATTACCTAACTTCTCTTCTAAGTCATCAATATGATAGACTGGCACTCCGCCAATCTCTTTCCCTGCCTTATTGGGATCAGCATCAAAGGCTAACACAATCTTTGTATTGTTATTCTTAGTAAAATTATAGTTTAAAAACGCCGTTCCTAGATTACCTACCCCAATTAATGCCACATCGGTAAGTTCATCCTGATCTAGTGTCTTTCTAAAAAAACCTAATAAATATTCAACATTATATCCATAGCCCTTCTTACCAAGAGCACCGAAGTAAGAAAAGTCTCTTCTAATAGTAGCTGAGTCTACTTTAACAGCTTCACTTAGTTCCTTCGAAGAAACACGTGTTTTTCCCTGCATTTGTAGATTATTTAAAAATCGGTAATATAACGGGAGTCTCTTTGCAGTAGCCTGTGGAATTTTATTTTGTTCCAACTGATTTCCTCCTTACGATCAATCCTAGTATGTCTAAGAAGAACCATCTTATGAACGGTACAATTTCTTCATTAATTCTATTTTAACAAATTTTTCAAAATAAGTCGTGATATTTTTCACATATTCACAATTATATTGCCCGAAACTTAAAGTTTAGATAAACTGAAGCTACTAGAGGTGACAAATATGATAATCATGCAATTAAACGATATAACGAAATCCTTCGGGGCTGAAGAGATTCTCGCGAATATTAAAATAGAAATAAAAGATAAAGATAGAGTTGCTATTGTTGGCCGTAATGGTGCTGGAAAATCAACATTATTAAAGATTATGGCCGGTGAAATGACTTATGATTCAGGTGAATTAATAAAACCAAAGGATCTTACTCTAGGCTATCTTTCCCAACATACTGGTTTAGAGTCTAACAATACCATTTGGAATGAGATGCTAGAGGTTTTCACGGATTTGATTCAACAAGAGAAAAAGATACGGAATATGGAAGCTAAAATGGCTGATGTAAACCTACTAGGTCCTAAAGAGCAAACAAAACTATTATCAGAATATGATCGTTTACAACAGGAATTCGAAACAAATGGTGGGTATAGTTATGAGTCTGAAATTAAAGCAGTTCTTGCCGGACTTAACTTTTTAGACTATGACGACTCAACTCCTATTAATGAGTTAAGTGGTGGTCAGAAAACCCGTCTTGCTTTAGGTAAACTATTACTTAAAAAGCCAAACTTACTTATTCTGGATGAGCCTACTAACCATTTAGATATAGACACACTATCGTGGCTGGAGAAATACTTATCGTCCTATCCTGGTGCAGTAGTTATTGTTTCCCATGACCGTTATTTTCTTGATAAAACGGTTTCGATTGTCTATGAAGTTTCTAGACATCGAACAAAGAAATATCATGGATCCTATAGTGAATTTCTTCATCAAAAAGCTCTAAACTATGAGCAAGAGATGAAAGAATTCGATAAACAGCAGACGGAAATAAAGAAACTAGAAGAATTCATTCAAAAAAATATTGTACGAGCTTCCACAACGAAGCGGGCGCAAAGTAGAAGAAAACAACTAGAGAAAATGGACCAGATGGATAAACCCTTGGGAGATGAATCTTCTGCATCAATTACGTTTGAGATTACGAAACGGACTGGTAATGATGTATTAAAAATTGATGACCTCTCCTTCCGCTATGAAGACGAGTCTGAACCAATTTTTAAAGACCTCTCCATCCATGTATCTCGTGGAGAAAGTATTGCATTAGTTGGTCCTAATGGAGTTGGTAAAACTACCCTACTTAAGAATATCCTAGGAAAACTAAAACCTTCTGAGGGTACCATTCAGCTCGGAACTAATGTTCAAATTGGTTACTATGACCAGGAGCAAGCAAATCTCAGTTCCCATAAGACCGTATTAAATGAGCTTTGGGATGAATATCCTCACGTAAATGAAAAAGATATTCGTACTGTACTGGGTAACTTTTTATTTTCCGGTGATGATGTGCTAAAGCCAGTACAATCCCTTAGTGGTGGAGAAAAGGCCCGTGTAGCACTTGCAAAACTTCGTATGCAAAAAGCAAACCTATTAATACTCGATGAGCCTACTAACCATCTTGATATCGACAGTAAAGAAATACTAGAAGCTGCACTTGTGGATTTTCCTGGGACAATCATCTTTGTTTCTCATGACCGATATTTTATTAACAAGATTGCGGATAAAGTAGTTGAAATGCAGAAAGATGGAGCTACTGTATACTTAGGTGACTATGACTACTATTTAGACAAAAAACAGGAAGAAGCAGAATTAGAGCGTCTACAGGCAGAAGAGAAAATCTCCAAAGAAGCGAACGATAAAAAGTTAGACTTTAAAGAAGAGAAAAAACGTCAAAGTGAGAAGAGAAAACGTGAACGTCAAATCACCAAGTTAGAAAAAGAAATTGAGACTCTAGAAGAAGAACTAGCGTTACTTGAAGAAAAAATGACAGAACCCGAAGTATATGAAAACCATGAAAAGGCATTAGAATATACGAATAAGACGAATGAAGTGAAACAGGATATTGAGAAGTTAATGGAAGAATGGACACTTTTACAAGAAGAATAAATTATGGCAGGTTGATTTAGTCAACCTGCTATTTTTTTATAGTTGTTAAGATCCTTTTTTAACGGAGTTTTATTACAAGTGTTAGTAATTAATATCCACAGAAGTTATCCACTATAAAACCCTCGAAATACTTGTTATCAACAAAGTTATACACATTATCCACAAGGTGCCTAAAAGTTATACACATATTTTATCAACAGAGTAAATAGCTAAATAAAAGTAACCACAAAAAAATATCCACATGCTTGTGGATATCCTTTATCTTAATAATAATGATGGATTTGCATTTAAATCTAGTCCGGATCTTCTTCCTTGTTCAAAGTTAATTGTTCCTGCTGCAGCAATCATCGCAGCATTGTCAGTACATAGCTTTAATGGCGGTATTAGCAGTGGGATATCGGTCTCTTTAAACTTAGCTTCTAACTCTTGTCTTAATCCTTTATTTGCAGCAACACCACCAGCTACAATAACCTGTTTTACTTGATATTGCTGTGCTGCTTTTACCGTTTTGGTAACTAACACATCAATGACACTGCTCTGAAAACTTGCAGCAATATCTTCTTCTTTTAAACTTTCTCCTTTTTGTTTAGCATTGTGGATTTTGTTAATAACTGCTGACTTTAATCCACTAAAACTAAAATCAAAACTGTCCTCTTCTAACCATGCTCGTGGAAAATCAATAGTTTCCTCACCAATAGCTGCTAACCGGTCGATATGGGGGCCACCTGGATATGGAAGATTTAACATCCTAGCAACCTTATCATACGCTTCACCAGCAGCATCATCACGTGTTTCACCTATTACTTCATACTGACCATGCCCTCTCATCAAGACGAGCTCTGTATGGCCACCAGAAACTATTAAAGCAAGTAATGGAAATTGAAATTCCTCTTCTAACCGATTTGCATAAATATGCCCAGCTATATGGTGTACACCAACTAATGGCTTGTTTTTTGCAAACGCTAGTGCTTTTGCCGCGTTGACCCCAATTAGTAGGGCACCAACTAAGCCTGGACCTTCCGTTACCGCAATAGCATCAATGTCATCCCAACTTAATTCTGACTCTTTAAAAGCCTCTTCTAATACTAGAGTAATTTGTTCAACATGATGCCTTGAAGCAATCTCTGGAACAACTCCTCCAAAACGTTTATGGCTCTCAATTTGAGAAGCAACCACATTGGAAATCGTTTCTCTTCCATTCTTTATTATTGCAACAGCTGTCTCATCACAGCTTGTTTCTATTCCAAGTATATAAATATCACTCATATTAAATTCACCCACATTACAATCGCATCTTCGTGATTGTCCGTATAATAATTTTTTCGAATACCTCCGGGAACAAGGCCAAACTTACGATACATTTTCTGTGCAACCACATTTGTTACCCGAACTTCTAAAGATAATCGTGTTACCCCTAAACTAACAGCTTTTTGCATAGCAAATCGAAACAACTTTTCTCCTAGCTTCTGTCCTCTATACCCAGGTAATATCGCAATATTAGTGATCTGTGCATCATCAAAGACTATCCACATGCCAACATAACCAATTACCTTTTCATCTAATGTCATAATATAGTAATGAGCATGATGATTCTCTATTAGTTCCTGCTTAAAAATTTCTTCGGTCCATGGAGAGGTGAAGGAAGCAATTTCAACAAACATTACCTGGTTTATATCATTTAATTCCATCTTACGAATTGTTAATTCAGCCATTTTGTTTTTCCTTTTGATTCTTTAACCAATTAACTTCTGCTTCGGCAAGACGTAAGTAATTGGGTGTCAATGAATGTGTTTCATCAATCTGCTTATTAATAGCCGCCAACACTAGATCAGATGGTTTGGCAATATGATATGCCATTTCTGGTATTTCTCCTCGTTCACCTAACTTTGACTTGATTAGTTCTGCATGTTTCTTTATATCCGGACTTAAGAATACAACTTGTTTCTTTTTATCTACAAGGTGTTCAAGCCATTCAGTAAACAGTATGTTTCTCTCTTCTTCTACGAGTTCTAATTTACCGTCCTTCATTTCATATAAACCAGTATACACTAAACCTCTTCTAGCATCGAAGAATGGACAAATAAGGGCACTTGAAAACGTAGCCCGGTATGCTAATGCTTCCAGGCTCGATACCCCAACGATGGGTATCTGTAAAGACCATGCTAATGTTTTAGCAGTAGTTAATCCGATTCTTACTCCTGTATAGGAACCCGGTCCCTTTGCAACAACAATTTTATCTAACTGCTCTGGCGTAATATTTACTTCCTTCATTAGATAATCAATCGCAGGCATTAATCTAATAGAATGGTTTTTAGCTATGTTAGTTACGATTTCTCCTACTATTTCATTATCCCTTAATAACGCGACACCTAATGCTTGATTTGAAGTGTCTATGGCGAGTATGTGCATCTATGTAACTCCTTCTCCAAACAAATCTATCCTGTTATTTCTTTTACAACCTTTTCAAAATGGTCGCCAATAGGTTCAAACTCAATTACTCTTGACTCTTCATCCAAATAGTTAATCGTAATATTTAAACGCTCAAGAGGCAAATAATCTTCTATAAATTGTGCCCATTCAACTACAGCAATACCATTCCCATGAAAGTACTCATCAAAACCAATATCTTCGTCTGAACCTTCTAACCGGTATACATCCATATGATAAAGAGGGATGGTTCCTTCATATTCTTTAACTATTGTAAAGGTAGGACTACTTAACGTCCTACTAATTCCAAGTCCTGTGGCTATTCCTTTTGTAAATGTGGTTTTCCCTGCACCTAAGTCACCCTCTAATGTTAAAACATCTCCTGGTTTAAGTAAGGTAGCAATCTTCTCCGCTAATAATTTTGTCTGTTCTTCCGAATTTGTTTCTATCCGATTCTTTCCCATAATATCACCTACTCAAGTGGTTATATCCCTTTTTCTCTAATCGTTGTAATTTTTCATTTTTCCTTTGGAGGAAAACTTGTCCAACTGGGTGATCACAACTTACATAACCTATCTCTGTAATTTGAACCTCCAGACTCCTAGCAACCTGTTGTACTTCATCCCAATCATTCTTTGCAACAGTACCAAGAAGTTCGAAGTCCTCCCCACCAAATAGTTTCCATTTATGTTGTAGCTCAGTATCAAATTGGTTGTAACTAGGATGAACTGGTAATTTGTCCTCATAAATTATGATGGATAGTTGAGAAGCTTGAGCAATTTCATTTGCTTCACTTGCAATACCATCACTAATATCGTTTAAAGCAAGTCTAGAAATGTTATGTAGTCTCTGAGAAAATTCGATTCTTGGTATTGGCATTTGGTGTCGGTTCACATAATAATCTTTATCAACATAAGTTCCACCGTTGTTCAGAATATGCAATCCAGCCTGAGAATCCCCTAGGGTTCCCGTCACAAAGATAATATCATCTTCTTTAGCCAAACTTCTATATCTAACCTTATTAGTATGACCAATCACTGTAATGGAAATTACCAATTCATTACCTGAGACAGTGTCTCCTCCAATTAGATCTATCTTATATGTATCTGCTAATTCCTTCATTCCTTGAAAAATCTCATTAATATCGGTTGCTGACCAACCATCTGATATAGATATACCAACTAGATAAAAGAGAGGCTTGGCACCCATTGCAGCCAAATCACTTAGGTTTGCAGCAAGTGCCTTGTATCCAATATGGAATGGTTGCATGGTATGTTTTGCAAAATGAACATTCTCCACAAACATATCTTTTGCTGTCACTAGGTCCAGATCTTGTGCCCGAAACACAGCAGCATCATCCCCTATACCTTTGATAAGTGAAGATTGCCTGTAATATGTTTGCTTAATTGAATCAATAAATGAAAATTCATCCATACCGCTCACCATACTTTCCTTACGCTATATCAATGATAGCAAAAAGAAGAATTAGATACTATTTTCCGCACTTAAAATAACAAAAAACATGATTTCCTAAAGAAATCATGTCTGATTATGTATTATTAAATTTAATGGCGGTCCGGACGGGACTCGAACCCGCGACCTCCTGCGTGACAGGCAGGCATTCTAACCAACTGAACTACCGGACCAAATTTGGTTGCGGGGGCAGGATTTGAACCTACGACCTTCGGGTTATGAGCCCGACGAGCTACCAGACTGCTCCACCCCGCGGTAATAAAAAGTATTCTGTTTTCCTTATGCACCTTATATATAGTGCATGGAGTTTGTTTCTGACCTCTGCATCTTCTAGATTATTCAAAGAAGTGCATGCTTCGAGGTTACTCGTAGCGGATTCGGTAGAAGTTAATGCTCGTTGCTCCACCCCGCGGTAATAAAAAGTAAACTTATATGAATCGCCTGGCAACGTCCTACTCTCACAGGGGCAATGCCCCAACTACCATCGGCGCTGAGAAGCTTAACTGCTGTGTTCGGTATGGGAACAGGTGTGACCTTCTCGCCTTCATCACCAGACAATTCATAACAAGAATATTATATGCATTTCCTAGAAGAAATGCAAGTATTTTAGGATTTGTAACCCTAAAAACTAAATAAGAGTAAACAACGAATCAAAAAGTTAGTTAAGTCCTCGATCTATTAGTATCCGTCAGCTCCACGTGTCACCACGCTTCCACCTCGGACCTATCAACCTCATAGTCTCTAA
>NZ_LT855393.1 GCF_900184735.1 Paucisalibacillus globulus
CTCCCGCAGGACAATGGTTTTCGGTGGGGCGAGTAATCGCAGTCCCAAGGAACGCTACGAAAGCGATACATCGCACGCAGAAAAAGTGATTTTCTTTTTCAAGGAGTCTCCGTGTATTTCCTTCGCTAGTGTCGAGTATTCTGCCGGAGCGGTAGCATCATGCTTCACCAAATCAAATAAAATTACCGCACTGCTATCTTTAAATCTAGAAAAAAATGCAGCAACAATTAAATAAGTCTAAATTCCTAATTCACTCAGATTCCGCGAATATAGTAGACAACTTTCAAAATCGTGATAAAATTTATATAAGAGATTTAAAAGGGGAAATTGCTATGAACTTGTGGATGAGAAAAATAGCCGTTGCTTTAATTGCTGTATTAACTTTTGGTCTATACACACCAACCTACTTAATTGCAGATGAAGAAAATAATGAGGTTGTTTCTCCAAAAGGTCATGATCATAGTGAAATCGACGTTGAAGTTGTATCAAACGAAGATGATGAAGACATCGATGTCATTAGTACCTTTACAGAAAAAGCAAAACAACAAAGCTTAACCAAGTTTGGCCCTAAGATTTCTGAAAAAGTAGAAGTGGAATTCAATCAAATTATTTTACCTAAAATCGAACAAGCATTAGTAACTATTTTGGAAAATGAAGATACTTCTTATGTTTCCATTACCGAACAACCATCTAATGGATATGGAGAACGGATTTTTAATATCTATAATGAATTAACAAAAGAAGATATTGCAAAGTTTCATGTTAGACGTGACAACCGTCCTTTAGAAGGATATTGGTTTAACTTCCATTATCATGTAAAGGAAGATAATTTCGAAACTCATTATACATTAGGCGAGATTTACTGGGATAAGAACACACCACCAAAATGGATGGCATAACAATATATCTACAAGAAAACCTCCAGCGATGGAGGTTTTTTTATTGTTGTTCATATAAATTGGTAAGTTGAACATCAAATTCATTTTGAGGATCATCCAGCGGGAAAATTCTTGCTGTATTATTTTCATTTACTTGTTGAATATACACCTGTCTCCCGTTATAAGTGACTTGCTTCATATCCGGTGATTGTGAAATTTCTTCAGCTCTCATACGATGCATGTTTGATAAGCCTCCATTATGATAACGATATTGGTCCAGATTCATTTAGTCCTTCTAAATCAACTTCTTGTTCATGATGAATCGCATCCAGAGGAAATACTTTAGCTGTCTCCCCGCTAACTTCTTGAATATAAACTGGGATACCATGATAATGAACATTTACAAAAACATCCGACTGGACAATCTTTTCTGCACGTTGTATATCCACGTTTTTCTCTCTCCTTCTGTTTCCTCATGGTACCATTATTTTTGGCAAATACTATTGTCCTATACAAGGTTAAAACTGGGATGAATTGAAACAAATTTCCATTTTTAAAAGGTGTCTAGGAAGGCTCTTTCTAATGATTTTTTGTTACATACTAAAAAGTAAAATAAATTAAAACCGCCGTCAGACAGACACAGATTTTAAGAAGAAATTTCATTCTCTCACCCCACCATAAAGGTAACGTTACCTTAAGTATAAGGAAGAAAGATTAAGCAATTGGTGAGCCAAAGTAAATCCTCTGTAAATTCGAACAAAATAAAAAACTAGTTGGATTATAAACCAACTAGTTTCATCTATTATTTATTCCATAGTTGAAAAAGTTTCTTTGACAATTATGGATTGCGTTACTCTTACTTTTTTATGTTCTTTAAAATCCTCTTCTTCTACAAGACCTAGCTTTAATGCGGACTCTAGTTTTTCTGTGTCTGGAATTTTCGTTTCGATTATAAACTCTTTTAAATTGAGCTGTTCCAATTGTTCCACCGTTCCTGCATCATCATAGCTAACTGCGGAACGGATCTGACGTTGTAACTTATAATTCCCTTGTCTGATTTCTCCCTTGCTTTGTTTCCCGAATGACGAATCCAATGCTTCATGAAATTTCTTTTTTAAATCATTCATCTCTATTTCTATTTCTTTTTTTCGCTTATTTAAGTCAACATACCGCTTCATCTCTTCTTCCGTTATGGCTAAGACTTTATCCATGGTTCTCCCCTCCAAATAGTACGTATATTCATTCCTATGTAAGAGGAGTGAACTTCATTCCAAAAAATATGGACGAGCCTTACTGTGATCAAGAAGCATTTTTTAGAAAAACTTGAATATATATGGTGGATAAAATCATGGAGGTGTATTTAGTTTGGAACCAAAGATAATAAAGAAAAGTTCATTTAAACTAATCGGATTCCGCCTCACGCCAAATCATGACCAAAACGAAGAACAACATCATATCAACAGAACGGTTTCCCATTTAAGATCTATTTCTGAGCAAATACCAAATAAAGTAAGGGAAGATATTCTAGTCATTCAAATTTATCCAACCATGGAACAGTTTAATCCTTTTCAAGATAAAGACAGCTTACTCATTGGGTATGAAGTAGAAAATGAAGAAGGAGGTACGGAAAAAACTAATCTTTACACAATTGAAGAAAATATGTATGTTAATTGTAAACACAACGGATCCCGCTCTGATATTTATAAGACCTATGATTATCTTTATAATAATTGGATTCAAAAAAATCGCTGTATCCCATTAGGTTTTAATATGGAGATTTGGAAAGATGATGGTGAATCCACTGTAGACATATGTGTGCCTGTAAATAAATTACCTTAACTAGGTATTGGGGTTTAGTCCTTTTCTTCTAATGGCAATACTGACAAAGTGTACTATCGACCTAGGATAAGTACAATTCATTATCATATACTTGTAAAAAATGGATAGGAGTGGCAATATGACTACGAACAAGCTATGGAAGAGGGGGCTTTTGGCCTTCTTATTTGTACTATTGTTGTCTGTACCTCTAGTTTTACATAATAAATCACAGCCAGTAAACGCCTCAGATGAAACCACCCAAGACGAATCATTAGCGGATAAACTAAACCAGATTCTTTCAAACAGTGCCCTCGATGGAACGACTACAGGTGTAAGCATACGAAACGCAGATTCAGGAGAACTATTATATTCATATTATGGCGACCATCGCTTACATCCCGCTTCAAATATGAAGATACTGACGTCTATTGCAGCACTAGAAACTTTAGGGAAAGACTATCAGTTTACAACAGAAGTATTAACAGATGGAACGATTAAAGGAGAAGTACTTCAAGGTAATCTGTACTTAAAAGGAAAAGGTGACCCAACTTTATTAAAAACGGATTTGGATCAATTCGCAGCGGATTTAAAAGCAAAGGGTATCTCCAAAATAAAAGGGAACTTAATTGGCGATGATACCTGGTATGATGATGTACGACTTTCTCAAGACCTCAACTGGTCTGATGAGCCTTTCTACACTGGTGCCCAAGTTTCAGCACTAACACTATCACCAAATGAAGATTATGATGCAGGAACTATCATAGTAGAGGTATACCCGGGTAAAGAAGTTGGCGATAAACCTATTGTCAAACTTACACCACATACGGATTATGTACACATCGTAAATAACGCTTCAACTGACAGTACCGATCATAGTCGCTCCATTTCAATCGAAAGAGAACACGGATCCAATAACATTGTAATTGATGGGGTCATTCCTCTCGAAGGTTCGAATGCTAGATCCTGGGTCTCTATCTGGGAACCAACTGGATACGCAGTTGATGTATTTAAAAAGTCTTTAGAAGAAAAAGGAATTACACTAATAGGGAATTCCAAAGCAACAGTAGGAACAACTCCAACAGATGCAACATTACTTACTTCTAAGAAATCCATGAGGTTAGAAGAATTACTCATCCCATTTATGAAACTAAGTAACAATGGTCATGGGGAAACACTTGCAAAAGAAATGGGTAAGGTCCGGCATGATGATGGTAGCTGGGCAAAAGGGCTAGATGTGATGGAAGAAGTTATTACGCAATTTGGGGTAAACAACGAAACCATTCTCCTTCGTGATGGTTCTGGGATGTCCCATAAAAACATGATCCCTGCAAATGAACTCTCCCAACTACTTTTTGAAGTACAGGATGAAGAGTGGTATCCTGCTTTTGAGAACTCGTTACCTGTGGCTGGAAATGCTGAGCGTCTGGTTGGTGGAACGTTACGATACCGAATGTCTGATGGACCGGCAGCTAATAATGTTATGGCAAAGACAGGATCATTAACTGGAGTATCTTCATTATCAGGTTATGTCACATCTAAAGATGGGCAAAAATTAATCTTCTCAGTTGTCGTGAATAACTTTTTAAGTTCTTCCACTGCTATACGAAATATTGAAGATGCTATTGCAATTGAATTAGCAAATTACGAATTTTAATAGTAGGCTACCTGTTATTGTATCTCATCAATAATAGGTAGCCCTTTTTATATTGGTTTTCTGCATAGGACTTTTTACTTAACTTTTCGGAAAATTAACCGATAATATATCTAACATGTCTTGCCATAACATCAAAGAGGAGTTCAGAAAATGAGAAAAGGAATTACTAGACAGCTGGGAATCATTATTATTGCCGTATTTTTAATTTCACTTATTATTACTTCAATATCTAATTATTGGGTCACCTACCAAAACACATATGAAGCCGCTGGGATTGAAGCCGTAGGGTGCGCCAATATTACTACTGGCTTAATTGATCCTAATGAATTAGAAGAGTTGGTTAACGGCGATTCTAATAAAGAAATGGATCTACAACATGCAATCAATTGGACGGTAGACCATAAGCATATTTTTGAAAATCAATATATTATTGCTTTAGACGGGACTATTCTGGTTGCAGACGATAACTTTGAAAAACAGGGGATATCTGCTGGGGATAGTTTCTATCTCGATCAAGATTTAGTTAAGACCATTATCGATACCAAGGCACCCGCTTACTCTGAAATTTATGAGGCTGGTGGAATGAAGCGATTAACAGGATATGCACCAATCTTCAAGGACCATGATCCAACAAAGGAAATTATCGCGCTTAACGCTATTGATTTTAATGCCGATATCGTTACCGAACGGACCATTAACTCGGTAAAAGATAGTGTTTTACTAGGACTTATTCCTTTAATTATTGCTTGTATTATTACCATTATCATCATTGGAAGAAAGACAAAGCCACTTAAATCACTAAATGATTATGCGAAACAAATTGCGAATGGAGACCTAACCGTTCCAAAGTTAGAAGTTAAAAACAAAGATGAAATTGGTCAGTTAGCAGAGACATTTAACCAAATGGCAGAAAATCTAAGACACGTCATTAAAGAATTCAATTCAAGTGCTGACCATGTTGCTGTTTCTACTAAGGAACTTGTAACTAGGGTGAAACAGACAAACGCGGCATCTGAAGAGATAGCGGCAACGATGGAAGAGTTATCAGCAGGTGTTGATACGCAAGTTCGAACGATCGAAGAGACATCCAGCACGATTAATGTGATGTCAGATGGTATCCAACAGATAGCTACTAGTGCTCACGAAGTCTCGAATACCGCCGTCGAAGCTAATGACAATGCTAATAGAGGGAAAGAATCAAGTACGTTAGCAATTCAACAGATGAATGAAATCAAGAACACGGTAAACGAGTTATCTACTGTAATAAAAGG
The DNA here is from genome assembly GCF_900184735.1 of Paucisalibacillus globulus. Classification (GTDB taxonomy): domain Bacteria; phylum Bacillota; class Bacilli; order Bacillales; family Amphibacillaceae; genus Ornithinibacillus; species Ornithinibacillus globulus_B. The sequence continues at coordinate 5,622 of NZ_LT855393.1, forward strand.
ACTTGGGGAACGGTCCAAGGAAATTACTCATATTATTGAAATCATTACGGATATAGCTGACCAAACGAATCTATTATCTTTAAATGCATCGATTGAGGCTGCTAGAGCTGGCGAGTACGGCAGAGGATTTGCAGTTGTAGCGAATGAAGTTAAAAAGTTAGCCGAGCAATCTTCCAACTCTGCTTTACAAATCTCCCAGTTAATTAACGCTACTCAAAACGACGTGGGAGAAGCAGAAGTGTCTATGGATGTAGCGAAGAACGAAGTAAGTAACGGTATTGGTATAGTAGAAGAAGTAGGACATTCATTTGAACAATTAACTAGTTATATTCAGAACGTAAGTATGCAAATACAAGACGTTTCTGCTGCTGCTCAACAAATGACGGTAGGATCTCAGGAGATTGTTAACTCCATGGACCACGTAACTAGTATTTCAGAAACAGCTTCCACTAACACTCAAGAAGTTACTGCCAGAACAGAACAACAAGTTGAATTAATGAATCAAGTTAATGAAGCCATTACCATTCTTTCCACAACAGCCGAAAAATCTCGTGCACTCATTTTGAAATTTAAGATATAATCTTTTGCACAACTATCTTATATTGCTGTTCATTCAGTAATATAAGATAGTTTTTTATAACTATAATTACTTTTTGTAAGTTGATAATAAATAGTTGCAATTGGTTAATAACCATGTTAAGATTACTAATGTTGAATTCAAATATATTGAATTAAAGATAAACTATTTCGGATTATTTTGAATTATCTTATCTTTACTTCAGCTAATAAACACATCTCAGAGGAGGAAATGATTATGGTAAGAATTGGTATTGTTCAAGGTAGTGTACGTGAAGGACGTAACGGTGCTGCTGTTGCAGATTGGATGTTAAACTTCGCTAACAACCGTAATGATGAAGGTGTTGAATATGAACTAGTAGATCTTGCTGATTACGATCTTGCTTTCTTAGGATCTAAAGCATCTCAAACGGAAGAAGCTCAAGCTGCTGCTAAAGCTTGGTCTGAAAAAATCGCTTCATTTGATGGTTATGTTTTCGTAACTCCTGAATACAACCACACAGTAGGTGGCGCATTGAAAAATGCTCTAGATTACTTAAACCCTGAAGTGAATAACAAAGCTGCAGGCTTTGTAGGATATGGAAGTCTTGGCGGTACTCGTGCACATGAAAACCTTCGTTTAATCTTAGGTGAACTTCAAGTTGCTGACGTTCGTACTGCTGTTACATTCTCACTAATGGCTGACTTTGAAAACATGAGCGTATTCAAACCAGCTGACTACCATGCTGATAATGCTAACGGAATGTTAGACCAAGTTATCTCATGGAGCCGCGCTCTAAAAACAGTTCGATAAAAAGGATAGAGGGAAATAAAATGGGATTATTTGATAAATTATTTGGAAAATCAAAACAGGAAGAGGTAACGACTATGGCTGAAACATTAAGAATTGCAATTGTTCAAGGTAGTGTACGTGAAGGACGTAACGGTGCTGCTGTTGCAGACTGGACAGTAAACTTCGCCAACAACCGTAATGATGAAGGTGTTGAATATGAGTTAGTAGATCTTGCTAATTATGACCTTGCTTTCTTAGGTTCTAAGCAATCTCAAACGGAAGAAGCTCAAGCTGCTGCTAAAGCTTGGTCTGAAAAAATGGCTTCATTCGATGGCTATGTATTCATCACTCCAGAATACAACCACACAGTAGGTGGCGCATTGAAAAATGCTCTAGACTACCTAAACCCTGAATTAAACAACAAAGCTGCTGGTTTTGTAGGATATGGAAGTCTTGGTGGTACTCGTGCTCACGAAAACCTACGTCTAATCCTTGGTGAACTTCAAGTTGCTGACGTTCGTACTGCTGTTACATTCTCACTAATGGCTGACTTTGAAAACATGAGTGTATTCAAACCAGCTGATTACCATGCTGACAATGCTAACGGAATGTTAGACCAAGTTATCTCTTGGAGCCGTGCTCTTAAAACAGTACGTTAATCATGTTTAAAAGCACCAGCCACATATTGTGGCTGGTGCTTTTTGTTATGGATATCGTTATTTATGTTGGTTTGGGAGGCATTCATCATTTTAACCGTGAATTTGGAGTAAAATGATGTGCGAATTCCTGTCATACATCATCACTACTATGATTTTGGTCTAAAATGATGTGCGAACTTCTGTCATTCTTCTTTTCAATCATAATTCTGAAGACAAATGATGCATGAACCACTCTCATTCTTCTTTTCACTCATGATTCTAAAGCTATATGATGCATGCACTACTCTCATTCTTCTTTTCACTCATGATTCTGATGCTAAATGATGCAAGAACCACTCGCATTCTTCTTTTCAGTCATAATTCTGATGCTAATTGATGCATGAACTACTCGCATTCTTCTTTTCAGTCATAATTCTGATGCTAATTGATGCAAGAACCACTCGCATTCTTCTTTTCAAGCATGATTCTAAAGCTAAATGATGCATGCACTACTCTCATTCTTCTTTTCACTCATGATTCTGATGCTAAATGATGCAAGAACCACTCGCATTCTTCTTTTCAAACATAATTCTGATGCTAATTGATGCATGAACTACTCTCATTCTTCACTTCAATCATAATTCTGAAGCTAAATGATGCATGAACCACTCTCATTCTTCTTTTCAACCATGATTCTAAAGCTAAATGATGCATGCACTACTCTCATTCTTCTTTTCACTCATGATTCTGATGCTAAATGATGCATGAACCACTCGCATTCTTCTTTTCAAACATAATTCTGATGCTAATTGATGCATGAACTACTCGCATTCTTCTTTTCAGTCATATTTCTGATGCTAATTGATGCAAGAACCACTCGCATTCTTCTTTTCAACCATGATTCTAAAGCTAAATGATGCATGAACTACTTGCATTCTTCTTTTCAAACATGATTCTGATGCTAATTGATGCATGAACCATTCTCATTCTTATTTTCAATCATGATTATAAAGCTAAATGATGCATGAATCACTCTCATTCTTCACTTCAATCATGATTCTGAAGCTAAATGATCCAAGAACCACTCTCATTCTTCTTTTCAACTACTTCCCAGTGTCCAAATGACACATAGCAACCCCACGTGCAATCCTAATGACGTTTACTTGGCAGATTGGCTTTATTCCCTCCACCTTGTCTCTTTCTATTATGTTCATCTTTTCTTTTTCGCTCGTTAAACTTGGCTACAAAGGTAGACGTATCTTCCACAGTCTATTCCTCCTTTATCATTTTTCATTTAGTATTTCCCTAAACGAAAGAAATATGCTAGTAGCACAACAAAAAAAAGCCCTCTGTTTTCACAGAAAGCTTTGTATGGATTAAAATAAATCAAGTAAGTCAAGTACCGTTTTTTTCTTCTTTTTCTTATATCCATACGGGCCATACTTTGGATCATATCCCTTATGGTAATCCTTTTTATAATCTGGTCGCTCTCGAAATTCGCGTTCGTAGGAATCAAAGGTTTCTTCATAATACTTTTGTTCTTCTTTTAAACCAGCAGTTATTTTTTCTAATTCACCACGGTCCAACCAAACACCTTTACAGTTCGGGCAAATATCAATTAAGACATTTTCCTTTTGAACTTCCCTCATCCTAACGCCGTCACACACTGGACAATTCATATTATCCTTCCTCCACTTCGACTAGATCTTCTTTTACGATTTGAATTTGTTTTAATGTTCTTCCGTCTACTTCCAATACTCTAAAATGAAGATTATCCTTTTCCAGTATATCCCCTTGCTGTGGGAATTGATTAAATTCTGTTAAAAGGTATCCCGAAAGGACGTCTTCTTCCTCTGGTATATCGGTATTAAATATGGAGTTCAAGCGATGGAGTGTGATTTTTCCATCACAGATAATTTCTGTATCAGTTAATTTTTCAACTAGCTTTTCACTCTCTAAATCCATCTCATCTTCAATTTCCAGACCAATCATAGCCTCAATGATATCCTCATGTGTAAGAATTCCTTCTGTTCCACCATATTCATCCAGTACAATGGCAAGGTGTTTACGGTCTCTGGTCATTTGTCGGAATACCATTTCAATCGAATGAAATTCAAAGAACACCATTGGGTCTAGGTCACAATATTCTTCTAGTTTCTTCTCCGGTTCAATGGACCAAGTTAATAGGTATTTGGAATGGAATACTCCAATTATATTATCAATATCTCCGTCATAAACTGGATATCTCGTATATTGATTTTGAATAACTATATCTCGAACTTCTTCATACGTAGCATCATGTGGTACAGCCACTATATCAATTCGTGGTGTTTTCAAAACATCCTTTACATTTAAATCTTGGAAGTCTAGAACACCTTTAATACGGAAAGACTCCTCACGTTTAAAGGTACCCTCTGTACCCGCAATATCTACCATCGTTCTCAAATCTTCCTTAGATATAGATACGTTGTCTTCATCATTCTTTGATAACACTTTAATAATCAAACCAGTCATGCCATTTAATAGCATGGTTAATGGCTTAAATAAAATGGTAAAAAATCGAATCACTGGATAGACGATATAGGCGATTTTATCCGGAAAAGCTGCTGCGACAGATTTAGGTAATACCTCTGAAAAAACAATAATCGTTATCGTCAATACAGCAGAAGCTATAGCAACATTTACTCCGTACTCTAGCGCTACCATTGTCACAAGGGTAGGCAAGAGAATGTTTGCAATGTTATTCCCAATTAAAATTGCTGTAATAAACTCGCTTGGTTTTGAAACTAAATCCAATAATTTTTCTGACTTTTTATCATTATTACTTGCTTTTGTTTGTAACTTCATCTTATTCGCTGCTGTAAGAGCAGTCTCACTACCTGAAAAGAAAAATGAAACAAACAACAATATGATGATCGCAATGATCACTAGATAGTTCCCCCTTAAAAATCTACAATCCTTTATATTAAATGGTTACTTTAACTTTAAAATATTTAGAACATGGAATAAAGAAAAATGTATTTCGCTTTATTCCATTGCTACTTCCAACCAACTTCTAAAATCATGAAAGTTTTGTTGTGACACTTGATGTCCAACAGGATAGCTAGAAAATTCAACTTGTGCTCCTAGTTGTTCATATAGATTTTTTGCTTCCTCTGCCCAATCAAATGGTAGAACTGGATCTATCTCCCCGTGTGAACAGAATAGTTTTAAGCCTTTTAGGTTTTGACCACTATACTCGTGTTTCATAAAATCCGGTATATAACCACTTAATGCCGCTATACCTTTTATTTTATGTCCTAATTTGAGACCGATGCTCATCGATAGTATGGCACCTTGGCTAAATCCCATTAAAAAGATTTTAGAAGAATCGATTGGGTGCTTTTCACACATCTCTTCTATGAACATAACAACGCTTTCTATTGCCTGGTCAAATTCAGTACGATGTGGTTTACCAAATCCTTCAATGGTGAAAAATGCATAACCTGGTGGCTGTTCGATTGGCCCTCGCATACTAAAAATATACGCGGAATCCGCTAAATCCTGAACTAGTGGCACTAAGTCTTCTTCATTACTACCCATTCCATGCATAAGGAATATTGCCGAGTATACTTTCCCGGACTCTATCTTGTTTGGCTTAAGTAGCTTATAGTACAGGGGTGGTTCCAATATAAGTTCATCCTTATTATAGTTAATTTGTATTGCCTATTGATTAGAAATTCTTATTTTACAGGTTTTCGATAAATAATCGGATAACATCTGCTCCACCAATAAAGGTTCCAATAGAGCTTCCGATATTAGCAAAAATTACAACGAGTAGAACCCGTGTTACTTTGTTATTCCAAAAGCCTTTTAAACTATGAACATCATCTGATAATCTTTCAAAATCATTCACATTTGGCCTTCTAAAATACGCTTGAACAAAACCAGCAAACCAACCAGCCGCAAGAAATGGTTCAAGGGATGTTATTGGTGCTGCAATAAATGCTGTGAGTACAGCTAATGGGTGTCCAAATGCTATTAGTGTACCTAGAGCAGACAGTGAGCCATTCCATAGAACCCAGCTCAATATTTGTGCCATACCCGCTTCTGCATTCGTCATGAATGTATAAACGATTAACGCAATAATAAAGATTGGTATAGACCAACCGATAATCTTGGGAATTTTTGATTTTGGTGGGAGCTTCGCTAAGTGCTCTAGATTATGATCCTGTTTAATTTGCTCCTTAATTCCAGGTACGTGAGCTGCTCCTAATACCGCAACTACCTTATCACCTGGCGCTTCTTTAATCTTTTGCGCAAGATACTGATCGCGCTCATCGATAAGAGGCTTTTTTAGTTTTGGAAAATTATCCGTAAACTCCTGTAGCATGGAATCAATCATATCTTGAGACTTCATCTTCTCGAGCTCTTCTTCGGAAATGGTTTCCTTTGTAAAAATACTAGCAATGACTTGTGCTAGTAACATGGCTTTTCCTTTTAGGCCAATTCCGCGCCAAATACGAGAAAATGTGGTTTGAATATCACGGTCTGCCAAAACTAGCTTAGCATCGATCTCCTTTGCTGATTCAATTCCTTGAATCATTTCTTGCCCCGGATTAATACCAAACTGATTTGCCATCCGTTTTTGGAATGAGGATATAGCAAGATTCATTAGTAATAGTGTTGCTTTACGATCTTTTATAACTTGGAAGATATCTGTTTCTTTCCATTTTTTACCTTCTGTGATAGATTTATACCTTTGTTCATCAAGTTCTATACATACGGAATCAGGTTGTTCTCTATTGATTACTTCTTTTACTTGTTCAGCGCTGTTTTTGGAGACGTGTGCTGTACCGATTAAAATGATTTCTTTACCATTTATATCTAAACGGGATATGTTTTCTTCCGACATATGGTACCTTCCTTTTATATATCTGTTTAGATATAATAATAAACTAGTTTGGTATAAATTTGAATAATTTTAATAAAAACATACTTTTGTTAACTAATATTTTATATGGCTTACTTATCATGTCCGCGGCCCGAATACACTTCGCTTTCCATGGGCGGCTGCTGAGCCTCCTCAGAGCTACGCTCTTCCGGGGTCTCACCTAAGCCTATCCTCCCATAGGACAAGAAGCGCTTCGTCAGCGTAACATCGCACGCAGAAAAAGCGCTCTTCTTTTTCAAGGAGTCTCCGTGTATTCGGGCCGCTCAGTGCTATAATGTTTATTGATTATCTTTACCCTATAAGCTATTTAAAAAACTATTTTAAAAAACTACTAACAGACTACTTCACTATCTCGGTCATTGGTAGGTAGTTCATGCGCCACCTGCGCCATTGTATTTCTCGGGTTTGTCTTGGTAGGAATTGTCTTATGTCGTCGATGTGAAATCCTACTTGTAGTCTTTTTTCGTCTAGCATGATTGGGCTTCTTAAGAGTCTTGGGTGTTTATGAATTAATTCTAGTAATTCTTGAAGTGGAAGGGAGTCGATATCCACATTAAGTTCCTTGTACACTTTTGATCTAGTAGAAATTATTTCTTCCGTTCCTTCTACTGTTCTACTTAGGATTTGTTGTAATTCTGGGACCGTTAATGGTTCCTTTAGTATATTTCGTTCTACAAAGTTTATATTATTCTTTCTAAACCATTCTTTAGCTTTTCTAGTTGATGAGCATGCTGCACCATAAATCATAACAGACATTACCATTCCCCATTTCTATCTAAATTCGAAATTTAGTAAGTTACTTTTTAACATACTGCTTGAATACATTTACGAATTGCATCGGATTGGATTTCACAGTATATGAATAAACGCCACGAGTCGTATGTAGGTAAAGAAGGCCTGCTCCTTCACCACCTATTTGACGATAGGACATATCGAGCACTTCTTGGATGGGAAATTCACGATGGTAACTCGTGATTTTATCGGTGTAAAGGCTTAGAAACCGTTTATGCTCGATATCAACTTGCTCAAGGCTATTAACTTTACGTTCTATCTTTATATATTCCTGCTCTGCTAATATTTCCACGAAATCCCTCCAAGACTAACACTATTGATCCATCAAGCGATTTTCTTCTTCTAGGAATCTAATAAAGTGGTTCATTGCAAATCCAGGTTGTTCTTTCACATTCTTGATATAGCGCTCTTTAACAGTATCTGTAATCACATTACTTTTCTTGATGCGCTTGACGATAAAAGCTTCACTCATTTTGAGAATTTCTTTACGTTGATGCTTTGCCTCTTTTGATAGAGCAAATCCAAAAGCTCCCATAATCGCATAGAATATTAGAGCTACAATTGTTCTGTTATCCGGCATCACAACCAGCATAAAGAATAGATTAATTAAAGAAAAAGTAATCAACGGAAATGCCCAAAAAGAATATTTGGAAACTTTCTTGATGAACGGGTGAATTGTATCATTCAATTTATCTACTTCTTTTTTTATAAAGCTCGGCATATCAGTCATTGGTAGATTCATGTTAATACCACCTTTTATTAATTTTCTCTTTCTCGGAAAATCATTATATATTTAACTAGCTCAAGTACCGCAATTAATGTACTAGCTACATAGGTTAGGGCTGCTGCATTTAGAACCTTTTTAACGCCTCTCTCTTCATGATTGGTAATCAAACCGAGTTCTAGCAGCTTGTTTCTTGCACGATTGGAAGCATCAAATTCTACTGGTAATGTAATCAGTTGAAATATCACAGCTGCCGAAAAGAGAATGATACCAATTCCAATTAAATTCAGCATATCTAGTAGAAAGCCTGCAATTAATAAGAATGGTGCTAGCTGCGAACCAATATTAGCAAATGGAACAAGCTTATGCCTGAGAACTAACATGGAATAATGATTCGCATGTTGGATGGCGTGCCCAACCTCGTGAGCCGCAACGGACAGTGAGGAAATAGAATTCCCTCGATAAACTGGTTCAGATAAACGAATTACTTTAGCAGTCGGGTCATAGTGATCTGATAATGCTCCTCTTCTAGAAAGCTCTATCTTGACATCCGAAAGCCCCTCACTATCTAAGATTCGCCTTGCTACCTCTACTCCGGTCATTCCAGAAGAAGCTTTATTCTTGGAACCCTTGCGGAAATTACTCTTCACTCTTGTCTGTGCCAACATGGCGAGTCCAAAAGCAATAAGTATTATAAAATCCATTGGATGAAAGAACATGTCAGATCCCCCTGGTGTCTCTTATTTCTATATCTAAGGCTTGACAATATCCTCCCAGATTTATACATTAAATTATCTCCTTACTGTTATATACGAAATAACTTTGTATTTTGTTGCACAAATATAAAAATAATTGTACTTTTCTGGGTGTAACATTATTATAAAAAAATAATATGAACTGAATATGAACTATAAAAAATAATTAAAAAAATTTTTCATATCATGAAGCATAGTTGGATATTTAAAGAAAGAGTCTTGTCTGGAAATTCCCATAATGCTATAATGTATGAAATTTTATAGGAACATGCAATGAAGAGAAGAGTAAATGAAATGTCGTCATAACAGAGAGCTCCAGATTGCTGAGAAGGAGTATGAAGTATTTCATTGAAACAAGCCTCCGAGCATCGCGCAGGATTCTAATTGATGATGGCGTGACAGGAGCTCCTGTTAACGAGCTAGAGTATAAGCAGTCTTTGTGCTGCCGTACTTAAAGAGGTTAATATGGCGACATATTAACAAACTGGGGTGGCACCGCGAATATCGTTTATTCAGAATCTCGCCCCCAAGATGAATGTCTTGGGGGTGGGATTTTTTTGTTTAATGGACTCTACTTTGTTCAATGAGGAGGTTTATATGTGATGATTAGAAAGGTCGTAGAATATTGGAGATACCCTGCCATTTTATTAGTTAGAATTGGAATAGCAAGTATTGGTTCATGGATATATTTTCTTGCCTTAAATGTCATTGTATTTAATATGACCGGTTCTCCACTTGCAGTAGCCATACTCTATATCATAAAGCCTTTAGCTACTTTATTCACCAATCTATGGGGCGGCAGTGTCATTGATCGAGTAAACAAAAAGCATCTCATGATAATCTTGGACATCATTCAAGCAACATTAATCGCTTGTTTAGCAATGTCAATCCATGCACTATGGGTAATTTATTTGCTGGTATTCTTGATTAATATTGCAACTTCTATTTTTGAACCTACTTCTGTTAGCTATGTTACAAGACTAATTCCAAGGGAACAGAGGCAACGATTTAATTCTTTGAGAAGTCTGCTTGATTCTGGAGCTTTTTTATTAGGTCCTGCAATTGGGGCGCTATTATTTTTGGTAGAGTCACCACTCTATGCCATTATGATGAATGCATTTGCTTTATACCTTTCAGCATTCATTACCCTATTCATGCCTAACGTCGAAAAGCATATTTCACCTAATGCAACTACGCCAAGATTAACGCTAAACTTAATTAAGGAAGATTTAAAAGTAGTCATCCAGTTTAGTCGTCGGTTTGCCTATGTCATGATTATCTATTTCCTATTTAGTGTCTTCATTGTGATGCAGACAGCAGTTGATTCACTGGAAGTATCCTTTGCAAAAGAAGTAATCTCTCTTTCAGATAGTGATTATCTTATCCTCGTAAGTATTGCCGGTTTAGGCATTTTGATTGGGTCTTTCATCAATGCCATATTTACAAAGAAACTTACGATAGTTTTCCTTATTAGCATGGGATCACTCATGGTTTCGATTGGATATCTCATTTTTGCTTTTTCTAGTCAGTTTATGATGGCATCTGTCGGGGTATTTTTGCTGGGGTTTTCACTTGCTTTTGCCAATACTGGCTTTTATACCTTTTACCAAAATAATATTCCTGTAGAGGTGATTGGACGGATTGGGAGTATATACGGTTTTCTGGAAGCATTATTAGTCATTATCGCTACTTCTTTATTTGCTGCTTTAACCATGATATTCCCCATTAAATTCGTAGTTGTGCTGGGGGCCATCATAATGTTTGTGCTAACTAGCATATTACTACTTATCACGTTACAACCAACTAAGCGACATTACTTTAGTACTTCCGCTTAAAAAAAGTTACCGAAATTAAGAAACGCACCAATAACTGGAGCGTTTCATATTTTAAAACATTCATCCTTCACTTACTGACTCAATGGAATATTTACTGTAAAAGTAGAGCCTTTTCCTTCTTCACTATCCACTTTAATAGTAAATTTGTGGATGTTTAAGATTTTCTTAACAATGGACAACCCTAATCCATTTCCATCAATCGATCGGTTTCTGGAACGATCTACTTTATAAAAACGACCAAAAAGGTTAGGTAGTGCATCCTTAGGTATTCCAATACCATAATCCCTAACACTGACCTTAATTTGGCTAGAGGTAATTCGTATGTTTATATCTATACTACCTTCCTTGTCTGTATACTTAATAGCATTTGTAATTAAATTTAGCCATACCTGCTCCATTAAATCCTTATCGGCGTAAATCTCAACAGGTTCTATGGTTAGTTGCATATCAATTTTCTTTTTACTCCACAAAGGCTCCGTTGTAAGGACAGAATTTCGAATCTGCTCATCTAATCGGTAAGACCTTGGATTATATGGATGATGTTCCGAATCCAGTGAGGCTATTCGTAGTAGATTATCACTCAACCGGGACATACGTTCAATTTCTTGATAGATAATGTTTAAGTATTCCTTTTGGTTGTCTTTAGGTACCACATCATCCATAATCGCTTTCGTAAACCCTTTTATGGAGGTTAGCGGTGATTGAATCTCATGCGAAACATTACTTACAAAATCAGCACGCATCGCATCAATCTTTTCTAATTCTGCTGTCATATGATTAAAACTATCAATTAATTCCCCAACCTCATCTTGATTCTGCCGGTTCGTTTTCTCTACGCGAACAGAGAAATCACCTTTGGCTATTTTACGTGCGGCAAGGGTTAACCTTCGAATGGGATTAACCAAATAAGTGGAGGCGAGTACAATTAACATACTTCCGATTAATAACACGATAACCAAGGAAATGAATATACCTTGTTGAATATCCTCAAACTCATCTTCATAATCAATCCGAGTTATTAATGCAAATTTGCCACTCGCTAATTGGATAGGCACCCCAATTATTCTGGCAGAACTATTATGCTCATCTACCAATACCACTGGATCATCGAACGAGTGTCTTAGAATCTCCTCAACATCCTCTATTCGAATAGGAATGGAAGTATTTCCTTGTTTTTCATAAATGACATCTCTCCCATTGGTGATGAGTACATCAAAATCCATATCATCAAAGTCATCCAATAATTTCGGAATACTCTCTGGTCCAGTTATTTGAATAACCTCTGCTAACCCAATTGATATTTTCGATAATTCTTCACGGAAAATCTTCTCTTGGTTTAGGGAGAATGGTGTTAAATAGTAAGAAAGACAAATACTGATAATCACAACACCAATAAAAGTCCCAACAATTTTCAGGTAGAGACTTTTAACCATGGCTCTCCTCCAACCGATACCCTAATCCTCTTACCGTTGTTATCGTAATATCCTCAAAACCCTCTAGCTGCTCCCGTAACCGTTTAATATGTACATCTACCGTACGCTCATCGCCCTCATAGTCATATCCCCAAATTTTTTCAATTAATTGATTCCGTGTGAATATTTTCCCTGGGGAGCTAGCGAGTACAAATAATAGCTCACATTCCTTCTTTTTTAGGGTAATCACGTTCTCACCTGATTGAACAGTAAGTCTATCCTTATCAATGACCACAGATCCGACTTTCACCTTTTCTTCCACACTAATATTGTATCGCTTAAGAAGGACTTCAACTCGCAGAATTAACTCAACCGGATCAAATGGTTTCACTAGATAATCATCTGTCCCAGCCCGAAATCCTTTGACTTTGTCTTGTGATTCTCCTTTAGCTGTTACCATCAATATAGGAATATCTAAAAAGGATCGTATATCCTCCGTTAACTCATACCCATCCATATTCGGCATCATGACATCTACAATTGCCAGATCAATACTATGTTTACCAAGTAGTTCTAGCGCTTCTTGACCGTCCTCTGCTTCCACCACTTGATAATGACTATTTTCTAGGTAGAGTCTAATTAACTTTCGAATATGTGCATCATCATCCACAACAAGTACTGTATTCATCATCCATCACTTCCTACTAGTTTCTAGTTTCAGTTTAGCTCAGGTAATAGAATGCGTAAAACTAGAAAGCCTCATTTTTAAAAAATAATTATCAATATTTTTCCAGAAGAAACAAATACTATGAACAAACCATTTTAAAGGAGTGATTTTTTATGTTCAAAGGTACATTAATAAAGCTGTTTTTCGCAATCTGCTTGGTTATTGTTCTCGCTGCTTGTAACGATAATGCGGGTGATAATAATAACAATAATGACAACGGCAACAATGATAACATATCTAGTATGAGTACGGATCAATCTAGTAATGATTATCCTGAAACACAACCAATTAAAACTCAAGATGCTAAATATGATTTCCGTACGACACCACGCCAGGGACAAAACGCTAATCAAAATGGGGAAAATGTTCCGAATGCAGATAATACAGGAAACAATAATCAACAACAAGCTCCACAACAGCAACAACAAGCACCACAGCAAACAGAGAATCATGGACTTAGTCAATTTGAAAGTGATGTTGTTACCTTAACCAATAAGGAAAGACGACAAGCAGGTTTATCTGCATTACAGATTGATACAAAATTAAGCCAGGTTGCTCGTGAAAAATCAAATGACATGCAACGAAATAATTACTTCTCTCACACGAGTCCAACCTATGGTTCGCCTTTTGATATGATGCGCGATAATGGCATTACGTATCGCTCAGCAGGAGAAAATATTGCCCAAGGACAAACATCTCCTGCAGAAGTGGTACAAGCATGGATGAATAGTCAAGGACATCGTGAGAATATCTTAAATGCAAACTTTACCCATATTGGTGTTGGGTATGAATCACAAGGACAACACTGGACACAGATGTTTATAACTAAGTAAACAGAAAACGCAGAGATGTTTATATCTCTGCGTTTTTTCATATTTATTTTTCTATAAATTCAACTTGATAACTTGGTAAATTAAAGTAGAATCCTTTATATTTGCTTACTTGCTCAGAATCTTTCATCTGGAAACTTGAATCACTAATAACTGCTGAATACTCGCTAAAGTCTTTATCACTTTCCTCAAGTGTAAACTCCATTTCTAAAGTCTCATGTTCATTTTCAAACTGAATCACAAGTTCTTTATCTTCCAGCACATATGTCCCTTCTTCACCAGCAATAGAATTAGTGATTACTTTTCCATCTATAAATTCTAATGTCATCATAGGGTAAAATTTATCAGGATTATCAGGTGACGACACACCGCTAACATCGAACGTTTTCCCCGATAATTCATCGTTATTGCTACAAGCTGATAATAAAAGTACAGATAAGAATGATAGAAAAACAAGTCGTTTAATCATAAGGTTCCCCCTGTTAGAAGTCCTTGTTTATTTATACTAAATATAACACAAAACGATGTTTGTACAAAATATTCTGAAATGTTATAGTTATAAACTTACCATGTCTGTTGTTTTTTAGTATGCTGTTCTCTAAAAGGGTACTGTTATTTTATCCAATATAAATCCCCAATCCCCCAGTCTTCTTAACCTCAATTGAATTCGAATTTATTTCTTACTTTCCCTTGCCTCGGCTTCAAAATCTCTAATTTTTTCTGGTACTACAGCGCCGCCCTCTGTCGTTATATCATCTATAAATGGATTCATATTGTAGTATTCATCTAATTGATGAAGAATGTCATGTATCTCATCATAAATTGGATCGTCAAGATTTGCTTTCCTTTCTATTGCATGATTCGTTAACTCAATCACTTCTTTAATCCTCTCTTCGCTTTCTTCTTCGTAGACAATCATGTTCAAATGTTCTAGTATGCTTTCTAAATATAATTGAATTTCTTCTATTGTATTAGGAGGGCCTTCGAACGCGGAATGATAAAAGTAATTTCCAGTCATGACAGCCGAATCTAAATGAGCCATATACAAGCTATAATTATATGGATTATAAGTTGAATCTTGTCTGTCAACATACGCATCCACTTTCAACTGGTCTTTAGAGAATTCGTCTATTATACCATTGATTATTTCATCGGGGTCTTTATTGTTATCAACATCTAAACTGTAATGGGAACCATCCTCAGAATTAGACTCGTTAATAGATTCAGAAGCGTGACTCCCGGTATTTGTTTCACGAGGACTATTATATTCATTTGAAATGAGTACAATCCCCAAAAACAGAACTCCTGTTACGACGAGAGTGGACACGAACTTAGGAATATAGAGCTTTAATCTAGGCTTTTTTTCTAACTTTTTTATTCGCTTCACCACGTTCTGTCTGCCTTCGTCTGAAAAGACTGTTTGAATTTTGTCATCAAAGTTCAAATTCCTTAATTGTTTATCCATGTGTACCCCTCCTTCTCATCTAATAAAAGGTCTTTTAATTTTTTTCTGGCACGAAACAACCTTGTTTGAATAGTCGGTAGTCTTTGTCCTAGAATGTTGCTAATTTCTTTAAGCGAAAGTTCTTTATAATAATATAGAACGATGACTTCACGATATTTAATAGGTAAATCCATAATTTTTTCAAAAAGATTATCTGATTCATCTTGTTTGATGGTTTCCTTCTCTGGTGTTTCTTTTGATACAACAAGCAGGTTGCCTGAGTTCTTGATTTTGTTAAGTAACTTCTGATTTCTAGAATGCCAACTTCTCAAGTAATCTTTACTTTTATTAATGGCAATGGAATATATCCAGCTTTTTAGCGAAGAATCCCCTTGATAGGTATGTAGCTTTTGATAAACCGTCACAAACACCTCTTGTGTTACGTCTTCTGCATCCACTTCATTATTGACGTAAGAAAACACCAGCCTTTTGATTTCATCCCCATAGATATTCATGATCTCGACAATAGATTCACTTGGTTTGTGATGTAAGTAATCTAATGATTGTTGAGATTTTTCTTCTATTGCACCCATTAAAAAACACCACCTTATGTATAAGACGTTATGAAGTTATAAAAACTTACAAAATCTACTAATTTATTTAAAAAATATATTATGAATTTACCTATTAAACCTCTTTTCATATCTGCAATTCTGCCACGTTAGCCTAGTAACTTCTATCTAGAATACTAACATAATGAAACTCTACCGCTAGTAGAATCCCCAAAAAACACCCATTCAACTAACGGTTGATAGGCATATTGAACACCCCTATGCTATTCTCTAGTTAACAGAGCGCACTGTTTAAACCAACTAACCCGGAGGTTCATATTATGTTAAACAGCCAATTAATCGGTTCATTCATTTCTAAATTGAGAAAAGAGAAAGATTTAACCCAAGTAGAATTAGCGGATAAATTAAATGTTAGTCACCAAGCGGTATCGAAATGGGAAAGAGGAGATTCTGTACCAGATATCGGTACATTAGTGTTACTTGCAGATGAATTTAATCTATCAGTTGACGACCTCTTAAACGGTGGTAAAAAAGATGAAAAGTCATTCAAGAATGTTGGACCAATCGTATATAATATCGCGAAAAAGGATACCCATAAAGCGGCCGACTTAGTGAATAATGGGGAATCTGAATTAGAGGATCTTATATCCATTGCCCCAGTACTTAAAACAAGTTCAATAGATAGTGTAACGAAAAATCTTGATGATAAAAAACTATCCATTCATCATATTGGTCAATTGGCACCCTTCTTAAGTGAGGAGTCACTTGAAGAATTATTTAATAGGATTAGTGATGATGATTCCTATTCCATCAAAGACATTGTCCAATTAGCACCATTTTTGAGAAGTGAGCTATTAACTAAACTCTTAATGAGTAAAAGAAACTCATTAAGCATCGGTGATATTGCCCATCTCGGTCCTTTTCTCGGTGGAGAGATCGATAATCTGATTAATGATATTCCTTTAGAAGGTGTCCCTTGGAAATTCATTACGGGGCTTGCACCATTCGTATCACTCGACGTACTAAAAACTCTTGTAGAAAAGGCGATAAATGATGAAATTTCCTTTAATAAAGTGGTGGCTATTGCTCCTTTTCTAGATCAAGAAACAACCGACAAACTTGCATTACGCATTAGTGGCCAAAAAGCCGAGAGCCATCACTTATCAGCATTAGCACCATTCGTAAGTAAACAAACTCTAGGAAAAATAGCTATGTCTGTTGAACTGGATGACCATTCCTTTATCGCCATAGCTCCATTTCTCGGTGAAGGAGAACTTGGTAAACTTGTAGAGGAAGCTGATTTAAATAGTATAAGTCCTAGCGCTTTAGCAAATCTAGCACCTTTTCTAAGTCAGGAATCGTTAGTCAAATTAATTACAAAGATGAAGAGTTGATTGTGCAGCCAGTTCATTCTGGCTGCTTTTTTATATCACAAGAAGATTTTGGGACTTTTTTGTACACCATCCGTCTTTATTAGTACAATCGATTGTAGAACAAAAGAGAGGTGAGAACCTTGAACGGGAATATGGAGTATCCCCTCTATATCCACACCCTGAGTCGCGACGAAGCTATGGAGTGGATTATGGATGAGTACGGAGAAAGTCTCAAACGTTTTATCTATACCTATGTGAAAAACAAAGCCCAAACCGATGATATCTTTCAAGAAGTTCTGTTTACGGTTTATCAAAAAATAGATACCTTTCAAGGGCGATCATCCTTGAAAAATTGGTTATATCGAATTACTGCAAATAAATGTAAGGATTATCTGCGTTCTCCCTTTCATCGAATCTTTATATGGAAGGAAGAGATATCTGGAGAAGTTACTAATTCAACACCGGAGAACACGTATCTTCTCGATGAGCAGAAACGGACTGTAATAGAAGCTATTCTTAAGCTCCCAATAAAATATCGCGAAGTTCTTATTTTGCAGTACTATAAAGAGTTCACCATTCAAGAGATTAGCGATTTATTAAAGGTAAACCCATCAACAATTAAGACTAGAATTATGCGGGCCAAGGAAAAGCTGAAAGATTTGTTAAAGGAGGATTTTCTCAATGAGTAATCTTTCAAAAAAAGACTTTGATGCCTATTTTGGTAAAAATTCGCTTTACTCGGAAGATGATAAAGAAAAGTTCTTTAATCGTGTTCACAAGGTTCGTCGTAAAAGACATGTTATACCACAACTGTTAACAGTTGCATTCGTAATAGGGTTCCTAGCAATTGGAATTACCTTGGTTAAGGATGGATCCTTATTTCTTACACCAGGAGATTCACCTTCCGAGTTAGATCAAGTTCAAATCCCAAATAAATACGATCAAGAAAATGAAAGTACTGTTTCCACAGCAATAGACGAAACTATCACCTTCCCCGGTGGGACTATTCATCTTCATACTTTTGAAATGGGTGTCTCGAAGAATCGAATGTATGGAACGGTTGAGCTAGAAGACGGTATTAAATTACTAAATGGAGATGGAACCATTGATATTGGTGGGGACCATCCTTTAATCTCACTTTATTTTCATAATGAAGAACCAGAAAGTAATAACATTGTGATAGAATCAGAAGCATTTAATCAGGTTCCAGATGATATTACGATTACCATCCATAATATCCACTTATATGGAAATGACTCCTATGAGTTTACCATTGATACTTCAGAACTTGAGGATTCAGATAGCCTACCTAGAAGGGATATGAGTCAAAAGATTGCCGAAATTAAAGATACGAGTATCTTCTTAGACCGAGTATCCTACACAAATGATGGATTGCAATTTACAATCGTTTACAAGGCTAAGAAAGAAAATCAACAAATTGAATTAGCCAGCTACTCCATTAATGAGTATTTTGGGGAAGAAAGTGCGGGTTCTCCAAATTTAATAACCGCTAGAAATAATAACGGGGACATTGGAAAAGTACATGGAGGAAGCATGGCGGAGGGAATCTTTTCTCAAACTTATTATAAGAGTTTTGCCGAATCCTCGGAGTATATTGATGTGACCGTGGAGAATCTATTATACCTTGTCCGAGTGAATAAATCGGTTCATTTCGAACTAGAAAAGAAGTAGTAGAAAGCCCTCTAAATGAGGGTTTTTTTGTTGTTTCCACACCGCCAGCCGCCCAATATATGGTAAAATTATAATAGTTTTATGAAGGGATGGATCCAAATGAATGAAGCAATTTACAATTACGATGACCTGTTAAACATGCTAGATTCACTCTTACGTGAGCCAACAGAATTCTGGGATGACTTCTATTCAGATCGTACAAAACCAATCCCCTTCTTTGCGAATAAACCTGATGAAAACTTAGATTCCTATTTTCAGAAAGGATTATTGAATTCTGGTAAAGCTTTAGAGTTTGGCTGTGGGCCCGGGAGAAATGCCATTTATCTTGTCCAAAACGGATTTTCAGTTGATGCGGTTGACTTATCTAAGGAATCCTTAGCATGGGCCAGTGAACGTTCGAAGGAATTAAATCTAGATATTAACTTTATCAAAAGCAATATTTTCAATTTAGAAATAGAAGAGAATTCTTATGAACTAGTCTATGATTCTGGCTGTTTTCACCACATTGCACCCCATCGTAGAATGCAATACATAGAATTAGTTATGGCAGCATTGAAACCTGGGGGACACTTCGCCATTACTTGTTTTGAGGAAGGTGGAAAGTACGGTGGTTCTGATATCTCAGATTGGGAAGTGTACCGCAGAAGGAATCTGCAGGGAGGACTTGGCTTTACAGAAGAGAAACTTCGACAAATCTTTAAAGACTTTGAGGAAATTGAGATACGGAAGATGAATGATGTAGAGGATGAAAACAATTTATTTGGAACATCCGCATTTTGGGCTTGCCTATTTAGAAAATAAATCCAAATGTTAATCCCACCATTTAGAACGGTGGGATTAACATTTGGTATCTTTACTAAGAATTACTCTTTTCCTTTGTAATTGTATGTAAGCAAATAGCCGTAAACAAAATACCACTGATTAAATTACCAAAGGTCACCGGGATTTGGTTCCACACCCACCAATCTCCAAAACTTATAT
The DNA here is from genome assembly GCF_900184735.1 of Paucisalibacillus globulus. Classification (GTDB taxonomy): domain Bacteria; phylum Bacillota; class Bacilli; order Bacillales; family Amphibacillaceae; genus Ornithinibacillus; species Ornithinibacillus globulus_B. The sequence continues at coordinate 25,678 of NZ_LT855393.1, forward strand.
CTGCCCCCAGCATCATTGCTGCTGGAATGACAAACATATTAACAACCGCGTGTTCAAATCCTTGAGCAAAAAATATAAAAACCGGAATCCACATCGCAGCAATTTTCCCAATGGTTGCCTGTGAGGTAAAAGCCATCACGGCACCCATCGTCACCATCCAGTTACATAATAGAGCCTTTACAAAAACAACCACATACCCGTTACTACCATATCCCTTATAATCGAGCGTTTTACTTTCCGCAACCGCGATAATCTTATCGATAACAGTTGCATCAAATGAATGACCAAACTTAGTAATCGCGATATAGAAAAGAAATGCATAAAACACACTACCAATTAAATTCCCGGTAAAAGCCCATGTGAAATTACGTAATATCTTCGGTGTTGTGGTGAGTCCTCTTAATCTCGCAATAGGCAGCATCGCAAATGATCCTGTAACAAGTTCTAGATTTAACAAAAGAATTAACACGAAACCAGTTGGAAAAACTATTGCCCCAACGATGTCTAGTCCTGTCTGAGTGGAAGCTTGGTAAGCTAAAGTAGTGGCATACCCCAAAAATGCACCTGACAAAAATCCTTTTATTAAGATATGTAGGATAGATAGGTTTGCTTTTTTCTGTCCAGCAACTGCAATGGTTTGAATAACTTCATTTGGTCTTACGTAATCCATCAATATTCCTCCCATAAGGAATTTTTCATTTATTTTATCTAGGGAGGAAGTAATAACCTGTGTATTATGTCACAATTACAAAATGAAAACATAATTCAGGTGAAAGTGTTCAAAATAAAGTCAAAAACATAACCTTACTTTTTCTTTTTAGCTTTTATGATAAACGTAGCCGGAACTAACTTTGCCTTTTCTACTGAGTACCACCTAAGATCATTACCTTCTGGAACAATATCCGGCAAAACAACATCATCTATAACTTTCTCAATCTCAAAACCAACTTTTATCAACGTATTAATATAGGTAGTTAACTTTCTATGATAAATAATGACAGAGTGATTCCATGCTTCATTATATTCCGGTCCTTCTTCTAGATAGGACTTTTCAAAAGTAAACTTAGGACCATCCCGTTTCACACGGTCATGAATCGGGTGCTCCCAGCTAAATATAAATGTTCCACCAGGAATCAAATAGCTATGTATGTTTTCCAGTGTTTTCTCCAGATCCACCGTCCAACCTAATGCATAAATGGAATAGGCAATATCAAAGTAATTGGTTGGAAGACCTGGGTTCTCTTCCATTGGCGATTCGAACAACTTCACCAATGCTTGTTGTCCCACAAGCAATTCAGTAGCTGTCTCAATTTGCTTGGTTGTCAGGTCGATTCCCCAAAGTTCCAGAGCACCTTTACTTCCCATATACTCTAGGGAATGACCGCTCCCACAGCCAATATCAAGTACCTTTTTCCCTTGTATGTCCCCAAAAAGATTTAGATCGTCCTCTGTAGGTGCAAGTGGTCCTAGCTCCGGAAGGGCTGTTCTTCCGAAGAAACGTTTCGCAGACTTCTCCCATCCTTGTTTATTGATTTGAATCATTTCACTCGTTTTCACTCAATTTACCCCCTTATTTGTTTCTAATATTCTAACAAACATTTAAAATAATGATATAGCAATTAAATGACAACTAAAATCTGCTGATTTTATAGGAGGACTACAAAATGAAAAAGGGTTGGCTCATATTTATCCTACTAACCTTAGTAATCATAACCGGCTGTAGCAGTAAAGAAAGTTTGATTAACAGAATAGACATTGATTTTCCTGAAGGGGAAGACAAAATGATTGTGGAGGAAGAAACTATTCATCAGTTTTCAACTATTTGGGAGACAATAGAGAAAAAACAGGGTGAAGAAAAGCCAGATGATAATGAATCGGTAAAGTTAACTCTATTTATTTCAACCGATTCTAATAAGCCAGAAAGACTGTACGAGTTTTCTATTTGGTTTACTGACGTCGGAGCTTCGATTTGGGATCATGAAAATGAAGGACTCGGAACACTAGAAATCGATGAATCAAAAGAACTTCAGAATATTTTGGAAAACAACTCGAAACCTGGAATATAGAGTGATACACTTATAGTAAGAAATAGCTGTCTAGAGAACAGCATAAGAATATTAAAAGGGGGTAATATCGGTGACACTTACATTAGCAGCATCTATCAGTGAGTTCCACGTTGGGGATATGTTAATTCAATTGCTATTCTTCGCTATCCCTATATTGTTGATTATTCTCGTAGTATTCGTACTTCTGAATGCCAAAAAGCGAAAAGACCGACTAGATAGACTGGAAGAAAAGATGGATGAACTTCAAGCTAAAATAGACGACTAGATATATTTTACCATTTTGACACCCATGACTATTGAATGATTACCAACTACTTGTTTTAGGCTACAATGAAGATAAGCATGGTGAGTCGTTAGGGTGGGATTTTCACTCCCCTCTGGAACCAATTGATTGGTGAAAGGAGGGGTGCCTTTGGAGAATTTAGTAATATCAATTTTGATGTTACTAGTGGCAGCGGGTTCATTTTTGATATCATTGCTGGAGTTCGTAAGGCAGTTAATTGACGACAAGATTAACAAAAAGTGAACCCCCACCCGTGACGGCTAAATCACTATAAGGTGAGGGTTCTTTTGTTCATTTTTACAGTTGTAAGATGTTCAGAGGGGATCCCACACCTGAACTACAAACCATGCGGAGCCGGGGATGTTCGGTAGCATCCTCGGTTCATTTTATGCTGATTTTAGTCATATTATACCCACTGCTACCTCTATTGTCTACACCTTTGTAAATTCACTACTCATACATATAATTAACTTTCAAAATATTTATGCTATAATTTCCAAAAAGGTGTATGGGGGGAAATTGTTTATGAAAAATATAGAAGAAGTGTTAACAGAGTATTACAATAGCTGGACCGATGGTTTTAAGACGAAGACTGATGTTGAGATAAAATACTTTATGTCAAAAAAATTCACCGGATACTGGGCCTTCTCAGGTATTGAAAAACCGGAAGAATATGATTATGACTATGATATTGTATCAGTCTTAGAACAGTATGATGAATTCACTCATAAGGAATTTGAGGTACTCTCCACAACGATACGGAAGAACGGGAAGAATTACTTAATCTTTGGTACGGAGTCCAGTACCATTCAAGGACAAACACACCGTGCTAAATGTTTGTATACATGGGAATTGGAAAGCGGCGAATGGAAACTAGTTAGGGAATATATCGAAATGGAAAGTTAACAGAGGGAAGGGCAGTCAACGTAAATGGAAAAAATAGATAAAGCAATATCACTAAGAAAACAAGAAAAGCTAACCGAATCTAATATACTATTGTTAGAACTTGTGAAAGAATATCCCAATCATCCAGAGATAAATTATCAGTGTGCTTGGAGTTTCGATGTATTAGGAGAGGAAACAAAAGCAGTACCTTATTATGTGCGAGCAATTGAACTAGGCTTATCAGGCGAAACATTAGAGGGAGCCATGTTAGGGCTAGGCAGCACCTATCGCACACTAGGTGACTACGAAAGCTCAAATAGAACATTCGAAAAGGGCATAGAATTATTTCCTAACAATCATACATTTAAAGTCTTTTATGCGATGACTTTATATAACTTGAAGGAACACGACAAGGCAATGGAATTATTGTTAACTTCCTTAATCGATACGACTTCTGACAAAGATATTTTAAGCTATGAAAAAGCAATTCGGTTTTATGCAAATAAACTGGATCAGGTGTGGTAGTAGAGTTCAAACATCGTAAAGAGCAAATGTCCCTAGCATGCCCCTTACGATGTAATAAGCTCTAAAAAGCAAAAATATGATTCCCGATTGTAGTAGAAACATCTCGACTTCTTAGATAGCTACTGGATGTTTTGTCTGGATTATAGAAGAACAATGCACCATTTGTTGGGGCTTCTCCATTTATTGCCCGTTCTGCTGCTTCATAGTTTTGGGCATTTGGTTTAGCAGTATGAATGACACCTGTTTCTGCTGGTGTAAATTGATAATAGCCATAGCTTTTTTCAAATAGGACTGATTTAACATCATTAGGAAAAAGAGGGCTATTAACCCGGTTCATAATGACAGCACCAATAGCAATCTGTCCCTCTAATGATTCTCCTCGACCTTCACTGTATATCATCTTTGCAAGCCATTCCACTTCTTCTTGGTTCACCGCTATCTCTTGTTCTGATTGGACCGATGAATTCGTCGTTGGCGTTGTTACTGTAACCCCAGTAGGGATAATCAACTTCTGGCCAATATTCAGGATATCGGAGGACAGATTATTAGCTTGCTTGATTGCATCCACTGTTGTTCCGTTTCCCTTAGCAAGTAGAAATAATGTATCCCCTGAAACAACTGTATGAGTAGTTGTAGTTGTTTGCAACGGTGCAGGGCTGCCACTAGAAGGAATCGTCAATGCTTGCCCAATGCTTAAAGTATTAGTGGATAAGTTATTAGCTTGTTTAATCGCATCCACCGTGGTTCCATTTTGTTGGGCAACACTGTATAACGTATCTCCAGATACAACCTTATAGGAGGTTGTTGGGGCTGGAGATGGGGTTTCTATAGGTGTTGGGGCAGTCTGAGAAGTATTTCCAGAAGGAATCCTCAGCGTCTGCCCAATACTTAAGATATTCGATGATAGATTATTAGCTTGCTTAATGGCATCCACCGTGGTCCCATTTTGTTTGGCAATACTATATAATGTATCTCCAGATACAATCTTATACGAAGTCGTTTCCGCCTGGAATGGGGCTGATGTCGTACCAGTTGGAATGGTTAACTTCTGTCCGATGCTTAGTAAATCCGAAGACAAATGATTGGTCTGTTTAATCGCATCGACTGTTGTCCCCTTTTGCTTGGCAATACTGTACAATGTATCACCTGGTGAGACAATGTATGAGGACGGATCTGTCCGTGACTGCGTGACGGTAGCTTCTGCTGCAGATGCTTTCGTCATAGGAAGTGCACCTATTCCAATAGATGTCAGTAACATAGCCCCTGCCATAACCTTAACACTCTTTACTTTTAACGAAGGAAACCGCTTTTTAACAAAACTTACCGCTTCCTTCTCTATATTAGTTTCTTGATCCTTGGAGGCAATTCCTAACTCACTTGAAAATTCCGTTAGATTCTCATCCATATATAGAATAACTTCAATTCCATCTTCTGTTTCATTTATTTTGTATCGAGTAAAAGGCCCCAATAGTTACACCCCTTTTACTCTTTACTATCTCCATTCTTGTAACTTTTACTTCTATTAATTTGTTAACGAGTCAATGGCAAGTAAAAACCTTTCATAACTCTCTAAACCTAAGGTATTTCGATTACCACGAAAAAGCCTTTGAAACGCAATCTCTTTTGCCTCCACTATAGGACATTCCTTCGTATTCATAATTAATTTCAGATATGCCACAAAGTAATCCTTAGTCAAAGCTCCACCGCGATTTAATACCATCCTATATCACCTCTGAAATTAGAACCTTTTCTCAAGAAGAATAACATCACGCCATACTCCGTCTAATTGCGCAATTCGTTCCCGGTATCCAACTTCACGAAAACCAAACTTCTTGTGTAAAGAAATACTTGCTTGATTCTCCGGAAAGATACTTGCTTGTAACATCCAAGAGCCATTATCTCTTGCAGACTTTACAATAGTATTCATGAGTTTCGAACCAATACCCTTTCCAGCATAATCTGGATTAATATAAATACTTAGTTCATGGACACCTTGATATACCGCACGCCTTGAATAAGGTGTTAGCGCACTCCAACCAACCACAATTCCATTAAAAGTAGCAACGAAACGACTATGCGATATGTGGTTCGCATCCCAAACTTCCCAAGTTGGGGTTTGGGTTTCAAAGGTAGCATTTTTAGTTTCGATACCTTTTGTATAAATTTGCAATACTGCCTCATTATCTTCATTTCTCATTGGACGAATAGTAATAGGATGATCATGTAAGGTTTTATTAGGAGAAGAATTATCAGCCACTGCTTCCATCCCCACAGTCCGAAACACCAATAATTTGTAGTTGTTTTGGTGCTGGATTTACTTTACATACACCAGTTTCCGTTAGTTTTAACTCCACCTTCTTAGCCGCTTCTACGTCCCCAGAAATATACGCAACGATGGAGCGGACTTGTTCATACCCGGTTGTCATTAAAAAGGTAGGTGCGCGCCCATAGCTCTTGACTCCTGCAATGTAGAAGTTATGTTCCGGATGTCGCAATTCTTCCTCACCATGTGGTCTTACTGTCCCGCAGCTATGCAGATTCGGATCAATTAAAGGTGCCAGTTGTGGTGTGCTTTCCACTGCAGGATCCACCTTCAATCGTAGTTCCGATAAGAATGAGAAATCTGGTCTTGCCCCAGTATTTACGATTATTTCATCTACTTCATGAACTACCGCGCCATTTGTAGAAGAAACAGTAAAACCTTTGACCCCTTGTTCAATCTCCTCCACATGAAAACCTGTAAATACATTCACTACCCCATTGTCTACGATTTTATGTGTTTTCGTACCAAGTGCCCCTCTCGCTTCTAAGGCATCACTTTCTTCCCCACCAAAAGCTTCTTGCACCTGTTGTTTCCGTACAATCCATGAAATTGTTGTTTCCGGATAAAGTTCCTTAACCTGTGCTAAATCGTTCAGTGTATTTAATGCAGAATGACCACTTCCAATTACTGCGATGTGTTTGTTTTTATACTTCTCTATTTCTGCTTGAATGTTAGGAATGGTTGTGATGTTACGGTGCTTTAAATCCTCGTCTTGCCATACACCATCCGCAAAAGGAGGATTTGGATTATTCCATGTTCCACTTGCATCAATAACAGCTTTTGCTTCTAGCTTCTTTGTCTGCCCCTTTGACTTCACATAAATAACAAACGGACTTTCATCACGGTCAGTAGATTTCATTTTATCTTTATTTTTTCTCGTAATCGCAGTAACTTCTGTATGATATAATATTTTCCCGTTGAACAGAGGTAGTTTTGATAATGGTTCAAGATATTCTTCTACGATTTCCTTCCCTGTTGGAAGTTTATCTGCTTCTGGTTCTATCCAATCGGTGTTATGTAGTATTTTCTTAGCTGCGGAATTCATATTAAATTGCCATGGTGAGAATAGTTGCACATGCCCCCATTCCAGAAGGTTACTCCCTGCTCTTTCTCCTTTTTCAACGACTAAGAAGTCCTCATTCCGTTCATATAAATGCGCTGCTGCAGCTAACCCAATAGGCCCTGCCCCAATGACTAATGTAGGTAAGTTTTTCACGGTCCCATCCCCCTTTAATTTAACAACCACAAGTTAAATCAGATGTATCCTCGTTACTTGCTCTTCGGAATAAACAACATAACTCTTCTGAAAGTATTTGGTTCATGACTTCATTATTAATAGAATAGTAGTGCCAAGTGCCTTTCTTTTCTCGTTCGATTAGATCTGCTTGCATAAGGATTTTTAGATGATAGGATAGCTTGGATTGTGCCATTTCCATTTCTTCTTCCAAATCACATACACAGATAGATTCTTCTTTGGAATCTGCTAACAAATTAAGCAGCTTTAACCTTTTTTCATCTGCAAGTGCCTTGAATGTCTTTTCATATTGTTTAAAAGTAGCTTGTAACTCCTGTGCCTTGGTTCCCATTGCCATCCCCCTTCCATTACATCAACTATTTTTGATGTTTAAAGTATATATCAAATTATTTTGATGTTCAAGTGATATATCAAATTATTTTGATATATTAGTTCATTACATAATTTTCCTATTTAATGTAGAAACTAATAGGTATGAATTAGGAAGGAGATTTTATATGAAACTATTCCTATCTGCCGTTAGTATGGTACTTCTTTCGTTTACCATATACCCAAACAGCATTTCATTTGAAAGTACAGAGCCTCCTGAGGAATCCATCTTTGAGATGGTTGGTGATATTGGTCAACAACACGCAAGCAAAAAAGGGCTCGCCATTCCTGTAAATAAAACATTAGAATTAAAAAATGAAACGATTCTTATAACAGAAAGTCTCTATGATGGTTCCAGTATACATCTGGCTTACATGATAACCAGATCCAAATCAAAGAAAGGTGCTATGACAAATCAATTCTTAGAAGACATTGCATTCACTCTTAATGGAAAACCACTAACCTTTAATCATATGAGTGCCGGTGGGAAGTTATTAGATAACGGGTACTATGCAGGGACAATAACCATTGATTTTCACGAAAACATCCCTGATTCCTTTATGTTAGGAATGTCGTCACCTGGTATGGATTCCAACATGGTCGAAATTCCCATTACACTAAAAGGTGTGGCCAAATCCTTCCCTATCAGGGAAACTAAAAAGATGGACACCAAGGTGATTACCTTTGACAACATTATCTTTTACCCAACCGGAACTGAAATACAGGTACAAAATTTTATTCAGGAAGAACAGAAACATCTTCCTATGGATTTAAATTTAAAAGTAACGGATGAAAAGGGGCATATCCTTCAACCGATAAGGGGCGGAAGTTCATCGGAGCCATTAGAAAACGGGAAAATTTTGGTCCGCTCTAGCTACTTATTTGAGCCTTTAGATCCCATTCCAGAGTCTTTACTCATTCAACCCTATCAAGTTGACCTGCATACTTATGAACCTGAGAATGTACGAAAGAAATGGGAAGGAAAACCATTCACACTTTCCCAAGGTGATGTCGGTAGCCTAACCGTAATAGATGTTCAAGTAGAAAAAGACCTTCACACCGTTACCTATGAAATAAGTGGCAAGCAAGATTTTCAACAGGCAGCTACTATTTGGCTGGAAAATGAAGACGGAAAACTAGTCACAGGAATTTATCCACCAAAGCAGTTACGTAAAAATACATTCCAACTTACTTTTCCAGCTACAGGTACGATAAGTGATCTCTATATTGCCACATCGAAGTTACTTCCTTTGAAGTATGTGAAGGAATTAGAAACTAGTTTAAAGTTTAAGAATTAAGCTATTTCAATTACCAATAAGTTGATGAGCACCTAAAATAGGAATGTATTTTAGGTGTTTTTTCCTATTCTAAATTTATTGAATATTAAATTCTAATAATATAGAATGTTAGACAAGATGGTAATGAGGTGATACAAATGGATGTTTTGCATTTTACTAGCAGGAAAAGAACTACCTACCAAATCAAACTAGAATACTCCCTCCTTTGGGAATGTGCCTTAGGAATAGCTGCTATTACCAACACCCCCATAATCAACACACTAGAGAAGCCGCTAGATTATTGGACTACTATCAAAGGGAATATGTCCAAAGAGTTCATAAAAGAACTGGACTATGTAGAGAAGCATAACACCTGGAAGGCATTACTTCAGTTGCTTCACATGAGACGTTTTAACGATTTACAGGATTTTACATCCCATATACAAGAACTTACAGAGGATCAATTGAAATTTGTCTGTCTACCATTCATTGGACACCCGTTCCAGGATTTGCGAAAGGAAGCAGCTTCAGGGAATGGTTCCGCTACTTCCGAAATGAAAAAGCTAACAAAAGACAATCCATTTTTTCCTCAGTATATAGATTATATCTGCACGGTAGATTCTACTTTTCTGAAAGAACACCTCATCACGATCATGCTGGGATGGTATGAAGCTGTGATTAAGAAAGATATAGAAGAATTACATAACATGTTACAAACCGATTATGAAATGAAAAGAGATATGCTAAACAAATTAGAACCCGAAGCAATGGTCGAATGGGCAACTGGTGGAGTTAGTTATAAACCCGAACCAAGTGTAAATCAAGTGTTACTAATCCCCCAGTATGTTTACCGGCCATGGAATATTGAAGCTGATTTAGAAGATACAAAAGTGTTCTACTATCCGATTTCAAATGAAAGCATCTCCCCAAATGATCGCTACATGCCTGATGATTTTATGGTTCTAAAGTACAAGGCTTTAGGAGATGAGGCTCGAATGAAGATAGTGAAGTTGTTGTTTGATAAAGAACGTACACTACAAGAAATTACTGATCATCTAGATCTTGGAAAGTCTACCGTCCACCATCACCTGAAGATTCTTCGCTCTGCAAAGCTCGTGGAAATAGTAGATTCAAAGTACTCCCTAAAGACACAAGCACTTAAGTTCTTAGGAGAGGAACTACATCTCTATTTAAAAAAGTAAGGAGAAGATAAGGTGAAGAATCGTTCTAGCTATCAGTCTATTTGGCTTGGCAATGCCACTTCTGAGTTGGGAGGTGCTCTGTTTATAGCCTGTAACTCTATCTTAGTGTTTCAACTTACAGGGTCCACCACGGCACTTGGATCGGTCTGGCTTGTCTATTACATCCCTTCATTTTTCATGCAGCTCTTTATTGGCCCGTATGTCGACCGCTGGAGTCGTAAATGGATTATGATTAGCTGTCAATTAGTACGGATGATATTAGCTTCCATGTTACTCGTTGCCTCATGGTTTGATATCTTCACCATTACGTTTATCTTTATCGTACAAGTCATCGTTGGGCTGATGATGCCTATTTTTGCTCCGGCTAACCAGGCTATCTTACCGACAATTATGGAAAAAGAATATCTTTCTAAAGCGAATGCTTCCCTAGATAGCACTCGCCAAGTGATGGTCATTATGGGGCCGGTAATTGCTGCTGTTTTTGTTGATTATTTAGTCGTGGAATGGGTTCTGCTCATCATTACAGCTGCCTTTTTATTAAGCTCTATAATGATACTAACAGTAAACGAAGACTATCAGCCAACCAAAGTAAGAAAACCCTGGATACAGGAATTTCGTGAAGGATTTAGCATGTACTTTCATCATAGATTACTAGTTTGGCTTGGGGTGTTTTTTGGCTTTGTCCAGTTTGGGGTTGGAGTAACCGTTGTAACGACTCTCCCTTTTGTCACTACCGTTCTTGATCAATCCGTTATTGCTTATGGAATATTTATGGCTGGCTTTCCTATTGGTTATGTAATTGGCGCCTTCATCAAGCAAAAGATAGGTAACCTAGATAAGGTCGGAATACTTTTCTCTGCCCTATTCGTTGGTGGGTGTACTTACCTTTTCTTAGGTGTTACACCGTGGTATGTACTGGCTGTTGTTACGGAGATCATTGCAGGTATCGTTATCGCGATTTTCAACATTTATAACATCACACTGATCCAACAAGTCATCCCGAATCACTTAATGGGAAAAGTGATATCGGTAAGATTATTAATTATGAGAACCATGTTGCCACTTGGTATTTTGTTTGCTATGGTTACGGTTCCCTTTGTAGCCATCCGCTTTTTATACGTATTGATTGGTAGTGTAATTTGCATTACAGCTTTTATAGGTTATTGGTTATTACGGGAAAAAAATCTCATGGCGAATAAAGTTTAATCATTTTATGTGCGATAACAATACCGGTATGTCGTCTAAATAGATAGATAGAAAAACAGAGGGGTCGTTTTGTTATGGACCAAGAAAAAATAATCACCGATTGGTTCTACCAATATAGTGATGAAATCTATAACTTCTTCATCTACCGGCTCGGGGAAGCCGATGTTGATGATTTAGTACAAGAGGTATTTATCCGGGCGATGAATGGATTATCTAGCTTCCAGGAAAACGCTAGTCCCAAAACATGGCTATATAGTATTGCGAAAAACTTAGCCATAGATGAGATTCGAAGAAGAAATCGTAAAAAGTGGAAATCTATCATTCCATTTTCCTCATACCATGAACCAAGTACTGAGGTAACACCAGATTTATTACTACATCTAAATGAGGAAAAAAAAGAACTCTACCATGCAATCCTTTCTTTGAAGTCTGGATATAAGGAAGTGCTCTTATTAAGAGGGATACACCAATTTTCTGTTACGGAGACTGCTGAGATTTTGGGCTGGAGTGAAAATAAAGTGCGCTCCACCTATCATCGTTCGAAAAAGGCATTAAAAACAAGATTAGGAGGGACCTTCCATGAGTAAAGATAAATTGGAAAAGATGCTAGAGACGATGCCACAAACTAATCTTGCTCCGGAAAAGAAAAAGGAAATGCTAGATTCCATCATGCAACATAGAGAGAAGAGTAAAGGATTGTATGTGATATTTTTCATCCTCCTATTAATGGTAAATTCTTATCTTTACTACCTGCTTTATAGGAACTTAGCACATTTCGCACCTTGGCACCCTCATTATATAGTGGACATTATTTATGTATTACTGTTCTTTATAATTGTTATTCCAGTATCAGCATTTTTATCGGAGAAACTTGCTATCTACTCCGTAAAGAAGGGACTTGGAAAGGATAGATACTTTAAGATTTTTACTACGGTAATGATTATGGTTCCGATTCTATTATTCGCTTTTATGGTATTCCATGATTATAAGGAGAAAGACTTGGATGATGTCATTCGTTTTAATACAGCAGAAGTGGATTATTATATGATTAATGATGAAAAGGTAACAGGTGAAACGTTGCATGGAAAAGTGTTAAAGGACTTTCTTAGTCAATACCGGGTGAAGAAGATGAAAGATCGTGAGTGGGATAGTGATGTTTCAAAAGAAAAGGGTTTTCGTATCACAATCTATTCTAACGGGAAACCGATATCTGCTAACATTTATGAGAATCGGCTACAATTTAAAAATAGTGGTGAGTATTATACAGTGTTGAATGGGCCGATTGATGTAGAGTGGGTTGAGGAATATCTAGAATAAGATATTTTGGAGTTGTTTTATAGCTAAATAGCATGAATAACCAGCAAAGGTTCCGTCTAATTAATGGACGGAACCTTTGCTGGTTATCTTCCAATAGCTATTCAGAATATTACCTATCGTGTGGTAAGATAAGAAAAGATTGTGAAGTAATGTTGTTAAACTAGCGGGGCAAAAGAGTTGAATAAAATAATATACAATGAATTAGTCTTAAGGGGATTACAATGAAAAAAATAATAATTATTTTAGTATTAGCGGTTAGTGTTCTTTCCTTATGTATCTACATAGATATAGCTGATACATATATCGTATTACCTTTTGCAGTGTTTATAGTGGGGATAATGTTTATATTTATTGGAATGTCTGAATTAGGTGACAAAAGAAAGAAGAATGCGTTTTTACATTTTATCTTTTCTGCTATTGCTTTTATTACTTTTATCATTTTATAAACTCATAGAATTAATATCACTTTTTTACCATTAACGGGTGCTTTACTTCAATAGTGATTGCACCCTCATTCAATTAACGCAGCAGGTTAATTCAATAAGCTCATGATTTTTTGTATTATTACTTTTAAATATTTTCTTTAATTTATGATTAGAAAGTAGGGGTGTTATTATGGTTCTACACTTAGAACAAGGAGATAAAATCGGGATATTTAGTCCATCTAGTCCAGCAACAGTTACAGCTAAACAGCGTTATCAGCGTGCTAAAACTTTTATGGAAGAGAAAGGTTTTGTTATTGTAGAAGGAAAATTGACTGGACAATCGGATGTATATCGTTCAAGTACACCCAAAGCACGTGCAGATGAACTAAATGAATTATTACGAAACCCAGATATTAAAATGATTATGTCTACTATAGGCGGCACAAATGCAAATAGTATGTTGCCATATATTGATTATGAAGCATTTATGAATAACCCGAAGTTAGTTGTTGGATATTCTGATGCCACTGCTATTTTACTCGCACTTTTTGCAAAAACAGGCATCACAACATATTATGGTCCTGCTCTGATTCCTTCTTTTGGTGAATTCGAACCCCTCGTAGATTATACATATAGCTATTTTAAGCAATATTTTATGGAGGAGACTAGTCTTCCATACGAAGTACCAATGCCACCATTTTGGTCCGATGAAGCAGTAAATTGGCTTGAAAAAACAACGGAGAAAAAACTCTATAGTAATGAGTGGATAACCAGGAAAGGAGGGGTAACAGATGGGAGATTAATCGGTGGTAATTTAAATTCAATGTACGGTTTTATTGGTTCGCCGTATTTTCCACAGATAGAGCATGGCGATATATTATTAATTGAGGATTGCACGAAGGATGCTTCAATTGTTGAGAAAAACTTCGCAATGCTTAGAGTTCATGGTGTTTTTGAAAAAGTTGCCGGCATAATACTAGGAAAACATGAACGTTACAATGACCTGGGTACAGGAAAACAACCCTTAGATTTATTGATCGAACAGTTAGACGGAATAGACATCCCTATATTAGCTGAATTTGATACATCTCATACCCATCCGATGCATCCATTGGCTATCGGTAAAAAAGTGAAATTAGATGCAGATGCCAAAAAGGTAGTTTGTATTGAGAGCTGGTTATAAGGTTGTAATATAAAATAGAACATTAGTTCTTATACAACAAACAGGTGTATTAGAGAAACAAGGCTGATCCAATTATGATTACCATATTCTATGCTAAAATACTAATTTTATTTTCGGAATATTATGCTAGTATCTAATTAGTTGTTATTATGCGAACGGGGCAGAAATATGAGAGAAGTGATTAGTGACTTAAGGAGAGCGAATTTATGAAGAAAATTATCTTTTCTTGTGTTCTAATAATATTTGTTGTTTTTATTTTAGTTAATTCGGATGCAATATACTTAAAATCACAAGAAAATAATTGGAATGATGCAGATTACTATATCAGTGAAATAAATGCTGAAAGGGATAGAAAGGGTCAAGATTTGTTAGAAATATCAGATCTTGACATTTATACAAAATACGCAGGAAACCATATTTATTTAACACAAGTTTATGCGGAAGACAAATTTGAGATGATATTTCTAACTAAAGGAATGAAAAACGGTTTCTTCGATTGGGAGTATCACACGCTCCCATTTACCACGACAGAGAACATTAATGAAGAATCATTGAATGAATGGGTCTTTGACTAACAGAGGCAATAGTTGTAGTTAAATTCGCTAAGAGAGGGGGGTATAAAAATGAAAGAGATTCATAAATTTCATGAAATGTCGTCGTGGGATACTCTAAAAAAACCTCCTAATACATTAGATGGCAATGCAACAAGTAAGATGCACTTTAAAGAATTACCAAAGATTAAATTAAATTATAATAATATACCTGAAAAAAACTTCTCTAAAATCATTCAGGAAAGATATACAACAAAAGAGATCAGCCCTTTGGAAAATGTGAGTATAGAGGAATTGGGAACTTTTCTCAAATGGTCTGTTGGTACTAGATTTAATGATAAATCAAAGAGAGTTTATCCATCAGCAGGAGGAAGTTATCCGAATCATATATTTATATTTATTAGAAATAACTTAAACATAGATGATGGCTTATATTGGTATGATGAAAAGGATCACTCCATAGTAAAAATATCTAGCAATTATATATATGAAGGTGCCTTACTACAAGACGGAATCGATGCAAACCTTTGTTTTGTAATTGCATCGGACCTTAACAAATCACAAGAAAAATATGGCTTAAGAGGATATCGATTCTGCCTACTGGAGGCGGGACACATTTCCCAAAACATGTTACATGTAGCTAGTGTCATGGGATGGAAATCAGCACCGATTGGTGGTTTTCGAGATGAAGTAATAAACGATAGATTACCTAATGAGTTTAAGGTTTTATTATTAATTCCAGTTGGAAAATAACACTCTAATAATAAACATTTAAGGGAGATAATATAAAGGTCCTGTTTTCAAAGAAATAAACAATGAAATTAAAGTAAAAAAACAGCAAGTGAATCTTGTTATTAATCCACTTGCTAAATATGATAATGTTTTTACTTTAATATCTCAAAACGTAATTAGAAGTACTTATTCTCCCGTCTCCGCAAAACGCTTAATACGCTCCCCAATCTCATCACGAACTCGCTGGAACACTTGCCACTTTTCTTCTTCTGTTCCTTCCGCCTTGGCAGGATCATCAAATCCCCAGTGTTCTCTTCTCACATGTGGTGGTGTCATTGGGCAACGGTCAGCTGCATCCCCACAAAGCGTTACTGCCATTGTTGCATTGTTTAAATATTCATTATCTATCATTTCGGATTCTTGGTCAGAAATATCAATTCCCACTTCTGCCATTGCTTTTACTGCATTAGGGTTTAATCCATGTGCTTCAATCCCGGCACTTCTCACTTCCCATTCGTCATCTAGAAGTTTTTTAGCCCATCCTTCTGCCATTTGGCTTCTACAAGAATTACCCGTACATAAGAAATAGATTGTCTTTTTAGCCATGATGATTCTCCTTTATTAAAATATAGTTAATGTTACATATAGACCTAATAAGGTGATAAACAGGATTGGAATGGTTAAAATAATCCCTGTTTTGAAATACGTCCCCCAAGAGATTTTGACTCCCTTTTGCGATAAAACATGAAGCCATAATAGCGTTGCTAGTGAACCGATTGGAGTAATCTTCGGACCTAAGTCAGAGCCAATTACATTCGCGTACACTAATGCTTCTCGGATAACACCTGTTGTATCTGTCTCAGCAATTGCTATCGCATCAATCATAACTGTTGGCATGTTATTCATAATGGAGGATAGTATTGCCGCAATGAATCCCATAGAAACTGTTGCAACAAATAATCCCTGTTCTGCTGCTAGCTGTATGACATCAGCTAACAAGTCTGTTAATCCTGCATTTCGTAAGCCAAATACAACTACATACATTCCTATGGAGAAGAACACAATATTCCATGGAGCGCCTTTTATAACTGCCATTGTATTGACCACTTCACTTCTTCTAGCAACTAATAAGAAGAAAATGGCGATAACCCCAGCAACAATAGAAACAGGGAGATTAATAAATTCACTGGTAAAATAACCAATTAATAGGATGGCAAGGACATACCAAGACATGTTAAACATCTTTTTATCTCGAATTGCTTCTGATGGCTCTTTTAATTGTGAAATATCATAATTCCTTGGAATACTTTTTCTAAAGTAAATCAATAGAACGGTAATCGTGGCAATAAGTGAGAAAATGTTTGGTAGAAACATTCTCGTTGCATACTCAACAAATCCAATATCAAAGAAGTCTGCAGATACAATGTTTACCAAGTTACTAACCACAAGTGGCAAGGAAGTGGTATCCGCGATAAAGCCACTGGCCATAATAAACGGAAAGACCATTTTTTCTTGAAAGTTCAAGTTCCGAACCATAGCAAGAACAATTGGAGTAAGGATGAGTGCTGCACCATCATTGGCGAAAAATGCCGCTACTATTGCTCCAAGGATACTGACATAAACAAACATTCTAATTCCATTACCTTTAGCAGCTCTTGCCATATGCAAGGATGCCCATTCGAAAAATCCGATCTCATCTAAAATCAGTGAAATAAGGATAATAGCAACAAACGCTAAGGTAGCATTCCATACAATTCCAGTCACTTCCATCACATCATGATAATCGACTACACCTACAAGTAGTGCCAGGATAGCTCCGCCACAAGCAGACCATCCTATATTTAATCCTTTTGGCTGCCAAATGACTAATACAAGTGTTGCCAAAAAGATAAGTATTGCTAGTATAACCATAGCTGACAAAGTAGTTCCCCCTAAATTAACAACAAGAAATTCGAGTCCCTTGTTCTTCTAATTTCTGTAATTTATCATCTTGACTAGGTAGATGCTCGAGAATCTGTTGAATAAATGGGTAATACATATTCTTTTTGTTCATCGAGTAAAATATCCATTGTCCCCTACGTTCTTCCTTTACTAAGCCTAGGTCCCTTAATTTACGTAGATGTTGGCTGATGGATGGTTGACTCATATTAAATATCTCTACAAATTCACACACACAACAATCATGTTTGTCCATAATCTTCATCATCGTTAAACGTGTTTTGTCCCCCATTAACTTCAAAACAGATGCCGCATTTTCCATTTCAATGGAAGTTTTTAGCATAACTTTTCACCACCTAATATATTCGTATATAAGTATATAGTTATTTGCTTATATATTCAATAGATAATACTTAAGAATATTGCAAGACTAAATAGTAAAAGAGCTTACACGAAGTAAGCCCTTTAGTTATCTATCTCTTAAAAACCCGGTCCCCATCATAAGAATAAACCGTCAACTTTTCATCCACATACGTCTCCATATAAACCTTCCGACCCCATAGTTGATAAAGATAAGGCAACACATTTTCCAAATAGTGAAGATCCAGTTCTGTTCCTTCATATCCGTGTACTAAATACAACTCTCCATTACGCATATAATCCCCATCCACCACTGTGATGTATGGAAAACCGCCATTCACCCGCATAGATACTAATTGGTCCCGAATATTTTCATAATCCTTATCCGAAATTCGATAATACATGCCTTGCTTTTCAAATAAATACATATCCTCTTGTTCTACTAGTTCTTTTGTGAGGTAGTTTCGGATGAACGAGATATCCGATTCGATTTCTCTTACTTCAAACATCTTTTCTCGCCCTGAACCAGGTTTGACACCTCTGGCTTTCATTTCTTCAGTAGGATTATTGTATCGTTCCTCTATATCCTCAAAAATCTTTAAGCCTAAATAATATGGATTAATTCGTTGTTTAGAAGGCTGCACGACATTTGCATTTAGCTTTGCAAATTCAACTGTCTCACTAGACGTTAAGTCCAACTCACGCATAATGCGTTGGTGCCAATAGGAAGCCCAGCCTTCGTTCATGATTTTCGTCTCTAGTTGAGGCCAGAAGTATAACATTTCCTCTCGCATCATGGTTAGAATATCTCGTTGCCAGTCTTCCAGCTCCGTGCTGTATTGCTCAATAAATAGAAGAATATCTTTTTCAGGTTTCGGTGGAAATTTTTTTCGGCGTTTTACCCTTGGCTTTGTCTCTTTTGGTTTATCATCTAACCCCCATAGATCATCATAAGGAGATTTCGCCTTCTTTATCGGTGATTCCTCATCTTCCCAAGCATACGCTGGCAACTTAGGACGAACGATTGATGGGTCTATATGTTCTTGCACGGCTAGCACTGCATCTAAAAATGTTTCTACTTCTTCTTTTCCATGTATGATTTCATATTCCGCAATCCTTTCCGCTGTTGCCGTCATGCTTTCTACCATATCTCTTCTCGTATTAGAGAAACGGACATTGTTTTTGAAGAAATCACAGTGCGCTAAGACGTGTGCAATTATGAGTTTATTTTGTATCAAGCTATTGGTGTTTAACAAAAATGCATAACAAGGATCCGAGTTTATCACTAATTCATATATTTGACTTAAGCCTAAATCATATTGTAGCTTCATTCGATGAAATTGTTTTCCAAAGCTCCAATGGGAGAAACGCGTCGGCATTCCGTATGCACCAAATGTATAAATGATTTCAGCAGGACAAATTTCATACCGCATCGGGTAAAAATCCAAGCCAAAACCTTCTGCAATTTCCGTGATTTCCGCAATGGCTTTATGAAGCTCTTTTGATTCCGTCAATGATGATCCCTCCATGTGTGCTTTATACAGTTTATGAACAAAAATAGGAATGATGAACAAGATATGGAATAAACATAAATCGTAATGATTACTATTTACAAATCGGAATCATTACGATATAATCTGATTTGACTTTAAAAAAAGGGAGAGTTTACGTATTGAAAAGAAACTTGTATTTGATTGGTCTCTTCGTTTTAATCATCATTTTAGGGGCATGTAGTGACAAGGTGAATTCTGATAAATCGGCAGAGGAAGGTACATTGTCCATCTTTACGTCGATTTATCCATTAGAGGATTTCACTAAAAAAATTGGCGGTTCTCATGTAACAGTTCAAACCCTTATTCCTCCGGGTGCAGATAGCCATACATATGAGCCGACCTCAAGAGAAGTATTGGACATTGCTAAAGCTGATGCATTTATTTATAACGGACTTGGGATGGAATCTTATGCAGAATCCATTCATGACACGCTAATAAATGAGGATGTATTAATGGTTATCGCATCCGATGGGGTGGAAGCATTAGCTCATGAGCATGACCATGATCACGAGGATGAGGAACATGACCATGACCATGAAGAAACCACTGAACATGATCATAGCGAGGAAGAGGACAGCCATCACCATGGAGATGAGGATCCACATATTTGGCTAGACCCGCACCGAGCTATCCTGCTTGCTGAGAATATTAAGGATTCTCTAGTAAACTTGAAGCCAGATGCAAAAGAAGATTTTGAGAAAAACTTTGAAGCGTTAAAGAGTAATTTAGAGGATTTAGATGAGCAATTTCATCATGTAGTAGAAACAAAAGAAAACCCTGAAATGCTTGTTTCCCACGCTGCCTACGGTTATTGGGAAGAAAGCTATGGCATTAAACAAATACCCATTGCAGGGTTATCCTCAAGCCAAGAGCCTTCTCAAAGCGAACTGGCACAGCTTATTAAATTAGCCAAAGATAAAGGCTTTAAGTATATTATCTTTGAACAAAACGTCACACCAAAAGTAGCCGAAGTGATTCAGAATGAAATCAATGCAGAGCCACTATACTTGCATAATCTATCGACTTTAACAGCGGATGACCTGGAGAATGAGGAAGACTATTTTAGTTTAATGAAGAAGAACCTAGAGACTTTAGATAGAGCATTAAAATAAATAGCGCAAGCGACTATTTGAAAAACCCAATGTTGGAATCATCATTCCAACATTGGGTTTTCTCTTTATTATTGCGCAACCATTACTTTACACATATTATTAGTAAATTCAACTGGATCCTCAACTGGTAATCCTTCGATTAGTAAAGCTTGGTTAAACAGGATATTCGTATACAGGTCTAATTTTTCCTTATCATTCTCAAATGCATCCTTTAATGTTTGGAAGACTTCATGATTCGGATTAATTTCGAGTACCTTTTCCGCTTTTACTTGTTGATTATCAGGCATGGCACTAATGACTTTCTCCATTTCAATGGAAATTTCACCATCAGCTGTTAAACAAACTGGATGTGACTTTAGGCGTTTAGATACACGAACCTCTTTCACTTTTCCTGATAATTTGTCCTTCATATAACCGAATAGCTCTTTGTTTTCTTCTGTCTCTTGTTCAGATGCCTTTTCTTCTTCGGAATCAATACCAAGGTCATGACTAGATACCGATTTAAATTCTTTTTCCTCATAGTTCATTAAGACACGAATAGCAAATTCATCGATTTCTTCGGTGAAATAAAGGATTTCGTATCCTTTATCCGCTACAAGCTCTGTTTGTGGAAGCTTGTCAATACGGTCAATGGACTCACCTGTTGCATAGTAAATATACTTTTGATCTTCTGGCATTCTAGATACATATTCTGCTAATGTAACGAGTTTCTTCTCTTTGGAAGAGTAGAATAACAAGAGATCCTTCAAGGTATCCTTATTAACACCAAACTCATTATAAACTCCGAACTTCAATTGACGACCAAATGCTTGGAAGAACTTCTCATAGCTCTCTCTATCATCTCTTTGCAGACTAAGTAATTGTTGCTTGATTTTCTTATTAATATTTTTCTCAATAAGCTTAAGTTGTCTATCATGTTGAAGCATTTCTCTAGAGATATTTAGAGATAAATCTTCTGAATCTACTAGCCCTTTTACAAAGCTAAAATGGTCTGGGATTAAATCGGCACATTTTTCCATAATCAGTACACCATTTGAATATAGCTCAAGCCCCTTTTGGTAATCTTGAGAGTAGTAATCAAACGGACGGTTTTCTGGAATGAAAAGAATCGCATTATAGCGAATGGTTCCATCCACACTTAAGTGAATATGCTTCAGTGGCTTATCAAAGCCATATCGTTTTTCTTGATAGAAGTTTTCATAATCTTCATCTGTCAGCTCACTCTTATTCTTTTTCCAAATTGGAACCATGCTGTTGATGATTTCTTCTTCTTTATACTCCACATATTCATCGCTATCATCTTCTTTTTTACTCTTGGTAACTTCCATTTTGATTGGATAGCGAATAAAATCAGAATATTTTTTAATGATCTCTTTTAGTCGGTATTCTTCTAAGTACTCATCATAATTCTCATCTTCTGAGTTATCTTTTAGTTTCAGGGTAATTTCTGTACCTACTGTATCTTTTTCAGCAGGCTCAATCGTATACCCGTCCGTACCTTTCGATTCCCATTTGAAAGCTTCATCACTTCCAAGTGCTTTACTTACCACGGTTACAACATCGGCAACCATAAATGCCGCATAGAATCCAACACCAAACTGACCAATAATATCATGGCCATCTTTAATTTCATTTTCCGATTTAAAGCTGAAGGATCCACTTTTCGCAATCGTACCTAGGTTCTTTTCAAGCTCTTCCTGTGTCATCCCAATACCTGTATCTACAATCTTTAAAGTACGAGATTCCTTGTCCGCTTCAAGCTTTATATAATAATCACTTTGATTAAACGTTAAATTATCATCCGTCAACGCCTTATAGTAAATCTTATCAATCGCATCACTTGAGTTAGAGATTAATTCTCGAAGAAAAACCTCTCGTTGTGAATAGATGGAGTTAATCATTAATTCAAGTAATCGTTTCGATTCTGCTTTAAATTTCCTTTTTCCCATTTCCAACAACTCCTTCAATACGTTATTTTTGTTTGGTGTTATGAGATGGACATTTTTATTTTAGCACTCTCAAGGTTAGAGTGCTAATTTTTTCACTACCAAATAAATATCATATTCATCCTGAACATGTCAATTGGTTTATTCTCTAAGATACGGAAATAACGAAACCGCATATTTCCAATGGAATTAGGAAAATTTAAAGGCAGGAGGGATAGCATGAATCATCAATTTTTATCAATCGAGGAGTTTAATGCATTAATACAACAATGGAATGGCAGATCCATAAAAATAACCAAACACGAAATGGATGATGTGGACCAAACGGTAATGAATCTAAGTGACGTATCCTACGAACAGAACACACGACGAATAGACGATTATGTACCCATGCATAATTTACTTCTAAACGGGGATGGACATATTGAAACACTGGCAGCCATGAGTACCCAGCCGCTTCCATCATCTGTATATGAAATTCCGCTTCAGAATAATTCGCTGTACGAATATGATGGGGAGAAATTTTTCATCACGACAGAGCGTGGGGTTTATAAGATTGAGTTAGCTTGAGTAAGTGAGCTTTAAACATCTTTATGAACGGGGTTTTTGATTGAAATGAATCATGTGAGTACTTTGTACATCATTTTGGAAAGGCTTTGTGAATGAAATGATGTATGGAAGTAACCTATGCATCATTTTGAATAGGCTGTGTAAATGAAATGATGTATAGAAGCAACCTATGCATCATTTTGAATAGGCCATGTAAATGAAATGATGTTTGGGAGCACTCTATACTTCATTTTGATTAGGCTGTGTAAATGAAATGATGTTTGGGAGCACCCTATACTTCATTTTGAATAGGCCATGTAAATGAAATGATGTTTGGGAGCACCCTATACTTCATTTTGATTAGGCCATGTAAATGAAATGATGTTTGGGAGCACTCTATACTTCATTTTGATTAGGCTATGTAAATGAAATGATGTTTGGGAGCACCCTATACTTCATTTTGAATAGGCCACGTAAATGAAATGATGTTTGGGAGCACCCTATACTTCATTTTGAATAGGCCATGTAAATGAAATGATGTTTGGGAGCACCCTATGCATCATTTTGAATAGGTTGTGTAAATGAAATGACGTTTGGGAGCACCCTATACTTCATTTTGGACAAGCACTGTGAATGAAATGATATACGAGAGTGCCCTATGCATCATTTTGAACAGGCAAAGTAAATGAAATGAAGTATGAAAGAACCTTGTACATCATTTTGATCAGCTAATACAGATAAGATGATAAATAACAATGCTCAATGCTCTCTATCATTTCGAACTAAAATAAGTACTGAACTAATGTAAGAACATTAATTTCCCCCTATTACAAGCCCAGAAAAACCCCTAGGAATGTTCTCCTAGGGATTTTCATATATTACACCGTCATGGCTTCACGCTGGAAGAAGCTCTTCATCGCATGATAGACATCTCGTTTTTCTTTTAAAATAAAGTGGCGAAACTTTTCATTTTCAATGGTGCTATAGGCACGCATCAGGGTGGAATGACGGTTATAGATATTTACTTCGGCATAGCCAAACATATTGGAAACATCCATAATTTCATTTACGAGACGGATACATTTTGGGTTGTCAGAGGTGATATTCTCACCATCTGAAAAGTGAAAAGGATAAATATTATAGCGTGAAGGGTTATAGCGACTATCAATTAATTCGATTGCTTTTGCATAGGCGGAGGAACAAATGGTACCGCCACTTTCTCCTTTATTAAAAAATTGCTCTTCCGTCACTTCTTTTGCTTCGGTATGGTGAGCTATAAAGGCAATATCTACATGTTCGTATTTGGTTTTTAAGAATCGTGTCATCCAGAAAAAGAAGCTTCTTGCCATATACTTTTCAAATGATCCCATGGAAGCACTGGTATCCATCATGGCAAGCACCACTGCCTTTGATTCTGGTCTGATTACTTCATTCCATGTTTTGAAACGTAAATCATCATTATAAATTGGAGTAATTCCAGGGTTCCCTTCTCTTGCATTCCGTTTTAAGGCAGTTAATATCGTTCGTTTCTTATCAATATTTCCCATTAAGCCTTTCTTCCGCACATCATTAAACTCAATCTTTTCTGTTATAATCTCTGACTTCTCTTTTTCCTTTAGATTGGGTAATTCTAATTCCTTAAATAGGGCTTCCTCTAACTTCTCTAACGATACCTCAGCTTCATAGTAGTCGTTGCCAGGCTGATCGCCTGCCTTCTTTCCATCGCCAGGACCTGGTCTTCCTTGACCTTTTGCGTTCGGATCTTTTCCTACTACATCTCCTACTTTACTGTCTCCATTACCTTGCCCTACATGCTTTGACTTGTTGTAGTTGTATCGGATTTTGTATTCATCTAGTGAACGGATTGGAATTTTGATTACATCTCGCCCGTTAGACATCACGATACTTTCTTCACTTATTAAATCAGGTAAATTATTTTTAATGGCTTCCTTTACTTTATCCATGTGTCGCTGTTGGTCTTGAAAGCCTTTGCGATGGAGGGACCAGTTTTCCTCGGAGATGACAAAGTTCTGTTTACCTTCCTGCACAACATCCCCTCCTATTCATTGTTGATAAAAGTACCGACATCTAAGAAGATTTCGATACTTTTCTCTATAATATGCAGTTA
The DNA here is from genome assembly GCF_900184735.1 of Paucisalibacillus globulus. Lineage (GTDB taxonomy): Bacteria > Bacillota > Bacilli > Bacillales > Amphibacillaceae > Ornithinibacillus > Ornithinibacillus globulus_B. Next base: position 50,863 of record NZ_LT855393.1, read on the forward strand.
GGCGCATATTATTGCAATTTATTAATAATAATAGATTAAAAAAAGGTAACAAGACTAGCTTTCGGCCACTCTTGTTACCATATCATCATGCATAATTATCGATTCAACAAACTTCCCACATATCGTAAGAGCTCATTCGCTGATACCGAATTATATCCATATTCATCTATCAATCTAGCAATTACCTCATTAATCTTCTTCAGTTGTGACTCATCTGGTGTCTTAGACGAGGTGGTTATTTTCACCACATCTTTTAAATCTGCGAATAACTTCTTCTGGATAGCCTCCCGTAGCCTATCATGTGAATTATAATCAAATCGTTTCCCTTTTCTTGCATAAGCAGAGATTCGAATGAGAATTTCTTCACGGAAAGAACGTTTGGCATTTTCAGAAATACCGATTTGCTCTTCAATTGAACGCATTAACTTTTCATCTGGATTCATTTCCTCACCGGTTAATGGATCCCGTAGCTTATTTTTATTACAAAATGCCTCTACATTATCAAGATAGTTATCCATTAACGACTTTGCCGATTCTTCGTAAGAGTAAACGAATGCTTTCTGAACTTCTTTCTTAGCAATTTCGTCATACTCTTTCCTAGCTATGGAGATATAGTTCATATAAGTTTCTCTGTCTTCGTCTGAAATCGATGCATGTTGGTCAAGACCTTCTTTCAAGGAGCGTAATACATCTAGAGCATTGATTGATGGCACTTCTTTACGGATAATAGCAGAGGAGATTCGGTTGATGACATAACGAGGATCAATTCCATCCATTCCTTCTGTTGGGAACTCACGCTTCAAATCCTCCACATCAACTTGGTTATATCCTTCTACATTCTCCCCGTCATACAAGCGCATTTTCTTCAATAAATCCATTCCCTGTTTCTTCGAGTCTTCTAATCTCGTTAAGACAGAGAAGATAGCTGCAACGCGTAATGCATGTGGGGCAATATGAACATGGGACATATCACTCTGATTGATCATCTTTTCATAAATTCTTTCTTCTTCACTTACCCTTAGGTTATATGGAATTGGCATCACAATGATTCTAGAATGCAGTGCTTCATTCTTCTTATTGGAAATAAAGGAGCGATATTCCGATTCGTTCGTATGTGCAACAATCAGCTCGTCGGCTGAGATTAGTGCGAACCTACCTGCTTTGAAATTACCTTCCTGTGTTAAAGATAGTAAATGCCATAAGAACTTCTCATCACATTTCAACATTTCCTGAAACTCCATCATTCCACGGTTAGCCTTATTTAATTCTCCATCAAACCGGTAAGCTCTCGGGTCTGATTCCGATCCATATTCCGCTATCGTTGAAAAATCAATACTCCCAGTTAGGTCTGCTATATCCTGGGACTTCGGGTCAGACGGACTAAAGGTTCCAATTCCAACACGTTTATCCTCCGATAGAAAAATACGCTCCACCATTACATCTTCCACACGTCCGCCATAGTCTTTCTCCAGACGCATCGTGTTTAACGGGGATAGACTACCTTCAATTCGAATACCATATTCATGGAAAAAGTCTTCCCGTAAATGATGTGGGATTAAATGGAGTGGATCCTCGTGCATTGGACAGCCTTTAATGGCATAAACTGCACCTTCATCTGTTCGTGAATATTTTTCTAAACCTCGTTTTAACATGGTTACAATAGTAGATTTACCACCACTAACCGGGCCCATTAATAATAGAATACGTTTTCTTACATCTAGCCGCTTTGCAGCAGGATGAAAGTATTCCTCAACAAGTCGTTCAATAGCATCTTCTAAACCAAATATCTCTTCTCCAAAGAACTCAAACATCTTCCGACCATTTCGTTCCTTTACCCCAGCTGCTTTGATCATATTATAAACTCGCGAATGAGCAGTCTGGGCAACTTCAGGTCTTTCTTTTATTAACCCTAAGTACTCCGCGAATGTACCTTCCCACTTTAAACGATTCTCCTCTTCACGAAAGCTCTTTACCTTGTTAAGAATATCCATATTATCTTCCCTCCATCTTGGACGCGGTTTATATAGCTTATGCAAGACTTCCTGTCGAGATGCCGAGAATTTAGGCGAAAGGTTGTCCAAGTGGCAGTTTGATTAATACTTTTATAGGTACTTACCGGATTGGATAATGACTGGCCCTCTTTAGCATTACTTCTTCTCCAGGTAAATCTCTTAGAACATCATGAGGGACATTGTCATCATTTTTTCACTCTAAATTATCTCTCTAAATCGTTATGAGAGGTTTCCTCATCATCTTTTCTCTCCAATTTTTCTCTCTAAAATGTCATGAGAGCACTTCTCATCATCTTTTCTCCCCAAATTACCTCTCCAAATCATCATGAGAGCTCTCCTCATCATCTTTTCAAACCAAATTACCTCTCCAAATCGTCATGAGAGCACCTCTCATCACCTTTTCAAACCAAATATCTCTCAAAATCATCACGAGAACTCTCCTCATCATCTTTTCACTCAATTATCTCTCCAGAAACATCATGAGGCGCTTTAACAACCGGTTTCCAACACAAACATTCTTATAAATAATCCACCCTCCAACTAAATTTCCCCGAGAAAATCTGATTAAGATGTTGTATAATAGGATAGTCAATCAGTTGATACTCCATTATTTTAGTAAGACAAAAGACAAGAAAGTGAGATGTTCTTCTATGGGACGTAAATGGAATAATATTAAGGATAAGAAAGCAGAAAAGGACAAAAATACTAGTCGCATTTATGCTAAGTTCGGCCGTGAGATCTATGTTGCTGCTAAGCAAGGGGAACCAGATCCTGAAGCTAACCAGGCTTTGAAGGTTGTTTTAGAACGTGCGAAAACATACAGTGTTCCAAAACATATTATCGAAAAAGCAATCGATAAAGCTAAAGGTGGAGACGACGAAAACTATGATGAGCTTCGTTATGAAGGGTTCGGACCAAATGGGTCTATGCTTATCGTGGACACCTTAACTAATAACGTAAACAGAACGGCATCTGAAGTACGTGCTGCCTTCGGTAAAAATGGCGGTAATATGGGTGTAAGTGGTTCTGTTGCTTATATGTTCGATGCAACGGCAGTATTTGGAATTGAAGGCAAAACTGCTGATGATGTTCTGGAGCTATTAATGGAAGCTGATATAGATGTTCGTGATGTATTAGAAGAAGATGAAATCGTGGTTGTATATGCAGAGCCAGACCAATACCATGCTGTACAAGAAGCATTCAAAAACGTTGGCATTACAGAGTTTACTGTTGCTGAATTAACAATGCTTCCACAAAACGAGGTTGAATTAGACGAAGAGTCTAAGGCCCAATTTGAGAAGTTGATTGATGTGTTAGAAGACCTTGAGGATGTTCAACAGGTTTACCATAATGTTGATTTAGGTGAATAAACCTAACGGAACAATGAAGACCAAACGGTCACTCTACTTGAGTGACCGTTTTATTATTAAAAGTATCTATCAAGAAAAGCTCCCAATAATGACCCCTGCAAGTATCATACTAACAACATGAAAACCAGCAGTAATGAAATATAGTTTCCACTTCATCCCTTCATAAAGCGCATTCGTTGCAGAAGTACCAGCAATAACAAGACCTACTACCAACCCGAGCCATAATCCGTCTACCCAACTATCGATATTTGCCCATTCTGCAATTATTGCTAACAAAAAGGAATTAATAATAGCCATCAAAATCGAGCCTGTCATCACTTTTCCCACGCTAGGAAGATCTTCATCCTTCAATCCCTTTAACGTTTGCCATGTATTCCAGAAAACCTTAGGCGAATACCAGATGGAACCAAGAATACAGATTGCTACCGCACTTATTATTACTGCTAAAAAATTGATTGCGTCAAAATCCACTTTATTACCTCCAACGTATTAGTTCTTACAAGCTTTTCCATTATTAAAAAAAATATTATGAAAAGCAATATCAGCTACTTCTGAATGGTTTCTTCTCTCTGTATACTTTCTTTCTTATTAAAGGTAATAAAATATAGAAACAAGACAAAAGTATATGCCATTGTGATAAGAATAAAATTAGGAACCTCAAAAAATGTGAGTAATGCACATAAAACCAATATGCTCAATAAAATTGGAATATGTGTTACACCTCGGTCTTTATAAGCTTCGTACATACACCAAAGAAATAAGATGATGCAGAAGAATAATGATATCCAAATATAAGGGGTAAAGCTCTTTTCAAAATTAACGGAGAAGAAAACACTTAATCCATTTATAGTTAAAGCTAAAAGAAAACCTATATAGCGTTTCATGACAATCCCCTCCCTACTAAACAAAACCTTATTTATGCTTGTTAGTCGTTATACGATAAATTTCGTAAACCATGCTATATATTTAGCTCCCCAAACGAAAAGGAATTGGGCAAGTATCGTTCCAAACAACCTTGACGTTACCATCATTAACGACATACTCTTCAGCTTATTATAGCTTCCTCTTTGGTTAACAACATCGTCTGCTATTACAGAGATTTTCGGATCAATAAAAACAACCAAAAGTATTGTTGCTATCCCATTTATCAAACCTGATGCCATAATTGCCGTAGAAGCCCTTTCAGGAGCTAATAGTGCTGCATATAGTGCAGATAATACACCGATTGTATATATGGATGTAATTATCATATTTACAAAAAATAATTTAATTGGTATATCTTTCGCTCTAGTGTCCCGTAAATAGGAGAATTTAGGTAGACTAAAATGGGTAATGCCTCGTTTTATATAATGTAATGAGAAAATCTTTTTCATTAGGGAAGGAACAGACCCTTTTTCCTCTGATAAATGAATAATCGCCCGTGAAAATAAAGCTATAAAAGTAGGAAGTAGAATTATTCCAAACACAGTTCCCACCGTTGATGCACCAATCAGTATTCGAAATTGGGTTTCTACAAACTCTAGTGCATTTTCTTTCGGAGCAGTATCAATTAGGCTCCCAGTAAAAGGTTGTTGCATCATATTTGCTAGTCTTGATACGATGACCATTATATTAAAGAGCGATAAAGCGGAAGCTATCATTTTGACTCTTGCACCTGATAACCTTACAGCATAAGCTAGGGTTTCTATTGAATGGATGATAAAAATAAACAAAGCTATATATAATAATTTTTCATTGAAGAATTCCATTTAGGTAACCTCTCTCACGAAAATTGAATACCCAAATTGTACCATAGTGATCATTTTTCTTCCCAATTTCCTGGTATGGTTTCACATAATAAAAAGCCTTCCTAATCGGAAGACTTTAGCTCACCAAAGTAGTTCACTATCTATGAATCGATATCCCATATACAAGGCCATAATCCAAATAATAATTGCAGATACCTGATTAAGCCTTTTCAGTAACGCACCAGATTTCCCTAATTGCCCTACTCGGCTCCCAACAATTGCCAGTCCGAAAAACCAAATCCAAGATACGATAATACAAGATAAAGCAAACACCAGCTTGTCATACCCCTCATAAACAATCGAACTCGTCCCTATAACACCAATCGTATCTAAGATAGCATGAGGATTGAGTAATGAGACAGATGCTGCAAATGTAATCTGACGCTTAGCTGAATACCGACTACGATCTGCTTGACCTCCACCTTGATTACTCCTCCACATAACCCAACCCATATAGAGCAAAAAGAGAAAACCAATCAACGACAATACCAGACCAATACCATCAAAACGAAGAACCATTACAGACACTCCAGCTACAGCCAATGTAATCAGTATGGTATCACAAATAGATGCAGTAACGACCGCCGGCAAAGCCTTTCTCAGCTTAGTATGTATAGCACCTTGGTTAAAAATAAATACATTTTGTATCCCTAAAGGAAGGATTAGACCAAAAGCTAAAATAACTCCATGTAAAAATGCTTCCACTACTTCCCCATCCTTCTATGAATCTATGAAATCTTAAATGGATTCTTCCATTCCATTAAACTAGCATAATTCAAGGATTCCTCATCCTCCAGATAATTAGGGATTACACCAATCGGCCTTCTTCCCGTATTTAATAAAAAGGTAATCACTGGATCCGTTAATTTACCACTGACCACGTTTTCCAAATATTCTTCAGCCGATAATCTATCCGCATGTTTATGATAACCAGGCATTCGTCCACCACCAAGCAACCTTTCTAACCCTTGATGAATCACAACTCCATACATGGAATGCATCAGTAATTTACCTAATGCTAATTTGCGATAAGATGGTCGAATGCAAATATCAACGACATACAACGTATTGCCATTGGGATTATGATTTCGAATATAGCCATCATCTGTGATTTCTTCCCATGTATGAAAAGGGTTGGTAGGGTCAAAGTCTACCAATAACCCTGTCATAGAACCAGCTAACACACCATTTACTTCTACACATAATGCACCCTCTGGAAACAGGCTCACATGATTACGCAATTGTTCTTTGTTCCACCACAATTCGGATGGAAAAGGCGGAGGGAAACTTTCCGCCTGAATGTTAATTAATTCATCAAAATCTACCTGCCCGTAATTTCTAACTAGTGCATCTACATAACCCTGATCATCTTTAAGATAAACATGCTTTTTGTATCGCATCTTTTTTAGTCCCTTCTTATTTACTTAGGTCGGGATATAGATCTAGGCGTCTGTCGGTCCAAGTTGTAACCGATCCTTCTTCTCTTACCTTGTATAATAGTGACAAATCTAAATCAGCAGTAATGATCATATCATGGTTAAATTCGCCTTCCATTAATATTCCATTCTTCGGAAATGGAATATCATTTGGCGTAATCACTGCTGCTTGTCCGTAATTCGCACGCATAAAGTCAACATTACGAAGTGCTCCAACCGTACCAGTGGTTACAACATATACTTGATTTTCAATTGTTCGAGCATGGCATGTATAACGAACACGGTTAAATCCATGAAGGTCATCTGTACAAGATGGAGCAAAGATCACATCCGCTCCCATTCCACGGACCATCCTTACGATTTCTGGAAACTCCATGTCATAACAAGTTAATAAGGCAATTTTTCCTTTATCTGTCTCAAAGATTTGGATGGACTCACCAGGGGTAATATTCCAATCTTTCTTCTCTGTTGGTGTCATATGGAGTTTTGCTTGTTCTGCCACACGACCATCTGGATAAAAGAGATGGGCCGTATTATATAATTTTCCTTCTTTTTTGGTTACATGAGTACCACCAATAATATGCATCCCTGTTTCCTGTGCTAATCCTCGAAACAATTCAATATATTGATCTGTGTAGTTAGGTAACTCATCTACAAGTCCAACCGTATTCCCTGTAATAGAAAGTAACTGTGTCGTAAAAAATTCTGGAAAAAGAACGAATTCCGAATCATATTCATTAGCTGTCCGAACATAATGAGTTACTTGAGCTGCAAAGTCTTCAAAGCTATTTATTTTTTCTAAGTGGTATTGTACCGCAGATACACGTAATTTCATTTTGAGGTAACTCCTTTTCGTTAGTTATACCTGTACTATATTTCATTGTTTCCATTTGCACAATAATAATTTTACAAGTTTACCAAAATTCCATAGAGACCTCATTTCTACGGCTTTAGCGATACCTCCGTTGTATTCCACCAATGGATAAAACAAGGACAATCAGCCCAATTAGCAGGACTATTTCCATAGACGTGTTAGATGAGAGACTACGTTGTATGAATGGTTCTTTCACTAGCATTTCCCCAGCTGTCCAGGCCAGTAGTGCTGAACCAATATAGACAACAAAGGAGTACGTTTCCATGATACGTAATATAAATTGGCTTGCAAATAGCATGATAGGAATACTTAGAATAATCCCTAGGATAACTAACATCATATTGTTATTAGATACCGCTACAATCCCTAATACATTATCTAGACTCATCAGCATATCTGCGAAAATAATAATTACGATTGCTTCCTTTAAGGAATTACCGACTTTAATTTGACTTTCGTCCGCTTCTTCATCTACCAAAAGTTTATATGCCACCACTAACAGGAGAATGCCCCCAATTAAATGGATATAAGGTAGCTTCAATAGATACATGACAATCACCGTAAATAGGATACGAAATACCACTGCCCCAACCGTTCCCCAGACAATCGCCTTGTTCTTTAAGTTGGATGGCAAATTACGACTTGCCATAGCTATAACAACTGCATTATCACCACTCAAGATTAGATTTATCAGTAATATTTTTACAAAAGGCTCCACAAATTCCAATAAAATTCCTCACCCCACTCTTTTTCGTCGTAAAAAATGCTTGTCCTAAAAAAACTATGAGCTTAAAAGCTATTACATTACTTTTTTATAAAAAAACTGGACGATTTTATTTAAGTTCTACTAGGGTAAGGATCAGGGAGCGCTGACTTTTCTTTCCAAGAAATAGGCTAATATCACTCCCACTTCATTCCTCTCCGCATATTCTAGTTAAAAAGCGGAGGAATGTAGATGTTTTATTACCAGTATTATTTTCCACAGTTTGTACCAGTGCAGTATTACGGGCAACCGTTATATTTAGATAGGCAGCAACCAAATGTTCAAGAACTACTACAAACGATTAGTTCTGAACATAGGAATTTATATCGGGACCTTGAAAATGCAGGAATGAATAGGCAAGTAATTGATTATGTCTTTTTCTTTATGGTGAATTATGTAGTAAACCAAGCTAATACCAACCAAAATGCAAACCAAATCTATTCACAATTCCAAAGACAGGTTCCATGGTTTAACTTGATCTTTAGACAGTTAAATGTTTCTCAAAGTGTTGCGGATCGTGTGCTAAAAAGGCTTATTCAAATCGTACTAGATTTAATCAAAGGTGGAGGCGACCAGCCTGGACCTGGACCAGGGCAAGGTTGGTCCAATTGGGAAGACTTAGGTGGCGTGCTTACATCCGCTCCAACCGTTGCTTCTTGGCAGCCTAATCGTCTAGATGTGTTTGTAAGGGGGACAGATAATGCACTATATCATAAATGGTGGGATGGCTCTCGTTGGCTAGATTGGGAAAGCCTTGGCGGTGTTTTAACAAGCCCTCCAGGCGCTGTTTCTTGGGGACCGAATCGAATTGATGTGTTTGCTCGAGGTACTGATAATACCCTATTTCACAAGTGGTGGGATGGCTCCCGTTGGAATGATTGGGAAAGTCTTGGTGGGGTATTAACCAGTGGCCCTGCAGTTTCTTCTCGTCGGACCAACCAATTAGATGTGTTTGTACGTGGTACCGGAAACAGATTATATATGCGATCTTGGAATGGGTCTCGTTGGCTAGATTGGGAAGATCTTGGAGGAAATCTAAATTCTGAGCCTGCAGCAGTATCTTGGGGGCCAAATCGAATCGATGTCTTCGCCAGAGGCCAGAACAATAATTTAATTCACAAGTGGTGGAACGGTAATCGTTGGAGTGATTGGGAAAGCCTTGGAGGCACATTAACTAGTGCACCAACAGTTTCATCTCGCCGTCCAAATCAACTAGATGTGTTTGCACGCGGTACTGGAAATCGCCTTTACAAACGCACCTGGAACGGAACTCGTTGGGAAAGCTGGGAGAACCTTGGCGGCACACTAACATCCGCACCAGCAGCTGTATCTTGGGGGCCAAACCGAATTGATGTCTTCGCTAGAGGGCAAAATCAATCCCTGATCCACTCATGGATGGGTAGGTAATGCAAAAGTACTAAATTAATGGGGTACAATTTCACCTTGTACCCCATTTTCTTTTTGGTATAATGAGAAGATGTTTTTCTGTAAAGCTTCTGGTGAGAGAAATCAGTATTTTTACATAAACTACACTTACATAAAATTAAAGGCTGTTTTTATTTTGAGAATGGAACTGCGGTGAAAAGATGAGTGATTGCGTGTCGCACATCATCTAAGAAACCAATAACTCAATGAAAACAGCCAAAACAAAAGAGGTTTTAGTGTGAACAAACTTAGAAAAAAAGGCATTCATGACATGCTAAACAAACATGACGGCTTACAACTCAAGCGAACATTGGGTGCATTTGACTTAGTTATGCTTGGGGTTGGAGCTATTATTGGTACCGGTATTTTCATTCTTCCCGGAACGGTTGCTGCTTTGCATTCTGGTCCAGCTATTATCTTCTCCTTTATCATTGCTGCGATTGTTTGCTCCTTGGCTGCCATGTGTTACTCCGAATTTGCATCTTCCATTCCAATTACCGGAAGTGCGTATACGTATAGTTATTCTGTCTTTGGCGAAATCGTTGCATGGATTGTGGCATGGGCTTTAGTACTGGAATATGGATTAGCCGCCGCTTCGGTTGCGACAGGGTGGTCTGCATATTTTGTTTCCTTATTAGAGGGATTCGACATTGTCATACCACATGCATTAACGGGTCCGTTTAACCCAGCAGAGGGAACCTATTTCAATCTCCCTGCGATTGCAATTGTACTAATACTTGCTTTCTTCCTGTCGTTTGGATTACAAGAATCCAATCGGTTAAATAAGATCATGGTATTTATAAAAATTAGCGTTATATTGTTATTTATTATCGTCGGTGTTTTCTATGTAAAACCAACCAATTGGGAGCCCTTCTTACCGTTTGGATGGGATGGGGTGTTTACTGGAGCTGCACTTGTATTCTTTGCCTACCTTGGATTCGATGCTGTTTCTTCTGCTGCAGAGGAAGTGAAGAATCCTCAAAAAACGATGCCAATAGGAATCATTGGGTCCTTATTAATCTGTACTGCATTGTACGTAACTGTTTCACTTGTACTTACTGGTATGGTCCCGTACACCGACCTTAATGTGAGTGACCCTGTTAACTTTGCAATGGAAATGGTCAATCAGAATTGGGTGGCTGGATTTATTTCACTTGGGGCCATAGCAGGAATGATGACCGTCATTCTTGTACTTCTTTATGGGGGAACAAGACTACTATTTGCGCTTGGTCGTGACCAGTTATTGCCAAAAAGCATGAGTCGCCTAAATAAAAACAACTCACCCGTTATGAGTACATGGATCTTTGCTATTCTTATTGCCTTTTGTACTGGGTTACTCCCATTAGAAAAACTTGCGGAAATGACGAATATGGGAACCTTGCTCGCATTTATGATCGTGTCCATTGGGGTGATATTTTTAAGAATGGATAAACAATTACCACCTGGAGGATTTAAAGTACCATTATTTCCTTTTATTCCGATATTATCGTTTTTATCCTGTGCCTTTTTAATTACTCAACTGTCGGTTGATACATGGATAGCATCTGGAATATGGTTCTTAGTTGGATTAATGATTTATTTCTTTTATGGTAGGGGACATAGTTTGATGAATAAGTAATAACTATATAAGGAGAACCTCTAGACTGTTAAGTAGTTTCATAAAGTGTAATGTATCCTTTATGGAACTACTTTTTTATATAAAATTTTTCGTAGAACTAATGATGCAAATCATAGGATTGATATTTCTTTTGGTAAAATAGGTTAAAGAACGTCTTTTTCAAAAATCTGCAGGGTGAGAGTGGAGTGGATGAAGGGTGAAAAATGTTAGAATGAAAGGCATCATGATAAGAATTGTTGTAGTTTTAGTATTAAGTATTATCATTTGGAATCTTATTGCTTACCTTAATGATACTTTTATAGGGCAAGAATATAATCCGTTAAGTCACTTCATAATTGCTCTTATCACAGCTGTTTTAGCCATTATTCTTATACAAGTTCTACTTAGAACTGACAAAACTTCGTGGAAAATTGTCGGACAATCCACTTTAAAAACAAACACCTTTTCATTTCTTCTTGGTCTCCTTCTCTGGACAATACCTGCAATGATTGGTTTATTGATCTGTTTAATGTTTGGATGGGTTGAAATAACAGTTTATACAAATTTTAATACTCTTTTGTTGAGTATTTTGATATTATTCGTAACTGTATTTTTGATAGAAGCTTTACCAGAAGAACTTATTTTTAGGGGATATATATATCGTTACTTAAATGCTTTATTCCCCCATTGGAGCACTATCATTTTACAAGCATTATTGTTCACAGTATTTGCCTATTTGATAGGGGCGATTTATTCCGTTGAACAGCTTCAATTCATCCCTGGTTTTGCCATTATTTTAGGCGTGTTTAGAGCGATATCAGGAAATGTTTGGACATCTATTGGGTTTCACACTGCAATTATGACTGCCACTCAAATTCTCGGTCCTATTCACGGACACTTTAATGTGAATGGATTTTTAACACTGCAATTTATTGCATTTATATTGCTTCCAAGTGCAATTGGAGCAACTCTTCTGTCCTTTATAAATCCAAAATACAATTGGAATAATAAGACACCCTTGAATTAAATGAAAAATGAGCATTAAATTGTCATGCAAATTCAATGCTCATTCCATACCACTCAAAAACTACTTTCCTGCCTTTTATTATTAATCAAGCAAATAACTTCTAAGTTTCGTAATATCTTCTTTCTCCAGTCCAATTCCATTTAACACATAGGACTCCACACTTCCATATTCTCGTTCAATCTCATCAAAAAATGCATTAATATACTCCACTCGCGCTTCATACATGGCCTGGACAACCTCTTTATCTATAAAATCTGGCATGGTATATCCAATGGCATTAAAATCTTCCTGCATGGCTTCTAATGTATTATTCGTATATAAATAATCTTCCTCAATCACATCACGAGCTACACCGATTACACTTAATAAAAGCGCAGCAACAGCACCGGTTCGGTCTTTACCAGCCATGCAATGGAAAAGCATCGGCTTACCAGGTTCGTCTAATAACACCCTAAATATTTTTTCAAAAGCAGTGGTATTAGCTACTAAATCTCGGTTTAAATTGGTTAACATTTCGCCAGGCTTACTATTCATCAACTTGCTTTCAAATTGACTTAAATCACCAACTTGCCTTACCGCCTTTTCATCATTAACCAGGGAGATATGATTCCAAGTAGCACCTTCAATGACTGGATCCGGATGATTGCCAACCTCATCATCATCGCGCAAATCACAAATGTTCTTTATACCCAATTTGCTTATCGTTACAAAATCTTGTTCTGTTAATCTACTTAAATTTCCAGAACGGAAAAGAATTCCACTCTTAACCCGTCGTCCATCACTAGTCGGGTAACCTCCTAATTCACGGAAATTAAAAGTACCTTCCAGATGCACTTCTCGTAAAACTTGTTCCATCATCTTTTCCCCCAATATTCTCATATTTTTCTTTATGTAACCGTGTAACCGCAAATACTTTAATCCTGCTATCTTAGTAGATTTTATTGTAACAAACCCGCTTATAAATTGAAATTCTTCTGTAAGGGAATGTGCGATAATTTTCAGGAGGCTTGATATTGAGCTAGTCGGAGTTGAGTTGATGAATGAAATTAGCCCTTTAAATAGCCTACAACCAAACAAATAAAACTATCCTTTTCCGTGTATAGAAACCCCATTTCACCTGAGACTATAAATAAGAATGATGAAAGGAAATGACTGATGAATAAGAAATATAGTTGTATCCTATTACTAATTTCCATAATGTTGATACTGCTTCCTTACCCTACAATGGCGGTTGACACGACTCCTCCCAACCTATATGTAGTACAAACTGCTGATACATTACCTAGCATTGCCAAGCGTTATAACATTAGTACTCATGAGTTAAAAATAACCAATGGACTGCAGTCAGATTCTTTAATTAAAGGACAAAAGCTTTGGGTACCTGTTACGTATGAGGTAACCACTGGAGAGAATCTAGAGGAAATAGCGTGGGCCAATAACTCCACCATACAAACAATCAAAGAAACGAACAACCTTACTTCAAACCATGTATATCCAGGGCAAATCTTAACCATTAAACCAAAGAAAATGAATATGAATGGCCAACATATTCTGATGAATAGGGATGAATTTAAGGACTGGTTATTTAATCAACAGATCACTAGGGATATTCAATTAATTCAGCAGCATCATACTTGGAAACCATCTTATAAGAACTTTCACGGAAATAATCACTTTCAATTATTAAATAGCATGCAACATCACCATATGAAAACAATGGGATGGGATAATATTGCGCAGAACATTACCACCTTCCCTGATGGAAAGATTGCTGTGTCTAGACCTTTAAACACGGCGCCAGAAGGGTCCATTGGTCCTAAGGCTAATAAGCATGGAATTGCAATTGAACATATTGGAAACTTTGATCAAGGCCATGACGTGATGACAAAAGAGCACCAAGAAACGATCGTCTATATTACGGCATTACTTAGTTTGAAATTTGGGTTAACCCCTTCAATCGATACCATCACATATCATCACTGGTGGCATTACAAGACAAAAGAACGGGTACTAGATAACGCCAAAAGCTATGAGGTAAAATCGTGTCCAGGAACAAACTTTTTTGGAGGCAACTCAACAAATAGCGCAAAGAAGTATTTTTATCCATTAGTGAAAGAGAAGATGAAGGAATTAGAAGGATTGGCTAAATAAATGTCACCCTTCCTTGTCATGTTCAGGAAGGGTGACATGATTTAGATTTAATATTTCTTAATTAACTCAATAAAGCGTTGAACAAACTTGGTTAAAAACTCTAACGTACTTTCGTTTGTAATCTCACCGTTTTCTCCTAGTAGAGTCGCTACATTACCTATGTATGCCTCTGGCTGTTGGAGTAATGGAACATTTAAACATGCAAGTGATTGACGCAAGTGATGATTAGCACCGAAACCACCTAGCCCACCTGGCGATTGGCTAATAATGGCCGCTGGCTTTTTGCCCCATCTATTATCTGTCTTTGGACGAGAAGCAGTATCTAATGCATTCTTTAATACGGCAGGTACAGAACGATTATATTCTGGTGTTACAAATAAGAACGCATCTAGCTCGGCAATTTTATTTCGAAACGCTACTACTTCTGACGGTACATTATTCTCATCATCAAAGTCTTGATTATAAAATGGAAGATTGCTAATATCAACCAACTCTACTTCATATCCTTCTGGAAATAACGACATCACATTTTTGGCTAGTTTCAATGAAAAGGATTCTTTTCGCAAACTACCAACTAATACTCCAACCTTTGTCATATTCATCATCCTTACTGTTTTAATTTGTATATAAAAGAAATTGTAAGGAATATACAACCTAAAGTCAAAAAAATTAGTTTATTTTCACTTTTTCCATAAACCATCTGTAATAAAATAATGTAATGTTTAAGGTGATTAATAAGGTGATCCATGACCAATACCAAGTCCAGTGGGTATAAACAATTAAATCCGTTGATTTCTCTAGCCACACTTCAAGGGTCGTAATCATGGTTGGGTATAATACGATATAAAAATTCTTAAAGTACATGCTTTTTGCTATCGGAAAATATAAACAATAAAATACAGCAATGGCAGGTAAGACAATATATTCAAAAGCAATATTGGAAACATCGCCTCGCTCTAATAATCTTACCGGGTATACAATTAAGCGAAACTCGCTTACCAAAGCACCATACAACCAAGCCTGTGCCTGCATGAATAAAAAGATAATATGTGCATCCAACACTTTTGATTTCGGAACAAATATAAATAGTAAAACAACAGCTGCTACACTTGAGAATATTAAAATATAGTGTTGAGGGTTCATGGTACTTTCTCCTTAGAATGTTCTTCCATTTATTATCTCTATGGAAATCCAGTCTATTCTAAGAATAGAAAAAGCAACACCCCTTTAGAGTGTTGCTCCCACTGATTAAAGCAATTTATTCATCATCTATCTCGCCATCGCCAATTTCATCTTCTTCTTCAATTTCTTCTATATCTTCTCCTTCTTCTGGCATTTCGTCATCTCCACAGGCTGCCAAGGTGAATGTAGGAAGAATTAATAATAGCATCAACAAGTATTTTCTCATGTAATAACCTCCTTACATGTAGGTTTTACATTTATTTGTAGAATATTCCTCCACCGCATTAATCCTTATTAATTTACTTATGTTCTATCCCAGAATCGTTGCTTGGCGATTGCCTTGATAAAGTCTTGAGGGAAGTCAGGATTATCGGATGCAAACACAACACCCGCTAAGTTATTGGTATCTGACTTCCGAATAAAGGAGTTCCCGGTTGTTGCTACTCCAATAGGTTTATAATACTTATAAGCAGTATTGACCCAATCCTGCACTTCCTGATTAAACTTAACTTGGTCTTTGTTTCCACCAACGACATATAACGTATCATAAAGAACTGGATGCTTGGTTAATACCGTTTCATTTGCTTCAATTGTCATCCCATCTGCACCCATTATTGGTCCAATGCGATTACTAATGATGTCATAGAACACGCCATTTTTCTCAAATGCTCCCAGTACACTCTTTACTTCCGCGCCATTATATCCATCTCCAATTAACACACCCACCTTTTGCGTGAATGCATAAAACGGTGTATTCATCTGGCTCACTGCTGGTGACTTCTGGTTCACAGGAACATGATTTCCGGTAGGACGTTCTACACCTAAGGCATCAGCAAGCTTACATGCCATTTCGCGGTCGACATTTACCCACATATCCACATTTTGCTTTCTAACGGATTTACTTTTTACATACTGCAGATGGAATGTTAACGTTTCAAAGAGGTCTTGTTTTTCCACTGTGGATAAGCTATTCCAGAATAATCTAGACTGCGAGAAGAAATCGATGAAGGAATCACTTGGAACCTCACGAGTCTTGTGTCCTTCCACTCTTTCCGGATAATTAACAAATCCGCCTTCTTCAAACGAAGCTTCCGATGGTGTGTTACCTGCAAGTGAGTTCTTGTGATAATGGATCCGGTCCACATCAATACGATATCTCATCCGACCTTCACGTAAGTTAAAATCTCTTTCTACAATCGCCCGGTTAACAGGCAAGTCTTCAAAGTTAGCCGAGTGATGGCGATATAATTCAGTATCTCGATAGGCAAAAGCTCGACCTTGTAATACAGGGTCATTTGTAAAGTCAATCCCAGGTACTAATGCAGCCGGGTCAAATGCTGATTGTTCTGACTCTGAGAAGAAATTATCTACTAATCGATTTAATGTCATTTTACCAATCGGCTGAACCGGAATGATTTCCTCTGGCCAGAATTTCGTATCATCTAGAATATCAAAGTCATACTTAAACTCATCTTGCTCCTCTATCAATTGAATACCTAATTCATACTCTGGATATGCACCCTTATTAATTGCCTCAATAATATCTCGACGATGAAAATCAGGGTCTACCCCGCCAATTATATTCGCTTCATCTAGTAGTAAGGAATGGACTCCTAATTTAGGTTCCCATTTAAACCGAACAAAGGTTGATTTTCCTTGATCATTAATAAAACGGAATGTATTGATTGGCCAGCCTGCCATCATTCTCCAGCTTCTCGGACGTCCTCTCATGGACATTAACCACATGACCATATGTGCTGACTCCTGATTGTTTGCTACATAATCCCAGAATTCATCATGTGCTGTAGTCGCTTGTGGAATATGATGCTTTGGATTTGGTTTAGCTGCATGCACCACATCCATAAACTTCATCGCATCTGCAAGAACAAACACGGGGAATTGAAGCGATAAAGAGTCATAATTTCCTTCTTGTGTATAGAATTTAACCGCAAACCCTCTAATATCAACTGCTGTGTCCTTGGACCCTTTATTACCTTGGAAATTAGAAAAGCGTACATTAACAGGGGTTTTTCTACCTTCTGCTCCGAGGAAATGAGCTTTTGTAAGATGTTTAAGAGATTTATAGGCAACAAAGTCACCATATACAT
The DNA here is from genome assembly GCF_900184735.1 of Paucisalibacillus globulus. Classification (GTDB taxonomy): domain Bacteria; phylum Bacillota; class Bacilli; order Bacillales; family Amphibacillaceae; genus Ornithinibacillus; species Ornithinibacillus globulus_B. Next base: position 68,595 of record NZ_LT855393.1, read on the forward strand.
TGAAACCTCTAGCATGAACGACCTTCTCTGGTATCCGTTCACGATTAAAGTGGGATTGTTTTTTGTAGAAATGAAAGTCTTCAAAAAGTAGAGGGCCTCTTCTTCCTGCCCTTAAAGTCGTTTGGTCATTGGATACCCGTACGCCCGTATCATCTGTCATTTTCTTGCCAGGACCAGTATTCTTTTCCCGGAATTGCTCTAATTGAGCATCCTTTTCATCCATAGGTTTTTGCTGCCTATTTTGATCTTTTTCCTTATCCACAGAATTGTCCTCCCTCACCTAAATATAATCCTGCCAGAATAATAGTATGTTTGCCTAGAAGAAATGATACTAATTGTGCGAAAAAACTAGAAAATAGTACAGGCCATGGAGGTAAATTCAAAGGATTCAACCCCAAACCAGGCTTTCTATTTGGAAGAAATGGTGTTTGTATTGTAGAAAGGGGAGGTGACGAGGCTGTTGTTTCGACAGCCTTTGAAATGGTGGGAATTTACATGTTAGAGAGAGGAATCAATTTTTCGGTCTAGTTCTTGAATAAGGGATAGTTCCTTTTCCTTGTCGCTGCTACGATAATGGTGAAAATCACCGGGTTGTTTATCCATCTCATCCGCTAGGTGAACAACCTTTTGTAATGGGGAAAGTTGATAATCTCCCTTAGGAAGAGCGGAATCGGTATGAAATAGAACCGCATGTGCAATTTCTTTTGCCGCATGTTTATCCTCACCTAATCGAACGAGTAATTTATGTGCTCGTTCTGCTCCTTTAATGGGATGAATATCATAATTTCGATACAGATCATAATCCCATTCTCCGTCGTTATACCATTCATAATGACCAATATCATGCAGAAATCCAGCCTTTGCTGCGAGATCTGGGTTTACATGATGTTCCTTTGCCAAATCAAAGGCATGATGAGCAACTGCAATAGCATGAGCCATTCCAGAACGTCTAACATACTTCTGTGTGATGGGGTGGTTATATAGATCGGTTAACGTGACACTTCTCATGATTCATACCTCCAAATGGTTAAATTATCGCTATATTATCACCTTTACTTATATTATTCAATTGGAAAACCAATGGACTCAGGTCCCCTTTTAACTGCCCTACCTATTTATAAATCATATACACGCTACATTACCCATGATAAACTTAAAACTAACATACGAAGGAGTCGATGAATTGATGGTGGATGTTACAGACAACTAACGAATGAGGAGTGCAGAACCTCCTCAAGCTATACCATATTCTATAAACTTAGTGAGGGGAACAACCACATGGAACGGTTAAATATAAATGAAAAAACATCTCGCTTTATAAATCAATACAACTTATTTCAAAACGATCCAATTCAACAAGTTCAGCTACAACATCGTTTAGACTTGGTGGATGCTTTTGAAATCACAGAGGGTATGCGTGTATTAGAAATTGGTTGTGGTCAAGGTGACACAACAGTCGCTCTAGCAGATGCTGTTGGAAAGGATGGGCATGTTGTGGCGATTGATATTGCAAGTCCAGATTACGGAGCCCCATTAACCTTAAGGCAAGCGACAGATATTCTGAAGCAGTCTGAATTAGGTCAACGAATTACGTTTCATTTCGAAACCGATTTTAGTAATGTTAAAGTGGATGAGACTTTTGATGCTGTCGTGTTATCCCATTCGTCATGGTACTTCCGACAACCACAAGATCTTTTTCACTACTTTAACAAGATAAAACAAGTAGCAAAACGAATCTGCTTTGCAGAATGGAATCTGGATTACACGCGGGAATCCCAGCGTAACCACTTCTGTGCCGCTACGATCTTGGCGCTATATTCCTCATTCGTAAACAATGATGGAAATATCCAAAATCTTTTCCACAAAACACAAATTCAAGAGTTCTTACTTAAAGCAGGCTTTACCATTACGAAAGAACAAACACTTGATGCGTCCTATCTACAAGATGGTAAATGGGAACAAGATTATGCAAATCATATACGAGCAGAATTCCAACAAGCTCCTTTTAGAATTCAAACACTGGTTCATAGTTATTTTGAAATAATGAATCAAGCAAGTGGTCATCAGGAGTCGCTTGATAGCATGGTGATTATTGCTCAATAAAAATAGGGCAAAACAGATATCATACTTTGTTTGGTATGGTGTCTGTTTTTTAGTGCTTTTTTCACCAATTAGTTGAGTTGCATTTCTTTTATTAGGATGTCTTCCTCTCAACAGGTTATGTCCATTTCCAAATATTTTCATGTCTAGTTGCTATCGTACTTCCAGCCTAAATGTCCTTTCATATAGGTGCATAGCCTGGGCTCATTCTTCTTTTCATCTTACATTTTCCTTCAAAATGATGCATGACTCATGCCCTTTCTTCCTTTCAACCTAAATCTCCCTGCCAAATGATGCATGGCTCATGCCCTTTCTTCTTTTCAATCTACATTCCCCTTCAAAATGATGCACGACACATGCCTTTTCTTCTTTTCAACCTAAATCTCCCTGCCAAATGATGCATGGCTCATGCCCTTTCTTCCTTTCAACCTAAATCTCCCTGCCAAATGATGCATGGCTCATGCCCTTTCTTCTTTTCAACCTACATTCCTCTTCAAAATGATGCACGGCACATGCCTTTTCTTCTTTTCAATCTACATTCCCCTTCAAAATGATGCACGGCACATGCTCTTTCTTCCTTTCAACCTCGCATCTGCTATGAAATGTCTAAATAATTCCGGTAATTACCGTACCTCTTTTGGTCCTTCTAAAGATTATTGCTTATAATATAAAGAAAGGCACTTCAATCGAATGAGAATTACCCGGTATCCATACGAAAAGTAGTAAAAAACTAATTGTAAGAAATAAATTGGAAAGAATAACATAACACCCACTTTAGGAGGTTGTTGTCATGAACTATTCGGATGATAGTCTGGCCCTTCATACCGATTTATATCAAATCAATATGGCAGAAACGTACTGGGCGGATAATGTCCACGAACGCCGCGCAGTATTTGACTTATACTTTCGCAAGTTACCATTCGGAAACGGTTATGCTGTTTTTGCCGGATTGGAAAAGGTAATCAACTTTATCCAAAACTTTAAATTTACGGAGACGGACATCCAATACTTATCAGAGTTAGGTTATAAAGAAGATTTTCTTAGTTATTTAAAAACATTACGTTTCACCGGTTCCATTCAATCTGTCCAAGAAGGGGAAATCGTATTCGGAAATGAACCGCTACTCCGTGTCGAAGCAACGTTAGTAGAGGCCCAACTGCTCGAAACAGCTCTATTAAATATAATTAATTACCAAACATTAATTGCCACTAAGGCCTCTCGTATTAAACATCTAGCTACAGATAAGACACTCATGGAATTTGGTTCTAGAAGAGCACAAGAAATGGACGCTGCCATCTGGGGTACTCGCGCTGCTTTCATTGGTGGTTTCCACGCTACAAGTAATGTTCGGGCTGGAAAGTTATTCGGCATCCCAGTCGCTGGAACCCATTCACATGCGATGGTTCAAGCCTATCAAGATGAATATGTAGCCTTCAGTAAATATGCTGAACGTCATAAAAACTGTGTCTTCTTGGTGGATACGTATGATACCTTAAAATCCGGTGTACCCAATGCCATTCGGGTAGCAAAAGAATACGGGGACAAAATTAACTTCTTAGGAGTTCGTTTAGATAGCGGGGACCTAGCATACCTGTCAAAAGAAACAAGAAAAATGTTAGATCAAGCTGGATTTAAGGACGCGAAGATTTACGCATCAAATGATTTAGATGAATCCACAATCGCTAGCCTCCATACCCAAGGGGCTAAGATTGATGTGTACGGGGTAGGTACGAAACTAATTACCGCCTTCGACCAACCTGCTTTGGGTGCGGTCTATAAATTAGTTGCCATCGAAAATGAACATGGTGAATTAGAAGATACAATCAAAATATCTGGTAATCCAGAAAAACTAACCACACCAGGGAAAAAGAAAGTATATCGCATCATCAATACAACCAATCAACGTTCTGAAGGGGACTATATTACCCTCGAGCATGAAGATCCGAATCAAGAGGAACGAATTAAGATGTTCCATCCCATCCACACCTACATTAGTAAGTTTGTGACCTGTTTTGAAGCAATTGAATTACATCATACCATTTTTCAGGATGGTCAATTAGTGTATCAAACACCAAGTCTAACCGATATACAAGACTATGTAGAAAAACAATTAGATCTGTTATGGGATGAATATAAACGGACGATTAACCCAGAGGAATACCCGGTGGACCTAAGTACAAAAACATGGGAAAACAAAATGAAAAAGATTGAAGAAGTACGTCACAACATTAAGAAATAGTAGACAAAATAATAAAAGATGTTCTACTATAGCACTATACAAGGGGGTATCGTTATGAGCAACTTGCAAGAAACCATTATTAAAGAATTAGAAGTAAAACCTACTATCAACCCGAAAGAGGAAATTAGAAAACGAGTGGACTTCTTAAAGGAATATTTAAAGAAGAACAGTTTCTCAAAAGGATATGTATTAGGTATATCCGGTGGACAAGATTCTACACTAGCTGGGAAGCTCGCTCAATTAGCTGTGGATGAACTAAATGAATCCACTTCAGGAGAATATCAATTTATCGCGGTTCGCCTTCCTTATGGAGAGCAGTTTGATGAAGACGATTGTCAAGATGCGATTGACTTTATTAATCCAAGTAAAGTCTTTACTGTCAATATTAAAAATGCGGTTGATGCCAGTGTTGCCTCACTACATGATGCCGGCGTGTCCATCAGTGATTTTCTAAAAGGTAATGAAAAGGCTCGGGAAAGAATGAAGGTACAGTATAGTATTGGTGGAACTCATCAATGCTTTGTCATTGGAACTGATCATGCAGGTGAAGCCGTTACAGGATTCTTCACAAAGCATGGTGATGGCGGATGTGATTTAATACCACTATTCGGATTAAATAAAGGTCAAGGCAAACAATTACTAAAAGAACTCGGGTGCCCAGAACATTTATATCAAAAAACCCCGACAGCTGACTTAGAAGAAAATAAACCAGCACTTCCGGATGAAACAGCATTAGGTGTAACCTATGAAGAAATTGACCAATATTTAGAAGGAAAAGAAGTATCCGAATCAAGTAAGGAACGAATTGAAACATTATACATGAATTCAAGACATAAACGAAATACCGCTGTATCTATTTATGATGAGTGGTGGAAATAGCAGTCTCAGGAGGCTCGGGCATTGGAAAATTCCAATGCTTTTTTTCTTATTTAGATTCCCTTGTAATATTATTGTCATCTGTTTTTAAACACCATTTATGTTTATTTGACCCATAAAAAGTGAATAGAATAGTAAATCCTAAAGCACACGAACTCGGGAAGGGAGTAGATTTACGTGGAAGGATTTAATCATATTTTAGTTGCATTTGATGGGTCTGATTCTAGTGTATTAGCTCTAAAAAAAGCGGAATACTTATCAAAGTTAAGTGACGCAAAGCTAACCGTTACTTATGTGCATGATTCATCAACCGAGACAAGCTTAAAACCGGGAGCCACCCCAAACGATAATCCTAGATTATTTTATTCCAGCACTTATGTTGGAGTAGTGCCCACTCCAGGTGAAGGAGTATACCGGGAAACAGAAAACACCCAGCAACTAGATCATATAACAGAACGAATCGTTGCTGATGCAAGGTCAAAACTTTCAACCATTATTAAAGCTGACTATGAAGTGTTAGTAGGAAAGCCCGCAGATAAACTTATCGAATTTGCAAATAAAGAGGATATTGATTTGATCATCATGGGTAACCGTGGAATTAGTGGCCTTAAGAAGATTGTGACGGGTAGTGTGAGTAAAAAAGTATTGGATGAAGCGAATTGTCCCGTATTAGTTGTTAAATAATAGAACCACCTGGTAAATGCCTGTAGGATTTACCAGGTGGTTCTTTCGTTATGTATTCTGATACCCAGCTTACTATTATCTGAATAGATCCTCTATCCCCAAAAACGCTGTCAATGGTTGTTTCCTTCCTTCTTCATACCACCGATGATACTCTTCAAACACTTGATAAACATTATGATTAGCTCGTTCCTCAACCAAGTATTTGATCGCATGAAAGCTTCTCCAATAATCAAACATAATACTAGTTAGACTTCCCTTGTAACTTGCTTGTCCAAATTCATCCAAGGAGTGTCTCCCGTATTTATCTTTGAACATCTTAATTAACTCCGCTTCAATATGTGCAAATCGGTCAAATTCAAAATCACTCAGAATAATTCTCCGCGGCAAATACTCGCACATTCCTTCTTCAAACCAAATACTATCACGGCGTTCCTCATCAAACTCATCAGGGAACAAATCCAAGTGATGGGTCAATTCATGTGCTAAAATAGTAAAGATATGTACATCAGGCATTGTTAAATAAAAATCTTCTATTTCAGGATGTTTCTTACCCTCTAATTGGTTAATAAACAGCTTTCTCCAATCATCCTCATCTGGCGAGAAATAGATTAAATCTTTATTGGTAAAAGCCGGGATTGGAATCGTGGAAAAAGTCGTCGTAGCAAGTTCCGATGTTGTCCATACGATTCCCTTTGGCAAATCCCTTAATTGAAAATTCTCCTGTAATTCTTGTTGATACGCAAATAAGTCCTCTGAAAACCGTTCAATCGTACTCTGATATTTTTCGTAATCACTCGTATTCTCGTAAGCATAGATATGTTTCATCATTTTCCCTCCACGTCATTATCATAGCATAGATAACTACGATAACTTATCCCACAAAGAGCAAATAAATGAAAAACACAATCATCACCATCAAACCAAAAGGCACTCCATATCTTGCCCATTCTCTACTAGTTATCCCTAGCTTATTAGCAGAGATGATGTTAGGAATATTTCCAGGAATGAGCATTCCACCACTAATAATTAAGCCTAACAGCAAGAATCGAATAGTTTCTGTACTCATGGCCGGACTAATTTCTGCTGCAGCTAATGTAGCATTATCCAACACAGCGGAGATCATATTAATCCAGTAAAGCATCCCTGGTTGTAAGTCCAATAAATAACGATTTACTAATGGCTCATACCCTGCACCAAGCAATGTTAATCCCATTACAAACAAATAAATTTTAAAGGAACGTATCATAATCTCCGCATAGCTTTCTGCTTCATTAATCCCTTTTAAACTATCCGTACTTTTTTTAGGTTTCAATGTGAAAAAGGCAATCCAGCCAATTACAACAACAGCCAGTACGACTTCAAAACCAATTAATTGAAACAAATAAAAGAAGTCCTTCTGAAGTTTACTTGTTGTAATGGTTGCTAAAGGTTCTCCAATTGGTGTTAATACCGCACCTAAACCAATCGAAAAGCAAGCTAAAATGACCGTTTGTACTTCCGTCTTCCGATCCAGATTCAATATACTTACAATTGACACAAGCACAATGGCCGCAATAATCGCAGTAATCACACTCGATAACAATCCTAAAACAACAATGATCACCGAAAGAAACAAGCGGATATCAACCCTATTACTAATCATCAACATTCTTTTTTCAACTGGAGTTTTCAACCATTTGAATAATAGCCCTGCAGCTAAAACAGCGATGGTAATGAAAATTGGGTCCTTCATGGCCTGTACAAATAATTCCCAATGAAAAACACCACTAACCTTTGCCGCTACCAATCCCATTAGAAATAAAAAGGGTTCTAGATTTTTCTCTATCGGTTTTACGAAGAATGGTAATAATAATACTAGTAATAAGATGATAGTAAGACCTGCAGTCATAGCTACTTCCTCCCAATATATTTTTACTTAATAAATCACGTTGTTGTCATTATATTTATTGCCTCTCTCATTCATGAGTGTATTCTCAACAAAAAATAAAAGACCTCCGCAAGTTATTGCTTCGGTCCCCTTTGTTTATCATCATTATGCTATTTTTGCGTCAATCTCTTATTTTCCTTCGTTAACAATATACTAGTAATCAAGTAAATGATACTTAACCCAAATGGTAGAATCGTATAAACATGCTCCATAAATATTAAGCCCATAACGGAAGCAAATACAACAACAGCTATCGATTGAAAAATAAATGCTTTACTATTGTATAATGCACTGAATGGTAGGAAGTGTGCTCCAGTTAGTACCGCTATAACAAATGGTAGCCATTCTATTCTTTCTATGTAGACTAGAATTAAGATTGGTGCAAACAGGATCTGCATACCTCCGATTACGCCAGCTATATTGGATAATGGATTATCCTTCGCAACAAAATCAATCTTTAATAGGTTTGATACAAGTAGCCCCAAAGGGAATAGCATTCCTATCCCGATCAAATGAAATAATCCTAATAGATTGATGTGCATATCAATGAAACTTAGAATCCCCATTAACAACCAAAACACTGTTCCAACGTAAAACATGGCAATACCCTTTTTCGTTCGTTTCATTAAATCCATTTTTGTTTCTATTGCATTCATGCAGCTGTCCCCCAAGTCATTTAAGATGGTTATTTTCTAAAGAGATTGTTGGTGTTTAGGTTAGGCTAACCTATCAAATAGTCGATAGAAACTGTGCACTAACTGGTTTAAATACAACACAATTAGTTAATGGGTATAACTGTGCGACACCGCTCCGGCAGAATACTCTGCTTTCCACGGGCACGGCCTCAGCCTCCTCGAGGAAAGTTCGCCTCTCTAGGAGTCTTCGGACACGTGCTATTCCCGTAGGACTAGGAAGGCTTCGGCAGCATAAACATCGCACGAAGAAAATTGTTCTTTATTTCGAGGAGTCTCCGTATTCTGCCTGCGCTAGTTTGGGTTTTCTAATTTAAGGTAGTAAACGACTTTTGCGTTGGTTTTAAGTGCTTTTAATATTCACTTAATACCAGCGGAGTGTATTTCCGTAGCGGGTATGGTGCTCCCCCAAAAAGTTATTAGCCACGAGTTAAGCAACAATCTATAAAAAATAACCAAAGAAAAAGAATCATATTTTAGTACAAGTATAACACAATAAACCGAGAGTATTTTTTCATTTCTGAATAAATAATCAGAATGCGATATTTCTTAGATATAAACAAAAAATGGTAACTCTTAAGATCAGAGCTACCATTCTATCATCAATTCATTTACGCTTCTTGATACACATTCGTTAATTTAAGAGCTTGAGCTGTTGTTGTATGAATGTCTCTTGCAAGCTCTGGGTTATCGGTTAGTGATACGCCATAGGAAGGGACCATTTCTTTTATTTTTGGTTCCCATTCATCCATACGTTCTGGGAAACATCTTGCTAATACATCTAGCATTACGTGAACAGCAGTGGATGCACCAGGAGAAGCACCTAGTAAAGCTGCTACTGAGCCGTCTGCAGCATTGACCACTTCTGTACCAAACTGAAGTGTACCTTTGCCACCAGCCTCTGATTCTTTAATGACCTGAACACGTTGACCAGCTACCACCATATCCCAATCTTCACTCTTCGCATTCGGAATAAATTCACGTAATTCTTCCATACGCTTTTCTTTGGATAGTAGAACCTGTTGAATTAAATATTTCGTAAGACCAAGATTCTTTAAACCTGCACCAATCATATTAATAACATTATGCAGTTTTACAGAAAGGAATAAATCTAGATATGATCCTGTTTTCAAGAACTTTGGCGAGAATCCTGCATATGGTCCGAACAGTAATGATTTCTTATTGTCGATATATCGTGTGTCTAGATGTGGTACAGACATTGGCGGCGCACCAACCTTTGCCTTCCCATAGACTTTCGCCTGATGTTGTTCGACCACTTCTGGATTATTACACACCATGAATAGACCACTAACAGGAAATCCACCAATTCCTTTTCCTTCTGGGATTCCTGACTTTTGTAGAAGATGTAAGCTTCCACCACCAGCTCCAAGGAAGACGAATTTAGCTGTATGGCGCTTTACGGTTCCGCTTTCAATATCTTTTACTTTCACTTCCCATGAACCATCACTGGTACGTTTCATGTTTTTCACACTATGCTTGTAATGGATGGTTACATTTTGATTTTCTAAATGCGTAAACAAGGACCGAGTTAATGCACCGAAGTTAACATCTGTTCCCGATTCAATCTTCGTTGCAGCGATTGGCTCATCAGAAGTACGGCCATCCATAATTACTGGGATCCATTCTTTTAGCTTCCCTGGATCATCCGAAAACTCCATTCCTTCAAATAAAGGATTTTTTGATAGCGCTTCAAATCGTTTTTTCAAAAAGGACACATTCTGTTCTCCATGAACTAAACTCATGTGAGGTAACGGCATAACAAAGTCCTGAGGATTTTGAATTAAATCTTTATTTACAAGATAAGACCAAAACTGTCTAGAAAGTTGAAACTGTTCATTCACCTTAATCGCTTTCGTAATATCGATTGTTCCATCGGATTTTTCTGGTGTATAGTTAAGCTCACATAGCGCAGCATGCCCCGTTCCTGCGTTATTCCATTCATTAGAGCTTTCCTCACCGGGTTTACCCAATTGTTCAAACACAGTAATATTCCAGTCCGGTACTAATTCCTTCAAAAGTGAACCTAAAGTTGCACTCATGATACCGGCACCAATTAAAATAACATCTGTTTTATTTTCATTGTTGCCCATTTTCCCCATCCCTATCTTCTAGAAGTGCAGAAAACGATGCAGGTTCCCCTTTTAAAAACAAAGGATTCAACCTAGTAATACATCATTTCTGATTTCATTATATCATATTAATAGTTTATCAGAATTATTTTCCTATTACTAATCTGATGCGATTTATACCATGGGGACAGGTTCCTTGGTTCTTCAGAAGAAAAATCCCTAGGTATTTAATCTTTTTCTATTTTCTTTGTTTCTAGTAATAATACCCTATCGTCCTATATAATATATTTATCTGAAAAATCCGTAAAATATTGGGGGGTTAGATTAATGGAAATATATCAAATAGAAAAAGTTGGTCAAATCGGAATACCTGTCAAAAATATAGAAAGAGCAATTGCGTTTTATAAAGATACACTTGGTCTTACACTATTATTTCATACGGATGGGTTGGCATTTTTTGAATGTAATGGCCTCAGACTCATGTTAAGTCTACCTGAACAAGAGGAATTTGCTTACGCCAGTTCTGTTATCTATTTTCAAGTGAATAATCTTCATGAATACTACGAAGAATTGCTTGAAAAAGAAGTTACCTTTGTTGATGAGCCACATGTGGTTGGAAAAATGGGCAATGTTGAGATCTGGATGGCATTCTTTAGGGATACAGAAGGAAATACACACGCAATTATGAGTGAGGTAGGGGTTTAAATACTACGGGGCCAGTACAATTGAGCCAAAGAACCTGTCCCCATGGTTTCGCCCTGAAAAATAATACTTTTACGTATATCTATTTCCTAATATTTCATAATAAGATTGGAATGCCTTTTTGCACGACTTTTTTATTAGAATGAAGGAGATGGATAAATGGAACAACAAGAGGTAAGGAAATCGATTGAAGATATCCTAGCTAGTGACAACGCGGGGATTATGGCAACTGTAAAGGGAAATAAGCCACATGTACGATATATGACTTTCTACAATGAAGATCTGGTCCTATATACTCCTACCAGCAAAGACACCGATAAAGCAGAGGAACTTGCCGAAAATCCTCATACCCATATATTAATTGGATATGACGGAGAAGGTTATGGGGATTCCTATGTAGATTATGCGGGCAACGTTACCATTAAAGAAGATACTGATCTGAAAAATAAGCTTTGGAACGATCATATGGCCGTTTGGTTTAGTGGTCCTGATGATCCGAATTTAATCATTCTTCAAATTGAACCAACTGAGATTCGCCTGATGAATAATAAAGGAGATACCCCCATTACATTAGAGTTATAAACATAAAAAGACTGCCACTTATCTATTACGATAAATGGCAGTCCCTATCAAATGATTACTTTCTTTCCAGTAGTCCATTACCAGCAATACCCGGATGGGTCATTTCATATGGGTCTAAGATGATATTCAACTCATCTTCTGTGAGCACACCATATTTCAAGCACAGGTCTCTTACAGGCACACCACTTTGAATTGCTTCCGATGCAATTTGTGCGGCACGCTCATAGCCGATATGCGGATTAACTGCTGTAATTACCCCGACACTCTTTTCTACATATTCTTTTAATCTATCTTCATTTGCTGTAATGCCTCTTACACAATGGTCTGTAAATGTACGGAATGCATTATTCATCACACTGATAGATTGTAGTAAATTAAATACCAAAACAGGCTCCATTACATTTAATTCCAACTGCCCTGCTTCAGATGCAAGACCAATTGTATGGTCATTTCCAATTACTTGGAAGGCAACCTGATTTATAAGTTCTGGCATGACCGGGTTCACTTTACCAGGCATAATCGATGAACCTGGCTGTCTAGCTGGTAATGAAATCTCACCTAACCCTGCTCTTGGACCCGAGGCCATGAGACGGAGGTCATTTGCCATTTTGGACATATTCATCATACAAATTTTCAAGGCGGACGATACTTCGGTGTACGCATCCGTATTTTGTGTTGCGTCTACAAGGTGTTCCGCACCAGTTAATGGTAATCCACTAATATCCGCAAGATGGGCTATTACCACTTCAATATAACGAGGATCTGCATTAAGTCCCGTTCCTACAGCCGTCGCTCCCATATTTAGTTCATATAGATGCTGACGGGATTGCTTAATACGCTTGATATCACGTGCAATAACACGACTATACGCCTCAAATTCTTGCCCCAATCGAATCGGTACCGCATCTTGTAGATGGGTGCGTCCCATCTTAATGATATCACTAAATTCTATCGCTTTTTGTTGAAAGGCATGTTGCATCTCATCCATGGTTAGTATTAATTTTTCCATTAAGTTAAGTACCGCAATATGAATAGCAGAAGGGAATGCATCATTGGTTGATTGTGACATATTAACATGGGTATTTGGACTGCAAATAGAATAATCTCCTTTTTCCTTCCCAAGGATTTCAATAGCACGATTCGCAATCACTTCATTTACATTCATATTAATCGATGTTCCAGCCCCACCTTGGATTGGATCGACAATAATCTGATCATGCCACTTTCCTTCTATTAATTCACTTGCTGCCTGAACGATTGCTTCACCAACTTCTGTTTGAAGGCGCTTACCATTCATATTAGCAAGAGCTGCAGATTTCTTCACAATGGCCATTGCCTTAATTAATTCTTCATGAATTCGGTATCCTGTAATAGGAAAGTTCTCAACAGCTCGTAATGTTTGAATGCCATAATAGGCATCAACCGGAACTTCTTTTTCTCCTAAAAAATCTTTTTCTATACGAGTTTTGCTCAATTTAATTGCCATGTTTTTCCCCCGATTTCCGGAATATATTAAACTAGTTAGCAGAAATTTTTAATGGTCTCCGAGGTAATTATAGAACTTATTTAGGAAAAATCAATATGTTGGAGTAAAAAGGATAGTTTTTCCTACTCAACATTACTTGCCAGCTGCATGTGCTTCCGAGACACGCTGTAAAAATCCAACCACCTCTTTATCCATTGGATAAAACGCAATGCCTTCCTGTAAGTCTTGAAGGGGTTCCCATAATCCCTCCATAAACTCTTCATCCCCTTCAAACATCTTTTCAGCTCGATCCAGCCAACGCTTGGCAAGCTCCAGTGCCTCTTTAGAACTTGGGTCTATATGGATGTGTTTTTTAATATCATGAATAGCCTTCATCCATTCATGAACATCCTCTTCTGTCATCCTGGCATTGATATCGGCCAACTTCTGTATCTCTTCCATCCCAAGGTGATGATGGTATTCCTGAAATACTTCCTCTGGATCTTGATGGTAAAACTGAATGATACGATAAATGATAGACCAATTGACCTCTTCCTCAAATTCAATCGAATAAGATACCCCGAGAAGAGCTTGTTCCAACATCTTTAACCGCTCTTGTTCACGCTTGACCATTTCTAATTGCTGTTGAATAGATTCTTGCCAATTCAACGCTTGTGAGCCAAGTATCTCTTTAATCTTTTCTAAGGAAAAACCCATATACTTTAGTGCTAAAATCCGCTCGAGCTGCATGACATCATCCTCACTATATAACCGGTGTCCTCCTTCTGTTTTGGATGATGGGTGAAGTAATCCAATTTCATCGTAATAATCTAATGTCCTTTTGGTTACACCTGTGTTTTTAGACAATTTCCCGATTGTGTACACTTTCCCTCACTCCCTGGTCATTTTCTTTAGTATAAAACAAGTCGTAATGGGTTGTTTGATAAATAGCAAAAAATTTTTAGATTAATTAACAATTAACCTATATTTTTGTTATAGCAATAAAAAATCCTACTCCTAACCTCAGAGTAGGATTTACTTTTTTATTTATTTTTTGTTCATTTATTTTCCCTCATATAAGGTTTCCATATATTCAAAAAGACTATTTTTATCATCTAACACTATGTAATTACCATCATCCGTTTTTATATACTCTTTAGCGATTGTATACCTATGAGTTGAACCATAAAACCGAATATATAGATCAAACTCGTCATTACTTTCTTTATATCTCCCACCATTATAAATACGTAGTTCATGATGAAGTAAGGTAGAAATCACATCTTTATCCTTAATTCTGACTTCTTCTTCGCCAGAAAAAGGAACTTCAATACGTATGGAAGCAATTCTTTCCATATCTAGATTAGTCATAACAAGTTGTTCATCTTGAATAATTTGCTTTTCTACCATTTCTTTAAATGTAGTCGGTAAAGAAAAGGATACATTAAAATACCCCATTACAAGGACAACAATCATTAAAAATCCAGCTATTATATAAATAATTTTGTTTCTTTTCAAAGAATCTCTCCATTCTTCTTGTTCTCACTTCATTATATTATTTCAAAATATTACTATAATTCATACTATGGCATTTAACAATAATAAGCAATTTCTTTTTTACGTTAAGAGGCCATACATATCAAAGCGAGATTAGAATTATCCCAACTATATTTTTATTTTATTCTTTAGTAAATTATAAAAATACATTGACAGAATTATTTTTATCTGATAAATTACGTTTAATATATAAATCGATGACGAGAGCAGTACGTTAGGAAAACTGATCCAAAGAGAGCCGTTGTTTGGTGAAAAACGGTGTTCAGTCCCTATCCGAAAATCATCTCTGAGATGCAAAGCTGAAAATGAGTAAGCTTTGACGGGTTGTCCGCCGTTACAACGGAACACGTATGATAGTACGTTGCTGAGATCTACAGTTTTTTATTTTCACTGTAGAATTAGGGTGGTAACGCGAGCGCAAACTCGCCCCTTATTGAAGGGGCGGGTTTTTTTTATTTTTTAAAACACATAAAAGGGAGAGAAACACATGCGCAAATTTGATTCATTTTTTATCGGTCTTATGTTATTTTCTATGTTCTTTGGAGCTGGTAATCTAATTTTCCCACCATTTTTAGGGGCTCTATCCGGAACATCATTTTGGTTAGCAATGGCAGGTTTTATCCTTACTGCAGTTGGGTTACCACTAATTGTTCTCTTTGCCATTGCTCGAGTAAAAGGTGGCATTCAAGCAATTGGTAACCGGGTTCATCCTGTATTCAGTACTGTTTTTATGGTGATTGTTTATTTGTCAATTGGACCATTCCTAGCTATTCCTAGAAATGCGAATGTGGCGTTTGAAATGGGTGTGATTCCTTTCGTGAAGGGTACACCTAATACAACGATTGTTTTATTATTATTTTCGGCGGTTTTCTTTTTACTTGTTTATCTTATTAGCTTAAATCCTACTAATCTAGAAAAATATCTTGGTCGTTTTATTACTCCTGTTCTATTAGTTTCCATGGTTATTCTTTGTGTCGTTGGTTTTGTGCAATTAGACGGCAAACCACAAGCTCCAACAGGGGGATATGAATCTGGTGCCTTCTTTAAAGGGTTCTTAGAGGGATATAATACGATGGATGCCTTAGCTGCACTGGCCTTTGGGATTGTTATATTAACTGCTATTCGTAGACGTGGCGTATCGGATGAGAAACAATTAAAAGGCTATATGTTTAAGGCGGCACTTATCGCAGGGACGCTCCTCGCTGCTGTTTATGTATCACTTGGTATTGTCGGTAGAAAAATGGCTAGCACGGGCGAATTCGCAGATGGCACCCAAATCCTTTCTGCCGTTTCCTCTAATCTATTTGGTCAAAGTGGAACAGCATTAATTGGATTAATCTTTACACTTGCTTGTTTTACAACCGTTGTTGGCTTGACGTCTGCTTGTGGACAATACTTTTCAAGGCTTATTCCGAAAGCGAACTATAAAGTCGTTGTCCTAGTTACGACGCTCATCGGCTTTACTCTGACTAATATGGGACTAGCCCAAATTCTGAAAGTATCCGTTCCATTCTTAACAACGGCTTATCCGTTAACGATTGTATTAATCGTGCTAACCTTCTTCCATTATCGTTTTAGTGGTGCACGATTGGTTTATGTAAGTGCATTGTCATTTGCGGGGGTATTTGCTGTTATTAGTGGATTAAATGCCTTTGGATTAGACTTGGGGCCAATTGAAGGGTTACGCTCCACACTACCACTAGCAGATGTAGGATTAGAATGGGTGGTTCCTGCATTAGTTGGTACACTAGTTGGCGTCGTTATCGCGAAGTTCGGGAAAAAACCAGAACCAATTCTAGGTGAAAATCTAGGAAACTAGCAAATGTTTGTCTTCCATAAAACAGGGAGAACCGATTAAGTCTTCTTCAATCGGTTCTCCCATTATCATTTCGATATTTAGTTATGAATTACAACTCAAACGTTGCTTTCTTTCCTTTAGAAAGATCGGTTGCATCTTGAGATTTAATTGGTCCAAATTCGATCTCGAATACTTTTTCCTTCCAAATCTTATCGTATTGCTCTTTATCCAATACATAGATTTGTAGATACTCACCAGACTTACCTTCATCAATCACATCATTGTAACCATATTCTAGTAACATTCCTTGATCAAACATATACTGAGCTCCATCATTAACTGTCAGTTTTGAACTCATAGATGATAGCCCAATTGCATCTGACCCTTTATTATCTAGATTGAACTTTACCGTTAGTAACACAATTCCATTTGTCCAATCTGTAAAGCGTGGTGCTTCTACTTCATTCGGAGTGAATTCTGTAAACTGGTAGCCATCTAATGTAACGGTAACATCGCCTAACTGTTCGCTTTTACCGATACCACTTTCTTCCTTCAGCATTTTCTTTTCACCCATATCATTTACTGTCACACTATCTTTATAAAAAGCCTCATTAGCAGCAACTTTTTCTGCACCAGCTTCATTTAAACTCAATGTAAACTTACCATCTGACCCAATTGGGTTTCCAAAGTCACCTTTCACTGCTTGAGCTGCAGGAACTTCAACTGCTACAGTGGATACTTCCATTGCTGCATCTAGATGTGTTTTACCTAACGGGTATGTGTAGTAACCTGTAACCGATTCACCAGGTTTCAGTAAGTAATCATTTGATGGTGATAATTTAATTGGCAATTGCTCTTCTTCTGGTAGTAGGTCTCTATAGTTATTATAAACTTTCTCCGCACCTGTAAATGACAGATAGAAAGCAGGCATATAATACACATCTTTATCTAAATCATTGGTCACGGTATATTGTGCGAGAATGACACCACCATTGGTTTCATCATTGAAAGGAATACTAAAATCGGTATGGAAATCGTTTAACTCAACTAGTGTATAAGCATCTAAAGAGACGGTTACACCATCCATTTCATGTACTTGTTGTTCCTTATTTTCATATAGAACATTGACTGTTCCTTGAGTTTCATCTTCCATATAGGTAAGTAAATCAGAGAAGTCGCTTGTCGCAGCACCACTCGTTTCCGCTGCTTCTTCTGTATCTTCCGCTTCTTCCGTTTCCTCTACCTCTTCTGTTTCAGTTTCTTCTTTCGCTACTTCTTCTTTCTCTTCCGTTACATTTTCTTTTTCATCTGCTTTAGCTTCATCTTTATCATCTCCACAACCACTAACAATAAGCATTGCTAGCAACATGATGATGAGAAGCTTCCAAGTTCTGCCCAATTTTTTCCAACCTCCATTATTACAAACTGGTAACATTCTAACACAATACATTCGCTTGTAATATAAGGAGAAAGTAGTGATTGTAAGGAATAAGCATGAGGAATTCATGCCTGAAGTCATGCTACTTTAGGACGATTTACCAAATAACTTTCGCTAATTGTAGTTCGATATCTTCAGGCCAACTAGGTATTTATTAAGTCTACAAACTGCCTAGCTGCACGTGATAATGGTACATTTTTCAAATAACAAATACCGATATTCCTCTTCGGTAACACTTCTTCCAATTGCACTTCATATAAATCCCCTCGGTCGAGGTAATCCTTCGCAAATTCCTTAATAACACACGCTATCCCTAAGTTTATTTTGGTAAACTCCAAGAGTAAATCATAGGAACCAAGCTCAAATACTGGTGACACTTGATATCCCCGCTCTTTCAAGAAGTTCTCCACAAACATACGAGAATTTGACTTTCTCTCCAAGAAAATGAGTGGTAACTGCATTAAGCGTTCTAAACTAATGGGCTTCTCCGTGATTTCTTTATACTTTTCCCCGCAAACAAATATATCTTGGATTTCTTTACATGGGGTGACTTTTAGTTGGTCATCTTCTACTGGTAAATTACATATTCCCACTTCTGCTTTTCCCGATTTAATTAAATTGATAATCTCCGATGTGGTCCGGTTTAAAATATTTAACGTAATTCCAGGGTATTCTTGATGAAACTCCTCTAAATATGGCAGGAGAAAATACCGAGAAATCGTATCCCCAACCCCAATTCGTAATTGACCTGTTTGCAGCGTTTTAAATTCAGACAGTTTATCTTCGGCAACCTGAATCATACCAAGCGCTGATGTTACATGATCATGTAACAGTTGTCCTTCAATGGTTAATTCAACTCCCCTTGATGTTCGGTTGAATAATGGGATATCTAATTCCTTCTCCAGCTTTGAAATTGCCTGACTAACCGCAGGTTGTGTCATGTATAATTCAATTGCTGCTTTGGAAAAGCTTTTATTCTTACTTACTGCATTAAAAATACGATATAAATCTAATTTCCCAATCATATAAGCACTCCTTATACGAGATATTATA
Source organism: Paucisalibacillus globulus (assembly GCF_900184735.1). Taxonomy (GTDB): domain Bacteria; phylum Bacillota; class Bacilli; order Bacillales; family Amphibacillaceae; genus Ornithinibacillus; species Ornithinibacillus globulus_B. The sequence continues at coordinate 87,798 of NZ_LT855393.1, forward strand.
AATATTAATTTTACTTATATCAATCTACAAGGTATAGTAACTAAGGGTTGAATAAATAATACCCATAAAGAAGAAAACTCTTATTTGAGGAGAGATAATCATGGAAAGAGTAGTTGGAACAGTCGTACGCGGACTTCGCGGACCGATCATTAATACTGGAGATAATATTGAGGAAATTGTAGTTGATACAGTTTTACATACGGCAGAAAAGGAAGGCTATTCGATTGAAGACCGCGATATTGTCACCATTACCGAATCTGTTGTCGCTCGTGCTCAAGGTAACTACGCATCCATTGATGATATTGCAACAGATGTAAAAGCAAAATTCGGTGAGGATACAGTTGGGGTTATCTTCCCAATCCTTAGTCGTAACCGCTTCTCTAACATATTAAAAGGGATTGCAAGAGGGACAAAGCGTATTGTCTTAATGTTAAGCTACCCATCTGATGAAGTGGGTAATCATCTAGTTGACATTGATGAGCTTGATATTAAAGGAATTAATCCATGGACAGATGTATTGTCAGAAGCAGATTTCCGTAAGCACTTCGGTCATAAAACACATCCATTTACAGGTGTGGATTATATCGAATACTATAAAGAATTAATTGAAGCAGAAGGTGCTACTTGTGAAGTAATCTTCTCTAATAATGCCAAAACAATCCTAGACTACACAAAGAATGTATTGGCATGTGATATCCACTCCCGATTCCGCACTAAGCGTATCCTTTCGAACAACGGTGCAGAGAAAGTATTCGGATTAGATGATATTCTGACCGAGTCGATCAATGGTAGTGGCTTCAATAAAGAATATGGCCTACTTGGTTCAAATAAATCAACCGAAGAAAGCGTCAAATTATTCCCGGATAACTGCCAACCAATTGTGGATGGTATTCAAGCAAAATTAAAAGAAGTCACTGGTAAGACAGTAGAAGTAATGGTTTACGGTGACGGAGCATTCAAAGATCCAGTCGGAAAAATCTGGGAACTAGCAGATCCAGTTGTGTCACCAGCATACACAACAGGACTGGAAGGAACTCCAAATGAAGTGAAGTTAAAATATCTAGCCGATAACAACTTCTCTCATTTACGTGGGGAAGAGCTTAAACAAGCTATCTCAGAGTACATCCAGAATAAAAACGAGGACCTTGTTGGAGCAATGGAAGCACAAGGTACAACACCTCGTAGGTTAACAGACTTAATCGGTTCATTATCTGATTTAACTTCTGGTAGTGGAGATAAAGGTACTCCGATGATTTATATTCAAGGGTATTTTGATAATTATACGAAGTAAGAAAGACCATGGGGACAGTTCGTCGGCTCATTTTCAGAGCCAATGAACCTGTCCCCGCGGCTTTTTATTCATTTACTTAGAAGTCATCTTACTAAGTACGACACCATTTTCAATTACTCCAATTAGACCAGTTACTAAGAGTACATATGGTATAAATAAGGAGGTCGATGATATAGATTCTGTTAGAACTCTAAATAAACCAGCACCAAATATTAATCCACTACAAACAAGTGTAATGACCGTTCGAGTTTTATTCTCCATCTTATAAATTCTCTCCCTATCTCAATATGGATTTGGTATGAAACGTTTGAATATACTTTCCTTCTTCAAAATGCTCTATAAAGTTTCCATCTGTAATATCCTTTATCAACCCTGACCAAAACGCATGGGCGGGTTGGTTCTTTTCAATCTGTGTAATCTCCCAATCACCAGGAAACATAGAAAACAATTCTTGAGCAATGATCTTCCCGTAGCCCCTGCCACTATGCTTGGCCATTATGAAAAACTCTTCTATTGTGTTCGGGCCTGATTCTGTTGCACTTTCCACCAGTGCAAATCCGATTAACTCCGTATCTTCTTTAATGAAATAAGCATGATTTTGACTCTGTTCCCAATACTTTTCTAAATCAAAGGGCTTGTATGCCCCATTCTCCTCTACCTGAATAACCGGTATGTACTTACTAAATTCATAAATATAAAATTGCATGAGATGATGTAATATATGTTCTTCTTTTGTCTCTACCTTTTGTAAATATGGCATTTCCTCATACTCCCTACACCCAAGAACTTTTTCTTAAAACTAGTAGAAACGACATCCATCAGTCAAAAATAGTTTCTTTATTCGGATCGTCTAGAAATTCAAATAACATTTGAATTTGCGACGCTGTGTTTCTACTGGTTGATAGTTCTGGTAGATTATCTTTTTCATAAAAATCAATTGCCTTTGTTTCTAATCCTGGTTTCCCGTAGCCACCTACTATGTCACATTGGATAAACACCTTATAATAATGAAATGCTTGTGGAGGATGGGGGTGTTTATTCATATCCAGTAGTGCTACTAGTTTTGTAGGTACAACCTCAAACCCCGACTCTTCTTCTATCTCCTTCACAATATTTTCAGCAGGTGACAAACCAACATCACAGAACCCACCAGGTAAAGACCACCGGCTATCTTTTGCTTCTTGTACCAGGAGGATTGTATTCTCTTTAAATACAACCCCACGAACATCTACTTTTGGGGTTTGGTAACCTGTATCATGGGTGAAGATATCCTTGACTACTTTCATTTCTAATCCTGAGTATTCCGTTAGAATCTCAGCACTTATATTTCGCAATTCTTCATATCGTTCGATCTCAAAAGCATCTTTTGAAAATGCTAATCCTGCTTGTGATAGAGATTGGATTCTTCTCGCCCACTCTAACCATTTATTACTCAAGTAAGAACACCTACCTTAAGTCTCTTTTTCTAGCTACTTTATGCTATAATAATAGAATTAGTTTTCTGCATCAAGGAGGACTCATCATGAGGTTCAATAAAGGAATTATCTTGGTATTAATCGGGGCTGGATGTTTTGGATTCACACCGGTATTTGCCAAATTAGGGTTTAGCTATGGCTACTCTCTAGGACAAATTACAATTGTCCAAATGCTCATTTCATTTCTAGTACTATGGGTCTTGACTCTATTAAATAAACGGGCAAGCTTTAAAGGAGTTAACCGAAAGAATATCCTACCAATCATCATGACTGGCTGTTTTGTCGGGTTAACGAGTATATTTTACTACGGATCCATGCAGTATCTACCCGCATCACTTGCCATCATCTTGATGTTCCAATTTGTTTGGATTGGGATCATACTGGATTGGATTTTCACGAAAGTTAAGCCTGCACCTATAACCGTGGTATCGATCATTCTCATTTTAGTAGGCGTCTTTTTTGCTTCAGACATCATAACCGGTGATATACAGGGCCTACCTATTAAGGGATTTGTCTACGGAATTCTATCTGCATTCACCTATGCGGGTTTTATTTTTTTCAGTGGAAAAGTTGCCGTACATGTCGATGCATGGACCCGAACATCTATCATGGTGACCGGTTCAACCATCTTAGTGCTTGTCTTATTCATGCGTGACATCCCTACTATCATCCCACTAGAAGGAAGTTTAGTAGCAGTGGCCATTGGTGTTGCTTTATTTGGGGCAGTCCTGCCTCCGTTATTCTTTACAGCTGGTGCACCATTGATTTCAGGCGGGCTAGCTAATATCTTAACATCCTTTGAATTACCGGTAGCGATTCTATCAGCTAGTATTTTACTCTCAGAAACGGTAACACCGCTTCAGTGGATCGGTACAGCGATTATCCTTGGAGCCATTGCCTTAAATGAGCTCGGCGCGAACTATCTTAAACGAGCCAAAACATAGTGAACGGGAAGAGTAGTTCTTCCCTTCACCAATGAATTATCCATAATAAAAAATCTCCATCTATATAGAGTTCCACATATCAGGTCATATTCCTTCTATCAACCATAAAAATAACAACAATTCCCTATAAATTACTTCGACACTCGAATTAATAGCTACTTAAGTAACAGAAGAAAGGATCAAATTGAGAACTACTCCCTAATTGATAATTAATTCTAAATCATCATGTTATTATAGCTTCTCTCCCCTATAATAGATTCCAATACGAATAGGAGGGATAAAGATGAAGAAGAAAAAACTACTCCCAGCAATTCTACTATCTACAGCGTTTATCGCAGGATCTCTTTCACCAAGTACCGTCTTAGCAAAACCCCATGAAGCTGCAGACTCCATCCAAGTACAAACCCAAAAACAATGGAATGAAAAGGCCAACGTCCCCATCTTTGTAAAAGAAAGATTCGCAGAAAACTATGAATCTAGCAATGTAAAGAATGCACTAGATTTCCTAGCGAAACAAGAGGGGAAACTAGGAATCAACAACCCCAAACAGAATTTAAAAGTTAAAAACATCGAGAAAGATAGCTTAGGCATGACACATATTCGTTTTGAACAAACGAAAAACAATGTAAAGGTAGATGGAGCTGAAATCGTGGTTCATTTTAATAAAGACCACCAAGTCGTCAGTGTGAATGGACATATTAATCAGGCAGCACTAGCAGATACTAAACTCACGACCTCTGCTACTGTATCAAAAGATCTAGCCATAAAAGAGGCCAAGTCCTCAGTAAAAGCGCCATTGGAATTGGCCTTTGAGCCAGAATCAGAGCTGGTCGTTTACCCATTTGAAGGAAAGAACCACCTGGCACATAAAGTCAATCTCACCTTCGTAGATGACGAACCTGGAAACTGGTTTATTTATGTGGATGCAAACTCTGGAAAAGTAATCGATAAGATCAATGCACTGCTACATGCAGAAGAGGTCAAAAAGAAACATCATAATGGGGTTGGAGAGGGAGTACATGGGCAATTACGACATATCCATACCACTAAAGAGATTTCAAAAGGTAGTCCGACCGTCTTCAAACTATATGATGAATCACATGAAAACCTAGAGGGAATTTATACCTTGGATTACAACACTGGTGAGATATTTTCAAATCCTAGTTCCTCATGGAAGGATCCTTATTTAGCTCCTGCAGTAGATGCACAATATAATTCGGAGAAAGTGTATAATTATTATTTAGAGGAACACAACCGAAATTCTCTAGATGATAATGGGATGGCGATCATCTCGTATGTACATGTAGGAACTAACTTTAATAATGCCTTCTGGAACGGACGATATATGGCCTATGGCGATGGCGACGGAGAATTCATGGTTCCATTATCAGCAGGACTAGATGTAGCAGCACATGAAATGACACATGGTGTCATTACCAATTCCGCGAATCTACAATACCGATTCCAATCTGGTGCCCTAAACGAATCCTTCGCGGATGTCTTTGGTGCATTAATTGACGAGGACGATTGGGAAATGGGTGAAGACATCATGGCACCAGCTGCTAAAGCAGAAGGAAGAACGGCCTTACGTAGCCTAAGTAACCCAGATCAATTCCCTGTATCTGCTGAACGAGCTCCTTATGGGGATGGGTATTATCCAGAACATATGGATGAGTTCTATGATATGCCAGCTAATGTAGACAATGGCGGCGTACATGTCAACTCCTCTATTACAAACCATGCCGCATTCCTAATTGGTGAAGAAATTGGAAAAGAAAAACTTGGCCAAATATATTACCGTGCTCTAACAGTCTATCTAACTCCTACATCTGATTTTAGCGATGCACGAAATGCTATTGTTCAGTCTGCTGCAGATATTTACGGGGATGGTAGTCCTGAAGTTGCAGCTGTGGAGAGTGGATTTGATGCGGTAGGGATTTTTTGAGTTATTGAGTTCATATAAAAAACAACTAACATGCAAAACGCTTGGAAAAAGTCCCAAGCGTTTTTTCTTATATCAATTAGGCAACCGATCGTTTAACAGGTTAAAAACAACAAAGCCATTATTTCTAAGTTTTCCCAATAATGTTATTATTATATAGGAATAACAATTCAAAAGGAGGAGTTTCTTTTGACAACAACCACAAATGATAAAACTATTATTAATGAGGTTACAATTCAAGCACCAGTAAGTTTAGTATGGTATGCCTGGACTATCTCTGAAAGAGTTTCTGAATGGTTTGCCCCTGAAGCGGAAATAGAGTTGACAGAAGGTGGAGCATACGAACTATACTTTATACCTGGAAATCGTACAAGTATGAATACCAAGGGTTGTAAGATCACAAAACTTATTAACGAAAAAGAGTTACATTTTACCTGGAAAGGTCCAGACCAATTCGAGACCTTGATGAACAAAGAAAGTGAGTTAACCCTTGTTAGAGTAAGTTTCGAATCAATCCATGATAATAATACAAAGGTGATCATTGAACATAATGGATTTAATGAAAATGAGGAATGGCTTGAAGCAATGAACTGGCATCAAATGGCCTGGTCGGGTGCTCTAGATAGCCTGAAATCTGCTCTTGAAAAGGGCGAAGGGAAATTATGTTGCCAACCCTAAAAACATGTTTAGTAAACCATCTATATTGTTAAAATATATAGATGGTTTATTTTTTATTTCGTGACTGTTTAAATTATACAAACCAATATACTACAAAATCCTATTTCATTTACTAGATTATAATGTGAACTTAAGTTTTTCGTCTTTTATAGAACCTTGTTTTACATATTTAATGATTTTTTCCGCCTCAGTGCCAACACGGATTCTTCCCTTTTCACTTGAATGCCAATTATCTTCCCGGGTTACACCATCATGGGTTGGACATAAGGTAAATTTAATCCAACTAGGCATGTATGTTTTCAATGTCATGACTAACCTCTTCATATGAAAGGAGTTGGTTACTACTAGTAATCTATTGATACGATGAAGTTGAAATTCCCTTTGTAATACCAATAATGAAGCTAATACATTTTCTAAAGTATTTAATGATTCTCCTTCTGTAAGTATATTCTTTTCTGGAATCCCTAAGTCCAATGCTTCCTTTTTTAATAATGCGGATTCAGTCGATTCACTTCCCTCAAATTTCATTCCACCAGAAAACAATATTTTTTTCGCTCTACCTTGTTTATATAATTCGATTGCTGTTGGCAATCTGTAATGGACTGCTGTTTTACTCCCTACAACCAAGATACAATCACCAGTATGATAATCATCCTCCATATCCTTAAATATGAGGTTGGTTATTTGCTCTCTAGTTAATTCTTCAAAATTCAATTGCGAAATATACATAAGTCACCTCTGTTTTATTGACCAAAACTGCCTGGTAGTATAATAACCTCTGTCTAAATTTTAACATAATATTCAGAAACTTAAATCGGCTATTTAACCATTAGAAAAAGGCGATCTCCATTGATCACCTTTTTAATATGGCATCCCAATTAGAGTAATCAAGCGATTAAGTCCACTATCCTATTTAATGACCTAATAACAGGTAATAGCGGAAGTAAAACCGCAAGAATAATATTGCTTCCAACAACTGCATTCCAGAATCCCAATCCATTTCGCAGCTTATAAATTAACAAAAACGCCGATATCGTAACAGCAGAAAATAATAGCCATAAAAATTCCTTTTGTCTATTTACTTCATACTCAATTTCGTATATCTTCCAGTTCTCATGCTCCGAAAAGGACTGCGTGATTAATTCTTTTTCTACTCCGATAATATTGAATGATCGTAATGCTATATAATCTTTTTGTACTTCTTCTATATCGTATCCATTAGGTAAGATGGAAAGCTTATACACAATAAGATAGGAAATACTAATGAAAATACTTGAAATGAGTATAAAAGCTAAGAACTTTTTAAGTTTTGAAATGAATTTATTATTGTTATTTATCTTCGTCATCCCCTAACCCAGCCTTAAAAGCAACGATTTATTAAACCTTAGCATCTTGAAACGTGTACCTTCCTTCAAAATAATATCACAGATTTCTCCCAAGCAGTATAATGAATCCTTAGCATTTATTACGTAACATAAAGAATAATAACCATAAATAAAACAAGGATAATTCATATGCAACGTGAGGTTGCACCTTGATGCACCTATAACTATCTTTACTTTAGCTAATCGATTCCTCAATAATGGGAAATATGGAAAGGTGATGACTAACATGATTTTTAGTGAACGATTAAAAAAGGAACGAGAAAAAAGAGGGTGGTCACAAACAGATCTTGCTGATAAAATCCATGTGAGTCGCCAATCCGTTTCAAAATGGGAAACTGGTAAGAATTATCCAAGTATCGAAATTATTATCGAGTTGAGTGATTTATTCGGTATCACCATAGATGAAATGTTGAGGAGTGACGAAGAATTGACAGAAAAAGTAATTAAAGATAGTAAGAAATTAGCATATCCAAAGTGGAAAACGTTTTTTGATAGTGTATTTATGTTAGGAGCTTTTCTATTACTAGCAAAACTAATTATATTGGGCTTAAATCATTTTTTTGGTACAAATATTATGATTCTAGAAGGATTACCAAAAGGCATGGTAAGTTTTGCACCATTAGTATTAATGGTTATCGGTGGCATCGGTACAGATAGCTTGAAAAAGAAGTACATTGAATAACATATATGATAACTACTGCACCCCAAGAGTTACAGTTGCCTCTTTGACTTTTGGGGTGCTACCATATTGAACCTATAATGTTAGCGAAAGAATACGGAATAGATAATAAATCCAAGTAAGAGTGCAACAATTAGAATCAAAGTACCTTTCCAACTCATTCTTCCGACTAAATCGGCTAATCCTCCACCGTGAACACTACCAGCGGGATTTCTTTTTAATTCTTCTTGCCGCATTTTCTCTCTTCTTTCTTCAGGTGTTTCTTGGTTATTGCTCACCACAATATCACCCTTTCCTAACGCACCCCTTAGCAATTTAAATCCCACATTAAACACGATTCAAATGAGTGTCTTTAAATTCCGTCGGGTATTTTAATCCATATCCAATCATTCTATCCATTCCAATATGGGACGACCAGATTAAACCGATCGCTAAAGCCGTTTGATTCTCAAATAAAAGCCCTACGAAAATAATAATAATCGCGATTGTATAAGTATGAAAAATATTATAAATCCTAGCACCAATTCTATTATTAACGACATAACCTAGCATGGAAATATCCGGTGCAAACAACAAGACTAAAAATAAGACCCAACTAAATTGACTGTCCCAATAAAAGTAAAGACTTAACACCAAGACCGCAAGACCTTCTACATGCAATAGAATTTTATTCAAATAAATTCCCCCAATCCTATTTATCAAACGAAAATTCATAGCCTACATAATTAAACACATTGATTAATCCAATATTCACCGCAACGGCAATAGAGGGTTTATTACTTTCCATCACGTCCCAATATGGAAGAAGATCCTGTTCCAAGCAATTTTTGACAAACATCTGAGCTAACTTTTGTGCTATCTTCTTCCCCCGATGAACCGCTTCTGTTTCAATATCCACCCCATGTACATTTCCAACGACAAAACCAGAGAAACATAAACTAATAATTTCATTGTTATGTACCATGCAATAACCTATTCCGTTTTCAAAGAATTCATTTGGGGATGACCAATACTCTAAAATTTTGCCATGTAATAATTCCATATAATGTATCTCATTTTTATTTTCATAGAAAGCTTTATCGTTCTTCACAACACGGTACTCATGGTCAGTGACTGGATCATTCATTACTTGATACCCTTCATCAGGTAGCATGTACACTTTCTGATTCCAACTCCCTAATGTACGATGTTCAAATATCCTCTCGATAACTTTATCCCATTTGGCATGATTGCCAATGTCTTCAAACCAACTCAAGCCTACTTTTCGCGCTTCTGGTATGATCACGGTATCAATGTATGAATTAATTTTTTGATTGAACGACTCATTCTCTTCATTTCCAATAAAGAAAAATCCATCATTATTCCCTAACCAGACAAGTCCAGTAGTTGGAGAGCTGGGATTGTCTACAAAGATACGACCGGGGTTATAACCTTCCACTACAGCTTTTACTTCTAGTTGTCCCTGCTGATTGATAATCCTTTTGCACCGATAAAATTCCTCTGTTTTCAGTTCAGAAATCATAGAATACCTCTTTTCCCTAACGAATCAAAACAAATCCAGCTAATATGTCTTTATGTTAGCATAATATTCTAAAAATAGTGCTTCTAAATTTGGAAAGAAAATCAAGGGATGATACTATTTTATGTTACGATGTAGTAGAATATTTAGAAAATTAAGTCCGTCGAATGGAGGTGTGTTTATGAAAAGAGTATTAACTCTTCTAATCCTTGTTATCATGCTGGGAGCTTGTAGTCAACAGGATAACAACCAAATCACTTCTAATGATGAACGAGATGAAGGTGTCATTGTTCATATAGAGTACGATACCTCGAATGAAAATTACGTAGTATTAACTTTGCCAAGTGTAGAGAACATTACCTATTTAGATAAAACGGAAGATGAATTAATTCAACTAGCACAAGAAAACAATGGTGTTTACTACGAGATTAGCCAAGAAAAGTATGAAGAACTGGACTTAAACATAGGTATACGAATAGCTGCTTATTTTGATGCTGAGTTCGAATCTGATCCACCTTTACGGATTACGGATAAGATAGAGGTCATTTCAGAGGAGTAATTTATATTCAACTCTACAGGGAGGGAGAAAAATCAATAGGTATCAGAAAATAACCATTATGTTTATCTTATTAGGTACTTCATTTATAGCTTTTGGATTGGCATTTAAGGAATACGTTGAGTTTTCGCCACTTATCGGTTGGGGATTTGGACTTCTATGTCAATTACTTGCTTTAGTATTTGCTATTAAATGGGAAAGAGACAAAAATGGAAATTAATCTAATGATGTAAACTCTACTTGTCGTAGTGATTTACTTTACCAAAGGGGTGATCATATCAAAAAGTCACTTGGGATACTTTTCTTATTAATAATCATAATCAGCTTGACGGCTTGCAGTGAGTCAACAACTGAACACAATATTGAGGCGTTTGTAAAAGATTATAAAACAAAACAATACACCATTAATGATCTAACTCAGCTAGCTGGCAAACATCCAGTGGAAATCAACGCTATATTTACAGAGAAATTAGAGTCCTATCTTTCAGAAGATGAACTGGAAAACCTAACAATAAATCGTTTTTTCTTAGTTACGCCTAATGTTGCAATTGCTGCTAATAAAAAAGTGAAGTTAGAAACCATCAGTTTGGAGAAAGTGGAAGATAACGAAGACGGATCAATCAATTACAACTACACATTAGAAATAGATTACTATGATGATCAGTCATCTGAGATTATTGAAAAAGAAGGGCAATTGACGATTCTAGTAAATGATGATGAATTGAAAATTACGCGAGATTGGGAAAAGATGACTCAATTTGAAGAAGAAGTATTATCTAGATCACATTAGATAATTAGGAGCTGTCCACATGATTACACATAAAAACTTCCCAACCTTAGAAACTAAGAGATTATTATTGCGAAATGTAGCGATGGAAGATGTCGATTTTATTTATAAACATTTTAGCAATGAAAGAGTCTGTGAATTTCTTTATGATGAAGAATTATTTACAAGTAAACAGGATGCAATAGAGTTTGTTGAGTGGAATAAAGATCCAGAGGAAAAGGGCTATAACCGCTGGGTATTAGTTCAAAAAGATAATCAAGAACCAATTGGAACCTGTGGTTATGATAATTGGGACAAATGGAACCATATTGCTGAAATAGGCTATGATTTATGGCATGAATATTGGGGACAGGGATATATGAAGGAAGCATTAATTAGTGCCATTGAGAGTGGATTTAATCATATGAAATTAAATAGAATTAATGCCTATGTGGCTTTAGACAATGTTAATTCTATGAAACTATTAGATAAACTAGGTTTTGTTAATGAGGGCGTCTATCGAGATAAGCATTACTTTAGGGGTAACTATTATGATCATTATTCCTACTCTCTGTTAAAACGAGATTGGGATCCATCTAAGCATATGAAAACAGAACAGACATTATAAAGATGCCGAAGAGGAGTTGACCCGATGCTGTTTAAAAAGAATTTCACCCAAGAGTCAGTAAATGGAGTGCGGATGGGCAACGGTTCCATCTCATTTCAAGGGATAAAATTAAATGTCCATTCTTTTTATCTTGATGGTGTGCTGATTGACTCTGGGGGTAGGTCTTTGGCAAAGCAGTTTATGCCGTTTTTCAAAGAACTAGAAATAGAGCAAATTGTCATCTCACATTACCATGAGGACCATACCGGTTGTGCCGCTTTATTGCAAAGGGAGCAAAACGTGCCAATTTGGATGAATGACAGGATGATAGACTATTGCAAGAAGAAGCCAGATTATCCTATGTACCGGCAATTATATTGGGGAAGGCGCCCGCCGTTTCAGGCAGAGCCAATTGGAGATTCATTTACTTCTGCCAATGCCTTATGGAAAGTGATTAAGACCCCGGGCCACTCTCAGGACCACCTAGCATTTTTAAACAGCGAAACCGGTCAGCTCTTTACAGGTGATCTATACTGCCAAGAGAAGACAAAAGTTGTGTTGCGGGAAGAAAGCATTCCCGATATTATCGAGTCATTGCAAACCGTACTAACCTATGATTTTACTGATGCATTCTGCAGCCATGCCGGTTACTTGCATGAAGGACGTATGGCATTAAAACGAAAACTGGAGTACCTTCTGGATTTGCAAGGTAAAATCATCGAACTGTATCATGAGGGCAAGACACCCAAACAAATTAATGAAACCTTATTTCCAAAAAAGTATCCTATTATTCGTTTTTCCTCTGGTGAATGGAATTCTCTTCATATTGTGCATTCGGTGTTAAAAGAGTACCAAGAGGTATCTTTATGATTAGTGAACGACTCTACAAATGCATAACGCAATATGCAAAAGAGCTTGAGGTTCAACTTACCCTCAAGCTAATTATTGTTGTTCATTAATCCGCTTTGTTGATATTCGCCATGCTGCAGATATGAAGTAAGCAATATTATATTACTTGATACTACTTGATATAAACATTGATGCGTCTTGATTCATAAAAATCCGATTCCCATGATAAAACGTCCTAATTTCAGTAGAGGCAAATCCTACATCAGATAATTGTTTTTCCAATTCTTCATGTACAAAGCCATTATGAACTTTCGGGTGATTGATTTTGTCATGTTTATCAAAGTCTACTATGATTAGCTTCCCGCCCACTTTTAATATGTCGTACAGTTCTTGTAGAATATTAATAGTATCTGGAATATGCAGGAGGACCAGTGACATGAAAATGATATCTGCTTCTAGTTTAGGCGTTTCTTGGGTGAAATCGGAGTATAATACGCTCGCATTGGTAACTCCTTTGCGAGAAATCTTACCCTCTGCAACCTCCAACATTTGTTTGGATGAATCTACTAACAATACCGTATCTACTAGGTCTGTTAACTCCAGGCTAACTAGACCAGTACCACTCCCATAGTCTATCAAAGACTTTGATTTACTATCTTGTAATTCTGATTTTACTTCTTCCGCAATTATTTTAGCTAGTTGTTTTCTTTCTTCCGTATCATATCGCATTGCCATCTGTTCAAACACGTTATTTTCCATAACCTACTTCCCTTCTTTCAACTCATACTTTGAATCCTATTCACAGGCATATACAGATGAATAATAAACCATTTCCCTTGCAACTCTGCATCCATTTTTCCACTCATCTTATCTACCAGCTTTTTGGACAGGTATAGACCAAGCCCGCTTGCTTCTGTATTTGTTCTACTGGTCACCTCAGTGTAAAATCGCATAAATACTTTTTCCACGGCTATTTCGCTTTCCGCCTTAATGTCGTTTTTTACGCTAAGTATAAGAAAATCACCATCGCGATGGTAGCTGATTACTGCTTCACTTTTAGCATAACGCAATATGTTTTGTACCATATTTTGCAGGACGCGGGTGAGCATGATCTTGTCCGCAATAACCTGACTTTCACATACGTCTTCCGGAAAGTGAACCTCAATGTTCTTTTCTAGTAATTGTGCGTAAAAAGATAAGAAAATATCTTCCACTAAATTAGGAAGGGACATGGAGACTAAGGTTAGGGCTTTCTGATTCGTTTCCATCTGTGCTAAGTCATAGAACTGATCGGTCATCTCGAGCAATCGTTTGACTGCGTGTTCGATAATGGTTAAGTACTCTGCTCGTTTTGCTTCATCGGTTGTGGCATGTAATAGTTGAACATAGCCATGGATCGATGTAAGTGGTGTACGCAAGTCATGGGATAGCCCAGCGATAGTTAATTTCACATTCTCTTCCATGTTCTTAGCGAGACGCTGCTTTTCTTCATAGCTATCGACCATTCGATTTAGTTCATCGATTAAATCAAGTAATGTCCTTTCTCGAAAATCAAGTGAAAGTCTATTGCCGTAACTTGAACGAGTAGGAAGCTCCTTCACTTCCCGCTGTACTTTTTTTATCTCCCGCTTTAAGAAGAATATGTAAAAAAGGAGCGCTAATGATAGTAAGAAAAATATCCATCCCCACATGTCATGAACACTCCCTTCGTTTAATCAAATCGAAATCCTATGCCCCAGATTGTCTTGATATAGTTTGCTTCAGCTGCGTTTAACTTATTTCGCAAATTGCTTATATGCATGTTGATCGTTTTATCACTATCAAAGAACGGTTCATTCCAAACACTTTCATAAATATTGGCTCGGCTATATACCTTCTGCGGGTTTTCAAGAAATAATAGAAGGATTTCATACTCGCGTCCTGTAAGGTGGATTAATTGGTCCTTCACCTTTACTTCTCGTGTATCCAGATCGACTTGAATATCGTTGTATTGTACTTCCTTTCGATTACTGGCGGAAGACGATGTCGCATGACGCAATTGAATATTAATTCTTGCAAGTAGTTCCTTTACATCAAAGGGTTTGGTGATGTAATCATCCGCTCCGTTCATTAATAGCTCTACTTTCGAAGTTTGGTCATGGTTTGCTGATATGACAATAACAGGAATAGAAGCTTGTTTTCTAAATGCTTGAAGGAGCTCCTCTCCATCCATACCAGGAAGCATTAAGTCTAAAAGAACCAAATCGATAGGTTGTTGTTCGAACACCAATTTCCCTTCCGTACCCGAGTAGGCACTTACGGTAAGAAATCCATGCAGTTCAAGAGTTTCTTTTATAAGAGAGTGAATCGTAACATCATCTTCTACAATTAATATCGTTGCCATATAGATCAACCTACTTTATATCTGTTCGATTAAATAAGATAATACCTAATGTGGATGATAATAGAATAGTGATAAGACTCACTAGATTCATTTCTGGATAGGTAGCTAATCCTTCAATGCTAGCAAAATCATAATAAAACAAGAATGTTTCTGTAAACCAGTCTGAAACATGTTTAAAGTTTTCTGTCTGTTGAAAGATATCAGGTAAAAAACCGGTAGCAATCGTATAAAGAAAACACCATACCATGGATACACCACTATTCTTAGTTTGAAAACTAATCATGACATAGACCGAAACATTAGCCAGGATTAATAAATATAACGTACTAAACGTTTTCATTGCATATGGAAGGTAATTACTAATTTCGGCAACACTTCCAAAGCCAAATACTATGGAAAAGCTTATCATACCCATTGCCGTTAATACAAACACCCCAAGTAAAGAAACAATCGCTGCGGTCGCCAATTTGGATAAATAATAATGCATACGGCTACGTCCTAATGACAAGGCATTTCGGATGGTACCATTTTGAAATTCTTCTCCAATAAAGAAACTTATAAATGCACTAATCACTAGTAATATCGTAAGTCCATTTTTATCTATCATAAGAATACCTGATGCACCATTAATAACGGTATCAACTGCCTGGACGAGTTCCTTCCCATTGGAAACATTTAATTGCGTATTCACTACTTGAATAATAGGTAGCAAAAGAAAAATACCAATTACAATCATTAATTTTTTACTTCGTGATAATTTAATTTTTTCTGCGGCCAATAGATTAAACATGACGGTTTCCTCCTGTTAATTGCAAGAAATAATCCTCTAATTTCTGTCTAGTTGTACCAATCCGCGATACATCCAAATTAGCTAAGACCAATGAACGGTTTATTGTAGCTACATCGTCTAAGCGTTCATAAATATGAATCTCCGTTTTACTTTTTACTTCATAATCCTTTACCCCTAATTCGTCTAATACGGTAACTGCCTGTTGTACTTCTGAAGTCTCTAGTTCAACATATTGACGAGTTTCAAGTGCAAGGTCTTCTTTGGATATTTCCTTAATGATTTTCCCCTTATGTAAGATACCGTAGTGGGTCGCTATCTGTGAAAGTTCATCAAGCAAGTGGCTCGATAGCAAGACCGTGATCCCCCGTTCGTTCACCAATCGTTGAATGATTTCTCGCATTTCCACAATTCCAGAAGGGTCTAGACCATTAGTCGGCTCATCTAAAATTAAGAATTCCGGATTTGTGATCAGAGTAGATGCAATCGCTAAACGTTGTCGCATCCCTAATGAAAAGTTCTTCGCCTTTTTCTTCCCGGTATGTTCTAGCTTCATTAAGTGAAGTAAGTCATCAATCTCTCGTTCACTAACCCCACCATTTGCTGCTTGGACACGCAGGTTTTCACGGGCTGTTAACTCCGGATAAAGTGCAGGTGTCTCAATCGATTGTCCCATTCTTCTTCGTGCATGTTGGAGTCCTTTCTTATCGGTTTCGCCGAACAACTCCATCTTGCCTTCATCGGTAGTAATCAACCCCATAATAATGCGCATAAACGTTGATTTACCCGCACCATTCTCCCCGATTAAGCCATATATCATTCCGCGTTTAATCTCGATGGAAACTTTATCAAGAGCTTTGTGTTTACCATATATTTTGGAGACATTCATTGATTTAAGAATTGTTTCTGACATAACTAATCATCCTTTTATTTGTTGATAAGATTAGTATAGGGAACAAGTTTAAATAAATAGACTAGTAAAGTATAAAGAAAGTGTAAAGAAACGAACCTGTCCCCACGGCATCTAGGCAGAAAACTTGAATTAACTTCCTTCCGTGTTAAAATTATAATTAAATCAAATATCTCGAATTAGAAATAATTATAGAAATGTAGGAGTAATAATATCCTGCTGACAAATAATAAGTTCGAGATACATGATTCCATTATCTAAAATCATTCTAAATATTGGGGGAAAACATCATGGGTAAACTTGACGGTAAAGTAGCCATTATTACAGGTGCAGCACAAGGTATGGGTGCTATGCATGCTCGTAAATTTGTAGAAGAAGGCGCGAAAGTAGCAATCACAGATCTTAACTTAGAAGGTGCACAACAATTAACTGAGGAGTTAGGAGAAAGCGCAATAGCTCTTCAATTAGACGTAGCTAATGAAGATAACTGGGTAGACGTTGTTGCAAAAACAGAAGAAGCGTTTGGTCCAATCAACGTTTTAGTAAACAATGCTGGAATCGGTATCTTCAAAACACTAGAAGAATTAACAGTGAAAGACTTCGAACTAACATTTAAAGTGGACGAGCTTGGTGTATTCTTAGGAATGCAAAAAGTACTTCCTTCCATGAAAAAAGCTGGCGTAGGTTCTATTGTTAACATTTCATCAGTAGATGGACTAGTAAGTGCGCCAACCGCAATCGCTTATAGTGCTTCGAAACATGCTGTAACCGGTATGACAAAAGGGGCAGCTGCAGAGCTTGGACAACATAACATTCGTGTCAATTCCGTACACCCAGGAATTATTAAAACACCAATGGCGGACCAACCTGATGTTGAAGCATACTTGAAGCAATTAGAACAAGATATTCCATTAAGAAGAAGAGCAGAAGTAGAAGAGGTTTCTAATTTAGTAGTTTACCTTGCTTCTGATGATTCTAGCTATTCCACTGGAGCACAATTTGTAGTAGATGGCGGAATGATTTCTGACCTATAATAATTGAAAAAGACCCCTAGGGGTCTTTTTTTTCGTGCACTTATACCACGGGGACAGTTCCCAAGCCTTCCTAATATAATGTTTTATTAAATAATTGGAGCTGATTACTATGAGCAACTTTAAACCGGAAAAGTTAACAACCGAGTATGTAGATGGTGTATCAGCTATTGGACCACTCTTCTCGCGCCGATATACCTTAACCCATTCGGATTTTACTGGCGACTTATTTCTCACTATAGGAACGCAATTTACCTGGGAGAAACTTAATCCAATGGGGGACGAAGTTTTAGGGGAATGGTTAACAAATGGAGAACATATGGTGTATTGTGTTTATGTACAGGTAGATAAATCACCATATAACGAAAGCGAATCAAAGAAACGTCATGAAGTCTTTAGACGCGAATTACCACTGGCATTAGAAGCTATTCGTTATGGCGATCAGAAATTATTTTCTTTCTACCCAAATCTTGATTTTGTACCAATCTTTGTACATTTTATATCAGTATTTCCTCAGTCTTCCGGTCAAGAAAACTGGGGTGAATTTCAAAGATATAGATTGTAAAAAGTACCGCGGGGACAGGTTCCTCGGCTTATGAGCCAAGGTACCTGTCCCCATGGTTTTCTTTTTAATCTTATTTTTTATTCTTATTTTTACCATAGAAGAATTTAGCGGTTACCGATCCGTCTTCATTTTCTACAATATCTGTTACATGGATTCCAGAATCAGCCGGTGTATTTCCATAGCCTTTCCAGAAATAGTAGGAACCTGTATGAACATTTTTAGAGTTAGGTGTTAGCTGAGATCCTGTTTGGAAGAAGTCACCTGAATCACCACGGTTTACGTATTTCTCTAAATCATACTTCCCATCTGCTTGAAGAACTGACAAACCATAATGTGTAACCACGGTACCGTCGCTTGCAACTTCAGATTGGTTATACTGGAATCGCTTATTCATCCAGTTTTCCACATTATTCACACGGAATCCTGCTGTTTGATATAGGCTAATAATGTTTTCATCCACATGCCAAGCTACTAACCCGTGTGAGTCTTCGCCTTGGCGGATTAGCCCTTTGTTAAACCCACTTTGTTGGACATTTTCAAATAAGAAATACTCTGTCCCATTGGAACCAGGCACTTCCATTTTAACGATTCCGTTATCAGCATCTGCCTGATCAACAGGAGGTAAGGTAATTTCTTGTTTACCATCTTCAGGTGTTACTTGAATTGGGTTTACCCACCCTAAGAAAATCTTAGAGAATGGATCAAAGTGTGTCGGTGAGTTTCCAGAATAAGGTGCAGCATCTGGATAACGCATCCACGATCCACCCGCCATCATCGAATAGTTACCAACACCTTCTGATGAATAAGTCGTATCATAGAAATCTGGTAGTCCAAGAGCATGACCAAATTCATGAGCATATACTCCAGTTTGAGCTGGGAATGGACCTTGTTTCAAAGCCTCATCATACTCACCTGTTGCAGCGTTATATCCCGCAACGTTTCCGCCAATACCCGGTTGAATATTGTAGTTGTTTACCACAACACCATCATACGTCATATCCTCTGCAACAGTACGATCAATCCACTCAGCTTGACTGACTCCTTCAATCACATCTGGTGTTAATCCTGTTTCATAGTATTTCCCATAGTAAAGGGCACTTAATAGATTCCACTTATGAGACCAGAACTGTGCAGGATCACTACTAAACTCAGCACCTGTACCTTCATGAATGACGAACACATTCGGAACTTCCCCGTCTTCAGCATATTGAGAGAAATCCACTTGTTCATCCGCTGCTTTTAATAGATCACGGATGAATTCACCTGTGTGTGCATCCCCGTTCACATTCCCAAATACATACGTACCATTTTCTGCATAGGTACCCTCTTGATCTAAGTAATAGGAAGCCCCTTTTGGTAGCTCAACCCATACGAACTCTGTATTTTCTTTACGTACTAGATTTACTGCCCCATAACTAGATTCCTTATAAGCATTTTGCATCGTCCGATCCTTTGGTACATCTGGACCGTCATATTGCTTAAATACATCTAGTTCATATGGATTGTACTCCGTACCAAAGATTAAATCCTCATAGTATTCGGCAGGAACTTGTCCTTCCATGTCCCCAATTGGTTCATCACCATCTTTATACTTCGCTAATAATACAAGTACGGGTACATCCCCTTTTGTCTCGCTATAGGCAACACGATTATCCCCTGCTTGCTGGAACTTTTTACCGTGATTCGCCATTTTTTCAGTTGGATCTACTTTGGAGACATCAATCCCTAGCTCCCTCGCTTTATCAGCCAAATCCGGAGATACCCCCACATAGGTTGCTGGGCTGAAATCATACTGACTTGTTTTCTCTGCGGTCGAATCGCTTAATTGCAGACCCGAGAACACAACGCCACCTGCTAAAGCAAGAACCAACCCTACTTTCGATAGGACTTTCAACAAGATAACCACCCCTTAAACGTTAATATAAGGACTAGTGTATCAGAATAATCAGTGAATTAGGGAAAAATATATTGACAGGTTTCGACAACATGTCTTTAGAAAACTGTAGAAATGATATAAAACTACTAAACTTTCTGCTGATTTTTTTGCGAAAATAGACCTAATTATCTATTTTTTCTAGATTCTCTTGTCGTTCTATGTAAAAAAGTATTTTTATTAAATAAAAGAACCGCGGGGACAGGTACCTTGGAATTAGCCAAGGTACCTGTCCCCGCGTTGTTCTTCATTTATTACCTATTATCAAGCATGGCTCTTAATTCCAACACATCTGCTTCCACCAATTTCCTACTATCGTCCACCGTTACTAACGGCATGTATTCCTCTGCACGGGCTATGCTTTTTTCTCCTTCTTCCCATTGTTCTAATTCAATCTGCGCCCTTGCTTGTGCTTCATAAGCATAAGCAATGAAAAATGGGGGAAGTTCTGCTTCCTTACTAACGGTTACACAGAGCTCTGCATAATGCAATGCTCGTTCACCTTGACCGACCACTGCGTAAACCCTAGAAAGCTGCCAATACCCTATCGATATATTTTGAGGCGTATGATCTTCTACCTGTGTCCAATGCCAGAATGATGTATGGCATTGGTGAATCATTTGCTCTTCTTCGATAGAAGTTCGGTCACTCTTGTCTAGAAGGTCCCATGCCTTATTAAAACACTCTACAGCCATTTGTTTATGTGAGAAATTCTCCATTATTACTCTCCTTCAAGATTTATGTAGGAATTGAACTATCTATCATTCTATTATCTTACCACCTTGCCATATGGTCCTCTGCCCATCCTAGCATATTTTGTATTTCAACTTTCTCCCCTTGATCTGTTGTAATAGACCCATTAAAATGCCCTATCATCTGATGAACACTAGACTTGATAATGACCACATTTGTAGTCGCAATCCTTTCAAATAACGGGGTAAATTCTAGCGAAACACGTTTCGTCTCTTTCGTGTACAATTTCCACGGTTTCATATAGTTATTTGTATCATATTCCCAGGTAATGTCCTCATGTATCTTATGAAGCTTGTCTCCTACCAGAATACCATTTTCATTTTGACCGGTCCCATCTGTCCATTGACCACCGAAATTAAGACCAACTCTTTTCCCTTCCACAACACCAGAAGCAGAGGCCCAGTTCCAAGTGGACTGATAGTTCCACTTCCCACGTCCAAAGTCTAAGCAGCCAAAAGCATCATTCTCCTGTAATTGGAATTGCTTATTTCTCCAAGTAATTCTCCCTGTTGCCGGAATAGCTGGTTGCTTTGACGTAAATTGATATCGTTTATTACTCCAAGGAACCACTACATTCAGAGATTCATAGTCTTCCGGTCTAGTTAACACTAGATCCGCTTCAAGCGATTGTCCATCACCACTAAAGTTCGGACAATGTACCGTTATAGTCGTCACTTGTCCAGAGTCTTTAAACCGAATCGTCATCCCTTTACTTTCATAGGAAACTGATTCCTGTACCCCTTCTGGCATGGTAATCTTCTTGCCTAGAGGGACAAGTGTCGTTTTCTCATGGAATTGAAGCGTTTTCAAATCTAAAATATAAACAAACATCACCGCAGCATAATCAATATGAGAGATCGTTGCTGAAAATAATACCTCTGGCGTCGTGACACACCAATAATTCCACTTTTTCTTGCGCAGAAAACTTCCCTTTACATTACTGATGATATACGGTTTCCGAGCCCATCCGATGCTTTCTTCATTCAGAAGACCACTTTGGAGGCTTAACTTTGTCAGACTTGTTATTTCGCCGGGTTTCATGGGTAAACATCCTTTCTCGGGAAAGATTCGTTTTGATTAATATCATATTACCACAAGTGTACTGTAACTGGTTCCTTCGTCCTCATTCAAAATGCTCATTTAATTTAACGCCTCTTAATAGACTTGTCTTCTCTCACTGGATATTTTATAAATATTATCAATAAAGGAAATATTCATTTATATTTTATTGAAAGCGCTTTAACGTTAAAGAAGCTTCTATATCCAGTTTTATGCAAATTTAAAATAGCTAGGAGGAAGTTCATGCGAAATAAATCTTTTTTCGTAAAAGTTTTTATGATTGTAACTATGCTTGCACTTGTATCAACACCGTTTGGTCAAGCGAGTGCTGAGAACAATTCATTTCCAACTTATTCAGACCCAGTGGAACTAGGTTTTCCTTTAAGTGGTGGAACAGCGATTTACGATGGTGCGGCTGGATTTGAGGATGGGCATGATGTGCTTTATACGACAACAAAGGGAATCCCTGCACAATTTAGTGTGATCGACCTGGATACAGGGGAAACATTACGAACATTAATGATGGAAGGGGCACATGATTCTTGGCATCATGAGGTTGCTCCAGACGGAACCGTTTATGTTACTGGAGGAAGTTTTATTTGGGGTTATTCTCCTGAGACCAAAGAAATTCAAGCACTAGCAGAAATTCCAGAGGCTTCCCTATGGGCATTAGCCGTTGATGAAGAGAGTAATGCCTATATTGGAACATATCCTAGTGGCAAGGTCTTTAAATATGAAAAGGCAACTGGTGAATTACATGATTATGGACAAATGATTGGTGACCAGGCGCAAGAGTATGTTCGATCAATGGACTATCATGATAGCTATATTTACGCTGGAACTGCTCATGATAAGTTAATTCGTTTAGATCTCGAAACAGGAGAAAAAGTAGATATCGCAGAAGAACTGAATGAATCTGGCTTTGTTTATGACCTTAATGTAGTAGATGACCGATATGTTTTCGCTAGATACTCGGTCTCGAAGAAAATGTATATTTATGATATTCAAGAAGGTGTTTGGCTAGATGTTGTACTAGAAAATGTCACAGGACTTCATGTTGCAGATTCACTTGAAGGAAATGTTTACTTTGTGGCAGATGGAATATTAAAGTATGTTAATTTAGAAACGCTTGAAGTTCATGGTACCAACATGGCTTATGGTTCAGGCTTAAGAGGGGCTGACTGGGTGGAGATTGAAGGAGATGAACGTCTACCTGGTAAGAGTCTTGCCACGGTTACATTTGGTGGTGAGGTGACCTTCTTTAATATTGAAACCGAAACCGTTCTTCAATATAAAGATATGGTTCCACCTACTGCGAATGTCACCAATAAATTCTTCACCTATTCAGAAGACAAGATTTATATGAGTGGGATGACGGGAGCAGTTGGTGCGGTATTTAATCCTCTGACAGAAGAAATGACTAGCATCACCTTAGGACAGGCAGATGTGATGCATGAGATGGATGGAAAGATGTATTTCGGACTGTATCCATCAGGAAGTGTTGCGGTTTCTGATCCTGAAGTAGATCCATATGCACAACCTACCGAATTATTTGTCATTGGAGAAGAGCAGGAACGACTTCATTCCATGGCTTCTGGTGATGGTAAACTATTCATCGGTAGTATTCCAACATACGGGAAACTAGGCGGTGCACTTACAGTTTATGATGGCGAAACACATAAAGTCTTCCGTCATATTGTGGAAGACCAAAGTGTTAATGACATTATTTATCATAATGGCCTCGTATATGGTGCAACATCCATTACAGGTGGCCTTGGAAGTACCCCAACAGCAGAAGAAGCAAAACTATTTGTATTCGATCCGGAAACGGAAGAGAAAACAAAAGAAGTGACTTTATCCATAGATGGTTTAGATAAGCCAGCTCAAATCGGCCAACTTAAAGTTGGTTTGAACGATGATTATATTTGGGGAGCTTCAAAAGGATTTGTGTTTGCACTAGACCCGGATACACTAGAGGTTGTTAAAAGTGTTAATATTGTCCCGAATCCTGCCTTAGGCGCGTGGAATAATGTTCATCTAGAATGGTCAAAAGATGGCTTCCTTTACGCCAATGCTGGTTCTAAGTTATATGTAATTGATCCAGTTACACTTGAATTCCAATATATAACGGATACGATGACATTTACCCTTGGGGAGAATGGTCATATCTATTATGCGCCAATCGAGAATCGTACAAAGTTATTAAAGATTGAAGTAACGCCACCTGCTACAGAGGAAACGCTAGATTCATTAGGTTCCTTTATTGATTCCTATTATCAGGAAGGTGAATTACCACATCCAACCTATAAGCAATTAACCAACCAATTAAAACAGGCAAAACACTTTGAACAAAAAGGTGAACCAGCGAAAGTAGAAAGACACCTACAGAAAATGGTGCAACATTTGGAGAGATGGAATACGGATAGTGACGTTAAAGAGATATTGTTGGATGAGATAAAAAGTGCCATGAGGACAGGTACCTCAGCAACTTAAAAATAGAGCACCTTACATTAGTAAGGTGCTCTTCTTATCATTCAGAAGAAGTCTGTACTACTTCTAGTAAGGCTGAAGTGGTTCTCCTGTTAACTATTGAATATCGCCATCTAATTCTTTTATAAAATCTAACCAAGGTTCACTTCTTTTAAAATCACTTTTGTTTTTTATCGTCTCGTTTATAAATGGGTTTTCTAATGTGCCCATTACTTTATCATAATAAGATGTAATGACTTGGTTGCTTTCCAATAGTTCTAATTCTTCTTGACTAAGTTCATGAATTTTACTTAGATTATAATCTCTATCTACTAACATTTCATTCATAGAATGTAGATTATTCTGCACCTGGATAAGCCTACTTTCAGGAATTGTTGCATCCAAAATTAAGTCATCTTCATCTTTTATAAATTCATTATAGTTATTTTTAAAATCACTCAAATACTGGGAGGTTAGTATTACATTAGTTTCTAAGTTCTTCAATTCATCCAATGTTATCTCTCTGGTAGATATTACGTCTTCCAATTGAGTATTTATTATCTTTAAGTTATCTGCAAATTGGGTTAAAGGTTCACTAATACTATTTTTAATATACATTTCCTGTAAGTTGCTATTATTATTTTTGCTAAGCACAAGTAGCGCGATTAATATAACTAAAAATACAATTATTAAGGTGAAAATCAGTTTAGTTTTGTTCATATACTCTCTCCAAAAAAGTTAAGTAACAGTTACATTAGACTGTTACTTAACTTTTATTTTTATTTTGAAATATAATTCACATCTGTAGTCAATGTTGCAGTACCAAGGTATTCCAAAGTATCATTATTGTAATAAGGGATTGTATAAACAGACTTAGCATTCTTAGTTGTATTACTACCATTATGAGTTACCCAAAGTGTACCGTTATAAAATTGTCCCGACCTATGTAAGTAGGTATTTGAAAAACTTACACTTGCATCTCCAGGATATCGACTACCGCCACTATAAATTTGTGTGGAGCTAGCTTCTGTAACAGTCTGTGAAAAAGAACTAGGTGTATAAGAATAACTTAGAGGGCCCCAACCTATACCAAAACTTAATGAAAGGTTTCCGCTTGATTTTGATATTGCTGATTTATCCCATCCAATCTTTTGAAGAATATCTCTATTAGATGATGACCCCTTGTTAATTTCAGCATACCATTTTACTGGATTACTATAGTGTCCTGCCTGTACTACCGAGGCTCCGGAATGACTTTTACCATTTTTATCAGTATATCTCATAGAGTAAACTTCTAACTCAGTAAAAAATGGTTGTGTTCCACTCCATCCAGATGATCCGGTTATTGATGCTCTTACTGTTGTAACATGAGTTTCCGTTCCGCCCACAATTCGATAACTTGCTATTAAATCTCTGTAGACATAATCACTGACATTCGTGCTCATAATACTAATAAGTCCATCTTCTTCCTTTTGATAAAGAGCTGTAACATCTCTTTGTTCAACTTTAGCCGCTTTAAAGACTTTATGTCCCCACACATCAAAGTCTGCTTTTTCCATCGTATCTTTATTTACCTGCTGTAGGGCCTTTCCATTAATATCAGAAATTTTGTCCTCTACGATTATCAAATCATTTGTGATGTTATTTAAGAAGATTAATTGAATAATAGAATTATTTTCAAGAGACTTATTTACTAATAGATTTTCTTCTGCGACATCGTATTTTACTAAAGCATTAACAAGAGAAATTTCTTGGTTAGAGTCTTTTTTCTCTTTAAATTCAATGTTTAAATCGCCTTTATTTTGTGCACTGCCCTTAATCTTCCCTTTTTTGTTTATACTGTATACTTGATCATTATATGAAATTTCACCTTTTAGATGTAAGTTCAATCCATTCATAGATAAATCTTCTACAATAAATTGAACATCTTTCTGCTTAATAGATTCTAAACTTTCAATACCGTCTTCAGGTACCTCTAACAAAGCTTTCCCTCTTAAAATTTCTTCATTCTTTTCAGTAGATTGTGCAGATACTGTTATGCTACTTGTAACAATAAAAGTAATTGCAAATAGCAACGAGATAACCTTTCTCAATTTACATTCCCCTCTCAAAATATTTAAAAACTATTCGTTTTAAACGTAGCACATTTTAAGAGGGTGCATCTATTACATTTAGTTGGGAAAATATATTATTTTAGGTTGGACTTTTCATAAATTTTATTGAATAATTTCGTTTATGCTAGAAATATTTGTAGGTGGATGGATAGGTTCATCTGGTGTCGCCATATCTTTATTACTAAATGACCCTACTCCTGTTATTAATAATACCGCTAACATTAAAGTAACTAATATTTTTTTCATGTATATTCCTCCTGTTGAACTTCAGCTTAATAGTAGGACGCTTTTTTAAAATTATTACCATTACTAGAATAGTAATCTATTAATTCTTTTGCTAGATCTTGTGCTTCTTTAGAAAAGTTATTTTTCTTATAATAAGGATATAATATATTTTCAATAAATGAGTAAAATTCTACTTGGGAAAATAATTTCTTTTTATAGCTTTTGGCTTGCAAGTAATACTTTTGTTGGTTATTTTTTTCTGAAACCGCTAAGGCTGTATCGATATGTTTTATTATTTCCTCCTCATCTGCTTCAAAATGGAAAAGTAATTCAATTATCCCTAATTTACATATAATGTATGGAATACTATTCGTATCAAACTTTTGTTCACTTTCTATAAATAATTCCAATGCCTTTCTATATTCCTTTTTCTTTTTATATAATAACCCTAAATTAAATATGGTTTGATTATATAAATCATGTTGATTTAATAGCTGTGCATTTTGTATGACACTCTGGTAATTAGACTTTGCCTCTTCTAACAACCCAATTCGAACATAGTTTATTGAAAGAACAATTTGTGTATGTAAAATTCTTATAAAATTATTTTCGCGTTGAAAAAAATCCAATGCCTTTTTAGAATAAAAAATTGCTTTTTCATATTCTCGTAAATGACTATAAGATAATCCTATCAGGTAATAAAGCTCACTGTTAACAACATTAACATCCGTTTTAAGATTGGACATAAGGGAAAGTAGAGTGTTCTTCGCTTTGAAAGGATTATTTTTTAAGAGTAAGGCGTTTCCTGTAAGAATTTTGTATAAATTTTTTTCTGATGCCGAAAAGGAATTTTTAAACTTCAGTAAAAAACTTTCCATTGAGCTTATCTTTTCCATATCCTTTTTATAAATATAATATTTATAATGATATAGATGATAGGTATTAATTAAAGTAGTCAGGTTAGCATAATTTTCGTATGATAAGAATTCTTTATATATCTGTTCTATTAATTTATCATTACAATGTAAATTTGCTAAGAAGAAGTTTTCTAGAACCTCAATAAATCTTTCGTGATGGTTATTTTTTTCTTCTAGACTAATACCTAATTTTTTTATTAATAAATTTATTGTTTCTTCATTTCCGTTATATGAGTTATTTTCAATTTTACTCAAGTGTGAAATTGAACAAATTCCTCTCGCTAATTCAATCTGTTTCATTCCACGCTTTAGTCTATAATACTTAATTAGAGACCCTACCCTCATTATAAATTACCTCCCAACTAACGAATTATAAATTATAATCCTTAGTCAATTATACCCAATTATAATATTATTGTAATAATTTTACTGTTATCTGATATTTTGATCTGCTCCTTGTCCAGTATTTAATGGTATTATTCCACTTTAGCTTTCTATTCTATAGGACTAAGGCAGTTAAAGACCAGTTGCCTTCCACTGTGTGTTCTTCACTGTTAAGCCATTATTTTTTTCCATTAATATCATAAGAATGAGATTTATAGGACACAAAAAGCTCCCCCAAAGATAACAGATTTTCATTTTAAATCTGTTATCTTTGGGGGAGCATAATAATAATTATGAGGTGCCCCTTTCCTTGTTCAAATGAAGCTTATTCTACTTTAACAGAAGGTTATCTCCCTCCATACGAAGGTGCTCCTTCTTAACATTCTTATTAGAATACATCTTAGCATCCGCTTCACTTTGCAGTTTCTCCATAATACCAGTAGAAGACTGGCTGTATGCATAACCAATGGATATGTTAATCGGATAAAATGGTTTATCCTCTCTATTCCCTTGCATATCCTCTTGAATTTCTTGAATGAATAGTTCCACTTTAGTTACCCTTGCGTTTGCCATTAGAATAGCAAATTCATCCCCACCAATACGTGCTATAACAGTATCCTCATCAGTATACTTTTTCAACTGTTTGCCCACTTCCTGAATTAAGCGGTCTCCCATTTGATGACCGTATTGATCATTCACAATTTTCAACTCATCTAAGTCTGCAATTATGATAGCCATTGGAACATCACAAGTTTCATTGTAAAGTTTTACTTTGTTTTGAAAGTATTCTCGATTATGTAAATCAGTTAGTGTATCGTGGGTTGATTTATATTCCAGCTCCTGCTGCAACGCCACTTTTTCATCGATATTACGTAAAATCCCCTGTACCGCAACATATTCTCCATCTTTATAGACCGGTGTCGCGTATTCCTCAAACCAAATGTATTGCCCTTCTTTATTCCGAAGTCGCACCATAATAGGCTCGGAAAAGTTCAATTGTCCTACCTTTTTTCGCTCGAGTATCTCTGAACCCTCTGGATGTACCAGTTCAAATATTTTCTCAGGGTTCTGTGTATGTTCTTCTAATGTATTAGGGCCAATGATATCATTTACTGTTGGGCTTAGATATAGATAGTTCAACTTAGGCACTGTTTCACAGTAATATAGAATATCACGTACATTTTCTGCCGTTTCTACCAACGGCTTTAAATATTTCACTTGTTTTTCGAGCTCTAGTTTCTTTCTATATAGATTCGTTAATATTAGTAGAAGCGCTAAGATGATAACTACTCCAACCATCCACATCACAGTCCCACCTTTTTTCATTGATAGCCACTTTACTCATTTTAGTTTTGAGGTGTGAGCATTCTTATTCTACCATTAGATTCTGTTTTTTCAGAACGAAAAGACCGCGGGGACAGGTTCCTTGGCTCAGAAGAAACGAGCCGAGGAACCTGTCCCCGCGGTATATGCTATAACTTACTACGTTCAGGCATCACAACATATCCCATTGCCTTCCGCATTTTAAGCACTTTTATCAGTTGTTCCTGAAGAGTTGCACTACATGTCACCTCTATAATGACCTCACTTTTACGCTTTGCTATTAAGTTTAATTTCTTCTTTCTAATTACAACTTCAATAAGCAATCCCAGCAGGAAACCTCCAACTAATCCTATCAATCCCCAAATGATTGGGCCCCAATCCCATATGAACCCGTATATTGTTCCCAATACTGAAAAGACAGTTGCACTCATCATTGCTCCATCAAGAACACTTTCACCATCCGATCGATGGATGGTATCGATAATATGTGTCTGGGAACTAAGGTTTTCCACAGGTAATGCCACAATATTTTGCTTTGGCACACCCAGCTTTTCTATATCGTGAATGACGATTTCCACAAAGGGAGAATGATCAAATGTGGCAATTACTTTAGTAGAGTCCTCCTCTATGCTCATTTGTTTTGGCATGTTTTCATCCCTCACTCTCAGAAACCGTATTTGTTCAATATCAAATAATATATTGCTTTCTGTTACCGATACATAAGCTTGATAGATAGCAAAAGCAAACATAGAAGGTAAAAATAGAAACCACTGCCAATCCACCATTTTAAGCGCACTATCAAAATCTCCAAGGAACGAATTAAGCCAAGTACGAATAGCGACAGCCTTATAGCAAACAAATATCCACCAAGCCAAAATGAACGCGCCAACAACCGTACTGCCCCCATATAATTGACCCAAACCAGGTGTAAAAAACGACCAGATAAATCCGACCCAGGGCTTTCTCTTTTCTAAGGTGACAACATCGAAAAAACTAACATCTGAAGGAGTAACAGGCGCATCCTCAATTTCAGAGAGAATATGACTTTTCTTTATCTCCACAGCACATCGGTAACTGTCCCATATGGAATACAGATACACGGCCAAATATAGTAAAACCCAATCCTGATTTAAAACTGCCTTTGCTTCCTCAAATTCACCGTGAAAGGATAAAGCAATCGCCATATTTAGATTAGACAAGTTATTTACTACTAGTTCCCAAATAATTAGAATAAAGCCATGCAAATACTTCCCCAAAAACATATGTCCAAACCCTGGAAAGGCGGCAGACCACCAAGCTGCAATCCAAGGGTGACGGGGATAGACCGAATTGGTCCCCCAAATAGATATTCTACCTTTAGAATAACGTGGTTTTATGGTGCTAGACTCAAACTTCTGGTGCGGCATAGGAAATATGCTCCTTTAACTATAGCCTTATCCTAATATAAACAATATTTTCCATTTTATTCATAGAGACAACAGGATGTAAGGATTAATAGAAATGAAGATTTACCACTAGAATTTCCACCAGCATCTTTCTTTTCTACTCCATAAAAAAGGACATCTTCGCTCAGATGTCCTTAATAGTTTATGCTTCTTATTATTGTAATACTTTTGTGGTTATCATTGCGTTAGCTTTCTAGTTTATTTTAGAACCAAGAACCTGTCCCCATGGTTCTAAAATATCCCATTTTCATTAGGAGACTCTTCCGGTACAGCCTGCCCCACATCCCACAACTCAACCACTTTGCCATCCTCAAAACGGAATATATGAACCACAGCAAATCCAAGATCCTCTGGTTTTTGCCTCACATGGGAGTAAACCGTCACCAAATCATTCTCTTCAACAGCAAGCTTAACCTCTAACACCTTCTGAGGATTACCGGCTGCATCCTGTTCCATCGCTTGCATCAGTGAATCGGCATCACCATGAAAATATGGATTATGGTGGCAGAAGTCTGGACCTATGTATTGTTGATATGCTTTGCGAACTTTCCCTGATGCGACAAGTTGTAGAAATGATACAGCTTTCTCTTTTTGGGTGAGACTTGAATTAATCTGATTTTCTGTAGTCATCATGACCAGCCTTTCAAATTTATATTTACTTACCTTTTGCTTGATACATCGCCTTATCCGCTTCTCTAATCATCGTTTCCAAATCTGCTTGCATGACTTCTGTTGTAAAGGAACCACCAATGCTTGCCGTAACATGTACCAGCTGTTCATCTATTTCCATTGGCTCTTCTAGGGCATGGTGAATCCGTGTTGCGATTGCTTCCGGAACAGGGCGATTAACATTGGATAACAAAATCACAAATTCATCCCCACCTAAGCGACAAAGCAAGTCCGTCCCTCTTAGGACACCATCTATCCTTGCTACCACCATCTCTAACAATCGATCGCCAACTTCATGTCCATACGTATCGTTTACACTTTTAAATCCATTTAAATCGATAAACAACATAGCAATAGAGGAAGCATTTTCATCTTTTAACTGGTTAAATTTCTCCTTCAGTAATAACCGGTTTGCTGCCCCTGTTAAAGGATCCCGATATGCAATCTCCTGCAGCTTCCCGTTTGCTTGTCTAACTTTTTGGATGAAGAGTACCAGAAAACTAGTGATAAATATACCAAACAAGATCAGGTAAACAAAATCTTCCTTCCCGACATTCGGAAAAATCTCTTGGTGTAGATAGATATACGAATAGACAGTAAGTAGAATGGAAGCAACACCCGCAACCAAGACCACTCGTATATTTTGATAGATAGCACTTAACGGGAGTGCTAACCACATGAAAAGATAATTAACTAGATAAGGAGAATCCGTCAATAAAACATAGAAATAAATATACATGAAGCTAACTAATACATACATCGTCAGCTTCGGGTTTACTTTTTTATGTAGTAAAAGGATTACAATTAAGTAAAATCCAGCAAATAAAAAAGCTGGTGGAAAAATACTCGCTATCCCCTCAATGAAACTATTAATAGTAATTTGAATGATAAAATAGGCACTAATTAAAGTTACTAGTGTTACATTACGTCGATGAAAGAATTCCTGATTAATCATAGCTGTACCATTTCCCATCTGATGAATGTGCAAAAAATAAATCTATCTATATCAATGATTATAACTTACGATAGAATAAAATAATTAATTTTTCTATAATTTTTTTACCCAATTGGACTTTCTATGAAACTATAAAAGACTTCAGTCGTATGATAGTAAAGCTTATCTGAGACAATAGACCACACATTATAGTAAGGGAAGATGCTTTTGAAAAGAAAATCACAAAAGGCAAGTGAAAAACAAAACAAAAAACGAGAAAAAATCATTTTTGTTAAGCTCATTATCATTGGGATTACGGTGTTAATTGGTAGCTCGGTTCTCGTATACAATTTCTTTGAGGGCGATCTCTATACAGCGTTCGTATTGGATTTAGTAGGTAAATCTTTTCTATATGCTGCAGCTCTACTATTTTGTTCCTTTATCCTGTATCTTTGCTTTACCATAACGGTTATAAATCCTCAACGAGTCAAATTGAAAAAGGTCATCGCATTCGCATCTGTCGGAATTATAACGTTAATCCTAACCATCTTTTTAGTAAGATTTAGCTTTAATGAAATCACAAAGGGTGCTACTGACCTGTCGGCTTATTCCAAAGGTGAATGGCAGGTTAAGGAAATGCTTGTCACAGATGTCTATCGTGGTGGTTATCACACAGGACCCGGTGTGCTGATTGAAACTAAGGAAGGCGAAATGTCACTTCATTGGGAGAACTACTTTAGTAATGTAGGTGAAAAATATCGATTTACCTATTTGGATGCTACTAACACGATTATTAAGGTGGATAGAGTCGCTGATTAGCTACTAAAGATTGGTTCTTCGGTGCCTGGCACCACCCGAAATATGTCGACTAATGTCGAATAAACGGACTGATAAGAACAGAAAAAAGGATTGGTAAACTGACCTTACCAATCCTTTTTGAATACTCATTTTGCATTTATTAAGAGATATTCTCCACATATTCCCTTAAAGAACCTGGAGCAGCTTTCTGATGCCCATTCCCTTTAACCGTTATTTCTAATTTATCGGTCACTTTGTCTTTCATCGAAACACCCGGGCTAAGCAACAACATCCCTGCCTTCGCATACTTCTTCACCTGGGACCGTGAAATTCCCAGTATTTCGGCAAGTAACTTATCGATTCGAAGACCAAATTCATATTTACAGTTAATATGAATGGTCACTTCATTTGAAACTAAGTGAAATTTATCCTTTTTAATTTCATAATGAATCTCTTGATTCACAGCATCACATAGCTTTTGTAATTTACTCGTTTGGAAAGCATGATGCCAGATTGTTTCTTTATCATTATTCATATATTTTTGAAGTAGTTTGGAATCAATTTTGTTTACATGGACTCTTGAGAAAATAGGGTAATTCCATGTATTTTCACAATGCACACACTTATAAATAAGCCAAATATCCACCAATTTTTGATTCGCATTCACCCTGAATTTATCACTACAATAGTATTCGGTGCTCCCCTTACAATTCCTACAATTTCGTATGACCTTAGGGGTTTCCTGTGCAATAATTTCATACGTAATAACATGATTTAAACTCATAACTCGCTCCTCCTATTTTTCAGAGGAACGCTAAATAATGCTGATGGGAGAAATTTTTTCCCATAAAAAAAGCAGAACACCTTATAGGTATCCCGCTTGGAATGTAAACAACAGATTATCCCGCGTTCCCTGTAATGGCTAAAAATAGGCACACTTCTCCCGTCGCCTGAACCGTCCTGTTCAAAAAGAAATGTACTATTTAATTGCTTAACCATTACAAGTAATTTGGCAAATCCTATTCCACCTTCCATATTTCTCCTATCTAAAATTATATAGTATTTGTTTTGGATGTCAACAACTGCTCACCAAATATTATGACTATTTATAATATTGTAAGCTAAGAATGTAAATATTATATATAATAGAACTAGCACTATTTTCTAGGAGGAACGAAGAATGTCTTATGTTGCATTACTCAGAGGAATCAACCTAGGTAAAAGGAATAAAGTAGATATGAAATCGTTAAAGGCTCTCTTTGAGGAAATGGGCTTTCAAAACGTGCGGACCTATATTCAAACGGGTAATGTCTTGTTTGACGAACCTATTTGTGACGAACAGCAGATGGAAACCCAACTGAAGAACACATTTGGATTTGATATTCCTGTGACTATACGTGCTAAAGAAGATTTAGAAAAGATTCACCAGCATCCCTTATTTACGAAAGACAATGTATACCTTCTTTTTCTAAAAACACCAATATCAAACGAGCAACTCGAACTCCTGAAAGAAATCGTTGATGATGAATTTGACGTAATTGATCATCAAAATATTATCATCCATCTCTCTAAGAATTTTCATCAAACCCGATATAACAATGCCTTTTTTGAAAGGAAGCTTCAAATGAACTCGACCGCTCGTAATCGGAATACAGTGGAGAAGGTTCTAGGGAAGATGTAAGGGATAGATGGAACCCTAGCCGTACTAAGAATGGCTAGGGTTCACTTATTAAATGGCTTTAATGTATAGGGAAATGTTTAACACCTATATGTTAAAGCCCTCGTTCATCTTTTGCTAAGTGCAACGAGGTTAAGCTTTCTTAATAGGCGGGAAGGTTTTCACCGTTTCTGAAATCCTCCTCCAAATTAAACATCTTTCTTCCATTGACATCTGCGTATCCAGTTCAAACTCACCCTTAAACTTATACATAATATGCCCCAGGGGCCCTTTTACTTTTGCAAATA
The DNA here is from genome assembly GCF_900184735.1 of Paucisalibacillus globulus. Taxonomy (GTDB): domain Bacteria; phylum Bacillota; class Bacilli; order Bacillales; family Amphibacillaceae; genus Ornithinibacillus; species Ornithinibacillus globulus_B. The sequence continues at coordinate 123,153 of NZ_LT855393.1, forward strand.
CAATTCTTCTGTGTTTCTGATGATGAATGACTTCATGTATATGATCGTCAACTTTATGTTCATGGGCGTTCTTTTCCCTAATTACTTTCCCATCAGCTGATATGGAATTATCCCATTCTCCATTCGGAAATAACTTTGGAAACCAAATCATCGTTTCTTCATGGTAGGGATGTGTTGTACCGCCTCTTTGGAATCCCTTATAGCTGTGACCAAATACATTCGCCGCATCGGCACATGTTCTGAATGCGACATTATCCTTTAGATGAATCTCGCCTTTCTTTATATACGTTTCAGGAGAAATCTCTTTTTCTACCTCCCAAGGTATAAAGTCCGATCCCATTTCTTCTACCTTACTATGAATATAGTGAACTACTTCATCTATTTGTTCATGAACAGTAATTAAATCTTTAGTCACATCGATTCTTTTAATTTCATGACCTGTAATACTAATGATATCTTGCTCCCTAATTAAATCGTTCTGGGCTTGTTCTGGTGATTGATGGTACCCTTCATCTATTTCAATATGTAAATTCAATTGTGGGAAAAACATATCGGTCAGGGCATACTTGCCATCTTCTCTTACTATGTATTGTTGCGTGATAAACTTAATATCGATATTGTCTAATCTATTCCATATTCTAGTAATCACATAATTCTCATCGTTCTTTTTATTCGTCTTAGCTAGCTGAGCCTTAATATATTTATATTTCAACATTCTTGCAATCCCCCGTCAGTTCTTTATCCTAGATTCCTTACAATCAGACTACCAATAATATCTCTTGGGTGACAATAGATAAGGTACAAAGAGGCACTTCAACAATTCGAGTCAATATGCCCACCGAACAACTAAGATACAATCTCTAAAATATTCCCATCCGGATCTATCACATGGAATGTAGAATGCACAGAACTTCTTCGCACCTGAAAGTTTCGTGATTCTAATAATCGATAATAATAAAATATTCGCATCGGCTTAGACTCCCGGATGGCCTTAGAGAGGGCTATCAAGATTTCGTGATCAGGGGTTAGAGTTTCCATATCAACATTACTATTTATCAATTTTAGTTTCTTTCTAGAACGGTGAAGTGCTGTTTTAATAGACTCATTGCTTACTCTTAACATGGATGCTATTTCTTTTGAACTGTATCCAAATACATCCTTCAAGGTAACCAGCATAGCCTGTTTTAACGGTAAGGTGGTAAATAAAATTTCAATTAGTCCATAATAATCTATAAAATCGTACTCTTCACCTAATAGTTCTTCATTAAATGATATACTTTCTTTATACTTCCTTTTCTCATCGATAAAGTGATTTCTAGCTACCGTACATAAATAGGAATATGTAAACTCTTTTTGTGGTTCAGACTTTTTTATTTTAAACACCTTTACTATCGTTTCTTGCACTAAATCCTCAGCAGTCCAAGGAGAGCCTGATAACGTTAAGCAATACTTATAAAGCTTATTAATCGTTAACTCTAAATCTTCAAAAACCATGGTTTACCCCCTTTTTTAAAAAAATTATATATTCATGTAACTTTTACCCTATTATATTCGTTATAAGGAAGAATTTCATTTCAAGGAGGAAGATTATGTTTAGAGTAGGTGGAATCTTTATTCCAGTAACAGATATGGAAAAGTCTATTGATTGGTATGAGAAGTTTCTAGGTGCCAAGATAATCGATCGTTGGGAAGATGGGGCTGGATTTTATTTACCAAACGGGACAGCACAAATGGCTTTAGTAAAAGTGGAATCCCCTCAGCCAACTGAGTTTACTATTAAAGGTGAAAGGAAAAATTGCTATTTTAACTTTGTCGTAGATGATATAGAAACGGCCCATCAGCATTTTAATAGCAATGGCATCGCTACTACCGAAATCGATGATTTGGGTGGAATGAAGTTTTTCGATTTCTTTGACCTGGATGGTAATCCATTTAGTGTTGTTAATGAATTGGAGGGCTCCCCTTACCATTCTGATAATGTTAGGGAATTGCAGGAAAGAGATAAAAGGAAAATATAATAGTTTATAAAAAGAATTACCATTCAAATAGATTGGTAATTCTTTTTTTGGGAAAGAGATTTAATGAGCAGCCTATTCTATTTTCTCAAAGATGAGAATCGCTGTATTTAAGACCGTTCCCAGTGCACCGCCTTGCGAAACAGATTGAAACTTGATGTCTTTTAATGTAGCGCCGTTTTTAGCTTCGTTAGCTATTTCAGTGTTCATTTTCTCTTCCAAGTCATACGTGTTTTCTGCAAATACTACTCTTGTAAACATAGGTGAGTACACTCCTCTTTAATTATTGTTAGTTCTTAAATTATACCACTACTTTTTGATTCTCCTTTTTTATAAAACTACTTATAATTATTACAGACCATCCGTCTATATCCCACTTCCAGATTAGGAGTGTTAACAATGCCTAAAAAGACGTCAATTGAAGCATACTTTTCTTTAGAAAAAAATGAACCTGACTACGATTTTGCAATATCCGCCGTAACAGATAGGTTAGGGATTCTTCCAACGAAAACAAAAAAGAAGGGGGAGTGGGTTAATATGTCCTCTCCACCTAAACGAAAGCATAGTTATACACAATGGAAATATAGGACAGGGAGAATTGAAACTTATAATTTTGAGATGGTGATTAAGCAAATCGTCCACACTTTTAAAGATAAAGTGGACACCATTAATGAGTTAAAACAAGAGTTACAACTTGAACCCAAATTATGTGCAGTTGTTTATGTAGAAGATGGAATATCTCCTGGATACCTCATTGAGTCTGAGGTCATGCAATTTGCCATTAACATAGGGGCTGAATTGGAAATTGACGATTTTATTTCTGGATTTGTAGAGAATGAAATCGATAACGAATAATACATTGAGGCTGGGACATAACTAAAAGTATAAGTTGAGAACCTGAACGAAACACCACATCAGATCCGGAAATATACGGAGACTCCTACGGGAGGATAGGCATCGGTGAGACCCCGTCAGAGCTTTAGCTCTGACGAGGCTCACCAGCCGCCCGTGGCAAGGTAGACACTGTGAGGTACTCTCGAACAGATGTCGCCCCTGTGCTGACAGTAAAAGCGTAGTATATTTCCGGAGCGGGTCTATGCGCTTTTCATGTTCGTTCGGATTTTTATAAAGTAGCCATAATTGCATGTGCAAACAAGTTATTACATTGGATTTACGCATTATTGAAAAGTAATACTACCTTCCAAGATATTGCTTAAATAAACAAATTAACCAAATACCCCAAAACCTTCCTACTCGAGATTACAGGAGGGTTATTTGGCATGCGCAAATTTAGTATATCATAAGCTATTTTAGATTTTTAGAGAAAAATATTGACAACTATTAGCTGGTTTAGCTTAACAGTCTTATTTAAAAACTTTATCAATTTCATCTCTGTCATAATCTAATATCCAATCATTATAATCTTTATAAATATTCCGTATTGTATCCGAAGAGGTAGCCAACAAATCACAACCCCTATCATCATAAACGTGAAATATAGTATCCTTGTTAACATTTATGAAATACACCCTATGAAAAATACTTGGGTTTATTCCCATATCTTGATTACAGATTGCTTTTAACATACGAGTGTATTGAAAGTCAGTTATTTTACATTTAAGATTAAATCTATGTGTTCTATATTTTCCATCCTCATTATCTTCTGGAAAGATATAAGGAATTGTATTCTGTTGTAACTTGGACAAAACCGATTTCTCTTTTACATACTTAGTAAAGATGTTTAATTTACGCTTGAAGGTTTTGCCGTCTGCAAAGTCATTTACATCTATAACAATATAAATATCATCACTTGGTGAATGTAAAGATTCAAATAAAGTAATCGCTCTTTTATAAGCTCCTTTTAGGTATGGACTATTTTCATAAGCGTACTCAGCATCATAATCCACACCTAATTCAAAACGAATACCAATATCCCAATTATAAAATAGAGGTGGTCTAAGTTCTAAATTAGGATACTTTTCCTGAATATATCTTTCTAATAACACATCTAAACCTCATTTCTCATAGCTTTATACCCCGTTGCTTCTTCAACTATTCTGCCTCGTTAGCACAATAAACGTTGATCATAAGTTGAATATAAATCATTTACCCTTAATATTTTCTATTTCTTTTTCCGAGGTTTTCGTTTTATAAATCCAATTTACTTTTTATTTTTAACCGGTAGTGAAATAACCTTAATTTAAAATAATGGTTGTTCCTCATCCGTAAACCTTAACTGGTAAGGTAAAATAATAAAATAATTAGAAAAGAAATAACACAAATCCATAGCCAAGATACACTGAAAATGTTTAATATGATTGGAACAAATGGCAAAGGGACACCTATGACACTTATTTTCCAATTACTTTCTTTAGTAATGTGTTGAATTTCATTACAATTAGGACACTTCTTCCGTCTTGTAAAAAACATCAAATCTCTCCATTTAAAATCATAATTACAAGACCAACACTTCGGTAACTTCAAACAATCCCCCCTTATTGAACCAACCTGCTCCGTTACTTTAATAACTCTACAACTTAATACTAACATAATTTTCCAAAAATAAAGTCAGGATATTAACCATTAGAAAAAGGTGCTCCCAATTGTATCACCTTTTTCAACATTAATGTACCCGTTCGTATTATAAGGTTAACCAGAAATTACTGGTTGACCTTATTTTATTAGGTCTTATCATTTACATTGTAGCCGGGGTAGAACGTCCCTGCCCGTGGGAGATAGATCCCGTCAACTAAACTGTTCGCCCCCTACTTGTAGAAACATGATTGAGGCTGGTTGGGACAACGATCCCGTATAACAAGCGAAGCTGTGATACTACAAGAAGCTTAGGGGTACCGGCAAATACTTCTTAGGAGGAGATAATTAATGAATCCAGTAGTTGGTCTGGATGTAGCTAAAGGAGAAAGTCAGATTCAAGGTTTCCTAGATAAGAAGAAGCCTTATAAAACTAGTTTTAAAGTACCGCATACCTTGGATGGTCTAGAGAAATTGCTTCACTTTTTAATCGAGATTGAAAATAATACTGGGGTACGACCTCCTGTCGTACTAGAATCAACTGGACATTATCAAGCACCAGTTGTTCAATATTTAGATAAAAAAGGCTACTTAACCATCATTGTCAATCCACTTATTCCTTACAAGGCAAAGAGTTCTAGTTTACGAAAGGTTAAAACAGACATTATAGACGCGAGACATCTCTGCGAGCTGTACTATAAGGAAGAGCTGGAGCCACAAAAGAAACGTGGAATACAACTACTAAATTTACGTAATCTTACAAGACAACATGACAATATTACAAGTTTATATGTACAAACAAAATTACAATTTCATTCTGTGTTGGATCAGGTATTCCCTGAGTATCGTGGGGTTTTCGGGGATTTATATTCTTCGGTTTCTTTACTTACTCTATTAAACTATCCAACATCTAAAGATGTTTTAGAGACAGATAAAGACATATTAGCTGAGCGCATTCATGAATTCTGTCCAAGTCGTTCGTTGGGATGGGCAACTTCAAAGGCTGATGAGCTAATAGAAGCAGCACTTCGTGATCCATTCCAAGAAACACTTTATCAGAGTCATATTATAAGCATCGAAATGTATATCAAGATGTTGGTTGAGTACCAAAAGCATCTATCTAAACTTGAGAAGCAAATAGATGCTTTGGCAAAAGAAATAGAAGAATGTAAGATTATCCAATCCATCCCTGGTATCGGTGAAAAAATCGCGGCAATGATTATTTCTGAGATTGGGGAGATAGATTTATTTGATAACCCTAAAAAACTAGTGGCATTTGCAGGCTTAGATCCAAGAGTTTATGAATCTGGTCGATTCAAAGGAACAGTGAATCGAATCACTAAAAGGGGATCTAGCCGGTTAAGACACGCCTTATATATGGCAGTTCGCTCAGCAATCCGTGATTCTCGCAAACAGAAAACAACGGATGAAGTCATCCCTCGTAACAAGAAATTACGAGCCTTTTATGATAAAAAGCGCGAAGAAGGAAAGCCTTATAAAGTAGCCATAATAGCATGTGCAAATAAGTTATTGCATTGGATATACGCATTATTAAAGAGTAATACTACCTTCCAAGATATTGCATAAATTTAGTAATATCATTTTTCCAAAACCTTCCAATTAAAGAGATTAGGAGGGTTATTTGGCATGCGCAAATTTAGTATATCATAAGCTAAATTAAATTTTTAGAGAAAAATATTGACAACTATTAGCTGGTTTAGTTTAATTTCAATAGGTCTGCGATAATTTCAGAACTACCTGGTGTAAATAAAAAAATGATGAACCAATTAACAAGATACCAACAATGCCTAGGAATATAACTTTCTTTTTAAATAACGTACCAGCCTTAAATGCCTGTATGCTAGCACCGACAGTAACAAAGATTCCTATAAAAAGAATTATAAAATAATAAAATCCCATTACATCACCCCATTGTTTATTTGTAAATCTGACTTTACCTTTAGTAAAAAAGGTATAACAATCTTTCTTGTAATATTAGTCTTAAGTAATTCTATATACATAGATTTTCTATGTATATAGAAACAATATATTTCACAAGTTGAAAAGTCAACATCTTCTTGAACTATTCTGCCCCGTTACTACAATAACGTTACAACTCCATACTATATAGTATGATTCAGTACATATCGCAATCTATAATACAGTATTATTAACGGTACTTTTTCGAAACGACAAATTCAGTAATTGGCATAGTGATCCATGCCAATCCAATAACAATGACAAGTGGGATATTCTTTATATCATTTATAGCAATAACTCTTTCCGAAACAACTAAGACGATAATCATCAATATAAGTAACACATAATAACTAATTTTTGAACTTAAAAGAGTGATATGTTTCTCTAACTCATCCTTGTCCCCTTCGTGTTTTCCTTCCATTTCGCCCCATGTAATAGATTGGAATAGAAATCCAATCCCTAAAAATAAAAAGATGAGTGTAGAAGCGTTAATTACTTCTTTTGTAAACCATTCATATATCCCGTAGCCACCAATTGCAGTAATAAGAACTAATGAACAGATTAGACTAACTCTTTTTACAGTGATCATTTCTTCTCATTCCTTTCATAAATAAATAACTCATCGATAGAAACACCTAAAAAGTAGGATAAATTAAACGCCAATTCTAGACTGGGGTCATATTTATTATTTTCAATCGCATTAATGGTTTGCCTTGTCACACTACACAAATCTCCTAATTTCCCTTGTGAAAAACCTTTCTTTTCCCTGTATTCCTTAATTCTATTTTCCATCACTGAGCCACCTTCTGTTTTATTAAGGTGTAAAACATTCTTTACACTTTAATATTATAATAAGACAAATAGGGTATCAAACATATTTGACACCTTATTTATTTAATTTGCTTTACCAACTTTATTAACCATAAATTGTAGACTATATTGTACAGCAAAATGTTGGAGTACAGCGGCCATTGTCCATTTCGATTTATACCAAATTTTTCAATATATTTTTTGAATATTATGTTAGTATTAAAGAGGCAGATATTGAAGCAGCAGGTTAGCGCATTAAGAAAAGTATCGTATAGGAGTGTGCAACTGTTGAAACGAAATATAAAACATTTTGTGTTTATCATTATAGTTGCTCTTTTTCTATTCAATGCGTGTGATGAAAAAAAGGATAGTATAGTCATTTCCTTTGAACATCCCGAAACTGGGCAGCCTTTTGAAATTGTTCATGCTTATGAGCTATATCGGGATTACTTTGAAGAGATTTCAAAGAACCAAGACAAGAATCAGAAAGAGTTATTTCAAAATATTATTATGAACCCTGTTTATCACGCCTGTTTTGAGGGTGGAGAATATCTGCACTTAGTTGATTCTTTAATAAATAACCCACCTGAAGACGAATCTGCTTATCTCAACCAACTAAAAAAAATAGATAAAAATAAACTAAATGAACTGATCAAGGATGCTTTAATTCACTCTTCCAATTGGTTACAGACAGAAAATAAAAACACAGTATGTGTATTTCCAACTGGTAATGAGCAAACCTCTATGGTTACAGCTGGTACTGGTAAGATAATCACTTACTACCAAGATTACTATACAGACAACATGATAAAGTCATTAATTGCGCACGAATATCACCATAGCGTATGGACAGAGAAATATTTTAGTTCGGGGAATACGATAACGGTCTTGGATAATCTCATCTTTGAAGGAAAAGCAGTGGCTTTTGAAAAGTTGGTGTATCCTGAAGGCTCCATTGTTCCTACCCATCCTTACTACAACATGACGGACTGGGAGAAGATTGAACCAGATTTGTACAAAGTAGATCTTGATCGATCTATCGAAATTATAAGAGGTGGCGGGGAATTACCTTATGCGTATGGATATAGCGTTGGAAATAGAATAGTAGAGTTATACCTAGAAGAAAACCCAAACTTGACCCCAGCAGATTTGCTTGGTATACGTGCAGATGTAATCTATGAAGCCATTGAATTCCCAACACCTTTCTAAAAGCCAATAAAGGAGAACGACTATGATTACATTTTTTGAAAGCGGTATCCATCATATCGATACGGAAAAAAGCATTTTCAATTCTAATACAGAATATAACATACTAGCATATGATAAAAAGCAATTAACAAACCAAGACCTATTAAATCAATACACGGAATCAGAGGAGTTAAAAACCAAAAGATACATAGTTAGAAAGAATGAAAGTTCTATAGGAATTATTGAATATGGCATGTCCAGTCCCCGTGCAAATAAACCTTGGTTAAGTATACTTATCATAGACCAACAGTACCAAGGACGGGGATATGCAAAAGAAACTTTCCTCGCTTATGAAAAACAAATGAAGTCCAAACAAGTTAAGAGTATTCAAATCGCCGTACACGCTGTAAATAAAAAGGCGTTAACGTTCTGGAAATCGTTAGGATTTGAGAAATATGATGAGAGAGTCTATGAAGATAAACTTTTTTATAGCTTTGAAAAACAACTAAATTAAGATTGATTTTACCTGTTCGGTTTTGCTCATTTTAAACTTGGGAGGAATTTGATGATCATAAGGAAAACCATAACCACGGTATTAGCCACTGTCATTGCCATGTTCTTTTTACTATTTGTTCTTTTTCGTGAACCCATAGGATTAGATTTTTTTAATACCCTATTATTTTCTGCCTTGATGTTTGCTCCTTTTATTCTATTTTATGGCGTTCCTATCACGTTCTTATCTGACTATGTAACCAGGCACTTCACTGGGACTAAACGGATTTTATTTGCTTTTCTGTTTCATATAGTTTCCGGTATGGCTTTTCCAGTGTTATTTGGATTGTTTGGGTCTTTAAGTAGTTCTGAATTTAAGATCATGTTTATTGGAGCAACCACTTTTGCCTTTTTCTTCTGGGTAATTGATGAATTACTGAGGCGAGTTTTAACCAAGAATCCCGTAATGAACTACGAAGAGCCAAGTTCTCGTAAATTTAAACATGAGCTCTATAGTTTCATCATTCTGTTTGTAATCATCATAGGGATTTTTACGATAGGTTCCTCTTTGGAAGCTAGTAGAGTTGGGATCAAGTATAACTGGGGTGGGGTTATGTTTGCCAATGTTATATACTCTATCATTTTGGCATTGATCTTCTCACCAATTGGGTATTTTATATTAAAAACAGTTTCATATAAAAGGAATTCGAAAAAAGAATCGTGATTGGACGGGGGGATGATTGTGAAGCGAGTCGATGTTACATATGTACTGCTTTATGATAGCAAGGAAGAAAATATATTGATGGTAAAAAATAAAGGAGCGCATTCCTCTTACTATACACTTCCCGGTGGTGCAGTAGAAGATGGCGAAACATTAGAAGAAGCTGCTATCCGTGAAGTAAAGGAAGAAACGGGATTAAATGTGGAGCTAGAAGGGATCTATGCCGTGAGTGAAGCATTCATGGAGGAACGAGGTCATCACGCGATATTTTTCACCTTTAAAGGGCGGATTACCGGTGGGGAACTATCGATTGCGTATCCGGAAGAAATCGAAGAGACTACCTGGATGGATGCTACTACTGCAAAACAATATGCCTATGTCCCAACAGCAGAAGTAGATGGTGTCATAGAGAACCATTCCGTTGTTCCATACATACTTCGTGGGAAAGTCATACATAAGACATTGTCGTAGAGGGGATTAGAATGATGATTTATCGCAGAAAAAGATACCAGGTTGATACAAGTATTGTAGAGGAATTCAATAATCACTTTAATAACACGTTATTACCAACACAACTTAAATACGGGTCCCGATTAGTTGGAAGATGGATGACGGAGAATAACGATGATCGGGTGGAGATCTTTGCTATCTGGCAATATGATAGTTATGGAGATTATGAAAGAATAGAGAGCAATGTTAGAAATGATATGGAACATGTGCAGCGCGTGCAGAGTTGGTTTAAGAAAATGGGCGGAAGAGAAAAATTAAAAGAAGTATTTCATAGAATTGATGAAGATTTTCTGGAGTCCACAGTGCCTAATGAGAATACAATCTTGTCTTTAAAGAAATAGTATTTACAAAATAAAAGGAGAGAGGCCAATGATTAATTGGTTTAAGAAGAGAATACAAGAAAATTATCAAAATCATAACAAAAACAACAAAAACGGGGGAGATAGTGGAGCTTTCCACTTAGGAGCTGCATCTACTGAATTAATCGATGATGATGACAAGCATTCTAATAGTTATAACAGTAGTGACTTCGGTTTTGATAGTAGTGGTTCAGATGGTGGCGGCGGTGGCGATTGATTACTTCTGAATGAAACCTGATTCCACATTTTTTTACTAACTGTTGTCAAGCATGCTAACAGGATAATTAAATTTTAAATAGTGTTCGAAAGGAGTCCCTATGAAGAAAAAAATAATTATTGGATTGGTAATCATTGCCTTGATTGGAGCCTTTGTTTATTTTCTGATTTTGAAAGAACCTAATACAGAAGACACCATCATAACGGATAAAAACGGAAAAGTTATCGAACCAATTGATGACGACAACGATAACATTGGTCATTAAAGAAAACAGTTATGGAGTTGTGTTTATGGGGTAGTATTAACTAACTTGTTGATTCTCATTGGTATTATTGCCATTGTCGAGATTACTAAGCACATATTACAACTTAAAGATACTAAAACTATTAATTTCCTATCCTATTTATTTATGGGAATACTATCATTTATGGTAGGTAAGTATCTACTGGATCATGAGACTTTTACTAACACATTATCAATAACATTTATTATTTTGGCTATCCTATCTATTATGTTTAAAGGAAAAAGATTTAAAATAAAGGTGTGATTATCATGGAAGAAACAAAGAAAGTAAAACAGACTATTAAAGAACGCAATGAAATGAAATTAGTAGGTTTTAGAGTTCTATGTCCTGGTGACCAATACTTAGAAGAAATCCCAAAAGCAGCACTTAGTTTAAGTGAACGTATCCATGAAATTAAACAGGTCGTTAATCCGTTAGTACAATATGGTGCGTTTGTAGTCGAGAACCAAACTGCTGAAGAAGATGGCTATTGGGTTGGTGTTGAAGTAACAGAGTATGAAGATACTCCTTCTGACATGGTAACACTAACAGTCCCACCCCAAAAATATGCTGTATCGAGACATATAGGGGCTAATTATCAGATTATGGATTGGTATGAGGAATTACATAAATGGATTGCTGATAACAATTATTCAAGATTAAAAGATAAATGGCATTTAGAAAAATTCTATAGCTGGAAGGATCCTGAAAATCTAGATGTAGCGTTGTTTGATACGATTAAGTGAAAGGTAACCACTTAAAGCCAAGGAACCTATCCCCGTGGTTTAAAATTCATATAAAAAGGGATGGAGATTCAATGAAAGACAATTTTGGCATGTATAATATGGTCGTGCATACGGTCAATTTGCTCTTACTCGGATGTATCGGTTTTGTTGCATTTTTTTCTGTGGTCAATATCAGCCCAGTATCCAATTTAACAGTTGGGTTTTTGGTTAGTATTTTTGCGCTGTTGCTAATCTGGGGGATTAATTACTGGTTCCAATACAAGAAAAAAGGTAAATGGATTCTACCAATAGCTGGAACAATCCTATACATTGTCTTCGCTTTGCTTCTCTTTGGAGTTATCTTACCATTTCTGGCAGGCAATTTAGGTGCGAATTAACAAGGGACATGTTATTCATTATAGTAAAGATGGTTACTCTTATAGGTAGAGAAAGCTTTCATACGATAATGGAAATAGTGCTCAAGTAAAGGAGTTGTATGTAATGAGTGAAAACAAAGCCACAGTAATACAACGCGCTTCAAAAGCAGAAGACATTCTAGCACAGATTAATAGTAATACGAAGCTGGGAGACTTACGAAAGATCGCGAAGGACATTAAAAAGGATCACGAACTCGCTATTGAGCTTTGGTCATCTGGAGAGTATTTGCCAAGACTATTAGCAATCTTAATTATGGATAAAAAACTTCTTACATCAGATGTGCTAAATGAGCTAGATAAGGATATGCAGACTCACGCGCTTGAAGAACGAAATAACTTAATGGATTGGCTAATGGCTAATCAACTCACCAAAGGAAAGAAGACTATCGCATTGATGGAGTCTTGGATAGATAGCCCTTCACCTCTTCAAAGGCGAGCTTTCTGGTATTATCAAGCGAGATTGAGATGGACTGGACAAACACCGCCTGATAACACCGAAGAGCTACTATCAGCAATAGAATCTACTATTGTAGAGGAAGAACCGGAAGTGCAATGGGCCATGAATTTCACCGCAGGCTGGATAGGTGTTTATGACGTAGAGAAACGCGCTCGTTGTGTTAAAATTGGTGAAAAAACAGGTCTTTACAAAGATGAAATGGTATCAAAAGGATGTACCCCAAACTATTTACCAGAGTTCATTACGATGGAAGTGAACAAACGACAGAAAAAATAATTCCCATTGATAAAGTAAGGAAAGGGTTATAACAATGACAAAATTACTTTATACTGGCATCAAAAATGGAGAAGCTGATGTAGAATTAGAATTATCGGCGGATATACAAAATGATTGGCTAGAGATAACCCATACGAAGGAAGTATCTCAAGTCATGAATAAAACAGCAGGTAACTATATCATCGTCAAACGTAACACCTTGAAATGTGAGGTTGTTTCCTAGTACGAAATGATTGTGAATAAATATTAGAGATCATCAAATTGATGATCTTTATTTTTGTGTTAATTATTTTGAATATTATGTTAGTATTGAGGTGTGTGACAATATTTGGATGATGGATGGAGTGTTTTTGAATGAGGTTCAGTAAAATGACATTCTTTTTCCTATTGATTTGCATGCTTTTTTTATCTGCTTGTTCTCAGGAAATTATTACATTCTCCGGGAAAAGTGAAAATTGGGATGTTCAATATGAGTTACTAAAAGATAACACACATCCTGAAACCAAAGGAAGCATTAGATTTATAGGTACCGAGCCAATTCCTGAGAGGATAGAATTTACCATTTATGATACAAGTGGAAATGTGCATCTGGATAAAAATGGAGTATATATTCTGGGGAAATGTATAGGCTGCCATGTTCCTGATGCTCTAACAGAAATTGAAGCAATAATTGATTGGGATAATAAATCTGAAACAATATTTTTGGAAGTAGAAAGCAAATAATGCAAATGAAAGACTATTATTTCAAGATAGACATGAAGTCAATGGGGGAAGAAGTATGGTAATAGTAAGAACCGTTATTTTATCGATAATTATATCAACGATTATTAATGCATATTTAATGACATTACCTATACCTGTTTTACGAAGAAGGAATTATCCAGTTAACTATCTCATTCAACAAAACAATCGAATAGATTTCCAAAACAATACGGAATGTGCTGCATTTTCAACAGCTTATCTATTGCGCCACTTCGGTATAGAGGCTGATGCTAATGCGTTATATACGAATTTTCCTAGTAAAACTAGGGCAGGGAATATATATCCAAAGGGAATCCGTACGGTATTAAGAAAAAAAGGATTTAAAACAAACTATTATAAAGGAAATATCAATACATTAAAGTACGAGATTAGTAAAGGAACTCCTGTCATTGTTTTTATTAAAGTAAATAAGGATAGTAAACATTTGCATTTTGTCCCTGCCATAGGTTATGACAAGGAGTATATTTACCTTTCTGAATCATTAAGTCACTTGGTAAATTGCGGTGATGAACACAAGAGCTATAATCGAAAAGTTCCAATTGATGAATTTAAGAAACTATGGAATGTAAAGAGAATCTATATGCTTTTTTATAGCAATACTTACATCGCTGTAGACAAAGCAAAAAGCTAAAATTAAAGTTAAAGTTAGGAATCCTTCTTATATCCTAACAACCCAGTAGTTTTTTATAAGGGAGCAGATCAAGTTGAATAAAAAAGAAACGGTGCTCAAAATTAAATTAGTTTTTCATATCTTCATCTCGTTAATTAGTTTCATCAGCGTTGTACTACATCTCGTTTATTCCCCTGACCCTTTGATATCCATGACAAAACTTACAATTCACGCTAACCTTATTGTTTTCTTAACCTTTTTACTCAGTACTATCATCATATTATCAAAGAAGAATGAAACAACCATTCTGGAGTTTTTGAAGAACTGCTCCATCATTTATATGCTCATGGTTATTCTTACTTATCACTTCCTTCTAGCACGTGGTGGAGAATATGATGGTGTTCGGATTATTACTAACTTTACGCTACATTACTTCATTCCGATACTAGTCTTCATAAATTGGATATTTTTTGAAAGCAAGAAGAAATACAGCATAAAGTTCATTTTTCTTTGGATGTTTTATCCTTTACTGTATACGGTTGTGTCAATCTTGAGAGGATTAGTAGATGGCTTTTATCCTTACTTTTTCTTAAACCCTAATGGGGAAATCCCAGTAGGCGTTGGCAGTTATGCTAATGTTGCACTCTTCATTACGAGTTTCTTATTGGTTTATATGATTCTGGGTTACTTACTGATTTTATTAAACAGAGTATTTCTATACGTGAAATGAACAAAGTACATAGTTTAGCGAGTGTGTTAATTGAAAATAATTACTCTTCCTCTTATTGGACTAACGGGCCGGATTAGTTGAACATGACTGAAACTTATTAGGAGGGAAAACGTAGTAATATTAAGGGGTTTTAATATTTTATCCTTACTAGAAGAAGGGGGAACATTAATGGATTTGAACGGGAAAGAAACATACTTTACTGCAAATAACTCTGAGGAATTGCTTTATGCACTAAATAATAAGGAACCTTACATTATCATTAGTAGAGAATATAAAAATGAATTTCTAGAAACGACAGAACTGTCGCTTACGGAAAATGAACTAATGGGATTGGAATTGGGTTTCCGAGGTACAGCAAGCTTATGGGGAGAAATCTTCTATCAAATTATCAATCTTTTCAGTAAGGACAGTAAAGAAAAAAAGAAGATCGACAGTAAAATTCGTAAATATAGTATTAAAAAAAGGGATGAAAACGACTTCCTTTTGTATTTGCGTCAATTTGATTATTAAACTAACGGGCGCATTGATTAAAGTTAGAAATATGGTGTTTGCGGCTACAAGGAGGGTATTAGATGGACTTTATACTCCTATTTATCACTACAACTGTATTATTATTTTCCCTACGAAAAGTCTCTAAGATTAGATATTCATCTAAAGAATCCATCTTAAAAGATGTTAAAAATAATGTTATATCGCTTATGTGGGGTGTCTTGATAATTTTAGCGATGATACTTATTCCTTACCAAGTATGGGTGATGACTGGTGCTTCTCATTACTGGGATGGGGTTTATATCGTATTCGGGACAGCTATTTTAACAATAATTGTTAGTTTTACTTTTTATTATTTTAATGTAAAGAAATTCAACTTACGGGTGGAATAGTAAATTAGGAATCATATAAATAAATGGTTTTTTTATTCGGGGCAACTGTTTGGAATATTGTTTTGATATCAAGGTGTAAAGATGTTATGAAATGGGGGGCGTTAATTCAAGAAAGAATTAACGCTATTTTTGTAGTACATATTGTACGACCGGGGGGTAAGCATTTGTTCAAAAGAAAATTATTTATTGCACTGTTTTCGACAATTGTATTTAGTTTTATTTTAGCTTATATAAATTATACTCCTGTATCAGAAAGACTCCCAGACACTTCATACGGCTCATTTCTCTCCCCGATTCCGTTTTTAATTATACTAACTGGTGTACCATATATTCTCAGTGGGATTCCCGTTTCAATATTAATTGATAAATATGTTGATAAACTTATAGTAAAACTCCCCTTATACTTAATAGGTGGTTACCTTATAGGCTTGATTACTTTGGTATTAAGTTTTGGAACATTTTCATTGTCATTTGATTTCCTATGGTTAGGTATTTATGGTGTTGCCGGTAGTTTAATATTCTTTATTATTATGTCATTGAACGCTCGATTAAAGAACTTCAACTAACGGGTGCGTTGATCTAAGAAGGATTAATGCACCTTTTTGTTGAAGTTATTTAACTAACGGATCAGTGATTTAAGGTGGAATTACACAAGTTAAAGACTATTATTAAGAAGTATTTGTAATTTCCCTTGACCTTCAACTTACTTGAACGTTTAGAATAAACATTGGTAGAGCATACCGAAACTATTAACAAGAAGGGGATTGAACAAATGATTTTTCGTTGGGATGGTGGATTTATAATGGTATCTTGGGAGAAATTTAAAGAAGGGATCGAATGGTATACTAAACATTTTGGATGGACTTGTATAGACAGCGTTGTTACGCCTGTTGGAAAAAAGGCTTTCTTAAAAATGCCGAGATTAGGTGTCGTAACGTTAAAATCATTTGAAGGAGATTTTGAACATTTTAGTTCTGATGGAGATTTTGAAGGACATACAAGAGTAGGATTTGAGGTAGCAAATCTTGATGCAACCCTCTCCTACCTTGAAAAGGAAGGGATTGAGGTTTCGAATATGATTACCTTACCTACTGGACAAGTTAGTTTTGATATCCATGCTTTTGATAATGCAAGAATTACCGTGATACATAACAAATCTTTGGAAGGACATTTCCCAGAAGCGAAAGTAACGGGTTTTAGTGATGTGAATGTAAGAATAGGTGTTAAAAATATAAGTAAAGCTGTGACTTGGTATCAAGAGAACCTTGGGCTTAAATTGGTCGAACAACATGACAATTATGCACACTTGCAAGTAGAGGATGCATATGACTGGATGCAGCTTTCTCAGGTTTTTTACGATAATATCCTATTAGAAAAGCTAGATGAAATAACTTATGAAAAGGCAAACCCTTCTGTTCGAAATTATTTTGACGTCAGACCAGAGTTATTTTATGAAACCTATAGTAAACTTAAGGAAAAAGGTTTGGAACCATCCGAAATTGCTGGCAACCCCGGTAATGGCTGGGCAGGTTTTCATTTCTTTGATTTAGATGGAAACCGCATAAATGTTTGGTCTTATCCTGCGCAATAGCATGAGGAAGTGAAACGAAATGGGAATGAAGATCCATGAATTTTCTGAACGTACCGGACTGTCTCCGAGTACTCTTCGTTTTTATGATTTAAAAAAATTATTAGAGCCCCAACAACGTTTAGAGAACGGCTATCGGATTTATACAGAGGAGCAAGTATCACATGCCTTAATGATTCATTCTCTTCGTTTGGCTGATATAAACATTGAAGACATTTATCACTTTATGCATTCAGGAACGGAAGAGAAGGAACGCTTAATTTCAAATTGGAGGCGTGAGGTAGATTCGAAGATTTCTTCATTAAAAATCGTAAAACAATATTTATCTGGTATGAGTGCTAAAGAACAACAGATCAACTTAGTTAAATGGGAAAAACCTATTACATTCATTTGGTTTAGACATACTGTACCAAGAAAAATGAACCCGTTTCAGTCTGTTATGAAATCAGAATTAGAAAAAATTAATAAATTGGGGTTAGATGTTAGACCAGGTATATTTCTAAGAACTTTGGAATCTAAAGCAAATACAATGGTTGGCGAAATAGGATTCATCTTGAATAAAGGCTATCAATCAAACTTGATTTGCGATGAAAGTTATATAGAACAACAAGAACCAGTACTATACGCTACTATGGAGTGTAATGTGTACGATCAGTTTATGTGTTTTAACTTTATCAGGTTAGTCAACCGTTTTGGTTTTAAGACAAATGGTTTAAAGTTAGAAAAGTTTGAGTCACCAGATGATAGTACTTTTAGTTATTTGATTCCACTATTGAATCCTTCTTGATTCTTCAAAAATGGACGTTGCTCTGTAAAGATTAACGTCCATTTTTAAATTTAAGGGAACCGTGGGGACAGGTACCTCGGCTTTATATCTTAACCTTTGAACCGAGGGACCTGTCCCCACAGCTTCCGTTTACCTATCTAAAGATAATAATCTATGGGGAAGAATTTACTTAAAAAGCTTATATAGACAAAGCTTTAAAGGTATTTTTAAAGTTTTGTAGTAAAAAGAAGTTTACATTCCAATCAAATACAAATTTTATTTTTATGTTGATTACCCTACGGGGGTATGGTAATACCTTAAAGGCGAACAAGGTTTTTAATTATAAGGAGAATGTTTCCTTACTAACCTACCCCTTCCTGGTATTGGGGGGTATTAATACTCATAAACTGGAGGGAATTTTATTATGTCAACACGATCTCAGATGATCTCGCAACCAAATCCGAAGCGTTGGCAAGCACTTGCTTTGTTATGCTTTGCCAACTTCCTTGTAATGATGGATACTGCTATAATCCAGGTTGCCTTACCATCTATCAAAGAATCCTTAGGCTATACAAAGGCGAACTTACAATGGGTAATGAACGCCTTTCTCATATTGTTTGGAGGACTATTGCTTCTAGGAGGAAGATTATCCGATTTGTTCGGTCACCGACGAGTTTTTATGTTAGGAGTTTCAATCTTAACTGTAGCTTCCTTATTTGCCGGTTTGGCTTGGAATGAAATGTCTCTTAACATATCAAGAGCAATTCAAGGAGCTGGCTCAGCTTTGATCGCACCAGCGGCACTTTCCATTATTATGCTTTTGTTTAGTGCAGATAAGAAGGAAATGGGAAAAGCACTAGCATTTTGGGGTCTTTCCGGAGCCGCGGGTGGTTCCCTTGGTATTGTTCTTGGAGGGGTACTTACCCAGTTGCTAAGTTGGCGGTGGACGCTACTATTCTATGTCCCTGTTGGAATTCTTGTTTTGATATTGTCGCCAAAACTCCTGGAGAAAGGTAAGAGGAGAAATGGACGTATTGATTTTGCGGGGGCTATATCCGTTACAGCAGCATTGATATTGATTGTTTACGGCATTGTAACGGCAGAACATAGTGGCTGGCAAGCACTTTCTACTGTATTGCCTTTGACAATCGGAGCAATTTTATTCATTGTATTTATCCTAATTCAAGTTTTTAGAAACGAACCACTGGTGCCCCTTAGCATCTTTAGGACACCAAACCTGGCAGCTGGGAACGTTTCGCTTATCTTGTTATCAGCATCTTGGTTTCCGTTAGTTTACTTCCTTATCCTGTATTTACAGCAGGTGTTGAAATTTGAACCTTTCATGGCAGCCATGGGAATGTTACCAGCACCAGTTCTGATGGCTATATTCATGATTGTTCTAGCAGAAAAAGTAATGTCGAAGTTCGGTATGAAAGTCACGATGTTCATCGGATTTATCATACTCGGTATTTCTGGGGTGATCCTTTCCGGAAATACAGTTGATGGTAACTATTGGAGTGATGTGTTCATCGCTCTTCTACTGGCTGCCCTCGGAAACGCACTTGCCTACCTTCCAGCAACTACTGCAGCGGTATCGGAGGCTAAGTCAGAAGAGTCTGGTCTTGCATCTGGTTTATATAACACTACTTACCAAGTGGGATCAGCAGTTGGCTTAGCCATCTTGGTATCAATTGCGGCTTCAACAGCATCAGCCACTGCAGGGAACCCTTTGGTAGCTCTTAATGAAGGCTATCAACAAGCATTTTTATGGGGTGGAATGGTTGCGTTTTTAGGTGCTATTGTGGCACTTCTGTTTATTCGCTCACCAAAGCAAGGGCGAGCAAAGGCTCCCAAATCATAAAATATAAATTTACCATTTACTAGATTTTATCTAAATAATTATAAATACTTTAAAAGGTTGTTCCAAATTTGGAACAACCTTTTATCTTGAACTCAACAGCTTTTTCACTAAAGGGTGCGTTAGCTAAAGAAGAAAGTAAATATTCATGTTATAAGACCCTCAGTAGCATACATAATAAAAATAGGAGTAGGGGACACTATGCTATTCATACCCCTACTTAGTGTGGTATTTACTTTTTTCTATCTCTTTACCGAACCCTACCATCTTTTAGTTCAGTTGTTGTTCAACAGTTCATCTCGAAGTTGAGTAGCTTTGAAAAATGCAGCCTTATCCTCCAGAATTCCTCCTGGCTTATTTCCATCTCCAATCACATACCCAGCAAATTCCATTCCAATGAAATCAAAAATATACTGAAACTGTTGAATCATCGGTAGTCCTTTAATGTACGGGCCATCTCCTCCAACCGCAATAACATATGCCTTTTTAGAAGCCATCTTCTCCTTGAAGTCAGGATATTTCGGATCCCTTATCGCTTGAGACCAACCGTCGATGAAGTTTTTCATGGTTCCGGACATGCTAAACCAGTATATTGGTGTAGAAAATAT
The DNA here is from genome assembly GCF_900184735.1 of Paucisalibacillus globulus. Classification (GTDB taxonomy): domain Bacteria; phylum Bacillota; class Bacilli; order Bacillales; family Amphibacillaceae; genus Ornithinibacillus; species Ornithinibacillus globulus_B. The sequence goes on from NZ_LT855393.1 coordinate 143,958, forward strand.
TAATATATCATGCGGGAGAATACGATCAATAATAGAATAATAATCATCATTTCTGTCTTGAAAACCATCTTTAGAATGACGACCATCTATGATGGGATCAATCTGATAATCTCTCAAGTAAATTTTCTCTGTTTCTATGCCTTGGATGACTTCCTCTGTCAACAACTCCGAATTGCCGTTGGGACGGGTGCCCCCATAGATTACTGCTATCGTCATGTTATACTCTCCTTTGTTTTGAACCGTGGGGACAGGTACCTCGGCTTTATATCTTAACCTGTGAACCGAGGGACCTGTCCCCACGGATTTTTTTTAGTCGATTCTCCATCGTTTCTTTCCAGTCACTAGCCAATTCCTCAACAGCCAATATTCTATTGATTCCATCGACATCCTTTTGCTTATGGAGATAGACCTCATTTCCATAAAGAACGGAAACCTTTTTGGGATGGGATTCCAGTAGGGTAATGGTTGAATTGCTTCGGACAATTCCTTCTTCTAAAACACGACATAGAAACCCTGTGAAACCGGTTTGTACCATCCTTTTAAGAAGTAAAGGTTTATCCGTTCTCTTTGAAATGGTGCTACACGGAATTCTACCTTGTGTTATTTGTATAACCGCTTCTCCAAGTCGATATATGTCCCCAATATAAACATCTTTTTCCAACATATTGGTCACCGTTAAATTTTCACCGAACGTGGAGGATGGTAATTTAGTATCAAATTCATTTTCCCAAAGTAAATAGTGCTCATATGGGTATACACATACTGCGCGATCTGAACCACCGTGATACCGTAAATCCGCAACGCCATCCCCCTGAAACCCCTCTTTTGTTAAGAAAGCTTCTTCAATGGCTTGCTTGCAAATTCCTGTCTCAATTTCCTTATTATTACCGTACTTCATTGTTTTAGGTTTTCCGATTGAAAGATTCTTTAGTTCGATACTATTACCAGTTATCAACGCAACATGTCCCTACTTTCTATTTGAATTGAAAACCATGGGGTCAGGTCCCTTGATTAAACTTTTTCTTTTATTGTGGACAGGACCCTTTGTTCAAAAGCCAAGGAACCTGTCCCCGCGGCTGCTAAATCCGTTGATTAATTTCTATTAAAGTACCATTCGGATCCCGAAAATGAGCAACACGAATTCCCCAATCTTCCCGATTATGTGGCTCGGAAATAAAATCTACTTTTGACTTTAAAGAATCATATGTAGCGTCTACATCTTCTACCCCGAAAATAATGGCAACCTCATTTAATGGGGAAGAACTCTTTGTCTCATAGGGCTCTTGAATATCCTCTAGCATTTGTTTCTTATCAAAAATGGATAGATACGTATTTCCCGTATCAAATTGGGCGTAGTTAGAGCTTTCATCTCCCCATGTGCATGTAAAGGCGAGAACATCTTTGTAGAATTGATAGCATTCTTTATAGTTATTTACTAGAAGTCTTGTATGGGTTAGTTTCATTCTAATCTTCCTTTTCATCCAACCGAGGGACCTGTCCCCGTGGTTTCATCATTTTAAGAATACTTTTAGAGTGCTTCAAAAGTCCAAGAAATCCTAAACCTTTCTTAGCACCATCGGACAATTTATTATCCGCGATTTCTATCACTTTTTCATCTGCACTCGAAAAATTTCCCGATTGAAATAGTGGTTTTGGATCATATTCAATTGCTAGCTGTATCGCTTTGGCTTCCTCTTCCCCAACTAGCTTATTAGCTAGAATTAATGCCATATCTATTCCGGCCGATACTCCAGCAGCTGTGATATATTTCCCTTGTTCTACAACTCGTTCTCTTGACGGCTCCGCGCCATATTCACGTAATAGATTAATAGGCTTCCAGTGGGACGTTGCTTTCAATCCTTCGAGTAAACCGGTTGACGCAAGGATTAATGATCCTGTACAGACGGTTGTCGTCCATTTTGTTGTTTGATCCATATCTTTTATCCACTGTTTTACCTTTTCGTTTTTCATTTCCTTAATAAAGGCAATGGTGGAACCTGGGATTATTAGGATATCCGCTTCTCTTACAAAATCAATACTGTATTTTGCGGTGATATCAATGAATCCAGAATCTGCTTTTATTTCTCCTTTTTGTTCCGCTACAAATAATACCTCAGCACCTGCCATATGTCTTAAGGCTTCATAAGGACCTATAGCATCTAGCATAGTGACTCCGTTATATAGATATAACGATTTTCATATTGTCCTCCTGAGGGTTTTACTCATCATAACTATGTATCAGCAACTAATTCAACCGCTACTCCATTTGGGTCCGTAGATTTATTACTATCTCTTCCTTCTATTACTACTTTCTTTAACAGAAGATTATCTCCTACCGTAAACTGAATGTTCGATACATATTCACCTAACAATCTCGAGAAATCCTGGATATGATTAGAGTCCTTTACCATTATTTCCATTGAGGTAATATAGTCATTACCTTCTTCCACCACATCTTCTCGCTGTTGGAGTTCAATCCTAAGACGGGATGGCGTTCCTATGAAAGTCCTTCTATCCCCTTCGTTAACATTAAATCCAAGCTGCTTAGCCAGCATGCAGACATCATCATGTTCCTCTTCCGTAACCAGAAAACCAATATGATCAAACATCGTCTTCTTCCCTGCGCCAAATGACACATTGACCTTCCCTTTTCTTACCTCAATTATTCGAAATGTAGGGTTCTCCTCCCGGAAGTCATCCCACTCGAGCGGGGGATGATAGGTCTTAATCCCGTCCTTTACCTTTGCAAATCTTCCTGCAACCTGAAAACCATTCTCTACATAAAACTTTTCTATCTCTTCTAGGTGATTGGTCCAGTGGTGGTAATGAAAAAGTTCCATAGATAAGCCTCCTTAAGAAGATAATTCCATTATTCTAACACTACTTCCCATACCAAGCAGGTTCAAATTCCAAATCCAATGCCTTTCCAAATCGTACTCCCCATTCAATAAAAGCAGAACCCCATGCGGTAATGACGTTTCCATCTTCTACTACTAACTCTCCCACAAAGTTTTCCTCTTCAAAATATGGAGATGATTTCCTTGCTTCCTCATATAAGCCTACCGTATATTTTTTACCCTTCAGCACCCCTGCTTTTGCTAATAAATATGGCGAGCTCGAAATACTAGCGATAACGAACCCTTCTTGTGAAGTAATTTCTTTGATAAATTGAATGTAGTCATCCGATTCTGCCACTTCTAAAATGTCCATACAACCGGTCATTAACAGGCTGTCATAATCCTCTATATTAACTTCATTAAATGCCAGTTCAGGTAAACAAACCATTCCCGCTTCTCCCTTAATTGGCTCTTTTGTTTGACCGATAATGGTAATTGGCTTCCCACCTTGCATTAGGATTGATAATGCCGTTGTTAATTCGTATTCACTGAAATTCGGATAGAGTAGTACTGCTGTTTTTTTCATATAAATCTCCTGCCTTCTGTTTTTTACGATAAAACTAAAAAATAACAAACATCACGAAAAGTAATATCATTGTCCATAGATAAGATATATGTATCGATTTGTTACTTTTTTCTTTCTTGAACTCTATTGAAAAGATAAATAGATAAATTAAGAAAAGGAAATAGATCATGAACACATAGATAAGTGACCTCCAGTGTTCTACCAAAGTCCCCAATGGACCCATTGTTCCACCAATTAGGAAAAGGATTACCGAGAGAACGCCAAACCCAACACATAATTTTGGCATGATATTCCATTTAGTACTCTGTAAAAAATTACTTTTCTTCCTTGACTCCAATAGGAAAATCAAATAGAAACAAGTGATCACTAACCCAACAATTAGAAACGTTATAAAAGATGAGTTAACGGCACTGAACTGTCCTGTGATTAAGTGGGTTCTTTTATCACTGAAAAGTTCTAAAAGCCACATTAAACAAACTAAAAAGATGACGGTTATGATCTGAAATCCTAACCATTTCACACGAATTACCCCCAATAAAATAAAAAAAGGAAACCCAAATAAACATATTGGTTTCCTCTTAGATGTTAGTTTCACTATGTATTATTGCTTACCACAAGCATAACATCGTTTATCTGTATCGTCATCCCCATAGATTCGAATTTCTTTTTCTTCCCCACAAACACGACAATAATCGAAGTCAATTTGCGGAAGAATTCCCGCTTCCGCAAGTGGCACCCATTCATTTTCATACAGTTTTTTTGTCATTCCGTAGTCGATAAAAATCAGTTTATTCTCATGAGTTAAACCATAATTACTACTGTCTTTTAAGTCAAAGCTATCAAACTCCGTATCTAGCATGTGGAATACATCCGAATAATTTTCTAGAATAAGATGCCCATGCTTTACTGGGTCAATTTCATAGGACTGATTCTGGATTAACTCCATTGGCTCATAGAATCTCTGAACAGCTATATTCTTATCCGTATAGTAAACTTGTGCAAATAGCTCATCATACCCTCTTTTTACCATCTCACGGTATATTTCCTGTTCTATTTTTGATTGCTCGTGACCTAGTGAATGCAGATTAACCTTTATTACATAATTCGATACACGAAAAGCCTTTCTTGTAGAACCGATTCCTATAAAATTATCTTCAATGCAATAATGTTCCCAATTAATTATGATATCTTGAAGTATAATACTCTCCTGATTTATCATCTATTTGCCTCAACTTCCCCTATGTTCAGTTAAAACTCGGCTAATATCATCCCACTCATAGATTAATAGATCTAATTCTGTACCAGCCATTTTTATCTTCATTGTTTCGATAAGCGTTGCACCATAATGCTCATAAAAGTAACGGGTTTTATTATCCTCTAACACTTCAACAAAAACCCTATTGTATCCGAGTTCCTGGAATTTCTGAAAGAGTTTACTCATTAACTGCTTTCCAATCCCTTTCCCCTGATATTCCTCTAGAATATAGATGGACGTAAGGTCTCCAGAATGATCAATTGTATTACTCTCTCGTTTACCACAGTCCGCAAATCCTACAATCTCTCCTACTTCATTTTCAGCAACATAGACATAATTGTCTTCTCTAGAAAGATTACGCTGCCATAATTCTGTACGTTGTTCATAGGAAATTTTATCCAGGAAACTATCTGGTAAAATACCTTGATAGGTCGTTCTCCAGCTATCCACATGTACTTTTGCAATTCCTGGTGCATCTGCCATTACCGCTTCTCTTACACCCAACGTAAGTCCACCCTTCAGTCAAAATTATGATTGTACCAGTTTAAAAAATCTTCTCTTTCGATAACGTTTAGTATACAGCTTGCTTTCACTTGACTCCCGAGTTTTTGATGTTCTGCAGGAAATTCCGCTTCAACATGTAGTCGAATATAAGGCAATTTCTCTTGAGCCTTCTGTGAACGTACATTAGAGCGTTTAGCACCTGCGAAAACATAATCTAATTGAAACTCTTGAAATGCTATTTGTAGTATTTTAGCTTTTGCTAACTCGTTATAACCTTGTCCCCAATACGGATGGCCAATCCAGGTTCCAATATGACATGTCTTGTTATCCATATCGATATCTTTTAAAGTAATCACACCAATAAGTTCATCGTGCTCATTTAACATACACCTAGAATATTGCTTCCCTAGTTTTTCTTCTGCTTGAACGAAATCAATGAATTGTTTTGTTCCTTCTAGGGAAGTCTGCTCATCACTAAGCCCCAAAGCATCTTTCACATGGGGAGACGAGGTTAGAGCTGACATGGTATTTGCGTATTGTTGATGGTGTGGAACTAATTGAACCTCTCTCATCTTCATGCCCCCTAAATTTCAAGCACTTTACTACTCATAAACTAGCTTTTACCCAGTCTGCCGCTTCAATAAAATCACTAGCAACATAATCCAGCGAAACCTCTGCCCATTCACCATAATACTCATTACTTTGATACTTACTAAATGAGGCCTCACCAGCACCTGTTTTCACTAATACTTTCTTACAACCAACTTTCTGTGCAGCCATCATATCCGTCCACCGATCACCGATAACTACACATTCCTTTAAATTTAATCCATTTTCCTTTGCAGCTTGCTCCAACATACCGATTGAAGGCTTTCGGCAATTACATCCCTCATTATGCTGGTGTGGGCAAAGATATACGCTATCAAATCCAAATCCTTTAAGTTCTACTTCAAAATCTTCTTTCGTAGCTTCTCCCCGTGAAATCCCAGGCTGATTGGTGAAGGAACAAATCAACAGCCCAGACTTTTTTAACTGGTCTATCGAATCTCTCACATGAGGAAACAACTCGAATTCACCCGGGTATTCTACTTGGTCACTTCCTCCAATGGTTCCATCTCTATCAATAAATACAGCTTTCATCAATCGTCCCCCCTCGATGCTTGGCTACATCAACTTCCGAATTACTCCTTATTAGCCTGGTTAAAATCCCTAATCCATTCCATATCAATCGGGCCATTGACCACTTCATATAGGTCATGATTAATCCGAATATCCTTCTCATTCAACACATGCACCATAGATGAGTTCGTGATCCTATGATTAATGATAAATTCAAAGCTAGTCCTACCGCTTATATTATCTGCTTCATGCCGTTTTACACGATACTGACTTAGAAATACTAATAACTCATCTACTGTCTCTTTTTGATTTGCAACCCATTCATACCCTTTATTTTCCGGGACATGCTCCCAATCCGTTGTGAAACCAAGAGAATCAAAATCGATAGAAGTGTATCTAATCAAGTCATCTAGGTCACGCTCTCTAACATGGTTAAATGTAGTGATAGAAATAAAAAGAATCATTACGGCCACGATACTTGTCATAAAAATCTTGAAGTTCTTATTATGCTTTAAGCCTCTTCTAAGCGCCTGATTCTTACATTTCTCCGCTAATATTGCGGACAGTGGAATAACAACAATGACACTCAAGAAAATGACCAATAGATTATTAAAAGAGTTATATGGGATGAGATATTGAAATAAAAATCCGAGGATGGAAATGCCAATAAAGAACATCATCACAAAAAACATCCAAAATAAAACTGTCTCTCTTTTCATAATTTCCCCCTGTGTAGAAAAGAGGATTGACTACTGTTCATAGTTCACCCTCTATAATCCGTCTTTTTATTGTACTGTCCACAAATCTTTGACACCTAGCGCTAATTTCAAGCTATTAATATTTCCTTGGTGAAGGGATTCATGAAAATTAGTAAAGCCGATTGCTTCTCCAAGTGTTTTAAATTCATATTCTGGACCAAAATTAAGCGGGTTCTTGCCCACCTCCGAGATTCTTCCAGAACATAACGCTACCATTCTTTCATATTGCTCCTCTAGTGCAACCCTTAACTCTCGCAATGTAGGTACTACTTGATCTTCTTTCCAATCTTTAGGGGATGTTCCTCGATTAAATAGCTCACGATAGAAATCTGCTAAACTACCAGTTTCACCTAGGAAGTATGTAATGATATTTTCTTGAGACACAATAATATGGCCGAAGTTCCAGCGTAGGTTATTGTTAAATCCTGTTGGAATGTCATCGGCTATTGCTTCCGATGTTGCATCCAAGGCTGCGATTGTACGATAACGAATGAATTTCATTTGTTTTAATAACATTTCCTCGTTCATTTATTATACTCCTTTTATATAAAAACTGTTTTACCATAATGGCTCCTCTTCATTGGAAAGTTCTGTGAAAAACGGATGGATACCTAAGATTACTAGACCTACCCCTATGATGGTAAACAGCGTGGTGGGTGGTGAAAGGTCTAAAACTATTGATAATAATAGGATGAATGGTATTAAGAAGGTGCTGAAACTACTTCTTTTTCTAGATTTTGTTGTTAAGTATTGTTGTTCCTGACAATGAGGACATTTCATCGTAATACTAAACGTCCACATTTTCTTGAATGTCTGTTTCCAGCTCCACTCTTTACCGCAATTCTGGCAAGTTGGCATATCATCACCCTCTACAGTTTACTATGTTAGTTATTTTAATTATAACAAAATTTAAACAGTATGGTATGATGGAATACAAAAAGATGGGAGATGATCCTGGTTGTTTACATTTGAAGTAGATGATGAGATAACATTAAGACTGTTGACGGAAACCGATGCCGATGAATTATTTCAACTTATAGACTACTCCCGGGATCATTTACGTGAGTGGCTCGGTTGGATTGACAGGACAAAGACAGTCCATGATTCAAAGCAATTTATCCAAACTTGTACGAAAATACATGAAAAAAGACAGGGCCTAACCTTAGGAATCTATCTTCACGATAAATTGGCCGGGGTTATCGGATTTAATACTATCGACTGGACAAACCGAATTGGCGTGATTGGCTACTGGCTTGGTAGCAATTTTCAAGGGGAAGGGATTATGACAAGGGCGGTCACGGGATTAATCGATTATGGTTATCACCAATTAGGATTAAACCGTATGGAAATACGAGCAGCCTTTGAAAATACAAAAAGTAGGGCTATCCCGGAGAGACTTGGCTTTATGCAAGAAGGTCAGATTCGCCAAGGAGAGTGGTTATATGACCATTATGTTGACCTTGTTGTCTATGGAATGCTTGCATCCGAGTGGGATTTTGAGAGGAGCTTATCATGAAGTTCTATATCGCCTCAGGATTAGATAATAAAGAAAAAGTTCAATGGGTTCGTGACAGCCTACTAGAAGCAGGGCACGGAAATTGGCACAGATGAGAGAAATGCGGTATTGGATAGTGACGTTGTACTGATTCTACTTCCTGGCGGGAAGGGAACACATACAGAGCTAGGAATGGCCATCTCCTCAGGGAAGAAAATTCATATCTATTCGAGTGAAAAATTGGATCCCATCACTGCCACTACCTTCTATTATATTGATGGGGTAGAGCGCTTTAACGGGGAACTAGAGTCATTTTTACGTGATATGATAGAACTATATTCATAGATAGATAGGAGAGACAGCGATGACGACCATTTATCTGGTACGCCACGGGGAAACGGACTGGAATGCGGAAAGAAGAATGCAAGGACAAACCGATATTCCTTTAAATTCAACAGGGCTTAGACAGGCTGAAGCTTGTGGTTCTGCACTACATCGGGAAGATTATGATGTTGTAATTTCGAGTCAATTACTGCGGGCTCATAAAACAGCCGAGGTGATGAATAGCTTTTTAGAGCTCCCATTTGTTGTAATGGAGGACTTTGCCGAACGATCTTTTGGAGATGCAGAAGGATTAACCTATGATGAGCGTAATCAGCTATATCCAGACCGTAATTATCCCAACCAAGAAGTATTGGAAGACTTTTCTGAGAGAATTATGACTGGTCTGGAACAGGTTCACCAGAAATATGCTGGAAAACGAATTTTACTCGTAGCCCATGGTGCGGTTATTTTCCGAATTCTATCTATCATTTCGGAAGGTAAACTAGACCTTGGTGATAAGAAAATCGATAATACAAGTATCTCCACGATCACTCGTACAGAGCAAGATTGGGTTATTCAGGATTATAATCGAGTTGATCATTTAGATAAGATTCAAGCTTAAGGGGGCATTAAGGTTGTTACTTTATTTTTGATACATCAACTACCTATAACAGAATAAAAATCGAGATTAGGAGTTGATATCATGTTATTTAAGAATTCACTTGATGGGGTTACAGCAGATATGTTGGAGGGGTTCTTTGTGGACTGGCCAAATCCACCAAGTGCCGAAACCCATCTAAAGTTACTCAAAAATAGTAGTTATATTGTTTTGGCGATTGATGAAGAGGTGAACCGAGTGGTAGGGTTTATTACAGCAACTAGTGATGGTGTCCTATCTGCCTATATTCCGCTTCTAGAAGTGTTACCAGAATACAAGAATCAAGGTATCGGTAAGGAACTGGTTAGTCGGATGTTGAAACAATTAGACCACCTTTACATGATTGACCTTTGCTGCGATGAGGATTTGGTTCCATACTATGAGAAGTTTGGCATGTTTAAAGGAACTGGGATGATCCTCAGGAATTATGATCGACAAGCTGGAAATTAAGACTATACTGCACCTCTGGTCGAGGTGCAGTTTTTTATGAGGAGAATGATTTTCATGGATTCTAATACCGTTAAGATTAGACCTATCTCCATTGATGACTTTGAAGAAGTATTGAAGTGGAGTACAGACGATGCCTTTTGTATTGCCAATGAGTGGGAGTTACATAGAGATCCTCGTAAAGTCTATGATTGGTGGAAACATTGTGTGGAACTGAATACAACAGACTTCATTCGATTTGGGATTGAGTGGAATGATAGATTGATTGGTTATGCTGACTTAGCCAATATCCAAGATAACGCTGGAGAATTGGGGATTGCGATAGGCGATAGCACGTTATGGGGGAAGGGATTAGGTTCTCTCGCTGCTAATCAATTTATGGCATATGCATCAGCAGAGTATAGAATATCCGTTTTTCATGCGGAAACTCATGAGACGAATCTGAGGTCGCGGAAGATGTTAGAAAAATTAGGGTTTCAGGAAGTTTCACGAATTGGATTTGAAACTTATAAAGGGATAAAGAGTCAGTTAATACAATATCAATTGATGATGGCTTCTGCATAAAAAAAGAACCTGTTTGTTCAGGTTCTTACATGTTGTATAGCTATTTATTTTTTATCCAATCTTTTCCTAATAGCTACTGTGGCTTCTATATAGTCCCGTTCGTGTCCTTGTGCTTTCAGTTCATTTCTCAAATCATCATAACCGTCATCTATTTCCTGATTCACATCATCTTCCGATTCAGCATCTTTCGCCGAATTCTCATTTTCCGGTAGGAACTGTCCTTTCAACACACCTAACTGTTCTTTTGCGATATCTCGGTTCTGCTGCAAGATATTTATCATTTCCGCTAGACCAAGGATGATGACGCCGCTTATGATCCCGAGCCATATCCACATTAGTTCATGTGTTGCAATTCCAATTAAAAGTCCTACGATAATCTGGACAATGCCTAGGATGATTAATAGACTTGCTATTTTGTTCAAAATTCTTCCCCCCTTGGTACATGTTGACCTTTACGTATCCTCAGATGTTGAATTTAGAATAGTTAGCAACACTGTAAGTTTTTATTCAACTAAGGCACACGCTACTTTAAGTATATTTCTTCATAATAGGTTATACTTTCTTTTCAACCTTTTTCCATTTCACATAATTGTAGGTGAATTCTATTAAAACGATAAGCAATTAAATAATTCCAATGGTTGTATTTTCATTTGAGTTTAAATCACCGATCCAATATATAACTAAGTATAAAAGGAGTATTATAGGAATGTTCCACAAAGTCCGTAACACCCTTCTTCTATAAGTTAATTTATGGTAGAGAAGGACGAAACCTTTATCCTTTTTTTCCTCATCCCTAAAAATTCGAGACATTATTATACCAACAATTATAGCTGCTATTACTGGAATTATGATATACATTATAATATTCATTATTTTCCTTCCCCAAAATAATAGTTGTGTAATTTAAATTAAACTAACCTGCCCCTGTAGCGAGCTTCTCAAAGATGGACTCTATTTTCAATATGTCTTCATTCATTGTCAATTCTTTTCTCTATTAACTTTTAATAATTCCTTTAAAGTCGAATGGATATTTTGAAGGCTTATTAAAATAAATCCAAGCATCACAAATGTTACGATTTCCCCTGTAAATATAGATATTATAGCTATGATTAGAGCATATAAACTATATAACCAGCCGTTCATTTAAAAGCACCTCACTATGTAATCTTAAACTTTCTTCTAAACACTAACATAATATTCCAAAAATAAAAACAAAATTCTAACCATAAGAAAAAGGTGATTCACTCGAATCACCTTGCTGAATAATATATTCTTTGAATAATGCTCCACTCTTGTATATCCGTCAAAAAATTTAAGACAGATTATGAAGTGGTTGGACAACCTCCCAAAGTTCACTTTCTTCAATAAAATTTGTAACAATAGAAGAGTGCCCAACACCGACAATGAATAAAATACGCTCATCCTCAGAATCAATAAGGCGGGTTAAATTGGCAAACATGATTAGATTCCTTTTATACCACCAACTTAACCAGTTCATACCAACATAATTATTTAGATCGCCAATACGCGCAATATTTAAATGAATTTTATGCAACATGTTAACTATGGTGGAATCGTTTATTTCTTTGTAGTAGTCTATTATACTTTTGTCTTCAGTCAATACAGGGAACTCTATTCCGTCGTATATTTCATTTATAAGTTCTGGTTGATTCTCCTTAGCCCAACTTTCAACTTCTGAATAATCCATATCTGTATCGCCCATCCAATCAGTCGGATAAATCTGTTTATGTTTCATCTTTACACCTAACCGAAAGGCAACTTGATATATTTCATTCATTTCTAATTTGTATGTACCTAGTTTATATTGTTTAAATTTCTCGTTACAAGATTCACTATCTTCTGGCACCATTTCAACTGCAATTTTTGTAGGTTTAAACTTTTCTAGTTTGGACACTAATTCCACTATTTCCCTTTGTCTTTTTTCTGAATTTAGCCCCTCATATTCAGACATATGAAAACTTCCAAGCACAAGAACTTTCGCCTTTTCCTGTTTCAATTAAATTCCCCCTTAATTAACTGCCAATTTTTCATACACTAATTCCCAACCCACTTACTTGAACTACCAGACTAACTTATTGGATATTATCACCTTACCCCATGTGGGAATTTTTGGTATTAGACCTGGGGATTATTTTCAAATAGGTCTCGATGCTTATTAGCCATTAACGACCCGCTACAACTAGAGCGTCTAGTCCAATTTCTGGATCTTTGAGTTGGAAATTAAATAAACATTGCCAATAACATCGATTTTGTCTCCTTTTACACGTACAGCGCAATCTTTGTTCGATGCATAAATATTTATTTCTTCTGATAGGGGAGATAGTTCGCTTTGAACCAGTGCCATGTTATTTTCCAGGTCAAAATGAGACATGACGGAAAAATTGTCAAGGCCGATTCCATCATAAACATGACTAGTTTCCAATTCATCTCCAAGTTTTTTCGAGGATAACCATTTAGCGGACATATTGATTGCTCCAGCGCTTGCTCCCATTACAACGGCACTGCCTTTTCTAATCGAATCGGATAATTCATACTCCTTCAGAAAACGATGTTGATTAAGAATACTGCCACCCAACAAGAAAATTACGGAAGCATTTTGAATTATCGTTTGGGCATCTTCCTTCTGTACGCGGTAATTAATTAAATGATACTCATCAAACTTAATCCCCGCCTGATCAAGCCACGAGCGTTCAGTAGCACCATCATCTTCATAAACAGATGGATTCGAACTAATCATAGCAAGTGATTTTCTATCCTTTATATCCTCCTGTAACACGTTAGCTAGATTCTCTGGAAAGTATTGTTCAAACCAACCTAAATAATAGTGAGTTTTCATATGTACCCCCTCAGGTAAATAAAAGATAAAACTTAAAAATTATTATTTGTATTTCTCCTTCATAACTGATAATACAATTAAATCAACAATGCCTATGACACCCATGCTGATACAATAGATTAATACTCCTAGGCCCTGGCTTATTCCATCTGTTTCCGTTAGAAACCACCAAATACTCCCTAGTCCTAAAATAGCAACATTTAGTAAAAACGCCGTTAGAAAGGCTAACCAAAATTTATTACTTCGTTTCATTTGAACTCGACCTAAAAGCACAGAAGTAATCAATGAAACAATTATTAATCCGAAATAGATAACTAGTTTCATAGTAAGCCTCCTCATTTTACCCTCATAGTTTTGATAATTACTCATTTACACAAGTAAAGCTTAATGTAACAATACCTTTGTGCCCGCTATCATATCTCCCAAATGGCGTTTATCTTTTCTGGATAATCCCATACTCAGCAATATTAGTCCAAGTAGGATACCACTATTCATAATCACAATAGCCGTTATCGAGAAATCACTATACATCCCATGAATAACACCTATATGTCCTAGCTGCCATGGTAAGAACTTGATGACATTTCTTGTTAAACTTGAACGGTATCTACGCCTTTTATATATTAACTTTAGCCCAGATACTCTTTTCCCTACAGATCCATTTTTATAGTAATCTAAATAGCAAAATATTAGGATGATTGGTATTACGGACGTAAATGTGGCTATCAGCTGGGTTTGTATTTCTGTATATTCTAGAATTCCGTCCAAAATGAGAAAGGTGATTCCAAGATTAACAATCATCAAGATGAGTAAATAAGCAAGTATGACTAGATAATCAATGAACAATTCTTTCAATCTTATTTGAAACGGTATATTATTCATGCGACACCTCGCCTAGTTTTTTGACCTTTTTCTATAAACAACCTAATTGTAGGTGGATTAGGTTAGTAAAAGTAAGAGAGTAGTTTAATCTTCGCTCAATTATGATTAAGATATTCTAAAACAATATCCATTCTCTCTTTTACAGAGTAATCTCCCTCAATTCTTAACACTGGACAAGATAAGTCAGCCATCCAATACTCATGTAGAGTTCTACTTCTAACTTCCATTCCTGCATGATCGTATAATGAAGCCCACTCTAAAAATGTTTTCGATTGTTCATGCTTACTACCACCAACTAAAATTTCATTTCCATATCGCTGAAATTCCCTTTGTTTTAATCTTTCAAGCCTAATATCTTGTGGAACCCATAGAAATATAACAAGGTCAAAATAACTTTTAAAATTATCACCCCAACCACATACTGCACCAGAAAGAATATAATTTTCATTACACAATAAATCTTTTCCAAGCATCTGTCTTCTTTCAGGTACTGCTCGTTGTTTAGTGAATTTAGTTGTCCAAAAGTAGTCATCGGTATCAAGATATGTATGAGGCAAAACCTTAGATAATGAAGAACCAAGTGTTGAAGTTCCAGCCCCTGAAGCTCCCATTATGTGTATTTTTTCTTTCACTGTTTACCCCCCATGTAAAGGCTACTTTATATGACTAACAGGCTTTCTTATATTTTCTATTCCACTTAACCTAATTACCCCATATCACCAACATATACTTGAGTCTTTGCATGATGAATATCATTTATTAAGTGAGGGATGATTTTCGATGGATAAAACGGATAGCTACTTAATTCTCCTAAAGGTAGCCATTCTAAAGCTACTTGTTCCGGATCGGTTTCAACACCTTTATTGAAACCACTCTCATCTTTTATAGAACAGAGAAAATGATGTACGACTACATGAATATGAGAATCCCATTCCGCATGTTGATGATTTTTACCGATATATTCCGATACATGTAGGAGTTCCTTAGCCTCTACTTGTAAACCACTTTCTTCCAAACATTTCCTTACAACTGCTTCTTTTAATGTTTCACCATGTTCCTGGCCACCTCCAGGCAATATGTACATAATCTTGTTATCATAAGCCACTTTCTTAACGGTTAGGATTTTTTCATTTTTTATAATAACAGCTTGTACTGAACTTCTTATTTGCATGATTCTTCTCCCCATCAAGTATTATTTTTCTCCCACTCAATACTCCGTTAGCTTAGAAAGGATTTATTCTGATAGTTCCACAAAGAATGCCCTTATATCTTCTGGTAATTCCTCTACTGCAAGTATTTTTAATCGCTCTGTTCCTGGAGATGTCATTACTACGTAAGATTTATCACCATAATCAAATAGAGTAAATTGTCCCACCCAATCTGCTGAGTTATTTTGAATATACTTAAAGTCTTCTTCTTTGAACTTATTATCATAACCATCTAAAATATGCTTCTGCACTGCCTCAAAATTGTCTGCAAATCTCAGCTCTTGGTATAGTTCTACTGAATTTTTAGGTGTAAAGACATACATATAAAACAGAGACCCACCAACTATCAATAAAGCAAATGCTATAAAAGTAACCCAATTTCTAATCGACTTTTTCTTTTTGACCATTTTCTATTCCTTTCACCTCTAACTTTTCTGCTCCCTTAGCATCTCCTATAATTTCATAGGTAGAATAAACTTCTAATCTACTAACCTACATCTTGCAAAATAAGGTATAAATATTGAAAATAATATAATCAGCGAGATTATTAATGCTATTACAACAGCAATACTCATCCATATTGATGACCATGACAAGAAATTGTTAATCAACAGAGCTAATTGGTTAGTTAGTACCACAGTGAGTATTGATATATATAAAGGAGTAGTTATTTCGTGATGAGACATGCATTGACTACATGTTGCTGTTTTTTGAGGAAACCATAGTGATGTAAAGACTTTTTTCCACTCAAGATGATGATTACAAGATTTACATTTTGGTGTCTTCATATTAACCTCCTGTCACTTCAATTTAGCACGTCAGTAAGAATGTTAATCCAAATAATGCCTCATCCATACATTAGGTTCCACATAAACACCCTTATTCATTGTCTTATCTATCTCCAGTGGCACTAATCCTTCCTTAATGATATAACCTCCCGAAGAAGGTAACCTCATGCCAGTCCACTCTTCCCACTCTTCTATCGTTGCTGGGATTACCATTGATTCCTCTGCCACTTTCATTACCGTTGCACCGTTCTTCGCATGTGTTCTAATCCAAGGGTCAAAAGGAATCCCATTCTCTCTTATCTAACTAATATAATCTTCCATAGGAATAAGGGGGTAGTTACACTTTAATGATGGCCGTACAGGTGCTACCATATTTTTCAAATGCCCTTGGATGCCTAAACTTTTCATTTCCTTAACCATCCTGTCACTAAGACCTTCGCATCTATATTCTGGATGGATAACTATAGCTAAAGCCGACAATGAATTTGACTGTTTATGATGTTCGTAATCCAATATTCCTTTTTCAAATACACCATCCCATCCAGATGGTAAGCTATCATCATTACCATCCCACTCAAAAGGAATGGCATTACCACAAGCAACTGGCTTTGATTCTTCATTTAAGAGTATAAATTGGTATTCAGGAAACCATGCCAGTAATTTACCCCAATACTTATCTGCTATGGGATCCTCTCTCATAAAATCTGTCCACCCTATATGATGTAACTTATTTAATTCATTTTCTAAATCTGGACGTTGTTTTAACGTTACAACAGTATACCTCTCCATAAAGATAACCTCCTAGCATATACATTATTGAACAATTGACCCGTTAGTGAAGAAAAAACCTTAGACTTTATAACTATCATTTTCTTGCTCTCGCTTCTTTTTCAATTCACTTCTTAATTTCTCCACTCTTTTTAACTTTTTTAAAGTCAGAAGTGATAAAAGAGTAACAACCATATATTTTAATAAAATGTCGTCTTGGTTCTGTTGAATAATCTTCTCCATTGTAATCCTCCTTAGTGAGCTTTTATCATTGCACCTTTTAGCGATAGAATGGCTACATATATTAAAAACCTAATCTTCTGACTTGAAGTACGTAGTTTAATGCTTTCATCTAAATACTAACATAATATTCAAAAAATAAGGTGCGAACTTAAACAAAAAAAGCGATGTCTTGATAAACATCGCACCATTTACTGTAATAACAGATCAATTAGTCTAAATCATTTTCTTGTTCGATTTTTAATATCCTTCCAGACCTTGCCACAATCTCAACCTCAACTATTCTATTATCAGCGGTTAGAATGAATACTTCATAAACTAATACCCCGTTTTCTAAATCCAGATCGACGTGCACAACATTCCCAGGCACGCGTTTAAGGGCAATTTCCTGAGCTTGTTGCATCGTCACCCTTTGTCTGTAATTTGGTGTAGGGTTGTTTTGATAATAATTTTCATACATGTAACATTTCCTCCTTCTTAAAAAGGTTAACTCATTTATCTATATGTATTGGGCATATGATAGGTGCAACATGAGAATTTACTTTTTAAGTTAGACGAAACTGCTAGTACAAACATGAGTCTTTAAACTTTCTTTTGTTAAATCATAACTTCCACGTAATACACTATATATGGTAAAAACCAAAATAAAACAAGCAAGCCAATGACTGTAAATAAAAGCACCCATACTTTTCTTAACTTTAAATGTACAAAACTAGATATGATGACAAGTAAATTAAAAATAGCAAAAGCCGCTAACCAAACCCAATCTGTTCTAGACGGATCTGGCTCAGAGATGTTAAATACCACTGCTCCCAACCCAATAAAAGTTGCTAATAGAAATATCAATCCGTGCACAACTATCACCGCAATTTTAAACATAAACTTCACCCTTTCCGCACCTAGGTATTGATCTTGTTCAATGACCGCTGGAGGTTCAAGACAGCTGTATCGTTAGCTACTAAACACTACCATACTATACCAATCATTATATGAACAATTGAACCATAAGGAAAATGAAACCGTAAAAATAGAAAACCATGTCCAACAAGTTGGATATGGTTAACATGAATTAATTAAACTCTATAATCTGAATAAGATTACCACATGTATCATTGAAGACAGCTACTGTGTTATCTCCCATCTTTGTCGGCTCCATCGTAAACTCTACACCATGTTTTACTAATCGTTCATACTCTTTATGAATATCTGTAACACCGAACATGGTAGCTGGGATACCTTGCTCAAGTAATTTACTTTGATATTCTTTGGCAACTGGGTTGTCATTTGGTTCGAGTATAAGCTCCGTACCGTCTTGGTTGTCAGGCGAAACAAGCGATATCCACCTAAATTCACCAACTGGAATATCGTGTTTTTTTATGAAACCAAGCGTTTCTGAATAAAACTTCAAAGCCTTTTCTTGGTCGTCTACAAATAAACTGGTAACAATAATGTTCATATATTTTTCCTCCAATAATGTTATGTTTTGTTGTGCATAGTCTGTTGTAACTACTGAACTATTCGAATCACATAAAGTAACCTCATCTCGAGTTTCTTATAAATTACTCCATCCACTCTTTTAATAAGTTCCTAAGTGGTTCGTTGTTGAACAAAAGTACTCGATATTTCCCCTTTCGCTTTGATATTAGTAGGCCTGCCTCTTCCAAAACAGAAAGATGTTTCGCAATCCCTTGACGAGAAATAGTTAAATTATGATTCATAATAAGCCTTGACGTAAGTTCAAACAACGTCATCTCATTGCGTTCGGATAGTTCGTCCAATATTAGTCTTCGAGTTGAATCAGCTAGCGCTTTAAATATAGCGTCTCTTTCTTTTTCCTGTTTCATGATCTTATTATACGCAACCTTTTAGTTGCAAGTCAACAATAAGCAACTAAAAGGTTGCACAAAATACAAACGAGGTCACCTTTATTTAAGATGTCCTCGGAAATTTCTACCCTTTACATATGATTGCTATCATCGCCTATTTTATGCCTTACATCATCCAATGCTTTTTCTGTATAAATTCTTTCTGACTCACTAGCATGTTTGACACCTTCTTGAAAGTCCGTTTTAATATTCCTTTTCTTTGCTACCCAATCGAATAATAGTCCGATTATCAGTAATCCGCCAAATAAAATCAGCAGAATTATCCATAAAGACATATCAACACCTCCAGTTCCTTTAGTTTGTTGACAGGTTAATTAATTTTATAATTTAAACATTCTGTTAATTACAAATAAACTTCTCCTTAATAACCTATTTATAAAGACTTATGCCTCCATTTATTCATTTTCTTCTACATCTAGTTTCCAACTGTTTTGCAACTTTCTGATATAAATAATCTGTCCTATATGATATGCGTTATGAGTAGACACATTTCCAAGCACTTGCCACCATTTCACATCTTCAGAAAAACCATTTACTTTACTCTCCACCTTTTCTTCCTCTAATAATGTTTGCCAAAGCAATAATACCTCTAATAATTGGTCTGTTAAGCGTGCAAATGTATGATTTTCAGGGACTATAAAGCTGTTGTTATTATTTTCTATGGAAGGAACAGCATCAACATGTGATTTTAGATACCTTGTTTGCCATGTTTGATTCCAATAGAGTAGATGCTGCACAATTTCAGCAATGCTATTACTTTCCTCGTTTGGCTTCCAAAATGCTTGTTCCTCAGACAATCTCTTTATTGAATGGGTAAAAGGTACGTACCAACTAGGATCATTCGCATTTGCCAACAACTGATCCAATAAAACATCTTTTGCATGAACCATAAGCAACACTCCTATTTATTCATTCCTTCTAAGATTAAGTAATCCTTCGTTTTATGAATTGGAATATCATAACGATTGGCAAACTCTATTAAATCATGATAAATGCTCTTTGGGCTGAAATTGATGATACGAAAATGAATGCCTTTTTGTTTTTTTACAATCACACATCTATTTCCCCAACCAACTCGTTTAAATACCAATTTCTCAACTTGTTTATGACTAACCGTTTTTTTGTAAATAGTTAATGTAAAAACACGTATCTGAAACGTCAATAACCCATCGGATATCACCAACTTAAAGTCCATAAAGATTGTTGAAAATATAAAAAATGCAAGTGGAATAAGATAATATAGCATCCATAGATTAGCAACTGAAAAAAATAACAATAAAATTAATAATAATGAAATAACCTGTAACCACCAGATGGTCTTCGCTTTATAAAACAACTATCCAATCTCCCTCCTCTAGTTATGCAATCTACTGGCCCTTCATCTCTACAAGAAAAATTTGACTGAGTATATTATTTTTCTCTCTTTAATTCTTTCTGAAGTTTTATAATCTCTTCTGTCTGATCCATTATATTATTATTTATTTTTCTTAAAGCATCATGAATTGAATATAAACCTGCGAAAATCATGATTCCTATAATTAATTCCATGATAAATTCCCCCTGTAATCGCATCTGCTCCCACTTTTTGTTCTAAAGTACATTTCAGTAAGAAACAAACATAGCCTACTTTTCTTTAACGTTCTTTAATAATTCTATAATTTCTTTGTTTTGTTCATTGGTTTTCTTCAACTTACCATCTATTGATAAGCAACTTATAGCTATTACTACAACACCAAAAATAATAACCAAATCCATAGAGATAACCTCATTTCACAAATAACATCCACACGTTTTTACTCTTGATTCCCTTTAGCTCCACAACCTCTACCTTAATACTAACATAATATTCAAAAAACTTATCTTAAAATTTAAATCACACAAAAAAAGGTGACCCTAACTTCGATCACCTTAATTAACTTTGCACCCATTGATAATGATAACCTTCAAATATCACTGGTTCAATAGACTTTCCACACTGATACCAGCAGCTTTTAAAGTATTCTCAAGCTCTTCTTTATTAAGTTTGTCAGTATCATATATTGGGCCACAGGTAGGGAGTGTTCTTCTTGGACTTCTACATTTGGCGTGACACCATTAATTTCCCAGTTTTCATTCGTAATCGGATTGACCGCTCTTCCTATTGGTATATTGATAAAAAAGTGATCATTAATTCTTTGGAAACCACCAGGATGGGCACCTCCACTCGTTCTCTCTCCAACTATGGTTGCACGGTTTAGCACTTTTAGAGAGTAAGCAAAATCCTCCGCTCCTGAGAATGTACGTTTACTTGTTAGAATGAATACTTCTTTATCCTGAAGAGAGGTACCTTGGATATGTGAATTGGTCCATATTTGCTCCACTCGATTGTCTTTTCTCCAATGGAAATTATTCAAATGTATTCTACCTTTGAACAAATAACTACAGATTAACGCAACCATATCAGCTGAACCACCGGTGTTATCCCGTAAGTCAAAGATGATAGCACTCGTATTTGCCAAATATTGAAGGGGTGCAATAGCTACCTCACCAGCCAGATTTGTTTCAAAGAACTTTAATGTTTTATGATACCCAATATTTCCAGGTAACCGTTCCACCTTTTCGAAACCGTAGTTGTGCAGGCTTAATAGCCTTTTCCTATTTTCAGCTTCTTGTCTCTTATCCGCTTCACTATTTCCTTTTGGCACGTCAAAATACTTTAAACCAAGATGCTTATCCTTACTTACAACTTGTAAGTCTTTCGTAATTTGTAGGCTAAACTGGGTTGGATCCAGTAATTCTGCATATTGCTGCTCTTGTAGTTTTCTTAGAATCTCTTGTTCTATCTCCTTTGCAACCTCAGGAAACACGAAAGATTCTTTTATTAAATGGAGCATTCGCATGATGACTTCTTGTTGAAGATTATGATCGAGTGTAGATAGGGGACTAACAGATTGTACTTGCATTGGCTTCCTCCTTATTATTAGGCTCTTTCTAGCATAATTTAAAATAATTCTAAATAACAGACTGAAAATTCATAATTATCCATGTTATAATAGAGAGAGAGGCTAATATTTAATAAGACGCTGTATCTCTTATTAAACTAGTTGGGAATATCTTGATAAGGGAATGTTATAATTAGCCGAAGTTACTCTCACTTTCGGAGGATAAAAATGTGATTATTAAAGCAGAAATCATTAACCAACCTTATTCTGGTCAATTCAAGGAGAAGATTTATGACATATCAACCCCTTGGAATTCCCAAAATTGGACTTGGGTAAAGTTTGAAGATGAAGATTATCATGAATGGTGTGGAGTGTTTAGAGGTTATCCAAGGGCAGTGGCACTTTCCAAAAAGTATAATAAGGTCCTTGTTCTCACATCTGATCATTTATTTCAAGTTGACTGTTATAGCAGAGAACTATTTGATTATGAGTCTCAAACTCCATATCAATGTTTAACCGTAACCCCGTCTGGCGATTTCATCATTGCAGATTATTACGACATTCAAAAAATAGAATCTACACTAAAAGTTAAATCTCCAATAAATAGTCCAATTAAAATGGACAAAATTGAATTTCTTGGTTGGGTGAGCAATAAATTATTAATTCGTTGTGATGAATTTCTAAATTGGGATAATCATGTAGTATTAGAATTATGCGGAGATACATATGAAATAACCTTAAAAGACATCGACTAACTAGCTCAAGTTAGTGAGAATATTAAATTCAAATATATTTTAAAGGAGTAACATATGAAGTGGTGGAAATTGTTTCTACTGTGCTTGCTTACTATTTTTGTAGTCAATTTCGCAGTTGAAATTATTAAAATGTATTTATAGATGCAGGATTTATATATGAAATATTATTGTTTAAAAGGGAATTCCCTAATAGATTGACCGTAGTAAAACTGAAGGGGCGATTGCTATGCTTTACAAAGAGAGTCTTATTTTCATTATATCTATATTTGCATTGTTTGAAGTAATAAGATGGTATAGCTCTAAAAGCCCCAAGTCCTTTAAGCAATCTATGTTTAATATTTTAGCTCCTAGTTTTCTTGTATATGCTGTAACTTTATTAGCGGATAAGCTATTTTTTAATGGGGGAATGTAGAATGGAATTTAATTTTGGCTATTTCTCTATTGTTCTACCTCCCTTACACATTACACTTATTGCAATAATATTTATCTTTCTATTAGTAAGGTGGAGCAAGCAATTAGAAACTCGCCGCTTTACAATATTCTTCTACTTTTTGATTAGCATCTACATTACCCCCATCTATTCTCATGGCACAAGGGAAGGTGTCTTTCAGTTATGGCTTCCCTTAGGATTTATAGCCGTTTTCTTATACTTGTTTCGTAGCAAGAGGAACCATCCAGCTAAAATGAAAGCTAGTATATTAGGATTTTCCATAGCATTATATTTGTTAATACTACAATATGTCGGTTAATTTTTGATATCAGTAATAGGAGGGGTAATGTGAAATATTTATTATTTATCGTCGTATCCTTTTTACTTGTGTATTTGAATAGCAAACCTCATTTAAAAGGTTTACGTTTACAGCGTTCCATGCAGCGATCAATGAAGAATAAGTGAAAAATTGGAGGTGCTATATGACAAAGGATAATTTTAATCTATTTATAACGATTGGGGCTATATTATCTATAATAGGATTTATACTTTTGTTCTTCAGCACTCACTTTGGTACATCCTTAGCTGAAAATTGGCTAGTTAATCAGGGTGGTGTTGATACTGCTATGTATCATATTAGGGTAGAAAGTTATATAACTAACTTTGTTGTTTCTGGTGGTATACTTTTCGGCTTAGGACTTTTTACTCTTATCCTAACTTATTTTGTAAAAATGCATTTTTTGAAGGATCAGTAAGTATTTTTAAAGAAAAGGTCAGTGTCAAAAAAGAAAATAGTAATTGAAGGTGGTTTAACTAATATGAACGATGCTTTAAAATGTCCTGAATGCAGTAATGAGCTAAAGCGAGGGTATATTTTTTCTCCGCGTAGAATTAGTTGGTCAGAATCGCCTGACCCAGTTCTTTCTGACTTTGGAAGTGAAGTCTTAATAAATAATGCATTTATTAAAATAGGTAAAATACCAGCACTAAGATGCGAAGATTGTACTGTAGTTATTTTTAAATACAAATAAATAACTGCAGATTAGTTAAAAGTGAAATATCTTGAGTTGCGGAGGATTGAAACATTGAAAAAACAAACAAAAATTCGTACAATCGGATGGATCCTGGTCGGCATTTTAGGATTTCTTAAATGGCAATATCCAGAAGAGTCTTCTATCATAACCTCTGGATTGGGAGGACTAATTACTCTTTTAATGGCTTATTACTTACTCTCTTATAAATCAGGTTCAAAGGATTCTACAGAAATATAATCTTTGGCGATTCCTATCTTTTATTTTTATAAGTACTCTAGTTGAACATTAAGGAAAGGGGGATAGTGGACATGAAACTGAAGAATAGGGTAGCACTTGGCTTTTATATCTTCGGACTGTTTCTATATCTAGTCAGTTTTCTTGGATCCTTTTCAATTGGGTTATATATATTATTACCTGCTATCTTTGTTTTGATGATCGGAATGGCAGTAAATCTTGGTTTATATAAGAAACAAAACTATTATGTAATACCCATCCTCACTTCTATTGTTATCGCCGCTGTAACATACCCGTTATGGAACCTCTTAGTTTATCATGTAGATGATTATTACATTTTCTATCCTTTTACATTTTTCTTTTCGTAAATTGTATTTAGAACCTTAATTAAGCAATAAAAACCATCTCATTTCAATTATTATGAGATGGCTTTTGATTACCTTTGAATAATTTATTTAATTGTATTATCGGGACTGGATTATATGGTCATTCACAAGAGCTTGTATAAAAAATAATTCATTTTCATTAGGGTCCCTTTTATGTTCTGTCTTAAACAGGGCTATCGCATCTTCTAGCGAGGAGGACTTCACAACTTCACTTGCTGCTGTTAACTCTTCCCAATATAGATTCATTTCATTTAAGTCACATATCGATTCATGACCAAGTAGAAACATTTCCGCATCATATTTTTGAATATCTTTCATCATTGGGAGTAACAATGACTGCTTGTAATGAAATAATGAATTTGTCGTTGTCCCATACCCACTATCCCCTAGAAATATTACTTTTTCATCTGGTATATAAATAATAGTAGAGTCATCAGTATGGGTGCTATTAATTCTATCGAGGATGCAAAGTTTATTACCTAGATCAATAGTTAATGAATTCTCAAATATGACATCCGGAGACCTTAACTTAAAATTATCCCTGTTTGGAATTTCAGTTTGTATAACCTCCATACAGATAGGACTGATTTGTTTAGTACCCACATACTTTTGTAGTGAATGATCGTCATAAGACAAACCTTGCCAATCTTTTATTCTTTCGTTTGTTTCACTATTCACGATAACCGTTGCATCAAATTCATTCATTCCAAGGAAATGATCCCAATGGGCATGGGTAATCACAACATATTTAATTGGTGGTACATTTAAATTCTCTATTTCTAATAGAAATTCCTGAGCATGCTGTGGAGAATTCCCAGAATCTATTATAAGGCTGTACCGATCACCACATACCAGTCCTAGAGTTGGTCGTTCTTTATCATCTTGGTTGGATAAATAATAAATAGTATCACTTATTTTATCTAACATGGTATTTTCCTCTCTATTGTATACTCGTTCGATAGGAGAAAATCTACATGTTTATTCTAATGTTATTAAAATAATATAAGACTTTCTCTTATGATTGTTTTACCCTTGGACTGGTACCTCCTTGTTTTATTATGGAACAGTATAGCATAATTCAAGCTACACATTATGAATTTTTTAAACTTCAAAATACCATGGCAGTTATTTCTTATTTTAGTCTTCTCCTAATATGTTAGTATTTAAATAGATGAAACAATACGGATGTATTTAGGGACAATAGATAAGCAAAGAAAAAATACGTTTTCTGGGAGGCTAGATCATGGACGAACAATATTTTGTAGGGTGGGGTACACTGGCATTAATCAATGCCGGACTTGCACAAGGGAAGAATAGAACAGGATTGAACTGGTTCTTGCTATCTCTCGTATTAGGCCCATTGGCAACACTCATTTTGCTATTTGTTGAAAAGAGAGTTTAGAAGTAAGAGGTGGAACTTCTAAACTCTGACCGGAGCAGGTCTATATTCTCTTCTCATAGATTCCTTTTACAAATTGCTCCTTATAATCGGTGTATTCTTTGATTCCACCATTCTTTTCTTTAAGGAATTTTAGTTTGAGGTCTTGGTATTGTTGTCTTACTGAATCGTTTGAGTTTAGGTAATCTCTAAAAAAGATTAGATTCTTCCAAAGGTCACCATTATATTCCACTAGATGAATATAATGTGTTTTCTCCTCGTATGTTTCATCTGTAAACTTAGCAAGCACTATCTCGTTCGGACGTTCCACACGAAGTCTTAAAAAGCCCACTTTCTTTAACCCCTCAAAGATTGCCTGATCAACTTCCTCTAAATCATCAACACCGACAACTATATCTATAATTGGTTTGGCAACAGTCCCTTTAATCGCGGTGCTACCAATATGTTCAATCCGCTCTTCTTGAAGAGGAGTTGATTTCAGTATGTCCTGTTTAATGTTGAAGAAGTTCTTCTGCCACTCATCGGTAAAGGTTTCTAACCTTACCTCATCTCGTTTTAATCCTAATCTCATATAGATACCTCACCTTTTAAATTTTTCACTATAAACAAAAATAGTTATTACCATTTAGAACTTTATCTTTTTAGTTTAATATACTGCCTGGGGAAGGGTTTAATCCCATTCTTCCAATCTCTGTACTTTAATTCTATTATTAATGTATCACAAAATAGCAATTAACCTTATTAAGTTTAGAAATCACACTTAACCAGAACATACATTCTTGTATTTCTAATCCATCTAGGTTATTCTTATTATAGGACAATTCTGAAAAGTGGTGTTACCATGAAAACTGTGTTTACCGAAGAAGCTATTCTTGAGGACATTCTTCAGGAAGTATCTTCACGGTTTGGCCTGGAAATCTATCATATAGAACCAATCAAACGTGGGTGGCTTAATTTAAAATGGAAGATTGAAACGGATTTAGGAATATACCTTGTTAAACAGTACAATAAAGAGCGATTAAAAAAATATTCTATTGAAGAATTGAAATGTGTGTTTAATCAACAAAATCGGCTACATCATCTTGGTTTTCCATGTCCTAATATTCTAATGGATCAAGGAGAATGTTTCTTGCATTCACCTGGTGGAGAACAGTTTATTGTTATGGAATATAAATCTGGAGCAATTATCAAACCAGGAACGCTATCAGAGGATCAAATGTACCAGCTTGGGGTTCATGCAGGAAGAATGCACGCTCTACTAAATGATGGTAGTTTACCAACGAAGGATAATCCAGGATTTATACTACCAGACCGAAAAGAACGAATTGCTTATTGGAAAAGCGTATATAATGAAATCTATCAAACTACTAAATATGATCTCCTTCCAGTAATAGACAAGCAGCTTGAACTGATGGAGATTGTTGATGTTAATAAATTAAAGGTTAGCCGGAAAGGTTGGGCACATCGAGATTTATGGGTAGACAATATTCTATTTGATGGTGACCAGCTTTCTGCCATTCTTGATTTTGACCGAATGAAAATGGATTATTTATCATTAGACGTTGGTAGAGCTGTTATTTCTGGTGCATTGAATGAGGATGGATTGCAGATTCCTCCAGTTATTGCTTTTTTAAAAGGGTATCAGTCACATCAGGAGACAGGAAATCGCTTCCTAACGAATGCTTTAACTTTATTATGGTATTTAGAAAGTGAATGGTGGCTTGACGTAATGATGGATGAACGAAAGGGGCCACCGAAACGATTTGTACAGGAAATGATCTGGCTATCGGACCATTTGGTAGAACTAGATGACATATTAGGGGGACTATAACTATGAAAACAAACTTAGAAGAATATGATAATCCTGATCTTTATGACTTTGAAAATGATGGATATAAGGATGACGTTTCTTTTCTATTAAAGTGGGCAGAGCAAGTAAATGGAACGATTATCGATCTCGCCTGTGGAACTGGAAGGGCGACCATACCGTTTGCTGAGAAAGGTCACCCGATGATTGGCGTCGATATTCACGCAGGGATGTTAGAGCAAGCAAAGAATAAATCTAGTAATCTTCCCGTTAAGTGGGTGCAACAAGATTGTACTTCGTTGGAACTTGGAGTTACAAGTAAACTAATTTATATGGTGGGCAACTCCTTTCAACATTTCCATACCAATCTCGAACAGGATCAACTGTTACGTGCAGTACATGATCATTTAGAAGTAAATGGTGTTTTTATTTTCAATACTAGATTTCCGAGTGGAGAAGAACTTCTGCAACCTGCTGAAGAGGAGTATTGGAGGAGTTACACCGATCCTTCATCTGGGGAAAAAGTAGATGTTTATACCATTAGTGAGTATGATGCCCTAAAGCAAATTCAACACTATACCACTATTCGAAAAGCTCAGGGTGGATCGGAAAATAGAACTGGAATTAGTTTACGATATGTTTATCCGCAAGAAATGCAGCGACTAGCCGAGGCTAATGGATTTAGCATTTTACATATGTTCCGTGATTGGCAGGAGTCGCCACTTTCAAATGACAGTTTGGAGATGATTTATGTTTTACAAAAGAAGGACTAGGATTTTACATTTCCCGGGAAATATCGACATGGATTCGTTGGTTCCTGTCGATTCAATAGGTGAGGAGAGTGAATTATGTATCATTTTTTTCAATATAACTGGCAAGTTCGAGATGAATGGTTAGACTGGTGTGAACAACTACCACCTGAAGAGCTTTTGAAAGTCCGTACAGGAGGGGTAGGAAATATCCTTCATACACTAGTACATATTATTGATGTAGAGTATAGTTGGATTTGTGCCATTCAGGGGAGAGAAGATATCGTGGTTGATTTTAATACATTTACTGACGTAGAGACAGTCCGGGAGTTATCGAATCAATATCGTAAGGAGATTAGTTATTTTCTTCTGAATGATAGAGTTAGCTCTGATAAATTAGTTAATGCGTCATGGATTGAGGGTAACTTCATGAAAGAAGAGATACTCCATCATATCATTGCTCATGAAATTCATCACATTGGTCAGCTTTCTGTCTGGGCTAGGGAATTGGATCGTAAACCCGTCTCTGCGAATGTAATCTTTAGAGGTTTGTTTTAGGGGGATTAAACATGTACATAAAGACAAGTGATGGTGTTTCCTTGTTCCTAGAAAAAGAGGGGACGGGTTTACCATGTATTTTCCTTCACGGTGGGCCAGGGTACTGGAGCAAATCGTTTCAAGAAACTACTGGTGATCTACTCGCAGAGAATCTAGAAATGATTTACTTGGATCAAAGAGGCTGTGGACGTTCTGAGATTTCTTCTCATGGTGATTATTCACTAGAACGTTTGTTGCAAGATTTAGAAGAGGTACGAAAACATTTTGGTTTTGAACAATGGAATGTCATGGGACATTCTTTCGGTGGAATTCTTGCCGTCCAATATGCGGAGCGCTTTCCTGAACGAGTTAAGGGGTTAATTTTATCCAATGTGACATTAGAAATGAAAGAGTCATTTGGGTATCAAATTAAGAAAGGCAGAGCGTTATTAGGATTAGATTCTTTTGAGATTTCCCGTGATGACATTCCTAATATCTTGAATGCATTTTATGAAACAGTGCAGTTACTTATGGAAAAGGACTTATTTCACAAGCTGCAGTTTCAGTCTCTATCCCATAAGGAAAAAATGGATAGGATAGATGCAGATATTCAGGTGAAACCTGATTTTCAACAATATGTATTTTCATCTGAAGCATATTTTCAAGACTTTAGAAAACTTACTGTTGGTGTTAGGGTGCCGGTATTAGTATTGTCTGGGAAATACGATTATGCGATAGGGCCAAAACATCACGAAAGCTTCCACTTTTCCAATGCTGTTTATAAGGTATTGGACAGTGGACATCATCCATACTTGGAAAATCCTATCCTATTTAATAATATAATAGTTGAATTTTTGGCGTCATAAACAAAAAAGAAGATTTGCTCGTCTTAAGAGTCAAATCTTCTTTTTATAGGCTATTGCATCTGGACTTTATGGAGATTGGCGAAGATACCATTTCTTCTTAGTAGTTCTTCATGGCTTCCTTCTTCTTCAATTCCCTTTTTCGTCACCACCATAATTCGATCCGCATTACGAATGGTCGCAAGTCGGTGAGCAATGATGATTGTTGTCCGGTCTTTCGCTAACTCATTTAAAGCTTGTTGAATAATCATTTCTGTTTCTGTATCAAGCGCTGAAGTTGCTTCATCTAGAATTAAGATTGGTGGATTCTTTAAGAACATCCTTGCGATTGCAATTCGTTGCTTTTGACCACCGGAAAGCTTAAGTCCTCTTTCCCCAACTTGCGTTTCATAGCCATCTGGTAATTCATTAATAAATTCTTCCATATGTGCTCTTCTTGCCGCTTCACGAATTTCCTCTTCTGTAGCATCTAATTTTCCATAAGCGATGTTTTCACGAAGGGTTCCAGTGAATAGGAAAACATCCTGTTGAACAATACCAATATGCTCGCGTAAGGATCGCTTCGTCATATCCCGAATATCAATACCATCAATTGTAATTTGCCCACTGTCTACATCATAGAAACGTGGAATCAAGGAAGATATCGTAGTTTTTCCAGCCCCCGATGGTCCAACAAAAGCAACTGTTTCTCCAGCATTAATATTAAAGCTCATGGCTTTGACGACTGGACCTTGTGTTTTCTCGTAACCAAACGTTACTTTATGGAAGGAAACAAATCCTTGTAAGTCTTTTACAGTTTGAGCATTTTTTCTGTCTTGTACATCTGGCACGGTATCCAGAATTTCAGTAAATCGCTTAAACCCAGCCATTCCTTTTGGATACATTTCAAGTAGTGCACTAATTTTGTTAATTGGATTAAAAAGAACATTTGTAAATAGAATAAAACTCACAAGTTCTCCATAAGTCATTCGATCATTAAAGGTCAACCAAGCACCATAGACTAAAACGATCAGGACGATTAGACGCATCATCATATAAATATTGGAATGAACAAACGCCATCACCTTATAAGCACTAATTTTTGCTTTTCTAAAGTTATAGTTATCCCTTGTGAAACGTTTCATTTCGTAATCTTCATTCGTAAAGGACTGGACCACTCGGACACCCGATACGGCATCTTCCACTCGTCCATTCACTTCTGCGATTTCTTCATACATGGATTTCCATGCTTTATTCATTTTGATATTACTATACGTAATAAGGAAAATGAGGATCGGCACGATAATTAGAATTATCACTGATAGATGGAAATTGATATTGAACATTAATGCAAATGCACCCACAAATGTCATGAAAGCAATAAACATATCCTCTGGTCCATGATGGGCGAATTCCCCAATATCAAATAAGTCATTAGTGATTCGACTCATAATATGGCCAGTTTTGGTATTATCAAAAAATCGAAAAGACTGTCTTTGTGTATGCTGAAACAGGTCCTGACGCATGTCTGTCTCAATATTTACCCCTAATTTATGACCCCAGTATGTCACGACATATTGCATAAAGGTACTTAGTAAATACACAGCTAAAAGTAAAACACTGGCAAGTACAATCAAGCTCCAGTTCTGATCTGGCAGTAATTCGTCGATAAACTCCTGTACCGCAATCGGAAAAGCTAATTCTAGGAATGCTACAAAAACAGCACAGGTAAAATCAATGATAAAAAGCCTTTTATGAGGCTTATAGTATGAGAAAAAACGTCTTAACATGTATTGCACTTCCTTCTGTCTTCAATAACGCCTTATCATAAGCGTTTCTCAAAATGATCTCTTTTTATACTATACATTTTTGTTTTGAAGAAAGGAAATATTACGTTTATTTTTCAAGGTTTGGACAAATATTTCTTGAAAGCTTGTCAAGATTGTCCTCAATCCTGCATACATATTAGGGAACAGAACTAGATGGCAGGAGGAGATTATCATTAGGCTGAACATGAATATGGCAACTTGGCTTTGCTATGCTGTTGGATATGTGTTTATTGCATCGGGTATAGTGAAGTTACTATTAACCGATTCAATGGGTTTCCGTTCACACTTTCATGAACTTGGGGTGCCATTTGCAGAGTCCACGCTTTTTCTGGTAGCAATTGTGGAAGTTGGATGTGGTGCTCTAATAGCTGCGGGAATGTATGTTAAAAAAGCCACCATCCCATTACTCGTCATTATGGCAGGTGCCCTATACTTTTCCAAACTACCAATCCTCATTACACAAGGATTCTTTGTCTTTGCTTTCCAAGCACGTCTTGATATTGTTGTTATCATTCTTTTACTTTTATTATTTAAACATGTACCTGGAAAGAAGTTTTAGATGATTTTCAGATATTAACAGATTATCAACTAGTTTTTATCTAGTTATCCACATTTTTATCCACATATGCACAAATGTTCGTAGCTATTTTGTGTTTTCGATTTATTTCGACACAAAATATAGATGGCGACTAAATTTATATACACAAATTGTGAATAACTTTTCGCAAATGGGGATAATTTGTGGGTCTTTATACATTCCTACTAATTTCTTATCAGTGAATAAAAAAACTGCACGCTATCGGAGGTTAGACATCAACCTCCCTTTCGTACAGTTTTTCCTTTTATCGTTGAACGCCCAACACTATAGTTGTCGTTCTTCTTTCACCATCTCGATAGTACGTAATTTCTACTTCATCCCCAATATCTTTTTCCTGATACAAGATTTTTCTCAAATCAATCATATTCATAATTTGCTTATCATCTAAATGGGTAATGACATCCAATCGGTCAAGTCCTGCCTTATCTGCAGGAGATAACGGCTCTACACTCCAGACGTATACGCCACCCTCAATATCCTTAGGTAAATTCAAGGTTTCATCCCACTCCAGACGTGGAACTTCTTCTAATGAGTAAATTTCCACCCCTATATATGGACGCTTGACCTCCCCAGTTTTTTCTAACTCATCTATAATGGGCCAAGCGGAATCAACTGGAATGGAGAAACCAATCCCTTCAACCGCTTCCTGATTAATTTTCATCGAATTAATACCAATCAGTTGTGCATCCATATTGATCAATGCACCACCACTATTCCCTGGGTTAATCGCAGCATCGGTCTGGATAACCTCAGCCTGCCAATCCGCCCTTCCATCCAAATTGAAATCCTGCGGTATTGTTCGCTGCGTCCCACTAATAATCCCTTGTGTTACCGAGCCAGAAAACATATGGCCCAGCGGATTGCCAATAGCAATGACCGGCTCCCCAACCTTGAGATTTTCAGAACTCCCCAACTCAATCGTACGGTCGATAGCACCACCATCCACTCTTAGAACCGCTAGATCAGAAAATAAATCAGTACCAAGGAGCCGTGCTT
This sequence comes from Paucisalibacillus globulus, assembly GCF_900184735.1. Taxonomy (GTDB): domain Bacteria; phylum Bacillota; class Bacilli; order Bacillales; family Amphibacillaceae; genus Ornithinibacillus; species Ornithinibacillus globulus_B. The sequence continues at coordinate 177,651 of NZ_LT855393.1, forward strand.
CAAGCACCGTATCATCACTTAGCAATACTTCAATTTCATCTGCTCCTTCAATAACATGATGATTCGTAACAATATATGCATAACGATTATCCTTTTTATAAATAACGCCAGATCCAGTCCCTGCTTCACTTTCCTGCTGCTGCTCTAAAAAATCGGCACGATGCACAATATTCGTAATCCCAACTACAGTCGGCGTAACAACCTCCACTACTTCTGTTATTCGAGTCGATACATCCAGCGACACTACCTCTTGTGTATTGATATCATTAGAATTATTCCTGGCCGATCTCGTTTTCGCCTGTTCACTCATTTCTAAAAATCTCGGAACAGCAATCGATACAAGTAAAGCACCAATCACAATCCCCAACACTAATGGAACCCAACTATTCCCTTTCTTTCGATGAGGATTCGGTGGGTAATTTTGATTATAATAGCCCATATGTAAATCTCCTTTTTATTATGTAGGATTATTATGTTCCTTTTCAATTGGATTAAACATTTTTGCAATGGCTATCAATATATAATAGAGTGATAGTATAATTATAAAAATTTAGGAAAGGAAGGAAGTTTGTTAATGGAATACAAGAAAAGAGAGAAACCAACAGAGTTAGAAGTGTTAGAAGTCTTGGATGCTCGAATGCAGTTATCCGAAAAGGACAAGCAACATCTTTATAAATTGAAAAAGGGGTATGAAGGTGAACTGGCATTTGATGAATTAACTAGGAACTTACGTTGTGATTGTTTAGCGTTAAATGACTTATTACTCCAAGTCGGCAGCACCACCTTCCAAATCGACACCCTCCTCATCGCCGATATGCTATACCTTTTCGAAGTTAAAAATCACGAAGGAGACTTCTATTTTGAAAACGACCGAATATTAACTAAGACAAATTACGAAATCACAAACCCCATGAACCAGATAAGCCGCTCCGAATCCCTACTAAGACAACTACTCCAAACCCTCAGTGTTACCACACAAATTAACTCCTCAGTCGTATTCATCAATCCAGCCTTCACCCTTTACCAGGCCCCACTCGATAAACCATTCATCCTCCCAACTCAAGTCAACCGCCACATGAAACAACTCAATTCACTCAACTCCCGCATCACGAAAAAACATAAAGCATTTGCTGATAAGTTGGTTTCTATGCATTTGACCGAGTCACCTTTTAAGAGATTGCCGGATTATAGTTATGGGGAGTTGCGGAAGGGTGTGGTTTGTCGGGGTTGTGGGTCGTGGAATATGATTAATAAATGGACCAATTGTATCTGTATGCATTGTAATAAAGTAGTTGATTTTGAAGAAACCGTATTACGTAGCATACAAGAATTCAAGCTGCTTTTCCCTAATAGAAAATTAACGACAAAAGAAATTTACGATTGGTGTGGAGGTATAGCTTCCCTGAGAACATTTTCAAGAGTACTTGAGAAGAATTTTAATAAGCTCGGAAATAGAAGGTGGACATATTTTGAGTAAGTGGCAGGGGTAAGATATGCTATAAGATATCACTATTAAGCATTATATTAGAATCTATTAGACAGAGTTGTGGGGTTTTCCATTCACTCTGTCTTTTAGATCTAATCTATTAGACAGAGTTTCGCTCTTTTCATTAACTTTGTCCTTTAGAACCGTTCTATTAGACAAACTTGCACTCTTTTCATTAACTTTGTCCTTTAGAACCATTCTATTAGACAAACCTGCACCCTTTTCATTAACTTTGGCTTTTAGAACCATTCTATTAGACAAACTTACACTCTTTTCATTAACTTTGGCTTTTAGAACTGTTCTATTAGACAAACCTGCACCCTTTTCATTAACTTTGGCTTTTAGAACTGCTCCTATAAGACAGAATCTTGCCTTACGCACTAATTCTGTCTTATAGAACCTCGCATATAGGCAAACATGCACCTAATCCACCACAATTGTTTCCGAAAAGCCAGCCACCCCAAAACCCCAACAAAAAAAGAGCGACCCCAGTCGCTCCCCTAAATCCTCAATTCCAAAGTCCTGCACACTATCCCTACCCAACCTCATACATCCCGGTTGGCATTAGTGGGTCGGTGTCATGTAGCTCCACTTCAATCCCGCGCTCTCGTAGGATGTTGTCTACGGACATGCGTGCTAGGTCTTTCATGTTATTATCTTTACTTAAGTGTGCGAGATATATTCGCTTGGTGTTGTTATCAATTACATCGGTTAGAGCCAAACCACAATCTTCGTTGGAGACGTGGCCGGAGTCTCCTAGGATGCGGCGTTTGACGCTCCAGGGGTATCTTCCCATGCGGAGCATGCCAACGTCGTGGTTGGATTCGAAGACATAGGCATCTGCGCCTTCGATTGTTTTCTTAATTCGCTCGGATACATAGCCTAGGTCGGTTACTAAGGCAACTTTCTTTCCGCCATGTCGGAACACGTAAAACATTGGTTCTGCTGCATCATGGGAGACTCCAAAGGATTCTACGTCAATATCACCAAATGTCTTTACTTCTTCCATGTTAAAAACAAACTTCTGGTCTAGTGATAGTTTTCCAATGGATCCTTCCATGGCATTCCATGTTTTTTGGTTTGCATAGATTGGTAGATTATATTTACGAGCAATGATACCAAGTCCCTTGATATGGTCGCTATGCTCGTGGGTTACTAGTATTCCGGATAAATCCGCTGGGGAAACCTGGACCTCATCAAATAGCTTGTCCATTTGTTTACCGCTTAGTCCAGCATCTACCAGTAGTTTCTCTTTATTCGATTCAATATAGAAAGCATTTCCCGTACTCCCGGATGCTAAGACACTAAAACGTAACGTCATGCTGATTCACTCCGATTAATCTTTTGCTTGCTAGTTAGAATATCTAGCATACCTCTTTTAAATTCCTCTTTGCCCTTGAGTAAACTTAGATTCTCTATACTTGATTCTATCACTTCTTCCACAAACTTTTCGTTTAGTGGAACAACGTATTGCTGGATAGCATTAACAAATCTAGGACGACTATCTTTAATGGATATCTTCCAAGTTGGAGCTAGTACTTGCCCACCACTATCTAATGGATATGTGGTATAATAGCCAACTTCCACTTCTGTGACTTCATTATTTGGATATAATAAGTTACTATTTATCAGCTTCATGATGGCATCATGTGGCTTAATTAAGCTTTTTTTATCGCTTCCTGCTTCTGGGGCACCAAGAAAGGATTGTGTATAAGCGACTATTTCATTTTTGTCATTTAGATAAACAAACAGGACACCATTTTGATTATAGTAAATGGGTCTGTCATTCTTTGTTTGGAAAAATATTAAAATGTTTCGATCTTTATCCCAGTTTTCAAAAGCATACTCATTCCCTAAGTATACCTTAGAAGCTACTAGTTGTTCTATATCATTATCGGTAGCATTTTCTGGAATTGCTTCCGATTTTTTCACTAAGGAGAGGATGGAACTATTATTGATTACTTCAATTTCTTGGTCTTCTTTTGATTTGATGACCTTTAGTTCGTCCTCGTTAAATGTTTTTTGCTTCATGGTGATTAATTCTTCATCCGGTAACGGCTCTGGTAATTCATCGGGTACCGTAATATTTTCTGATTCAAGTGTCTGCTCCACTTGCTGCTGTTGGTCACCAGTATACCCATATTCCTCGTTTTCTTTCTGTTCTAGGACGATCGATAATAAGTATATATCAAGAAGTAAGAAGCAGAGGATAAATAATGTTTTTATTTGACCCCATTGCATCCTCAGCTCACTCCTTTTCTATGTTCTTCATCCATTACAATTGGTTCCCACTGTCCATTGATTTTAACATACCAATCAGGAGTTAAGGATAATCTGATAAACTCCTCTGTTTCTATACTATACCCTAACCGAAAACCTACTTGTATATCTTCAATCTCACTAATCTTATAATTGGAACTTTCTTTTATATACGAAATGATGTCCTTACCTGGGTCCAATGTATACGGTTCTGGAACCGTATTTATAATTTTAAATAGTGGTTGCCTGTGTTCTTCCAGCTCTTTATTTACCCATTTTTGTTCAATGATTGATAAGCCCTCATGGTTAAATACGGGATATCCTCGGTAATACATTTGATAACGGATGTTCATTGTATTAATACTTTCCAAATTATAATCCTGTACCCATCCTTTATAGCCATTTATTGTGGCGATACTTTGATCCAGTAATTCTATGAAGGTGATTGGATTATAACTCAATGTTTCCTGTGGATGGATAAATGTCATATTAAGCCTATCTTCGAATACTTGCATTAACCTAACACTATCTTGATACCAAATTTCCATATCATCTGATACATTGGAGTGTACCTCTAGTGGGTCTTGAAATAATGCATTCTTTAGAATTTCTGGATCCAGCTTAGACATCGAGCCTTTGTAACCTATTGCCTGGATGGGATTAACAGGAAGATATATAGGAAACTCCTTTTCTTCCAGCATGACATACTTCTCTAACCCCTCTAATGTGGTCAAATAATTTAATAGTTGGTCATGTTTCTGTGCATTATTGACATCTGCACTTATTTGGGTCTTTCCATCTGTTGATAAGAAATTAAAAGTAAGGCTATGGTCCGACTTAAACGTAATATACAATCTCTGAAAGGAAAAATTTTCAGCTAGATTATATACCTGTTCACTATTATTAACCGTAAATAAATTCGGAATGATGTTCATTGGTAATTCATCTGGGTATATAATCTCTACTTGTCTGTTTACATTGGGACGTCCATTTGCATCACTGATACGGAAATTATAAAGAACCCAAGAAGTCATATCCTCATACAGATTCTGCCTATTAACTGCATTTGAAAACCCATAGTAATTATTATCTTGTTCAAAAATAAGTTGCGTAGGTTGTACTAATGATTTTTTTGTTTCCTCTGTTCCACCTAGATTAATCTGTTCCTCATTTAGTAGTTCCTCTTTTTCATCTAATATGGACTTTTCGTCGTCTTCTTTTGGTTGGTAGCTCCACAAGCTAAAAGACAGTATTAAACTAATGCCTACTAAAATTGCTAATGTATATGATTTAATAACCTCTAGTTTCATTAGTTAATCCTCCGCTTCTTGCCCATTAGCGGGAGAGTGAATAATATCGTGGTGCCTTTACCCTCAGAACTTTTTGCCCAAATCTTTCCGTGGTGTGCTTCAACTAATTCTTTGGATATCGCTAGTCCTAATCCTGTTCCCCCTAATTTTCTATTACGTGCTTTATCGACACGATAGAAACGTTCAAAGATCTTTTCCAACTTGTCATAAGCAATGCCCATACCTTGGTCTGTTACCGAAACAAGGATTTGATATCTTTGTTTTACAACACGACAGATTATTTTACCACCCTCTGGAGAGTATTTAATCGCATTGGAAATAATATTATCTACGACCTGCATAAGCCTATCCCTATCAATATAAACATAAAGCTTATCATTTGGTAATTCTCTTACGATTTCAATATGTTCCGGAATGTTCATCTCGAATCGATCAATAATATGGTGGAACAAATCAATAAATTCTAAGCGTTCCTTTTGTAGTTGGTGTTCCTTATTATCTATTTTAGAAAGCTGTAGTAAGTCATTAACCATTCGAATCATGCGTTCTGTTTCATTTTGAGTTACTTCCAGGAACCTTGGTGCAATAGCTTCATTCTTCCATTCTCCATCCAGTAAAGCCTCAATATAGCTTTTCATGGTTGTTAACGGAGTCCTAAGTTCATGTGAAACATTGGAAACAAACTCACGGCGCTCTTGCTCAATTTTCTCTTGTTCTGTAACATCACTGATCACAGTAATGAAGCCCGTAATCTCATCATCATCATCTGTAACCGTTGAAAAGTTTGAACGAATGAGGAAGATTTCATCGTCATCACTAAAATCGATAATCATCGATCCACTCTCTTGTAGTTCAGACAAATCTACCACTTTTTCATCTAGCTTTAATACATCAATAATAAGTTCTCCAATACCTTCCTCTGGATCTATTCCAAGAAGAATCCCTGCTGCTTCATTCATTAGGGTCACCGCACCAGTCTCATCGGTCGCAATAACTCCATCAGACATATTGGCTAGTACGGAATTTAATTTCCTTGTTTCTTCTTCTGTTTTTGCATTGGAATGTTTTAACTGGTCATTCAAGTCATTAAAGGCAATGGCTAATTGGCCAATTTCATCCGTACCATAGACATTTACCTTTTGTGTAAAGTCTCCCTTACCCATAATTTGGGCTTGCCTACGCATTTCCATAATTGGTTTTGTTATGGCACGTGCAACCAATATTCCTAAAATAGCCGACACTAATATCGCGAGTAAAGAACCATTAAAAAATATCTGATTAATATCGGCTAATTGTTTATAAATTTCTTGAAAAGGTGCTTCCACATATATAACACCGACTACATTTTCTTCATCATCTATGATTGGCGTAGCCTGTCTATAAATAGGTTTATTATTGACACTTCTTTCATCAGAATTCTCGATCCCTGTAACCAGCACTTTTTGTACTATATCGAATGTAACCTTTTTCCCAACTGTATCTTGATCATTAAAATTATTTACAGCTTGCACTCGAAACTGATTATCCACTACCCAAACATTCCAGGTACTGTTCGTATCGATATCCCGGACAATTGCCTGTAAGTCTTGCTGAAGCGTCGTCTCTGAGTCCTCTGTCCGCTCTTGATTAAAGGCACTCTCCAAATAATGACTTAACACATCAACTCTTCCATTAATCGAGCTTTTAAAGTTACTGGTTAACTCCTTTTCAAGAGAGGTCGTGAAATAAGATCCAATAATTTGAATCGCAACTAATAATAATAAAATATAAATTAAGATAAATTTTAATTGAACTGAGCGGAAAAAACCGACTTTATGCATAAAAACCTACTCCTGATCAGGATTACGTAAATAGTAACCAACACCACGACGGGTTACGATCCATGTTGGATTACTAGGATTCTCCTCTATTTTTTCACGAAGTCTTCTCACGGTCACATCTACTGTTCGAACATCACCGAAATAGTCATATCCCCATACGGTTTCTAATAAATGTTCTCTTGTCATGACTTGGCCAATATGACGTGCTAAATAATGTAGTAATTCAAACTCACGATGGGTTAATTCAATTTCCTTGCCATCTCTTGACACCGTATAAGCATCTGGATGAATCGTTAGAGACCCAATTGAAATATCCTTGTTTTCTTTTCCTGGCTCTTCTGGTACATGTTGTTGTCTTCTCAAATTTGCTTTAACCCGGGCAATTAATTCACGGTTGCTAAAGGGTTTAGTAACATAATCATCTGCACCTAATTCAAGACCAAGTACCTTATCAATTTCTGAATCCTTTGCGGTTAACATAATAATTGGCATTGTTTTTGTTTTGCGGATTTCTCGGCATACTTCATTACCATCTTTATTCGGTAACATGATGTCTAATAAGATAAGATCCGGATTTTCTGATTCGGCTAATTTAATTGCTTCATCTCCATCATTTGCTACCACTACTTCATAGCCTTCTTTTTCTAAGTTAAATTTCAATATATCTGCAATTGGTTGTTCATCATCTACAACTAAAATCTTCTGTGCCATTCTAACACTTCCTTTTTGGTTAATTATTTATATATATTCATTTATACGTATTGATTAATTGTATTTTCTCTATTTTAACTTACTTTTATTGAAATGTCTTGTCACTTAAGGCTTATATAGAGAAAGCCGGTTCATGTAGACATTGTAGTAGAATTGCTCCAGCCTTATCAAAAAAGCTGGCTCATAATATATATCATGAGTCAGCTTTCTATGCTTTATTTAATTAGTTTAAATAATTCAATGGGTTTTGTAATGCACCATTCTTATATACTTCAAAGTGAAGGTGGACACCAGTGGAATTACCAGTCGATCCCATAATACCAATTTGTTGGCCTCTTTGAACCGTTTGTCCGACACTTACATTGATTGATGATAGATGTGCGTAGATTGTTTTCATTCCATTATTATGGTTGATTTCAATCTTGTTACCAAATCCGCCTGAATAACCTGCAGAAACTACGGTTCCATTATCCGCTGCTAAGATAGAGCGATTAGATGGTCTAGCAATGTCAATACCCTTATGGTATGAACCCCAGCGATATCCAACATTACTTGAGATATAACCTCCAACAGTTGGCCAAGCTAGGTTTCCAGTTCCTCGTGATGGGACAACTTTTGTACCCTTAACAATAACCTTGTTTACAGGTTCTTTCGTAACTTCTTCTTCTAACACATCACGCTTCACAACATTGCCGTTACGAATTTCAATTGCATATTGAACAACTTTCTTACCGTCAGAACCTTGCTCTCTTACTTTTTCGTCGCCTTTGAATAATTCATCCGACTCGACTACTTCTGTTTGGTGAGCAATTGTTTCTTCCTTCTTTTCTTGCTTTAGAACAACAACATCAACGAATGGCTTCAACTCCGTTACGTTTAACTCTTGTCCAATTTGAATTAAAGAATCTTCCTTGATTGAAGGGTTTAACTTAAGTAACGTTTCTAGGGATAAATCATATTTTGAAGCAATTGCTCCTAATACTTCCCCTTCTTGAATCGTATGTTTTTCCTCTTTAAGCGTACCCTTTTCTAATAGTTCAAGTCCATCCTTAACAGATAAAACTTCATTCGGTGTAACTTTTTTTGAAGAATATGAAACTTCTTCTGATAGAATTACGTCTAATATAGTAGATTCACCAACTGCAAGGTCTGTTGGTTCTACAGGAGCATCAGAGATTTGGGGACCTTCTGACTCCTTTTCAGCAGCCTTTGCAGATTCTATTAATTCTAATGTTTCGTCATCTACATATTTCAGCTTGTAATCTTCTACTACCTTCAACGCGTCAAGTTCGTCTTCGAAATAACCTACAACATCTTCACCTATTTTTAATTCTACCGCTTGGGCCTTTACCGTAAGAGTCTCTTCTAAGTAATCTGCAATCGATGAATTATTATATGTTGGATTAAATACTAACTCGGAGATGAGTTTGACATTTTCGCCAATTGCTAGGTCGATATCCTCATAAGTTTCTTCTGCTTGTTGAAGTTTGTTTTGAGTAATCTGGTTAACAATCTCCTGATCACTAATCTGTCCGATATGCTTTCCGTCTACATATACGTGATGTACTGTTTCTAATTGATTTGAGTCTTCTGCAAAGACTATTCCGGTTGCTAACACCGTTACGAGGCCAGTTGCAATGATGGATCTTTTAAGCAGACTTCTCTTTTGCTTTTGCTCGTCACCTTTTCCAAAGAACACCAGTTTTCCCCCTATTACTTCATTTTTATATATTAAATCGTGTGATATTTTATATAGATTAAAAGACCTATTTATTTACTCTACTAATCTATCACACTTTAATAGGGGAAGGAACAATATCCGTGCTTTTGTAATGAAAATGTATAATATGTAACAAAGTTTTGTAAAAAAGCAGTAATTTTACCTAAAATTTTGTAAAATTCTTGGCGTTTTCACCATTTTTATACATTTATTTTACAAACATGTAACAAGCTGTAATATTTCGTAAAAAGAGAAGTTGATAGAACTGCGCGGCTACGACTGTCATTAATGGGCGTAGTGGTAACATACCGCTCCGGCAGAATACTCCGCTTTTTACGGGAACGGCCTCAGCCTCCTCGCGGAAAGTTCACCGCTGCAGGGTCTTCGGACACGTGCTATTCCCGTAGGAGTCTCCGTATTCTGCCTGCGCTAGGTAAGCTTTCTAATTTAAGGTAGTAAATGACTTTTGTATAATTTTGAGTGCTTTTAATTTATTTCACTGAACACTAGCGTAGGAAATACACGGAGACTCCTGCGGGAGGATAGGCATCGGTGAGACCCCGCAGTGCGATAGCACGAGGAGGCTCACCAGCCGCCCGCGGAAAGCGGAGTGTATTTCCGTAGCGGGTATGTTGCTCTATCCAAAATGCTTATTTTACCGCACAGTCACTAATATACTATGCAATACATTACACACTCTCTAACTCAACTCCCCATAAACATCACGAACTACATTAGTCTGAGTCCGATCAGGTCCTACGGAAAAGATTGTTAACGGTATCTGAGTTAGTTCTGTGATTTTTTCCAGATAGCGTCGTGCATTGATTGGTAGTTCATCTAGGCTTTTTACTCCTGTTATATCCTCACTCCAACCGGGCATTTCTTCATAAATGGGTTCACAGTCTGCCAGTATGCTTAAACTTGCTGGGAACTCTTCCATTACTTTTCCTTTGTATTGATAGGCAACACAGATCTTTAAGGTTTCAATACCAGTTAACACATCTATTGAATTTAATGATAAGTCGGTTATACCACTTACTCTTCTTGCATGTCTTACTACAACACTGTCAAACCAACCTACTCGACGGGGCCTACCTGTTGTTGTACCGTACTCACGGCCGACCTCTCTTATTTGATTACCGATCTCATTGTTAAGCTCTGTTGGAAATGGTCCATCCCCAACACGGGTGGTATATGCCTTGGATACTCCGACAACATGTTTAATTTTAGTTGGGCCGACACCTGACCCTATTGTTACACCACCTGCAGTTGGATTAGAAGATGTAACAAAAGGATAGGTTCCTTGGTCAATGTCTAGCATGACACCTTGGGCTCCCTCGAATAACACCCGTTTTCCTCCATCAAGAGAATCATTTAAGATAACCGATGTATCACAAACATACTTTGCGATTCTTTGTCCATACTCATAGTATTCCTCAAAAATCTCTTCTATATGGAGAGGTTCTACTTCATATAGCTTTTCAAAGATACGGTTCTTTTCCATTAAGTTTTGTTCTAACTTTATACGGAAACTCTCTTTATCAAGGAGGTCCGCTATGCGTATACCAGTCCTTGCTGCTTTATCCATATAGGCTGGACCAATACCTTTTCTAGTTGTACCAATTTTATCTTCGCCTTTTGCTTCTTCTTGTAAATGATCTAACCTAATATGGTAGGGCAAAATAACATGTGCTCGATTACTTATTCTTAAATTGTCAGTAGAAACATGATGCTCATGTAAATAGGATATCTCATCTAGGAATGCCTTAGGATCAATAACCATACCATTTCCTAATACACATAACTTATCTTTAAAGAAGATTCCGGATGGTATTAAATGGAGTTTATATGTTATCCCATCAAATTTAATGGTGTGACCCGCATTATTACCACCTTGATATCTAGCCACAACTTCTGCATGTTGTGATAAATAGTCTGTAATTTTCCCTTTTCCTTCATCTCCCCATTGGGTTCCAACAACAACTACTGACGACATGATGCACCTCCGTTTAGTTCACTATAATGTTTGGATTTTATTACCTTACTTCATTATTTTACCAATATATTGTTTCGTACACAATAATTAACGCGAACAATATGCATATTTAAGTTATAATTGTTCGTGTTTTAGGAAAAAATATATTGTAAACCAAGTTGGAAGTCTATGTAAATAAAAAAAACAGCCTTTCTAAAAGGCTGTTATGCAAGGATTGGTTCTGGTGGAATATCACTAGCTTGATAGCGATGATCCAAGTCAACGAACTTGTTATATTCTTTTACGAATGCTAGTTCAACTGTACCAACAGGACCGTTACGTTGTTTAGCAAGAATGATTTCAATAATATTTTGTTTCTCTGATTCCTTATCATAGTAATCATCACGGTATAGGAAGCCTACGATATCGGCATCCTGCTCAATACTTCCTGATTCACGAAGGTCAGACATCATTGGACGTTTGTCCTGACGTTGTTCTACACCACGGGAAAGCTGTGATAATGCGATTAAAGGAACATTTAACTCACGAGCTAGTCCTTTTAAGGAACGAGAAATCTCAGAAACCTCTTGTTGACGGTTTTCGCCTGGTTTACCACTACCAGCAATTAGCTGTAGGTAATCGATTAAGATCATGCCAAGGCCATGTTCCTGTTTTAAACGGCGACATTTAGAACGAATTTCACTTACACGAATACCAGGTGTATCATCAATGTAGATTCCTGCATTAGATAAGCTACCCATTGCCATGGTCAGTTTACTCCAGTCGTCTGCCTCAAGCTTACCGTTACGAAGACGGGTTGCATCGATATTTCCTTCTGCACAAAGAATACGTTGAACTAATTGGTCTGCACCCATCTCCAAACTAAAGATGGCTACATTTTCATCTGTTTTGGTTGCTACATTTTGTGCAATATTTAAGGCAAACGCGGTTTTACCAACCGATGGACGTGCAGCAATGATAATTAAATCATTTCGTTGGAATCCAGATGTCATCTTATCTAATTCACGATAACCAGTTGGTACACCCGTAACATCACCATTACTACGATGAAGGGTTTCAATCTTGTCATAAACTTCAATTAAGACATCTTTAATGACTTTGAAACTTCCCGTATTCTTTCTTCCAGAAACATCTAAGATGCTCTTTTCCGCTTCGTTTAAAACATCTTCTACCTCATCTTCTCGTTGAAAGGTAGTGGTAACAATATCGGTTGCCGTACGAATTAAACGGCGAAGGATTGCTTTTTCTTCCACTATTTTTGCATAGTATTCTATATTCGCTGCAGTCGGTACACTTTCTGCTAACTGTGTTAGATAAGAAACACCGCCTGCTTCTTCTAATTGTTGAGCATTGGAAAGAGCGGTTGTAACGGTAACTAAGTCAATCGGTTCTCCCTTATCTCCAAGTCTCAACATGGTTTCAAAGATTCGTTGGTGACTTGCACGATAAAAGTCTCCAGGCATTAGTAGTTCAGATGCTGTTGAAAATGCCTCTGGTTCAAGAAAGATGGCACCGATAACGGCTTGTTCCGCTTCAATATTATGTGGTGGAGTTCTGTCATTCCATTCACTCATGATTAGTTTCCCCCTTTAACCTTGAGACGCATGATATCTTATTGTTCAACAACATGTACTTTAACCGTCCCTGTCACTTCAGGATGAAGTTTAATCGGAACATTGGTGAAGCCTAAAGCACGAATTGGTTGATCTAATTCTAATTTACGTTTATCGGTTTTAATACCATGATCTTTATTTAATGCATCCGCGATTTGTTTACTAGTAATAGAGCCGAATAGTCTACCACCATCACCGGATTTAGCTTTTATGGTTACTTCTAGACTTTCAATCTTTTTCTTGAGTTGTTCTGCATTCTCTTTTTCTTGTTGTTCTAATTGCTTTGATTTACGTTTTTGCGCTTCTAAAGCTTTTATATTACCAGAAGTTGCTTCTTCTGCAAGGTTATTTTTCAGTAAATAGTTTCTTGCATAACCATCAGAAACATTTTTAACTTCACCTTTTTTACCTTTACCCTTCACATCTTGTAAAAATATTACTCTCATTCAGAATCGCTCCCCTCATAATATTCATCTAATATATCTTTTAATTGAGCTTCTACTTCTTCAACTGTTGTATCTTCTAATTGTGTGGCTGCGTTTGTTAAATGTCCGCCACCATTCATTTTTTCCATAATGATTTGAACATTTATTTCCCCTAATGAACGAGCACTAATCCCAATCTTACCGTCTTTACGTTCCGCTATAACAAATGATGCGGATATCCCTGTCATCGTTAATAAGGTATCTGCTGTTTGGGCTATTAATACTGGCCCATACGCATCACCATGATCAGCTCTAACAATGGCAATGGAGCCTCGATAGATTTTTGCCCGCTCAATCAGTTTACTGCGCTTCACGTATAATTCCAAGTCCTCTTTTAAAAATTGTTGAACAAGTACTGTGTCTGCACCTTTTGCACGTAAGTAAGACGCTGCATCAAATGTTCTTGAGCCCGTTCTTAACGTGAAACTCTTGGTATCTACAATAATTCCGGAAAGTAATGCGGTTGCTTCAAGCATTTTTAACTTTTCACCTTTTGGTTGATACTCTAAAAGTTCGGTTACCAACTCAGCAGTTGAGGATGCGTATGGTTCCATATAAACCAATGTCGTATTTTCAATAAACTCTTCCGCACGTCGATGGTGGTCAATTACAACTTTATACTCTGATTTACTTAATAGACGCTTACTAACTACCATGGAAGGTTTATGTGTATCAACAACAACAATTAAGCTGCGACTAGTAACTAAGTCTTCTGCAGCATCAGGATCAATAAAGTGCTGCCACAGATTAGGTTCCGCCTTGATAGCTTCGACTAATCGGTACACCCCTGTACTCACATCATCCGGGTCAAATACAATATAACCATCCACTCCATTTGTTCGAGCAATGTTTAATATTCCTATAGCTGAACCAATAGAATCCATATCTGGTGCCTGATGTCCCATGATAATGACACGATCACTAGCCTTAACTAGATCCCGTAATGCATGTGAGATAACTCTAGCCCTAACTCGCGTACGCTTTTCCATTGGATTTGATTTTCCACCGTAAAATCTTACCTTACCACTATCATCTTTAATGGCAACTTGGTCACCACCACGTCCAAGTGCTAAGTCAAGGCTTGATTGTGCCAATTGACCTAATTCCGGCAAGGTTGCATTTCCTACTCCTACTCCAATACTCAATGTAATAGGTATATCTAGTTCGGAGTTTAACTCATGCATGTCATCTAAAATATCAAACTTAGTCTTTTCTAAACGATCTAAGATTTCCTTCGTTCCAACTGCTAAGAAACGATCCTGTGATGTTCGTTTTAAATATAATCCAAAAGAATGTGACCACTGATTTAAAAAGGACGTCACTTCCGAATTCAGCTGACTTTTTGTCGTATCTTCCATGTTCTGTGAAATTTCATCATAGTTATCAAGGAAAATGAAGAATAATACTGATTGTTCATTATGATATAACGACTCAAGCTCGGCTTGTTCCGTACGATCGAATAAATAAATTAATCGCTCTTCTCGCTTCACAATCGTTTGAAATTCAAAATCACCAAGTTGAATACGTGCATCCTCTTGATTTTCTCTAATGATAGGAATTAGATCTTCTGAAATTAAATTCAGTGATTCTCCTACAATGCTATCTTCTTCTGTAAATTGATGCATATAGTGGTTTGTCCATTCCACGGTATACTCATCACTAAATAAAATAATTCCAATAGGCATCTCTAATAAAGCTTCTTCTCCAACCTTTTTAACCCGATATGATAAGGTGGAGATATATTTATTTGTTTCATCGGATATCTTTCTTTCCACACGAATAGAATAGTAAAATGACAATACCAAAAATACGGTCATTATACTCCCTAATATCCATTCGTAGTACCATATAAACCCAAGCAAAATAACAGATACGGCATAAATGAGCCATAGATGATTACTTAGCTTCGGTCGTTTCTTAACATCTGACATTATTTTCAGCTCCTATTAATGAGCAACTCGTTTTCATTCAAGCTATTACTATTTTACCATACGTTTTCTTAAGCCAAACCCTAAATCTATTATACCTAAGATTCGGACCAGCGGTAGAAATAATGGTGCAAAAAGAACCGCCAATACAATAGTAATAATTGGTATTGCCTTCGAAAGGTTTTTATAGTGTGAATAATAGAATATGAACGAAAACCCTTGTAATATCATCAGGAAACCTGTTAGCATCATGATGTTTTGTAATGCAATGAAAAATGTCCCATTCGGATCTGTTTGGAGTAATGTTCCTATAATGGCCAATAAATGAATCCAAATGATCGATGTTGGGAATTGTAGATTTCTAAACTTTGGAAAACGTAATTCCTTACGTTCGATTCGATTTAGTAATTTATAACCTACCCATTGATTAACCAGGGCAAGTGTGACAGAAGAGAATACAATGAATACAGGAATTAATTGTTTGTAAAGATTAATTTGTTGCTCTAATAAATTAAATTGGTCTTCCGTCAATTCTCTCATTCCGAGAGAGCCAATCATATCCTTACTCATTTCCATCGATTCATTAACAATCAAATTAAATTCTTCTATTATATTAATTCGAAGAACTAAGAAAGCAAACACAAAGATGATTACAATTCCAGCTGCGAATCCAATAGTCCCTCTAGCCCATGTTTCGTATGGTGAACGTTCACGATAGATTGCCGTACCAATCATAATACCACCAAATCCCGCTAAAATTGGTAATGGTAATGACATGATTGTTGCAAAAAGTATAGTTAATACTATAACAACAAAAAGCATGATTAAAGATGGTTTCCAATCATACTTTGCCGCAAAAATAACAAATGGAACTGCTAGTAAAAAAGTAGTGAAAAATGATAGTACTGGAACAAACACGGTAATGAGTAACAGTACAATAAAAATACTTGAGAGTAGCGCTCCATCTGTCAGTTGTTTCGATTTATTCATCCAGTATGCACCTCATATTTTATTAGAAAGTTTATTGTAATATGATAACATGAATAAAAACCTATATGGTATTAGAATGAGTACTTTAATAGTGATTGATACAAATGAGGGGCAAATACTAGAAGTTTCAAGAAGATAAGTTACGTTATTGTTCAAGCTTTAATTGACAACTTCCATTATAATATAAAGGAATACATAATTAAAGGATTGAAAAATACATGATTTTATGGAAGACGTTCTTATACAGCTTACAGTTACCTACAAAACAATCCGTATTTAGACTTAATCGGATACCGATGGATATTACCGTTTTCTATATGTTTATTATGCTTTTTATTGTTTCTATACCCTCTTTAATAGACCGGTTAACCGAAACTTCTAGTATTGGTTCTGATATGAATATTGTGTTTAAGCTAATTTATTTCTTTATGTTTTATTATTTACCATTAACCATTATGGTTTTCTTATTGATTACCTTGATTGCTTATATGTTTACTTGGATTGCTAAAAGCATGCACCGTAAGCTTAAACTGCAGATTTTTTGGAAAATGATAGCTTATTCTACAACCATACCATTCATTCTATATACGGTAATTGCCCTTATTATTCCTATTAGTGACTCTTACTTGCTACTGTCTATGGTGTATACTTTTGTACTTTTGTTTAAGATTATTACTGTTTATCCGAGGCGTAAAAAGTAAGCATTTTGGATAGAGCACCGTACCCGCTTCGGAAATACACTCCGCTTTTACTGCCAGCACAGGGACGACATCTGCTCGAAAGAACCATCGCAGTGTCTACCTTGCCGCGGGCGGCTGGTGAGGTTTACAGCACTTATAGACAGAACATATCTTGTTAATACAGCCTTAATAAAAAAACCTCTATAGGAAATCCTATAAAGGTCTTTTTTTATTACTCACCGACATATGGCAATAAAGCCATTTGACGAGCACGTTTAATTGCAATTGTAAGTTTACGTTGATATTTTGCAGAAGTTCCAGTTACACGACGAGGAAGAATTTTTCCACGTTCAGAAATGAAACGCTTTAGAAGATCAACGTCTTTGTAATCGATGTTTGTAATACCGTTCGCTGTGAAGAAACACACTTTACGGCGCTTACCACCGCGTCCACGACGAGCTGCCATTGATAACCCTCCCTTAATAATTGGTTATATATCATTCACATAAAATTTTATTAGAATGGTAAATCATCATCAGAAATATCAATTGGCTCACCATTATCTTTAAATGGGTCATTATCATATTGATTCTGATTTCTATTTGGATTTTGGTTCTGATTTGGCTGGAATCCTGGTGAAGAATACGAACCTTGTCCTCCTCCACCTTGAGAAGAACCTTTAGATTCTAAGAATTGTACACTATCCGCGACAACTTCTGTGATATAAACCATTTTTCCATCTTGACCTTCGAATGAACGAGTTTGAATTCGTCCATCTACGCCAATCATACTACCTTTTTTCATGAAGTTAGCAAGGTTTTCTGCTGGTCTTCTCCAAATAACACAGTTGATGAAATCTGCTTCTCTATTTCCTTGTTGGTTGGAAAAAGGGCGATTTACTGCAATAGTAAAGTTAGCAACTGCAGTTCCACTCTGTGTATAACGTAAATCAGGATCCTTCGTTAACCTGCCGACAAGTACGACACGATTTAACATCAGAACCACTCCTTATTATTTATCATCTTCTCGAATTGCGATATGACGAATAATGTCTTCAGAGAACTTAGCTAAACGATCAAATTCATTTACTGATTTTTCATCGCCAGAGAAGTTAATTAGAACATAGTATCCATCACGGTAATCGTTAATTTCATATGCTAGGCGTTTTTTGCCTACTTCTTTAACTTTTTCAATCTCCGCCCCATTATCAGTTAAGATACTGTTGAAACGCTCGATTAAAGCTTTTTGCGCTTCCTCTTCCATGTCTGGGCGGATGATGTACATGATTTCATATTTTCTCATCCGTTACACCTCCTTTTGGTCTTAGCGGCCCTTATTTATTCCAATAAGAGCAAGGAGTAATTTACTTTCATTACTCACAATAGTGTATTATACCAAAAAATATATGAATTAACAAGTCTTCGAGAGATCCTTTTTTACGTTAACACGAGTTTAAACTCTTACATTACACATTAAATCGGAAATGGATTACATCGCCATCTTGGACAATGTATTCTTTTCCTTCTAAGCGCACTTTCCCTTTTTCACGAGCATGTCCCATCGATCCAGCTTCTACCAGGTCAAGGTATGAAACTGTCTCGGCACGGATAAATCCTCTTTCAAAATCAGTATGAATAATTCCGGCTGCTTGTGGTGCTTTCGTTCCTTTGCGGAAGGTCCAAGCACGTACTTCTTGCTCTCCAGCTGTAAAGTAGGTTGCTAGTCCTAATAAGCTGTAAGAAGCTTTAATTAATTTATCAAGACCAGATTCTGTGATACCTAACTCTTCTAAAAACATTTCTTTTTCATCTTGATCTAGTTCTGATATTTCTTCTTCAATTCGGGCACAAATGACAATAACCTCTGCACCTTCATTAGATGCATACTCTTTTACTTTGATTACATTGGGGTTAGAATCTGGATCTGCTACTTCATCTTCACCGACATTGGCCACATAGAGCATTGGCTTACTTGTTAGTAGATGTAATCCTTTAACCATCTTTTGTTGTTCCTCAGTAAAGTCTAATGCACGGACAGGTTTCTCGTCTTCTAAGCCTGTCTTAATCTTAGAAAGTAATTCATACTCTACTAATGCATCCTTATCCTTTTGTCTTGCTAACTTTTCTACACGTTGAAATCGTTTATTAATGGATTCTAAGTCCGCAAGTATAAGCTCTAAGTTAATGATTTCAATATCATCAATTGGATCAACTTTACCAGAAACATGGGTAATGTTTTCATCAACAAAGCAACGTACCACTTGGCAAATTGCATCAACTTGACGGATGTGAGATAAGAATTGATTCCCTAAACCTTCACCTTTACTTGCACCCTTTACAATCCCTGCAATATCCGTAAATTCAAACGTTGTTGGAACTGTTTTCTTCGGTTTTACTAGTTCTGTTAATTTATTTAGACGCTCATCAGGCACTTCCACCATACCTACATTCGGGTCTATTGTCGCAAATGGGTAGTTTGCTGCTTCTGCCCCAGCTTGTGTTATTGCATTGAATAATGTAGATTTTCCTACGTTGGGAAGTCCGACGATTCCTGCTGTTAAAGCCATTTGTTTCCACTCCTTAAGGATTCCATTCATCTAGAACGCGTTCATTATTTTAATTATAGATTTAGGTTATAAAAAAGACAAGCTAGCAAAACGCAAAAATAGGCCTCAAGATGAAGCCTACTTTTGCGTTTTTACCCTATTATTTTTATATTTCTCTATCTATCTATGAACATATTTTACCAGTTTGCAGTAAAATAGTCCATTTGGAAAAGTTAATTTGAAGCCTTTTCTAACACCTTTTTCATTTTTTTAGCAAAATCTTTTCTTGGAATCATGACGCTGTGGTCACACCCCATACACTTTATCCGAATATCCATACCCATACGGATTATTTTCCATCGATTTTCACCACATGGGTGGGGTTTTTTCATTTGTACAACATCATGTAATTCAAATTCTTTTTCCACCATTTGTACTTCCCCTTTTTTCTTTTCTCAACGAACCATAATCGTTACTTCATCTGCTTATGAGAGTTAACAGAAAAGTCCATTATTTGTCTGTTTTATACCACAAAGGAAATAGTAATAGTCTAGTTAAAACATATAAGTTTAATAAACCATATAGTGGGTATAAAACACTAACTAACGTTGAAAATCCAAGTGTTGTTAATGGTATCATTGTAGCTAAAATAATGATGACTAGCAACCAAAATGGTATGTTAAAGTAACCTGCAACCCTTGTTGTTAGCCCTAGTACGCCAGATGCCGCTGTGGTGAAAATTGCAAACCATAATAATACCGTCATAAAGAGTACCATGTGAAAAGGATAGTTACTTAGTATTGCAAAGAGCGGAATTTCAAATACGAGTATTTCTTCTGCAATCTGTATTAAGCTATTATTATAAATATATGTTACAACACCAAGTATTAGCCCACTCCCAATGCTTGCCACCCAAATCTCACCTTTAGAATTTATTTTATCACCAACTGCTCCTAATACTGCAATTAGAGGAAGGATATTAAGGGCAGTAAATGGAAAAGCAGCTGTCCAGTTATGCTGTTCTCGCCAATGGGCAAATAAATGCAGATTCTGATCAACTATAAATGTTAGTAGCACATACAATAAACCGACAATCAAGATTGGTAAGATGAACTGGTTAATGACAAGTAAGCCACTAATATCTTTTAAAAATAATATAAAAAGCATGATTGCAATAAAAGCCACTCCCCACCAATACGGCAGATTAAATGCCTGTCCAGTCGCACCACTTCCTGACATCATGACTACTGTTGTTGTATAGAGATAGAAAAATATCATCACATCATAAATCTTTGATAGTTTCACACCTACTATATCTTTTAATACTGGTCGATACTCCGTGGTTGCTTTTTCATAACTAATAGACATGATGACATAAAGTGAAACAATAAAAAAGATCACGAATAACGTAATAGCCAGTCCACTTCCATGGCCAAAAAACTCCCACAATTCTCTCCCTGATGCATATCCTGCCCCAATGGTTGTCCCAATGATTAAAAACATCCATTTAAATCCTGATTTCCACATATCTTCTCCCCCATTTTATGTATATCTCAGTATATGAACGACTACTTTTACCGATTGATTGCGGTCCCTACTTCTTTTTACAAAAGTTTTTAATGGCAGCTGAAGTATAAAACGTCCAACTAGTCCGTATACTAATAACAATATGTTTGCGGAGGAGAACCTATGAATCTAAAGAATCGTTTGAACCAAAATAACGAATCCATTCGGATGTTACATACAGACCCAAACCTATGCGACACAATGAGTGAACAAATTATCTCCTGGTTGCCAAAAATACCAAAAGAATATGTTGTTGTGTGTGTCGGAACAGATCGTTCTACTGGTGATGCCCTTGGACCTTTAATCGGTTCTTACTTGCAAGATAAAAGACTGAGGCATATGACCGTATATGGAACTTTACATGACCCTGTTCACGCAACAAATCTGGAAGATTATATTCAATTAATTAATATGCAGCATAAGAATGCGTTTATAATTGCCGTAGACGCCTGTCTAGGCAAAACTAGTTCGGTTGGTCAAGTCATTGCCTGTGTTGGTGCTCTGAAGCCTGGCGCGGCCTTAAAGAAGCCTTTACCACCGATTGGAAATATTCATGTGACAGGGGTTGTTAATATAAGTGGGTTCATGGAGTATTCTGTTTTGCAAAACACAAGACTCTCTATTGTGGTGGAGATGGCAAAGAACATTGCCAGTATAATAGATAACATTGATCAACAATTAACAGCTAGTTATGTTACGCCTGCTGTTTTGATGACTAAGTCAAGGAAGAAGCCAATATAAAAAGGACTGAGTTGTAATCAGTCCTTTTTATATTGGCTCTCTTTACATTTACTACTAAAACACACCAATTTCTGCGTGTAGCTAAGGTAATGCCGTTAAATCAATTGATAGATATAATAAACAAATCCTACCGTTAAGATAGAGGGTAGTAGATTTCCAATTCTTATTTGGACAACCTTCAACATATTTAGCCCGATTGCGACAATTAGCAATCCACCTACCGCGGTTAATTCAACGATTAAACCATGTAGGAAAGCCTCTGGGACCCATTGTTCTATCTGTGTTGCTAGTAATGTAATAGTACCTTGATAGAGCAGGACAGGAACGACAGACAGTGCTACTCCAAATCCTAATGTAGTGGTTAATACTAATGCAGTAAAGCCGTCTAGTATCCCTTTTGTAATTAGCACTTCATGGTCGCCACGGATTCCACTGTCTAAAGAACCGATAATTGCCATTGCCCCTACGACAAAGATAAGTGATGCTGTCACAAAACCCTGCGAGAAGGATTCTTCATTAGAATTTGTCTTAATTCTACTTCCAACCCAGTTCCCGAACTGGTTGAGCTTACTTTCCACATCTAACAGTTCACCGATAATGGCACCAGATAATAAGCTTAATAGTACTACAATAATCACTTGTGTAGAAAATGCCATTTGTAACCCTATTAATACTACAGCAAGTCCTATACCATGCATTACTGTTTCTTTATAGCGTTCTGGTATTTTGGTGAATAACAGACCCAAAATACTACCAATAATTATTAATCCCCCATTTACTAGTGTTCCGAATAATGCCATTCTATTACCCTCTTTCTCTAGCTGAAACTCTACTAAACTATTCTATTTTTGATAATGTTTCACGTGAAACATTGTTATTAATAACTAATAATACTATTTGTATCTGTCTTTTGTCTATAAGGCAAATATCTTAACTATGTATCCTGCAAATAATGAGAGTAATCCCCTCATACACTACTAAACTAAACAAAAATGAACTGGGGAGTTAGTATCCCACAGTTCATGAAATAGAGATGTTGATTTATCGCTCTAACGTTTCAATAATGCGATCTAAATCGTCATCCGTATAAAATTCAATTTCAATCTTACCTTTTCGTTTTCCACGTTGAATGGAAACAGCAGTACCTAATTTTTCTCGAAGTACAGACTCTCTTTCTTGTAAAAAGATATCTTTTTTAGGTTTTAACTTCTTTTTTACTGGTTTCTCATTAAGAATAATGATCAGTTTTTCAACCTGTCTAACATTCAACTTTTCATTACGGATCTTCGTTACTAGTGGTATGATTTTATCCTTATCCTTTAAACCAAGTAATGCACGCCCATGTCCCATGGAGAGTTCTCCATTATTGATGTAGGATATAACTTGGTCTGGTAGTCCGAGAAGACGTACCATATTGGCGATATGAGAACGGCTCTTACCAAGACGTTTAGATAATTCTTCTTGTGTAATATTTAATTCTTTCATTAGGTTAGCATATGCTTGTCCCTCTTCTATTGGAGACAGATCCTCACGTTGAAGGTTCTCAAGTAATGCTAATTCCATCATTTTCTCATCGGTTAGTTCCTTTACAATAGCAGGAACTTCGGTTAAACCAGCTTCCTTTGCTGCACGGAAACGTCTCTCTCCAACAACAATTTCAAAGCCTTTAATGCTTTTACGAACAATTAATGGTTGAATTATACCGAATTCTAAAATAGATTCTTTTAATTCTTCGATAGAATCAGTGTTAAAAGTCTTTCTAGGCTGATAAGGATTCGGTCTACACTCCTTAATCGGCAATTGTTGAACAACATCATCATCTTTTTCCTTTATTTCAGGAAAAAATGCATCTAAACCTCTACCCAACCCTCGTGCCATTAGCCATCACTTCCTTCGCCAATTCAAGATATACTTCTGCACCTTTAGACTTTGGATCATATGTGATTATTGGTTGCCCATGACTTGGTGCTTCACCTAATCGAATGTTTCTAGGAATAATAGAATTATAGACTTTATCTTGGAAGTATTTCTTCACTTCTTCTATTACTTGCAAGCCTAGATTAGTTCTAGCATCTAGCATGGTAAGAAGTACTCCCTCTATCATTAATTCCTTATTCAAATGTTTTTGCACTAGACGGATTGTATTCAGTAACTGACTAAGTCCTTCAAGTGCGTAGTATTCACATTGTACTGGGATTAGAACGGTATCTGAAGCGGTTAACGCGTTAAGAGTTAAAAGACCAAGTGAAGGCGGACAATCTATAATAATGTAGTCATAGTAATCTCTCAGTTCATCTAAAGCCTTTTTAAGTCTAATTTCACGAGAGATAGTTGGTACCAATTCGATTTCTGCTCCAGCAAGTTGAATAGTTGCAGGAATTATATCGAGATTATCAACATTTGTTGGTACACATACCTCACGAGCTGGTAGATCTTCTACTAATACATTATATACACATTGATTCATATCTGCCTTATTTATACCAACCCCACTAGTTGCATTACCTTGTGGGTCTATGTCTACTAACAATACTTTGTTTCCTAAGTATGCTAAGCAGGCACTTAGATTAACTGATGAAGTCGTTTTTCCTACGCCACCCTTTTGGTTGGCAATAGACATAATCTTCCCCATGATTTCACCTACCTAAAACAATATACTATTTATTTTATCACTATTTCTGTTATAAAAACTATTAAATTTATCTTTTTTATTAAAATGAAATATTTATAACCTTATTTATAATAGAAATTGACTTTTTGCACATAAAAATCCCCACCTTTCACGAGATGGGGGAAGCCGTTATTTCTTTTTTGGTATTTTTATCGTGATTTGATAATAATCATCTAAATCTTGCTCATCTGACTCTATATCAATACCAGTATCAGAAACCATGCTTAATGATTGTCTAATTGTATTCATCGCAATCCGAATATCTTTATTAACACCTTTTAGTTTAGGTTTTCTTTTCTTCGGTTTTTCTTGATCATTTAATAGTTTGTTGATTCGTTCTTCTGTCTGTTTGACATTCAGTTCATGTTCAACAATCTCTTGAAGTAGTTTTATTTGAACTTCTTCATCTTTTAGTTTAATTAATGCACGGGCATGCCTTTCCGTAATATGCTTCTGTAATAACGCTTCTTGTACTTGTTCCGGTAGCTTTAATAACCGGAGCTTGTTCGCAATAGTAGATTGATTCTTCCCTAAACGCTGCGCTAAAGCTTCCTGGGTTAGTCCTTGAAGTTCTAATAATTTTGCATATGCTACAGCTTCCTCAATAACTGTTAGTTCTTCACGTTGTAAGTTCTCAATAAGAGCAACTGAGGCAGTCTGAGCATCATTCATCTCACGGATGATTGCAGAAACATTCTCCCAACCTAGTAGTTGTACAGCACGCCATCTACGTTCCCCTGCAATAATTTCAAACTTACCGTCTTCTGCCTTACGAACAACGATAGGTTGAATAATACCATGCGTATTGATGGTCTTTGCAAGTTCTTCTATCTTTTCTTCATTAAATACAGACCTTGGCTGATACCTATTTGGTTGAATTTGTTTTACTGGAAGTTGCATCACTTCATCTGGATGATAGGTCTCCTCTTCAACTACTTCGTTATCCTTTTCTCCGATTCCAAATATCCGGTTAAATGGACTTACCATCAGCAGACACCACCTTTATTATAATAAGATAGATTGATAGTTTTTCTCTCTTCAAATCTATGAATATCTCTATTAAAAAATTAATGTTTCACGTGAAACATTTTAAAAATGATATGTATACTAGCTTCATATCAATGGTACGTATAGTTTACCACAGAATTGGCACTAAGCCTATTTTATCACAATCTGATGCACTTGGACATGGACTAATTACTAAATCGACAAAAAAACAGGAAATATGATAAATTCCTGTTTCTAATTGGTCTATTTAATTATTTATATTGGTGAGATTTGTATTTTTACTCAATTGGCTCCTTGTTAGGAGTACCCGGCTTTCTTGGGAATTTCTTTGGTGTTTGCCTTTTCTTTCTTACCACCACAATGGAACGTTCACTATTTTCTTCTGGTAAGATAAATGAGTTAGTAGATTCTATTTCGCCACCAAGTACCTCTATCGCTGTTTTTCCAGTTTCAAGTTCTTCTGTAGCCTGTGCACCTTTCATGGCAATAAAGACACCATTCTTCTTCACTAAAGGTATACATAGTTCGCTTAAAACAGACATTCTAGCTACCGCTCTCGCCATCACAGTATCAAATGACTCTCGGAACTTGCTGTTTTTCCCAAATGTTTCTGCTCGATCATGATAGAAAGCAACATCTGTTAATTCTAACTCAGCAGCAAGATGGTTTAGAAAACCAATCCGCTTCTGCAAGGAATCCACAATCGTTACTTTTATAGTTGGAAAGCATATTTTTAGAGGTATACTTGGAAATCCTGCACCAGCTCCAACATCACAGATATGCTGTTCCTTCGTAAAATCATGGTAAAAAGCAGCAGATATGGAATCATAGAAATGCTTTAAATACACATCTTCTTCATCTGTTAATGCTGTTAAGTTTATTTTTTCATTCCATTCAACTAACGTCTTAAAATAAATATCGAATTGTTGAATTTGCTTTTCCGTTAAGGTAATTCCCTGTTTTTCAAGGTTTTCAACAAATTGGGTAGGATTCATAGAGAAAACTCCTTTATACATTATGTACAGAAGGCCAGACCCCTTAAGGAGACTGGCCCTTATATTTTAATAATTAATTTGCTAGTTTAGCAATTCTTCCATGTTCGATATACACTAATAAGATAGAAATATCGGCCGGATTAACGCCTGAGATTCGAGAAGCTTGCCCTACAGATAACGGTTGAACTAATTTCAATTTTTGTCTTGCTTCAGTTGCAAGACCACTAATTGCATCATAGTCAATATCTTCTGGGATCTTCTTATCTTCCATCTTCTTCATACGCTCTACTTGTTCATTTGCCTTTTTAATATACCCTTCATACTTAATTTGTATTTCTACTTGTTCTTTTACATCAGTAGAAAGACTTTCATTTGACTCGATTACAGAATCAATTGAATCATAATGTAATTCCGGGCGCTTTAATAAATCATAAGCTTTCATAGGCTCTTTTAAAGGTGTTGCATTTGCTGCCTCAAGCATACTTTGCACTTCAGGAGTCGGTTTAATTGAGATTTTACGTAGGCGTTTTTTCTCTTCTTCTACCTGCTGTTTCTTCATTTCGAATTTTTTATAACGTTCATCCGAAATTAATCCCAATTCATAACCGATATCTGTTAAGCGTAAGTCTGCATTATCATGACGTAATAATAAACGGTATTCTGCACGGGATGTTAATAGACGATAAGGCTCTTTTGTTCCTTTTGTTACTAGGTCATCTATTAAAACACCAATATAAGCTTGCGAGCGGTCTAAAATAACCGGATCTTTACCAAGTACTTTTGCTGCAGCATTAATACCTGCCATGATTCCTTGTGCTGCCGCTTCTTCATACCCTGACGTACCATTGATTTGACCAGCACTAAATAATCCAGGAATGTTTTTCAATTCTAATGTAGGCCAAAGTTGCGTTGGAACAATTGAATCATACTCAATCGCATAACCAGGGCGCATGATTTCGGCATTTTCTAATCCTGGTACAGAACGAACAATTTCATGCTGAACAGATTCAGGTAATGAAGTGGACAAGCCCTGTACATATACTTCTTCCGTATCTCTTCCTTCAGGTTCAAGGAAGACCTGGTGACGAGGCTTATCATGGAAACGAACAATCTTATCCTCAATTGACGGACAATAGCGTGGTCCAGTACCACGTTTTGCACCAGAATACATTGCTGATAGTCCTAAGTTATCATTAATAACCTGATGGGTAAATTCATTAGTATACGTTAACCAACAAGGGATTTGGTCTAAAATGAATTCAGTCGTTTCATAAGAAAATCCTTGTGGTTTATCGTCTCCTGGTTGAATTTCTGTTTTAGAATAATCAATTGTATGGCTATTCACTCGTGGTGGTGTCCCAGTTTTGAAACGAATTAATTCAATACCTAGTGCTTCAAGGTTTTCAGAGAGTTTTAATGATGGACGTTGGTTATTCGGTCCGCTTTCATACTCCAAGTCCCCCATAAGAACTTTACCACGCATAAATGTCCCTGTTGTAATAATGACTGTTTCCGCACGGTATGCTGCTCCAGTTTCTGTAATAACACCTTTACATACACCATCTTCGACAATTAATTCATCTACCATACCTTGACGAAGCGTAAGATTTTCTTGATTTTCTAATGTTTGTTTCATTTCTTTTATATAAATAGGCTTATCTGCTTGTGCACGTAATGCTTGAACAGCAGGGCCTTTTCCTGTGTTTAACATACGCATTTGAATATATGATTTATCGATTGTCTTAGCCATTTCCCCACCTAAGGCATCAATTTCACGAACAACAATACCTTTAGCCGGACCACCAATTGATGGATTACATGGCATAAACGCGATCATATCTAGGTTTAAGCTAAGCATTAATGTCTTAACACCCATTCTCGCAGCAGCAAGACCAGCTTCAACACCAGCATGACCCGCACCAATAACAATCGTATCATAACGCCCTGCATCATATACCATAACATTCATCCTTTCGTAATTTTGGTTTTATAAAATAGTTTTTTTAGGGAAAATATATAATCAATTCTCTGAGCGGGCCAGAAGTCTCATTATTTACCCAAACAAAACTGCGAGAA
Source organism: Paucisalibacillus globulus (assembly GCF_900184735.1). Lineage (GTDB taxonomy): Bacteria > Bacillota > Bacilli > Bacillales > Amphibacillaceae > Ornithinibacillus > Ornithinibacillus globulus_B. Next base: position 206,251 of record NZ_LT855393.1, read on the forward strand.
CAACTGGTCGATTAAACTATCACTAGCAGTATCACCAATAATCTCACCTAAAAATTCCCACGTTCTAGTTACATCTATTTGTACAATATCAAGTGGCATTCCCATCTCAAGAGAATCCATCGCATCTTCTAAAGCCTTCTTAGCTTGATTTAATAATTGAATATGTCTCGCATTAGAAACATACGTTAAATCACCAGAATCTATATCTCCAGCAAAGAATGAATCCGCAATAGCCGATTCTAATACATCAATTCCCTCTTCTTTTAATAAAGAAGTAGAAACGATTCTTCTATCTTCCACTAATTCTTTTACTTTTTCAATATCTAATTTTTGGTCAAGATCTGTTTTATTAATGATAACAATAAATTCAAGGCCTTTAACAACCTCAAATAATCTTAAATCCTCTTCTGTGAGCTCTTCATTATAATTTAAAACAAGCAAAATGAGATCTGCTTCTTTCAATGCTTGTCGAGAACGTTCTACCCCGATTCGCTCTACGATATCTTCCGTTTCACGTATACCAGCTGTATCAATAAGGCGTAATGGAATACCTCGTACATTTACGTATTCCTCGATAATATCCCTTGTTGTACCCGGTATATCTGTCACAATTGCTTTATTCTCTTGAACTAATGCATTCAATAAGGAAGATTTCCCAACGTTTGGACGACCAATAATCGCAGTTGCAATTCCCTCACGTAATATCTTACCTTGCTTGGCAACACTTAGCAGTTCCTCGATTTCAGAATGAACTTCTTTCGTTTTGACACGCATCATTTCATTTGACATTTCTTCTACATCATCATACTCTGGGTAATCGATATTAACCTCTACATGGGCAACTGTTTCTAGTAATGATTGACGGTACTTTTTAATTAAATTGGATAACCTTCCGTCCATTTGCTTTAAAGCAACATTCATTGCTTTATCTGTCTTCGCACGGATTAAATCCATCACCGCTTCTGCTTGTGATAAATCAATCCGTCCATTTAAAAAGGCACGTTTGGTAAACTCACCCGGCTCTGCTAAACGTGCACCTTGATTCAACACAATTTCAAGTACGCGATTTACAGATACAAGTCCTCCATGACAGTTTATTTCTACCACCTCTTCACGTGTAAATGTCTTTGGCCCACGCATTACCGTAACCATTACTTCTTCCGCTACTTCATTAGTCTCTGGATCAATTATCTTCCCGTAATGAATCGTATGCGACTCTACCTCATGCAAATCTTTTCCTTTATAGATTCTTGACGTTATTTCTATAGCATCACGTCCACTCAATCGAACAATTGAAATTGCTCCCTCACCTATTGGAGTAGATATTGCCGTAATGGTATCTGTCTCAAACATTCTTTTCACCTCCACAACACATTTATCATTTATATATATAAACACTAATTTTATCCACAATAATATTAGCGACAATTTTTTATCGTCACTAACTTAATAGAATAACATAATATTAACTAAAAATAAAGTTATCCACAAGAATATTTTTTCATAAACTAACTCAGTTTCTAACTTATTCACATGTGGATAAGTTAGTTTAAGTAAACACTTTTAGTTATACACAATAGTTTTTCTACATCAACTAAAAAACACTTGGTATTTTATCCAAGTGTTTTCTATACAAGTTAAAATACATGCTTTTAAATATAGTTGTTACCGGTTATGGTAATAAATTATTAAATATCCCTACTGCCCACTAATTCTATCAAAAGAAATAAACCGTTTAAACTGATCTAACGTCTCCGATTCGGGTAATTGGTTTACAATATCAATCCAAATATTACTCTTTTCCTCCTCAGAAAGCTCCATATATTTTGAGTCATATATCGGGAGTTTTTTTAAAACTGTTGAGATTTCTCTCTCCATCTCCTTGGCAATTTCAAATAGATTCTCTACATTTTGCTCATGAAATGCTGTTTCTAAATGTTGAAAGCGATTTTCAAAGTACATGGAAAATAGATAATCCGTTATTTTGGCATAAGCTAGCTCAGATTCCGGATCATTATAGCCTTTCATCTCTGTTAAATGCTCATTTGCTTGCCGAATAGAGGCTTTTATTTCTGTAATATTTCTTCCTACTTTCACGATATCTGGCTCAGATTTTTCTTGCTCCTTCAGTACAGTATCTAATCCCACTTCCATAAGGTACAAATCACGATAGAAATACTGTGTATTAATTTCATTATGGGCTTCTTGATATTTCATAACTTTATTTAATTCGCTATAGATGTAAATATTGACTAACATCGAAACTATTAGTAAAACAATCAATAAGCTTTTAACATATTTCATTCTACCACCCCTATGTCATTGTATTACTCTAGTCAGGATTATCATGACATATTGTTATGATTAACTTTTGCGGGCAATAAAAAAACAAGCCATGTATATTGCATGACTTGTACTTTCTTTCAATTAGTTATTTTTTATATCCTCACCATCATAATTCTTTAACTCACCTTGCTCATCCAACTGGTCAATCTTTGCATCAACTGTGCCTTCTGTATAAGCATCTGTTGCTTGTTCATGAGTAGTTGCTAACCCTTTTTCTACTTGATTACTACTGGTATAACCGGAAACATCGTAATTTTTTTCTGCTACTTCATTTGAATTTGTCATTTTGTTTTTATCTTTACTCATCTCAGAAACCCCTTCTACGATTGTTGTTAATGTACTTTTCTTAATATAGCCTCTAGATCTTGCAGAAGTAATGTAATGTCCTCTTTACTTAACAATAATGGTATTTGATCGTTTACCGTAATGGTACATGAATCCTCCTGTGCACCTAAGTATGCTACCATTTTCATTAGTTGCTCTAGTGACAATGATGATGCTGTGGAAATTTGTTTGACTTGGGTTAAGTAAAAACTTTTTTGATCCATCTCACCTTGAAATACTGCCCCACTAAACTGTTCCACAACACATTCTCCTTTACATGCACATTATTAGTTAGTATGTAACTCCCTGTTAAAAACATACAAAAAAACCTCTGGTTAACATAACCAGAGGTTCTCCATTTTCATTATGGTTTAATGACTACATGACGATGTGGTTCTACACCATCTGAATAGGTCGAAACATCATCTTTATCCTGTAATACACTATGAATTATTTTTCTTTCATATGCAGGCATAGGTTCTAAGGCTACTTTCTTATTCATTCGCTTCGCCTTGTCTGCCATACGTAGTGCTAGGCCTTCTAGCGTTTCTTTACGACGGCCGCGGTAGCCTTCTGCATCGATGGTAACGGTATGATACTTATTACCTTCTTTATTGACTACTAGATGGGTAAGGTACTGTAGTGCATTTAATGTTTGGCCACGTTTTCCAATTAGTAACGCAATCTTTTCCCCAGATAAATCAAAGGTTACATGATTGTCCTCTACAGTAGCTGTTACGTTAACATCTACGTTCATGTTTTTTACGACACCTTTAATATACTTTTCCGCTTCCTGAATTGGATTATTAGCAAGCGTCACCTTTACAATAGCTCTCTTTGCTCCAAATACACCTAGTATTCCTTTTTTACCTTCATCAATAATCGTAACTTGAACTTGGTCCCTGGATGTGTTTAACTGCTCTAGTGCTGATTGGACCGCTTCATCAACTGTTTGTCCGGTAGCAGTTACTTCTCTCACTTTTTGTCTCCTCCAGTATTGGAATCTTTCATCATTGGTTTACGAATGAAAATTGTTTGAGCAATCATGAATAAGTTACCAATAACCCAGTATAGTGCTAAAGCTGCAGGGAACATAAATGCAAATACAGTAATCATAATTGGCATCATGTAAAGCATTACTGTCATTTGTGGGTTACCAGCTGCAGGACTACCTGCCATCATTAATTTCTGTTGTAAGAATGTTGTGATCCCTGCAATAAATGGAAGGATAAAATCCTTTTCATCTAATGGGAACCATAAGAATGAATGTCCATCAATTGCATCTGTACGCATAATTGCGTGATAAATAGCTAAAAGAATCGGCATTTGTACGAAAATCGGTAAACATCCTGCAAGTGGATTAACACCGTGTTTCTGGAATAATGCCATTGTCTCCTGTTGGAGTTTTTGCTGTGTGTTCGCATCTTTGGAGCTATATTTCTGTTGTAATTCTTTTAATTCTGGCTGTATATCTTGCATTGCCTTTGAACTTCTTAATTGTTTAATATTTAGTGGAAGTAATGCCGTACGAATGATTACTGTCACTAAAATAATAGCTAGACCAAAGTTTTCATTAAATAAATCAGCAAAGTAAATAATCAACCATGATAACGGATAAACGAAATAAGTATTCCAAATTCCTTCACTATCTGGTGTAATTGGTTCATTTATTTCGGTACAACCTGATAGGAAAACAACTAATCCTATTAGTAATGCTATTAAAAATAACTTCTTACGCAAATCTTTTCCTCCTAACTAGTCCATACGAAAAAAATCGCTTTCACTTTAAGACAACGTATAACACATATTTTACAATAAACAAGCTCCAGATTCTATTCTTATCTAAAACTTTACTTATTCTTTAATAGTTTTTCTTTCGACAGTAAATGCGTTAAGCTCTTTTTTACTTCAAAGAATTCCATCTCTTTAGTAGGCTGCCTAGCAATAATAATAAAATCATAGGAAGGTTTAATTTCTTTTTCTAATTCATGGAATGCTTGACGAAGGTATCGTTTAATTCTATTTCTAACCACAGCATTACCGATTTTTTTTCCCACTGACAGACCAACCCTAAAATGGCTTTGATCTTCTTTCTTCCTATAGTAAATAACTAGCTGTCTATTTGCAAAGGACTTTCCTTGTTTAAATATAACCTGGAAATCCTTATTATCTTTCACTCGATATTCTTTCTTCATTACTGATCACCTATCGCAATTACCCGTGTTTTACCATTCTTCTATGTTTAGCAAGATTAGTAATTCTATCCTTTATGTAAAACAAAAAGCAATGGCCCTTTAACCATTTTGAACCACTGCTTTCAAGTTTATTCTAACTATATATTTTTTATCTATTTTCACCGTTTTTAGTATCCTAGCGTGAAAAAAGACCACTGATGGTTTCAGTGGCCTATGCAGATAATACTTTTCTTCCTTTACGACGACGACGAGCTAAAACTTTACGGCCGTTTTTAGTGCTCATACGTGCGCGAAAGCCATGTACTTTACTACGTTTACGGTTATTAGGTTGAAACGTTCTTTTCATTTATGCTGCACCTCCTAGGGGGGATCTATTTTAGAAAACTAGGGCACATACCCAAGCTTTTAAAAGCGAATGTCAAAGCTCACACTATTTGCAAGCGGAAAAGATTTTAATTCTCAATAATATAAACAACTAATCCTTAGACAGTCTTTGTCATTATACAGAAAAAATTTTTTATCGTCAACTTGATTTAGAAAAAATTCTACTTGGGATAATGGTAAAGATAGTTAAACTCTTTCTTAGGAAAAGGTATCGGATGCTTATAATACATCGTTTATATAAATTTTCTATTATCAACACTTAAAAAAGATGAAGCAAGGTTTCATTTCTACTTTTCAACTAGAATTCCTTTTAAAAGGATTCACAACAGGACCTCACTTTTCTATTCAACCCGAATTTCTTATCAAAATGATAAACAACTCGATCCTATTAAACCACTTCCTATAACAACCAAGTGAAAAGCAACATTCGTTTTTTAAAACAGCCCATCTTCTCCTCCAAAATCCACTCCAACTTATTCACATACAAAAATTTATGTAAGCCAAACTAACTAAAACTTTTTCACTTTTTCCAGCATCAAACACACTATTTTATTTTATCCACATACCCTGTTCACTATCTTTTATACCCAAAATAAATATCCACAGCATTTGTCGACAGGTTAATCACAAAATATGGTGGTGTGAATAATAATTGTCTACAACAGATGGATATTGTGGATAAGTGTCGAAAAAGCATTGCAAACCTGCTTTTTTTTTGGTATCATAGTTGTGTTTTAACATGTTAACAAGTATCTAACCATAAAAAGTTATACACAAACTGTGGATATCCTGTGGACATTAATTCACACCCTGTTTTTATATCTTATCCACAAAATTATCTAATCTGCGCATAACTCACTTAAACACTTAGTAGATTTAGCCTAAATTATCCACAACCGTTCTTAACTATTATCTATAGTTATTAGTAAAACGCACCTTCTATTTACCGAATGTGTTTGTTTTTCTACGCTTGGCTAAAAGCAGCCTAGCAAAAAATTAAATACTAGATTACTTACCTTTCCATCTTTATGAAGAAAAAAGCAGATTTATGCTAAAAATGACTACTTGTTTCTAACATAGTCAAAAGATAGAGAGAGGTTTTTTATTCTTAACTTTAGGAAAATCTATTATCTGAATTGAAGGGGGGGAATGAATTGGAAAATATCCATGATCTATGGAAAGCCACACTTGAAAAGATAGAGGAAAAAATAAGTAAACCAAGCTTTGATACATGGCTGAAAGATACGAAAGCAGAATCTTTAGATGGTAGCACGTTAACCATTACAGCACCTAATGAATTTGCCAGGGACTGGTTAGAAGAGCAATACTCCCAACTCATTCAAAAGGTGTTACTTGAAGTAACGGGCTCTAAATTACAATTAAAATTAATCGTTCTAGATACCGTGATTGAAGAGGTTAACAAGCCTAGACCAAAACCGAAACCACCAATTAATGACGTTCATGATGGAAAAACCATGCTAAATCCAAAGTACACATTCGATACGTTCGTTATTGGATCTGGTAACCGATTTGCCCATGCCGCTTCACTTGCAGTAGCGGAAGCACCAGCTAAAGCATATAATCCTCTATTTATTTATGGTGGAGTTGGATTAGGAAAAACACACTTAATGCATGCGATTGGGCACTATGTCTTAGAACATAATAAAAATGCCAAAGTGGTCTATATTTCATCTGAGAAGTTCACGAATGAATTTATTGATGCCATTATGGAGAATAAAACAGCTAACTTCCGTAATAAATACCGCAATGTAGATGTCCTCCTAATCGATGATATCCAATTCATTGCTGGTAAAGAATCAACACAGGAAGAATTTTTCCATACATTTAATGCACTACATGAGGAAAATAAACAAATTATCATCTCAAGTGACCGACCACCTAAGGAAATACCGACTCTTGAAGACCGGTTACGTTCTAGATTCGAATGGGGTCTCATAACTGACATTACACCACCGGATTTAGAAACAAGGATTGCCATTCTAACTAAAAAAGCAAAAGCAGAAGGGCTAGATATTCCAAGTGAAGTCATGCTCTATATTGCAAATCAAATTGATACGAATATCCGTGAGCTTGAGGGTGCGCTAATTCGTGTCGTAGCCTACTCATCTCTTGTTAATCAAGATATTGATGCTTCCCTTGCAGCTGATGCTTTAAAAGACATTATTCCTAATAATAAACCTCGAGTTATTACTATTCCTACCATTATGGAAGTTGTTGGGGAGAAATATAGTGTTAAAAAGGATGACTTTCTAGCTAAAAAACGAACAAAATCTATCGCATTCCCACGCCAAATAGCGATGTACTTATCGAGAGAAATGACAGATTTATCGCTACCTAAGATTGGTGAGGAATTTGGTGGACGCGATCATACAACCGTTATTCATGCACACGAAAAAATCGCTAAACTAATAGAAAATGATTCTCTACTAGCAAGAGAAATTGAAGAAATTAAGCAAGAACTGAAATCTTTATAACCTTATCCACCTGTTAATAACGTGGATAGAGAGTACAAACTTACAAACATTTTATTCACATGTGGATAACTATATGTTATCTGTGTTTGATACGGTTATCCACATAATCACAGCCCCTATTACTATTATTACTATAAAATCTTTATAAAAATAATAAATATATAGAACTTCCATTGGAGGATTTTTTCATGAAATTTACGATTCAACGTGATCAATTAATTGATAGTGTACAAGATGTTATGAAAGCAATATCTTCAAGAACAGCAATTCCAATCCTAACTGGAATGAAAATAGAAGCAAAACAACACGGAATTACGTTAACAGGTAGTGATTCAGATATTTCCATTGAGTCTTATATTCCTGCAGAAGAAAATGGCATGGTAAATGTCGAGGATATTGAAGAAGGTAGCATTGTTTTACAAGCTAAATACTTCCCTGATATTGTTCGTAAATTACCAGAACAACACGTGGAAATTGTAGCTGATGAAAATTTAAAGGTAACCATTCGTTCAGGAAAAGCTGAATTTAGTTTAAATGGTCAGGATGCAGATGAGTATCCACAGTTACCAAAATTACAAACAGATGATAGCTTTGAACTTCCAACAGATTTATTAAAAAGCTTAATTAAACAAACGGTGTTCGCTGTATCTTCTATGGAAACTCGCCCAATTTTAACGGGTGTAAATCTTTCTCTTGTGGATAACAAATTAACGTTTACAGCAACAGATAGTCACCGTTTAGCAGCTAGAGAAGTACCAGTACCATCGTCCAATGTTCAATTTCCAAGTATCGTGGTTCCAGGTAAGAGTTTAAATGAATTAAATAAAATTCTTGATGATACGGAAGAAACAGTAGAAATTAGTGTGACAAATAATCAAATCCTGTTCCGTACCAAACACCTAAATTTCTTATCTCGAATTTTAGATGGGAATTATCCAGAAACATCTAGACTAATTCCGGAACAAAGTAAAACAGTACTCCACGTAAAAACTAAAGACTTGAGTAGTAGTATTGATCGTGCATCCCTACTTGCAAGAGAAGAAAGAAATAATGTCGTTAAATTAACAACACTAGACAATAATATTCTAGAAATCACAAGTAACTCACCGGAAGTTGGACATGTATCAGAAGAATTAGCTGTTCAATCCATCGAAGGTGAAGACCTTAAAATTTCCTTTAGTTCAAAATACATGCTAGACGCACTTAAAGTAATGGATGTAGACGAAGTAAAAATCGACTTCACAGGCGCCATGAGACCATTCATCATCCGCCCAATAAACGACCCATCCATGCTACAACTAATCCTACCAGTACGAACTTATTAGGATTAGAATGTAAGTTTGGTAAAAAAGCAATATTGTTTTTTGGCTATTAACTTTTTATGGAAATACTAATAATACTGCTCAGAGCGGCGGGAATACACGGAGACTCCTATGGGAGGACAGGCATAGGTGAGACCCCTCAGTGCGAGATAGGGGTTCAAAGGCTAAGAACACCTCATCCTGAGGCAACGCCTTTGTGACCAACATCCTGTTGGCCCGAGGCTCACCAGCCGCCCATGGAAAGCGCAGTGTATTCCCGCCGCGGACTTGGCCAGAAAGAAAAAATGACTTTTATCACAAATCTAAACGATAAAAGTCATTTTTCATACCAATAAAAAGCATTTTTAACCCCATACAAACGTTTTAACCTCATTTCAAGGGTCTTACCTTTCCTTCAAGCAAAAACTTTAGTAAAATAGTTATAAGTGATTATTTTAAAAAACAATCAGGAATTGGTGATTAAATTGCATACAACTATCGAAATTAACACCGACTATATTACACTGGGTCAATTTGTAAAATTAACCAACGTCTTAGAATCAGGTGGTATGGTAAAAACATACTTACAAGATGTAGGAGCAGTTGTTAATGGAGTATTAGAACATCGCAGGGGAAGAAAACTCTACCCGAATGACGTTGTTGAAATCGAAGGTGCTGGATCTTTTGTAGTTGTAAAAAAAGATTAGTTCCTAAATGAGGCATACACATGCATATAAAAGAATTAAATTTAACAAATTACCGAAATTATAAAAATTTACGTATCGAATTTGACGACAAAGTAAATGTCATCATTGGTGAAAATGCTCAAGGAAAAACAAATCTCATGGAGGCCATCTATCTTCTAGCATTTACAAAGTCTCACCGTACCTCAAAAGAAAAAGAATTAATCCGTTGGGACGAGGATTATGCTAAAATAGAAGGTAGAGTCGAAAAGCGAATACATTCCATTCCGTTAGAAATAGTAATATCCGGAAAAGGAAAAAAAGCGAAGCTAAATCATTTAGAGCAAAGAAGATTAAGTGATTATATAGGTAATCTAAATGTCGTGATGTTTGCCCCTGAGGACTTAACCTTAGTCAAAGGACCTCCGAATATACGTAGACGATTTATTGATATGGAACTTGGTCAAATTCAACCACGATATATTTACCATCTTGGGCAGTTTCAAAAGGTGTTAAAGCAACGGAATCATTTGTTAAAGCAAATGCAAAGAGACCGAAGTATAAATCGTATGATGCTCCAGGTCTTAACCGATCAACTAATTGAACATGCAAGCACTATTTTAGAACGACGCTTTGCCTTCTTAGAATTGCTAAGGAAATGGGCAAAGCCCATTCATCATGGAATAAGCCATGAAGTAGAAGAACTTGAGATTGAATACCAGTCAACGATCGAAGTATTAGAAGGTGCATCTAAGGAGAAAATAGAAAGTAGTTTTCAAGAGAAGTTTCATCAATCTATAGAGAAAGAGATTGAACGTGGAACTACGCTTTATGGACCTCATCGGGATGACATCCTTTTTTATGTAAATGGGAAAAATGTCCAAACATATGGATCTCAAGGCCAGCAACGTACAACAGCTTTATCGATAAAGCTAGCTGAAATTGATCTCATTTACAGTGAAGTAGGAGAATATCCAATCCTCCTCTTAGACGATGTGTTAAGTGAGTTAGATGACTATAGACAATCACATCTGTTAAATACAATCCAAGGAAAAGTTCAAACCTTTGTTTCTACTACGAGTGTAGATGGTATTCATCATGCTACCTTGGAAAAGGCGGAAATGTTCAGAGTGCAAAATGGGATGGTCACCTCTTAGAGGAGTTCCATTAGGTGGGGGAGTAAGACTTGTTTATTCACATTGGGAATGAAAATGTTATCCGGTCAAAAGATATAGTTTCCATTATTGACTATAATATTATTTCATCATCCACCATTATGGATGAGATGATGACGGCTAATCAAGATATCATTATTGGGCCAGTCGAAGATGCAAAATCAGTAGTGATTACGAATGATCATTTATATTTGAGTACGTTGTCTGTAGCAACACTTAAAAAACGGGCAAGTATGATGTCAACAATAAGTAAACTTGATGATTATTCAGACGAACTTGAGCTTGAATAATTCAAGTGGAATGTAGGTGGGAAAATGGCAATGGATGAAAACATTAAAACACAAGAGTCATATAATGCCGATCAGATACAGGTATTGGAAGGGTTAGAAGCGGTCCGTAAAAGACCTGGTATGTATATTGGTTCCACAAGTGAAAAGGGACTTCATCACTTAGTATGGGAAATCGTGGATAATAGTATTGACGAAGCACTAGCAGGATACTGTGATCACATTCAAGTCATTATTGAAGAGGATAATAGTATTACAGTTAAGGATAATGGGCGCGGTATTCCAGTAGATATTCAGAAGCAGACTGGTAAACCTGCAGTTGAAGTAATTATGACCGTATTACACGCTGGAGGAAAATTCGGCGGTGGCGGTTATAAGGTTTCCGGTGGACTACATGGTGTAGGTGCCTCTGTTGTAAACGCATTGTCTACTAACTTAGATGTATACGTACACCTTGATGGAAAAGTGCATCATATTGGCTTTTCACGTGGTAACAAGGTCAAGGACCTAGAAGTTATTGGAGAAACGGACCGTACTGGAACAACTGTACACTTTACTCCAGACCCTGAAATTTTCACTGAAACCACAACCTATAATCTAGAAACACTTGTACAACGTATTCGTGAATTAGCATTCTTAAATAAAGGAATTCGTATCTCTATTGAAGATAAACGTACTGGTGAAGAACCTCAATCATTTTTCTTTGAGGGTGGAATTAGTGAATATGTAGAGTTCATCAATCGTAATAAAGAAGTTCTTCATGATCCTTTCTATGCAGAAGGTGATGATCAAGGAATTGCGGTTGAAGTAGCTATTCAATATAACGATGGTTTTAATAGCAATATCTTTTCTTATGCGAATAATATTCACACCTATGAAGGCGGAACCCATGAGTCCGGCTTTAAGACGGGTTTAACACGAGTGATCAATGATTACGCACGTAAAAGTAATTTAATAAAAGATAGTGAACCTAACTTAACTGGTGATGATGTTCGTGAAGGGATTACAGCGATTATATCTATTAAACATCCAGACCCACAATTTGAAGGACAAACAAAAACAAAACTAGGAAATAGTGAAGTTCGTGCTATCACAGATTCTGTTTTTAGTGAAATGTTTGGGAAATTCTTATTTGAGAATCCTTCAGTAGGGAAAATCATTGTAGAAAAAGGTCTAATGGCTTCCCGTGCACGTGCTGCTGCGAAGAAAGCTCGTGATTTAACGAGAAGAAAAGGTGTACTGGAAATCTCCAACCTTCCAGGTAAACTAGCAGACTGTTCATCCAAAGATGCATCCATTAGTGAACTGTATATTGTTGAGGGTGACTCAGCGGGTGGTTCTGCGAAACAGGGTCGTGACAGGCATTTCCAAGCGATTTTACCACTTAGAGGTAAAATCCTAAATGTAGAGAAAGCACGTTTAGATCGTATTCTTTCTAACAATGAAGTGCGTTCTATGATTACCGCACTTGGAACAGGTATTAGTGATGACTTTGATATTTCCAAGGCAAGATATCATAAGATCGTTATTATGACAGATGCCGATGTAGATGGTGCGCACATTCGAACATTACTATTAACATTCTTCTTCCGTTTTATGCGTCCATTAATTGAACATGGTTATGTTTATATTGCTCAGCCACCACTTTATAAGGTTCAGCAAGGTAAAGCTGTCCATTATGCATACGACGATAGAGAGCTTGATGAGATTCTAGCTAAATTACCACAAGCACCGAAACCTGGCTTACAGCGTTATAAAGGTCTTGGGGAAATGAATGCGGAACAGCTTTGGGAAACAACCATGGACCCAGATAATCGTACCTTGCTACAGGTTGATTTATCTGATGCAATTGAAGCGGATCATGTATTTGACATGTTAATGGGTGACAAGGTTGAGCCTCGTCGTCAATTTATTGAAGAAAATGCCCAGTATGTTAAGAACTTAGATATTTAACGGTAAGGTAAATATAGTGAATAACGAAAAACGTTTCTCGTTTTTGGAAATGTGTCCGGCTAACTTACTTTTAAGTTAGTCTCCTGACACAATCAGGAGGTTTTAAATCTATGGCGGAACAAGAACGTCGAAGTGTACAAGAAATTAATATAAGCCAAGAAGTGCGTACGTCCTTTCTAGACTATGCAATGAGTGTTATTGTGTCCCGTGCATTACCAGATGTTAGGGATGGTATGAAACCTGTACATCGAAGAATATTATATGCAATGAACGATTTAGGTATGCATTCTGATAAAGCATATAAGAAGTCAGCCCGTATCGTAGGTGAAGTAATCGGTAAGTATCACCCACATGGTGACTCTGCAGTTTATGAAGCCATGGTACGTATGGCACAGGACTTCAGTTATCGTAATCCACTAGTAGATGGACATGGTAACTTTGGTTCGGTTGATGGTGACTCGGCAGCAGCGATGCGTTATACCGAAGCTAGAATGTCCAAGATATCGATGGAATTACTCCGTGATATTAACAAGGACACAATTGATTATCAAGATAACTATGATGGTTCTGAAAGAGAGCCAGTTGTATTCCCAGCCCGTTTCCCTAACCTTTTAGTAAACGGAGCTTCTGGTATTGCTGTTGGGATGGCTACGAATATTCCTCCTCATAATTTAGGGGAAACCATTGATGCCGTACTAGCAGTAAGTAAGGATCCTGAGATTACGATTGATGACATTATGGAAAATTATTTACCAGGACCAGATTTCCCTACTGCCGGAATTATTCTAGGACGTAGCGGTATCCGTAGAGCCTATGAAACTGGTAGAGGATCCATTACTGTTCGTGCGAGAGTAGAGATTGAGGAACAGTCCAATGGTAAACCCATGATTCTAGTAACTGAATTACCATACCAGGTTAACAAGGCTAAACTAATTGAAAAAATAGCTGAGTTAGTACGTGATAAGCGTGTGGAAGGAATCACCGATTTACGTGACGAATCAGACCGAAATGGTATGCGTATTGTCATGGAATTACGTCGAGATGCTAATGCAAATGTCGTATTAAACAATTTATATAAATATACATCCTTACAGACAACATTCGGTGTTAATACATTAGCACTTGTAGGCGGTATTCCTAAAGTACTTAATATTAAAGAGTGTCTAAAACATTATTTGGACCACCAAAAAGTAATCATTCGACGTCGTACGGCTTTTGAATTGAAAAAAGCAGAAGCAAGAGCACATATTTTAGAAGGTTTACGAATTGCACTGGATCACTTGGATGAAGTTATCGCGTTAATCCGTGGTTCCAAAACCGCAGATATTGCTCGAGACGGGTTAATGACTCGCTTTAAACTATCCGAAAAACAAGCGCAAGCAATCCTAGATATGAGATTACAACGCTTAACAGGATTAGAGCGTGAAAAGATTGAGAATGAATATAACGAACTTCAAAAGTTAATTGAAGAATTAAAAGCAATCTTAGCTGATGAGGAAAAAGTTCTAGAAATCATTCGTGAAGAGTTAGAAGAAATAAAAGAGAAATATGGCGATAAGAGACGTACTGAAATTGCTGCTGGTGGAGCGGACTTCTTTGAAGATGAAGACTTAATTCCAGTAGAAAATATCGTTATTACGCTTACACATAAAGGGTATATTAAACGATTACCTTCTTCCACGTATCGCGTTCAAAAACGTGGTGGACGTGGTGTCCAAGGAATGGGAACCCATGAGGATGACTTTGTAGAGCACCTTATTTCCACAACGACTCATGATACCATCCTGTTCTTTACGAATAAAGGGAAAGTTTATAAGGTTAAAGGGTATGAAATACCAGAATTCAGCCGGACAGCTAAAGGTCTGCCAATCATCAATCTACTTCAGATTGAAAAGGGTGAATGGATTAATGCCGTCATCTCGGTTAGTGAATTTAGTGAGGATTGGAATTTCTTCTTTACGACCAAAAGAGGTATTTCTAAACGTACAAGTCTCGCACAATTTGCCAACATACGTAAGGGTGGCTTAATTGCCCTTGGTTTACGTGAAGATGATGAACTAATGTCCGTGCGTCTAACTGATGGCACTAAGGACATTATGATTGCAACGAAAAATGGTTATCTAATTCGCTTCCCAGAGGATCAAGTAAGATTGATGGGTAGAACTGCAGCAGGTGTACGTGGTATCTCATTACGAGATGATGATGAAGTGGTATCTATGGAAATATTAGATAGTGGAGTACAAATCCTTCACGTTACGAATAAAGGTCTTGGAAAACGAACAGATGAAGACCAATATCGTATAACAAACCGTGGTGGTAAAGGTATCTTCACTGCTAAGTTAACAGAAGAGACAGGACATGTTGTTTCTGTTAAAGCTGTAAAAGGCGATGAAGACTTAATGCTAATTACGGCAGCTGGTGTCTTAATCCGTATTCCGGTTGAGGGAATCTCTCAAACAGGAAGAAATACACAAGGGGTTCGCTTAATTCGTCTTCAAGAAAATGAAGAAGTGGCAACAGTCGCGATTATTGATCATGAAGACGAGGAAGAAGAGACTTCAAATGTAGATGAATCGACTGAAGCAATGGATTCAACTGAATCAACGGAAGTAACTGATGTAGAATCAGAAGAGGAATAAGAAGTATACTAGGTGACGGTTTAAAGAGATATTCTTTCACCGTCACCTTTTCTTCATCATATGGAGGGGACAAAATGCGTGTATCATCATCTCAAGTAGTTCCAGGATGTGTACTTTTACGTGAAGTAAAGGGAAAGACAAGCCGACCTATTATTCCACAAAAGACGGTTTTAACTGCTGAACATATAAATGTATTACATAAATTTTTAATTGAACATGTCGATGTTTCAGAAAGACTTCAGAATGGTACACTCTTTCAACCTCAGACTGTTGATGAGGAAGAAAAAGTTGTACAATCGACCCAGCCTAAAGAGAAAGTAAACGATTTAGCAGAATTATCTTTTAGAGACCATTATGATTTAGTAGTTGAACAATATAAAAGGTTGTTTGAATCTTGGCAAAATCAATTACCTATTGATAATCTAGCAGTTCGTAATCTAATCTTACCTCTAATTAATCGTATGGATGATATAGGATCAGCCGTGTATAAGCTACACAAATTCGCTAATAAGAAGGATTACTTTTATCATCATAGTGTTTCTGTTTCGATTTTAAGTGCTTATTTAGGTAAAAAACTTGGATACCAAAAAGGGGAATGGTTTCAGATTGGTCTGGCAGGCTTATTAAGTGATGCTGGTATGGCAAGACTTGGGGATTCTGTCTTTCATAAAGAAATATTAAACAATGAGGAAAGAATGGAAATCAGGAATCATCCAACTTACTCTTACCGGATGGTGGAGCATGTTAAATCTATTCCATATACGGTTAAATTAGCAGTTCTACAGCATCATGAGCGAATGGATGGAAGCGGCTACCCATTAGGGTTATCACAAGAGAAAATACATAGCTATGCAAGGATCATAGCGGTTTGTGATATCTATCATGCGATGACTAGTGAAAGAGTATATCGCAAGAAGCAATCGCCTTTTAGCGTGATTGAAGAATTACAAAAAGAACAATATAGTAAACTGGATATTCGAATTGTACAAGTTTTTATTGATTCGATAGCCAATTTTTCCATTGGTACAAAGGTATTGCTTTCTAATAACCAAGCAGGTGAGATTGTCTTTATTGATCCGAAAATGCCAACCAGACCGATTTTGCGACTTGAAAATGGTGAAATCGTTACTTTAAGCAATCATCAGGATTTACATATAAGTGAGATACTATGAGGGGCAGTAGTCTATGACTGCCCCTCCATTTTTTTATATAGGTATTTCCCCATCATCAACGGAATTTTTTCTTGTGTGATATCGAGGAATCTTGAGATAAATGGATAATCTGCATCTGGTTTTGTTGCGAGAAGTTCTCCCCACCATTCAGCCTCGTATCGAGATAACATACTTAGATTGTATAAGAGCAAGTAGTGAACCATCACCTCTGATATAGGGATAAAAAAGTCTCTATTCGTTGGGAGATATACCTCTGAATTCAGGTTTATTTGAAATGGACCTACATCACTGGTAATAGGTTCATTTAGATTCAACATAATGCTTTTTGAGTTCTCTTCTTTTACTAAAACTTTCGGCAAATAACTTTCCAATCGTTTAATAAGGGCATTTTCCGTCATGTGGTAATCATCACAGATTGTTTTTGGCACGGTTATCGTCAGGTCATCAAGGTGACCAATTTTTACTAAACTATGTTCTTGTTCGTAGGTAAAGAAAGTAATTAGTTCAGGTATTAATTGAAATAATGATTTCATCGTTACTTTTTCAAATGGTACCTTATTAATTCCAAATAGATGTTCAGAGAAATAGGGAAATAGCCCTTTATGTTGGACCTTCACCTCATCCTCTAAAAAGCTATAATCCTTCTTTTTTCGTTTTCTAGTGGAGACACCATGTGCCAGAACGGAAGTGGATTCTGGATACTCTGGTCGTTTCGTGAGTAAGCATGCTTTTAACAAATGTGCCATTCCATAGAAATACATAACAGGTTTTAATACAGTATCTAGCTTTTCACCAGCTCGGTAGTATTCTCTCCCATGATGAAGACAATACATAAAGACATTGCAATTCTCATAGCTTTTTCTTTCTGCATCTATCTTGTCAATTTGTTTATAGCATTGTAGCAAATAATTCTGAGCAGTTTGTTGTGATTGTAAATACGTATAAAATGATTGAATCTCTTCTTGGAAATGCATAATAACGTCCTTTTTATTTAATAGAAAAGTTAGAATATATGAACTTTATTTTACAGTAAAACAGTTATTGAAAATAATCTTTAGTTGGCGTATTGTAAATAACAATAGATATACGTATTAGCTTTTCCAAGTCATTATTTTATTATTCTATTACCAAGTTCTAACATTCTAATAAGGGAGGATTTATTGTGAGAAAGGATAAGTTTGCGAAAGAAGGATTAACTTTTGATGATGTATTATTAATACCTGCAAAATCTGAGGTCTTACCACGTGAGGTTGATCTAAGTACTACCTTAAGCCCTAACTTAAAACTAAATGCTCCATTAATAAGTGCTGGAATGGATACTGTTACAGAAGCTGGCATGGCTATTGCGATGGCAAGACAAGGTGGTCTTGGAATCATTCATAAAAATATGTCCATTGAAGAACAGGCTGAACAGGTTGACCGGGTAAAACGTTCTGAGAGTGGGGTTATTACCAATCCATTTTTCTTAACTCCAGAGCATCAAGTATTTGCTGCCGAACATTTGATGAGTAAGTACCGAATCTCAGGAGTACCAATTGTAAATAATGAAGAAGAGCAAAAGCTTGTAGGTATTATTACGAATCGTGATTTACGTTTTATTCAAGATTATTCTATGTTGATTTCCGATGTGATGACAAGTGAGGATCTGGTTACTGCACCTGTTGGAACAACATTAGAAGAAGCTGAACATATTCTACAACAATATAAAATTGAGAAATTACCTTTAGTAGATGAAAATCAAGTACTAAAAGGTCTCATTACCATTAAGGATATTGAAAAGGTGATTGAGTTCCCTCAGGCTGCTAAAGATGCACAAGGTAGATTACTAGTAGGTGCAGCTGTTGGGGTTACTGGTGATTCCATGTCTCGTATTGAAGCTTTAGTAAATGCTGGTGTAGATGTTATTGTGATTGATACGGCACATGGACATTCACAGGGTGTATTAGAACAACTGAAGAAAATTCGTGCAGCATATCCCGACCTAGATATCATTGCTGGTAATGTAGCAACTGGAGAGGCAACGAAAGACCTTATCGAAGCTGGTGCTACGGTTGTTAAAGTGGGAATCGGACCTGGTTCTATTTGCACAACTAGAGTAGTGGCTGGTGTAGGTGTTCCACAAATTACCGCTGTTTATGATTGTGCAGTGGTTGCAGCTGAATATGGTGTACCAGTTATTGCAGATGGTGGTATTAAGTATTCGGGAGATATTGTTAAAGCACTTGCTGCAGGAGCACATGCTGTCATGCTAGGAAGTATGTTTGCAGGTGTATCTGAAAGCCCTGGAGAAACGGAAATTTATCAAGGTAGAAGATATAAAGTTTATCGTGGAATGGGATCTGTAGGCGCGATGAAAGCGGGTTCCAAAGACCGTTACTTCCAAGACGGAGAAGCGGAAACCAAGAAGCTTGTTCCAGAGGGAATTGAAGGTAGAGTTGCATATAAGGGGCCACTTGCTGATACGGTTCACCAATTACTTGGTGGATTACGTTCAGGAATGGGATACTGTGGAACTTCTACCATTGAGTCTTTAAGAACTGAGGGGCAGTTTATCCGAATCACGAATGCAGGATTACAAGAAAGTCACCCACATGACGTACAGATTACAAAAGAAGCACCAAATTACTCTTTAAAAGGGTAAATATTACAAAACATTACAAAATAGATGGGCACTATATGCCTGTCTATTTTTTTAGTTTAATATATGTTAAAATACTTAAGGTGTTCGCAAAATAAAATAAAAAACTAACTACTTAGGGTGGAGGTAAAAAAGTGAAACAGATCTATTCAAAAATAATGATGATGGTCCTTGTTGTCCTATTGGCATCAACATCATTTGTAACACAACCAAAGAATATACATGCAGCTGAATTAGAATTAGATGCTGAGTCAGCTATATTAGTTGATGCAGAAACAGGAAAGGTTTTATTTGCTAAAAACCCTGATATGGCACTTCCACCAGCAAGTATGACGAAGATGATGACGGAATACCTTGTTTTGGAAGCAATTGAAAACGGGGAAATCACATGGGAAACAACAACCCAAATAAGTGATTATGCGTATAGCATTTCTGCTAATCCGAACTTTTCTGGTATCGGTTTAACCCAAGATAAGGGCTATTCAGTTAAAGAATTATATGAAGCAATGGCAATTTTCTCTGATAATGGTACATCCATCGCACTTGCAGAATTGATTGCAGGTTCCGAAGGGGAATTTGTGAAAAAAATGAACCAAAAGGCAGAGGAAATGGGTCTTACTGACGCTGAATTTGTAAACTCTACTGGACTGGATAATGAAACTTTAGGTGACAATCATCCAGAAGGTACAGATCCAAATGGAACAAATCTATTGTCTGCTAGAGCACTTGCGCTTTTAGCATATAATCTGATTAATGATTTTCCACATGCACTTGATATCTCAAGCCGAATCGAAGATGATTTTGAAGGGTATACAGTAGAGAATTTAAACTGGATGTTACCACATGAAGCAAGCTATCTAAAACAGTTTTACTATGAAGGGGTAGACGGTCTTAAAACAGGCTACACTGGACTAGCTCAATATACGTTTACAGGTACTGCAGAGCGTAACGGAAATCGTTTAATCTCTGTTGTCATGCGTACAGAAAGTAAGGCTGCTCGTTTTGAACAAACAGCAAGATTATTTGATTATGGATTCGGTCAATTTGAACAGAAAGAACTGTTTGCAAAAGGTTTCCAATTGGAAAAGCAGGATACAATCCCAGTTGCAAAAGGTAAAGAAGATGCAGTAGAAATCTCAATTAACGAAGCCTTCACTGTCCCAATTAAAAAAGGTGAAGAAGAACTATATAAAGTAGAATACAATATCAATAAAGATAATCTAAATAAAGATGGAGAAATAGTGGCTCCTATTAAAAAAGGCGATAAAATTGGTACGGCAACACTAGTTTACACTGGTGAAAACGACTATGGCTATATCTTCAACAGCAAAACCCAAACCGTTGACCTAGTAGCAGACCAAACAGTAGAAAAAGCTAACTGGTTCATGCTAACACTAGGAGCAATCGGCGACTTCTTCAGTGGAATCTTTACATCCATTGTAGATACCGTTAAAGGTTGGTTTTCTTAAGAGTTAAATTTCTAGTTATACCACAGTGAATTTCACTGTGGTATTTTTTTATCTGGCGTATTAATTCATATTAATCGTGATCACAGGTCAAAATGATGTATAGAGGATGCTCATTCATCATTTTTTCTAAGAATTCAGTACAAAATGATGTACAAGGCACTCCTATGCATCACTTCGTCCAATTATTCATGTCAAAATGATGTGCAAGGAACCCCCATTCATCAATTCTCCCAATATTTCATGTCAAAATGATGCGCAAAGCACCCTCATTCATCATTTCAACCAAGATTTCAGCTCAATATGATATACAAAGCACTCCCGTTAATCACCTCAATCAAAATTTCAAAGAATAAAACTTGCACTTTAAACAAAAATTAGCTATGATAATGTATAATTAAAAATCAATTTCCAACAGTTATGATAGGAAATAGTAACAATATCGTTTTCCAAAGAGAGTCGATGGCCGGTGTAAATCGATGAAAACCTATTGTGAATCCATCCTTGAACTGGTTTACCGAAACCTAGTAAGTAAACCCGGTCACGAACCGTTAACACGTCTAAAGCCGGAAGAGATTACTCTTCAACAAGGGTGGCAACGCGGGAATATCAACTCTCGTCCCTATTTTTTAGGGACGGGAGTTTTTTGCATTCAATAATAAATAGGAGGAATTGTCATGTTAGACATGAAGTATCTACGCAATAATTTTGAAGAAGTAAAAGCAAAATTACAACATCGTGGAGAAGACTTATCAGAGCTAGATCACTTTGGTGAGATTGATAGCCGTCGTCGTGAATTAATTAATAAAGTAGAAGTGCTAAAGGCAAAGCGGAATGAGGTTTCTAAGCAAATTTCTAAAGCGAAAAAAGAGGGTCTTGATGCAGAAGCGGTTATTAAGGAAATGCGCGAAGTAGGCGACCAAATTAAAGAATATGATGATGAGTTACGTGAAATTGAAGCTAAACTTGAAAACATCATGTTATCTATTCCAAATATCCCACATGAAAGTGTTCCTGTTGGTGAGGATGAAGATGATAATATTGAAGCACGTAAATGGGGAGAAGCACCTTCATTTGGTTTTGAAGCACAGGCCCACTGGGATGTGGCAACAAACTTAGATATTATTGATTTCGAAAGAGCTGGTAAAGTAACTGGTAGTCGCTTTGTTTTCTATAAAGGTCTCGGAGCAAGATTAGAGCGTGCCTTATGGAGCTTCATGATGGATTTACATTCTGATGAGCATGGCTATACGGAAATGCTACCACCTCAAATAGTTAATCGAACAAGCTTAACTGGTACTGGACAGTTACCAAAGTTTGCAGAAGACGTATTTAAACTAGATGATACGGATTACTTTTTAATTCCAACTGCAGAGGTTCCAGTAACGAACTATCATCGTGATGAAATCTTACGAGTAGAAGACTTACCTAAGAAATATGCGGCATTTAGTGCTAACTTCCGTTCAGAAGCAGGTTCTGCCGGTCGTGACACTCGTGGATTAATTCGTCAGCATCAATTTAATAAAGTGGAACTTGTACAGTTTGTTAAACCAGAAGACTCTTATGCAACATTAGAAGAATTGACAGGTCACGCAGAAAAAGTGTTGCAATTGCTTGGGTTACCATATCGTGTCATGAGCATGTGTACGGGAGATTTAGGATTTACTGCAGCCAAGAAATACGATATTGAAGTTTGGATCCCTAGTCAAAATATGTACCGTGAAATATCTTCTTGCTCTAACTTTGAGGATTTCCAAGCAAGACGTGCTGGTATCCGCTTTAGAAGAGAGGCAAATGGAAAACCTGAATACGTTCATACATTAAATGGTTCTGGATTAGCTATTGGACGTACAGTAGCAGCTATTCTAGAAAATTATCAACAAGAAGATGGATCTGTTAAAGTTCCAGAAGCTCTTTTACCATACATGGGTGGCGTTGAAGTAATTAAGTAATAGAGATGTAATCCCTCATCACAAAAGTGGTGAGGGGTTATATATTACCTTTAAGTTGTCATGCAAATGGGAAAATATTTTCATTTTACTTTGCAGTGAAAATTGGACAAATCTAATTGACATTAAAAATTAATTCCTGTATATTAATATTTGTTGCTACGGAGGTATACCCAAGTCTGGCTGAAGGGATCGGTCTTGAAAACCGACAGGCGGGTCAAACCGCGCGGGGGTTCGAATCCCTCTACCTCCTCCATTCTTAAATAAGCGCATAAATATTGGAGATATGGAAAACCGCTACATTTGTAGCGGTTTTTTTTTATGTTAATGGAATTTGTAAAATAGACTGTAATTAGGCGGCCACGACTAGCTCCAGCGCCCAGGGACTAGCGAGACTTCCCTCACCTCATGACACGATAAGTCAACATCGACTCAAGCATTAAGGAAGGTCGACTAAAACCGGCCTATGAGGCCAACGTCGACATACCCCTATGAAAGGGCATGTTTCCTATATCTCTTAAGGCTCAGTCCAGTCCGTATTCCCTAAACGGGCGCCCTGCGCTTTTGTTCTATTTGTTGTGAAAATAAAAATGATACATCAACAGATGTATCATTTCATATTATTATCTTATCAATTCTCTTGTTTCCCAGCGTCTTGATTGTTGAATAAAATGCCCAATCTTTTCTAAGATTGGTTCAATAGATGTTTCTTCATCCATTAAATCATAATCTGAAATATTAATGCGTAGAATAGGACATGCATTAAAGTTATTAATCCAATTTTCATAGCGATTGTACATTTCTTCCCAATACGCAATTGGAGTACTCTTCTCCATCTCACGTCCACGTTCCTGAATGCGGCTTAGTACCTCATCAAATGATCCTTCTAGATAGATCAGTAAGTCTGGATGTGGGAAGTATGGTGTCATTACCATGGATTCAAATAGACTGGTGTACGTTTCATAATCTGTTTTATTCATGGTTCCGTTATCGTAGTGCATCTTAGCAAAGATTCCAGTATCTTCGTAAATGGAGCGATCCTGGATAAAGCCACCACCATATTCGAAAATTTTCTTTTGTTCCTTAAAGCGTTCTGCTAGGAAGTAAATTTGTAAATGGAAACTCCAACGTTCGAAGTCATCATAAAACTTCTCTAAATATGGATTGGTGTCTACCTTTTCAAAAGATGTCTTAAAGTTTAATGCATTTGCCAATGCTTTGGTCATCGTAGACTTTCCAACACCGACCGTTCCAGCAATGGTAATAATACTATCATTCGGAATATGATATTTTTCTCGTAAGTTCATTACGTAATCTCCTTTATAAGGGGTAAAATAGTAAGTTATTATTTCGTAACAGTTTCAAAAGAACGTAACTGTTGTTGTACTTGTTTTATAATAGCATCCAAGTCTACTTGGTTTTTGACGAAATCCATCTCATCGCCATTGATTCGAATGACTGGGATATTAGGATGCATGATTTCAAATTCATTCATATAAGCTTCATAATCCTCTGCAAGCTGTGCTAAGTAAGAAGCTTTTATGTTTTGTTCAATTTCTCTACCACGTAATTTGATACGATTTAAAATGGTATCGAGACTAGCGTGTAAATAAATCAACATATTTGGAACAGGCATGTCCGCTGTTAAGATATGATATATTTGCTCATACTTTTCGAATTTATCCGCTTGAAGTGTTCGTTTTGCAAAAATCATGTTTTTAGAAATATGATAATCAGAAACAACCGGCTTATTCATTGCTAGATATTTATTTTCAATATCTTCTAGTTGTTTAAATCGATTACATAGGAAAAACATTTCCGTTTGAAAACTCCACTCATCTATATCATCATAAAATTTACCTAGAAATGGATTTTCTTCAACAATTTCTTTTAATAAATGAAAATCAAAGTGATCAGATAGCTTTTTCGCTAGTGATGTTTTACCAATACCAATTGGTCCTTCTATTGCGATAAAAGGGACTCTATCCATCCCAGTACCCCCAATCAAAAAAATGAATAACTGACATATCTACTAATTTTAACATACTATTGAAAAGCCTTCTATACTAGATTGGAAAGTAATATTTGGTATACCGAGAGAAAGTATTTTGAATTTAGCTAGGAGTTTTTGTATAATAATGTATGTTCCTATAACAGGCCCTCGTAGCTCAGGGGATAGAGCATCGGTTTCCTAAACCGTGTGTCGCAGGTTCGAATCCTGCCGAGGGCATCAAAACAGTAATCAAGGGATTTGGATATTTTGGGCAGAAAACGGTCTAGCTATCATTTGTAATAGACCGTACTCCATATATAGTTAATCCGTTGGACTACATAGTAACCATTAAAAGCCTTTTTAATCAAACAATTGATTGGGAGGTTTTTTTAATAAATAAGTTTCTCTTAGATGCAATTACATAGGCATCGTTTTATCATTTTCAAATTCCAATTGGGAAGGTACTTTACCGTGTTTGGTAATATTGTCAAATAGCAGTTGCTTCAGTACCTCTGTAGTATACCTGTTTTGATTTGGTTTAAGATTTACTTTTTTAAGCATCTCATTGTAAGAAATATAGTGTGTCCAAGCAAAGAAAAAACCTTGTGAATGACAATATTGAATAAATTCATTCTGTTTAGGAGTTTCTCCACTCATATTTTTTGATAATGATAATAACAAGCATTCACATATCTTTAAATTATCCTGAATTTCTTTATCGGTTAATCGCCATGTTTTTTTTGCAATAATTCCAGCCTTCTCTAGAATGTAGTTATGTGCAAATAACCTATAGGGATTACCGATAACCTTAAGGTCTTTTAGATATCCTCTAAACTCCATTGCTGTTGGTACTTTATTTAAGTGTTTATGACAATCTTTCATATATGTAATCAATTCTATCAATCTTAATGACATATTCTCCATCTCCACGTAAGCTTTTGTAAGAAGTATGGGGAATAATCACTACATCTATACATTTCTAATACTACAAAGGACAATTACTTACGATCTATCCATACCTTCCTAGTTTGGGTGGAAGGTACTGGATTAGTTTTAAGTAATTTCAAGGAGCATAAAAACGGTACTTCAGGGATTGACTTGGGGAACAACCTCACCACATTATTCTATTACCCCTGATTCCAAAAGATCAACATTGACCTTAACGGTTATTTGGAGATCAGGGTAAAGCTCCTTCCACTTCTTTGGATCCCAATTTCGTGTTCGGGATCGAACCTGATCCCCAATTCCTAGTGGATCAATCCCTTTTTCTTGGAATTGCTGGATCATTTCTTGCGAATCTTGTTCGAGCAATTCTTTAATTTCCTTCTCTAGTCTCGTAGTTTTTTGCTTATTTAGGATACCATCTTGATATTCCGAAACAGTTGCCTTTAAGTTAACATTGATGATTATTTCAGAATTTGTCATTGGCTTCTGTATGTCGAAATTCCTTCCAGAGCTTATATTATAAATAGAAATGTCATTATCCTCATTCAGTTTTATAGAGTACGAACCCTTTTGACCTTTCCGTTCCAATAATAATTTGAAGGTAAAGAATTGTTCTTCCTCTAACTGGCCAACCAATTTATCTTCTGCAAATAGTCCAATTCCTGTTAGTTTTACTTTACCATCTTCTTGTTTAAGTACTGGAAGGGTAGGATCAATTCCATCCGCATAAAACTTATATAGAAATTGATGAAGATTTGTTTTAGGGATTTGACCCGTTTCGATATTTTGCTCAATTAAGTTGGAAAGGTAAATGCCATTATCTTGATTTCCATACTGCTTGCTCAATAACTCTTTTGGACTTCCATCCACCACACCCAAATAAATACTTGAGCCAATGGATGGGTCTCGCTCTAATGTATCTAAAAAGTCAAAAATCCCCTTTTCTGCTGTTTTCCATTCATATAATGTCACTTCCACTTTTCCACTAACAACAGGTTTATCCGATTGTAGATTAAGCCTATCTCGAGCTTCTTTGCTTAACTTAGCAGTATCCGTAAGGGTTTCATTAATAACCGACTTATCAGGCTGATAGTTAGGATAAACAGTGGTTACCTCTATCATGCCGTCCTCTGAATACTCATAACCTCCGGCAGTGGTTAATTGAATCTCGTCTATTACTTCTTGTTCGATATGCATACATCCTGTAAGCGGTAGTGTTACCAGTACAGATACAAAGAGCATCATTCTACTATCCATTTCCAGTGTTCCCCTTTCTTTTTTTAGTGAAGAAGAAAGAAAGTACCGTAAGAATTGGCACATATATAAAAACCAGTCCTAACCCTACAATAGCCAAATATTGATTGAGCTTATCAATTGTTTCTCTACCTTGAATCGTTACCGTTGCAAATAGTAACAGGATTAGAATGACCGGTATTACTTTATTGAGATGAAAGTGGAACATCTTCTGAATGCCTTTACTTGCAGCCCAAACAGACAAACAAATATTAGGCAAAATAATTAATATCCAAGATGTAATTCCGATGTACTCAATCCTTTCAATGAATGGGAGTTCCACTATTTTCCACATTGATAACGTAGCCCAAATTTGTTTACTGACTTGTTTATCACTAAAAAAAGCAATGGTAATGATTAATATGAATAAATATATTCCTATTGTTAATAGATTGCCAAAGTGAGCCCATTTTTGAGATTTTTTAGGATGTTTAATATATGGATAGTACATGAGCAAAGTGGAAAAACCTAATAAGCCCAACATCATATCCTTTGTTGCAATTGAAAGTTCTTTTACAGAATGATTCCATACAGGCAGTAAATTACGAAAATTGGCGTATTCAATTGGGAATAAGAATGATAAAAAGATATAGAACGGGATGACAACTCCTAGAAAGCTAATACCAGCAACCACTCGGAAACCACCCGTAACATTGTAGTAAACAAGACCTAATATGATGATGCTGAACATCATAATATTGATTAATGGAAATACCCATACCTGAACAATTTCAATGTAGCTTCTTAGTACGACAATCCCGATTACTAACCAATATATAATCCATATAAGGCTAAAGAATCCTCCAATCCATTTACCAAACAAGTCCTTATGGATATCGATCAGGTCCTTTTGCTGTTTGTTTAACAGTAGGTACATAATCATAATAGCGACATTTATGGATATGCCAGCTGCTATAACAGCAATCCACGCATCATTCCCTGCTGACTTCATAATAATACGTTGAAAGCCTAACACGCCTACACCCACTTGCACAGAATGTACTAAGAAAAATACGAGAAAAGGAGATATTTGCTTCTGTTTTTCCTCCAAAATAACACCTCCACACTTTCTCATTTCTTGGGATCAGCTTTTTTCTTTGCTTTATCACCATTAAAACGCATGGTATCCTCCGTTTGTTCTTGAATAGGACGCTTGGATTGAAGGGAATAAGGTAAACGAATTAATGCATCTTTAAAATCCTGTACTCTTGGTGGATAGAACGGTTCAAGAAATGGTCTGCCTAATGACGTTAACTTTAATAAATGAATAAGCAAGTAACAAAAGCTTATGGCTACCCCAATAAATCCCATATAATGGGCCATTAATAAAAACGGGAATCGTATTAGTCGAATCGTATTACCCATTTGATAAACCGGGGTTGTAAAGGATGCAAGTGCGGCTAGAGCGACAATAATTAATAAGACATTACTCGTTAAACCAGCTTCAACAGAAGCGGTTCCAATGACAATACCTCCCACGATACCAATTGTCTGACCGACCTTGGTCGGCAGTCTTGCACCTGCTTCTCGTAACAGCTCAATGGCTAATTCTAGAACAAGCGCCTCCAGTATAGGTGGTAAAGGAATGGCACTCCTAGAAGTAACTAAGGTAGCCACCATATCTTTGGGAATTAGTTCATAATGATACGTCAGGACCGCTACATAAATCGGTGTAGCTAAGATGGAAAACAGTACTGCAAAAAAACGAACCAAACGAAAAAAGGAGGCAACTAGCCAATTTAAATAGTAGTCCTCAAAGGCTGAAAAAAACTCAAAAATAGTAGTAGGTCCGATTAAACCGTGTGGTGCACCATCTACTAAAATCGCAATCTTTCCTTCCGCTACTGCTGTAGCAATCCTGTCAGGTCTTTCCGTGTCGATTAACTGTGGAAAAGGTGAATTCTGATTATCCTGGATTAATTGTGTAATCATGGAACTATCTGTAATTTGATCAAAATCCAAATCAGTTAACCTTTGGATAACGGTATGGATGTTCTCTTCATTAGCAACACCTTGAATATATAATACCGAGACTCTTGTTTTCGATAACTTCCCAATGATTAGTTCCTTTGATACAAACTCCGGAATCGGAAGTCTTTTTCGAACAAGATTAATATTCGTATCCAGGGATTCTACAAATGACTCCTTTGGCCCTACTACACTGAATTCAACCTCTGGCAGTGAAACCTGACGTGTTTTATCGACATCTGATTTCACAAGCCCAAATAGGTTCAAGTTATTAACATCAAATATTAAGGTGTATCCCTTTAATAGATTGTCTCTAACGACAGATATATCTGTTGTAAGAATAATTTCTTCAATAGGTAGCAAAGTTGGTAAGGAAGAGATGGCATCCAAATCTTTTAGAAAAGGGAAGATATCCCGATGTAAAATCTCTGAATCAATTAGGGTCGAATAATAACCTATAGAGAGAGTGTGCTCCTCATAGGGTAATGTAGAAAGTGTAAAATCATTTGATCCATTTAGCTGCTGAAAAAGACTCTCAATCGATTCGTCTTTTTCCTTCTCTTTTTCTTTCTCTTTCTCTATTCTCTTATTTAGTCTCCTTCTCTGTCTCCTTAATCTCATTTACATTCACCTTCACCATCTATGTATAAAAATCAAGAGTCTATATTTTCTATTTTCTTCAATCGAAGCTAAATTTATCCATGTTAACAAAGTTATTAGGTTTTTGTATCCGTACAGTCATAATTAATACCAATTGAAAAAAAATTCTATTAAATTAGTGATAACCACTTTAAAAATGTAACAAAATGTTCTAATATATTAAGTAACATTTCAAATATTTCATAATTTATTAAATGTAATCGGTTTCAAATTTCAAAACGAGGTGATAGGATGGACATGCAACGAGTACCGGCTAGAGAAGGAAATTACAATTTAAAGAACTATGATGAGCTAAGGGCAACTTTTCAATGGGAAGACGTGCATCAACACTTTTCCTGGAAGGATACAGGTAAAGTAAATATTGCCTATGAGGCAATTGATAAACATGCAGAGAACCCAGCGAAAAAAGATCAAGTTGCACTTTTATACTCTGCACCAGGAAGAGAAGAGTCCTTAACCTTTGAACAAATTAGTAAGGATAGTAATAAGTTTGCTAATGTGTTAACGAAATATGGCGTAGAAAAAGGGGATCGTATTTTCCTGTTTATGCCACGAAGTCCGGAGTTTTATGTGAGTTTATTCGGTATTTTAAAAACAGGTGCTATCGCTGGACCTTTATTTGAAGCATTTATGGAACAAGCTGTGCGTGATCGAATTCAGGATAGTGAAGCAAGTGTACTTGTAACGACTCCTGATTTATTAGAACGTGTGCCACAAGAAGAATTACCTTCTTTAGAAAAAATAATATTAGTTGGCAACCGAAGTGAAGCATCAGAAAAGTATGTTGATTATTATCATGAAATGGAATATGCAAGTGACAACTTCGATATAGAATGGGTAGATTTAGAGGACGGAATGGTACTACATTATACCTCTGGTTCCACTGGCAAACCAAAAGGTGTATTACATGTCCATAATGCAATGATTCAGCATTATGCAACCGGGGAATGGGTACTAGACCTGAAAGAAGATGATGTATACTGGTGTACAGCAGACCCTGGTTGGGTAACAGGTACAAGTTATGGTGTCTTTGCACCGTGGCTACATGGAGTCACCAATGTCATCCGTGGGGGACGATTCACGCCAGAAGATTGGTATGGAACATTAGAGAAGAATAAAGTAACCGTTTGGTATACAGCCCCAACGGCATTACGGATGTTAGTTAGTGCAGGCGAAAACTTGGTTAATCAATATGACCTTTCCTCACTACGCCATCTGATGAGTGTTGGTGAGCCACTTAATCCCGAAGTGGTGACATGGGGATTAAAAGCGTTCAATCTTCGTATTCATGACACGTGGTGGATGACAGAAACAGGAGCACAATTGATTGTAAATCTACCAACAGAAGAGATTCGACCAGGATCCATGGGGAAACCAATCCCGGGTATTGAAGCATCAATTGTGGACAATGAAGGAAATGAGATTCCACCAAATCAAATGGGTAATTTAGCGATAAAAGCTGGTTGGCCATCGATGATGAGAGCCATTTGGAATAACCCTGGTAAATATGAAAGTTACTTTATTAATGGGTGGTATGTATCTGGAGATAGTGCTTACCGGGATGAAGATGGTTATTTCTGGTTCCAAGGACGACTGGATGATGTCATTAATACCTCTGGTGAACGAGTTGGACCATTTGAGGTAGAGAGTAAATTAATTGAACATCCAGCGGTAGCAGAAGCGGGTGTTATCGGGAAGCCGCATCCAGAACGTGGAGAGATCATAAAAGCGTTTATCACATTAAATCCAGGATATACAGAATCGGCAGAATTACTGGAGGATATCCGTGTATTTGTAAAGACAGAACTAGCAGCCCATGCAGCACCTCGTGAGATTGAAGTGCGTGATACAATACCAAAGACTAGAAGTGGTAAAATCATGCGTCGTCTCTTAAAATCTTGGGAGCTAGGGCTTCCAACTGGTGATACTTCTACTTTGGAAGCATAAAAATAATGAGGTTGGGACAAAAAAGTTTTAGTTAAAAAACCCGAACAAACATGATAAGCGCATGGACCCGCTCCGGAAATATACTACGCTTTCCACGGGCGGCTGGTGAGCCTCCTCAGAGCTAAAGCTCTTGCGGGGTCTCACCGATGCCTATCCTCCCGTAGGAGTCTCCGTATATTTCCGGAGCTGATTATCACATCGTTCAGTTTTATAACGTAAACTTATATCTATGTCCCAACCTCATTAAATGTTATTCACTCAACTCGATTTCTTCACAATATTAAAGTTATCCTGCAATAGTAACCAGTTCTGTGGAAATGCTAGCCCTAATTTCCAATAACTAATTCCAAGTAATCCAAGTTCCTTAATCAAATCAAACTTAGCTTGTATCGAGCGTGCATCTTCAAACCAAACTTCATGTTGTCGCCCTTCTGCATCCGTATAACGGAAAAATGGTGCCTGGGCTGTCGTATCATATTGAATCGGTACATTATGTTCACGAGCAAGTGCAATAGCTTGTTGTGGGCTTACGGCACGTGCATACTCTCCACCTGGAACAAATGGTAAGGTCCAGTCATAGCCATATAGATTTTGACCTAATAAAATCTTATTAGCCGGCATTTCTGTAAGGGCGTATTCCACAACTCGTCGAACCTGATCAATTGGGGAAACTGCCATAGCAGGACCACCACTATAACCCCATTCATACGTCATCAGGACCACCATGTCATCGACGGCACCATGTGCACCATAATCATGTGCTTCATACCATTCCCCTTCTTGAGTAGCACTAACTTTAGGTGCAAGTGCACTAGACATTAATAGGCCCTGTGCAGATAATCTATCCTTCGCTTTACTCAAGAAAGAACTATAAGCATCTCGGTCTTCCGGTGGTAAAAATTCAAAGTCAAAATGGACATCGGTAAAACCAACTTGCCCTGCTGTATTCACAATGTTATCTAGTAGCCTATTCTGCACTTCTTGTACGGTAACTACAATATGACCTAATTCCGCACTAAAGGCTCCTTCTTCCAGTGTGGTCACAACCATCATTAAATTAGCATTGTTGGCATCGGCAATTTCTTTGAAATTATTAAGTGGTGGGGCAGCCAAGCTTCCGTCTCGGTTTACTTGATAACTAAAAGGTGCAAGGTAGGTTAGATAAGGAGTATTTTTACGTGCGGCATTTTCTAAAGCTTCAGAAACGGTACCCCCGGTAGGTTCAATGTAAGCATTGGAAACGATATCCCGCTTTTGACCCTGGGGAATATATAACCGTAACCCTACATTGAGGGGGGTGTTGACTGGAATATTATTAATTCTTGCAAGTTCTTGATAAGACAAACCAAATTGTGCTGCGATTGAAAATAAACTATCGCCAGGTTGAACAAAATAAAAGCGCCCAACAATTGGAATAACCAATGCTTGCCCAACGACAAGCTGATTTGGGGCATCTAATTCATTTGCATTTATTAAGGCATCCACGGTTGTACCGTATGTACCAGCAATGGAAAATACAGAATCACCCTGCGCGACTACATGAATTTGCATATTCTCCCTCCTTAAGATCATATCCAAGTCGAAACTTGAACGAATGTCTCTATATACAAATTTATGAAGGGAGCATGTACGTTATGTCGATTAAATAGGGGCAATATCGGCTTTCATAACGGACTTCATTAAATATAGTGCATAGTCATTCCCATCCTTTTCTTCAGATGCCATACAATTCTTGGGAATATGCATCGTAAAGTTGTACATATAAGCGTCCTTTGCAGTAAATAGAACACAAATATCACCTGCAATTCCTGCTAGGATAATTTTTGTAATTCGTAATTCATCTAACAGTGCCTTTAGTGGTGTTTGAAAAAATGCAGAATGCTGTGGTTTAATGAAAAAGTAATCGTTAGCTGATGGTTTTATTTGCTTAATAATATGGTGATTTTTTTCATTGGTACAATGTTGTACAATGGATGGAATATCGGAAGTCCATAAATGATAATGATCATTAACATAAATAATTGGAAGTTGATGTGTTTCGGCAATATGTCGTAGTTTGAGTAGATTTGGTAGGATTTCTTCCGTGTGAGAGCGTAATTTATCGCCTCCATCAAATTGGAAATCATTAATTAAATCGATGAAAATAATGGCGGTACCAGCATATTGATTCTCCAACAAGATGTCCACCTCCTTAACACTATGAGTTAGTAGTATTGATAAAATAAAAATAGATTATGCAAGAGAGTTGTGATGAAGTGACGGATGAGCAGTACATGAAATTAGCCATTGAACAGGCAGAGAGAGCTCTGGAAAAAGATGAAGTACCAATTGGTGCCATTATAGTTTATCAAGATGAGGTAATCGCAAGCGGTTTTAATGTACGAGAACTATCGCAAGAAACCTTATCCCATGCTGAACTAATCGCCATTCAACAAGCTAATAAAGAAATAGGGAGTTGGCGTTTAGAGGATTGCACCTTATATGTAACCTTGGAACCATGTCCAATGTGTGCCGGTG
The DNA here is from genome assembly GCF_900184735.1 of Paucisalibacillus globulus. Classification (GTDB taxonomy): domain Bacteria; phylum Bacillota; class Bacilli; order Bacillales; family Amphibacillaceae; genus Ornithinibacillus; species Ornithinibacillus globulus_B. The sequence continues at coordinate 240,581 of NZ_LT855393.1, forward strand.
CTATTGTCCAATCCAGAATAAAAAGAGTGGTCTATGGAGCCGTGGACCCAAAAGCTGGTTGTGCAGGAACAATTATGAACTTACTGGATAATCAGCGGTTTAATCACCAAGCAGAGGTTACTTCAGGAGTATTGGAGAAAGAATGTAGTCTGCTTTTAACTAATTTCTTTAAAGCCTTACGAGAAAGAAAAAAACACTAACTTCCAAATATTATCTCCGGCCAGTCCATTGATTTTTTCCCATAAGATGTTATAATGGATATTACCGTGCTAGGCGGGGAGGTAGCGGTGCCCTGTACTCGCAATCCGCTATAGCGAGGCTGAATTCCCATCACGAGGTGGATGTCCGTATGGTCTGCCTCAAGGGATTGGTGTTGACGTTTAGGTCCTGCGCAACAGAGACCCACGAACCCTGTCAGGTCCGGAAGGAAGCAGCAGTAAGTGGTTATCTCTGTGTGCCGCAGGGTCACCTAAACCGAGCCATGAACTTGAGTAACGCATGGGGACATTTCATCGACGGTGGGTGCACGGCTTACATACTCAATTGGAAACCTCTTGTTTTGATACAAGAGGTTTTGTTTTATCATGTTATTCCCTCTTCAGAAGATTGGAATTTTACTATTTTTGCACACAGACAGTAGTCTCCTTTAAACATCCTAATCCGTAATAAGAATACTCCCATACATATTCCAGATTTTCTTTTTCATTATCATTCACATTCGAACTTAAAATCGGTATAATTAGATAGAAATCAATGAGGGGAATCAATTATGAGCTATCAAGCATTGTATCGCACATGGCGTCCGAGAACGTTTGAGGATGTTGTAGGGCAAAGTCATATAACACGAACACTCCAAAATGCAATTGTTCAGGAAAAATTTTCACATGCATATTTGTTTACTGGTCCACGCGGAACCGGTAAAACAAGTGCTGCCAAAATTTTTGCTCAAACTATTAACTGTGAACATGCTCCGGTCAAAGAACCATGTAATGAGTGTGCTGCTTGCATTGGTATTCGGGACGGATCCATTTCGGATGTTATCGAAATTGATGCTGCGTCTAATACTAGTGTTGATGATATACGTGAGATTCGTGAAAATGTTAAATACGCTTCTAGTTCCGTGCCGTATAAAGTTTACATTATTGACGAGGTCCATATGATTTCTGTGAATGCATTTAACGCATTACTGAAAACATTAGAAGAACCTCCTAAACATGTAGTATTTATCCTGGCTACGACAGAGCCACATAAAATACCGTTAACGATTATTTCTCGTTGTCAACGATTCGACTTTAAACCAATTCCTAACCAAGCAATTGTAGAGCGGATGCAAACTATTGTTGAAGCAGAAAGTGTTTCCGTAGCGAAGGAAGCCTTTGATGCGGTAGCATTAGCTGCAGAAGGTGGAATGCGTGATGCTCTTAGTATTCTAGATCAAGCGATATCCTATAGTGAAGCAAGTGTTGAACTGGAGGATGTTCTTGCTGTTACCGGTGGAGTTTCTCAAAAAATTCTCACGGATATGGTTGCATCCATGCACCAGAAAGATGTTCAATCTGCATTAAAAATGCTTGATCAATTGATTCAAAATGGTAAAGATCCAGCACGATTTGTCTATGATATCATTTATTTCTTACGTGATTTATTGCTATATAAGAGCGCACCTTCCTTAGAAGGGATTCTAGAGAGGGCCATTATTGATGATGCCTTTCAGCAGTTAGCATCGAATGTTCCAGAAACCTGGATTCAACATGCGATTATGCAATTAAATCAATGTCAGCAAGAAATGAAATGGTCTAACAATCCAAAGGTATTTATAGAGATTGCCATTATTACCATTTCCAATCGATATGAAGATACACCTCAAGCATCGGATTCCGTATCCTCAGAAGCAGTCATGCAATTAACACAGAAATTAGCACATCTCGAGAAAGAAATTGCTAATTTAAAACAAATACCTACCGGGGGCGTGCAAGCACCTCAGCCGGAAAAGAAAAGACAAACAGCTACGAAATCCAAAAATAGTTACAAGATTCCTTATGAGCGAATCCGTAATGTGCTAAAAGAAGCACAAAAGCAATCACTCAAGGATGTACAATCACAGTGGGCTAATTTCCTTAGCAAACTGAAGTCAACAAGTGCTCCAGCACATGCAACCATTCAGGATGCAAAACCTGCTGCAGCATCAGATTCATCACTTGTTGTAGCATTTAAATATGAAATCCATTGTTCGCTTTTCATGGATAACCGTGAATTAGTAGAATCTATCTTAACAGGTATTCTAAATAAACCATTAACCATTATTCCGATTCCGAATCAGGATTGGCAAGAACTTCGGAATGAATATGTAAAAAGTCAAGAGCCATCTAGTTCAGGAGAACAAGCAAGTGGAGATCCTGTAGTAGAAGAAGCAAGAAAGCTTTTTGGGGATGACTTGATTGAAATACATGACTAAAATTACCTAAATTTAAAGGAGGCGTTTTCCATGAAAGGTATGGGAAATATGGGCAATATGATGAAACAAATGCAAAAAATGCAAAAGAAAATGATGCAAGCGCAAGATGAATTATTCGAAATGGAATTTGAAGCATCTGCAGGTGGCGGTATGGTAACCGTTAAAGCTAATGGAAAGAAAGAAATTATCGATGTAGAAATTAAAGAAGAAGTTGTGGATCCAGATGATATTGAAATGCTACAAGATCTAATCCTTGCGGCAACTAATGATGTTCTAAAGCAAGTTGATGATAAAACAAATGCAACAATGGGGCAATTTACAAAAGGATTGAACATGCCAGGAATGTTCTAATTTGTCTAGCTTCAGGCACCTTATGCATTTCTTAGGGGGAAGACATCATGTATTATCCAGAGCCGATTACGAAATTAATCGATAGCTTTACAAAATTGCCAGGTATTGGGCCGAAGACGGCTGTTCGTCTGGCATTTTTTGTGTTAAATATGAAAGATGATGATGTACTTGAATTTGCTAATTCACTGGTTAATGCCAAACGTGAATTAACACATTGTTCCGTATGTGGTCATATCACAGATCAGGATCCTTGTGCTATCTGTACGGATTCCACAAGAGATAATTCTGTTATTTGTGTCGTTCAGGATCCAAAAGACGTGATAGCCATGGAGAAAATGAAAGAATTCCATGGTAAATATCATGTGCTACATGGCGCCATTTCACCAATGGATGGAATTGGTCCGGAAGACATAAATGTTCCAGATTTGTTAAATCGTTTAAAAGACGAAGAAGTGAATGAAATTATCTTAGCAACAAACCCTAATATTGAGGGAGAAGCAACTGCAATGTATATTTCGCGTTTAGTAAAGCCTTCTGGTATCAAAACAACAAGGATTGCACATGGTTTACCAGTTGGTGGCGATTTAGAGTATGCAGATGAGGTAACATTATCGAAAGCGTTAGAGGGTAGGAGAGAACTGTAAAGTCGGGTGACATCAGTGGGAAGAAAGAAAAGAAAGCAAAAGCGAGAGGTCGATGAGCTTTTACTTGATGCTATCTTCTCCATCGAACACGAGTGGAAACAGATAAGGTCCATCGTTGAAAAATCCATTGAGCCAACATTCGAGGGGAAAAGCACAGAGAAAATTGCTCAATCTAAGTATTTATTTTTATTAAGAGAAGCAAGGCGCCGTAAGATAAGCGCGATTAGGTATAGTAAATAAAGGAAACACCTACAATTAATTTTGTAGGTGTTTTTATTTTAGGTTGTTTCCCTAATCACTTCAACCCAAATTTATAGCCAAAACGAAGTGCAACGGGTTCTCATTCATCATTTCAACCCAAATTTATAGCCAAAACGATTTGTGACAGGTTCTCATTCATCACTTCAACCCAAATTTATAGCCAAAACGAAGTGCAACGGGTTTTTATTCATCATTTAAACCTGAATTCATAGCCCAAATGATGTGCAACAGGTTCTCATTCATCATTTCAGCCCAAATTTATAGCCAAAACGAAGTGCAGCGGATTCTCATTCATCATTTCAACCTGAATTCATAGCCCAAATGATGTGTGACAGGTTTTCATTCATCACTTCAACCCAAATTTATAGTCAAAATGATGTGCGACAGGCTTTCATTTATCATTTAAACCTGAATTCATAGCCCAAATGATGTGCAACAGGTTCTCATTCATCATTTCAACCATGTGACTGTATCAATATGATTTAACTCAATAAATCCCTAAAAACTCACTCACAGATTTAACTAACTTTAAATTGAATTAAAACCAGTATAGAAATTAGCCTTGTTTTGGTTCTTTTTTCTTGCTCTGAGTCATATCTACATATATAAGGGACAAGTTAAAAGGAGTTGATTTTTGGATGGAACCTGCAGTCATTATTTCTATTATGGTGGCAGTTATTGTCTTACTACTATTTGTCGGAACTTCATTTAAACCAATGCGTTTTCTTGTGAATGGTACGGTGAAATTAGGAATTGGTATATTATTTTTATTCTTTTTTAACGTGATTGGTGGATCATTTGGATTGCATATTCCAATCAATATTTTTACGGCAGTCGTGTCTGGATTTTTAGGATTATTTGGTGTTGCAAGTCTAGCAGCTATTCATTTAATTATTCTTCCTTAAAAGTTTCAAAGATTTAACGTATAGCTTCCGTTAAAGTTGGACAAACTGGTTACTAGTTTTAACGGAGGTGGGGAAAATGGAAGAAAGAATCGTAGAATTAGAGTGTTGTGGGATTTGCGAGGAGAAAAAGCATCGTGGAATTCATCTATACCATATGTTTATTTGCACGGATTGCGAATACAATATGATTCATACAGAACCTCGCGAGGAAAAGTATAATTACTATCTACAAAAATTAAAAAATATTAATCAACCTACTTTATTTTCATAGATTTATCGAGAAGGCCTTTGCATTATTTTTTTGCAAAGGCCTTTTTTGTTGTTATGATATTTTTAGACTATTTTGGTATAGTTTGGTACTACTGATAGAAACTGTGCGGCTATTTATTAAATTGGGGGAGCATCATTCCCGCTACGGAAATACACTCCGCTTTTACTGCCAGCACAGGGGCGACATCTGTTCGAAAAGACCTCACAGTGTCTGCCTTGCCGCGGGCGGCTGGTGAGCCTCCTCAGAGCTGAAGCTCCTGCGGGAAAAGCACGTGTCCGAAGACCCCGCAGAGGTGAACTTTCCTCGAGGAGGCTGAGGCCGGGCCCGCGGAAAGCGGAGTATTCTGCCGGAGCGGTATCATCATATCTTATATTGTTACCACACATTTACCTTTTACTATCCGTTAGATTAAACTAAATGGAGAATACAATCTTCTAGAAAACAAACTATTTATTAGCTTTGGAGAGGAAATTTAACATGGATCACTATAAAAAGCCGTTATTAAAACGGATTATCGAATTTACTAAAGAAAATTCTATTTCATTTCATGTTCCAGGACATAAAAATGGTGCTGTTTTTTTAGAAGCAGCAAAGCCATATTTTGAGTCTATCTTACCTATTGATGTAACAGAATTGACTGGTTTAGATGATTTACATGCACCACAAGAAGCGATAAAAGAGGCACAGGATTTAGCAGCAGATTATTTTGGAGCAGAGCACACATTTTTCTTGGTTGGTGGTAGTACAGCTGGAAACTTGGCTATGATATTATCCGTATGTAATCCTGGAGATACCATCATTGTTCAACGTAATAGCCATAAATCCATTATGAATGGATTGGAATTAAGTGGGGCAAAGCCAATTTTTATCAGTCCAGAGTTTGATGAAACTGTTCATCGCTACACGGCTCCAAGTTACGAAACGGTGGAACAAGCTATTGTAAGCCATCCAAATGCAAAGGCTTTAGTATTAACCTATCCAGACTACTTTGGGAAAACCTACGATATCAGGAGGACCATTGATTTAGCACATCAATATCAAATTCCTGTGTTAGTAGATGAGGCACATGGTGTTCACTTTTCCATTGGTGAACCATTTCCAAAGTCTGCTATTTACTTAGGAGCAGATATTGTCGTACAATCAGCGCATAAGATGGCTCCAGCAATGACAATGGCATCCCTATTACATGTAAACTCTAAACTTATTTCTAAAGATGATGTAGCTCATTATTTACAAATACTACAGTCAAGCAGCCCATCCTATCCACTGATGGCATCATTGGATGTCGCAAGATCCTATTTGGCAACACTTTCTAAAGAGGAACTAGATGCGATTTTAAAAAGTGTGATGAGCTTTAGAAGTGTGCTGGAGCAGGGAGAGCATTGGCAAGTTCTTCCGACCGATGATCCATTAAAAATAACACTACAGGTTAACAATAGGTTATCTGGATTTGAAGTAGCAGATTTTTTTGAGGCTCATCATGTGTATCCAGAACTAGCAACGGATAAACAAGTTTTATTCATTCATGGATTAAAGGTATTTAAAGAAACAGAGCAAATTGGAAATATCGTGAAAAGCTTCAAGGAAGAATATAAATATCTCCTAAATCATGCTACAATAGAGGTAAGTAACTTATTTAAAGAGCCTTTATCACAATTAGCAATAAGCTATCACGATATGTTCAAGCTTCCTAGAAAAAGGGTGCAATTGGAGGAAGCGGTCGGATACGTTGCTGCAGAAGCGGTTATCCCTTATCCGCCAGGTATTCCTGTTATGTTAAAAGGGGAACGTGTAACAGAAGAACAAATTAGGCTAATTCAGCATTTAATAAAGCAAGGCGCAACAATTCAACACCAGGATATTAAACAAGGCATCCAGGTTTTTGTTGGTGTCTAGCTTCAGGCACCAGCGACTAGCGAGACTTCCCTCACCTCCGTGCGATAAGTCAACATCGACTTAAGTATTAAAGGAAGGTCGACTAAAACCGGCCATTGCGGCCAACGTCGACATACCCCTATGAAGGGGCATGTTTCCTTTATCTCCTACGGCTCAGTCCAGTCCGTACGTCGCAAACTGTTGCCTTACGCATTTCTATTAAAAGGAGAAGGATTAAGTGAGTGGTTATTTTATAACGTTCGAGGGTGGGGAAGGAGCAGGTAAAACTTCTATTCTACATTCTTTAGCGAATAAATTAAGTGATTCTGGGTATGACGTTATAACGACACGGGAACCCGGTGGCATTGATATAGCAGAGAAAATACGCAACATCATTCTCAATCCATTACATACGGAAATGGATGGGAGAACAGAGGCACTGTTATATGCAGCAGCAAGAAGACAACATTTGGTTGAGAAGGTTTTACCAGCATTAGAACAGGGGAAAATTGTACTATGTGATCGTTTTATTGATAGTAGTTTAGCTTATCAAGGGTATGCAAGGGATTTAGGAATTGATGAAGTATTTAGTATCAATCAATTTGCAATTCATGACGCAATGCCAGACTTAACCTTGTTTTTTGATATTGAGCCTAGAAAAGGTTTAGAGCGAATTGCTTTAAACAAAGAGCGAGAACGAAATCGCTTAGATTTAGAAAATCTCGATTTTCATGAAAAAGTGTACGAGGCATATCAACTATTAGTCAAACGATTCCCAGAAAGAATCCATGTTATTAATGCAGATCAAACTATTGATAAAGTGGAAGAAGACAGCCTATCATTAATAACCCAATATCTAAATACAATAGAGTAAAGGGGGTTAGTAAAATGAAACTAGTTATGGCAGTTATCCAGGACAAAGACTCTAACCGATTAACGGATGCACTAGGAAAGAACAACTATCAGTCTACAAAGCTTGCAACAACAGGTGGATTTTTGAAAGAAGGAAATACGACACTAATTATCGGTTGTGAGGATGATTATGTAGATGAAGTCCTGCAAATCATTAAAGAAAATTGTTCTCAGCGGGAACAAATGGTAGCACCAATCTCGCCTATGGGTGGGAATGCTGATTCCTATATCCCAAGACCTGTGAAGGTTGAGGTAGGCGGAGCAACTGTATTTGTATTGCCAATCGAATCATTTTTTCAATTTTAATTAATGATTGAAAGGGGGCTGAGCGCGTGAAAATCAGTCAGGAAATGTTGAAACAGGTAGACACATCACAAAAGAATTTACGTACTAGAGAACCTAATCTTCCATCCTTCGGTAATTTAGTTCAGTCCCAAACCCAAAAACTGCAACAAACAGAGTTACAACGATTAATGAGTGACATTACGCTTCAAGGAGATCGTCTAGCACGATATCGTTCTTTTAAAGATTTAGTGAAGTTTAAACGATTAATAAAACGCTTTTTAGAAGAAGCTGTTTCGAGCGGTATGGACTTACAGAAGTCTCTTAGTTTTAGTTATACCGGCAGTAGTAGAAACTTAACTCTAGTGAAACAAATTGATGAAAAACTGATCGAATTAACAGAGGAAATTATGAGTCAAGAAAAGAAGACAGTAGACTTATTAGGACTTATTGGAGAAATTAAAGGTCTATTGATTAATTTATATACGTAAATGGACAAGCACTTAAATAGGTAGGGATTAGGATGAAAACGTGGTCTGAAGTAGCGGAAATACAACCAATGGCTAGTAAAATTATTACCAATAGTATTGTGAAGGACCGCATTTCACATGCTTATTTAATTCAAGGTGCACGTGGAACTGGGAAGGAAGCAATTGCTGTCTTAATTGCTAAGGTCTTGTTTTGTGAAAATCTATCAGGTGTTAATCCGTGTTTGGATTGTAATGCATGTAAACGAATAGATTCTCGTAATCACCCTGACGTCCATTGGATTGAGCCAGAAGGCCAATCTATTAAAATTGAACAGATAAGAAATTTACAAAAAGAATTTACCTATTCTGGTCTTGAGTCAGATCAGAAAGTTTATATGATAAAAGGCGCTGAAACGTTAACGGCAAATGCGGCGAATCGGATTCTCAAGTTTTTAGAGGAGCCAAGCCAAAAAACAACAGCTATTATGTTAACCGAGAATAGCCAATCTATTCTACCAACGATACGTTCTCGTTGTCAGAACATTGATTTACAACCATTAAATGCTCTTAAGTTCCAAGAGAAATTAGTAGAATCAGGATTAAATGAAGCAAGTGCAAAATTAATGAGTGCACTTACTAATAATCTTGATGAAGCAATGGAATGGAGCCAAGACGAGTGGTTTGCCGAAGCAAGAAAATTAGTGGTACAATTAGTAGAAACATTTACAGATAATTCAAATGATGTGTATCTATTTATACATAATCATTGGTTACAACATTTTAAAGAGAGAATTAAAATCGATCAAGGCATCGATTTATTGCTTTTAGCTTTTAAAGATATATTATATTCTCATCTAGATAATGAAGAATCACTTGTGTTCTTCCAACAAGATGAACAATTAGAGCGTCTTAGTATGTACTTTTCACAAGAAAAACTGATTTCCATTTTACATGGATTACTAGATGCAAAGAGAAAATTGAAGCAAAATGTCCATCCAACACTTGTGATGGAACAGGTGACACTTCAAATAGAGAGGTGAAATGAATGATTGGGGTAATTGGTGTCCGCTTTAAGAAAGCGGGTAAAATATATTATTTTGATCCAGCAGGGCAAGATATAGAATTAGATAGCTATGTTATCGTAGAAACTGTCCGAGGGATTGAATTTGGTAAAGTTGTTATTGCTAACAAGCAAGTAGAGGAAGAAGATGTTGTCCTTCCATTGAAGAAGGTTATCCGTGCAGCTACCGATAAAGACAAACTAACGGTAATGGAAAATAAAGAATATGCAGATAAGGCATTTGTTGCTTGCTCGGATAAGATTGAGGAACATCAATTAGATATGAATCTAGTGGATGTGGAATATACATTTGACCGAAATAAAATTATCTTTTATTTTACAGCAGATGGTCGTGTTGATTTCCGTGAACTAGTAAAAGATTTGGCAGCAATGTTTAAAACACGAATTGAATTAAGACAAATTGGTGTTCGTGACGAAGCAAAAATGTTAGGCGGAATAGGACCTTGTGGTAGAATGCTTTGTTGTTCAACATTTTTAGGGGACTTTGAACCAGTTTCCATCAAGATGGCAAAGGATCAAAATTTATCATTAAATCCGGCTAAAATATCCGGTTTATGTGGAAGATTAATGTGTTGTCTTAAATATGAAAATGATGAATACGAAGAAGCAAAACGAGAATTACCAGACTTAGGAGAACATGTGAAAACTCCTCATGGAGAAGGAAAGGTCGTTGGTCTTAATATTCTTGACCGTGTAATTCAAATCGAAATTCCAGCAAAAGAACGTGTTATTGAATATACCTTGGATGAACTCATCGAAGAAGGAATAGTGACAGCTCAGCGCCAAGAATAATGGAGTGAGTCGAAATTGCAAAAGAGAAAAATATTTGACCAAGTATCAGATATGGAAAAACAAATTGGTGAATTATATGAACAACTTGGCGACTTAAAAGGAAGGCTAAGTGACCTGCTAGAAGAAAATCATCGCCTAGAAATGGAAAACCATCATCTAAGAAATCGTTTAGATGGATTCGATAATGACCAAGAAAGTACTGGTGATGGTATCGAAATAACGAAAATTCCAAGTGAAGGTTATGATAATCTAGCTAGATTGTATGAAGAGGGTTTTCATATTTGTAATTTAGAATTTGGCAGTCCAAGAAGAAATGAAGATTGTATGTTTTGTTTAGATTTTCTAAGCAAAACTAAATAACGTATAATGTAGCTGTCTGGATATGTTCAGACAGCTTTTCTTTTTAACTAGTTGAAAATGGAGCATGCTACCAAACAAGTTTGGCATGCATCCGGGAAACTGGATTATGCTCCTGTACGTGTCGAGGATGTGCCCGTGAATCCGGATTATGCGCCCAAACTTGTCAAGGATGTGCCCAGGAATCCAGATTATGCACCCAAACAAGAAGAGGATGCACCCAAGCACAAAAACCATGCATCAAACAAAACCAACATTCTACCCACCAGAAAGGAATTTTACATATGGTTCAATTATATGATGATGAGAGGCTTGACTATTTAACTGCTGATGAAGGTATGCAGATCATTCAAAGCCCGACTGCTTTTTCTTTTTCGCTAGATGCAGTATTATTAGCTAATTTTGCGTCTATACCGATTAAGAGGGGAAATATTTTAGACTTATGCAGTGGTAATGGAGCAATTCCGCTCTTATTATCGAGGAAATCAAATGCTAATATTGTTGGTGTTGAGCTACAGGAACGTATTATAGATATGGCAAAACGAAGTGTGGAGCATAATCAATTAGCTAATCAAATTCAGATGCTGCAAGGTGATATCCGAAATTTGAAAGGGGAATTACACCAATCTAGTTTTGATGTAGTTACTTGTAATCCTCCATACTTTAAAACACCTTCTGATACGGAACATAATCAAAATGAATATCTAACCATTGCAAGACATGAAGTGTATTGTACGTTAGAGGATGCGGTAAAGGCATGTAAATTACATGTAAAGCCTGGGGGGAAGGTTGCTATGGTTCATCGCCCAGGTAGACTGGTTGATATTGTGACAACCTTTCGTATGTATAAACTCGAACCAAAACGATTACGTCTTGTTTATCCTAAAAGAGGACGAGAAGCAAACATGTTATTAGTGGAAGGGATCCGCGATGGGAAGGCAGATTTGCATATCTTGCCACCGTTATACATTTATAATGAGGACGGAACCTATACAGAGGAAGCAAAGGAGATTATTTATGACTGATTACGAACACACCGTATATATCCTAAAATGCGGTGATGGCTCATTATATACCGGTTATACGAATGACCTTGAGAACAGGTTGAAAGTACATGAATCAGGAAAAGGTGCTAAATACACCAGAGGACGTGGGCCTTTTCAGGTCATGTTAGTGGAGAAGTTTCCGACGAAGGAAGCGGCAATGAAGCGGGAATATGAGATTAAGCGATTAACTCGTAAAGGAAAGTTTCAATTAATACGAGATAAACTGAAAGAGGTCATGAAAAATGATGATTCAAAAGAGCTTTGAGAATCGAAGTGAAGGGTCATTATATGTTGTCCCAACACCAATTGGGAATTTAGAAGATATTACATATCGGGCCCTTTCTATTTTAAAATCGGTATCGGTTATTGCTGCTGAGGATACGAGAAATACCATAAAGCTACTGAATCACTTTGAGATCTCTACTCCGCTTATTAGTTATCATGAACATAATAAACTAGGTCGTGAAGACCAGTTGCTGGAGAGACTTGCAAATGGGGAATCTATTGCTTTAGTAAGTGATGCTGGAATGCCTGCTATTTCCGACCCAGGATACGAGATTGTAAAAGCGGCAACAGAACAGAATCTCTCTGTCATTGTGTTACCAGGTGCTAATGCAGCCCTTTGTGCGTTGGTTGGGTCTGGGTTACCTAATAAGGAGTTCTTATTTTATGGTTTTTTACCTCGGAAGCAAAAGGAAAAGGAAGAAGAACTAGAAAGACTAGGAAGATACAAAGCAACACTGCTTTTTTATGAGTCACCATACCGAGTAAAAGACACATTAAAAGCTATTCAAAAACAACTTGGAAACCGAAACATAGCCATTGCACGTGAATTAACAAAGCGATTTGAAGAGTATGTACGTGGTACCACAGAAGAATTAATCGAATGGGCAAGTCAACATGATCCAAGAGGTGAATTTTGCATTGTGGTCGAAGGTAATAGTATAGAGCAGCAAGAGGAAGTGGAGATATGGTGGAGCGATTTAGAAATTCCTGCTCATGTAGACCATTATATTAATGAAGAAGGATTAGCGAGTAAAGATGCTATCAAACAAGTAGCAAAAGATCGGGAATTACCAAAGAGAGAAGTATATCAGGCGTACCATATTGAGTAACTGCATACGCTACGGATATACCACTCACTCCGTAGTTATTTACGAATCACAACATCTGTACCAAGCGTAACCCTTGAGGATAAATCCAGAACATCTTGGTTATACATCCTAATACATCCAAGAGAAACATTCTTACCGATAGAAGACGGATCATTGGTTCCGTGAATACCGTAATGAGGTTTGGATAAGCCCATCCAGAATGCTCCATACGGCCCACCTGGATTAGGTTGTTTATTGATTATCTGATAACTCCCAAAAGGTGTTGGTGTGACCATTTTTCCAACTGCTATTGGATATGTCTTTATTAGTGTGCTACCATCGAAAAGTTTTAGCTCATGTCTTGTTGTCGAAACGTTAATCCAATACACCATCATAGTCCACTCCAGTTTTTTTGATATTGTATGTGGAAAATTAGGTGATTGTTCAGAATAGGAATGAACTTACATGGTCAAAAGTCGAAATTCAGCCATCAAAAAAAGAGCTTGGTATCAATCAAGCTCTTTTTTTCTTATTTAAAATGAGATTGGATTTCATTAATTAATTGTTTTGCTCCCTCAGGACTCAACACTATTTTTCCATTTGCTAATGAAACATTGTCATCAGATGACTCCCCAGTGATCTGACAAGCCATATTTGGCTGATACTTTTTCAACACAACTTTATCATTATCGACATAAATTTCTAAAGGATCTTTAATATTAATATCCAGTGTTCTACGAAGTTCAATCGGAATAACGACCCTTCCCAATTCATCTACCTTTCTTACAATACCAGTAGATTTCATATACTTCCCCTCCTCCTACTCGCTCTATTTCGTCACTTTTCGACATATTTCTTTTGCTATATTAGCAAACCTTTCTACTACTGTCAATTCTGTTGATGTAATACAATAAATAATAGGAAAATTGTATTAATTGGCAGTATTCTTTTGTTCAATTACCCAATTACGAACAAAGATAAACCAATAATTTGAAAAAAATTAATATTAATTCCAATATAGTAAAATATATCTACCCAGCTTAGAGTCTAAAATAGGAACTAATCGCTAATAATTCAAGATAGAAGAGTCAGGGCTAATAAGAAAAAATGGAAATATACCATAAAAATCGATACAATAGAAGAATCATAAAGGATTCGAGGAGGCAATCTGATGAGTGAACAAAAGACATTTTACATAACCACTCCAATATATTATCCAAGTGGAAAATTACATATTGGACATGCATATTCTACCGTAGCAGGGGATGCAATTTCCCGTTATAAGCGGATGCGTGGCTATGATGTCCGTTACTTAACTGGTACGGATGAGCATGGCCAAAAAATTCAACGTAAAGCAGAAGAAAAAGGAGTTACCCCGCAAGCATATGTAGATGAGATTGTGAGTGGTATTCAAGACCTTTGGAAAAAGTTAGAGATTACCAATGATGACTTTATTCGTACAACCGAGGAGCGTCATACGAAGATTGTTGCGAAGATATTCGACCAATTAGTGAAACAAGGCGATATTTATCTAGATGAATATGAAGGTTGGTACTGTACTTCAGATGAATCATTCTTTACTGAGCGACAATTAGTGGATGGTCAATGCCCGGATTGTGGTGGAAAAGTAGAAATGGTTAAAGAAGAATCATACTTCTTTAAAATGAGTAAATATGTCGACCGCCTTGTACAATATTATGAAGAGCATCCAGAGTTTATTCAACCGGAAAGCCGTAAAAATGAAATGCTAAATAATTTCATCAAACCTGGTCTAGAAGATTTAGCTGTATCTAGAACAACATTTGACTGGGGCGTTAAAGTTCCTGGGGATCCAAAGCATGTTATCTACGTATGGATTGATGCGCTAAGTAACTATATAACAGCACTAGGATATGGCACTGATAATGATGAGAATTTCAAGAAATACTGGCCTGCCGATGTTCATTTAATGAGTAAGGAAATTGTCAGGTTCCATACCATTTATTGGCCGATCATGTTAATGGCACTTGATTTACCATTACCGAAAAAAGTATTTGCACATGGTTGGATATTAATGAAAGACGGCAAGATGTCTAAATCTAAAGGGAATGTGGTAGATCCAGTAAGCTTAATAGACCGTTACGGATTGGATGCACTACGTTACTATCTACTACGTGAAGTTCCATTCGGTTCAGACGGTGTCTTTACACCTGAAGGTTTCGTAGAACGTACAAACTTCGACCTAGCTAATGACTTAGGAAATCTATTAAATCGTACTGTTGCCATGATTGAAAAGTACTTTGATGGAAAACTTCCAGAATACCGTTTAGGAGAAACAGAAGTAGATGAGTCCTTAGAGGCAATGATTAACGAAACGGTTAAACAAGTGGAGGATTCACTAGAAAATATGCAATTCTCTGTTGCCCTATCTTCTATCTGGCAATTAATTAGTCGAACAAACAAGTATATTGATGAAACGGCCCCTTGGGTTCTAGCAAAGGATGAAGCGAGTACAGCAAGACTTGGTAATGTAATGGCTCATCTAGCAGATTCCTTACGTGTTGTTGCCGTTATGCTACAGCCTTTCTTAACCAAAGCGCCAGTTGAGATTTTTAAACAACTAGGGATTCAGGATGAGGCCCTAAAAGAATGGGAAAGTGTCTATGAGCTTGGACAAGTAAAAGCAGGAACAACGGTTCAAAAAGGAAATCCAATTTTCCCTCGTTTAGATGTGGAAGAAGAAGTTGCGGCAATTAAAGCAATGATGCAAGGACCTAAAACAGAGGAAAAAGAAGAACAAGATACCGACAAGAAGGCAGAAATCGTATATGACGATTTCATGAAACTAGATATGCGAGTAGCAGAAGTAATACACGCTGAAAAGATGAAGAAAGCAGATAAGCTATTAAAAATTCAACTTGACCTAGGCACGGAAAAACGACAAGTTATCTCAGGAATAGCTAAATTCTACACACCAGAAGAAATGATAGGCAAAAAAGTCATCTGCGTAACCAACCTAAAACCAGTCAAACTACGCGGAGAAATGTCAGAAGGAATGATCCTATCCGGCGAAGACCAAGATGGAAACCTATCCCTAGCAACAGTAGAACAAACCCTACCAAATGGGTCTATTGTTAAATAGGTTGTTATTTTTGTTAGTTATTTAATAAAGGAATGTACCTATGATTGTTGCACTGAGCGATCCGAATACACGGAGACTCCTTGAAAAAGAAAAGCACTTTTTCTGCGTGCGATGTTTCGCTGACGAAGCCTTCCTTGTCCTGCGGGAGAATAGGCTTCGGTGAGACCCCGCAGTGCGAAATAGGGGTTCAAAGGCTAAAAACGCCTCATCCTGAGGCAACGCCTTTGTGACCAACATCCTGTTGGCCCGAGGCTCACCAGCCGCCCGCGGCAAGGTAGACACTGCGACGGTTCTTTCGAGCAGATGTCGCCCCTGTGCTGACAGTAAAAGCGGAGTGTATTCGGATCGCGGTTAACAATCGAAGACATAAATGGAAAGGTCAGCATACTACAAAACATGTAGAATCCTGACCTTTTCTAATAGAAAGGACAAATTCACATGTTATTCGACACACACGTACACCTCAACGCTGAACAATTCAAACAAGACCGAGAAGAAGTAATCAAACGCGCCTTTGACACAGGAGTAAAATACATGACCGTTGTCGGATTCGATCGAGAAACAATCCCCCTCGCCATCGAAATTGCCGAACAACACGATACTATTTATGCAGCGGTAGGCTGGCATCCAGTAGATGCAATCGACATGACAGACGAAGATCTAGAGTGGATTGAAGAGCTATCCAGTCATCCAAAAGTAGTTGCCATTGGCGAAATGGGTCTCGATTATCATTGGGATAAATCTCCTAAAGATATTCAGAAAGAAGTATTCCGAAAGCAAATTCGATTGGCCAAAAAAGTGAACATGCCAATCATCATTCATAATCGTGAAGCAACCGAGGATATTATCGAGATTCTACAGGAAGAAGATGCAAAAGAAGTTGGAGGAATTATGCATTGTTATAATGACTCTGCAAAATATGTCCAAACCTGTCTAGATATGAACTTTTATATATCACTAGGGGGTCCTGTAACATTTAAAAATGCCCATCTACCTAAAGAGGTCGCAGTAGAAGTTCCATTAGAACGACTTCTTGTTGAAACAGATGCTCCTTTTTTAGCTCCACATCCAAATAGAGGGAAACGCAATGAGCCTGCCTATGTAAAATTAGTAGCAGAAAAGATTGCAGAATTACGAGAGATTTCTTTAGAAGAATTGAGTGAAAAAACAACCGAAAATGCTCTCAAATTATTTAACATTAACCAGTGAATAGTAAATTTTAACTAAAAAAAACATAAATTTTTCACTTTTTTAGACCATATAGACTAGAAATGTTTCTAGTCTTTTTTCTTTGCCCAAAAGCTAGTGATAGCAAGAGTTTGACCCTATTCTGTCATGGTTATGAAACAAGCTTTTATTGCCAATGTAACCAAATTGTAAAATAACCGTAATCCTATAAACATTTACAAAAACATAATACTGTCTATATAATCAACTCGAATAAGGAGGCAAGATGCATGCGAATTCTTTCAAAGCTATTGCCGGCCTCGAAACGGATGCTGGTCAATTCAAGTATTGGTATTGTAGTGCTTTTAACATTTGCTAGTGTAATGCTATTTTATGCAACACAGAATGAAGTAGTATTTGCTGAAAATGGAGAAGATAGAACCATAGATACACATGCTGATACAGTTGAAGAACTACTAGAAGAAATAGGAATTGAAGTTGGAGTTCATGATGCACTATCGCATGATTTACATGCAGAGATTGCAGATGGAATGAAGATTGAATATAAGAAAGCAAATCAAGTTATTGTAACCATTGACGGAAAGAAAGAAGAATTCTTTACAGTTGAAAATACAGTTAAAGATTTTCTAGAGAAAGAAAATCTATCAGTCTCTGAACATGATGCTCTTTCTCACCAATTAGACGATGAAATAGCAGATGGTCTTACCCTATCTATCACAAAAGCGTATCAAGTAGTGATTCAAGATGGTGAAAAAGAAAAGAAGGCATGGACAACTGGCGGTTCGGTTAAAGAATTGTTAGAGTCTAATAGTATAAAGCTTTCAAAACTTGATAAGGTAAAACCGGCACTAGATCAAACGATTTCTAAAGATACAGCTATCTCCATTGTTCGAGTAGAAAAGAAGACAGAAGAAGTAACAGATTCTATTGCTTTTCAAACAGAAACTCGTAAGGACAGTTCCCTTGCTAAAGGCAAAGAGCAAGTAATTGAAGCTGGAGAAGACGGATCCGTTGTTAAAACATATGAAGTTACATATGAAAACGGGGAAGAAGTAAATCGTGAATTAGTAGCGGAAGAGGTTACAAAAGAAAGTAAGAACCGAATTGTAGCAATTGGAACAAAAGAACCACAAAACTTAGTGACCCTATCTAGTGGGGATGGAAAAGAATTCACTATGACTGCAAGTGCATTTACTGCAACATGCAGTGGCTGTTCTGGTTATACTGCAACTGGTATTAACTTAAAAGCAAATCCTAATATGAAAGTTATTGCTGTAGATCCAAGCGTTATTCCACTAGGTACAAAAGTTTGGGTGGAAGGATATGGAGAAGCAATCGCTGGAGATACCGGTGGTAATATTAGTGGTATGCGTATCGACGTTCATGTACCATCAAAGGCTGATGCTTATAAATGGGGCGTAAGAAAAGTTAAAGTAATCATTTTAGACTAATGAATTCAATGCTCTTACCATGTTATAGTGGTAAGAGCATATTTTATTTTGCAAAAAAGCGAGGAACAACCAGTGAAGATAAAAGAAGTAATCGTTGTAGAAGGTAAAGATGATACAACTAAAATAAAATTAGCTGTGGATGCAGACACCATCGAAACGAACGGGTCAGCTATCAATCAAAAAACACTACAACAAATTAAACATGCCAAAGAGAAACGTGGCGTTATCATATTTACAGATCCTGATTATCCTGGTGAACGAATTAGGCAAATTATTAACGAAGCCGTACCAGGCTGTAAGCATGCGTTCTTAACAAGGGATAAAGCACGTGCCAAGCACCCAGCTAATAAAAGCCTGGGAATTGAACATGCCACTGTAGAAGCCATCCAACAAGCTCTAGAGGATGTATATGAATTAGCAGAGATAGAAGTATCGGATATTACAAAAGGCGATTTAATACGCCATCAGTTAATCGGAGGCCCTAATGCTAGTTGGAAACGTGAAAAACTTGGAGAGTTATTGCAAATCGGGCATACTAATGGCAAACAGTTACTAAAGCGGTTAACGATGTTTCAAATAACTAAAGAACAATTTGAAGAGGCAATGGAAAGAATAGAGCAGGAGGACATGCATGAATAAGAAATTTATCGCAACACCTGTACGTACAAAAGAGATTCTAAAAAAATATGGTTTTACATTCAAAAAAAGTCTAGGTCAAAATTTTTTAATTGATTCCAATGTACTAAAAAATATTATTGGTCATGCAGGAATTGATGAGCACGCAGGAACAATTGAAATCGGGCCAGGTATTGGAGCGTTGACTGAACAACTTGCTATCCATTCAGATAAAGTTGTTGCCTTTGAAATCGACGGTAGGTTACTATCCATCTTAGAGGATACGTTATCAGATTATGAGAATATCCGAATTATCCATGAAGATATCTTAAAGGCAAATGTACACCAGGTTATCAAGGAAAACTTTGAAGAAGACCAACCTATTCATATTGTAGCTAATCTTCCATACTACATAACCACTCCGATATTAATGAAATTATTACGAGAAGGATTACCAGTAGAAAGTATAACCGTCATGATCCAAAAAGAAGTAGCAGATCGCATGGCTGCTAAGCCAAATACGAAAAGCTATGGTTCTTTAACAATAGCTATTCAATACTATACAGAAGCAAGTGTCGTGATGAATGTACCGAAGACCGTATTCATGCCTCAGCCAAATGTAGATTCATCTATCTTAAAACTCGTGGCACGAAACGTGGCACCAGTACATGTCAAAGATGAAGATTACTTTTTTACCATTGTTCAGGCTTGTTTTGCACAAAGAAGGAAAACATTACGTAATAATTTATCCAGTCATTTTAAAGGGGTACTGGATAAGGATGTGATTAACCAAACGTTAGATTCCATTGGTATAGATGGAACAAGACGAGGGGAATCATTAGATATGCAAGAGTTTAGTGTGTTAGCTAATGCATTTTATGAATTGCAGAATTAAAAGGATGTCCTAAGCGGACATCCTTTTATTATGGGCATAAAGCACGCATACGGCTCTTTACTCATAGTCTATAGAGGAGAATGCTTTTTCTTCAGTGAAGGCTGTGAGGTGTGTATATGGAGCGTAGAACAAAAGGTGAATTAGTAACAAGGAAATCATATCATCATGATTTATTATTTCGTATTGATCAGATAAAACAGGAAAAAGCAGTCCTACATGGTGAGGATATTCGGTTAGTAGCAGATGCCCCTCTCGATGACTTAGTGAAAGTTGAAGAAAGGGATCTCGTTAAAAGAAGGCAAAAAGGAAAAGACCAAGAAGAATTTTCGTATCGTTTATTTCGACAAGATTATCAGCTAATGAAGGAAAAGCGTGATTACCAATCAACCGATGGCTACCAGTATACCGATTATTTCCAACTGCCAGCTAAAGTACTTCACTTAGATGGTGATCAAATGTATTTAAGAAAATGTATAGCCCTTTATCAACGTTTGGGACTTCAAGTGCATGGGGTTCATCTAAACGAGAAGGAGATGTCCTTTCATATTCGTTCTTTAATTGAGAAAATCCAACCAGATATTATCGTCGTGACAGGACATGATTCATTTTCCAAAACGAAAGGGTCAAAAGATGATATTCGTGCCTATCGCCATTCAAAATATTTTGCTGAAACCGTTAGAGAGGCTAGAAAGGTCGTCCCTAATTTAGATCAACTAGTCATCTTTGCAGGGGCATGTCAGTCCCATTTTGAATCATTAATACGGGCTGGAG
Organism: Paucisalibacillus globulus; assembly: GCF_900184735.1. Taxonomy (GTDB): domain Bacteria; phylum Bacillota; class Bacilli; order Bacillales; family Amphibacillaceae; genus Ornithinibacillus; species Ornithinibacillus globulus_B. The sequence goes on from NZ_LT855393.1 coordinate 261,418, forward strand.
CCAATTTTGCAAGTTCCCCACTTAGAATAAACATTCATGCATTAGACCCTGTTTATATCGCCGCCAAAATAGCATATACACCATTTATGGAAAAGGTAAATGTGTGGGATGCACTCCGCAATACGATGACAGGAGAGAAAGGGATGGGTGGTGTAGAAACAAGAGGGCTTCTTCGTACTGGATTACCTTATCTTACTGATAGTGACCAAGAATCCAGTGACTCGAGCGATGGAACAGTAAATTTAAAACTCGGCTAACTCCTTTAAAGTAAGTCGGGTTTTAATCTAATTTATACTGGTATCCTTTTGTCTAGTTAGAAGAATAAATTATATATTGTAAAAAAGGATACATAATCTGTCAATATTTTGTAATAATAAACTCAGATAGTGAAATTTACTTGTTGACATCAAAAAACATATCTTGTTATAATAAAAGATTTTATTTGACTTTTATACAAGCATGTGTTAAAGTATAAGTACAGTGAGGTGGAGTGTATTGGCTAAAACATTAACCGAAATCAAGCAAGGTCTTGAAGGTCAGATTGGTAAACGATTGACACTAAAAGCTAATGGCGGCAGAAGGAAGACGATAGAAAGAACGGGAGTACTAGCAGAAACGTATCCTTCTGTATTTATTGTTGAATTAGATCAAGACGAAAATGCTTTCGAACGTGTTTCATACAGCTATGCAGACGTACTAACAGAAACAGTAGAATTAAACTTCAATGAAACCCTTCATGCAAGCGCATCGTTAATGGATCAGTAACCTTTAAAGGATACTGATCCTTGTTTTTTTTATAACCTCTTTATTATTCTCACCACTTTATGTCCATGTAATTCACCTGAGACTTGGCAAAGATTAATTAATTGCATATAATTATTTGATAATTAAAACTTTATTTCTTAGGGGGACAATAACTAAAATGGGGACATTGGAGAATGCAACTACGGAACAAGTTTGGCAAAGTATAGAAGATAAATTGACTAATAACAAAGAACCTTATTCAGACATGAAAGGTACATATGAAATACAAATTACGGATGAGAATGTAACATACCAGCTCTCATTTCGTGATGGCAATTTTTCACTTAACAAAGATGGTAGTGATAAACCGGATTGTACGTTAAAAATGAAAAATGGGGTATTCAGAAAGTTCTTAGCGGGAAATTTAAATAGTATGACAGCATTTATGACAGGAAAACTTAAGGTTGATGGGAACATTTCCATGGCATTGAAGTTGGAAAGTCTTTTAAAGCAATATCAGTTTTAAGAAAGAATTTCCTGATTTACCTAGATATAACTTGGCTATATCCCCATAGCTTGAACAAACTAAGAATGTCGTAACAAGTTATAACAGGGAAGGGGTTGTTCTTTCATGGGTAGACGAGGGATCATGTCTGACCAACTGAAAGAAGAAATTGCAAAAGAGTTAGGCTTTTACGACACGGTGCAAAAAGAAGGCTGGGGCGGAATTAAGGCAAGGGATGCCGGGAACATGGTAAAACGTGCAATTGAAATAGCCGAGCAAAACATGCAGAGCAGATCATAAATGGTCTGCTCTTTTTTATTATTGGTGGAGAGCTCTCCTCAAGACCATTTTTGAATCTAATTCATTGCAAAAAGGTTGTGAGAGTGGTCCTCATAACCATTTCGAGTTCAATCAGTGCTAATAAGGTTATGAGGACCGTCCTCAAGACCAATTCGAGTTCAAATCAGTGCTAAAAAGGTTGTGAGCCCCTCCCCATAATTATTTCAAATCCAACAAACTCACAAAAAGTGCATAAACCCTCTACCTCATTACCATTCAAAAAACTACCCTACACCTAAAATACTCACGACATTATATTAATTTTCACACTATCAAGGACTCGCTTCCACCATCAAATGATATGTGTTACAATTTCCATACATGAAAAAAGTAGGTGACGGTTATGACTCATTTTGAGAAGGCGCCTGCTAAAATCAACCTGTCACTTGACGTTCTAAGGAAACGTGAAGATGGTTATCATGACGTGGAAATGATTATGACGACAGTTGATTTGGCAGACCGAATTGAGTTAAATACTTTAGTGGAGGATCGTATCGAAGTCTCATTATGGAGTAGATATGTTCCAAATGATGAACGGAATTTGGCTTATAAAGCTGCACAAGCATTTAAACAAAAATACAATATTAAAAAAGGTGTTCATATTAAGATTGAGAAGGTCATCCCAGTTTCTGCTGGTTTAGGCGGTGGTAGTACAGATGCTGCGGCGGTTCTACGGGGCTTGAATCAATTATGGAATATGAACATCCCAATTGATGAGCTTGCAAAACTTGGATCTACATTAGGGTCGGACATTCCGTTTTGTGTATATGGCTCAACTGGAATCGCAAAAGGATTTGGTGAGATAGTCGAGAAACTACCATCTCCACCTCCTTTTTGGGTTATATTAGCAAAACCAGACATTGGTGTATCAACCAGAACGATCTTTCAACGTGTGAAAGTGGATGAAATTAGCCATCCTAATACAAACGGTGTAATAGAAGCATTATATGAAAAGGACTTTACAAAGCTCTGTCATAACATCGGTAATTCATTAGAAGAGATAACAGCCTCGCTTCATCCAGAGATACTACGAATTAAAGAGAAGATGAGACAAGCAGGTGCTGCGGGTGTGTTAATGAGCGGAAGTGGCCCTACTGTTTACGGATTAGTTGAGCATGAAAGCAAGGCGCAAAGAATCTATAACGGAATGAAAGGGTTCTGTACCGAGGTTTATTTAGTGCGATTACTTGGATAAACTTGCTAAAAACATATAATGGTGGTATGTTTATATAAAATAATTCGGTTTTTGAGGTGAAAGCATGAAACGTAGTGGACGTTTAGTAGCATTAACTAATTTTTTTCTAGAAAACCCTAGGATTCATAAAAACCTACCATCGTTTTCGGATAAATATAATGCAGCAAAGGCATCTATTAGTGAGGATTTAGATATAATTGACGAGTTGTTTCGTGAAGAAGGAATTGGTTACTTAAAGCGTATCGCTGGTTCAGCTGGTGGTGTAATGTATATTCCAGAAGCATCAAGAGAAAAGGGCATAGAATTTGTTGATCAGTTATGTGAACGGCTAAAGGATCCAAATCGAATACTACCTGGTGGTTATCTTTATATGAGTGACATTTTAGGTGAACCATCTACAGTTCGTGAGATTGGAAGAATATTTGCTTCCAATTTTTCTAATTTAGAAATTGATGTAGTGGTGACGGTTGCCACAAAAGGAATTCCACTTGCATATGCGGTTGCATCCTTCCTAAATGTGCCGGTAGTCATTGTTAGGCGAGATCCTAAAGTAACAGAAGGTTCATCCGTAAGCATTAACTATGTATCGGGCTCATCGAGAAAGATACAAACCATGGTCCTCCCAAAACGCAGTTTCGAGGAAGGATCTAATGTATGTATTATTGATGACTTCATGAAAGCAGGCGGTACCATTAATGGTATAGTAAGCCTCTTAAAAGAGTTTAATGCCAATGTAAAAGCAATTGGAGTACTAGCAGAAGCAGATGATGAAGAAGAAGAACGAATCGTAGACGACTATACTTCTCTAGTAAAAATATCAGATGTAGATATAAAAGAGAACTTCATCTCCGTACAACGCGGTAATTTTATATAATTAATTAATTTGAGGTTGGAATACAACTAGTTTTGGGTAACGAAACGTTGTATACCAGCCTTTTTTCTATCTAATTTAATATTCTAAAAACTAGTAAAAAACATCTATTTTTTACTTTTTGTGTAAATTATTAAACTTTTTTCAATTTTAAGCAGGAATTTAGAAATATTTGTAGAATTATTAATTAACTCAAAAGTACAAAGGTGGTGAATCAGCATGGAAGTAACTGACGTAAGATTACGCCGTGTTAACACGGAAGGTAGAATGCGTGCTATCGCATCTATTACGTTAGATCAGGAATTTGTAGTTCATGATATCCGCGTTATCGATGGTAACAATGGACTATTCGTGGCTATGCCATCTAAACGAACTCCTGATGGTGAATTCAGAGATATTGCACATCCGATTAACTCTAATACACGTTCTAAAATTCAGGATGCAGTATTAGAAGAATATCGCCGTGCAGGTGAAGAAGTTGAATTTGAGGAAGCGGGAGCATCCTAAAAAATGAAACCCTTTACAACTAGAGGTCTAATCTCCTACAGATTAGCCTTCTTTTTTTGTGTCCATATTTCTACCCTCGTTTATCCACTCTGAGTAACGTAAAAACCACTTCTACCTTTCCTAGTCAAATTGTTGAAATCAGCTGTTTTTTAGGATATAGTCAAAATGGATAAAAATATTGGAGGGTACCTCATGACGAAGAGATATGCAATTATACTGGCGGCAGGGCAAGGTACTAGAATGAAATCTAAATTATATAAAGTACTTCATCCTGTACTTGGAAAGCCGATGGTTCAACATGTACTGGAGCAGGTGAGTGAAGTTGGCCTTGAGGATATTGTTACTGTCGTTGGATTCGGTTCAGATAAAGTAAAAGAACATCTTGGAGATCGGACTAAGTTTGTCCTACAGGAAGAACAACTAGGAACAGGACATGCAGTAATACAAGCTGAAGAATTAATGAAAGACAAAAAAGGTACAACTATTGTTGTCTGTGGCGATACACCATTAATTACAAAAGAAACCTTCCAACAGCTATTTGACCACCATGAAAATGAGGGATCAAAGGCTACTATTCTGACAGCAAAAGCTCCTAATCCATTCGGGTATGGTAGAGTCATTCGTAATGCACAAAATGAAGTAGAACGAATAGTTGAGCATAAGGATGCAACACAAGAGGAATTAGTAGTAGATGAGATAAATACAGGTACGTATTGTTTTGATAATGAGGCATTGTTTGAAGCATTAAAAGAGGTCTCAAATGATAATGCACAAGGTGAATATTATTTACCAGACGTTATTGAAATCCTAAAGAATAAATCTGAAAAAGTAAGTGCCTTTTTATCTTCTAACTTTGACGAAACTCTGGGCGTAAATGATCGTGTCGCTTTAGCGCAAGCAGAGAAAACAATGAAGCTACGTATCAATGAGCAACATATGCGTAATGGCGTGTCCATTATTGACCCTGAAAATACGTATATCCAACCGGACGTTGTGATTGAACCCGATGTAGTAATCTACCCAGGTACCATCATTTCAGGTAAATCCATTATTTATGAACATGCCATTATTGGTCCGAATAGTGAAGTATCAAACTGTGAAGTAGGTGCGCATACTGTTATTAAACAAAGTGTCGCAACAGATAGTAAAATTGGGGAACGGGTTAACATTGGTCCATTTGCACATATCAGACCAGATGCCAATATTGGTGATGAAGCGAAGGTTGGTAACTTTGTAGAGATTAAGAAGGCAGAGTTAGGAAAAGGAAGTAAAGTTTCCCATTTAAGTTATATTGGTGACGCAAAAGTAGGAAGTAATGTTAATATTGGTTGTGGTACAATAACAGTGAACTACGATGGAAAAAATAAATATTTAACTACAATCGAAGATGATTCCTTTATCGGTTGTAACTCTAATTTAATTGCTCCGGTAACAATTGGAAAAGGATCCTATGTTGCAGCTGGTTCGACTATTACGAAAAATGTACCAGAAGATTCTTTATCTGTTGCACGTGCAAGACAAACAAATAAAGAAGGCTACGCATCACGTCTTAAGAAAAGATTAGAAGATAAATAATAACGGAGGGTTTACTTGATGTCTCAATATCAAAATTCAAACATGAAGGTGTTCTCGCTTAATTCAAACCGGAAACTTGCAGAGGAAATCGCAGACCACATTGGAATTTCTCTTGGAAAGTGTATGGTAACCACTTTTAGTGATGGAGAAGTTCAAATTAATATCGAAGAAAGTGTACGTGGTTGTGATGTGTATGTCGTACAATCAACCAGTTCTCCTGTCAATCAACACTTAATGGAGTTATTGATTATGTTAGATGCATTAAAACGTGCATCTGCTAAAACAATCAATGTTGTTATGCCTTATTATGGTTATGCAAGACAAGACCGTAAAGCACGAGCTAGAGAACCAATTACATCAAGGCTAGTAGCAGATCTAATCGAAACAGCTGGTGCAGATCGTGTCATTACACTTGATTTACATGCTCCTCAAATTCAAGGTTTCTTTGATAGACCAATTGACCACCTACAAGGTGTTCCACTTCTATCAGACTACTTTGAAGCGAAGAATTTAGATGATGTTATTGTGGTTTCACCAGACCATGGCGGAGTGACAAGAGCGAGAAAGATGGCTGATCGTCTAAAAGCACCAATTGGAATTATTGATAAAAGAAGACCACGCCCGAACGTTGCTGAGGTAATGAATATTATCGGAAATATTGAAGGCAAAACAGCCATTCTAATCGATGATATTATTGATACTGCAGGTACCATTACACTTGCTGCTAACGCATTAATTGAAAATGGTGCTAGAGAAGTATACGCTTGTTGTACACACCCTGTACTATCAGGACCAGCAATTGAACGTATCGAAAACTCAAAAATTAAAGAATTAATTGTCACAAACTCTATTCCTTTAAAAGAGGAAAAGATGATTGATAAAATTACACAATTGTCTGTTGCACCACTTATTGGGGAAGCAATCATTCGTGTGCATGAAGAACAATCCGTTAGTATTTTGTTTGATTAATGTTTAGTCTACCTGTTTTAGGGGAACATACTATATTATGGAAAGTAGATTTAGGTTACCATTTCATATACGAGAAAGTTGTCACCATTGTTAAATGATATACGAGTTTTTTATTGAATGGAAAGGATGATATAACATGTCAGTTACCTTAAATGCAATGAAACGAGAGGATCATACAAGATCGGCAACGAAAAAATTACGTCAAAGTGGACAAGTTCCAGCGGTAGTTTACGGAAAGGAAAACGAGTCTAAATCAATCTCTGTAGATAGTTTGGAATTACTTAAAACAGTCCGAGACGAAGGAAGAAATGCGGTAATTTCTCTACAGATTCAAGGTGATTCTGCTGTTAATGTAATGCTACATGACTATCAATCGGATCATATTAAAGATAGTGTCTTGCATGCAGACTTCTACATTGTTAATATGTCTGAAGAAATGGAAGCACAAGTTCCTGTTCGTTTGGAAGGGGAACCAGAAAACGGTGTCGTACAGCAACCGCTTTATGAGGTTACGGTAAAAGCAACACCAAATAATTTCCCAAATGAGATTACCGTTGATATTTCAAATAAAAGCATCGGTGACATTATTACAGTAGCTGAAATAGGTGAATCAACAACATACAAAGTGGTAGATGATGCTGAAACTGTAGTTGCAAGTGTTTTAGCACCAAACACTAACGCTGATATGGAAGGTCAACAAGAAACAGACCAAGAACCAGAATTCACCGGCGAAGCTCAAACAGAAGCAAACGAAGACTAATATTTACGCAATACAATAAGCATAAAAACAAAACCCCTCCATATAAATTATTTATACTGGAGGGATTATTGTATTTGTATTAAAGAGCGATGGATATATATTCCATGTGTTACAAATAAGGATTACATATTAAGGCCATACCAAAAGAGATAGTTAAATAAACAAATGATAAAGGAAGAAACAGAATGAAATGTATCGTTGGTTTAGGAAACCCGGGGAAAAAGTATCAATCTACCAGACATAATATCGGATTTATGGTAATCGATGAATTACTATCACGACAAAATCTCAGCCTTAACAAAGATAAATTCAGAGGTAAATACGCACAAACCATTATAAATGGTGAGAAAGTTTTACTCCTTGAACCACAAACTTATATGAATTTATCTGGTGAATCTCTTAGACCACTAATGGACTATTACGATATTGCTGTAGAAGATATTATCGTGATTTATGACGATTTAGATTTACCTACTGGAAAGGTAAGGTTACGACAAAAAGGAGGACATGGAGGCCATAATGGAATTCGTTCTATTATCGATCACTTAGGTACGAAAGACTTTAAACGTATACGTCTTGGTGTCGGTCGCCCTACATCCCCAATTCCAGTAGTGGATTATGTTCTAGGACCCTTTCCAAAGGATGAACAACCATTAGTTCAAGATAGCATCCAAAAGGCAGCAGATGCCTGTGAAAGTTGGATGGAAAAACAGTTTGAAGAAGTCATGAATGAATTTAATGCATAAACCTGTGAGTTTACGCATGATGGTATAAAATGACTGTTTTCGGATAAACCTATTAACTAGTTAGTTAATGTTTATTCGAGGAGGTTTTCCTATGTCAGTTGTCTATAAATGTAGGCACTGTGGACATGTAATTGGTGAGATTAATGAACAAGTTGTCGATACAACAATACTCGGTTGGAATAACTTATCAGATGAGGAAAGAAAAGAAATGATTCAATATAAATCAAATGGAGATGTACATATCCAAGCAATCTGTGAAAATTGTGAAGAGACACTTGGAACATATCCAGAATACCATGAATTAGATTATTTCATACAATAACAGATAAGAAATACAAAGCTTTGGTTTCCAAACCAAGGCATTTTTCTGCTTTATTTAATAGATTCCAATTAATTTACAAGGTTATTTTCTCTAAATAACGTGCGCAGATTCCGATTAAGGCGCAGGGTGAGAATAAGAAGCTAGTAAATTAGTAAGATTTTAGCATATGGGGAAGTCATGATGGGGGTTTAGATGTGAAAGGTTTTAATCAATATTTAGAATCACAAAAAGACGTACAGTCTATCATAAGTGGAATTGAAGGAAACTTAAAAGAGCAATTAGTTGCAGGATTATCTGGTTCGGCAAGAAGTATGCTAGTTTCCGCACTCGAAGCAGCTACAAAGCGACCAATTCTTCTTGTTACATACCAATTGGTCCAAGCTCAGCAATTGTATGATGACTTAACCGTACTAGTCGATGAGGACAAGGTACATTTATATCCTGTCAATGAGTTAATCGCATCTGACATTGCGATATCGAGCCCGGAATTAAAGAGTCAACGAATAGATGCTTTAACAAAATGGTCTAGTCAGAAATCAGGTATCTTAATTGCTCCGGTGGCAGCCTTAAAACGATTATTACCCCCAATACAATATTGGAGTAAGTATCAACTTAAATTCTCAGAAGGCGAAGAGATAGAAATCGATTCCTACCTTAGTTCTTTAATAGATATGGGGTATGAACATGCTTCCATGGTAACGACACCAGGGGAGTTTAGTCGTCGTGGGGGAATTATCGATATTTACCCGATAACAGAAGCCCATCCGATTAGAATTGAAATGTTTGATGATGAGGTAGACTCCATTCGTTATTTTGATGCCGATACCCAACGTTCACTAGATCGACTTCAAACGGTTGCAGTTGGACCTGCAACAGAACTACTTTTAACTGATGAAGATATCCTAACTGGTGCCCATCGGTTAGAAGAAGCTTTTTCTGCTACGTTAAAGAAATTGAAAACAAAAGAGTCAAAAGAAGCCTTAGTCGATGCCATTGAGGGAGATATCGAGCGACTAAAAGGATTAGAACACTTTAAGGAAATGCATAAGTATATCGGGTTTTTCTATGATAAACCTGCTAGTTTATTAGATTATTTACCAACAAATGGGTTTGTTATCCTAGATGAGATGAGTCGAATACAAGAAACAGCAACCAATTTGGATCATGAGGAAGCAGAATGGTACAGTAGCCTACTAGAAGCAAGTAAGATGGTGGTAGGTAGTAAGTTCTCTTTTGATTGGCATTCTGTTTTCCACGATATGAATGCAACACGAGTTTATATGTCTGTATTTTTACGTCATATTCCTAATACCAACCCGCAAAATATAGTGAATCTTTCATCAAGGGCAATGCAAGAGTTTCATGGCCAGATGCATTTGTTTAAGAATGAACTGAAGCGGTGGTCCAAGGGAGACTTTTCCGTTGTTGTAGCTGTGCCAAGTAAGGACAGAGCGGAAAAGGTACAATCCATACTAGCTGATTATGATGTGGAAGCAAGGGTATCAGAACACTTACAACTACCAGTTGATGTTCCTACGATAGTTGTCGCAAATATGACTAGTGGTATTGAACTACCAATGCATAAACTGGTTGTCATAACGGAAAATGAGTTATTCAAAAAAAGATCGAAACGGCCAAGAAAGAAACAGAATATCTCCAATGCAGAACGAATTCAAAATTACCAAGAGTTAAAAGTTGGTGACTATGTTGTTCACACGAATCACGGTATAGGACGATATTTAGGAATTGAAACACTAGAGGTAAATGGAAAACATAAGGATTATATGCTGACTAAATACTCTGGTGATGATAAATTATTTGTCCCAATCGATCAAATTGACCTCGTGAAAAAATATGTTGGTTCCGAGGGGAAAGAGCCTAAGCTATATAAATTAGGTGGAAGTGATTGGACAAAAGTAAAACGTAAAGTACAAAGTTCTGTTGAGGATATAGCAGATGATTTAATCAAGTTATATGCCGAGAGACAAGCGCAGAAGGGATTTGCTTATTCGCCAGATGGGGAATTGCAGCGAGAGTTTGATGCTTCGTTTCCATATCAAGAAACAGAGGACCAATTGCGTTGTATTGAAGAGATCAAACAAGATATGGAAAGCATTAGACCAATGGATCGTTTATTATGTGGGGATGTTGGTTATGGAAAAACGGAAGTGGCAATTCGTGCTGCCTTTAAAGCGGTTGCAGATGGAAAACAAGTTGCTTTTCTTGTTCCCACTACTATTCTTGCCGGGCAACATTACGAGACAGTCCGGGAACGATTCCAAGATTACCCAATAAATATTGGTTTATTAAGTAGATTTAGAACGCCGAAGCAGCAAAAGGAAACGACTGAAGGTCTAAAAAGAGGATTAGTCGATATTGTAATTGGTACCCATAGACTCCTGTCTAAGGATATTGAGTACCATGATTTAGGTCTATTAATTGTTGATGAAGAGCAACGATTCGGGGTTAAGCACAAAGAAAAAATTAAACAACTGAAATCCAATATAGATGTTCTAACCTTAACGGCTACACCAATTCCAAGAACCTTGCATATGTCTATGCTAGGTGTTCGTGACTTGTCTGTCATCGAAACACCACCAGAAAATCGTTTCCCTATTCAAACGTATGTGATGGAATATAATCCTGTACTTGTTAGGGAAGCGATTGAAAGGGAAATGGCCCGTGGTGGGCAAGTATTTTTCTTATATAACCGTGTTGAGAGCATAGATAAGATGGCTCGTGATATTGGAATGTTAGTACCAGAAGCACGAGTGGCCGTTGCACATGGGCAAATGAATGAATCGGAATTAGAGAATGTTATGTTTGGCTTCTTAGAGGGAGAATTTGATGTATTAGTTAGTACAACCATCATTGAAACGGGCGTAGATATCCCTAATGTAAATACCCTAATTGTCTATGATGCAGACCGAATGGGATTAAGTCAGCTCTACCAGTTAAGAGGTCGTGTAGGGCGCTCTAACCGGGTTGCTTATGCTTATTTCACCTATAAGAAGGATAAAGTATTAACCGAAGTCGCTGAAAAGCGTCTACAAGCGATTAAAGAATTCACCGAATTAGGGTCAGGATTTAAAATTGCTATGCGAGATTTATCTATAAGAGGGGCAGGGAATCTCCTTGGTGCACAACAACATGGGTTTATCGATTCCGTTGGATTTGATATGTACAACCAAATGTTAAGTGAAGCCATTGAAGCACGAAAACTCGGCAAGGAAATAGAGGATATTAAACCATTCGATCCAGAGCTAAACTTGTCCATAGATGCTTATATACCAGATTCTTATATTGAGGATGAAAGACAGAAGATTGACATGTATAAACATTTCCAAACCTTCTCCTCAAAAGAAGATGTTCATGATTTACAGGATGAATTATTGGACCGATTTGGAGACTTCCCTACGGAAGTGGAAAATCTATTCATTGTTTCTGAGCTAAGATGGTTAGCGAAGAAGGAAAGAATAGAGTCCATTGTAGAAAAAAATTATAAAATAGAAATGCTTGTTTCTGAAGATAGGAGCCAGCTAATTGATGGCGCCAAAATATTCGAATTAGCAAATGAATACGGTAGAGAAATAATGCTTGGTACAGAAGGAAACAAACTTAAGATTATGTATCGTTTTTCAAGGGATACGAAAGTAAATCGATACGATATAATAAAAGATTTTATTGGAAAAATGGATAAAATTAATCGCTAAAAACAGAAAATGGTATTTCATGTATAGTTCTTCCAAGATGATTTATACTACTAAAACACAACTGCAGTTTTAACATATATAGAAGCACCAGAAAGTTGTGTAAATACTTAAGGAGTAGGCTGTTTTCAAAACACCTAACCAAAAACTCTATCACCATTAGCGTGACATAATAGGCTTAGCTTCGAACTTGGCACCAAAAATCATCATTAGAAAGCGAGGCTTCACTTGTATGAAGGCAACAGGAATTGTACGACGGATTGATGATTTAGGTAGAGTAGTCATCCCGAAAGAAATCAGAAGAACATTACGAATCCGAGAAGGAGATCCACTCGAGATATTCATTGATCGTGAGGGCGAGGTAATTCTAAAGAAATATTCGCCAATCAATGAATTAGGAAATTTTGCAACAGAATATGCACAAGCACTGTTCGATTCACTTCACCATCCGGTATTAATATGTGATCGTGATGAAATTATCGCAGTAGCTGGGGAATCCAAAAAAGATTACTTAAATAAAAACATCGGCTCTAAAATTGAAAAGGCAATTGAAAGTAGATTGCAAACTCTGGAAAAAGAAAGCAGCACGTTAGAATTACTTTCAGGAAAAGAAGAGAAGTTTAACTCGTATTGTATAAGTACAATTATTGCAAATGGTGACCCAATAGGTTGTATCGTAATGTATTCACGAGAAGGCGATACATTAAGTGAAGTAGAACAAAAGTCATTGGAAACAGCAGCAAGCTTCTTAGCAAAACAAATGGAATAGAGACTTAAAGAGTAAAAATTAGTTATGATCACTAATTTTTACTCTTTTTTTAAGTCTGGTTAAGATTTTGGTAATTACTTATTTGATAGGAAACGGTGCGGTAACTAGTTTAATTACAAATGAATTAGTTATGGGGTATAGCTGTACGTCACCGCCCCGGCAGAATACTCCGCGGAGTGTATTTCCGTAGCGGGATGTTGCTCCCAATCATAAATATTAGCCACGCTGTTTCTATCAAACAAATTTTTTTTGATAACCCTACTATTTTATTAGGGAAATTTCTAAGTTGGTGCTATGTAACTCGAGCGCAGTACTACCGAACCATCACTATGGTATAATGGATTGGAATTTTATACAGTGGGTGAACACACGAAAAAAGGAAGTTACATATGGAACATAATAAATTTGTTAAGGGAGCTTTAATCCTTACATTAGCAGGCTTAATTAGTAAGGTATTGAGTGCTGGTTATCGAATACCATTACAAAATCTTACTGGTGATATTGGCTTTTATATTTACCAACAAGTGTATCCTATACTCGGAATAGCACTTGTGCTAGCTCTCTATGGTTTTCCAACAGCAATCTCAAAGTTAACAGCAGAGAAAAAAGATATTTCCGTTCAGTACTTCATGATGCCAATCCTAACTATACTATTTGGAATTTGTGGTACATTAGCAATACTTCTTTTCTTTAATGCTGATGCTATAGCAATATTTGTCGGAGATGAAAGGTTAGTCCAAGCCTATAAAATGGCAAGTATCCTGTTGTTATTGATTCCCTTCTCTGCATTACTTCGGGGAGTTTTTCAAGGAAAAGGAGAAATGAAACCAACAGCTTATTCGCAAATAGGTGAACAACTTGTTCGAGTCACCATTATCATCGTGATGGCCGTTTGTGTGGCAGTATATGGAATGGATATATATCAAATAGGAAATTTTGCTGCCATTGCTGCTATTATTGGGGTAATAGGAGCCGTCATCATTCTGATCTTTTTCTTCACGAAAACTAAACCTACCACCATTACAAGCCAATCCATTCCATGGAAGTATTACATAAAAACCATACTAGTATTTGGATTAATTGCATCTTTAAATCATATGTTATTGTTGATTATTCAGTTTGCAGACTCGTTTACCATGGTACCTGGGTTAATGGAGTATGGATTATCCAACCAAGAAGCAATGGAAGCGAAAGGGGTATTTGATCGAGGGCAACCACTTATTCAACTAGGTGCAGTTCTTGGATCTTCTTTTGGACTTGCTTTAATCCCTAGTATGGCTAAGGATGCTCGTGATAGACAACAACATATTGAGAGTTCGTTAAAGATAAGTTTTTATTTGGCTTGGGGAGCAACAATCGGGTTAATCTTACTATTTCCGGAAGCTAATCAATTATTGTTTCAAGATAATTTAGGTGAACAGGCGTTAACCCTATTAATGGTGGCCATTCTATTAAGTTCACTAGTTATAACATCTAGTTCAATACTTCAGGGGTTAGGTCATATTAAATGGACTGCAATCTTCATTCTAGGGGCATTTCTACTTAAATGGCTGTTAAATTGGATAATGGTCCCGTATATTGGCATTATTGGAGGTTCCATTGCAACAGTCGGTAGTTTGTTATTTTTAACGATTACCACATTATTGAAATTAAAAATGGGGCAAAGTAAAAAGCTTGTCCATATGAACTGGAAAGCGTTTATAATTGCCAATTTTGGTATGATAACATTTTTATTAATAGTGGATAAGCTATTCTCAACGGATACTTTTTCTAGGATTACACTATTGTTCTTTGTTTTTATTGTCTCCACTCTAGGGGCATTAATATATTTATTACTACTCATACGCTTTAAAGCTTTTACCGATAGAGAGTTATGTCTTTTACCATTTATAACTAGGTTCTTAAAGTAGCAATAGGAGGTCAATCAATATGACGCATCGTATAGAAGTAATAGGATTAGGTGCAGGGGATTTAGAGCAACTACCACTTGGTATATACAGAAAACTAACCAATATGGAATATGTTGTATTTACTCGCACGCTAGACCATCCAGTTATTCAATCATTAAAGGAGGAGGGCTTGACGTTCTCTTCGTTTGACTATTTGTATGAACAAGAAAAAGAGTTTGAACCGGTTTACCAGGAAATTGTGAGGGTTTTATTAGAGAAAGCAAAGGATAACAATGTTTGCTACACCGTTCCAGGTCACCCAATGCTTGCAGAAAGGACAGTTCAACTGTTATTAGAACAAGATCAAGTAGACGTGGAAATAGTTGGGGGACAAAGTTATCTGGATGCACTTTTCACCTCCTTGAAGGTTGATCCAATTGAAGGGTTTCAGTTTGTCGATGGAACAAGCTTTACAAGGGGACAACTTGACTACCAACATCATATTGTCTTCTGCCAAGTTTATGACAGGTTCATTGCATCTGAGGTAAAACTAGCATTACTAGAAGATTTACCTGCAGATTATCAGGTAACCATTATTGATGCTGCAGGAAGTGATCAAGAAAAAATTAACACAGTGCCATTAGAGGAACTCGATCACCGGGTGGAAGTAAGCAATTTAACCAGTGTGTACATACCACCAGTGCCGAAACAGATATTAACCCATACATTTGATCGTCTAAGAGAGGTTATCGCCATTTTAAGAGGGCCAAATGGCTGCCCGTGGGACAAAGAGCAGACCCATGAGTCCTTACGGGAATATGCGATTGAGGAAGTTTATGAACTAATTGATGCGATTGATGAACAAGATGACAACGGGATTATCGAAGAACTCGGTGATGTGTTATTGCAAATTATGTTACATAGCCAGATTGGTGAGGATGATGGATACTTTACGATTGATGATGTCATTAAATCGATTACCGAAAAGATGATTTTCAGGCATCCTCATGTGTTTTCTGATGTAGCAGTCGAATCTGTTGATGATGTGATGACCAATTGGGAAGCACTTAAGCGTAAAGAAAAAGGCGAGCTCAGAAAATCCGTTCTAGATGGTATACCAAAAGGATTACCATCTCTTCTAAAGGCATATAAATTACAAAAGAAAGCTGCTAAAGTTGGGTTTGATTGGGATCAGGC
This sequence comes from Paucisalibacillus globulus, assembly GCF_900184735.1. GTDB lineage: Bacteria > Bacillota > Bacilli > Bacillales > Amphibacillaceae > Ornithinibacillus > Ornithinibacillus globulus_B. The sequence goes on from NZ_LT855393.1 coordinate 277,516, forward strand.
AGAAGATATTTGGAATAAGCTGGATGAAGAATTAAAAGAAGTGAAGGCCGCAATTGAATCAGGTAATGAGGATGAAGTAGAGAAAGAATTCGGTGATGTATTATTTGTACTAGCAAACTTAACAAGATATTATAAAGTAAATCCTGAAAATGCCCTCAACCTAACAAACCAGAAGTTCTTCCGAAGATTCACGTATATTGAAGAGCAATTGGATGAACAGGGAAAGGATATAAGAAAGTCCAATCTAGAAGAAATGGATTATTATTGGGATCAAGCAAAGGGGAGAGAATAATCTTATGCGTTTAGATAAATTTTTAAAGGTTTCTCGTTTAATTAAAAGACGTACTCTAGCAAAAGAAGTAGCCGACCAAGGTCGAATTACAATAAATGGGACGGTAGCAAAGGCATCTTCCACTGTATCAGTAGGGGATACTATGCAAATTAGATTTGGACAAAAGCTTGTAACGGTAGAGGTAACAACCCTTAAAGAAACCGTTCTTAAAGAAGAAGCGGACATGCTGTATAAAATTATTAAAGAGGAAAAAATAGATAGAGAATAGTTCTATACTTGTCCCTCCTTTCATAAAGTATTACTGATAAGGAGGAAGGCGGATATGAACTATTATGAGAAAGAAAATAGTACAAGAGTAACACAGCAAGAACATCAGTTAAAGTTAAATAATCGTAGGTTGTTAGAAATTACAGGTGTAAAAGAAGTAGATAGTTTTGACAATGAAGAGTTTCTGTTAGAAACCGTTATGGGTTACCTAATCATTCGTGGGCAAAATCTTCAGCTGAAAAATCTAGATGTTGGCGAAGGGGTAGTTGCCATAAAAGGTAAAGTGTATGAAATGTCTTATGTAGATGAACATACTCAGGAGAAGGCTAAAGGATTCTTTAGCAAGCTATTCAAATGACACTTAGTATCCAGTTCTTAACCATGGTTTCCATGATTGCTGGAGGCTTTTACCTTGGCATTGCCTTAGATACCTTTCGCAGATTCCAAAGACACTGGAAACAGAATGTATGGTTAGTTTATCTGATGGAAATTAGCTTTTGGCTCACCCAAGTTTTCATTTTATATTTTATATTATTCCAAGTAAATTTAGGTGAGCTAAGATTTTATGTTTTTGTAGCTTGTTTATTAGGGTTTGCAGCTTATCAAGCATTGGCTGCAAACCTTTATAAACGGTTATTGGAACGTATGATAGTCATTGCTTCAAGAATCTATCAAATACTTTACAATCTAGTAAAGAACGTCATAATAGCACCAATAAAATACTTAATCCAGATCTTAATAGCAAGTGTAATCTTCCTCTTTAATATGGTTATGCTAGTTTTAGGTTTTGTTCTAAAGTGCGTCTACCTACCGATAAATTGGATCCTTAATCAGATATATCGTTTACTTCCAAAAAAATTCAAATTAATTTTACACAAAATAGCAGGATTTTATAGTAAAATACAGAATATATGTATAAAGTATTGGAGGCTCATTTCATCTAAGAGGAGGTGACGCTATGCAAAAGAAGAAGACAATTACAAAACTTAACTCAAACTATATGGAACAATATGATGCCCACATCGAACGACAAAAGCGGAAAAAACAACGCCTTTTCCGTCGGTTAGTTCTTTTTGCCGTTGTAGTTGCCGTTGCAGTTAGTGGCATGGCGGTATACCACTTCCAACAACGACAAGTACATTTGGAGAAGGCGGAAGAGTACAAGCTTCTTAAAGAAGAGCTAGCTGATTTGAAGAAAGAGGAAGACAGGTACAAAGAGGAAATACAATTGCTAAACAATGATGACTATATTTTAGAAATTGCTCGTACTAAATACTTCCTATCAAAAGAAGGCGAATTAATTTTTAAAACTCCAGATGAAGATACGTCATATTGACACACTTTTGAGTTACTAGCTATAATATATAAGTAAGGTACTTTCCAAAAATTTTAAGGAGGAGCATTTTTTTTATGTCAATTGAAGTAGGCAGCAAGCTGCAAGGTAAGGTAACCGGTATCACGAATTTTGGTGCTTTTGTCGAGTTAGGCCAAGGCACAACAGGATTAGTTCATATTAGTGAGGTTGCCGACAATTATGTCAAAGACATTAATGAACATTTAACAGTAGGTGACCAAGTTGAGGTTAAAGTAATTAATGTCGAAAAGGATGGCAAAATTGGTTTATCAATTAAAAAAGCAAAAGAAAGAAAGCCAGTCCGTCAGAATCCAAGAGAACGTACAGAAACATTTGATCAAAAAATGAGCCGTTTTCTTAAGGATTCTGAAGATCGATTAGCCTCTTTGAAGAAGCACACAGAATCTAGACGCGGGGGTCGAGGTGCTAGAAGAGGATAGTAGATGCTGTCTACCGGATAATGCTCTAGTTTATTTAATATACGGCATGAATCAAACAGCTACTCATAATGAGTAGCTGTTTTTTTATTTCTCACGATTTATATTAAGAAACCGATGTGCACGGTTGATAGGAAACTGTGTGATAACTAGTTCAAATACTATTAGTTAATGGTTATAGCGGTGTGATACCGCTCCGGCAGAATACTCCGCTTTTACTGTCAGTACAGGGGCGACATCTGCTCAGATCAAGACCGTCTCAGTGTCTACCTTGCCGCGGGCACGGCCTCAGCCTCCTTCCTCGAGGAAAGTTCGCCTCTCTAGTCTAGGGGTCTTCAGACACGTGCTATTTCCGTAGGAGTCTCGGTATTCTGCCTACGCTGGTATTGATTTTCTAATTCAAGTTAGGAGTTATGTTCTGTTTTTTATTGATATGTTCTAAAATTTATTCGCTCAATACTAGCGAAGGAAATACACGGAGACTCCTGCGGGAGGATAGGCATCGGTGAGACCCCGCAAGAGCTTTAGCTCTGAGGAGGCTCACCAGCCGCCCGCGGAAAGCGGAGTGTATTTCCGTAGCGGGTATGGTGCTCTACCCAAAATGCTTAGTTAGAGTAGTTTCTCTTAAATATAATCCTGAAAAACAAAAAAAGCTTGTTATCCAAAATAGATAACAAGCTTTTTGTCTGATAGCGGCGGAGGGGATCGAACCCACGACCTCACGGGTATGAACCGTACGCTCTCGCCAGCTGAGCTACGCCGCCATATGATAATGTGACTACTCATTTCTTTAGCCAACAAAAATCATAATACAATAGGAAACAAATTGTGTCAATATCTTTTATGAAAAAGGATATATTCAGATTTAATAGAATATATAATTATACTCAAAAAAGAAGGTGATAAATAGTGAAAAAGCGCCATGAAGCCTTATTTAATCAACTTGAAACCTATCGAGGTGAAACTCTTGCATTAGTTGAAAAAATTACAGAGGAAGAAGCGGAGAGAATTCCAAAAGGGTTTAACAATAACATTAGATGGAATTTAGGGCATATCTATCTGGATCAATATTTATGGATTGAAGCTGTAATCAAGGAAAAGTCAGACCAGACACAAATGTTGAACCAGTGGTTTGGTTTTGGAACAAGCCCAACGAATTTTAATAAAAGTACACCTAGTTTTACAGTGTTAAAGGAGTTACTGCGTAGCCAACCTATGCAAATAAAAGAAAAATATGGAGACCATCTAGAAAAAGAATTTCAGCCAACGGAAATGGGGATGCATACCATAGAGCAGGTACTAATCCGTACCATATATCATGAAGGACTACATGCAGCTGCAATTCAGTATTTAAAAAGATTTATGTAGAGGTTGGGACATAAAAGTTAAAGATAAAAAAACCTGAACGTAATGCCACATCAGCTCCGGAAATATACGGAGACTCCTACGGGAAGATAGGCATCGGTGAGACCCCGCAAGAGCTTTAGCTCTGAGGACGCTCACCAGCCGCCCGTGGCAAGGTAGACACTGTGAGGTACTCTCGAACAGATGTCGTCCCTGTGCTGACAGTAAAAGCATAGTATATTTCCGGAGCGGGTCTATGCGCTCATCTTTTGTTTAAAGAAATAATTTCTATAAGTAATACCACTTCTTGAAACTCTCATTTTTACCCCACGCGACCTTCTCTGACAAAAAGAATACACTTTCCTACAGATTATGTAGAAACTCCAACCACATACTAGATTTCAGTCGAACGATTTATTGATTTTATCTTCCTGTTTTGACAAAAAATAATTCCTATTTGTGGTTTACTGTTACGAAAGAGTATTGTCCATAAGAATAATATATGCCAACGATTTATCCGTTAGAACCCAATATACAAATAGAACAAAATAATAACTCAGAGGAGTGGTTGAATGGAGTCAGTTCAAGGGGCCCAGCCAAAGGCTATAGGTGTAGAAGGAACATTTCTTGCGAACATACGAATGAAAATATACACTGGTGGAAAAAAAATATTACTTGATCATGGATGGCTATATGTTTTTGTAGGATTTTTATTGGGACGGGCTATTATATTATCCGTTGTATCGCCATTTGCTGTTGCCTTCCTAGCAACGCTATGGTTTATGCATAAAGACAAAGCAGCTAAAACATTACTTGCCACGATGGCAGGTGCATTTACTATTTCATTGTCACATGGGTTATTTGTTGGGATAGCCTGCTTCTTCTTTATCATTATCGGTGCCATTTTTAAGAACGTAAAAGGCCAGCAAACGAAGATTCCGATTTTTGTATTCCTAGCAACGGTAGGACCAAGAATCTTTCTTTATTCAATAAATGGACAACTTACATCCTATGAATGGATGCTAATATTCGTAGAAGGAATCCTAGGAACAGTGCTTGTACTAATCTTTATGCAAAGTGTTCCTCTATTGTCGCAAAAAAGATATCGTCCAACATTAAAGAATGAAGAAATTGTCTGTATGATTATATTAATTGCGTCTATTCTTACAGGAACAGCGGGTTGGGAAGTATACGGGGCGCAGTTGGAGCAGGTATTATCGAGATACTTTGTACTAATATTTGCTTTTGTGGGTGGAGCATCTATTGGTTCCACTGTTGGTGTTGTAGTGGGATTAATCTTATCATTAGCAAACGTTGCTAATCTTTATCAAATGAGCCTGCTAGCATTTTCTGGTTTACTTGGAGGATTGCTTAAGGAAGGGAAGAAAATTGGTGTCGGTGCGGGTTTATTAGTTGGTACCTTTTTAGTAGGAATCTATGGAGACTCTAGCTCACTTATCCCTTCTTTAGTAGAATCATCTATTGCAATTCTACTATTTCTTATAACACCAGCTAGCTGGTTTACTCAATTATCACGATATATTCCGGGAACAGAGGAACATGCCAATGAGCAGCAACAGTATTTACAAAAAATCCGTAATGTAACGGCTAAAAGGGTAGAACAATTCTCTGAGGTTTTTGAAGCCTTATCTAAGAGCTTTAGCTCAGCAGAAAATTATTCAATGGAAGAAGAAGAAGCACAACGGGAAACAGATTACTTTTTAAGTAATGTGACCGAAAAGACATGCCAATCTTGTTTTATGAAGGAAAGGTGTTGGCAACAACAATTTGATACAACCTACACCTTAATGGGAGAACTAAAGAAAGATATTGAAACGGGTAATGATCCAAGTAGAAAGCTAGTCAAGGAGTTTGAGAACCACTGTATCAAATCTCGTAAGGTTATAGATACCATGAATGAGGAAATGTCCTATTTTGAAGCGAATCGTAAACTTAGAAGACAAGTTTTTGAAAGTAAAAAATTAGTTGCAGAGCAATTACAAGGTGTATCCGATGTCATGGAAGACTTCGCTAAGGAAATTTTAAAAGAACGGGAACAGCATGAAAATCAGGAAATGCAAATTAGCCATGCCTTAAAATCTATTGGAATTGAATTAGAAAAGTTAGATGTCTATCGACTGGATAAAGGTAATGTTGATATCGAAATGACAGCATCTTTCTATGATTACCATGGGGAAGGTTCTAAGCTCATTGCACCGATTTTATCGGATATATTAAATGAAACCATTGTGGTGAAACAAGAGGACATATCACCATTTCCAAATGGGTATTCTTTTCTAGCATTTGGATCTGCAAAGGAGTTTACCATTGAAACCGGTGTGGCGAATGCCGCTAAGGGTGGTGGTATCGTATCTGGAGATAGTTACACCATGATTGAGCTTGGTGAAGGAAAGTATGCAATGGCAATTAGTGATGGGATGGGGAACGGTGTACGAGCTAACGAAGAAAGTAAAGAAACATTACGATTACTTCAACAAATCTTACAGACAGGTATACCAGAAAAGGTTGCTATTAAATCTATTAATTCTATTCTAGCTCTCAGAACAACCGATGAAATGTTTGCAACACTTGATTTGGCCGTAATCAATTTACATAATGCCTTTGTAAGGTTCTTAAAGATCGGATCTACTCCTAGTTTTGTAAAACGAGGAGATCAACTGTTGAAGATAGAGGCTAGCAATTTGCCGATGGGAATTATTCGTGAATTTGAAGTGGATATCGTGAATGAGCAATTGCAGTCTGAAGATCTCCTAATTATGATGAGTGACGGCATTTTTGACGGACCAAAGCATGTGGAAAATACCGATATCTGGTTAAAGCGGAAGATACGAGAAATGGAAACAGATCACCCACAAGAAATAGCGGATCTGTTATTGGAGGAAGTTATTCGAACAAGATCAGGAGAAATAGAAGATGATATGACGGTGCTAGTTGCGAAGGTAAAAAAGAATATTCCAGAATGGGCAACCTTCCCAATCTATCAAACCAAGGCAACTGTGTAACTAGACTCCTTAATTTATCCTGTATAGCCCCTTCTTTTATGTATATTTCCAATTATTTTTGTCGATGATGGTAATGATTAATCTGGAGGTGTTCGTATTGAAGAAGGGGACTTTAAAGCAAATTCTATTAATTACAGATGGGTGTTCTAATAAAGGCGAGGACCCAGCAGCAACAGCAGCTTTGGCACATCAACAAGGAATTACAGTTAATGTAATTGGTATTTTAGAAGATGACCAAACAGAGGAACCGGAAGGACTACAAGAAGTCGAAGAAATTGCACTATCTGGTGGTGGTGTCAGTCAGTTAGTTTATAAGCAAGCATTATCACAAACGGTACAGATGGTAACCAAGCAAGGAATGACCCAGACCTTACAAGGGTTAGTCAATTTGGAGCTTAAACAAATTCTTGGACGTGAACAAACCATGGAAGATTTAGACCCAGAGAAGCGTGGGGAAATCATGGAAGTTGTTGAAGATTTAGGGGAAACTAGTGATTTAGAAGTGTTAGTTCTAATCGATACTAGTGCAAGCATGCATGATAAGTTACCAACTGTTAAGGAAGCTTTAATTGACTTGTCTATCAGTTTGAATTCCAGGGTGGGGAGAAACCGGTTCGCCATATATAATTTCCCGGGAAAACGTAAGGATATTGATAAAGTACTAGACTGGTCTCCGAGACTAGATACCATGTCGTCAGTCTTTCCAAAGCTTACAAGTGGAGGGATTACGCCAACAGGTCCGGCTATCCGAGAAGCAATGTATCAATTTGGTAAAAAAAGCTTGCTAAGGAGCTTCAGAAATAACCATGAACAAGACATTGAAAACGCATGATTCCTTCCTAAGACCCGGGATGACACTAACTGGTAAATGGCATCAAAAACGGTATGTTATCATTCGAAAACTAGGAAATGGTGCTATAGGATCGGTCTATCTATGTGATGCGAATGGTAAAAAAGCAGCATTAAAGATAAGTGATATCAGTACCTCTATTACGATGGAGGTTAATGTATTAAAGTCACTAGGAAAGGTCCAAGGAAAGAGTCTTGGACCTTCTTTGTTGGATGTTGATGATTGGGTAACACCGGTCGGACAGACATTTTCCTTCTATGTGATGGAATATATTCATGGTCAAACACTTCCAGAGTTTATGAAGCAGAACGGAAAGGAATGGATTGGAGTGTTTATGCTCCAATTATTAGAAGATCTCGGTAACTTACATCAATCTGGATGGGTATTCGGTGACTTAAAGGTTGATAATTTACTTGTAACAGGTTCACCAACACGGCTTCGTTGGATTGATGTTGGGGGAACAACACAAATAGGTAGGGCAATTAAGGAGTATACCGAGTTTTATGACCGAGGGTATTGGGGATTAGGTACGAGAAAAGCAGAGCCAAGTTATGACCTATTTGCATTAGTGATGGTGTTTGTAGGTGTTTTCTATCCAAAACAATTCCCAAAAGGGTCAAATCCCCAAGCAACCTTATTTAAGAAAATGAATGAAGTAAAAGCACTGAAGCCTTATGAGGCATGTTTTAAAAAAGCTTTAACAGGGAAATATCAAACGAGTATTGAAATGAAGCAAGAATTATCTTCTATTATTTATGATTTGCAGAAGAAACCACAAACTACCACCAAAAGAAAGCAAGATAATCCTCCATTAGCATTGGAGTCTATTGGTTTCTTGTTAATTGCACTTGGGTATTATGTATCCTCACTATTAATTCCTTAATAGCTCTATGGTTCTGTGATAAAATAAAGAGGTAATCAGTAATTAAGAGGGTGGACATTTAGTGAAGGATGTTGTGACAGATTTTATTGAAAAGCATCAACTATTATTACCGGGTAAAACCGTCCTAGTAGCAGTATCAGGTGGCCCAGATTCCATGGCTCTCCTACATTTTTTAAAGTCCATTCAAATGGAATGGAACATTAGGGTGATTGCTCTCTCGGTTGATCATCAATTAAGAGGAGAGGAAAGCAGAGCGGACCTCAATTTTGTAGAGAGAATCTGCCAAGAGTGGAGTATAGAATTTGTTGGGACATCTGTTGATGTGGAAGGTCATAAGAAGAATAATCAAATTGGAACACAGAGAGCTGCAAGAGAACTCCGATACCGTTTTTTTGCAGAACAAATGAAGTATTTTCAAGCTGATTACCTTGCCTTTGGTCATCATGGTGACGATCAAGCGGAAACGATGTTGATGAAATTAGTTCGTTCAGGTGATTCTAGTTCCTTCTCCGGTATACCCGTAAAGAGAGAATTTGCCGGTGGGAAAATTATACGACCATTTTTATGTGTGACAAAGGGAGAGCTAGAGAATTATTGTGAGGCTCACGGCATTGTTCCAAGAATGGATCCTTCTAATGAAAGTGTGGACTATACTCGTAATTTCTACCGAATAAAAGTACTCCCCTTGTTAAAAAGTAAAAACGGTAACCTACATAAAACGATCCAACATCTAAGTGAATCACTGGAAGCGGATGAAGAGTTTCTTCAATTGGAAGCAAAAAAGATGTTTAAGGAAGTCGTTCATACAGAAGAAAATCCATTAAGAGCTTCGTTTAAAATTGATGACTTTGTATCACGTGCATCTGCTTTACAAAGGCGTGTCTATCATCTAATATTAAACTATCTATATTACAATGATTTACCTAAGGATTTATCCTATGTCCACGAGGAACAATTACTATCGTTATTGGCCAAAAATAAACGTAATGTACAAATTGATTTTCCCCGTCATTTAAAGGTAGAAAAAGCATATAATAAACTTATCTTTTATTTCCAAGAACTAGAGAAAAACCCCCTTAATTTCCATGAGGTGTTAAACGTACCAGGAGAAGTATTATTACCAAATGGTAAAAAAATAATCGCTACATATCAACATGAAATCACGAGAATGGATAATCATACATATATATGTTTGGAAAGTGAATTGGTACTCCCATTACATATTCGAACACGGCGTGATGGTGATCGGATGAGCTGGAAGGGGTTAAATGGAAGTAAGAAGTTGAAAGATATTTTTATCGATGCAAAAATACCCTTACAAGATAGGAATAGTTGGCCAGTTGTAACGGATAATAATGGGGATATACTTTGGCTTGTTGGATTAAAGAAACGAGATCCAATACCAAACCAAAAAAGTTCCTCATATATACAGCTTTATTATGAATAAGGTAATTTGTAGGAGGGTTTTATTTGCATAACGAAATTAAGAAAGTACTCATCACAGAAGAAGAGATCGCAGCAAAGTGCAAGGAAATCGGGGAAAAACTGACACAGGAATATGAAGGACGCTTTCCGTTAGCAATCGGTGTATTAAAAGGCGCATTGCCATTTATGTCCGATGTATTAAGACAAGTACATACCCATTTGGAAATGGATTTTATGGATGTTTCAAGTTACGGTGGTACCAATACTAAATCTTCAGGGGAAGTAAAAATACTGAAAGACCTAAATACGAAGGTAGAAGGTCGTGATTTATTAATTATTGAGGATATAATTGATAGTGGTAATACGTTACGTTATTTAGTTGATTTATTTAAATATCGCCAAGCAAACTCAATCAAAATTGTTACGTTACTTGATAAGCCAACTGGTCGCACAGCTGATATTAAGGCGGATCTAGTAGGATTTGAAGTGCCAGATGAATTTGTTGTAGGATATGGGCTAGACTATGATGAAAAGTACCGTAATTTACCGTACATCGGTGTCCTAAAGCCAGAAATTTATGGTGGAGAAGAATAATAACATAATATGGAAACATTTGTCCCAATTGCAGGGAGCAATTAGTTGAAAAATTTAAATTTTATATGATACTATTGTTAATAGTTTTTCCCGTTTGGGAGGAGGTAGGCAATGAACCGAGTATTTAAGAGTGCGTTTTTTTACTTAATCATATTTTTGGTTATTATAGCCGTAATTAGTTTGTTAAGTGGTCAGAATGAACAAGCTGAAGAGATGAATGTTAATAAGTTTGTTGAATCACTTAATGCAGGCGATATCCAAGAAATGACGATGCAGCCTGTAAATGGAATTATGCGTATAACAGGTAAACTAAAAGATGACAAACAATTTGTCGCACAAGTTCCTGAGAATAATGATGTAATTGCTGATATTACAGAAACAGCATTAGAACAAAGTGTTTTAAAAACGAAACCAATGGATCAACCTAGTATCTGGGTTACGCTTCTTACAACCATGATTCCGTTTTTAATCATTGGACTTTTATTTTTCTTCTTACTTAGTCAAGCACAAGGTGGCGGCGGTGGCCGTGTCATGAACTTTGGTAAAAGTAAGGCGAAAATGTATAGTGAAGAAAAGAAAAAAGTTCGCTTTACAGATGTAGCAGGAGCAGATGAGGAGAAACAGGAATTAGTGGAAGTAGTAGAGTTCCTGAAAGACCCACGTAAATTCTCTGCTATTGGAGCGAGAATTCCAAAAGGGGTTCTATTAGTTGGACCTCCAGGTACTGGTAAGACATTACTTGCACGTGCTGTTGCTGGTGAGGCAGGAGTACCATTCTTCTCCATCAGTGGTTCAGACTTTGTGGAGATGTTTGTCGGTGTTGGTGCTTCACGTGTACGTGATTTATTTGAAAATGCAAAGAAAAACGCACCATGTATTATATTTATCGATGAAATTGATGCAGTAGGTCGTCAGCGTGGTGCTGGTCTTGGTGGTGGACACGATGAGCGTGAGCAAACACTAAACCAGTTACTAGTTGAGATGGATGGTTTTGGAGCAAATGAAGGTATCATTATTATAGCTGCAACCAACCGCCCAGATATCTTAGACCCAGCACTTCTTCGTCCAGGACGTTTTGACAGACAGATTACGGTTGATCGTCCAGATGTAAAAGGTCGTCAAGAGGTTCTAAAGGTTCACGCAAGAAACAAACCGCTAGGTCCTTCTGTTGACTTGAAGACAATTGCAATGCGCACACCTGGGTTCTCAGGTGCAGACTTAGAAAACCTTCTGAATGAAGCAGCACTTGTTGCAGCCCGTCGAGATAAGAAGGAAATAGACATGTTAGATGTAGATGAAGCTATTGACCGTGTCATCGCTGGTCCTGCTAAGAAGAACAGAGTGGTGTCCGAGAAAGAACGTAATATCGTGGCATATCATGAAAGCGGACATACGATTATTGGTATGGTACTTGATGATGCTGATATCGTTCATAAGGTAACGATTGTTCCTCGTGGGCAAGCTGGTGGATATGCTGTTATGCTTCCAAAAGAAGACCGTTACTTCATGACTAAACCAGAACTATTCGATAAAATTACAGGCCTTTTAGGTGGTCGTGTAGCTGAAGAAATTGTCTTTGGTGAAGTAAGTACTGGCGCATCTAATGACTTCCAACGCGCTACAGGTATCGCACGTAAAATGATTACCGAGTATGGTATGAGTGATAAACTTGGACCTCTACAATATAGTAGTGGTGGCGGAGAAGTCTTCCTTGGAAGAGATATTAATAACGAACAGAATTATAGTGATGCAATTGCTCATGACATTGATCAAGAAATGCAAAACTTTATTAATCATTGTTATGACCGCGCAAAAACTATCCTTACAGAGAACCGCGATAAGCTAGAACTAATCGCTCAAACACTTCTAGAAGTCGAGACATTAGATGCAAGACAAATCAAGTCTCTATTTGAAGATGGTGTTCTTCCAGAACCAGAAGATTATGAGGAAGAAACAGCAGATAAGGACGTTAAAGTTAACATTACCTCTAAAAAGGACGATGATTCTGTAGATTCTTTTGAAGAAGCGAAAGAGAAAGCAAATGAAAAGCTTCAAAAAGAAATCGAAGAAGACCAAGAAGGTAAGAACGACTAATCTAATTAAAACAAGGCAGCCTTAACATTAAAGGCTGCCTTTTCTGTTCCATTCAGATTTGTAATTTCACTTACGAAAATGATTTTGGTATATTATTAAAGACTCAGGTTATTTTTTGGTTGTATCTTTAGACAATATTGTTGATTATGCAGACCTTGGGCAACCTAGGTAGTAATGAATTAGATTTTCAAGTTTTACTGTTTTCTCAATGTTAATTACATAATTGATAGAAACTGTGCGGTAACTACTACCAATTTACATTCTTTAAAGAATGCTGTGCTAGGATACCGCTGCGGCAGAATACTCCGCTTTCCGCGGGCGGCTGGTGAGCCTCCTCGCGCTTACGCACTGCGGGGTCTCACCGATGCCTATCCTCCCGCAGGAGTCTCCGTATTCTGCCTACGCTAGTATTCGTTTCTATACAAATATTTTTTTATAATTTAATGTAAAAAAATAACACACTATGCTAGCGCAGGAAATACACGGAGACTCCTACGGGAATAGCGCGTGTCCGAAGACCCCTAGAGAGGTGGTCTTCCCTCGAGGAGGCTGAGGCCGTGCCCGTGGAAAGCGGAGTGTATTTCCGTAGCGGGTATGTTGCACCCAAAATAAAATATTTACCGCACTGTTACAAACAACAGTAAAAATATAAGCAACAAACAATTCGAAACCAGACTTAAGTAAAAACATATTAAGTAGGAAGGACTTACCTCATGCTATTTGTTCTAGACGTTGGAAATACAAACACAGTACTTGGAGTATTTGTCGAGGAAGAACTTAAATACCACTGGAGAATCAAAACAGACCGCTATAAAACAGAAGATGAATTCGGAATGTTAATTAAATCCCTATTCGATTTCAGCGGCATAAAATTACAAGATATTAATGGAGTCGTTTTATCATCTGTTGTACCACCTATCATGTTCCCACTAGATAGAATGTGTAAAATCTATTTCGGTATCGATCCAATAATTGTTGGAAAAGACACAGTAAAGACTAATTTAGAAATGTGCTATCCCAATCCAAAGGAAATCGGTGCAGACCGCATTGTTAATGCTGTTGGAGCTTTAAAAGAACATAAAGCACCACTTATTATCATTGACTTTGGTACTGCAACAACATACTGCTATATAAATGAATCAAACCAATACTGTGGCGGAATTATCTCCCCAGGAATAAATATATCAATGGAAGCATTGTACCAACGTGCTTCTAAATTGCCTAAGATAGAAATTGAGGCACCAGAGAGTGTAATTGGAAAGTCAACCGTTGAAGCAATGAAGTCAGGTGTTTTTTATGGGTATATTGGTCAAGTCGATGGGATTGTAAATCGAATAAAGCAGGATGCCGGTATGGATGCCAAAGTAATTGCTACAGGTGGACTTGCTCCATTAATAGGAAAATCATCCGAAACAATTGATGATGTAGATCCTTTTCTAACATTAAAAGGATTATATGAAATATATAAAATGAATCGATAATTATTGAGTTTATAAAGGAGAGACATCAATATGTCAGATTACTTAATTAAGGCAACAACCTTCAATGGAATGGTTCGTGCGTATGCTATTCGTTCCACTAATATGGTGGAGGAAGCTAGAAGACGTCATGATACATGGGCGACTGCTTCCGCTGCAATGGGGAGAACGATGACGATTTCAACTATGATGGGAGCTATGTTAAAAGGAGATAACTCCCTAACAGTTAAGGTCGAAGGTGGAGGGCCTATCGGTGTCATTGTTACAGATGCCAATGCGAAAGGTGAAGTAAGATCCTATGTAACTAACCCCCATGTTGATTTTGACTTAAACGAAAAGGGTAAATTGGATGTAGCTAGAGCAGTTGGTACTACAGGCAGTCTTAGTATTGTGAAAGATCTTGGATTACGTGATTACTTTACAGGACAAGTACCCATTGTATCTGGAGAGATCAGTGAGGATTTTACTTACTACTTTGCTACTTCTGAGCAAGTTCCTTCTGCAGTTGGAGCTGGAGTTTTAGTTAATCCAGACCATACCATTTTGGCAAGTGGTGGTTTTATTGTTCAAGTTATGCCCGGTGCAGATGAAGATGTAGTGGAAAGGTTAGAAAAGAAAGTAACTTCATTTCCACCTATCTCATCTCTCGTTCAACAAGGAAAAACTCCTGAAGAGATATTAGAGCTTTTATTTGAAGGCGAAGAATTAAAAATCCATGAGAAAGTGCCTGTCCAATTTAAATGTAAATGTTCAAAAGAAAGATTAGCAAATGCGATAATTGGATTGGGTAACGATGAAATAAGACAAATGATTGATGAAGACCATGGAGCAGAAGCATCATGTCATTTTTGTAATGAGAAATATCATTTCACTGAAGAAGAACTTGAAGAATTAATTAAGAATTAATTCGGTCTACTGGAAGGAGTAACTTATGTCAAAAAAATTATTACTCAGCATCATTGTCGTACTCCTAATCACAAATGTTGCAACGATGCTATTTTGGAAAAATGATCAAACAGAACCCATAGTAGAGGATAAAGAAATAGATACGAAGAAACCAGTTGCTACAATAGACGGGGAAGAAGTGTCTTATTCAGATTGGATTAAATCTCTACAAGGGAACTATGGAAAAAAAGAGCTAAAAGATTTAATTGACCATCAAGTCGTAGCTAAGTTAGCAGAAGATCAAAATATTACAATAAGTGATAAAGTAATTGAGAGAGATATAGCGATTCTAACTACGATGCAAGGGCCGATATCAAAAGAGAGTTTACAAAAATTAGAACAAGGTTGGCGAAATGATATTGTATATCGATACCAACTAGAAGCACTACTTGCAGATGGTAATCAAGTCTCAGAACAAGAAGTCGAAACCTATTACAACAAGTATCATAAACAGTATCAATTTGATCAATCATTACAATTCTCCCATATACTAGTATCTACAATGGATACTGCCGAAAAAGTTTATGCAGAACTAGAAGAAGGTGCTTCCTTTGCTCTATTAGCCAAGGAGTACTCGATTGATGAAGATTCTAGAGAAGCTGGAGGATACTTGGGATTTAACTCTGCCAATACAGAGTTCCTACCATCTAATTATTTTGAAATAGCAGCCGGTCTTGAAGAATATTCTTATAGTGAGCCTTTTGTGACTAGTAATGGTATTGCCATTCTATACTTACATAAAAGCTTACCGACGATTGTATTTAGTTATGAAGAATTAAAACCATTTATCCGTAATGAACTAGCCTTACAAGCATCAAATCAGAAGTTAGTCGCGGACCCATTATGGGAAAAATTAGATATAAATTGGATATATGGGGAATAGTATATATAAAGGTTAAAAGCATTTTCGTGAGTTAGCGAAATTGCTTTTTTTCTTAGTAGTCAGGAAGTAAATTATTAACATGGTACAGGACTTGCCTATGATTATGAAAATGTTTCTTAATAAAAGAAGCCTATTTTTTGCATTTCGGTTGACAGTTTTATGGACTTGGGAGTACATTATAAATAAATCCTATAAGATTAGTAGGAATTATGAGGAGGTAATTTCATGAGAGTGGCAGATAACATTACCGGCTTAATCGGAGAGACACCAATTGTAAAATTAAATGGTATTACAGAGGAAGACAGTGCAGATATATATGTGAAATTAGAATTCTTTAACCCAGGTAGTTCTGTTAAGGATCGTATCGCACTTGCTATGATTGAAGCAGCAGAAGAAGAAGGAAAATTAAAAGAGGGTGGCACAATTGTCGAACCAACTAGTGGGAATACTGGAATTGGTTTAGCCATGGTTGCAGCAGCAAAAGGGTATCGAACAGTAATTGTCATGCCTGATACTATGAGTAAAGAGCGTCGTAATATCCTACGTGCATATGGTGCAGAGTTAATTTTAACACCTGGTGCAGATGGAATGAAAGGCGCTATTAAAAAGGCAGGAGAGTTAGTCGAAGAAAAAGGCTACTTCATGCCGCAACAATTTATGAATAAAGCAAACCCAGAAGTACATGCACATACAACAGGTCAAGAGATTGTGAAACAAATGGAAGATGGCCTAGATGCATTTGTATCAGGTGTTGGAACTGGCGGAACGGTAACTGGTGCTGGTCGAGTACTTAGAGAAAACTTTAAAGATATTAAAATATATGCAGTTGAACCAACTGATTCTCCTGTATTATCAGGTGGAAACCCTGGTCCACATAAAATCCAAGGGCTAGGAGCAGGATTTGTACCGGATGTACTGGATACGAAATCTTATGATGAGGTAGTTCAAGTTTCTAATGAAGAAGCATTTGAGACTTCTCGTGAAGTAGCAAAAACGAATGGTATCTTAGGTGGTATTTCTTCAGGTGCTGCAGTTGCAGCTGCGAAGAAGGTAGCAAAAGAACTAGGAAAAGGTAAAAAAGTTCTTGCTGTATTACCTGATAATGGTGAAAGATATCTTTCCACACCGCTTTATCAATTTGATGAAGAATAAGAATAGTGACATAAGGCTAGCATCTATACAAGATGCTAGCTTTTTTTGTTCGGTAATATATAGGGACGGGCAAATGCGAGTTTTATGAATATATGGTACGATTAAGCTAATTATTTTAGTTGGAAGGGACAAAGAAGGCTATGATTTTAAAGACGAAGACGAAGTCATATGATTTATCATCGAGAACACATATTATGGGTATATTGAATGTAACGCCGGATTCCTTTTCAGATGGTGGTCATTACAATACAGTAGAACAAGCTATTAAACAAGCAGTGAAAATGGAGCAACAAGGTGCAGATATTATTGATATAGGTGGAGAATCAACAAGGCCAGATCATGATCCAATATCGGTTGAAGAAGAAATCGCACGTGTCGTGCCGGTAATTAAAGCAGTAAGAGAGGCCGTATCCATCCCAATTTCAATTGATACCTATAAAGCTGAAACAGCAAGACAGGCAATTATGGCAGGAGCTGACCTTATCAATGATGTATGGGGTGCAAAAAAAGAACCTGAGATTGCGTCAGTTGCTGCAAAATACAATGTGCCAATTATCTTGATGCATAACCGTAACGATGAAAACTATACCTCGATAATAGAGGATATGAAGCAGGACTTAGAAGAAAGTATCGATATTGCAAGGAAGGCCGGAGTATTGGATGAGAATATAATAATTGACCCGGGCATTGGCTTTGCCAAAAATGCAAATCACAACCTTATTGTCATGAATAATCTAGAAAAGCTAGTCGAAATGGGATTTCCATTCTTACTCGCAACTTCAAGAAAACGATTTATAGGGAGCGTTTTAGATGTTCCGCCAGCTGAGCGTGATAATGGAACAGGAGCAACAACATGCCTAGGGATTATGAAGGGTGCACATATGATGCGTGTTCATAATGTCAAAGTAAATGTGGAACTTGCAAGAATGATGGATGCTATGCTACGTGTGGAGGATAAATAATGGATAAGATTATATTAACAAATATGCAATTCTATGGATATCATGGACTATTACCAGAAGAAAACAAGCTAGGACAGCGATTCAATGTTGATTTAGAGTTGTACTTAGATACATCCAAGGCAGGTTTAAGCGACAATATGCATGAATCAATTGACTATAGCCAAGCATATCAACGTGTGAAAAAAGTTGTAGAAGGAGAAGCGAAAAATCTAATAGAAGCAGTGGCCGAGACGGTTGCCTCTGATCTATTATCTTCTTTTGAACTATTACAAGCATGCAGGGTAAAGATCATTAAGCCAGATCCACCAATACCTGGACACTATCAGTCGGTAGCGGTAGAGATTTATCGGGAGAAAGCACATGAATAAGGCGTTTATTGCATTAGGTACGAATATAGAACCAAGAAAAGAATACTTGGATCAAGCTATTCAATTACTTAGTAAAGTAGAAGATGTCCAAATTATTAAGAAGTCCTCAATCTACCAGACTCCTCCGGTTGGTTATACGAATCAAGCTGACTTTTTAAATATGGTATTGGAAATAAGTACAAGGCTATCTTCAGAACAGTTATTAGACCAATGCCAAGAAATAGAGAATGAATTAGGGAGAAAGCGGACGATTCGATTCGGTCCTAGAACAATTGACCTTGACATTTTAGTCTTTAATGAAGAAAATATAAAAACGGAACGATTAACCATTCCTCATCCGAGAATGGATATTCGTGCCTTTGTATTAGTACCCCTAAACGAACTTGCCCCGGAATTACGCATAAGCGGATTGGGTAAAACGGTAAAACAATTATTACATGGTCTTCCAGATCAGGACAAGAAGGATATTACAAAATGGAAAATGGTCGAATCGGAAGAAGAATAAAGGCATTTCGAAAGTTAAAAGGTTTCACTCAAGTAGAGTTTGCAAATAAACTTGGCATATCGTTAAATGTACTAGGGGCAGTAGAACGTGGTACCAAAAAAGTACCGGAAGAATTAATCGACCGAATTGCGGAAACGCTAAATATAGATAAGAATGAATTGAAAGGGATAGGATAAGTTCATGTTAGGAATGATTTAGGTAGGTAAGTCATTTACTATGTTCTTTTTCTTAGGACCTTCTAGGAGGAGTAACCGTGTGGAAAATCGGGGACATCACCATTCCTAACCGTGTAACACTTGCGCCTATGGCCGGAGTCAGTAATTGGGCATTCCGTTTAACGGTAAAGGAATTTGGTGCAGGTCTTATTACTGCCGAAATGGTAAGTGATAAAGGAATATTGAATCGAAATAAAAGAACAATGGAAATGTTATATATTGATGAACAAGAAATGCCAATGAGTTTACAGATTTTTGGCGGTGACAAAGACTCCCTTGTTCAAGCGGCACAATACGTGGATCAAAATACAAATGCTTCCATTATTGATATTAATATGGGGTGCCCCGCGCCTAAGATTACGAAAGTCGATGCTGGTTCCCGTTGGTTATTAGACCCAGATAAGATATACCAAATGGTTAAAGCAGTAGTGGAAAATACAGAAAAACCTGTAACGGTAAAGATGCGTACAGGGTGGGATGAAGATCATATCTATGCTGTAGAGAATGCGAAAGCTATTGAAGCGGCTGGTGGTAGCGCAATTGGTCTTCATGGCCGTACTAGAAAGCAAATGTATGAAGGCTATGCAAACTGGGATATCATCAAGGAAGTAAAATCAGCTGTTCATATACCGGTGATTGGTAATGGTGACATTGATAGCCCAGAAATAGCTAAAAAGCGGTTAGTAGAAACGGGTGTAGATGCTGTTATGATTGGACGAGCAGCTCTAGGAAATCCGTGGATTATCTACCAAATTGTCAAGTATCTGGAATCGGGCATTTTAATAGATGACCCTTCCCCAAGAGAGAAAGTTGATGTATGTCTATTGCATATGGATCGCCTTATTAAAATAAAAGGTGAAAAAGTGGCCATTATGGAAATGCGTAAACATGCTGCATGGTATTTAAAGGGGATTGACGGGAATGGGAAAGCTAGAAAGCTTATTAACAGTGCTGAAAAACGTGATGACTTAGTAAACATCTTGTCTGAGTTTGCTAGAGAAGCGGAAGCAATTATTCAAGTTTCTTAAATTTAGATATGATAATCTGCTAGTTCTCGCTAGCAGATTTTTTTAAAGAACATGATTAGTTGATGACTTAGCCTTTAGAGGTGTAAAATAAGGTATTGCCTGAGATAATGATAGATAAAATGAACTAATAATATCTAATTAATACTATATTGGAGTGATAAGAATGTCAGAAGAATTAAATGAACATATGCGTGTTCGCCGGGAGAAGCTGGATACATATCGCGAGAATGGCGTTGATCCTTTTGGAGGTAAGTATGAACGTACAAGTCTTGCAAAGGACCTTCATGAACAATATGAACAATATTCAAAAGAGGAATTAGAAGGAACAGAACATCAAGTTACCATCGCTGGTAGAGTAATGACGAAGCGTGGTAAAGGAAAAGCTGGCTTTGCACACATCCAAGATGTAAGTGGTCAAATCCAATTATATGTTCGTAAGGATGCTATCGGAGAAGAAGCTTATGAAGTTTTCAACACAGTTGATCTAGGAGACATTGTTGGAGTAACAGGTGTCATGTTTAAGACAAATGTAGGGGAACTTTCTGTTAAGGCTACAGAATTCCAGTTATTAACCAAATCATTACGCCCACTTCCAGAGAAATACCACGGCTTAAAAGATGTCGAGCAGCGATATCGCCAGCGCTATCTTGACCTAATTACGAATATGGAAAGTAGAGAAACATTTGTAACTCGGAGTAAGATCATTCGTTCTATGCGTAATTACCTCGATGGACAAGGCTTCCTTGAAGTGGAAACACCTATGATGCATAGTATTCCTGGTGGTGCATCGGCTAGACCATTCATTACCCATCATAATGCATTGGATATTCCTTTGTATATGCGAATCGCAATTGAACTACACTTGAAGCGTTTAATTGTTGGTGGCCTTGAAAAAGTATATGAGATTGGAAGAGTATTCCGAAATGAAGGTGTGTCAACTAGACATAACCCAGAATTTACTATGATAGAGCTCTACGAAGCATATGCAGATTATCATGATATTATGGAGCTTACTGAAAACATGGTTGCACATATTGCTGAAGAAGTACTCGGTACAACAATGGTTACGTATGGTGAATATGAAATAGATCTAAAACCAAAATGGAAGAGACTCCATATGGTTGATGCTGTTAAAGAATATACTGGTGTAGATTTCTGGGAACAAATGAGTGATGAAAAGGCTAGAGAGCTTGCAAAAGAACATGGTGTAGAGATTAAGAGTAATATGACATTCGGTCACGTAGTTAATGAATTCTTCGAACAGAAAGTAGAAGAAAAATTAATTCAACCAACTTTTGTTTATGGACATCCTGTGGAAATCTCACCGCTTGCGAAGAAGAATTCAGAAGATGAACGTTTTACAGATCGCTTTGAATTATTTATTGTAGCTAGAGAGCATGCAAATGCATTTAGTGAGCTTAATGACCCAATCGATCAACGTGAGCGTTTTGAAGCCCAAGTAAAAGAAAGAGACGAAGGAAATGATGAAGCACATCTAATGGATGAAGACTTCCTAGAAGCTCTTGAATATGGGATGCCTCCAACTGGTGGATTAGGAATCGGTATCGATAGATTAGTTATGTTATTAACCAACTCACCATCTATTCGTGACGTATTACTATTCCCGCAAATGCGAAATAAGTAATTTGATCTTAATAAGATCTCATTAACTAATGAATATACCGTATGAAATCATTCCTAATAGTTTGGATTTCATACGGTATTATTATATAGAGTGATATATTATTGCTAAATAGAAAGATACAGTGCAGTTATGACTATCAATTAATCAATATACTGTTACAAAAAAACAACGATATTAAAGGAACAGTCTTACTAAAATTGCAGTCCCAATAATTGCCTTAAATAAAAGCTTGATTAATGGTTAAAATCATGGTAAATTAAATAACGTTGCTTGTTCATACGAAACAAGGTAACAACAAAAAATATGTTGACATCAAATTGCCAGCATGATATATTAATAAAGTCGCTGATTTAAGAAGCGAAGATGCGATTCAAAAAAACTTTTAAAAAACTATTGACATGAAAAGTTGAAAATAGTATAATATAAAAGTTGACGCAAAAACAACGATTTAATTTTATTGCTCCTTGAAAACTGAACAAAACAACCAGTATGTAAGAAAAAACAACCCTGTTTTTTCTATTAAAAAGAAATTCTAAAAGCTAGCGTGCTTTTAGTGCTAAGAAACACAAACTTTTTTGGAGAGT
>NZ_LT855394.1 GCF_900184735.1 Paucisalibacillus globulus
TTAGAGACTATGAGGTTGATAGGTCCGAGGTGGAAGCGTGGTGACACGTGGAGCTGACGGATACTAATAGATCGAGGACTTAACTAACTTTTTGATTCGTTGTTTACTCTTATTTAGTTTTTAGGGTATAAATATCCTAATAAGATAATGCTTGATTTTTTCTGGAAAACAATTATAATAATGATTGTCACTGAAAAAATCGGATGACTTCTTAAACAATAAATATTGTCTGGTAGCGATGGCGAGAAGGTCACACCTGTTCCCATACCGAACACAGCAGTTAAGCTTCTCAGCGCCGATGGTAGTTGGGGCATTGCCCCTGTGAGAGTAGGACGCCGCCAGGCAGTATAAAATATTCCTTCAAAACTCAGGTTAAGGACAATTTATTACTATTCCACAGTAGCTCAGTGGTAGAGCAATCGGCTGTTAACCGATCGGTCGTAGGTTCGAATCCTACCTGTGGAGCCATGGAGAGCTGTCCGAGTGGTCGAAGGAGCACGATTGGAAATCGTGTAGGCTGCGAAAGTGGTCTCGAGGGTTCAAATCCCTCGCTCTCCGCCACTTATATTTTATATCTATGGCCCGTTGGTCAAGCGGTTAAGACACCGCCCTTTCACGGCGGTAACACGGGTTCGAATCCCGTACGGGTCACCATTATGGAGGATTAGCTCAGCTGGGAGAGCACCTGCCTTACAAGCAGGGGGTCGCAGGTTCGAGCCCTGCATCCTCCACCATTTAATGGCTTGCACTTAAAAGTGCATTAGCTAAATTAAATACTTTTTATTACCGCGGGGTGGAGCAACGAGCATTAACTTCTACCGAATCCGCTACGAGTAACCTCGGAAGCATGTACTTCTTTGAATAATCTAGAAGATGCAGAGGTCATTAATGAACTCCTTGCACTATATAAGGTGCATAAGTAAAACAGAATACTTTTTATTACCGCGGGGTGGAGCAGTCTGGTAGCTCGTCGGGCTCATAACCCGAAGGTCGTAGGTTCAAATCCTGCCCCCGCAACCAAATTTGGTCCGGTAGTTCAGTTGGTTAGCTCATAACCCGAAGGTCGTAGGTTCAAATCCTGCCCCCGCAACCAAATTTGGTCCGGTAGTTCAGTTGGTTAGAATGCCTGCCTGTCACGCAGGAGGTCGCGGGTTCGAGTCCCGTCCGGACCGCCACAATATTTTTAGCAAATAAACATAATGGCTCGGTAGCTCAGTCGGTAGAGCAACGGACTGAAAATCCGTGTGTCGGCGGTTCGATTCCGTCCCGAGCCACCATTTATGTCTTTTTATTTTTCTGGAGGGGTAGCGAAGTGGCTAAACGCGGCGGACTGTAAATCCGCTCCTTCGGGTTCGGCAGTTCGAATCTGCCCCCCTCCACCATTTTTTTTAATTTAATAGTCATATTTTTTACTGTAGGGGTATAGTTTAATGGTAAAACGAAGGTCTCCAAAACCTTTGATGTGGGTTCGATTCCTACTACCCCTGCCATTTTTATTATGGCGGTCGTGGCGAAGGGGTTAACGCACCGGATTGTGGCTCCGGCATTCGTGGGTTCGATTCCCATCGATCGCCCTTTTATTGGGCTATAGCCAAGCGGTAAGGCAACGGGTTTTGGTCCCGTCATTCCCAGGTTCGAATCCTGGTAGCCCAGCCAACTGCGGAAGTAGTTCAGTGGTAGAACACCACCTTGCCAAGGTGGGGGTCGCGGGTTCGAATCCCGTCTTCCGCTCCAGTATATTGTGGCGGTATAGCCAAGTGGTAAGGCAGAGGTCTGCAAAACCTTTATCACCGGTTCAAATCCGGTTACCGCCTCCAAACTATTCTTGATATGAAAAATTCTAAACTCTTTTGTTTTAATTGCTATGTTAATGGCTATTAAAACAAAAGAGTTTTTTTACTTTACATAGTGTTTACGAGAAGGTTACAAGTGACTGTATAATATTTACATCCAGGGAATACTAAATAGTAGTTATTAGTATTCGGAGGTTTTTACATTATGGATTCAGGACATACCCCACGTTTAACGGCAGTAGAAATTTCACAAATTTGGAATGCTTATATGACAAATAGTCTATCAGTTTGTGTATTTAAATATTTCTTAAATTGTGTTGAAGATCAAAGTATAAAGGAAGTAATACAATCTGGATTAGAAATCTCAGAATATCATATCGAAAAAATACCAGAGTTTTTTAAGAAGGAGAATTATCCTATACCAATTGGTTTTAGTGAAAAAGAAGATGTTGATGTTAATGCTCCAAGACTCTTTTCAGATAGCTATATGCTTAACAATGTGAAGGATATGTCAATGATAGGGATGAATACGTATAGTGCTGCAATTGGTATGTGTGCACGCGAGGATGTATATGAATATTTTTCAACATGTCTTTCAAAGACAAATGAATTACATAGAATGGCAAAAAATCTAATGCTTGAGAAAGGTATTTATATTAGAGGACCTTACATACATCCACCAGATAAACCTGGCTATGTGAAGAAACAGGGCTTTTTAACTGGTTGGTTTGGTGATAGAAGACCATTGACTGGGATGGAAATTACAACCCTATATTCCAATTTACAAAAAAACACATTGGGTGCTTCTACTTTGATTGGTTTTGCACAAGTTGCTCAATCCAAGGAAGTTAAAAAATACCTAAAAAGGGGTAAAGAAATTGCATCAAAGCATATAGAGGTGTTTGGCTCTCTATTAAATGAAGAAAGCCTTCCTGTTCCAATGACCTGGGATTCAGAGGTTACGGATAACACTTCATTTGTATTCTCGGATAGGTTAATTATGTTTGAAACAACTTCTCTAACTGCTTCTAGTATTGGATATTATGGGCTGGCATTGGGTGGAAGTATGAGACGTGATATCTCTACACACTATACTCGATTATTAGCCGAAATTATGAAGTATGCAGAGGATGGTGCTAACATTATGATTGATAATGGATGGCTAGAAGAACCTCCAATGGCACCGAATCGAGATGAGTTAGTGGATGGGTAGTGTGATCGATGGTCGAAAGCAAAAAAGCTGAAGTAATATTTTGGAGTATAGCCTTACCAGGGTTTGGTCAGTATTTAAATGGAAAGATTCTAAAAGGAACAGTATTTATATTACTGGAATTCATAGTTAATATGAAGTCAGGTCTGAATTATGCAATTTTACCGAGCTTTTATGGTAACATACAAGAAGCAATTGCACATACAAATTTTCAATGGTTAATGTTCTATCCTTGTCTCTACTTATTCGCGATGTGGGATGCATACCGTGATGCCGGAGGAGGACAAGAACCATTTTCATTTCTTCCATTTGTATTTTCGGCATTCATAGGTACAATTGGAGTTGTATATTCTCCGGTATTTCATATTAACGGGGTTTATTTGGGCGTAATTTGGTTGCCCATCTTGTTTCTTATTCTAGGATTTTTTATTGGAAAAATCATACGTAAGATCGTTATCAATTACAATAAGGAAGGTAGTTCATCTGTTTAGTGATATTTGCTATTCACTTTCAGACAAACTTTTCCATTGACTTTGCTGGCAAAATCGTGCTATATTATTACTTGTCAGTCAAAGACTTCGTCAATTGATAACATGCCGGTGTGGCGGAATTGGCAGACGCGCGGGACTCAAAATCCCGTTCCCCCTGGGGAGTGTCGGTTCGACCCCGACCACCGGTATCAACACTAAGCACACATATAATTAAATATTATTATCGTGATTGAGACAGGAATAACTTCCTGTCTTTTTTATATATAAAAATTTAGAATTGAGGTGAAGATTTGATGAGAGTCGTAGGGATTGATTTGTCAGGACCGAGTAACCACAAGGATACTGTTCTTACAGTGTTTGAAGTACAAAATAGTCAATTGGGATTTGTGAAAATTAGGAGTAATATGAGTGATGAAGAGATTTTAAAAGAGATATTTACACAAGCACAATTGGATGAAGTTGTAATCGGTATAGACGCTCCTTTGTCTTATGAAGATGGTGGAGGGGACAGAGAATCGGACCGTGCCTTGAGAAAGTATATTGTTGAAATCGGGATGAAACCCGGTTCTATCATGCCTCCTACTTTAAATAGAATGGTCTATTTAACTTTGAGAGGGATCAGGCTCAGTAGGGAAATTGAATCTCAAGTATACGAGCACCCAGTATCAATTGTGGAAGTACATCCCGGTGCTGTGATAGGTTCAAGATTATCATCAACAGAAATGGATTATGTTTTAACATACAAACAGGACTTTCACGTGAGAAAGATTCTTCTAAGTTGGCTAGTGGAGCAACAACTGATTGGAGTTCCGGATACAGTAGCAGATTTTAGTCATTCTTTGGATTCCTGTGCAGCAGCCTTGGGTGCCTGGCATTGGAAGGATAATGAATTTATTCCAAAATGGATTTTCCCAGCAAAATCTCCTTTACATCCTTATGATTATTGCTGCTGACGAGAACAAAACAGCAAACACGGAGAGGTTTGTTTTGGCTGTTAAATTTGACTAGTTTATCAAAAATCTATTAATACATAGTTGTATCACATTTTCTTTATTTAGCCAGAAGTTTTTTTAAAAAAAACTAAAGTGACAATTCTATAATTTTGTGTAATACATTGGAAAAGGTCCACCGGTATCAATAATATATATGAAAAGTTTATTCGAGTGTGCTAGGCAAAGGAGTGGTTCCAACATGCAATATGATGCAAAGAATGCTGTAGAATATTTAGAAATGCTTGAAGAAGATTGGCGAAAAGAGAAACTACTCAAAATTAGACAAATAATTATGGCTTATGCCCCTGAAATGGAAGAAGTGATTCGCTATAAGATGTTGAATTATGGTAAAGATGATACCTATGTCTTTGCGCTAAACGCACAGAAACATTATGTGAGTCTCTATGTGGGTACAATAGAAAAGATAGAAAATGCTGAAGGCTTGCTAGAAGGATATAATTATGGAAAAGGCTGCATTCGCGTCAAAAAAACGATAAAAATTGAAGATACGGGATTAGAACAATTCATCCATAAGACTGTTGATATGTGGAGAGCCGGAGAAGATACCGCGTGTTAATAGTTAACATGTCTACAATAAAGATTACTAATCCATAGGAAAGGTTAGAACTAGAATACTAGCTTCTAATCTTTTCCTATGGATTAGTAAGTTGTAGGATACCTTATACATCTATTTATACTACTTTCAAAGATTCTTCCTTTACCAAATTTACAAAGTCAGTGACTACTTTATTATTATTTTTGGTGCCGCCTAATTTCAATAATGATCTTCCTAAGAAATTGATTCCTTCGTTTTTCCCGCTATACGTAAAACGAGTCGTATTTTCATCAACTTTTTCTAGCGTGTATGATGTTTGAATGTTAAAAGCTTTTGCTAAAAGAAACTCGGTTTTTTTATGTTTTTTGGTTGCAGTATCTTGGTATTCTAAGACTGTAACAATATAGGACTCTTGTCTCTTTCCCTCCTGGTATGTCTCTGTGTATGTAGAGCCCACGACTCCTTCTTTTACATCTAGGGGTTTTCGTTCAACCACATTAGGCATGATTCTTTTATACTGGTCATCTCCAAACAAGCTCCAAACAAGCTCCAAACATTTTCTATATTGGTAGGTATCATTATTTCCTCATTCCACTGGATCATCTTTTCCCACTCCATTTCCATCGTTAATAAATACTTCTATTCTTTCAATCAATTCATTAATCTCCTGAATTTCACTTTCTAGTTTGTTCTTTTTCTCCACTAAAATTTGTTCTAATTCATCCAATGAACGTTCTTGCAAAGCATGTTTCATTTCTTGTATAGAAAAGCCAAACTTTCTTAAGAAGAACAAAAGCCTTGCAGTTAAAAAGGAATTATTATCATAGTATTTATAGCCATTACTTGGATCTATATAAACAGGTTCTAACAGTTTTATTTCTGCGTAGTATCGTAGAGTCTCTTTTGATAGATCTGTCATTTCAGCAAATTCCCCTGTCCTATACATATTTATCCTCCTTTCAATCAAAATATAAACTATGTAGCGCACCACAGTGTCAATAATTAAAATAGTATAACTCAAATTCCTATTTCTAGTAAAATCTGTTTAGTTGTATTACAATGAAAAAGCTGCATTTTTAATTAAGCAGATGGCACCGTATTATTAGGATTCCGGCTAATGATTTTATTTCGGAAATAAATTTAGAGCATGTCTTCCTAAACAATACAACAAAGAGGGGAATATTCAACATGAAAAACATTATTAAATTTACATCCTTCATCGTTCTAGCATTCGTTTTAACGGCTTGTGGAAGTAGTTCTGAGAATGACACAACTACTGGTAGTGAGGATGCGAAACAGGCTGGAGATAATCAAACAAATGAAGAGCAATCTGTTGAAAGAGAGCAACTAGAATTAGCTTTTGAAGTGGGAGATTATGATGAGGAAAATAATGCATTGAACGTTTCATTTGATACTAACTTACCAGAAGAAACAGTGATTTATCGTGCAGTCTTGAAAGATGACGAAGGTAAAAATAGGTTAATCGAATATGAAGTTATGGTAGATGAAGCACGTGTAATATCCTTTTCTCTAGAAGGAATAGATAAAGAAACCTTAACTAATAAAGAATATCAATTAGTTTTTGAATTTAATGTAACGGAAAGAACTAATAGTAATTTATTTACTGATAAAAGTTTAGGTGGTACGTTTGCAGAAATGGATGAGGTTTATAAAGAGTCTGAACAGGTGCAACTAACAGACCTTGGTGATGCTTACACTATTTCTTTAATGTCGTCTAATTCGAACCCTATAACTGAAGAACAATTTAGTGAAGTAGTAGTTAACTAGAAATAACCGTTAAGTAGTTTTTGTAAACAGACAGCTAAAATTTGAACGAATAATACGGAAAGCCTTGACTACAAATTAAAAAACCTAGAAATGTTGATAGCTCAACGTTTCTAGGTTTTTTTTTGCCTAATTGTAAAACTCATGATAACTTTTCAGCCATAGGTGGTAAAACAAAATCATCTTATAGAAGCCTTATCCCATTAGTTATGCTGCATCATTAATAGGCGGAACTTCCATATCAACAGCCAAGTTTTCTCCTCTATTTTTATTTCCCTTCCAAAAGAATAGAGCTGTAATTAAAATGGTCAAGGTGATACCACCCGTATGTGCTAATGGATAAGATAAACCGAACCCAAGATTACTGTCATATAGGATATACGTTAACACCATGTCCGTAATAAATATCGCTGGGATTAAAGCTATAAAATAATTCTTTTTCTTTACGAATAGATACATGGTACCAATCCATAGGGCGAGTGCTGCAGTCCCTTGGTTAGCAAATGAGAAGTATCGCCATAATAGATTAAAATCAATCGTTGTTAACCAGTACGAAACGACAAACATTGGAATGGCTATAACTAAACGTTTTGCAATTTTGGATTGACTCATTCTTATATAATCAGCAATGATATTACGTGCAGCACGGAATGCTGTATCACCAGATGTAATTGGTAAGACAACCGCACCAAGAACAGCAATCGTACCACCAACTGCACCTAGAAGTGTCATCGAAACTTCATTCACTACAAGGGAAGCAGTACCTTCATTAATTAACCCTTGAAGACTTTGTCC
This sequence comes from Paucisalibacillus globulus, assembly GCF_900184735.1. GTDB lineage: Bacteria > Bacillota > Bacilli > Bacillales > Amphibacillaceae > Ornithinibacillus > Ornithinibacillus globulus_B. Next base: position 7,623 of record NZ_LT855394.1, read on the forward strand.
ATCGAGTAAACTCATTGCTGCAGCTGCCCAGATCATGGCGATAATAGCTTCAGCAATCATCATTCCATAGAAAATGTAACGTCCCTGCTTTTCATGTTGTGTCGTTCTTGATATAAGTGGTGATTGTGTTGCATGGAATCCTGATAGAGCACCACAGGTAATAGTTAAAAATAAAATTGGGAAGATTGGTAAGTCAGCTGGGTGCCAATTAGATAATGATAATTCAGGAATTTTGTAATCAGATATTAATAATGCACCCCCCACACCAATTGTACCAACCAATAAGACTGCTCCGAAGAACGGATAAATTCGTCCGATAATCTTATCAATTGGTAGAATAGTAGACAATAAATAATAGGCAAAGATTAGTAAAATAATAGCAATCAAAGCTATCTTTCCGTCTATTAAATTATGCAATAAGGACGCTGGTGTCGTAACGAATACGGTACCGACCAGTAGTAATAGTAGCAATGCAAAAGCGTTAACTAAGTGACGAGAAACCTCCCCCAAGAATTTCCCAGCAAGTTCGGGAATATGAGCACCGCGGTTTCGAAGGGAAATCATTCCAGTTAAGTAGTCATGTACCGCCCCTGCAAAGATAGCACCTAGAACAATCCATAAAAAGGCTACTGGGCCATATAAAGCACCCATAATTGGTCCAAATATTGGACCAGTTCCAGCAATGTTCAGTAATTGAATCAACGCGTTTTTCTGTTTGTTCATTGGTACATAGTCTACACCATCTTTATTTACATAAGCAGGTGTAGGTCTATCTGCTTTTGGTCCAAATACTTTTTCAACAAATTTTCCATAAGTGAAATAAGCAATGACCAATGCTAAAACGGCAATAAAAAATGTAATCATATTATTTCCTCTCCCTATACTTCATTGTAAAAGTTTACAATGAATGTCAGACTTATCATTATATATTATTATTAATTGGACAAATTATTATAATTTTCTTTTAAGAGGAGTTATTTATAGGACTTATGTAATACAAATCCAGGACTAGTCTGTATCGAAGGTCCTCGCTATTGTTTAAAGTTGGAAATGCATTAGAATAATGGGAGAAAGATCGCATGATGTTCTCTTTGTTATTGCTAGATCGTGGAAAGAAGGGGTTTACATTGGGGAAAATACAAATTTACTTGATTTTAATAAGTGTTATGACTGCATGGGGATTCAATGTTGTTGCGACAAAAGTGCTCGTTGAAAATTTTATGCCTGTAACAATGACTGCAGCAAGGATATTTGTGGCTGGAATAGTTGTCTTTATCATTCTATTTGTGATGAAAAAGGTTCGAAAACTAACTAAAAAGGAATGGGTAGTTGTATTGGTTGGCAGTCTTTTCAATGTCGTAGGACATCATTATTTTTTAGCAGTTGGTCTTACAGAAACCTCAGCATCTAATGGAGGATTAATTTTAGGAATCGGCCCATTGCTAACCGCTATTATGGCAATAGTTTTTCTAGGGAATCGACTGACATGGATTCGGGTGTTAGGATTCCTCCTGGGAATAATAGGTGTTTCTTTGATTGTTCTACAAAGTGGTGAGGGTTTAAGCGGGATTTCCTTCGGTGACCTATATGTATTCTTATCAGTCTTTATGCAAGCACTTAGCTTTATCATGATTAATAAGGTATCCCACTCACTGGATCCTCGTTTAATGACAGGTTATATGTTAATTATGGGGTCGATAATTTTATTCGGTATTAGCCTAATTCTAGAGCCAAGTGGTATTCATAGTATGTTCCAACCTACAAGCACGAAGATATGGGTGGTCTTTTTTGCTTCGGCAATAGTTGCTACAGCCTTTGGGCAGATGTTGTACAATTATTCGATTGGAAAAGTCGGGGCTGCAGAGGCATCTATTTTCATCAACCTAAATCCATTTTTCGCTCTGGTCGGTGCAGTCCTCTTCTTGGGTGAGAAAATTGGTCTAACTCATATTGTTGGATTTATCTTTATCTTATTTGGAGTATTGTTTGGCTCAGGTGCTATGGAGGAAATTATTCGTAAAAAGAATGAAAAAAAATCTCTTAAAGTAACCCAGGGTTCTATCCCCTGAAAATTCATTATCAGAACGAATATCATTGAATTATTTCATTTTTCTGGGTCATTACACTAACCCCACAAACCTTATAGTCATTACGAATACACTAACTGTAAACTTCTATGCAATACTTCATCAATTTGGAATGGTACAGGTTGGTTAGGAATAAGAATAGTGTAGTGTTTATAAATGTAATGACATAAATAACATAAATGTGAGGGATTAACGTGACTACAGAGAATGAACTAATTAATAAATCCTATTATAAAACCATCATTAGTGAAAATAACCAAGAACACCCAATTAAAATCTTGGGTGATATGTATATCGAGGAAATGCGACAACAACGACCTGAGTTATCTTCTATTCGTTATGCACAAGGAGAGGTATATTTCTTAAATAATGATTATGAAGCGGCCATTCATAAATGGCAGTATCCATTAGAAAAAGAATTAATTCCATGGGCACAGAAAAATATAGCAGATGCCCATTTAGAAATGGGCTTATTAGAACATGCAGAGAAATTTTACAAAGAAGTAGATACCACATTGGTTGCGTTGAAATCAGAAGTGTTATTACAGCTTTTTTCTCTATACATACAACAAGGTAATCGGGAAATGGCTGTAGATACAATTAAAAAGGCTATTAAGTTAGAGCCGGATTATTCTCGTGTAACAGAGTTAGCAAAAGGTTATTTTGAGGAAATTAAGGATTGGGATAGTGCAGTAGAACTAGCAGTGAATGAGGCAGTACGAACAAATAAAGTTTCTTGGTTTAACATACTAGAAGGATATGCTCATCAAGGTTTCATTGCTAACTATGAGCCAACCTATTTTCGAGAAGTGTTAGAGTCTTTACTACAGATAGATAAATCTCATTTTGAGAGACTTACAGAAGTAATATGGGAAAACTATAGGAATGGTAACTATGTACAATGGCTAGACCAAGTAAACCAGCTACTACTAATTCACCATGTTGAGTCTCATAAATGGGAGAAGCTGCCGGGGTTATTTACCGAATCATACTTTGAGTTAATTAGTGGTAAGTTTCTCATTAGGGATATTTCAACCTTATTGCAGGTTCATCTATCAAATTGGTTAAAGCTCTCTTCTTATTCAGATACCTTAATACCTTCAACTGCAATACTAGCCTGGGATGAAACATTTCCGGGTGAACTTAGTGCTACGTTGATAAGTGATGCAGAACACCAATTTGAAAGTTCGAATCCTAGTCAAAAAGGTATGGAAGAAGGATTACTGTTAATGGAATCTGTTAAGCAATGGGCAAAAGGAGAAGGGCTGTTAGAGGAATTAACGGAATTCGTTGAGTCTATGCCAGAAGAGTACAACTTAGAAGTAACAAGTCCATTGAAAGTCCGGAATGTACTTAAAGTAATGATAGAGTTTCTATTAGAACAAAGGGTGGTACTGGAAAATGCCATCTTGGAGGAAATCAATTGGAATGGAGAAATGGTAACTCGACTACAAGAGATTCAACAACAGTTGGGAGATATGGAGAAAGAAAAAGCGAGTATCATGATCAAGTCTTTTCATAATATAAAAAAGACGTTGACTGAGAATGTAATGAGTAAGTTGCCGAAGTTACTCCGAAATTGTTCTGAACTAGTTCAAGAGGACAGTGACTTTTCAAAAATCCATCTTGAGCTAAATGAAGAAATGAATAAGAGAATATCTACTTATATGAGAAATTACATCATGTATGATTTCAAATACACTATTCAAGATTGGATAGAGGAATGTCAACGAGAGTTCCAAGACTGCCAGAATATGTGGAATGAATTAAGTGAGGATATTAACTCACAATTTCAGGAAGAGAAAATTGTGTTAGCTGGTGATTATAAGGTATTAGATGATTGGCAACGTGATATGGAGCGGATTTCAAGGGGAATCTTGCAGCCTGAAAAGATAAATATTATGTTGCGTAACAATCCTTCTCAGTTGTTGTTAAAAGGTGCAGGGAAATTGTTGGGTCCTCTTACGAAGAATAAGGATATGCTCCACAATAGATATAAAAACTATATCGAAAACGCAGATTATACTCAAATTGTGGGGGAGATTATCAATCCTTTCCTTCAACAATTAGATTTCTTTGAGGGTTCCATAGAGTGGGATACAAACAGGTTTTTTGCTAATCCACTTGATGCACTAAGCAGTCTGATAGAAGAAGTGCAAGTTGAAATCGAGAAATGTAATAATTCGATCAAGATAATGCGCGATGAACCTGAAGTCTACTTAGATCCGTTGACCTTATTTGAGCTAAAACTACGTCAATACGAGCTAAAGAATAGAATAAGTTAACGATAAAGGTCGCCTTACTTCACTCCGGATTAAGTGAAGTAAGAGGCGACCTTTATTTTTATGTCCCACCTACATTCAGAATTAATTTACAAAGTTTTGTCATCATTTTGATTCTATTTTTCACATTATTAATATATAGACGATAGTAGTCGTTATGAATTATGGCGAATAAAGATTGGTGATTACCTTAAATTGTTCGTGTTTTGTTAAAGATTACTTATTATAACAAATCTACCGATAATCTAATAATATCTAAGAAATGAATAATTATCACCCTGAATATCCAGTGTTAATAAGGATTTTAGTGGGGTTTGTAGAAGAGGTTAATTTGTTATTGAATACTTTATACTTGAAAAATAGGTAAAAGGTGCTATACTAAATACGAACATAATAATATTTTTCATATAATAGCAGGGATATGGCCTGCAAGTTTCTACCAGTTTACCGAAAATAAACTGACTATGGAAAGCAAGTACGGAATAACTTCTATTTTGCTATTAGAGGCAGCTAATAGCAAAGAGTGAGACATCAATTTTCGCAAAACGATAATTTGTGTTTTTTTATAGATGTTGGTACAATTTCGATCTAATAGGCTCGAAATACATGCTTTTTATAGTGAGCATGTATTTCGAGCTTTTTTCTATAGGATTATATGAAAAAGAATACATCTAGAGAAGTAGGAGGAGTTAGAGCGATTTAATTTTGAATTTTTATCAACACATGGAAGATAATAAAATTAAATAGGGTAAGTTACGGTTGGCTATGTTAAAAACCTGTTACACAGTCCCTTAACATAATTAGGAGGAACAACGATGAAAAAACATAATGTATTACTTTTGGTTCTTATACTTTCTCTAGGTTTAATCCTAGCAGCTTGTGGTGGAGCTAAGGACGATGAAAACACTGGTTCAGAAGATAATGGAGATAATGCTTCTCAAAATGAGGAAGCTTCTGGGGATTATAAAGTTGCTATGGTAACCGATGAAGGTGGAGTAGATGATAAATCATTTAACCAATCTGCATGGGAAGGTATTAAAGCTTGGGGTGAAGGTGCTGGTTTATCAAAAGGTGAAGGTTTTGATTATGCACAATCAAATGGTACAGCGGACTATATGCCAAACATTTCTCGTTTCGTTCGTGACGAATATAACATTGTATTCGGTGTTGGATTTAAACTAAAAGAAGATATTCAAACAGCAGCTGGCCAATTTCCAGATACTAATTTTGCAATCGTAGATGATGTGGTTGATGCTCCGAATGCTACTAGTATTACATTTAAAGAACACCAAGGATCATTCTTAGTTGGTGTAGCAGCAGCTAACAAAACAAAAACGAATAAAGTTGGATTTGTTGGTGGTATTGCGTCACCATTAATAGAAAAATTCGAATCTGGATTTATCGCTGGTGTAAAGTCAGTGAACCCAGATATTGAAGTCAATGTACAATATGCTGAATCATTTACAGATCCTGCAAAAGGTAAAATTATTGCAGCTAACATGTATGACAGTGGTGTAGACGTTATTTATCATGCATCAGGTGGTACAGGAAATGGTGTATTTAATGAAGCGAAGGATATCAAGCAAAATGACCCTGAACGTGAACTTTGGGTTATCGGTGTAGACCGTGACCAGCATGAAGAAGGACAAGTTGGTGATCATAATATTACACTAACTTCTATGGTTAAACGTGTTGATGTAGCTGTTCAGGACGTTATCAATCAAGGCGTGAATGGCGAATTCCCTGCAGGGGAGCTATTAGAATATGGAATTGAAGAAAATGCGATTTCTATTGCTGAAACAAATAAAGAAGCAATGACAGAAGAAGTTATTAATGCTGTTAAAGAGTGGCAAGATAAAATTCTAAATGGTGAAGTGGAAGTACCACAAACTAAAGATGAATTAGAGGCATATACTAATTCATTATAATTAGAAATAGGGAGGGCTTATCATAGCCTTCCCTATTTTTGTCTATCCGAAATGTAAGTTCAAGAAAAGCTTTCTAATGGTCTTTTTTCTCCGGGTATCTTAGTTGACCAATCCCCAGGTTTTTTCTTTCTTGTTTCAATGATTTAATCAAACTGAATACCATGAGTCCAAGTATTACTGAAAATGGAAGAGCTGCAATTATCATGGTGTTCTGAAGAGCTAGTAACCCACCAGAATATAGTAAGGAAAGTGCGGTAACGGAAAGTAATATTCCCCAAATTACTTTGATTTTGTTACTTGGATTTTGGGAACCGTTTGTTGTCATCATCCCTAAAACAAACGTACCAGAGTCTGCTGATGTAATAAAGAAAACTACAATAAGGAGGATGGCTAAAATGGAGATTGCCAAACTAAAAGGAAAACCTTCTAACATTCCGAAAAGTGATTCTTCGGGTAATAAGGAAGATATCGAGAATCCTGACTTCTCGCTTGTGATAGCTGCCCCCCCAAATGCCGTAAACCACAAAAAACTAATAAGTGATGGAGTTAATAGTACATATATAATAAACTCACGAATGGTTCTTCCCTTTGATACTCTGGCTATAAAAACACCGACGAATGGAGACCAGGCAATCCACCAAGCCCAATAGAAAATAGTCCAATTATTAATCCAACTTCGTGCTTCTTCATCAACTGGAGCGATACGAAAACTCATTCGAACAAAATTATGCAAATAAGCTCCAATTGTATCAATAAATAAATTTAAGATGAAGAGTGTCGGTCCAAAAACAAAAACGAATAAGAAAAGTATCGTGGCAAATACCATATTGAAATTACTTAGGATCTTAATCCCTTTACCAAGCCCAGTTAATGCCGATATCATAAACAGCGCGGTAACAACCACAATGATTACTGTCTGTGTCATTATATTACTTGGTACGCCAAATAAATAAGATACCCCTCCATTAACTTGCATGGCACCGAAGCCAAGAGAGGTTGCAACCCCCATAACAGTAGAGATGACAGCTATGATATCAATTACCTTCCCAACTGCTCCATCTGCATGTTTGCCAATTATTGGCCGTAATGTCCTGCTAATTAAGCTTAGTTCTCCTTTTCTAAATGTAAAATAAGCAATAGTTAAGGCAATAATCGCATAGATTGCCCATGCATGGGTTCCATAGTGTAAGAATGTAAACCTCAGTGCATCCATAATCCCTTGATCCGTCCCTAGTTCCCCTGTAGGTGAACTTATGGCATAGTGGCTAATTGGTTCAAACGTGCCATAAAAGACTAATCCAATTCCAAGGCCAGCACTAAAAAGCATGGCGATCCAAGTTGGACGAGAAAACTCAGGCTTGTCCTCCGGTTTCCCAAGTTTGATCTTACCGAATGGGCTTACCAATAAATATACAAGCATGATGACGAACAACGATACGATGCCTAAATAATACCAACCGAATGTATTAGTTATAAAACTTTGCGTGCTACTAGTAACACGTTCTAATGTTTCAGGTATTATTACTCCCATGAGAACTAGACCTGTCAAAATTACTAGAGATACATAAAAGACAACTAGTGATTTCTTCATAATTGGTAAAAAACTCCCATCTCTTTTTGACTGATAGTAGCTATTAGAAACTCCATCTTAGGTCATCACTAGGGAGATAGATTTATTCTTTTCATTGATTCTTGAGATTTCTTTAGAACCTAATAATTTCACTAAAGGAGAAAGGTAATTTGTATTTATTGGAAAAATATCGTATTATTCAGAAATGTATACTATTGTAGAGACAGAACTGATATAAGGAGTGGAGAATATGAATGTTTTAGGCATTGGTGGAGTGTTTTTAAGAGTAGAAAAAATAGAGGAACTTAAAGAATGGTATCAAGAAGTGTTATCGATATCTTTAGAAGACTGGAATGGAACCATTTTACACCCAAAATCCGGCAATGAAACTGTTTTCTCATTTTTCAAGAAAGATAGTGACTATTTTCCAAAGAAACATGACGTCATGTTGAACTTCCAAGTTGAAAATATGGAAGAGTGCTTATCACACTTGGACAGGCTAGGAATCCCTCTAGTAAAACAAGTAGAAAAAAGTGAATATGGCACTTTTGCAACGATTGAGGACCCTGAAGGACGCTGGATTGAACTTTGGGAAGAGTGAGACCCAGCATTTAGGCGTGTAATAGACTCAGAAAGAATGAATCCTGATTTAGGAAAGTGGTGTGAACAATGAAAAAGGGACCAGTATCTTCTAGTGACTAGCCACGGGAAGAAGCTGAACCCTTTTTATTTATTTAGCTAATTTTAAAGCTGCCTTGGATGCCTTTAGTTCTATATCCAATTGTTTCTCCAAATCACTAGGATTGTAATAGTCTTTTTTCATCATATACTGACTGATTTTTTCATGGGTTTTAATAGCATCATCTAATTGTTCTCTTAAGATTTCTCTTGCCTCTGGAGTTACAGATTCTGTTAAGGCAAATGTTAAATTTCGCACAGCCGATTTAGCAGAAATTAAGAAGTCAGTAGCAATTACTTGATCCTTCATCCCGCTTAATCCAGCCATTTTTTGAATCAAATTTGTCACAGTACCACTTCCCTTTTCTTAAGTAAATCGTTTAATTGTTCTACATGCTTTTTCCCATCTGTCACATCAGCCTCCATTATGCTTTTCAATTCCTCGCAGCCGACTAACCCATGCATGGTTGCAGATTTTGTTAAACACAAATTTTTAAAGGTTAATATCTCTTGTAATTCCAAGCGTTCGTGAAGTGCTAACTTTCCTTCCATCTCTATCTCACCTCATTTTCGACAAACTTTTCCATAGCTTGTGTATTTCAGATATTGTTATGCTAAATAAATTTATACATTCATACCACGTTTTGTATATGTAGGGGGAACGAGGGTAAATTATGTTTAGTTTGAAAAAAATGTGAGGAGGTTTCACATTGGGAAAAGAGGATTTTGCTTTTCATGAAACAATGGATACCCATGAACTATTAAACTTGAAAACACTAGGCTTACTCAAATCAAAGCTTATGCAAGGAGTTGTGTTTGACCAAGACCTCAGGAAATTAATGCAAAAGAATGTGGATGCATCGGTGGTAGATATTAAAGAATTAATGCGCCTCTATCCATATGCAAAAAAAGAGTAAGTGAGGTGAAGAGGATGAATGATTATTTAGACCCGATTAATTCTGTTGGCATGCCAGAGAAGATTGACTCGGCTATTGCACTAGACTTATTGATTACAGTAAAAGAAACCATTCGGAATTACTCTATTGCTCTAACCGAAGCGGCAAGTCCCGAGGTAAGAACGACGATACGTAATCAAATGGAAGCAGCGATAGACTATCAAACAGAAGTTATCGATTTGATGAAAGAAAAGAAATGGTTCCATCCCTATGACGTAAGAGAACAACAGGTACTAGATTTAAAAGCAGCGCAAAATGCGGTCGATATTGCTGCACTCAATCTCTTCCCAGATAACAATAATCGAAAAGGATTATTCCCAACTCCACCACAATAGTAAAGGAGGTAAATGATGAAAGCTGTAACATTTCAAGGCGTGAAAGAAGTGGTTGTTAAAGAGGTAGAAGCACCACGCATTCATAAACCGGATGACATTATTGTTAAATTGACGAGTACAGCAATTTGCGGATCTGATCTACATCTTATTCACGGAATGATCCCGAACTTTCAAGAGGACTACATTATTGGACATGAACCAATGGGAATTGTAGAAGAAGTTGGCCCAGATGTAACAAAGGTGAAAAAAGGTGACCGTGTAGTCATACCGTTTAATGTGAGTTGTGGGGAATGTTGGTTCTGTAAACATGAACTAGAAAGTCAATGTGATAATGCAAATGATAACGGCGAAATGGGTGCTTACTTTGGATATTCCGGTACTACGGGTGGTTATCCTGGTGGACAAGCAGAGTATATGCGTGTCCCTTATGGTAATTTTACTCCATTTAAAGTTCCGGAAGACAGTGAAGTAGATGATGATAACCTATTATTACTTTCAGACGCCGGTACCACGGCATACTGGAGTGTAGATAACTCAGGCATGAAAGAAGGAGATACCGTTATCATTCTCGGTTGTGGTCCAGTGGGATTACTAGCACAAAAGTTTGCATGGTTAAAAGGGGCAAAGAGAGTTATCGCAGTGGATTATGTTGGATACCGCTTAGAACATGCTAAAAAGACAAATCATGTGGAAACCATTAACTTTGAGGATTATGAAAATGTGGGTTCCTATATGCACGAAATCACAAAAGGCGGTGCTGATGTTGTCATTGATTGCGTTGGCATGTCCGGAAAAATGTCTGACTTGGAATTTCTAGCAACAGGTTTGAAATTTCATGGTGGCGCGATGGGGGGCTTGGTGATAGCAAGCCAAGCTGTAAGAAAAGGTGGTAATATTCAATTAACGGGAATCTATTCAGGAAGATATAATGGATTACCATTAGGTGATATTTTTCAACGAAATGTCAACATAAGAACCGGACAGGCACCAGTCATTCACTATATGCCATATTTGCATGGTTTAATTGCAGAAGGAAAAGTAGATCTAAGCGATATTATCACACATCCAATCCCACTTGAGGACGCAGCACATGGTTATAAGATATTTGATTCGAAACTGGATAACTGTATTAAAGTGGTATTGAAACCTTAACCGTTATATCAAAGTGAAAAGATAGTTTTTAATTCGAAAGGTCATCCTGTTCTAAGTAGAATAGGATGTTCTTTTTATGGTAACTTACTTGAAATGGGCAGAAACTCCAAATAGAGGTTATGATAAATGTTGAATATATAGTAAAGCATCTAGCAACAGTTCATGTAAAAAGGAGAAATAGATAAATGCCAGGGACAAAAAGAGAAAATATAAAACAAGGCCTTAGAGTAAAGGTTGTCAAAAAACAACACCAACGATCCGGAGAATTAACCGAGGGAGTAGTGTCCAAAATATTAACAAACTTCAGCACACATCCACACGGTATCAAAGTCATGTTGGAAGATGGCACAGTAGGACGAGTAAAGGAAATAGTGAGTTAAAAGGTAAACCACGGGGACAGGTACCTTGGTCTACTTCAGAAGAAGGGTACGTGATTGGGCATATGCTCTGATTTTTAGGTCAGAAGCCGTTAAGTACAGGTCGGATGGTCCAAAATTACGGTCACAAGCTGCCGAAGTTTGGTCTTAAGGTACGAGTTTACGGTCACAATCTGCTCAAGTTCGGTCTTAAAGTACAAATTCCCGGTCACAAGCCGCCCGTATTTAGGCTCAAGGTACAAATTCCGGGTCACAAGTCACCCAAGTTTGGGCGCATGTTCAAGATCCAATCAAGGTTTTAAATAAGCAGAATGTAGAATAAATATGTTAGAGTAGTCATAATCAAACATATAACATTCTGAAAAGAGGTTAGTTTATGTTTAAAAAAATTATAAAGCAATTGAAGTATATGTCCGGAAGTAGCAGTCGCAGGTATAAGCGTTACTATGGTGGTAGTAGTAGCCGAAGACATGGCCGTTATTTCGGTAGTAGTAAGCGACATAAATATAATCCGTATGGTGGTAGTAAGCGATATAAGCGCAAAAGTTGGAGAAGTAGCTAACTTTATTACATGCTTGGTCAACTATCCATTTGCCACTATCGCAGCCTGAATATCAACTGAAATTTCATTTATATTTGTGTAAGGTGTATGGATACGTAATAAGCGTTTAAGTAAATATACCGTTTCTTTTTTTAGTGAAAGCTCTTCTGTCCACGGTCGAGCTTTTTTCTTTTTGGATGGATAGGTTGTATAAAGTAAATACAATAAAATATCCCCGAGGTCATAATAATCTTGAAGCATCATATCTTCTTTGTTGTCCTTTCTAGAGTCAGCATTCGAAATCTTTGCTAAACCAAAATCAATTAAATATGGTTCATCATCTTTTAGAATAATATTTGGTATTCGCAAATCGAGATGATAAATGTCCTTCATATGAAGATAATCCACTAGTTCTAGAAGTTTGGAAACAAATTGCAATGATTCCTTTTCATCAAAAGTCTTGAGTTGAGAAAAAATTGCTTCTTCTAGATTCATACCATTAATTAGACTCATTACATAATAATAATTTCCCTCTTCCGTAAATGCTTCAACGTATCGTGGCATATTGGGATGATTCAGTTTTTGAATAAGGGATTTCTCATCATTGAAAAGTTGAATTTCCTTTTTGTTTTTACGTTTACTAGGTCTTAGTTGCTTAACAACTTTCCTCTCGGAGGTATAGATGTCATTGCATTGATATACCATGCCGTAGCTCCCAGAGCCAAGTATGTCTACTACTTGATACTGTTGATTTAGAATGGTGCCACTTGGGATTATCTCGTCGATAAAAAACTGGTGGACTTTTCTGAATGAACGAAACATGGTATCATCCTTTAGATAAAAATTTATTATCACAATGGTAATTCAAAATGTAGCGTTTTGGCAATTTATTGGATAGTTTTATCTTGGAATTTGATGGAAATCAGCTAATAAATTAAACTTGAATTAAAATAATGTCTAGGAGAATCTAGCCGTGGAGAAAATCATGATTATTGAAGACGATATTAAGATTGCAGAATATTTATGTTCCTATATTGAAAAGTACGGATATGAAATAAGCATCGCAAATGACTTTGAAAAAATAATGGAAACATTTCGTGATGTAAAGCCAGATTTAGTATTGTTAGATATTAATCTGCCTAGTTATGACGGGTATTATTGGTGTAGGCAAATTCGCAAGGAGTCCATTTGTCCAGTGATCTTCATATCAGCTCGGACTGGGGAGATGGACCAAGTGATGGCACTAGAAAATGGTGGTGATGACTTTATAACGAAACCTTTTCATCCAGATATCGTGATGGCGAAAATCCGTAGTCAAATGCGCCGAGCGTATGGAGAATATGCGTCAAACCATGAAGAAAGAGTCCTTAGTCATGGGGGATTAAGTTTATATCCAGAACGATTGGAGTTGCATTTTAATAACAAAGTGACCCAATTAACAAAGAAAGAAGCTGATATAATCGAAAGTCTTCTAGATCGCTACCCCCGTGTTGCAGGAAGACAGGATCTATTAGTGAAGCTTTGGGATGAACAAGTATATGTCGATGAAAATACATTAAATGTTAATATCACTCGTGTTCGGAAAAAGTTTCAAGAGCTGGGGATCCAAGATGCTGTGGAAACGGTTCGTGGAGCGGGGTATCGCTTAAGAGTTACATGGGAAGAGGGCCAAGTATGAAGTTATTTCTTCGTGAACATCTCTTACTCATCGTAATCCAATTCATCCAATGTGCTTTACTACTAATCTTATTTTGGTTAGATGGTTACCGTGGAATCGGGGTTAGTATCTATGCTGTTTTTCTAACTTTCATTTTATTAGCCGCCTATCTTGTTTATCGGTATATTAGTCGAAGAAATTTTTATCAAAGGATAGGAACCCCTATGGAATCTTTGGATAGTTCACTTGAGATAACTGAATCTGCACCGATATCGATTGCGCTTGATCAGTTATTATTCTCGCAATATCGATTATATCAAGAGAAGCTCCAAAAAGCGGAGGAGAGACAGGACGAGCATTTGCTATTTATGGACCGCTGGGTTCACCAGATGAAGACACCACTTTCGGTAATTGAATTAACAGCGCAGGATTTAGATGAACCAGAATCCTCTAACATTCGAGAGGAAACAGAGCGGATGAAGAATGGACTAAACACGGTACTGTACATGGCTAGACTCCGTACTATTTCAGAAGATTTTCAGATTAAACCAGTCACACTTTCCAAGCTGGTCCATGAAGTGAATCAAGATAATATGCGATTTTACATTCGAAATGAAGTATATCCGCAATTAAAGGAAGAAAAGTCAGGTATCACGGTGGAGACGGATGAGAAGTGGTTATTCTTTTTAGTTACCCAATTAATCCAAAATGCAGTTAAATACTCAGCAGGTAAGGCAAACCAAGTTATCATTTCTTTGTTTGAAAGGTCAGGAGAGGCTGTACTGGAGATAAAGGACTTTGGTATTGGTATTCCTGTCGAGGATCATAAACGTGCTTTTCACAAATTCTTTACTGGAGAAAATGGACGGAAGTATCGAGAGTCAACCGGTATGGGACTTTATTTAGTTAAAGAAGTAACGGAAAGGCTAGAACATCGTATTGAGTTAGAATCAAAAGTCAGTGAAGGAACTACCGTCCGGATTATTTTTTCTCGCACACAGAACCTTACACCGATGTAAGGTTAATGAAAGCATAATCGATAGTTTAGGGTTCTGTTCTCGGGCTATACTTTTACTAGAAGTACTAGAGAGGAGAACAATTATGCTTAAATTGTCTAAGGTGAGTAAGATATATGAGGGGAAGGTGGCCTACCGCGCCCTTACCGATATTAATTTTGAAATAGAAAAAGGTGAGTTTGTAGCGATAATGGGTCCATCAGGAAGTGGAAAGACGACACTATTAAACATCATTTCAACTAATGACCAACCAACAACAGGGGAAGTTGAAATTGATGGGAATAACCCACACAAGTTAAATAAAAATGCGTTAGCTAAATTCCGTAGAAATGAATTAGGATTTATCTTTCAGGACTTTAATCTAATGCACACATTGACTGTGGAAGAAAATATTGTCCTTCCACTAACTTTAGATGGTGCACGTGTAAAAGATATGAAAGAGAAGGCAAAAAGGTTAGCGAACAGCCTTGGTATTGAATCGATTATGAAAAAACGGATATATGAAATATCTGGTGGACAGGCACAGCGAGTTGCGATTGCGCGAGCGATGATTCATGAGCCAAAACTCCTGTTAGCGGATGAGCCTACTGGAAACTTAGATTCGAAAGCTTCTAAAGATGTAATGGGGATGCTCGTGTCCATTAATGAGAAGGAAAGAACAAGTTTGTTAATGGTAACTCATGATCCTCAAGCAGCTAGTTATTCAGATCGAGTTGTTTTCATCCGTGATGGGAAGCTCCATTCTGAGATACATCGTGGGGAGAGTAGACAAGCATTTTTCCAAAAGATAATCGACATGCTCTCCTTGATGGGAGGCGATGGCAATGACTTTTCGTCAGTTCGCATTTAATAATGTATTACGTAACAAACGCATGTATATTGCGTATTTCCTTAGTAGTATGTTTACTGTAATGGTATTCTTTACATTTGCAATCTTTGCATACCATCCGGCATTTTCTGGTGGGGAAGTGAATGATACAGCCCGATTTGGTATGGGAGTTGCTGGGGGAATCATTTATGTGTTTTCTTTTTTCTTTGTCTTATATTCCATGAGTTCTTTCTTACAATCGAGGAAGAAAGAGTTTGGATTATTAATGATGTTAGGTGCCTCCAATAAGCAAGTTCGTTGGATGGTTTTTTTAGAAAATATCTTAATTGGATTTTTAGCGACTGTATCTGGTATTCTGGCAGGTCTTGTCTTTGCAAAAGCAATTCTATTAATTGCAGAGAATGTACTCATTATTAGTGAATCACTATATTTCTATTTTCCAACAATGGCGATCATTGTTACGTTTGCAAGCTTTATGTTTCTATTCTTTTGTATATCTGTCTTTGTGTCTATTATTCTTCGTACGAATAAACTGGTTAATTTGATCAAGGGAGATAAGCAGTCTAAGGGAGAGCCGAAAGCTTCTGTAATCCTTTCCGTTCTAGCAGCTATGTTACTTTTAGTTGGATATGGTACTGCGCTTTATGTCAAAGGAGTTCAAGTTGTTTTTGCACTTATTCCTGTTGTTATCGTTGTAACACTTGGAACTTATCTATTGTTTACTCAATTAAGTGTGTATGTTGTTCGCCGATTAAAAAGTAATAAACCAATATTCTGGCGAAAAACAAATATGCTCCTGTTCTCTGACCTATCGTTCCGAATGAAAGATAATGCGAGAACATTCTTTATGGTGGCCATTATTTCAACGGTTGCGTTTAGTGCTATTGGTTCGTTGTATGGGTTTCAGTCCTACTTAACAAAAGGTATTCAAGAAGTGAATCCGTACACGTTTACGTACAGTCCATGGGGAGGAGATAGTGAAGAAGTTACTAAAAAGGATATCAGTGACTTTAATGCTATCTTGAAGGAAGAAAATATTGATGCCGAGATGGAATCGATGGAATTAACCTATTTCGAGACTCCTGAAAAGGATCGTAATGTGATGATTGTTAGAGCTTCTGATTATAATCGTTTCGCAACATTAATTGGAGCAACAGAACTGGACTTGAAGGAAAATGAAGCTATTGTGGTAGAACAAAGTGGTGCAATTTTGATGGATGGAACAAAGGCTAGTGAGGTATTGATGAAGTCTAGTGTTCTTCTAGAAAATGGACAAGAAATACAACCAAGTCGTGTCATAGAATCTGAGGTTTTGTTGGAAATAAATGGGTACTATGTAGTGCATGACCAGGTTTATGATAAACTCGGTACACCGGTTCGTAGTGAAATAAATGTTGCTTGGAAAGCAAAAGAAGGACAACATGACCAAGTGCTTCAAGCTGGTAAGAAGTTAAGTGAGCAGTTGGAGTATAAAGCATTCTCTGTTGATTATACATTATATGAGATTAATAAAGCGTATGGACCAATTTTATTTATTGGATTGTTCATTGGAATTGTGTTCTTTGTCTCAGCTGGAAGCTTCCTATACTTCCGATTATTTACGGATTTAGAAGGTGAAAAGCGGAAGTTCCGTTCTATTGCTAAGATTGGTCTGACACAACCAGAGTTAAAGAAGGTGGTGAACAGACAGGTTGCAATCCTATTTTTCTTGCCGATTGTAGTTGCATTAATCCATGGAGCGGTGGCACTTACCGCATTGTCACGTTTGTTTGACTACAATCTTACAGTTGAATCATCAATTGTTCTAGGAAGCTTTGCCTTTATACAAATTATTTACTTCATTGTAGTTCGCTTCTTTTATGTGAAGCAAGTTAATAGAAGTATCATGTAATTATTTTGTGGTGCCTGTTTTTGTGGTGCCTGTCACTTCCCGAAATATGTCGATTTCGACATATTTCGGGAAGTGACAGGCACCGAGTTTTTTTATTCTAAGTTTTCTAGGTATGAAAGTGATACTTTTAAATTGGCATTACGTTCACGGATACTATTAAGTAAGTCTTGATCTTTTGTTTTTTCCTTACAACGTATGGCATATGTGTAAAGGATCATGGTACCTAGATTGGTTGTTTCAACTTTTCTTAGGACATGACTTTCTGTACTGTTTTCTAAAATATCCTCAAATAGATCTTCATGGTTTAAGTTCTCTGGGACAGTAATTTTTAAGATTTGTGTATCTTTTCCTTTGGCATAATTAAATCTATCAAGGAAGTAGATTACTAGGGAAGCAAAGATTGTTAGTAGAACAGCGATAGTAATCTGATTTAACCCAGCTGCCATCCCAACAATCAAGCCAAAGAACATAAATGCAATATCCTTTGCATCAGTCACAGCGCTGCGGAAACGGATAAGAGAGAATATCGCAAACAATCCGAAGGCAACACCAGCGTTATCACTAATGATATTCATGACTGCAGAAACAATAATTGTTTCTGTTTTACTTCAAAAAAAGCCAAACCATTAATATCGGTATCATCATAAATTCGGAGACGTAGCTTTTGCCTGAATCTCAGTTTGTTTTTGGTTTCAAAATAAATCACATGGTTTTGATTCTCAAAATACAAACTGGTCACCGTATATTTCCCCTCATTACCAAACTTGTCGTAACGCATATAGGGTGACATTTGTTCGACGAGCATTTCGTATTGAGCACGTGTGATTAAGTATTTCTGCTCTCTCCTTGAAAAAATTTCTAGTACCATATTTCTCCACCTCTTTTAGTTGCATTATTAAGATAACTTAACACTGACTTAATCATAAATTTACAATATTAAAATCGTGGAAGAATAAAATTAGAATTAGATGAGAAATTAATGAGGAATGAGTAAGACCGAAAGAGACAGGTACCTCGGTCCGCTAAATTAGACCTAGATACCTGTCCCTGTGCTTGTAAATATAAACAAATAATCTTTTATTTTACAATGCATTATAACACCCTGTCAACAATAAATTTGTGGTTTCTAAATAAAAATGCTATAATAAGTTTACAATTGTTTGTACCGCTCGTATTTCATATTCCGATGTATTTTTTGCAGAAAGAATAATGGATACGTTTTTTTTATATCCTTTTTCATACTGAAAATAAGGAAGTGAATAATGGAGCTTAGGTGTTCAATTAGTGAACGTCTACTGGTGAAGGACTTCATCAAGTAAGACACTGCAAATACCTCGGATTCTACAATTGTGTGGGCTAAATTAAGATAGTTAAATTGAGTGTTATTTTACTATCTTATTGCAAAGCGTGTTTCTAAAATATAAGGAGGATTAGAATATGAATCTAATCAATAAGAAAGTAACACACAAGCGTTTTGGTAAGGGGAATATTGTTGGACATAATGATTCTATTATTGAAATACATTTTGAATCGGAGAGTAAGAAATTTGTTTTTCCTGATGTATTTGGCGAGCATCTAAAGCTACATGATAAAAATGCAGCTAGTTCATTGGAGAAGGTTATAGAAAAGAAGGAAATGGAACGGAAGAGGATAGAATGGAAGAAAGAAGAGGAAAAAAAGTTACAGCGTAAAGAACAACAACTTCGCATGGAACATGCAAAATTGATGAAAAACCACAAACTTCATCCCCAATCCCAAATGGTATTTTGGTGTGATGCAGAAGAGCAGACTAGTTCTACAAGTGAATGGAAGGTTTTTGCAGGAACTATAAAGAGCGGTGTCAATAAAGGAAAGCCGAATAAGCCGATTCGCTTGCACCAAAATAGTGCTGTTCTTTTAACCGCAGCAGATCCTGGCACAGCTGAAAAAGACAGACGTATACTAGGTGTCTATATGGTGCAAAAAGAATTTATCGGTAAAGTTTGTGAAGATGGATATATTCCAGCACATTCAACCTATAGACTTCAACTCACAGAAGAAGAATCGAATCAGATGCTTTTCTGGAAATACTATATTAATGAGAAATTCCCTCAAAAAACGACTTGGAATACTGGTAAATATCGATACTTTGATAATGTATGGATGGCTCAAATTTTGTCTGATATTATTTCATTGAAAAGCGACCCAGAAGAACAGAAGCTAGGACAAGAATTTTTAAATCATTTTTGTAAGATGAATCAATTACGAGAACAAGAACTACCAAGCCCTAATGGTGTATTGATGCGTGGTTAGACCTAAGAACTGTATCTTTTTGGAAAAAGGTAAAGAGCACTCTCAAATGTTGTTAAGTTAACATTTGGGAGTGCTCTTATTTTTGGAAGGGGTAAACATGAACGTAAGTGGTAAGTGCCTAGATGTTCGAATCTCGGCTAAACAAGATGAGGGTAGTGACAAACAATTCTATATGTTTAAAGGTTCAAGTGGGTCTTGCTTACTGGATTCAATAACTTCCATAAACTTTTCAATGGTTGGTGTTAAGAATGTATCTGCTCTTCTTATAAAGACAGTTTTCACCTTACTGTATTGATCAGGTAATTTATGAAACCTTATTTGTCCATCTTGCTCTAAATGGGAAACGACAGACTTTGGTACAAAGGTTACGCCAAGTCCCATTGCTGTACTTCGTAATATTGTCTCCAACGTACCGAATTCCATAATCTTCTTAGGGGCAATACTTTCATCCTTATACCATGCTGCTAGACGGGCACGGTAGCCACAACCTTTACTAAAGCATAATACAGGCTCCTTTACTAACTCATCAAGACTTGAAATACGAGTATCAGAGATTAATACAAGCTCCTCTTGAAACACTTCGAGTGATACAAGGTCTGGATGGAAATCGGATTCTGTTATAAAGGCGCCATCTAACTTATGGTGTAACACTTGCTCTTCTAAATCTTGAGTAACACCAGTAAATAAAGATAAGTCGACATTTTTATATTTTTTAACATAGCTAGATAATATGGTAGGAAGATGAATCACAGTCTCCACTGTCCCAATTTCTAATTTGCCAGAGGGCTCTTGATTAGTTTGAACCGCATGTTTCATTTCTTTTTTTAAGGATAATATTTTTTCGCTATAGGTTAATAGTTTCTTTCCTTCAGGTGTTAAGCTCATACCTCTCCGGTGGCGATTAAATAAGGGTGTATTCATTTCAGTTTCTAGTTTGCGAATTCTAGATGTAATATTGGATTGTACGTAATTCAATTCTTTCGCTGCACCGGTAAGAGTACCTTTCTCTGCAACTAACTGGAAAATCTCTAAATCTTTAAATTCCATCTATATTCCCTTCCTTTTTACCTAGTTTCCTAATATTATATGATATCATAAATAATGATAGTAAATCATCATTATTATTCATTTTACAAGATACCAAATATGGATGATAATAAATCTGCTATTAATACTAAGGGGCAGATGTAAAATGAAAAATAATGTAGTTTGGGGAGCTTTTTTATGTTTTATTGCTGCAGTTTCATGGGGAGCGATGTTTCCTGTTGCACATGCAGCATTTCAATATATTGATCCATTTTACTTTACCATGATTCGTTATGGTGCGGTGACACTTATATTAGTCGTGATGCTTATCTGGAAAGAAGGAAAAGATGCGTTTCGCATGGAAGGAAAAGGTCTGTCATTATGGTTCTTCGGTACCATGGCATTTGCGGTCTATAATCTACTAATCTTTTGGGGTGAAGATTTAATGGGGCAATCAGGGGTAATGGTTGCATCTATTATGGAGTCTCTAATGCCGATGATTTCTATATTAATCGTATGGATGTTTCTCCGTAAACGTCCTCACTCATTCACCGCAATCTGTGTGTTGGTATCATTTGTCGGTGCGATGTTTGTAATTACAAAAGGAGATATAGGAGCATTTCTTGGAGCAACGGACGATATTATTCCTTCCGTCCTCATATTCATTGCCGTGATTGGATGGGTGGTGTACACAATGGGTGGAGCTAAGTTTAGTGGTTGGTCAGCTTTACGATATTCCACATTAAGTTGTTTACTTGGAACCGTTACTGCTGGCGTATTTGTGGCAATTGCAACTTTAGTAGGTTATGTTTCAGTCCCAACAATTGACGTTGTAATTACGACTGGTCCACATTCATTATTTATGATTATCTTCCCTGGCCTAATTGCACTACTTGGATGGAACGTTGGGGTAAGTATACTAAAACCTATCAACGCACTATTATTTATCAACTTTGTTCCAGTAACAACACTTCTTATTTCGATATACCAAGGTCACCCTGTAACAAAATTTGATATTATTGGTACGTTCCTAATCATTATTTCCCTCCTAGCCAACAATATCTTTGTAAGACTACAAAAGAAAGAATACAAACAACCAATCCCATCAAAATTACAAGAGGCTGGGACAAAACCCCAGTAAATTAATATAAGCATGGTCCTTACCAACGTTTTAATGGTAAGGACCATGCTTATTATTTTTCGCACGCAATTTTCTGATATTAAAGTAAACAAAAAGGACACCATC
>NZ_LT855395.1:0-413373 GCF_900184735.1 Paucisalibacillus globulus
GTCCGCCGCTAGATCCACTAACGTCATCCCGAAGGAATCAGTTAGTTTCACTCGCTCGACTTGCATGTATTAGGCACGCCGCCAGCGTTCGTCCTGAGCCAAGATCAAACTCTCCAAAAAAGTTTGTGTTTCTTAGCACTAAAAGCACGCTAGCTTTTAGAATTTCTTTTTAATAGAAAAAACAGGGTTGTTTTTTCTTACATACTGGTTGTTTTGTTCAGTTTTCAAGGAGCAAAATCTTTGTCGTTGTTTTAGCGACAAGAAATATCTTACCACACTAGCAATCTTAAAGTCAATCATTTTTTTAAAAAGTTTTTTTAAGAAGTTTTCACTAGTTCTTGCGGCAGATTTATAATATATCACGATTAAACACCTTCTGCAATAGAAAATATATATCCAAAATTATCCATTGTTATTATTATAACTATTTCTACTAAATTAAAAGGTCAATAAGCTAACCCCAACGCTATCCTCAATCCACGACATCTATAAAACCTCAACTCACTATAAAGCTAGAGGAGATACAATAGTAGAATATACTAAAGTACCCCCTCGTTATCCAATATCATTTAAATATAAACCTTAAACTAAAATACCAAACCCATAAATCATCTTTTCAATACTAAGAGTTACCTATCAACATACCTACCTAAAAACCGTTCCATCCTAACAACTGCTTCCTGCAATTGTTCAATCGAAGTAGCATAAGAACACCTAACATACCCTTCCCCACTCGGACCAAATGCACTTCCAGGAACGACAGCAACTTTCTCTTCCTTCAGTAAATTCTCCGCGAATTCTTCAGAAGTGAGCCCCGTCTTCTTAATAGAAGGAAACACATAAAATGCTCCACCAGGCATGTGACAATCTAACCCAATACGATTTAAGGATTGAACAAGCAGGTTTCTTCGTCGCCAATAGCTTTTCTGCATCTTCTCCACTTGCTCTGAACTATTGCGAAGGGCCTCAATAGCACCTAGTTGTAACATATGTGGTGCACACATAGTTGTATGTTGGTATATTTTCAACATGATGCTTGTCAACTCTTTTGGAGCAGCAATAAATCCTAACCTCCAACCAGTCATAGCAAACCCTTTCGAAAAACCATTAATTAATATAGTACGTTCAAACATTCTTGGTAGAGATGAGAAGCTAGTAAATGCTTGGTCATACGTGAGTTCCGCATAAATCTCATCTGAGACAACTATTAAATCATGCTTTTCCACTACTTCTGCAATAGCAGTTAGTTCTTCCTTGTTCAAACAAGTACCCGTGGGATTATTAGGTGAACAGATTAAGATTGCCTTCGTTCTTTTTGTGATGCTAGCTTCTATCAATTCGGGGGTTACCTTAAACCCATTCTCAGCATAGGTAGAAACGGAAACTGGAATACCACCTGCCATCGCTACGAGTGAAGCATACGCAACAAATGCGGGTTCAATAATCAAGACCTCATCACCAGAGTTTAATAACGTTCGAAATGTTAAATCGAGCGCCTGACTTGCCCCAACTGTAACAATGACTTCATTCTCCGGCTGGTAAGTGACATCGAACCTTCTATTAAGGTACGCACAGATTTCTTCCCGTAATTCTAATAATCCTGCATTTGCTGTGTAGGAAGTGAAGCCATCACTTAATGCCTCAATGGAGCGATCTCGAATATTCCAAGGCGTGATAAAATCCGGTTCCCCCACTCCTAGCGATATTACTCCCTCCATACCAGCTGCCAGGTCAAAGAATTTTCTAATTCCAGACGGTTGCAACTCTATTGCTCTTGTTGATATGTACTTATGGTAATCCCTAGTCATGGAGTGATCACCATTCTACGATCATCATCCTTGTCACCTTCCATAATTACACCATCATGCTTGTACTTCTTCAGCATAAAATGTGTAGTGGTAGAGACAACACTTTCTATAGTAGATAACTTTTCAGAAATAAATAATGCGATGTCCTTCATTGATTTCCCCTCAACCGATACCGATAGATCGTAGGTTCCTGACATCAAATATAAGGATTTCACTTCCGGATAACGATAGATTCTTTCTGCCACTTCATCAAAACCAACTCCACGCTTCGGAGTAACCTTGACATCTACCATAGCAACAATTGCTTCCTTACCTTCTATCTTGCTCCAATCAATTAACGCTGGATAACTAACAATAATTCCATCTTGTTCTAGTTGCTTAATGTGTTTCTTAACCTCTTCCTCGTCTAATTGAAGCTGCTCGGCAATAGACTTAGTTGAGACTTGATGATTTTCTTCTAGTATTTCGAGAATATCTAGTTGTTCTTGTAAAAGCTTCATTTGTGTTTTCACCTTCCGATTGGAAAATTTGACCCTCAGGCAATAGTATATTCTATTATTGCACCCTAAACCAACTATTCTTTAACTTGCCCAGCACCTTTGGGTATATGGACTCATTCGACAAATTAGGACAAAACTCGGGGAGTGCCAGGCACCATAAAATAGATAGTCGGTATATTATTTGGTACAATATTACAAGTTAAGAGTAATGTATTTTGGAGGAGATTGATGATGGAAGTTATTAGAGTGAAGGATTATGATGGGATGAGTGAGGAAGCAGCAAGCATTTTGGTGGAGCGAATTAATCGTCTTGATAATCCAGTTTTGGGATTGGCTACTGGTTCTACACCGGAAGGATTATATAAACGTCTGATTGAAGAATATAAACAAGGTAATGTATCGTTTAAAAATGTTAAATCCTTTAACTTGGATGAATATGTTGGCTTAGAAAAGAATGACCCCAATAGCTATTACTACTTTATGAAGGAAAAGTTATTTGACCATGTGGACATTTCACTTGAAAATGTTCGTGTTCCTAATGGGGTTGCCTCAGATTTACAACAAGAATGTAAGGATCATGAAGCAGCAATTCAAGCATCAGGTGGAATTGATGTACAGTTATTAGGAATTGGAGCAAATGGCCATATTGGCTTTAATGAACCTGGAACTCCATTTTCTAGTAAAACCCAAGTAGTCGATTTAGACGAATCAACCATCGAAGCAAACTCTAGATTCTTTGACTCCATTGAAGACGTTCCTACACAGGCAGTTTCCATGGGGATTGAAACGATTATGAATAGTAAAGAAATCTTATTACTTATATCAGGTGCAGGGAAAGCAGAAGCACTTGATAGATTAATCAATGGTGATGTGACAGAAGACCTACCAGCATCTGTATTGAAAAATCATCCAAATGTTACCGTAATTGCAGATGATGCTGCATTTACCGTAATAGATAGCAAATAAGAATATTCCCTGGGCGCTCCGGCTTTCTCTAAGCCAGAGCGCTTTTTTATATGGAATGAGATACACCTGTTAAGGAAAGATAAAAAGACGCACCCCCTTTTACCTTATTAAATATTGTCAACAACTTTCTTGCCAAATTACCATTATCATTCCATTGCTCCTATGGGAAAAAACTCCTACGATAAAGTTAAGGATTTATTATAAATACTATTTTTTGAAAGGGGTTTATTTAGATGGCTGAAACAAATGGTTTTCGTGCCAAAACACAGCGATTTGGTAGTTACTTAAGTGGAATGGTTATGCCAAACATCGCTGCATTTATTGCTTGGGGGTTAATCACAGCACTATTTATTCCAGATGGTTGGTGGCCAAATGAGGAGATTGCATCATTAGTTGACCCAACCATTAAATATTTACTTCCACTATTAATAGCATTTACAGGTGGACGAATGGTTTATGATTTACGAGGTGGAGTTGTTGGTGCCACTGCAGCAATGGGGGTTATCGTTGGTGCTGATGTTCCAATGTTCCTAGGTGCTATGATTATGGGACCACTTGCTGGTTACTTAATGAAGAAAATCGACCAATTATTCCAGCATCGTGTTCGTCAAGGATTCGAAATGCTTTATAATAACTTCTCCGCAGGTATTCTTGCTGCAATCCTTGCTATCTTCGGATTATGGGGAATTGGACCGATTGTAGCTGGACTAACTAACTTACTTGCATCAGGTGTAGAAGCAATTGTTGGTGCTGGTTTATTACCGCTAGCTAACATTATTGTAGAACCTGCGAAAATTCTATTCTTAAACAATGCTATCAACCATGGTATTTTAACACCACTTGGTTTAGAGCAAGCAGCAGAAGCTGGGAAGTCTATTCTATTCTTAGTAGAAGCAAACCCTGGACCAGGTTTAGGTATCTTACTTGCTTTCACTATCTTTGGTAAAGGTGCATCAAGAGCATCTGCACCGGGGGCTGCAGTTATTCAATTCTTTGGTGGAATTCATGAAATCTACTTCCCTTACGTATTAGCAAAACCAGCACTAGTATTAGCTGCAATTGCTGGGGGAATAAGTGGTGTATTCACATTACAGCTGTTTGATGCTGGACTTGTAGCAGCATCATCACCAGGAAGTATTCTCGCAGTATTAGCAATGACAGCTAAAGGAAGTTACCTTGGTGTAATTCTAAGTGTGGTTATTGCGACTGCTGTATCATTCATCGTCTCTGCTATAATATTAAGAACAAGTAAATCAGAAGAAAAAGATTTATCAGAAGCAACAAGCAAAATGGAAGAAATGAAAGGTAAGAAAAGCTCTGTATCAAGCGTATTAACAAACAATGCTACAGAAGCACAAGATGCTGAACCAACAGTCAAGAAAGCAGAAGATGTTCAGAAAATTATCTTCGCATGTGATGCCGGTATGGGATCTAGTGCGATGGGAGCTTCCTTATTGAAAAATAAATTCAAGAAAGCCGAAATCGATATCTTTGTAACCAATAAAGCAATTAACGAAATACCAAATGATGCTGATATCGTCATCACGCATAAAGACCTAACCGATCGTGCAAAAGCAAAGATTGCTACAGCGGAACATATTTCCGTTGAAAACTTCTTAAATAGTCCTAAGTACGAAGAGTTAGTGGATCGTTTTAAAAACTAATATGAAATAAATTGGCAAAGGGGGTGAACAGGTTTGAATTTTTCAAGTCGAGAACGAGAAATAATCACGTTTCTATTAAATGCAGAAAAGGATACAACGGTAAAAGCCATTGCAACCGAACTAGGCGTCAGTATCCGGACGGTCCATCGTGATTTGAAAAGTATCGAGAGTTTACTGTCTCACTACAACTTAGAGTTGAAGAAAAAATCAGGAGTAGGCCTTCATATTAACGGGAAAAAAGCTGATAAAGATGCATTTCAACAGGCAATTTCTAATGTGACTGTCGTTGACTTTTCACCAGAAGAAAGGCGAACCGTGATTTTAGCAACTCTTCTCGAAATGAATGAACCAATCAAACTGTTCACCCTTGCCAGTGAATTAAAAGTAACCGAAGCAACGATAAGCCATGATTTAGACCAGTTAGAACAGGAAGTATCCCTGTTCCATCTAACACTTATTCGTAAAAGAGGCTACGGTGTTGAAATAGTAGGAAATGAAACGGATAAACGAGCGGCATTAAGTGATTTAATTGCCAAATATGTTGATCCGTTTGAATTCGTTTCCCTGATAAAAGAGAACATCCAAAAGGAATCTGCCCATCAATTAAATGCCATTTCCAATCGATTATTGGATTTCATTAATCCGGACAGACTGAATATCATCGAAAAAGTTGTAGAAGATGCACGAGATGAATTGCCCTATGAATTAGCAGATAGTGCTCATATTGGTCTTGTGGTCCATCTTGCCCTAGCAATTGAGAGGTTGCAAAAGGGAGAGACAATTAAATTTGATCAAACCTTTCTACAGCAAATCGAAACAACCAAAGAATATGTAATTGCCAAAAAGATGATTGAGAAGTTGGCAGTGAAATTAAAGCAAACCATCCCAGAAGATGAAGTTGGTTATATTACCATGCATTTAATGGGGGCAAAAGTAAGAGTGGATCAGGACTATTTGCTTGAGGAATCAAGCATTGACATTGCTTTTCAGGCAAGGTCCTTAATTCACTATGTTAGTACCGGTGTTGGGGTTGACTTAACGAATAATTCAAGCTTACTACATGACTTAGTCGCCCATCTTAAGCCAGCAATCTACCGATTACAGCAAAACATGCGAATCGTAAACCCGCTACTTAATAACATAAGAAATGATTATTTGGATTTATTTCAGTTAATTCAAGACGGTGTACAGGAAACATTTCCTGATATGACCTTCCCGGAAGATGAAATAGGCTATTTAGTCCTACACTTTGCTTCCACTCTATTAAATGATAGGAAATCTGATTTACGCGCATTAGTTATATGTTCGACTGGAATTGGAACGGCAAAAATGCTCTCGACTAAACTCAGCCAAAAGGTACCAGAAGTGAAACATGTAGATAATCGATCATTTTTTGATTTGAAGCATTTAAATCTAGATTCATATGACCTCATTGTTTCAACTATCCCGCTAAATGGGTTCGAAGGAAAATATATTCAAACCTCCCCCATGTTAACAAACGATGAAGTGCATCGGATAAAGAAAATGGTCAATCAAAAGAAGCTAACAATCCATTCGAACAAGGCAACCTTTCAAAAAGAAGGTACCAAAAAACGTGATATGATGACAGAGTTGGAAGCACTAACGAATTACTCACAGGCTATCTTAGACCTATTACGCTCCCTTCATGTACAGAAGATGAAGGATAGACAAACAATGGAATCTATTTTACAGGTGGCCATGGCAACATTTGAGCGGGAAGAAAGAATTATCCATCCAAATAAGATTATTAAAAAATTGCAAGAGAGGGAAAAGCTAAGTGGACTAGGAATACCTGGCACATCTGCTGCGCTGTATCATACACGGTCAAAAGATATTATTCAGCCGATATTTAGCATTTTCACCCTTACATATCCATTAACAATTCAAGGTATGGATAATGAAAGCATGACAATCAACACGATTTTACTGATGCTTGCCCCAGAGAAGGCACAGCAAGAAGTACTCGAAGTATTTAGTTTCCTCAGTAGCCTCCTAATTCAGGACGAAGTCAGCTTAAGACTATTCTCATCAGGTGACCAGGAAAAAGTAAAAAACTATCTATCAGAGCAATATCGAACATTTCTGTTAGAAAAAAATCTATTATAAGAGGAGTGCATCATGGTATGACAAACGAAATTTTAAGTGTAAACAACATAAGGTTAAATCAATCATTCAGCGATAAAGAAGAGGCGATTCGTTTTACCGGACAAATTCTTGTCGATAACGGACATATTGAGGCTTCATATATTGAAAAAATGATTGAAAGAGAAAACCTAACTTCCACATTTATGGGTAATAACGTAGCAATTCCCCATGGTACGGAAGATGCTCGGGATCTTGTTCTAAAGACAGGATTATCTGTAGTTACCGTTCCTTCTGGTGTAGATTTTGGAGATGGAAATATGGTTAAAGTGTTAATTGGAATTGCCGGAAAAGGTGATGACCACTTAGAGATTCTCTCCAATATTGCAATCGTACTATCTGAAGAAGAAAACATCCAAAAAATCGTGGATGCAAGTACAGAACAAGAAATCCTCAGCATCTTTGAAGA
Organism: Paucisalibacillus globulus; assembly: GCF_900184735.1. Classification (GTDB taxonomy): domain Bacteria; phylum Bacillota; class Bacilli; order Bacillales; family Amphibacillaceae; genus Ornithinibacillus; species Ornithinibacillus globulus_B. The sequence continues at coordinate 7,511 of NZ_LT855395.1, forward strand.
GGTGAACTAAATGTTAGCTGTTCACTTTGGAGCGGGTAATATTGGCCGAGGATTCATCGGCCTTTTATTATCTCAAGCAAATTACGAAACCATCTTTGTCGATGTCAATGGGGCAATGGTGGATGAAATTAATCAAAAGCAAGAATACAATGTTGTACTAGCAGCAGAAAATAGTCAAACCGTAACCGTTAAAAACGTATCTGCTATAAACAGCATTGCTAACCCAGAAAAAGTAATCGAAGCCATTTCCAAAGCAGACCTTGTTACCACTGCAGTTGGCCCGAATATCCTTGCTATTATATCCGAACTTATAGCCAAAGGATTAAGTGCACGAGCAAAAACAAACAAGCAACCTTTAAACCTGATTGCATGTGAAAACATGGTCGGGGGAAGTGCTTTATTAAAAGAAAAAGTCTATAACCATATTTCAGCTGACGAGCATGCTGTATTCGATGAACTATACGGTTTCCCAAATGCTGCCGTAGATCGTATTGTGCCTAACCAAGTAAACAAAGATCCGTTAGAAGTGTCAGTTGAACCATATTTTGAATGGGTCGTCGAAGAACCAGCCTTCAAAGGAGAAGTACCAAAGATTGACGGTGTCACCTATGTACAAGACTTAAAGCCTTACATCGAACGTAAACTATTTACGGTAAACACCGGACATGCTGTACCAGCTTATGTCGGCCATCAACTGGGCTACCCAACAATCTATGAAGCAATGAAAGATAACCAAATCCAAGAAATCATTAATGGTGCATTAGCCGAATCCGGTGAAGCAGTCATCCAAACATACGGTTTCGACCGAGAAGAACACCAAGCATACATCAAAAAAATCATCGGCAGATTCCAAAACCCATACATCTCAGACGAGGTTACACGAGTTGCCCGCGGCCCAATCCGTAAGCTTGGAGCCAACGACCGCCTCATTCGTCCAGCAGGCATGTATATGGAAGTAACCGGTGGAAAAGAACCTACTTATTTAGCAAAAACAATCGCTGCAGCACTTAAATTTGTGAATGAAGAAGACGCAGAAGCAGTTAAATTACAGCAAATGATTGCGGAGAAAGGTATTGAGGCTACACTTAAAGAAGTCTCCGGATTAGATGCAGATAGTCCTTTACTGATGGTGATTATGAAAGAAATGGAGTAGAATTCCCGAGGATGGACATTCTACTTAATCTAATTGAATAACATGTTAAATAAAGTCGCGTGAAAGAATTACATTCACGCGACTTTTAATTTTATTAAGACATTTCTCGTTATATCGTATTGTCACGTGGTCGAACATAAATCCCACCCAATTTCTTATATCGATGAATTAAAACTAAAAACATAATCTCTATTACAATCCCAACTAATGTGGTAATTCCAATCAGACCTAAGAGCAATTCCTCATTTAAGTTAATCCCAATCGGGGTAAATAGATAACTAAGTAGCATAATCGTTATATAGATTTTAGAGAACTTCTTTGTCCAATTATATAACTCTTGATTCGTACTCTTTTCCGAGATTGCTAGCATGAGATGAAATAAATAGAATATGAGAATTAATCGTAATACACCCAGTGCAGTCTGATAAATCGACCATCCACTAAATCTATGTAATGTATTGATTTCCATGTTTGAAATGAAGACATCTGGGATGGAGAGAAAGATTAGAGCAAAAGCCCATGCCTTTGCTTTATTTCCAGCTGGAAATCTATTCGCTAAATAGGAAATACCCGTAAAAATCAATATATAGCCAATTGGATCAGGGAGGATATCTATAAACTCAAGATTAATTTCAATAAGAACGAATAAAAATCCCCAAAATATTTTACGAAACGCACTACTCATTGTCCTCCCCCTCTCTTTTCTCTGATAATTTCTCTGATTTGCTTTTCCTCTAGATAACTCAATTCATTAACATGTGCTTCTACATGAAATTCATCACCAGAGTCTGTAACTCCATAAATATCTATTGGGAATTCCAGTATGGTGGGATGATTAGGTCTTGCTTGTGTGTAGATACGTAACCATCCATCCTGGTCTATTGAGATTGGACCAAATGAATCGGGAAGTATACTCCCCACTTTTGAGTTCCATGATTCAAATTCTCCCTCTTCTAACCAACTTGGTAACTTCGACTCATCACTTGGCAGACTATTGCCACTTGCACTCACCTTGATCGCAACCTGATCTTCTACTTTCCCTTCAAATGGATGATCAATACGAATCACTTCATGTGGCATAGTTGAGGTGAATAACGTTTCTCCAAATCCATCACTACCACCTGACCCCCGTATAAATTGCAGGCCTTCTATTTTGGAATGCTGCGCTTTGGAAATAATCACTTCTCCTATATCCACCGTTTGCATTTCCCCATTGCCAAAATAAACATCCATCGAGCTGAATTGCCATGAGTCCTCCCCTTCAACCGGGATCGTATCTGCAGGGATTTCTATTGTTAAGGGTACCGAATAATAATAAGTAAATTCTTGGTGATAATGAAACTGAGGCTGCCCGTCAAATGACATCCCAGTGTAGTTATCGATCGTGTAACCAAATACATCTTCGATTATGACATAACTAACATGCGTTGGATTTTCTTTGTTAGTAAGATAATAGAATGTCAGTGTAACCATATCATTCCCTGGATACATTTCCTTTGCAATATAATGTTCTAGAAAAATAGGTTCTTCTAATTGGTGAGATTTATAGATTTGGTAATTAAAAACTCCACTTAGAATGATAGCTAAAATACCCATCCAAAATAGTTTCTCTTTCAAAATATCCCCCCTTGTTTGTTTAACACTTGCTTTCTGATCATGAACTTTCCTTTTTATATATTAAATATTCCATATATTCAACTGACTATTTAATCATAACCATTGATCGGTCAATATGTAAATAACAAATACGCTACCACGGAACCTGTCCCTATGGTATGCATTATACAAATGGATATGGCAAGTTCTAATATTATATAGACTTTATTGAAAATTCGATATATAATGTGCAGTTAACAGTAGCAAAGGAAAATACCGAAGAACATTACTGTAAGAACTATCGTGAGGTGAGTAGATATGAATCAAAGACGTCAATTTATTTCTGACCAATATCATTTTGTTGCCGAAGTGATTTTAATCGCTATCATTGTCGGACTACCAATCTATTATTACTATGATTGGATACCAACGTGGTACACTTTAATTCCGATACTCCCTCTATGTGTAATTTTTACCTGGTTAGAAAGAAAAGAAGTTGACTACAAACGGTATTACTTTATTTCGCCGTTCTTATTTGGGACATTTTTCTACTTAACTTTTCCTATATTTTTGAGTATGCTCCTTTCCCTTCTAATCGTGTGGCGATATTTACGTATTAGACGGCTTCTTCTCATTGGTCGGGAGACTAGATATATATTTTTAACGTCCTTATTTGCTCTTATCGTGTATTACATAACCGACAAGGCTATGTCTGTCGGTCTCCTAATCTTACAATTAGTCATTCTACTATTTGGTTATATGCTTAGTCATATTGCAATAATGGAAAAGAAGAAAAGAGATTTAGGGAGCTATCATGTAGTGTTATATACTGGCATTTTCCTCTTATTAGGTGGGCTGACAGCCTTTTGGGCTAGCGGTCAAGCATTTATTGGTAGAGCATGGGATAGCATGATTTATTTTTTCGCTTCTATTATAGGAAGGATTACTTACCTCTTTCAATTTGTTACTGATATTGGAAACGGGACGGAAGTGGAGGACCGTGAAACATGGGTTGCAATGGAACCCCAACTCGAGGAAGGCAGCTTTAGTATCTTTACTTTAATTGGGCTTGTTTATATTGGGATTTGTATCATTCTTGCCATTATATGTGTATTCCTTATGATACCAATCTTAACAAGAGATGACCCTGCACACGAAGGAACAGGAAAAAGAAATATCCTTAGAATTATAAAAAATGAGCTGAATATATATGATAAATTTGTCAAAGGTCTACATGGATCCAGACCTGGGGACAAGCACAAGGTAAGAAAAATGGTCCATGAATTCGAAAGAAAAACCATGCGGCAAAAAATTGGTAGAGGAAATTCAGAAACGTTAAATGAGTGGTTTGAGCGTATTGGATTGGGTGCTAGTGTGAATGTTTATCAGAAGGTAAGGTATGGTAATTTGGATGTGACGGATCGGGAGATGGAGTTATTGCGATTGGAGCTTGAGCGTGTGCAAGGACAGCATGACTAAGGGAAGGGAACAAAACCTAAATAATCACACCACTTCTATTCCCTCCCCTATTTTCTAAAAAAACATTGTCATCTCCACTTCAAACCTACAATATACTATACCGTCATTCATCTTAGACTAAGCAGGTGGTTAACCAATGGAATTCTACATCCACACCGCACTAAAATTAATCGCTGGCCTCATCGTAGTCGTCATTCTGTTCCGGGTACTAGGCAGAAAAGAACTTGCTCAAACTACTCCCATTGATATGGTATTTGTAGTGATTTTAGCTGATTTATTTGCTGGAATGGCTTCTGATAGTGAAGTTCATGTGGGAAGACTTATTTTTACTTTGCTACTATGGGGTACACTTATTTTGATATTGGAACGTATAAAAAGCCATAGGAAAATGAATAAGATATTAGAAGGTGAACCAAAGATTATTGTGAGAGATGGAAAAATAAACGAAGACTTATTAGATCGTGAGAATATGACGGAAAGAGAATTACTCATGCAACTACGTTCGAAAGGTATATTTGAAATAGAAGAAGTGGAACTCGCGATATTGGAGATTAGTGGGTATATCAGTGTGAAAAAGAAATGAATACCACGGAAAGAGGCTCCTCGGCACTTAAAAGACAAATAACTTATTTCACCTTTGAAGAGCTGAGGAACCTTTCTTTTAAATGGAAAAAAGATTTAAGTCAACAATTCTTCCACGACCAACTGAGACTTCAATCCCTCCGTACCATCCACTAGTGGTTTTGTGTCATTTGCAACACAGTCCACGAAATGATGGATCGCATCAACAAATCCTTTTTGCTTTAGGATAGTATCCCAGGCAGGTGACTTTTTTATCGTTAGCTCACCATGTTGTTCTATTTCCATCACATTTAAGTCCTTTACCCGAATGAGCGAACCATCCGTTAGCAGCTTGAGCTGTTCTATGTTAGTCCCCGCCTTTCGATGCATGGAAAGATGGAATGTACAATTATCTTCCCCTTCAAATAAATGCTGAGCAGAAGTTAATTGTTTCTCCGAGTTAGTAGTTAGCTGTTGATACTTAAGCTTTAATTCCCCACCATGAAACCATCTCATCAAATCAACAATATGTATGTAATCATCAAGCATCGTAAATCGATAATCTGCAGGACCAATACTATTTGCGCGATGTTTCTCCAAATAAAAAGCAGAAACATCCCCGGCTCTTTCTTTAGCCTCCACATACATTGGTGCAAAACGACGATTGAACCCAACCATCAGCTTTCGATGATGTTTTTCACTCAATTCTACTAGTTTTTCCGCTTCTTCAATTGTAGCGGCTAGTGGCTTATCGACATACACATCCTTACCATTTAGAAGCAACTCCGAAACCACTTCAAAATGGGACGCTGTTGAGCTATGGACAAATACCGCATCACTAGCTAGTATTAATGCGGACATATTATGAAAATCGTTAATTCGATATTGTTGGCATATCCTCTTCCTCTTTTCCGCATTAGGGGAAAAGGCCCCGACAAATTGCCAATTTGTTTCCTTCGTTAGAATGGGTAAATAAGCCTTTTGAGCAATATTACCTAACCCAATCATTGCAATTCTTGGTTGTCTCATGAAACCACTCCTACCGGGACGGGGGACAGGGAACCCTGCCCTCCCTTACCCTTCTATTCCTTCTAATCGACAAAAACTAACAAAAATCGGGGAGTGACAGGCACCTCTAAACCCAGATCCACACACTATCTTGGTAGGTTCTCCCCATTTGTTTCAATTATTTCTTTATACCAATAGTAGCTTTTTTTCTTGATTCTGCGGAGGTCGTGTTCTCCTTCTTCGTGTTGATTGACATAGACGAAGCCGTAGCGTTTTTGGAAGCCATTTAGCCAGCTTAGGAGGTCGGTAAAGGACCAGGTGCAGTATCCAAGCACTTCTACTCCGTCACTAATTGCCTCTTGTATTGCTTTTAGATGTGCTTGTAGATAATCAATTCGATAATCATCATGGATCGTATCGTCATCTTCTAGTTTATCATATTCGCCCAAGCCATTTTCACTAATCAAAACTGGCAAGTTATATCGATTGGTAATACGACGAAGCGCGATTCGAAGTCCGGTAGGGTCGATATTCCAATCCCAATTGGTTCTTTCCAAATGTTCATTTTGAGTAGTTTTAAATAGTCCTGGTATACCTGTATCTTGGCTAGTACCTTTCTTTCCTGATGTATTCATCTTCCCTTCGGATACACCGTCTAACGGATTCTTCTCAAAGGTTGTGGTTTGGTAGTAGTTTACTCCCATAAAGTCTGGTTTTCCTTCCTTTAATAGTGCCAGGTCACCACTTTCCATGGTAGGAGCCAAACCTTTTCTCACTAGATAATCCATTGCAACTTTAGGGTATGTTCCCCAGGCATAGATATCCATCCACCAATGTGCATTTAATTCCTCCGCATTTTCTGCAGCGAGAACATCTTCAGGTTTTGAGGATGATGCATAGGAAGGGGAATATGCAAAGCTCGGTCCGATCTTGCCGTTTGGTACATAGGTACGAAATGCTTTGATGGCACTTGCATTCGCTAGATTGGCATGATGATTGACTTGATAGAAAAGCTTTTCATCCTTCACTCCTGGGGGATGAAGTGCGGTTCGATATCCTAAGCCAGCAAATATATTCTGTTCGTTTAAAGTCACCCAATAGCGAACACGATCACCAAAATGCTTAAATAACGTAACCGCATAATTTGTAAAGTCTTGAATGATTTCACGAGATTCCCAACCACCATACTCATCTTGGAGTGCTTGTGGTAGATCCCAATGATAGATGGTTAATATCGGTTCAATATTGTACTTAATTAGTTCATCAATTAAATCGCTATAGAATTGGATACCCTTCTCATTTACTTCCCCTTTTCCTTTAGGAAAAATCCGGGTCCATGCCACGGAGAAGCGATAGGCTTTGAGTCCCATTTCGGCCATCAGCTTTACATCTTCCCTATAACGATGGTAATGATCAACCGCCGTATCACCAGTCGTTCCCTTAAAGGTTTTACCTGGAATTCGAACAAATTGGTCCCAATTAGAAGGTCCCTTGCCATCCTCATCCCAAGCACCCTCTACTTGATAGGCAGCAGAAGCAGAGCCCCACATGAATTCACTTGGAAAAGGTTTTAATTTATCATGTATCATCCTATTATCTCCTCCTGAATCGATTCTCTTTGTAAAAAGTGATAGAGTGCGCCAATTAAATTCGAGTCATTTCCAAATTGACAGGGATGTACTTGAATATCTAAGTATTCTTCATTTGGTTTCATTAGCGCGAGCTTTTCATTAATCTGATCAATGAGTCCTTCACGATTACTTATTGCCCCACCGATTAGTATTTTTTCTGGGTCAATAATGTACTGTAAATTATATATACCAACCGCTAAGCGTTTAATAAATTTTTCGATTTCATCCTGTACTTCCAGGTCCCCATCTTCTGCCATTTGAAACACTTTTAATCCATCCAGTGTATGAGGATCTATATTTTTCCGTTTGGCAACTTGCATAACTAATCCCCAGGTAGCTGCTAGTGAACTCCAAGTCTCTCCACTTGGTTGTTCCAAATAACCTTCGAGAATCATATAACCGAATTCACCACTAAATAAGTTAGACCCGTGTCGAATCTTTCTATCCAATACCAATGCTCCGCCAATCCCGGTACCGATAACAATACAAATATAATCATTAACTCCCTTGGCAGCACCAATCCATCCTTCTGCCAACCCTGCACAATTCGCATCATTCTCCAGTTCAACTCGAAGACCTGTACGTTCTTGAATTAGCTCCCTTATATTGGGACCGTGGATATAGGGAATAGCTGTAATACCTTTAATATAACCAGAGTCCACATCTACGGCCCCTGGCATACTTAAAGCGATACCACTTAGAACATACTTTTTTTGATACTCCTTCACTACTCCATCAATTACATTTACAAAAGAATCCATTCCGTCATGCGGTGTTGGAAGAGAAGATTTTTCTATAAAATGGCCTGCTTGATCCATCAAGGAATACTTGATTGCAGAGCCACCAACATCAAATACTGCATAATAGTTCACCAGAAAACCTCCTATCCCACACAATCCAAGTTGTTGTTATCTACTTAAAAGTCCAAACTATGGTCAGAATCTATTATTCGTTCCACATGATTCCCTAATAATGATTTCCGAGTCTGTAGATACTGGCTTTAACTTCGATTTTCCTTCAATTAAATCATTTAGCATATAAGCCGATAATTTACCGATTCGCTCCTTATCCTGCTTAACTGTCGTCAATTTAGGTTCACTATACCGGCATGCGGCAATATCGTCACATCCAACAACTCGAATATCACGAGGTGCACGTAACCCAGCTTCTTTTATTGCCCTAAGTGCTCCTAAAGCCATTAAGTCTGATGCAGCAAAAACAGCCTCCGGATAATCCTTCAACTCTAAGATTCTCTTCATGGCAATATAGCCACTTTCTTCCTGGAAATCACCATATTCTATCCACTCATCTTTTATATCAAGGTCAAACTGCCTCATGGCATCTTTGAATCCTTTTAATCGATAGTTCGAAATAACCGATTCCCGCATCCCACCGATATAGCCAATTTTCCTGTGAGAATTAAGATAAAAGTGTTCCACCACTTTTCTTGATAAATTCACATTATCTGTCATGACATAACTTGCTCTAGGGCCTTTCAACTCAATATCTATCCCAATACAAGGGAATCCACTTTCTGCCAGCTCAAACGTCGCACTTTCTACTTCTTCCCCCGCAATAATTAAACAACCATCTACATTAAAGTGCTTACACCTTGCTAAATAACTTCCTTTATCCTGAAGAAAATGTTCGTTAGAGAACATTAAGACATCGTAACCAAGTAATCCAATATTTTTCTTAAACGTTGAAATAACTTCATTAAAATATGGGTGTGTCATATCAACATTAATCTTACCCGCATAAATGAGGCCAATGAGATTGGATTTTTTCGTAGCCAGTGATCGAGCGGAGAAATTGGGTGCATACCCCATTTCATCAATAACGCTCATCACTTTGTTCTTCGTTTTCTCACTTACACCACTATAATTATTGATTACCTTTGATACAGTTCCTTGCGAGACTCCTGCCATTTTAGCAATATCTTTTATCGTTAACCCAAGCATGTTATCCAAGCCATCTAATCCCTTCTAATAAGTCTATCTATTACTAGATTACTAAGAGTCCTAACCTGAAACAATAGTGATTCAGGAATAATTCATTATTTTACAGAGCCCTCTGTAATACTAGAAATAAATAAACGGTTAAATAGTAGAAAAATAATTAATAATGGAACCGTTGCCCAAAATACTCCAGATAATATCATACCGAAATCAATATTATTCGTATTACTCAATTGCGCTAATGCCACTTGAATCGTGTAATTATCTGGATCTCTTAATATAGTAAACTGCCATAGGAATTCTCCCCAAACCGCAGTAAAGACAATGATTCCCAGTGTTGCGAAGGCTGGTAAGATAATCGGTAAAACGATTCTCCAATAGATTCTGAAGTTCGAACATCCATCTAATTTCGCAGCTTCTATTAACTCATCCGGAACCGCTCCTGAAATATATTGTCGCATCAAAAATATTCCTAGAGGATTCAAGAAGAATAAAATCATTACGCCCTGTAAGGTATCCAGTAGATCTGCTTTTGCAATTAAGAAATATTGCGGGATTAAACCTAACTGCGGCGGAATAATCATGGTTACTAGAATAGCGACAAAGAGAAAGTTCTTGCCGGGAAATTTAAACTTTGCAAACGCAAAACCTGCTAATGAACTAATAAATAGGACCACAATTGTAACAACAGCACAAAGTACAAATGAGTTCCACATTCCACCAAAGAAATCAATTTGATTTAATACCTTCTGAAAGTTCTCCACAAGCATATTTCCAGGTGTAAGGGTTGGTGGTATGGAATTATAAGCAGCACTTGGTCGTGTTGCCATTACAAACATCCAATAAAATGGAAAAAGGGAAAGAATAGAAGTGATAAATAAAAATACATAAACGAGTATTCTTCCAAATGATAGCTTTTTTCGATTTTTTAGAACCGGATTACTCATTTACTTCTCCCCCTTTTCTTCCCAAACCCTTGCGTTAATCTAAGATTAATGACTGCAAAGATCGTAATGAGAATCAATAGAATAATAGCTGTGGCGGATGCTGTTCCAAACGACTGTAATCTAAAAGCATCTCGGTATAAGTACATCACGATTGTCATCGCTTCATCCCTTGTGAATGCGTCAGCTCCTAAGAATACAGTTGGTTCAGAGAAGAGTTGCATTGCTCCTACTGTAGATGTAAAGACAGTCAGAATAATAAATGGCTTCATCATCGGAATGGTAATATACCTTAGTTGCTGTATCCTATTTGCACCATCAATAGTCGCTGCTTCATATAAGTCATTTGGGATACTTTGAATACCTGCTAAGTAAATAATCGTGTTATACCCTACCCATCTCCAGAACACCATCAGGGAAATGGCTATCTTCGTTCCCCATTCAGATGCTGCCCAAGCTATTGGATCCAGTCCAAAGAAATTCGTTAATACATAGTTGGCAAGAGATGATTCATGATTACTGAACAACACACTAAATATTAAGGCAACAGCAACCATGGAAGTTAAATAAGGCATAAATATCGTGATACGAAAGTAACTTTTGAACTTAAGAAAAGCCATATTCAGTAAATAAGCAAGAATTAGTCCGACAATCAATTGTGGTGCAGTTCCCATAATCCCCATGACAATCGTATTATAAACCGATTTCCAAAACAGAGGATCAGTCAAAACTAGTTCAAAATTTGCAAGTCCATTAAATGTCATTGGACTAAATCCGTTCCATTTTTGGAAAGCAAGATAGATACTAAAAAGCGCAGGATATAAGCCAATTAGTGCAAAGATAATGAAGAAAGGCGCTATATATAAATATCCTGAAATCATGTCCTTTTTTTCTTCAGACCTGAATTTCCTTCTTTTAAATATAGACACTTTCTTACTGCTAGAATCCATGGTTCACGCCTCATTTCCAATTCAAAATAGTATGGTGCCCTTTGACCCCATATCCTAAATCCATTTTGATGATCTATATATAGTCAGAATCACTCGATGTAAGGAGGTCGGCTTAATTACCTCCAAAAGTCATATTAAGCCGACCGGTTAAATTACCTTCTATCACTTCGACTCTATTAAAGTTTCTATCAAAATGGCATGAAAGTTTAATAGATTATCGTTTCATGAGATCTTCTGCACGCTTTATAGCTGCTTCCCATTCTTCTTCTGGATCAGAGCCGTTATTTTGAACATTTTTTAAAGCATTTAATATTTCGTTATGAATTGGGAAGTATTTTTCCCCTTTATAGCCAATACCCGCAATGTCTTGTGCAGCTTCTGCAAATACTGGAGCAGTGGCTTGACCGCCAAAGAATTCATCTTCATTTGTCTTGAATTCATCCATATCATATACAGATTGAGCAGAAGGGAATAAACCATGGCTTTGGAATGATTTCAGTTGATTTTCTGGTGAAACAAGCCATTCAATGAAATCATATGCTTCTTGTGCATATTCAGTTTCACTTGGCACTGCGATGTAGGAACCACCCCAGTTAGCAGCAAAATCCGTTGGCAAGGTAGCCACTCTCCACTTTCCAACAGCTTCAGGAGCATTGCCTTCCATCCAACCTTTTAACCAGCCTGCACCCAATTCTGCAGCAAACTCACCCTTATTTACTGCATTCGCCCACTCCGGACTCCACATTTCATATTTACCAACAATACCTAATTCATTTAAGTGAACTGCATAGTCATACGCTTTTTTCACTTCACTATCTTCCCCAAGGTTTAATTCATTATCAGGAGTTAGATAAGCTGTTTCAGCAGCATCTAAATAAGCTCTAAATGCCATTTCGATACTATCGACAAACGGCATGCCAGTTTCTTCTTTCACCTTGATCCCAGCTTCTTCAAATGCTTCTGGTGTACTGATCAGTGAAGCAACTTCATCCGGGTCTGTCGGAAGTCCTGCTTGTTCAAATAAATCGATACGATAATACAATGCCTTAGGACCGATATCCGTTGGAAGTCCAAACAGGAAGTCTCCATCTACATTCTCTCCACTTTTCCATTTCCAATCTAAATATTGATCCTTTACATCGTTTGCACCAAGATCATATAAATTCTCAAAGCGATCTTGCGCAACCTTGAAACGGTCAAATTGGTCAATCTCTAACATAGCGATATCTGGTGCACCACTTCCTGCTGATAATGATGTAAATAATGCATCATGATGATCAGCTGTTTCAGAGGATTTCACTTTAATCTTCACATTTGGGTTTTCTTTCTCATATTCTTTAGCTAATTCTTCATATCCAGTAGCACCAAACGTCCAAAAGTCCAATGTAATTTCTTTATCCCCACTTGTACCACTAGATTTCTCTGCATCCTTGTCACTACAAGCAGCTAATGTTAATGCAAGTAAAGAAGCCAGACCAAGCACAACAAGTTTTTTCATTCTTTTCAAGGTAATGCCCCCCATAATAATTTTTATCAGTTTACAAAATACCCATTAATGTACCTACACAGATGTTGTTAAACTTAATCATAAAGTTCTACAAACACCTCCTAGTATGAATAAGTCACTCTCTTTATGGAAACCGGTTTCCAAAATTCCATTAAAGAAATCGCTTACATTTTCATTTTAATGCCCTGTATGATAAAAATCAACTAAATTTTGAAACTATTTAAAATTATGTTTATAACGTTTTATCGATAGGATGATGGTGTTTTCGTGTTAGACCGCGGTGTGATAAGGGTTTTCTTGGGGTTTTTGTCATTTAGGACTAGTTGTTATATATAATCTACTATTTGGAAACCGCTTTCTAGATAGAGTATAAAAGGGACAGGTTCTCTTGGCTCTTAACCAAATGAGACGAGGAACCTGTCCCCATGGATTACCCACCATATTCACTTATAGCATCTAATGTTTTCTTCCGATTCTCCATTAATTGTTCATGATTTAATAGTTTATAAGTTAAGATGTCTAGTAAGAAAAATCCTGGTATTTGGGTGTTGATGAATTTATCATCCTGTATAAATTTATAGCTAGATATTAAGACAATTTCATCGACAACCTCTGTAAGCAAGGTGTCTTCGTAGTTTGTCACCGCAATGGTAGTGGCTCCATTTTCCTCCGCTAATTTAGCAGCGTCTATAACACATTGAGTTTTCCCTGAATTGGAAAAGCAGAATAATAGGTCATTCTCATCTAAGAGTGTACTTCTCATGAGCATAACATGTGGATCAGTAATGGCGTTCGAGTCCATACCCATCCGCTCAATTCTACTATTAAATTCTAAGGCAAGAAGTCCAGAGTTACCGATCCCGCAAAATAGGATCTTCTCCGCCTTCATTATTTTCTCTACAATCCCATTCACTTTTTCCTCAGAAATAAATTGCTGAGTAGACTTTAAAATCATATCGTAATAATGATAGATCGTATCAACGGTACCTTCTAATTTATTAGGTTCATCGGCATTCTTTGATAAAGAGTATTTCATTTCTTGAAAGGAAGAAAAGTGTATTTTTTTACAAAATCTAGTGATACTAGCAGCAGAAACATCCATTTCTTTTGATAAATCAATAATCGTTTTATGGATAATACTTTCTTTATTAGCTAACAAATATTCCGCAATTTTACGGTCCATTGCCGTCAATGCTGTGTTATATTGTTGAATTCGATTTTCAATATCCATGCTGTTATCCACTTCCCCAAATATTACTAATTCTACTATATCATATAGTATTGACATAAATGAAAGCGTTTGATACTATAACCTAGAAAATAATTTTCAAAAGGGTGAACAATAATGAAAAACTTTTTCGGTAAAGCACAACAATTTGGTAAGTCATTTATGTTACCGATTGCAATATTGCCCGCTGCAGGTCTACTACTAGGAATAGGTGGAGCATTATCGAATCCAAATACGATAAGCGCTTATCCATTCTTAGACACTGCATGGCTTCAAGCTATATTTACTGTCATGAGTGCCGCAGGAAACATTGTCTTTGCAAACCTTCCTGTTATCTTTGCAGTTGGGGTTGCCATTGGACTTGCAAAGTCTGATAAAGGTACTGCTGGTCTAGCCGCTCTAATCGGTTACCTGGTGATGAATGCAACCATTAATGCCGTCTTGATTATATCAGGTAATCTTGCGACAGATAATCTTGCAGGAGTTGGACAAGGTACAGCACTTGGTATTCAAACATTAGAATCCGGTGTATTCGGAGGTATTGTTGTAGGTATCATGGCTGGTATGTTACACAACCGCTTTAACAAGATTGAGCTTCCTCAGTTCTTAGGATTCTTCGGAGGGTCACGTTTTGTTCCGATTATTACATCGTTTGCAGCAATTATCTTAGGCGTTATCATGTATTATGTGTGGCCATTATTCCAAGAACTTATCTTTAATATTGGGGATATTGTAAATGCAACTGGCTACATTGGAACATTCTTCTACGGATTTATCTTACGTATGTTAGGACCACTTGGTCTACACCATATTTTCTACCTACCATTCTGGCAAACAGGATTAGGTGGTTCTTTAGAAATCGCTGGTCAACTCGTGCAAGGTACACAGAACATCTTCTTTGCACAATTAGGTGATGCAAATGTTACGCAATTCTTTGAAGGTACTTCCCGCTTTATGTCTGGTCGATTCATTACGATGATGTTCGGACTACTTGGTGCAGCATATGCGATCTATCGCACGGCAAAACCTAAGCATAAAAAAGTGGTTGGTGGATTAATGCTTTCAGCAGCCCTAACTTCTTTCTTAACTGGGATTACAGAACCATTAGAATTCTCATTCCTATTCGTAGCACCAGTACTTTACGTCGTGCACGCAATATTTGATGGATTAGCATTCATGCTAGCTCATATTTTCCAAATTACGATTGGACAAACATTCTCAGGTGGATTTATTGACTTTATCCTATTTGGTATCTTACAAGGTCAAGACAAGACGAACTGGCTATATGTCATTCCAATTGGTATCGCTTGGTTCTTCTTATACTATTTTGTATTCAAATTCTTAATCAACAAATTCAACTACAAAACGCCAGGTCGTGAAGATGAAAAAGCAGAGGAATCTTCTTCAAACGATGCAGCACCTGTTTCTAAAGAAGGTCGTCCATATGCTATCATCAATGCTCTTGGTGGTGAAGAAAATCTTGTCAATGTCGATAACTGTGCAACACGATTACGTGTAACAGTGAAAGACGGTGAAAAAGTCGATAAAGCAGCTCTACAACAAACTGGAAGTAAAGGTGTACTTGTGAAAGGTGACGGGGTTCAAGTTGTTTACGGTCCACAAGTATCCGTTATTAAAAATGAAATTGAAGAAGTATTAGAAGATAATTAAGTATTAGAAGATAATTAAGTATTAGAAGATAATTAGGAGTTGACATCATTGCTATTACCAAAACATTTAATTGTCTCATGTCAGGCTCTTCCAGATGAGCCGCTTCATTCCTCATTTATTATGAGTAAAATGGCCCTAGCCGCTTACCAAGGCGGCGCAAAAGGGATACGAGCAAACACAAAAGAAGATATCCTGGCCATTAAAAAAGAAGTTAATCTACCGGTAATCGGAATTGTAAAACGAGATTATGATAACTCAGATATTTATATTACAACAACATCCAAAGAAATTGATGAATTAATCGAAAGTGGTTGTGAAGTCATCGCAATGGATGCAACATTAAGAAGTAGACCAGAAAAAGATCTACAAGAATTAGTTAATTATGCACGTTCAAAAGCACCACATGTAGAATTGATGGCTGATATTTCTACAGTGGAAGAAGCAATAAATGCAGAAAAGCTCGGTTTCGATTATATCGGTACAACATTACACGGCTATACACCATATACGAGCGGTAAGAAGTTGTATGATAATGACTTTGCATTTTTAAAAGAAGTAATCGAAGCTGTTAACACCGCCGTTATTGCAGAAGGTAATGTAGCAACACCAGAAATGTTGAAACGTGTATTTGAATTAGACATTCATGCGGCAGTTGTTGGTGGAGCGATTACTAGGCCGAAGGATATTACGGCTAGATTTGTCGCTGAGATGTAGACAATTATAATTCTAAGAGACATGAATTGATTTTAAAAAGAGTAACTTCCTATATGGGAGTTACTCTTTTTGCCATGTTTCCACGATATATCTATGCAACTTTACTTCTCAATTTTGATAGGATTATTTGGAATAGATTCCTAATTTCTTAAAAGTGGGAGGGCTGATTGGTGGATGTTTAGCTAAACCTTTAATCTCCTAAAACAAAAAATCTTCCCTAACTCAACTAGTGAGCTAAGGAAGATGGTCTAAGATTCATGATTTACTACTCAATATTTGCCAATACAACATCATCGCCATCTTGGACAGCGGTATATTTCCAAACATATGAATTGGTTTCTTCATCGCCACTTTCATACATAACTTTTATTTCTTCATTTGTCGTGACAATCCAATTCTCCCCATCTTCTTCTATGTTGGAAATGGAGACACTAATCACTTCTTGTGTTACACCATTCTCATTTAGTCGCGCTACTAAATCACTTTGCATTTCATCTAAAGCACTGCCAACCTGAATATACGGACTGACCTTATCGTAATCATTAGAATTAATAGCCTCTACTAATTGGTATACATATTCTTCTGTAACTTGACTAATGAGGTCTGGGCTTACAGTATCCGACTTAGACACTGTCGTCACATTCGACTGGTAAAGTTCCTTAGAACCCTCTAGAGTTTTAGTAGCTTCAAAGTCGCCACTATACCATACATCTTCACATGCATTAATTAGCCATGTTTTATTATTCTTGTCATAGTTTAACTCAAGTAAACAATGGTCAATTCTTTCTTCTATTTCTGCCTTATCACCCGGGTCGTGAAAACCAGCAGTAAAATAAAACTTAGCTGGAACGGAAGCGCTAGTTTCGTCGTTAAAGTAGAATTGGTTAAAATCAATTTCTACTGAGTCTAATTGCCCTGTAAAGAGTTCTTCATAATCACGATAATAATCGAAGTTCGATGTGAATATATCTGCCAGTCGTTCCGTAACATTTGTAAACAGTGACACATCATAAGCTGCATGTGCTTTCACATAATCCTCACCATAAAGCAGAATAGAATCAGAAACAGTAGTAGTCAGCTCGTCAGGTACCGACGTTATTTCAATAGAATGGTAAGATTCTTCTAGCTTAATCGCGTCTACATTAATGGTTCCCCATTCGGTCTCAATGACAGGAGTCACTGTTGTTGCACCATCTAAGCTTACAGGTCCAAATCCTTCGATATAGAAATCTTCATTAAATTTCACCTGCTGGTCATTAACTTCTATATACGCATTGGTAATTGGCATATTGGTATAGTTCTCTAATTGTAAATAAACGTAATCTGCTTCAAGATTAATGTCATGGATAGAATAGCCATTGACAAGCGAGATCTTATCTTTACTATCAACTTCTGTGTAATCCCCTTTGAAACTACTTTCTACTTCATACACTCCTGGAGCAATTGGGCCATATACTGCCATTAAACCATCTTCTTGACTAGGTTTGAACTTTTTCCCATTAAAGGTAACCTCTACACCATCAAATGGAAGATATACTTCTATTGATTGTGGTTCTAGGCTAATTCGGTAACTATCGAATATACCTAACCACTTGCCATTTTTCTCCATGTCAAACAATGAATTGTAATCATAAAATTCCTTAGTAGTTTTAAAATCTAAATCTATGTATCCGTAATCCTTATTATCTAGTAATACAACAGCTTTAGCTTCTTCATCTGTAATAGCTTTATTCTCAACTAATACCAGTTTTTGTACTTTCTTGTAATCGTCTTCTGCCAATGCATCAATAAATCGTTCCAGCGTATTCTCTGGAGATGTATAAGATTTCCCCCATACAAATAAACCTGAAACCAATACTACTACAGCTGCTACGATACTATAGATTAATTTTTGTTTCGCAGTTAGTTTTTTTCTCTCTTTTGGCTTTGCCTCTGTTTCTTTTGGAACAACAGGGCTGGATTGCTCTAGTGATGCACCACAATGCTTACAAAACTTTACAGAAGCATCAAGTTTTCCACCACATTCCTTGCAGTACTTAACCATTCTCTACTCCCTCGCTTCACAAAGATAAAATTTGATAAAATTGTAATATTTCTACCAAATTATAATGTAATACCAATAGTTTGTTAAGCCTTTATACCCATTTATTTTTTACTATAATTCTTTTCACTCATAAATATTTATTCTAAATGAGTAAAAAATCCTAGCAATCTATTTAAAAATACACCATAATTTACTATAATTGTCATTGTAAGAAAAAGAGATTAATTCAAAATACCTATTAGGAGGGTAGCGAGGGTTATTATCTTGATTAAATTCATGAGTCTTTATTTATACAGCATTATTTTGGCGTTATATCTATTACATAAACAGAACTCATGAACTAAATCCAGTTAGATGGATATATACATATCCAAAGAATACTTATATGAGGAGAATTCGAATGTTAACTTGTTCAAACTGTGGTACAAAGCAGAATTCAGGAAAGTTCTGTGAAGAATGTGGTGGTTCTTTACAAATGGTAGAGACTTTGACCACGCCGGAAACAACTAATCAAACAAATCAAGCTACCCAGGCATCACAACAAAGTGCAGCGGCAACTGCAACAACCTCAAGCCAAAGCTCTAAACAAACACAAGAAACCGTTGAAGCGATTAAAGGTGGTTTATCTAATTATTGGTCTTATTTACTAGAATTAATTAAAAACCCAACAACTGCTTTCCAAACTAGCAGTGGAAACTTCATGAATGGAATCATAACGCTAATTTTATTTACGATTACATACTCACTAAGTTTATATTGGTTAGCTAATTCATTCTTCAAACAATCATTTGGTGGATTTTTGGAAGAGTCCCTTCCTTTCTTTGCCATAAATTCTAGATTAGTGTTCGGTGTCTTGGTTGTATTTGCTATTGCTCTTGGAAGTATCTTTGCTGTTACTAAACTAGCTAAGCACTCCGATGGATTTAAGACAGTGTTAGCACAATATGGTGCGCTTGTTGCGCCATTATTGGTGTTAAATGTAATTGCGATGATTGGTGGATTATCTACATCCGTTGTGATAACGATGTATCCTTTAGTTATTTCCAATATTTTAGCCTTTGTTATTATTCCTGTACTATATGTTTATGAGAAATCTTCCCAAGTGAATAATAAAGGACAAAAGGTATACCATAGCTTCTTAGTACTACTCATGATTACTATCGTGACCTATATTATTAGTAGCTCAATACTATCAAGTGCTCTAGAAGAAATAGAGGATTTAATGTATTACTTTTAATAAAGCTATGAGTATATTCTCTGCTTTTTAAATATATTGTTAGTTATACTATTATACATAGGTAAGGTACTTCCTTTCTGGTTTCTGTGGATTAACTAGAGGATTTACCTTACCTTTTTTATTTATTATTTATTTATACAAACTATTGTACGACACCGAGCATGCACCTGTAATCGAGGATCATGTGCCCGTCCAAGGTTACCATGTACCCGCAAACAGGAAGCTTGCGACCGGCCCAGGTTACCTTGTACCCGCAAACAGGAAGCTTGCGACCGCACCGGATTACCTTCTACCCGTAAACAGGAAGCTTGCGACCGGCCCGGGTTACCTTGTACCCGCAAACAGGAAACTTGCGACCGCACCATGTAATATTCCCCACCAGCCCTCCGCGTCTATTTTCCGCCAATTACGGAAAGAATAACTGCAGTCTTCCCCGTAATCTTTCCATCACTTCTTCTGGCACTTCCTTAATTTCGATATCTTCACCCAGAAATAATAGCCAATTTATTACTTCTGTTACTTCTTCTGACTGATTCACATCGATATAGGTCTTTATAATAGCCGTAGTTTGGAAAGGGTTGGTATAGGAAATAGTATATTTTAGTGGATGGTATTTTCTGAACTGGGCAATTGCTTTTGGTCCAAGTTCCAGGACGAGATTAATTTCTTCTTCTTGATGACGAATCTTTTCTATAATCTTTTTCCTACTCCACCTTTTTTTCGGAGAGTACGGTTCAACATTAGTCAGATTGTCAACGGAGAGAATCTTTCTCTGTTCATCATTCAAATCAAATCCTTCTAATAGCCATACGCTCTTTTCCCGATAGAGATGTAAAAGATAAATAGGGTAAGATTTTACAGTATTCTCTTCCTTGACCGTAATCCATAAATAACTATCCAATGAAAGAGTTTGAAAGAGCTGTTCTAATGTTGGATGTGGAAGGTCGGACAGTTCAAGCAGATCCGGGTTCTTGGGATTAGTCCCTTCAAAAAGCAGGATTTGGTTTAAGAAAACTAATGTTTCCTGCTGATTTTCCGATATTAGACCTAGTAATTTTTCCGCTAAAGATTGACGACTCTTTAGGTATGGAAGTTGAAGATTTCTTGACGCCATAAAGGCAATGAACAGTGCTTTCACTTCATCATCCGTGAAGCGTACCGGTGGTAATACAGAATTACTCATCACAAAATAACCACCATCTCTTCCAACTTCGGCTTCCAGTGGCATCCCCATCGCTTCGATTTCTCTAATATCTCGGATTGCTGTCGAACGAGAGATATTGAATTCTCGCATGATCTCTGAAATGGTAAAATGGGAGCGGTTATTGATATACCGCATAATGGTGTTTATCCGTTCAACTTTTTTCATGGGACCCCCTAAACAGTGTCACTTTTTGATACTATTAGATGCTATTATAAACGTAGCAAGTAAAAAAACAAATCTTTAACCCAATTTAAAAGGAGGATTTTTGGAAATGGCAAATTATTCATTAGAAGAAAAGGAAAGCTTTACGGTATTAGGTATAGGGACAGATCTTAAGAGTGATTACACCGATTATGCTGGTATTCATAAGGAGAAAGCGGACTTTTGGGAAACTGTACATCAGGATGGAAGTGTAGATCAGCTAAAAGAGATTGCTACAAATGAATATCTGTTTGTCGTGAATGAGGCTGTAAATAACAAGATGATGCATTATGTTGGTGTTATGACGAAGGAAACACTACCAGAAGCAACTAGACTGATCCAATTTCCTAAAGGAGAGTACATCGTTGTAAAGGGTGAGGCAAATTCAGAGGAAGAGTTAAGTAACACGCTTACTGGTATGGCCTTTGGCGAAGTTTTGGTGGAAGTAACCGATGTTGCTTATGTTGGTGGACCAAATGCGGCGGTTGTTATGGGACAGCGCGATGGCTTAAGCTATGGGGAAATGTGGATTCCTGTTGTTAGGAAATAGTTTAAACACCAGACTAGCTTAGCACACAAATTCTAACAAATAATTCTTCTAAAAGCAGCACTTGTCCATTAGATTTGGCGAGTGCTGTTTATTCATTTTGCAAAGACTTCTGCAACCTGCCTGCAATATTAGTTTAATCCGTCTACCCCCCCAACGTAGCAACGGAACGTTTCCAAAAAAAGCCCATAAAATGTTTTTAAGGCACTTGTGACCCGGTTATATATAGAATTCAAATAACCATTTAATGGAAAGATGGGTGGACTCTGAATGCAAGATTTCCTGCGATACAATCGACATAACCATCGCTCAAATCCTTTTAATCAAAATCGACAGCTAAATAGCAATGCATTTGGCGGGTCCACAGCAGATTTAGTCCAATTAGTGGGTAATTTATTTAATGTGGTGGGCGATTCTCTAGGGGTAATTGGTCAAGTTATGGCAATAAAAGATGCAGAACAACAAGACCAACAAGTGCAACAACAATTCCAAGACCTCCAACAGCAAATCGAACAGCAACAACAACAAATCCAACAGCTGCTAGAAATTAATCAAAACCAGCAAAGTCAACAAAACCAGCAACAAACCGGGCAGAATCAATTGCAAGTAGACCAATTTCTTCAACTCTTACAAACGCTCCAGCAAAATCAACAACAGGATCAACAACAAGAATTCCAACAGCAACTTCTAAATTTACAACAACAAGTGACGAAAACACAGGAACAACAACAGCAACAAATGGATTTGTTAAAGGAAATCATCCAGAAACTACCGGATCAGTGTTAGGTTGCATTCGAATTCAGGTATTGCACTTCCGGTTAGTCCTGCCCCAACAGATAGGACTAACTGTTCACATAAGCTCCCTCACAATAAATTAAACGTCATTATTTTAATAGGACGAGGGAAATTGTTTATCCCATCCAATCACTAGACACCCCCCAAGCGATCCAAGGTACCTGTCCCCGTGGCATGTTTCTTTATGAAATTCCCCTTGACAATTCTTTTAATATACTTTATTATTTTTCATAACTTTATGACAGAAATGCAATGAACTATTCTAGTAGCTTTTACATTCTTGAAAATTAGAGACCTGGTGGTTGCTGCAAACCAGGCAAGATGTATAGCGAAGTACAAATAGGGAGCTGATTTTTTTCCGGTTTCGGCCGTTATCTATTTGAGTGAGTAGAGAAATCTACTAATTAGGGTGGTACCACGGAGCTTTCGTCCCTTCTTTTGGGGATAAAGGCTTTTTTTATTTTCACTTTTTTGGAATATTACAACTTCATAATAAAATAAAAGCAATGAACTATTCTAGTAGGTGTACATTACTTGTAATCAGAGACCTGGTGGTTGCTGCAAACCAGGCAAGATGTATAGCGAAGTACAAATAGGGAGCTGATTTTTTTCCGGTTTCGGCCGTTATCTATTTGAGTGAGTAGAGAAATCTACTAATTAGGGTGGTACCACGGAGCTTTCGTCCCTTCTTTTGGGGATAAAGGCTTTTTTTATTTTCATTTTTTTGGAATACTACAACTTCATATAAGAATAAATGCAATGAACTATTCTAGTAGGTATACATTACTTGTAATCAGAGACCTGGCGGTTGCTGCAAGCCAGGCAAGATGTATAGCGAAGTACAAATAGGGAGCTGATTTTTCCGGTTTAGGCCGTTATCTATTTGAGTGAGTAGAGAAATCTACTAATTAGGGTGGTACCACGGAGCTTTCGTCCCTTCTTTTTGGGGATGATGGCTTTTTTTTATACAAAAAAGGAGGAAAATTCACATGAAAAAGGAAATGTCAGTTAGTCTTGCGTTATTACCAATTTTTGCAATCATCATTACTGGGTCATTATCTGTGTTTATTTGGGGAGCTGGTATGCACTTCCCACTAATATTTGGAATTATCGCGGCTGCAATTATTACGTTCTTATGTGGCTGGAAATGGGAAGAAATACAAACCATGATGGTTGACGGTGTAAGTAGGGCTTTACCAGCAGTTTTTATTTTACTTATCATCGGTACAATTATTGGTTCCTGGATAGCTAGTGGTGTAATCCCGACTATTATTTTCTACGGTTTAACCATTATAAAGCCTGAAATTTTTGTACCTATTGTTGCATTAGTGACTGGTATAGTCTCGGTAACACTTGGAAGTTCATTTACTTCAATAGCAACTATAGGGCTCGCATTTATGGTTATTGGTGAAGGTCTTGGTTTTCCCGCTGCACTTGTCGCTGGTGCTGTTATTTCTGGTGCTTACTTCGGGGATAAATTATCGCCAGTATCAGATACAACCAACGTAGCACCCGCAATGGCTGACACTGATTTATTTAGCCATGTTAAACATATGCTTTGGGATACCATTCCTGCATTTGCCATTTCAATCCTATTATTTTGGATTGTTAGTAATACGGATGCTGGGAACGGGATTACGGATGCATCAACAATTAATAGTCTGAAACAAGGATTAAGTGAAATATTTGTAATTCATCCACTACTGCTATTAATGCCAATCCTGACGATCGTTCTAATGATTAAACGTACACCCGCCATACCTACTTTGATTTCTGTTAGTTTACTAGGTGCCCTTTTAGCAGTTTTAGTTCAAGGGGTATCCATAGGGAACATTATTCAAACCATGACAAGTGGATTTACAGGTGGATCCGATTTCGATGCGATTAATTCTTTATTAAATCGAGGTGGGCTAACTTCCATGCTAGGAACGATAGCTATATTAATACTTGCTACAGCACTTGGTGGTATATTGGAAACCTCTGGGGCATTTCATGTCCTAACTAGAAAAATGATGTCAAAGGTTAGAAAAACTAGTTCCTTAATTACCTCTACGATTCTCACAACCTTTGTTGTTGCATTTTCTACTGGTGCTCAATTTTTAGCAATTATTTTACCAGCCAGAACTTTTGTAGATAAATATAAAGAAATGGGAATTGATACAAAAAACCTTTCTCGGGCAGTAGAGGCAGCAGGTACAGTTGGAATTAATTTAGTACCATGGGGAGTTCCTGCAGTGTTTGCGGCAGGCATTTTCGGTCTAAGTCCCGGAGAATTTATTCCGTATTCCTTCTTTGTATTTCTAGTACCTTTAGTTAATATTTTATTTAGTTTTACAGGTTGGACAATTTCTCGGAAAAATTATGAGTCTACGATAGAAAAAGGAGAGCATGCAGCATGAGTAAAGTTATTTTATCGGTTATTGGGACTGCACAAGATGGAGGTCTCCCACACCCAAATTGTTTTTGTAAGAATTGCAAACGGGCAATAAACGATCCCAAGATCAGACGTACAGCTTCTGCACTTGCAATTGTCTTACCTGAAGAGAAAAAATGGCACTTAATTGATGCAACACCTGATTTAAAAGAACAAATGAGCAAGCTTCAAATGAAATTTCAGTTAGAGGGAAAAATAATGAGTAGTACCTTTTTAACTCATGCACATATGGGGCATCTTCCAGGTCTGTTATTCTTAGGTAAGGAAGGAATAAATACGAACAACGTCCCTGTATTTGCCGGAGCTAAAATGAAAAATATGTTAGGGAATAATGCTCCTTGGCAACTGTTAACAAAACTTGAAAATATTATACTTAAGGATCTTCGAAATGAAGAGGCTGTAAAATTAAACGAACAACTTTCTGTCTTACCTGTATTAGTTCCACATCGGAATGAGTTTTCTGAGACATTTGCTTTTTGGATTAATGGACCAAATAAAAAAGTGTTATATATACCAGATATCGACCGCTGGGAGGAGTGGGAGATGGATATTGTTAATGCATGTAAGAAAGCAGACATATGTTTGTTGGATGGAACATTTCACTCTCCAAGCGATTTAGAACATATTGGACGTGATTTTAGGGAAGTTCCGCATCCATTAATGACAACGACAATGGATAAGCTTCAAGATTTAACATCGCAAACAAAAATATATTTTACACATCTAAATCATTCGAACCCTACCATAGTCCCAAATAGTGAAGAGCGAAAAGAGCTTTTAAAGAAAGGATTTTTTATTGCGGAGGATGGGCTAGAATTCGTTATTTAAAGGAAGGATGTAGAAGTGATTAAACAAGCTTTTGTTTAGAAATAGTAAGACATTCGCTCGTCTGTTGGCGAATGTCTTACTTTTTCTTATGTGGCGGAAAGAACTTATACTTCCTGACTGTAAAAAACATTAAACAGTTGGTTATGTTGATATATTCACGCCTCTAATCTAGAGCATACATTGCTGTGCAATTATTAATGGTGCTGCACAAGGAATGGGTGCTATGCACGGTCGCAAATTCGTAGAAGAAGGCGAGAAAGTAGCAATCACAGACCTTAACTTGGAAGGTGCACAAACACTAGCCGATGAATTAGGGGAAAACGCAATTGCACTTCAATTAGATGTTGCGAATGAAGAGAATTGGGTAGAAGTTGTTGCAAAAACAGAAGAAGCTTTTGGCCCAGTTAATGTACTAGTAAACAATGCAGGAATTGGTATTTTCAAAACACTAGAAAAACTAACCGTAAATGACTTTGAATTAACCTTTAAAGTGGACGAGCTTGGCGTATTCTTAGGAATGCAAAAAGTACTTCCTTCTATGAAGAAAGCTGGCGTCGGTTCAATTGTTAACATATCTTCAGTTGATGGTTTGGTAAGTGCTCCAACAGCGATTGCCTACAGTGCTTCGAAACACGCAGTAACTGGTATGACAAAAGGTGCAGCTACAGAACTTGGACAACATAACATCCGTGTAAATTCTGTACACCCAGGAATTATCAAAACACCAATGGCAGACCAACCAGATGTAGAAGAATACTTGAAACAACTAGAACAAGATATTCCATTAAGAAGAAGAGCAGAAGTGGAAGAGGTATCTAATTTAGTGGTATACCTTGCTTCTGATGATTCTAGCTATTCTACTGGAGCTCAATTTGTTGTAGATGGCGGAATGATTTCTGATCTTTAATCGATACCAAAAGACCCCTCGGGGTCTTTTTTTATTCTCTCTTCTAGAATAATCCCGTAAAATAAAAGAAACCAATCCCACCAATTATGGAGAGAATGGCTACCCTTCAATATATTTTCAAACTACCGATTACAGTTTTGCCCACCGTTCTTCTAACCAGCTCATAAATTGTTCGCCTTTATCACCTTCATAGGCATCATACACATCAATACGCATACGCTTTAATTTATCGGCAAATTCTTCTACGGTGTGATCCTTTGGTAAGCTTTTTTTCACGCGCAGAAAAATTTTATCTGTGCCTTTGAAAATATCAAAACGTGCAGGAGATGGCTTCTCTACGTCCTCACCAAAGGCCTTCAGTGCTTCATAGGCTGCGATTTGCACCTTGTATACAGTATCATGCTGCATACGATTTTTTAATAAGTCTACCACTTTGTCATGCTGATAAGCCGATAATGTTTCGACTGCTTCTAATCGCTCTCGCCAGCTAGACGTATAATTAGCTTGTTTCTTCAATGCTTCGTACTGCTCCGGTAAATCTGTCTTATACTGTTTCAAGTCATTGCACCTCTTTTTTTAACTAAAGGAAAAACGAATTCTTCTTTTGCTTCACTTATTATACGTGGTCCTCGTGAAAAAAGCGATAAATCGCAGTTAATAGGTCACCAAAAAGAATTTCACAACCATACGAGTTACCCTATCATGAATTATGTACCATTCTTCAGCAAAAATACTCTTCTAATTCAACAAGCACTTCCCCAATAAACTTTACAACCAACATTTCAGTTAAAGCTTGTAGACCATCATGAAAAAGTTCCACCTCTAATAGAATGATAAAAAGATCGCAACTATTGGAGGTGGAATGGTGTATTTTCTAAAAGATATTTCAGACGACGTCCGTTCTTCTCAATCAACTTTCTATCACTACAAAAGGACAAGGAAGCTTATTTTGGCATCCATTTTTGCATGCCTGGCTGCCATTTTCCAATCGGCAGGTGGCTATTTACCAGGGATAGGATATTTGATTAGCCCCCTTGCCACAGCACCTATTTTGCTATGCTCCCTGCTTTCCATTCCGTACGGCCTCATGTCTTATCTATTAACCATTATGTTGTTAGTTTTTCTTCAGCCCACAGAACTTATTATTTTTCCTTTTACAACGGGGATATTAGGTCTTGCTATTGGCGCACCCTTTCACTTTTTTAGAAAAAGAATCAATATTATCGCAACTGGCTCCGTTCTGTTAGCGTTTGGAATTATGAGTCTATTGTATCTGCTTCGTTTTCCTGTATTAGGTCCTGGTGTCTCTAATTCCTTTTCCCTTCTCACCATGTTGGGTATATTACTTTTTACTTTCCTTTACAGTTGGTTATGGGCTGAAATTGCTTTAGCCATCGTGAAACGACTAAAAGCAATTATCGTCGAATGACCATACTATCACTCAGTCTAAGGAATTATCTCAAAAACAGTGCCTTGGTTACGGTCTGTCACTTTAATAGAACCATAAACACCTAAATATAATCGGCTTTGATTCCAATTTGAACCCAAACTAACAAAGTAGGCTGACCCGGAACCAAAATCATGATTGACCTGAATCTCATGGAAATCATGATGTTGCCCATCAGAACCTACTGTAGTGTACGCTAAAGCCCCTCTAACTGGAGACTGCGGTACTTTCTTTGCCCCATCTGTAAATACAACACTACCTGTTAATGTAGGGATTTCATTCCCCATGTATGCTTGAACACCAGTGAGTGCTGTTCCTGCAAACTTATCTGGTCTGGCATCTTGATGAAAATAACTGGTTAGTGGCTGAAGACGGTTCCCCGAAAGTGCTACTGCCTCCTCGTAATAAGCCAATATTTTCTCATCCAAATTCGGATTAGTCGCACAGTCTCTTATGATTGGAGTAGGAAAGGCTCCTTCCCATCCTCGCCAGCCAAAATTAACTAAACTTTCACGGGGCGAAATAGCATTGGATTGTACAAGGCGTGAAACCGGTATCGGATTATATTGTATAAAAGAATACACCGACTCAACTAAATCTTGCCCGACATTGCCTACATATTTTATAAACTGGTTTTGAACCTGTTGATAAGATATGCCTGGAATATTCCGAACTCCCTTAGCCAATACCGTGAGCGTTTCTTGTAGACTAACAGGAAGTTCATTAAAACGCGTAGCAATAGGCGGATGATTGAAATTCGTATTCCTATTTATGTCTATTTCTATTATTTTCCCAGCAATCTCCATCTCATCTTGACTCAAATTGAAAGGGTCGAAACCAGACCCTCCATCCCCAGTTGTTAAAACAAGTCGCCCCGTTTCCGGTGAAAAATTTAGGCTATTGACACCATTATGGTTAGCAAATGGCCGTCTTAAATTAAGTAATGTTCGTCGCTTACTAGGCACGCCACTCGATGGTAAAAACCATTCCTCCACCGTATCAATATGGTCATATTGCGTCTCCCTATTTTCCCACCTTAAATTTAAAGTACTCGGATCACATGGGTCAGGCTGAAACTCCCCTTGTAACGCACCAGGTCCTTGGGTTCCAGCTACAGAATAATGAAGATAAAACAAACCATTGTCATAAAATTGAGGATGAAAGGCTAACCCAAGTAATCCCCGTTCATCATACCCACCGTCCGTGCCCAGAGTAATGATCCGATCGCGAATATCTAAAAAGAATACTACCTCACTATCCCCAACATAAAAAACCTCTCCAACCTGCGTTGCAATAAATAACCTTTCCACCTGTTCCCCCGGAAGAACTGCAGTTTTTATAACCGTAGGTAAATTCAACTTACTAACCAAAGGTCGTAATCTAACACGAACCTCACTCACCAACCATACCTCCTTCTTATAGCTAACTGTTAAAAAGAATATGTTAGTAAGTGTTCCATAAGTACAAAAAGCCATGAGGGCAAGTTCCTAGGCACGAGCCAAGGAACTTGTCCACATGGTCTATCATAAGTTTACGGCCAATACCAATACTGTGCTCCATACGAGTATTCTACCCGACTATCCGCATGAATAAAGGTACCTCCATTATAAACACCACTGAAACCGGAAGATTTTGCGGCATTCATGAGCGTTGTTAAGGATACTCCAGAAGATTTAATGTCCGCTGCAATTCCATATGTGTGCTGACTGTTTGACGCAGAACCCGGAATACTATTATTGTGAGAGATACTTCTAAAACCGGAGTTGACTGTGATTGGTTTGTTTCCGATTTTAACTCGAACCGCTTCTAGCTTATACATCATTCTACGCACATTTTCTCTAACCGTAGTCGAGGAGACTCGTCCACCACTAAAACCACTGCCATCCTTTGAATAGAATTCACTGTAACTAAAGTGCTTTGTACCATTAGAACGTTCTAAATCATTTAATTTTGCTTGCGTAGCCGGGCCAACAATTCCGTCAGCCACTAATCCATAGGCTCGTTGGAAACGCATGACCGCAACCTTTGTTCCAGGACCGAACTGACCATCAATAGCCACGTACGTACGTGTTGGGGAATCAGCAGCCCAACCTGCTACTCGTATTTGCAATTCACGAACATCCGAACCACTTGATCCTTCTTTTAATGTACGACTCCAACTATAGGCAGATGCTTCGTCTGTACTTATCACGGTGATCGCAAGTGTAATTAACAAAGTAAACCCAACAACCATCACTAGCTTCTTGAAAATCTTCTTCATTTTCCTACCTCCTAAGATTTTTACTTGTTGTATATCTTGGAAGTCTAAAAAACGGATTTGTCCTAAAACACCTCCCACTTTTATTAATCTCATGAATGATTAAATCTAGTAGTCTACGATAAGACTAACACGAAGGAGGACAAACAAGATATTCGTCAAATGGTCTAATTTTGGATAAGGACTTGTGGATGATTGACAAGACTGCGGTCAGACAAAGTAACCACGGGGACAGGTCCACTGGCTTCCCTTAACCACTTTTCTTACGCTTGAACTTCAAACTATACTCTTCCTCATAAATAATTCGATAGATACTAGTAATGAAGATTGCATTGGTTAAATTAAATGGGATATATAAAGGAACATCAAGTATGGTTAGCTCGATAAAGCTTGGGAAAAAGTACATCATGAAACACAATTGAAAAATAAAATATAAAGCAATCATTCCCAAAGTTCTAACAAACCTAAAAATCCACTCCTCATTATCCGGCTCATCATGGAACAAAAAATGGAAGATATCACGTTCATTCGGTAAACATTGCTTCACTAAGAAAAAGCTTAGTAGGGCATAAATAGGTATATGAATCGGGAAAAAGAAAACTTTAATATCGTTAAATTCATGTAAAAATAATTCCGTAAATAAATACAGATAGGTAAAACAGACAAAAACCACAATATAAAACTTTATCTTCTTTTCTATTTTTCTTGCAAACTCAAATTTAGTTTTGCTTTCCATCGAGAGAGACCATTCCTATCTTTAATGTACCCAGAACTAGTAAGGGAAGTGAGTGTCACGTTGATTCCTTCAGCCTCTGAGACACTATACTTGATATTATCTTAGCATATAAGCCGTAATATTCTGAGCAAATCTACTACATTCCGACAAATACCTAGCACACATAAATGTCGAAAAATACTATTTCAATAGAAAAAGTCTCCATTTTTGGGAATTTGTTAAGAAACAATACGAATCGTCTCCATTACATTCATTTATATTATCTGCTATAATAGGTAGAAGTTAGCACCTAGTACTAATAGGAGGGGATAGTATTGTTGAAAAGAGAAGATCTAATCGCACCCGAGAAGTATAATATCGTAATGGAATTCGAAAAGTATGCTCAAGATCCCAATCGACTTGCAGTTATTTGGGAAAATGAACAGGGTGACAGACGAGAAATTACCTATAAAAAACTCATCGAAAATGCCAATCGAATTGGTAATATTTTTCTAGAAAAAGGCCTTAAAAAGGGTGATAAACTACTCGTTATGCTCCCTCGCCTAATTGATACGTATGAGGTATACATCGCGGCATTAAAAACGGGAATAATCATTATCCCAAGTTCGGAAATGTTTAGAACGAAGGATTTACAGTATCGAATTACGCATGGTGAGGTAAACGGGGTCGTATGCCTTTCCGATTATAGTGACGAATTTACTGGAATTGAGCAATATGATGAGCTGGTGAAATTTACTGTCGGTGCGTCTGTTAATGACTGGCATCATTTAGATAGTTTAAAAGAATCAGCTTCTGACAAGTTAGATTTCCTGGCAACATCTAGGGATGACCTTGCATTTCTACCTTACACATCTGGTACAACAAGTAATCCAAAGGCCGTGATGCACACGCATGCTTGGGGCTTTGCCCATATGAGTTCTGCTCCTGAACATTGGTTAGGAATTAAGGATGGAGACACCGTTTGGGCAACGGCAGCACCAGGCTGGCAGAAATGGGTATGGAGCCCGTTCTTATCCGTATTAGGATCCGGTGCTACAGGATTTGTATATAGTGGCAAGTTTGACCCGAAAAAGTACCTATCCTTAATAGAAGAAAATAGGATTAATGTATTTTGCTGTACCCCAACTGAATATCGACTGATGGCGAAACTGAATAATCTACAAGACTATGATTTATCCGCAGTCCACAGTGCTGTATCCGCTGGTGAGCCACTTAACCGTGAAGTGATTGACCAATTTGAGAAGCACTTTAATATTACGGTTAGAGATGGGTACGGCCAGACAGAAAATACATTATTACTAGGTATCTTAAAGGGTATGACAGTAAAACCAGGTTCCATGGGAAAACCAACTCCAGGAAACAACGTACAATTAATTGATGAAGACGGAAATCCTGTTGCGGTTGGGAAGGTTGGCGATATTGCCATCCCACTAGATACACCAGCATTATTCAAAGGCTATTACAAGGATGAGGAACGTACAAGAAAATCACACCGCGGAACCTACTATATTACAGGCGACCAAGCTTCACTAGATGAGGATGGCTATTTTTGGTTTGAAGGTCGAAGTGACGATATTATCGTTAGTTCTGGCTATACAATCGGGCCATTCGAAGTAGAAGATGCCCTGGTCAAGCACCCTGCAGTTAAAGAATGTGCCGTGATTGCTAGCCCTGACGAGATTCGTGGAAACGTAGTAAAAGCGTACATTGTTTTACAGGATCATGTGGTAGATGCAGGAGATGAATTAGTAAAAGAACTGCAAAACCATGTAAAACAATCGACCGCACCATATAAATACCCGAGGAGTATTGAGTTTATTGATGAACTGCCAAAGACATCATCGGGTAAGATTCGTCGGGTTGAATTGAGACAGCGCGAGAAAATGATCTTAAAATAAATTGAACTTCCATTTACCAAGGTAGAATCCTTTGGTGAATGGAAGTTTTTTTATTGAAAATATATTATTCCTTTAACAGTTTCCTGAACCACTGGTAATTATTTAATGAAGTTAGAAAGGTAACCTACTCTTTTGCAATATGTTCATATTGTAAAAAGTTGATTTTTATAATACAATCATATTGTAAAAAAAGAAAGGAGTAATCCCATGCCTAAAAAAGTCGATGTTGTGGAAAGAAAAAATAAAATTGCTACCGCTACTTGGCAAGTTATTTTAAATAAAGGAATAGATAAAGCATCCATTCAAAATATTGCAGAGGAAGCCAATATGTCTGTTGGATTAATACAACATAATTTCCCATCCAAAGAAAAAATCATTCATTATGCGATGAGTCTAATAATCGATCGTATGGAGGAACGAGCAAAGGCGAGGTCTCATGCATTTTCTGGAACAAAAGAAGAAATGCTTAGGAGATTAATGAAATTCCTAATTCCTATCAATTATGAGGAAATTATGGAAGCAAGGGTCTGGATTTCATTCTTAGGGCGTTCATTTAGTGACCCCGAACTTTTCAAATTACAACAAAAGATGGATGGTTATTCGAGAAAAATGGTGCAAATGATTATTAATTTGATGAAAGAACTAGGATATCTAGATAAGGAAGAAGATAGTCAGCTTGAATTTGAAATTCTTTATTCATTTATTGATGGAATGGTCATCCATGCCCTACAAAGACCCGATTTTTATACGGAGAGTAAAGTCGATCAATTAAACGACTATTATCTAAAGAATATAAAAAGGAGGAAACGGAATGGATAAGTTTCATCTAATTATTCTCGTTGTCATCGGCCTATTAATATTTCGCCAATTTATACCGAAAGAAGTTAACCGCTTCGATTTCATCGGACTTCCTATTCTGGCCCTATATAAAACATATACGAGCCTCCCAAACACATTGAGCGCGCCTATTATGGTAGAGTTAATCATTCTTCTCCTATTAGGAGCCACCATTGGTTACATTCAGGCACGGAAAACCAGGGTGGTGTATCAGGATAATAAACTCCATACAATAGGTGGAATCAGTTATATAATTGGATTGCTCATTCTTATTATAGGTAGGCTTATTGTGATATTCATCTTTCACTCTTCTACTATAATCACCGCTCTAAAAAATGGAGGAGAATCCCTAGTGGTTGAACTTGCCAATATTCTCACAGGTTCTGGAGATTGGATTCTCTGGTCAACGATTGCTGCCTCCACGATTCTCTATAGTATTACCCTGTACAAAAATCACCCGAAAATAAGAAAATATATAAGGGAACAATTAAAAAGCTGAAAATGATGGGATGTTACGTTGGAATGAAACTAAGAAAGCGTGGGATGAACCCACGCTTTCTAGTAGTTATTTATTTTCCCAGAAATAGTTATCCATTTAAGTTCACTCACACCAACACAACAGCAATAAGCGAAACCACAACCGAAACAACCGTCATTGCAATCAATGGCCGCATTGCTTTATTCTTCACTTCCTTCAAACTAACACTCAATCCCAGTCCAACCATTGCAGCAGTTAAAAGCCAAGTAGTGAATGTGTATACCCCTTCTAACATCTGATCAGTCACAGGGATAACATCACCTAGGACGAAGCTTCCGAATAAACTCATGGCGATAAATCCTAGTAAAAAGTAAGGGAAAGCAATTTTGGTTCTTTCATCCCCCTTACCTGCCTGTTTCCGTCTCATGAAATAAATCAAAACGAAACAAAGTGGTACAAGTAAAAATACACGGCCTAACTTTGCAAGTAGTGCCATGGCTAATGCATCCTGTCCAGCTGGTGCTGCTGCTAAAGCTACATGGGCAAGTTCATGTAAACTCATCCCAGACCAGATTCCGTAATCCTCCGCTGAAAATGGCAATATTGGACGTAGCAATGTATAAATAATGGAGAATACGGTCCCCATCAAGGCTATGATTCCAACTCCAATCGCCGTGTCATCATCATTTGCTTTCACTATCGGAGCAACCGCAGCAATTGCTGCAGCACCACAAACCCCTGTTCCAACTCCTAATAATAAGGAGATATTAGCATCTGCTTTGAATACTTTCGCCAACCAAACCATAAACAAAATAGCTACAGTAATAATAATGGCATCTTTTAATAAAAGTCCTAGTCCATCACTTAATACGATTCCAATATTTAAACGGAGACCATATAAAATAATTGCCAAACGTAATAACTTTTTAGAAGAGAATGTAATCCCTGCTCGTAGCATATCTGGATAACCAAAGATTTGTCGGTATATGATAGCAATGATAATGGCGCAACCTAGCTGACCAACATATGTAAGTCCTGGTATGAGGGAAATGACAAACCCTAGTGCCGCTAGTAGAAAGGTGAATAGAACTCCCCCGACCCAAAGTATGTTCTTATTTTCTAGAAAACTTCCCAATACTGTACACCCCCAATGTAAAAACCATATCATACTCATCTACTTCTAAAAAGGATATTTTTTCTAGAATCTCATCACCATGCACAAAATACATAATTAAGAACCAAAGAGGCATAATGATGGTAATTCTAATGAACAAGGTGATCAAAATGGAAAACAATCTCAAACCAGGCGAAGTAGTCTACATAATCATTCGAAACCCTCACGCACAAGATGTCGCTCAAGTTCAACAAGCGGCGGTTGTAGAGAATCCGGATAACCCTTCCGAACTTGCCTTATTCGCACATGAAACATACTTTCCATTCTCCGAAGAATTTGCGGTATTTAAATCGGAGGAAGAAGCAGAAATGGCATACAAGGAAGCATTTGGCACACCAGAGGAGTTTGATGAATTCTATGGTTAAACCATTTGTCCCTCAACTAGTGTATGTTGAACCACGCGCCATGGAGTACCCATTAGGTAAAGAATTAGTAGATAAATTTGAAAACATGGGAATTGAGATCAGAGAAACAACTTCCCATAATCAGATTCGAAATCTACCAGGTGAAAATCATTTCCAAAAATATCGGATTGCTAAATCAACACTAGTGGTAGGTGTCAGGAAAACATTAAAGTTCGACACCTCCAAGCCTTCAGCAGAATACGCAATCCCTTTTGCAACGGGATGTATGGGCCACTGCCATTATTGCTATTTACAAACCACAATGGGAAGTAAACCATATATCCGTACCTATGTTAATGTGGAAGAGATCTTTGATGCTGCGGAAGAATATATGAAAGAGCGCGTACCGGAGATTACAAGATTTGAGGCGTCTTGTACTTCTGATATTGTTGGCGTCGATCATTTAACCCATACCCTTAAAAGAGCAATCGAGTTATTTGGAAAAACAGAACATGGAAGATTGCGATTCGTAACGAAATTTGCCCATGTGGATCATTTACTTGATGCCGAACATAACGGGAGAACCCGCTTCCGATTTAGTGTAAATGATGACTATATTATCAAGTACTTCGAGCCTGGTACTTCAAGATTAAATGAAAGGATAGAAGCTGCTGTCAAAATTGCAGAAGCTGGCTATCCATTAGGGTTTATTATCGCACCTATTTATTTACATGAAGGTTGGAAAGAGGGTTATCTGGAGATGATTGAAAAGCTAGAAGCCGCACTCCCTACCTTTGCTAAGAAGGATTTAACTTTTGAGATGATTCAGCATCGCTTCACCAAACCGGCCAAGCGTGTAATTCAGGAGAATTATCCCATGACGAAGTTAGAACTTGATGAGTCGAAGCGTAAGTGGAAATGGGGTAAATACGGGATTGGAAAGTATGTTTATACGAATGATGAACAGGAAGATATTAAGGATACTATTGGCGGATATATTGATAAGTATTTTCCTGAGGCTAGGATTGAGTATTTTACTTAAGAATAATAGTGAAAAGGTACCTTGGTTCATGCCAAGGTACCTGTCCCCATGGTCGTCTTTTATGGTACTACAGGTTCAACTTTTTCCTGAATCTTCCCCTGTTTCTCAATTTCTTCTACTGCTTTATCACTTGTATCTACTCGTTTGATAAATAATGCTAGTATTAGGGCAACCAGGTTGATTGCTAACGCTACGTAGAATGAATATTGAATACCACTAAGTAAAGCTTGTTGTGATATGGAAGCTCCTAAGCTTTCCGTTAATGTAGACGGATCTATACCACTCATTAATTTTTCACCCTTAGTTGTTGCAACAGAGTTCATAATCGTAACCATAATTGCAGTACCGATTGATCCTGATACTTGTTGTGCTGTATTGTTTATCGCTGTACCATGCGGGTTTAAGTGAGTCGGTAGTTGATTTAAACCGTTTGTCATAATTGGCATCATGACCATGGACATACCAAACATACGTAAAGAATAGATCAATATAATATAGGTGTAAGAAGAGTCAATTTGTAGATGAGCTAGCATATAGGTTGAAACACCAGTTATAGCAAGCCCGATAACAGATAGAGCCCGCGGACCGAATTTATCAAATAGCTTTCCAGTTATCGGTGACATAATTCCCATAATAAGAGCACCCGGTAACATGATTAATCCAGAATCAAGTGGTGAAATACCACGTACCTCCTGCACATAAGCAGGCGTTAGAATCATACCGGAGAACATCGCAACTGCATTGACCATTGCAATGATGGAAGCAAGTGTAAACATAGGATATTTATAAGGACGTAAATCTAATAATG
Source organism: Paucisalibacillus globulus (assembly GCF_900184735.1). Lineage (GTDB taxonomy): Bacteria > Bacillota > Bacilli > Bacillales > Amphibacillaceae > Ornithinibacillus > Ornithinibacillus globulus_B. Next base: position 45,129 of record NZ_LT855395.1, read on the forward strand.
GTTCATCTAATTTCAATTGTCGAGTAAGGAATAGAATTAAAGCAATTCCTCCAACACTTAAAGTTGTTATCACAACTGGATCACCCCAGCCTTGTGAACTTGCGCTACTTACTCCGTACAATAATCCACCAAAACCGATACTGGATAACACAACGGATAAATAATCAAGTGTTACATTTTTATCTTGTTCCATGACATTACCAAATTTCCAAATAGCAAATAATAAACTAATTATCGCTAATGGTAGTATCATTTCAAAAAGTAACCGCCAATCGTGATACTGAACAATATACCCTGATAATGTAGGTCCTATTGCCGGTGCAGCGATCATAACCATACCAAATACACCCATCGCAGCACCACGTTTATCACGTGGAAAACTTACTAACATAATATTCATCAATAATGGACCCATCACAGAAGACCCTGCAGCTTGAATCATACGCCCAGCTAACAAGAATTCAAAGTTAGGTGCAAATGCTGCAAGTGCTGTACCTAATGTAAATATCGCCATAGCTGTAATAAATAAGCTACGGTTAGAAAAACGTGTAATTAAAAATGCGGATGCAGGAATTAATATCCCACTAACAAGCATATATCCTGTAGCAAGCCATTGTACTGTAGAATAATCATCAATCCCTAAATCTACCATAATAGATGGCAATGCTACGTTTAATAATGAATTATTTAGAAATGATACAAAAGCACCAACAAATAGGATACTAAGCATTAAATACGGTGGCTTTTTCATTTGTGTATTCATCATGTCCCCTCAAATCTTCTTCTAATTTATTTGCATTTGCTTATTTTATACCCGTAGTTCAATTTTTGCAACATTTTTTTACCTATGGTATAAACCTGTTGTTTTTCCGTATAAAGAAACGTATACTAATTCCTATAGAAGGGACTGTTTAGGGAACAATGAATGAACGAAAAAGAAAAGTTGCCAATATTGCTTTAAACTTGTTTATCGAAAAAGGTTTTCAGCAAACATCCATTCAGGAAATTATTAACAGCGCGAATATATCTAAAGGGACATTTTACAATTACTTCACTTCCAAAAATGATTGCATTGCAGAAATATTGGAAAACATCCGATATGAAGCAAGCCAACAACGAGTCGCCATGCAAATCGGCAAGGACCCGAAGAATCGTGAAGTACTAATAGAACAAATCACTATAATCATGAAGCTGAATAAGGAAAATAATCTACAATCTCTATTTGAAAATATTCTTTCTACAAATCAAGTAGAATTAAAGAAGCTAGTGTTACAACATAGAGTGATAGAAATGGAATGGTTAGCAAATCGTTTGGTGGATGTGTTAGGTGAAGACATTCAAGAATATGCAACAGAAGCAACCGTGTTATTTTTTGGCATGTTGCACTATATGACCTTTACCCTTCAACTAACAAATAGTGACTATTCATTAACCGAATTGACTGAAACGATCTTTTCCTATGTGGAAATACTCCTACCACAAATGGAAAAGAGAAATACCACCATGATTAATAACTTTGCCTTGGACTTACTGCAGAAGAATGTCCACAAAAAGATTCCAACTAAAACAGAATTAGTAGAAATGGCAAATCAATTGATAGAGCACTATGAATTTAATGAAGAACAGCAAGATATGATTGACGTAATCCTAGATGAATTACAACGGGATCATATTCGTAAGATTGTGGTTAAGAAGCTATTAAAACCATTACTTCAATTATTTGAGGAAACACCTGTTTCTTCACAAGTACAGCTATTTACTAATGAGGTATGGAAATATATGAAGTCGATTTAAAAGCCATGGAGACAGGTTCCCTGGCTCACTAGGCCAGATGTGGAATTAAAGCAGCAGTTAGAAGCCCGTTATCTGTTATGGTTATCTCCCCCACAAATACACGTAAAGACCGTGCGGGGGATAAATTGATTTTGCAAAATGCTTAAAGTCGCGCAAGTATTTCATTTACTTGTGCGACTTTATTTACCAGCAACGCTTTCCCTATCCTACTTGCACGGGATTAAGGCATGTTCGCTCGAATTTTTTACCACCCTACACTATCCCCTTTCCTATCTCCTCTACTTATAGTACAAAGCATGTGAGAAATAGTCGAACCATCGATAAGCAACCCCATTTACTCCACAACATTAACCAAAACTTGTCCTATTTTATGGACAAGTCACATATCTTTGTATTAAAAAGCAGCATCGCTAGAAAGATTTTTCGTTGTATACGGAGATATTTTTCGATGTGAAAATGGAGGTTTCCCATGTATAAATGGACTGCTTTACTTATTTTTTGTTTATTTATCCTTAGTGGGTGTATGCAATCAGATGCATATCATGATGAAGATGTTGCCGCGATTGTTAACGGAGAAGAAATAACTGTTGGTTACTTGCGCATGTTGTATCCTGATGAAGAAATCGAAAATATGATAAATGAGGTTGTAAAAGCTAAATTAGCGGAACAAGAAGTAGAAAAAATGAATGTTGATGTGTCCAGGCATATTGATAAAATTGCGGACTCCTATGGCCAGTATCCATATAAGGAAGTACAAAGTATAGAAGCACAATCCATTCGTGCATTTGCTGATCCGCAGGCTGAGAAGCTTGGCATGGATCCAAACGAATACTATGAAGAGTACACCAGAATTTCCACGGAAATGGTTGGGTATATCAACGCTTATACTTCAGCAATATTAGGTGAACTTGAGGAAGATGTATACGGAATAGAAGAATATGCCGAACATGCCCATCATTTGTTTGAGGATTTAGTAGAACAAAACCAAGATAAAATTGAGATTAAAATAAATTAATAGGTTACCCTATGAAGGTCACAAAAGGAAGAAGGCATCATAAGGTGATAAACAAAACACCTTATGATTTCTTCTTCTCCTCCAGTACATCTGAAATAATCTCAATATGCAATGCCGCCCATGCTTTCTCTCTAAAGTGCATAAAGGTACTTAGTGTTAAAAGTATCAAGTATAAAGTGATAAACACCACAGCCCAAAGCATCTTACCATCCTGAAACAAGTATTCTTGTACTTTATTGGAGAACAAAAATAACAGCCATGGAATTGATGTCACATAGATTGGAATGATTCCTGTACCGTTTTGTTCCTTTATCATTCGGTAGTAGGCTAATTTTAGTGTTTCTTCGTCTAGAGATTCGTAGAAGGATTTGATAGTGGCAACTTCGCTTAGCTTTTTATTTGCGTTTTTGTCAGGTGATTTTTGCAACTCTAGGTAGATTTTATGTGCATCACCTCTAGTAAAGTGCATTACATTTCCCCCTTATATTTACTGTTAATCTACATTATTAGCAACGAGTTATGTAATTAGACCCTATTTCCCCACAACATTCCCTATTAAATCTTCCAAAAATTAATATAAACTAAAATCAAGCACACTACCAAAGGGGGAAACAAACATGTCAAAGATAGCAATCATTTCAGATATTCATGGTAATCTAACCGCACTAAAAGCAGTGCTTGCCGATATCGTAAAGAGAAAAGTAGACCTAATCTATTGCCTAGGAGACCTGGTAGGAAAAGGGCCACGTGGTTCTGAATGTATTCAACTAGTTCGAGAACATTGTGACAAAGTTATTTATGGAAATTGGGATGTATTTATTCGGGATGAGATTGATAATGAAGCGATTAAATGGACACAGAGCCGGTTAACTGATGAGGATTATGATTATCTGGCTTCCTTGCCATTTTATATCGAATTTGAATTAAACGGCAAACTAGCTCGTTGTTTTCACGCATCGCCACGTAGCGTTTTTGAACGAATCGCACCGGAGTATCATCCTACCGAAAAGTGTTTATCCCTTTTTCAGAATAGCGAAGAAACCGAGTCCCTCCACTCTACTCGCACACCAGATATGGTGTTTTATGGCGATATTCACCTGACCTGGTTAAGAACGTATGATATTGGGATCCTATGCAATGTTGGAAGTGTTGGTTTAGATGTTGTGGACGCTACCTATGTGATTGTTGATGGGTCGCATGGGGCGAATTCGATTAATTTTGTACGTGTTCCTTATGATAGGGAGAAAGAGCTCCGTGAAGCAAAAGAACTGGGTATGGTTGGTTATGAGGATTATTATAGAGAGATTATGTATGATCAATTTAGAGATACGCAGTGACAGTTAAAGTAGGCTTGTTGTGAAGTGGTCCAGGACAAGTACTTATGGCTTACCTTGAGCCAAGGTACCTGTCACCGTGGCACTTCTATGCTACTCTCTTCTCGTGGTATCCGCCATTCACACACATGACTTCAGTAAGAATGTTATACCCACCCTTTATATTTTTAAGAGCCTTTCTTGCTTCCTTTTCTGTTTCAAATTCATACATGGTAATATCTAAGCCTATATAACGAGTTACAATCCACATAGTGATTTCCCTCCTGTTTTTTATAAATATGTGAAATATAATCCTCCTGAACCCATACAGCATTCATGAGGTTTAAAGTAAAATTAGGATTATCTTTGCTACAACTTAATCATAGTACATGTATGAGTATAAGTAAAATACTTAATTATTATCATTTTGTATAAGTTATTATTATACATACATGCATTCATACTTACTACCAAGGGTACCTGTCCCCATGGCACTATTCATTTGCCTTTAACCAAAATAACAATTATGGTGGACTTAAGGAGTGAATAACATGCTTGAAATCATCGCTACAAACCTTACCGATGTCAAAGATGCCGAAAAATTTGGGGCCGATCGTATTGAACTTAGTCCTGCTATGTCTGAATTGGGAATCACACCGAGCTATGGCTTAATCCAAGCAGCAGTGGAATCCGTAAACATACCAATTAACGTGATTATCAGACCCCATAGTCAATCATTTATTTATAATAAGAATGATATGGAAGTAATGAAAAGAGATATCAACATGGTGAAGAGCCTTGGGGCTAACGGGATTGTGATTGGTGCACTAACGAAAGACCATACCATGGATGACGATGTACTTACCGAGTTATTAGCAGTAACGGATTCGTTAGATGTGACCATTCATCGTGCATTTGACTTTGCTCGTGATCAAAAAGAGGCCTTGTTGAAATTAGCTGAGTATAAACAGATTACGACTATCTTAACGGCGGGTGGAAATTACAGAGCACCTGAAGCTGTGGAACAAATAAACGAATTGATGGCTATGGCAAGTGAAACTCATTTATCTATCATGACTGGACATGGACTTAGATTGGATACATTTGAGACATTTTACAAGTCAACTAAACCAGAATTTGTCCATTTTGGGACTGGCGCACGAATTAATGAAAGTTTTGACTTCGGACTTGATGAAAGTAAAATCAAGGAAATTAACCAAATAATGGCATCAAACTAAACAGAAACCGTAGAAGCACTCAACTTCTACGGTTTCCTTCTTTCTTATTATTATAATTTCACACGATCACGATACTTATCAATTAACTCCTGATTATGAGCATCGGCCCCTTCAATATTCCCACTTAGGAATACTGGAGGCTTAAAGCCATTCTCAGCCATTAATTTAACCGCTTCGCCAAGAATTGCATTTAAAATTGTTGCACCAATTACTGTCGAGCTAGGAGAAAAGTTTACTTCTACCTGCTCATGTGATAATAATGCGTCCCCAACAGGTGCGTGGTTATTAATCACTAAGTCAACGGCGTCAAATAAATGTTTCCCACTCGTGTGACGAGATGGCTGGCTCGAAGAATATTCAATAGAAGTAATCCCAATCACATAGGCACCTTTTTCTTTTGCCATAGTTGCTACATCTACAGGAACTGGATTTCTTCCAGATGTTGAAATAACAATTATCGTATCACCTTTTCGAATGTCCTGTTCTACCATAAACTCCTTAGCATAATCATTTTTTCGTTCTAGGGTTGAAGAACGTACAGCTCCTTCATGTAACATAAGTGGCTCATGCAGGATGGGATGTATCGGAACAAGTCCACCTGCACGGTAATACACTTCCTCGGTTAATATATGGGAATGACCACAACCAAAGAGATGAATAATACCATCATTCTGTATCGTTTCTGCCACCTTTTCTGCTGCTGCTTCTAAACGGTCTTTCTCTTTGTTCTCCACTACAGATAATAGTTCGGTAATCTTTCCAAAGTATTGTTCAATCATACTAATCCCTCCACGGCTAGATATATTTCTTTCACTTTTGTTGGAATGGTAAGACCTGTTTCCTTATCAATGGTGGAACCAAAAATATGTGGCATGAAAAACTCAATATCAATATCCCAAACACCTCTCAAGATATCACCAATATTGGATTCATCAATTCCACCTGCTGGTTCGACTCCTCGAAAGCCCTTTTCTGCAGCTACTTTTGTTAAATAAATTAATTCCTCCAGATGCTGTCTTCCTTTTATCGGCATCATCTTAATACTTTCTACGCCTAGGCTCTTGGCAATCTCTAAAAACTCCTCAACCTGATATACCTGTCCAGTCGTTGCAAGTTTAATCTTACCTACTTCACCAGTCGGTTGAACCAATGCATTAACGAGTTGGTCCGATATTCCTTTGCCATCTAGAAATCCTTTTGTATAGATTGCTGTTTCAAACGGTTGATTCAAATGACCAGGTTCAGATATTACCGCAATGTCCAATACACGCTTCCAATTTTCTGTATTGCCTCCTCCACCAAGACCAATACTTACTCTACTAGCAACGGTCTTGATGTCCTCAACAACTATAGCCGCTTCTACTATACTGTTATACTGATCCGATACAATTCCTGGTACCACAAACCCGTTTGCAGCTTCCATCACATCCGATGCATTACTAGCATCCTTTGCTAAGAAATTGAACAAAAATTTATCATAAAGTTTAATCTGTATCACTACCTTAGTCACCTTCTACCTAATTAGTAATCAATTTCACCATATTGTCTAATGCGATATCAATAATATATTTACCTTTTTCCTCTGTAGCGAGCTTTGCGTCCCCTAATACTGCCGTGCTGGTAAATTCCTCCCACGGTGTTGGTGTGACATCAGCACTCATTGGAATCTCTGGAATATCGGTAATAGCTCGGTCCATATTCACATGTTCGGGAGCCAAATAAAGCATATAAGATGTTTCAATTTCACACGCGTGGAAATACGTACCATGCGAAGATTTGGTTTCTCGAACTTCAGCGGCTGCTTTATTCATACCAGGGTAGAATAAGTACAACACCTTCATTTCCGGACAAGTTTCAAACAACTCACGAGCAGCCTCTTTCATTGCTGTAGCATTTCCAAGGTGACCATTCACCATAGCAAAGGTCTTAAACCCTTGTTTATAAAGACTCTCACCAATATCGACGATGAAGTTAATAAGCGAATGATTACTTATATTGATACTTCCAGGGAAATTGCGCAGACTCCACACTTGACCATACGGTAATGTAGGTAGAACCAAGCCATTGACACGTTCTGCAAGCTTTTCAGCTAATCGCTCAGCTAATATATTATCCGTACCGAGTGGTAGATGACCTCCATGGGCTTCAACTGCACCAATGGGCAAAATAGCAATTTTTGATTTCTCTATTTTTTCTTTTACATCAACTGAATTTTCAAATTGAAAATGCATGATAGACGACTCCATTCTGACATTATTTCTTGAAGGTAAAGCATCTTGCTGGATTCTGAACAAAGAATTTGTCTACTAATTTATCTCCATCGTATCCTTTTTGGTTCGCTTCTTCGATAAAACGAGGTACCCATTTCCCTAAAATATTTTCTAGACCCAACCCATAATCATAGTGTTTGTAATAGCTCTTTCTTGCGGTGTCTCCACTAATAAGAATTTGATCTTCATACCCTTTATCCACTAAATCTAAGATATTTTGGATTCGAGTACTTTCCGGTGCATACTTAATTTTTGAAATGCCGTCAAAGGATAGAAATGCCCCTGTACTTGCAATTTTCGCATGATAGAATGGATCCGGATTACGGTCCATATGTCCGAAACTAATATATTCCAGATTAACTCCTTCACTCTTTAGCAGTTCCATTTGTTCTAGCCCCATTGTTCCTGCTTCTGTATGCGAATGAAGTGGCGCCTTTGTTTCGTGATGTGCTCTGGCTACTGCACGTAACGTCTTCTCTTCTAAAGGGGTAATGCGATTGTAGCCTGTTCCAAATTTTACTTGCCCGCCTCTAACAGTTGTTCCTTCTAATCCCTCTTCAATTTCTCTAATAACAAAATCGGCAAGTTCATTAATCGATTTCGCTTCAATCCACTCGTGGAATGTCCGATAGTCACCTGTCACTTTTTTTAAGTGTTCTGGAATCGAAGCATCCCATAGAAAACTTTTATTAAATCCTGCGGTACCAACAATGGTTATCCCAGTTTCCTCTGAAATTTCTTTCACCGCTAAAACATCACGGCCATAGTCAATAGCTGTCGCGTCAACAATCGCCTGTCCACCAAGATTTTTAAAATCTAATACATCCAGTTTTGATTTTTCTTTATCATCAAGCAGTAAATCATCAGCTTCTCTTTCTACCCAATATTGCGGCCTACATACAATATGCTCATGTGAATACGTAACACCTAGTTTAGTTGGTTCTATATCACCATGAAATGTTCGAATAAAACTCATTAAAATCAACTCCCTAATGTAGTTACATGATGTTATCCAAATATAAAAAGGGAGAAATGATATCTCCCCGTAATGTTATGAATTAAAAGAATAGTTGTGCTAGGAAACGGATAATCGGACCTAGGATAAACATATCTGAATCCGCTGCCCACATTGCTGTATCAGGAATTGTATCGGAAAGTAAAAACTTAACCATGATAAATTGTCCCCAAGCAACAACTGTTGACGTTATAAAGCCTGCTAGTAACGCACCCCGTACACCACCAGTAGCATTACCGAATACACCGGCTGTTGCAGCGTGGAAGAATAATACGATCATAGTTGGAACGAATACGTATCCTACTGTATTTCCTAAAACAACTAACCAGATTAATGCCCCAACAAATGCACCTAGGAAACCTAAGATAACAGCGTTTGGTGCAAATGGGAATACGACTGGACTATCTAGTGCAGGTTTTGCACCAGGAACGATTTTAGTTGCAATCCCCTTAAAGGCTGGAACCATTTCACCGATGAACATACGAACCCCAAGTAATACTACCGCAATACCTGCAGCGAAAGTCAGGGATTGAATAATGGCATAAATAATAAAGTTCTTATCGCCAGCAGCTGCCACTAATGCTTCAGCACCTGGTGTATCTTTAAGAGATACAATAATTGCTCCTACTAAGAATAAAATTCCCATCGTTAAAGCTGTGATAACGTTTGAATCCCTTAGGAAATCTAATCCCTTTGGTAATTTGATTTTTTCAGAATCATTTTCTTTATTTCCTAAATATTTACCAGCAACTGCACCAAGTAATGCTACCGATGCAGACGTATGACCTAGCGCTATATTGTCATTACCCATAATCTTACGCATAAATGGTTGTGTCAAAGCCGGTTGAAGTGTCCAATATAGACCCATAATGACAGCAAGGAAGATAACTAATTTACCGAAAGAAACATCCCCAACTGCTTGAATCACAACACCTGCAAAGATAGTCGTGGTCCAGAACATCATATGTCCAGTTAAATAGATATACTTAAATCGTGTAAAACGAGCTAATAATACGTTAATAACAAAACCTAATGTCATTGCTAATGTTACAGCACTACCGTATTTCGCATTAAAACCTTCTTGCCCCATAAAGTCACCTAAAGGTTGGTCGGACAGATTAAAGACTTCCTTCCATAACGGTTCAAAAACTACTAGTGCATTAACAATTACTCCAGACCCGGCACTGATAATTAAGAACCCAATTACTGCTTTAAACGTACCACTTATTGTCTGACTAGCACTTTTCTTCTGTAAAAGTAATCCTAATAGTACAATGAAGCCTAAAAGAATTGCTGCTTCCCCAAAGACATTCGTTGCAATCCATATAATAGTATCCATCAAAAAATCCTCCCCCATTACTATTGCTAATAATTAATTAATGTTTTCCTCAATTGCTGACTTAATCTCATCCATATCAAAGTAGTTATTCACAATAAATACCTTTGCACTATGGCCAACTAAGCTTTCTGAAAGCTCATTGCTTGTAATAATATAATCCGCTTGCATGCTAGAAGCAGCTGATACGTCTGTATGCTCTACATCCGCCTGAATCCCTTTCTCATTCAGTACTTGCTCCACATTCATTTTTAAAATTAAACTTGTACCTTGTCCTAATCCACAAACCGTTAAAATTTTCAACATAACTTAATTCCCCATTTCTAATATAGTTTTTATTTCTTCTTCCTTTGTTGCTTCCAATAATTTGTTTACATTATCCGGGTTATTTAAAAGTCCCGTTAATTTTTGTAAAAGAATTAAATGCTCATCACTGGACGATGCACCTAATCCAAACACAAGTCGGACCGGATCATTCATCGCGTGGCCAAACACAACTGGCTCCTTTAATTGGATGAGTGATACCGATGCTTCGTTCACACCATCCTCAGGTCTAGCATGAGGTATCGCAATATGTGGTGCTAACACAAAATATGGCCCATTTTTGCGATAAGCGTTTTTCATAGCCTCAATATACGACTCTTCCGCAAGCCCTTCTTGTACTAGAAGCTGTCCAGCAGCATGAATCGCTTCTTCTGCATCCCCAACCTCAACACCTACCTTAACAATACTGGAATCTAAGAACTTCATAATCGTCATCCCTCTCTTCATGATGCATAGCTAATCTGTTGAATAAGATTCAATTACATCCATTATTTCTCTTTTTTCTTTAGCCTTGATGATCACTTCTTTATTTGCTTTATTCGTAAATAACTTGGTTAATTGGGAAATCGCTTTTAAATGCTCTTCATTGTCCTTGGTTGCAAGAACCACAATAATATGGACAGTCTTTCCAAGCATATCTACTGGTTCTCTAAGCTTTAGCAGACTAAGTCCTGTTTTCATCACACCATCATCTGGACTAGCATGAGGTAAGGCAATGCCATCCGAAATCACGATGTACGGTCCTTTTTCATGAACGGTGTGAATCATCTTATGAAGATAGGACTTTTCAACATATCCTTGATCCAGCAGTGGACTTGTAGCAATTTCAATTGCCTCTTCCCAATGACTAATACGGTCTTTTAAGACAACTCTATCCTCTGGTAATAGATCTAATAAATTAGGTTTCATCACCTTGTTTTCCACATTTGATGGTGCTTTTAGATACCATCTTAGTTCTTGGCGTAGTCCCGCTTCATCCTCGATTGTCCCGTATCGATTAAATAAATCCATTAAGGCATCAACCGAATAATTTTGTTGCTGTTCTGTATCGGAAAACAGACTATTTACCTTTCGAAGCAATTGTTCTTTATCCTGATTGCTTAAAACCGGATTAACAACAAATACTGGAATTCCTCTGTCATGAAGTGGGATGGTCGAGATAATAAAATCGACTAAGAGATCCATACTTTCATACTCTCTTAAAGAAGTAACACCCTGAATCTCAATGTTTGAGAATAATCCTTCTAGCTGACTTTCAAGTAACCTCGATGTTCCTAATCCATTAGTACAAACAATCAGTAGTCTCTTCTTTCGCTGATCAATGACCACGCCTTCTTTACGTAACCATCCACCAAAATGCATAGTAATATAGGCAACTTCATTTTCATCAATGGATTGCTCCAGTAATTCCTCGAAATGATGAACCACTTGTTTGGTAATATGAAATACTTCTGGATAGTTCTGTTTGACCGAGTCCTTTAGTTCATTTTCAATTTTTATTCCATATTTGATTCGGAAATACGCTGGTTTAAGATGAAGTAATAAATTCTGCATTAAACTTTCCATATCATCAAATTCAATCGCAGCAATTCTTTCAAACTCTACAACCATTTTCCGAATAACTTCTACTAATACCTTCATTTCTTGCGTTTCTTTTTGCAGACTTTGGTTATAGTTAACCTTTGCGCTTAATAAATACTTTGCAAAATAGCATACTTCATCATCCGAGAATCGCATGTGACTGAATTTCGATAAGTGCTCACAAATAATATTTGCGCCATCATACTCTTCCGTAGTTTTAATGATCTTTTTTTCTATTTCATCAACTTGAACCGTGTTCCCTTTACTAATGCGCTGATAGAAGAAATAAAATAAAACAATAAATTGATGAAGAACTTCATCCGTCATTTCAACTTTAATCTGCTGCTCATATTTATATAGAAGTTTCTGTAATTCTAGTAGGACATCCGTATTAAAAATAGAATACGGTTTAAACAATGCTTCTACCGATGACTTGTCCTTCGTCGATATAGTAGTTAATAAACCATGCCATCCATCCTTGGGAACTACTTTCCTTAAATAATGGATGAGCATTCTTCTAACACTATTTTCACATCCAATCACTTGGTAACCCATTCCACGTTTTGAGGTCAGGCTCAATTCGTATGGTTGGATTTCTTCCTTAAGCTTTTTAATATCTTCCAGTACCGTATTCCTACTTACTTCAAAAAGCTCACGAATATCTTCCAAATAGAAAGGTTTCTGGCTTGCCATGATGTGAATAAAAGCCCATGCTTTTCTTTCTTCTGGGGAAAATTCATAATAGAATGTCCCTGAAATATTTTGTATCTTGAGGATTTCCTTTTTGGTTTCCTTTTTAATGTATAAACCTTCAGATCTAACTTGCTTTATCTCCCGTAACCCATTCTCTTGTAGCCAATGATTGATTTTATCTAAATCATTATAAATAGTACGTCGAGATACATTAAATAAATCCGCTAGTTGTTGAACGGAGATATAAGAATCCTCTTGTATCAATTGATTTAGTATTGCCATAGAGCGTTGATCCATCTTAATCCCCCTCTCGGTAGTTCATAAGTAGGATGCCTTATATAAAATATATATGAATTAGTATCCCAAGATAAGACCAAATAACTAACAGAACTGTGTGCAAAATTGGACTTATATTAGACCGAAGTAAACATAAGTATCGATTCTTCTGTCAACTAACCTACAAATCCACTACTTCCAACCGATATAATCAATATAGGAAAACAAAGGTCCGAGTAATTAAAACCATAGAGACAAGTTCCGCAGCCATACCATATAAAAAAGAACCATACCTGTCCCCATGGTCCAGTTAGGAGAGTACATATTGAATCCCAATTTACATAATACAAGAATCTGGAAAAGCTACTGTGAGGTTAAATTCCGTCATAGGGATTTCAAGCGTTATACTGATTTTATTTTAACGGATAGAAAGATTTATTTTACAGATGAAGCAATAGAAGATATATCCTTTGAAAATGTGGTTGATGTCGTTGTTGTCGATACACTGTTAATTCTTAAAGGTTCTTTCTATCAAGATAATCAAGTCGTTCATGAGATACAACTAAATATTTTTAAAGAATGGGTACGTGAAAAAACATTATCTTATTTAGGGTATTCAAAGGAGACCCACAGCAAAGGAAAGTTAGTTTTAACAAACGAAGAAACGTATAGAGAGTTTCCTGTAAATATAAAAAAGGATAATTCCACCATTACCATAATCGAATCGAAGTTAAAAAAAAAGCTTTTAGTTATTCAACAACATGATCATATTTTCACATCTGGTAATAGAATGTTGTTGTTTAATCAAAAAGGGTTTCCTATTTATTTGATTTTTGATGATAAGCCCAAATTAGATTTAACAGACTTCAATTGTCATGAAACTTCCTATTTCCATTCCGGACTTCAATTATACGGTTCCATGGGTCCTCTTCGATTTAAGGGGGAAGAAATAGGGGTCTTAGTAAAAGGACAAGAACTGATTATTTTTACTGATTACCATGAATTGTACTCTTTTGACCAAAGTCAGTTAACAGCTCGTTACCAGAATAGCCATAATGGGCAAGTCATTTATCAATTTATGACTTCTCATGGTGAGGAAACATTTGTAACTGCGTTGAAATCGCCTGATGAAATAGATCGTTTATTTCCGGTAAATAAAGACAGATTAAATGATCAGTTTATCTTATTGGATAACGAGCCATTTAAGTTGAGTTTTATAGAAAGTGGCATCTACTTTTATCAGTCAGAGGAAGTATCTTTTATCATTAATTATGGTGATTTGAAATATCTTGAGGTTGTGGAGAATCATGTTAATGGATATAGTTTGGTCTGCCTTCATGTGAATAGTGTTTTGGAGAAATTCCATATCGTGGTTGACGATTCTTTACTTGAGGAATTAATTAGCACTTCTTTCAGAAAAAAGAAAGAACCTCTTTTAAAAGAAGCGACCATAACGGGACTTTATTCCAGTCGAAACAGACAAATCAATGACTTTTTAATGTACAGTTTGTTTGGTCAATTGATACTGTTACAGGAAGGAATAGAGGAAATTCATGCAAAAACAACTATTTCCAGGGAACAAAAAAATAAACAAATCTTAAACTTTATGTATTATGCACTACGGGAGCAGAAAAGGCAATTAGATATCGTATCAATTCATTTCCCACAAATGCTTGTACAGGAACAGGGATTATTACATAACAACAAGGAAGAAATCTATGAACAATTACAGAGACAAATGGTATCCTTATCCAATCAAATGCAAAGGCACTTTGTCGATATTGAAAGCTCACTTAATACATTATCCTTTGCCATTATTCCTAGAAAAACGTTCAAAAAACAACAGGAGAAAGTAACAAAAAGAAATTATATCGGAGCTGCTGGTTTAGGTGGATTAGGTCTTTTGACCGGGGGTACTGCATTAGTTGTTGCTAGTGTTTTCTTCGGAGTTAAAAATTATTTTTCAAACCAAGACCGCAAAAAGGCAGATCAACTAGCAGAAGAGAACAACAATCAAAAAATAGAATTTTTCATGAATAAAGCATTAGACTCATTCGATCATCTGATGGAAACCATGTTACCATATTATGTTACTCAATATAGTAAGACGTATTTTTCTTTCACTCAAAAGCAAAGTAAATACCTCTTAACACTGGATGAAGAGAAAATGATTCAAGGTAAACATATGCTATTCAATCAATTAGTTCACTATTACACAGTAAAGCAACTGCCTTTAGAAAAGGGGAATTTACTCAATAGAGAAACAGTTATTCAAAAGCTATTATCATCATCTGATAGTAAAATTAACAGATTACTAGGAACCATTTCAGATTAGGAGGTAGGTAACTATGTTAAATAAGAATCCTTTTCGGCCTGAAGGGTGGACACAAACAGACCCTTTTCTTGATATGAACCAAAATACGATTCCAGATCAGCATGATTTATATGCTGACCTAGATTTAAATGGGATCGATGACACACATCAGATTTCAATGGACTTAGATAAAAACAATATTAATGATCAGCATGATCCATTTTTTGACTTAGAAGATAACGGAATACCGGATCAAAATGATCTGTTTATCGATATGGATGGAGATGGAATTCCAGATGAACATGATATTCATGTGGACTTAGATGGTAATGGAATAACGGACGGGATGGTTTAGCGAGACCATGGGGACAGGTACCTTGGACAGGTCTACGATGACCCTTAAAATCATATAAGCTAGTCCTTTAATTTCTTTTATTATTACTTTTCTATTAATATTTATTTAATTTTATAGAACCAAAACCATCCCTTCCTAATATCAGTATAAGAATATAAAGGTCCAAGTAATCAAAAGAGACAGGTCCCGCGCCCACAACATTTTGCCGAGCCGAGGTACCTGTCCCCGTGGTAGGTTGGAATCTCCAAATCAAGTCGTATAACCATATTTATTTCCCCATATACTAACAGTCAAACTAGTTATAATAAACTAATGCATACGCTACAACTGACGAATCAATTCAATATTCTAGTTCCTTACTTTTAAAGACAAATCCTTAAATAAAAAGGCGAAGCAATATCCCCTACAATGGAGTGATCAATATGTCAATTAATGACCCTAGAGAACAAATGGAAGAAACCACGAAAAAACTCATAAGAAAAGGCATTCCAGAAAGTGCTGCTGTTTTTGCCTCTTCTATGGGATATTTAAGACATTTAAGAAAGAAAAAGAAATAGTGGATAGGCTCTCTGCAAGCCATAGGGACAGGTCTACTTGCACGATTTTTAAAATATGTGAACCAGTCGTCCCACACCAGTACCACCCACCAGATCTTTACACATGGCTTTCTAATTAATAGAAGGCATGACTAGCGTAATAATACGTTGTCATGCCTTCTTTATTACTCAATATCCATAGACTTACCGTCATTATCTCCTGTGATCCATTCAAATTCAATCTCAAACTCGTGCTTATCCCCTTTTACCTCATACTCGTACTCCACTTTCAATTGATTGGAAGGGAAGACTTCAATATGTTTCGTGCCTTGGACAAACGTGAATTTACCTTCTTCTTTCAACTTTTTTGCCATTTTCTCTAGTATTGTTGCAAACTCAATGACGCTCTGCTTCTCCTTGTGTTTAACTAATTTTTGTGATGTACTTTTATTCTCTTCCATAATATCTCCTCCTTTTACCGGTGAAAGAAGTATTTATGAAGTAACCGAATTTCGAATAATCTTTTACCCAGTTCACCATTAATTTCTTGATACCATATATTAGAAACAATAGCAAATGTATACAACGATAAAAAGCACGTTCTTAGCCATCCCTAAACAAAACCAAAAATTATTAAAAAGGATAACTTAATCTTATTAGAATAAAATAGACAACAAGGAGGTTATGATATGATGTACTTACTAGCAGTTGTATTACCACCAGTCGCAGTTTTGTTTTCTGGTAAACCTATTCAAGCATTACTTAATCTAATTCTTACCGCATTCTTTTGGTTACCTGGAGCAATACATGCCATCCTTGTGGTTAAGGATAAGAAGGACGATAAGCGTATGAAAAGACAAGTTAAATTGCAAGCAAAATATAACAGGAAGTCAACTAACTAGAAGTGACACCTTCTTGTAAAGCAATAGAAGCCACTGGTCGTTCAGGTTCTGTTGCTCTATTTTAAGTACGCTAACAAAAAACTTCTAATTTCAAAAATGCCAAGGTACCTGTCCCATGGTTCTTACCTTGGTACTATTTTTTTGTTAAAATTGGTGTATATTCTAGTAATCTATGAGGGGCGGTATCTTATGGCGATTCTTTTTGGTCTATGTGCAATGAGTTGTTTTCTTTATGTTTTTTCACTTTACTATGTCAGTGGAAATATTGATTTTGGAATTATCGTTATTACAACAGCAGGAATAACCTTCCTAATATTAGCCTTTTTCCATAAACGCATTTTTTCTTTTATCCGAAAAAGAAAATGGCTACGATACCTGCTCAAGGTTGTTCTAGTTACATCTATTGCTACTATCGTATTTTTTGAAATTCTTATGTATCAGGCACAAGAGGATCCGCTTCCGAATGGCGATGTTCCTATTCTAGTACTGGGTGCAGGTTTGATTAACGGAGAACCATCCCCTACACTAAAAAGAAGATTAAATAAAGCTTATGAAATATATCAACAAAATCCAACGACCATTGTGACCTCTGGCGGAGTGGATTACAATGAGGAAATTTCCGAAGGCGAAGCGATGAAAAGGTACTTGGTCACGCTTGGGGTAGAGCCAGCTGATGTTTTAGTAGAGGACAAGTCAACCAGTACTCATGAGAATTTCTTATTTACGAAGGAATTACTTGCACTATCTGAGCCAAATCCAGAAATCATTGTGATTACGAATGATTTTCATATGTTTCGAGCTAAAATGATTGGTGGTCGTGTAGGGTTTACGGTATATGCAGCACCTTCGGAAACTCCAACACATATTCTGGTGCAGACTCATATTCGGGAGTACTTTGCGATTGTTAATTCGTATTTGTTTCAAAAGTAGTGGGGTCGTAACGTAATGTAGGTTGACACCTAAAAAAATAAAGTACCTTGGCTCACATTGAACCAAGGTACCTATCCCCATGGCACCGCAATTAAAGTTTAAACTTCCTAACCAACATATTCAGCTGTTCTGCTAAGCTAGCAAGTTGCTCGGAGCTTCCTGCTACTTCTTCCATGATACTTGTAGTTTGTTGAACGGATGCAGATGTTTGTTCAATCCCTGCTGCAGATTCTTCTGATACAGCAGCGATTTCTTCAATGGAACCATTCATTTCTTGTGTACTTGCGGTAATATCTGCTAAGCCTTCAGAAATAGTGGTAATACTGTTTACCATTTCTGTGATGGCTTCACTAATTCCACCGAAAGTCTCACCAGTTGATTCTATTTGTGCTTTACCTTGTTCCACTTCTTTATATCCACCTTGTAAGGATGCTGTTACTAGTCCGGACTCTTCTTGAATATTACCTACGATATCGGTAATATCTGTTACGGAATCTGATACTTGTTCAGCTAATTTTCTAACTTCATCCGCTACTACGGCAAATCCTTTTCCATGTTCCCCAGCTCTTGCTGCTTCAATAGCCGCATTTAGTGCAAGGAGATTGGTTTGGTCTGCCACATCTTTAATAACCGTTACTAAATTTGATATTTCTTGTGTTTGTTTATCCAGCCCTTGTACCTTTATAACGGAATCCTGTACAATTGAATCAATTTTTTCCATTTGTTGAATAGACTTCATCATTAATTCTGAACCATTATTCGTCATGTTTAATACCGTTTTAGAACTTGTTTCAATTCGCTCACCATATTCATTGGCAACTTGAACTTTCTCTGCAAAAGTATTCATACCAGCTGATAAATCACTTGTACTATTCGCTTGCGTGTCAGAGCCAGCAGCTAATTCTTGCATTGTGGATGCGATTTGTTCTGAACCAGTTTTCACTTCTGTTGCGGATTGTGTAAGTTCTTCACTTTGTGCTGAGACCGTTTCGGATACTTCACTAATCTGATTCAAAAGATCTTTCATCTGTTGATTCATTTCATTGGTAGCATCTACTAACTGACCTGTCTCATCTTTAGAATTAGATGGAAGATTATCTAAGCTTAAATCCCCACTTGAAATTAATTTCATTCGTTCCATCACTCTTTGAATTGGCTTGGTAATGGAAACAGAAGTTACCCATGCAATAATAATTCCTAGAATAATAACTAAGATAGAAACAATTAAGCCAGTATATAATACGGAAGCTCCAGAATTTATATTTTCTTTACCTTGCTCTTTTATAAATTCTTCCTTTTCTGCAGCAAGTCTCATATATTCAGTTAGAATTTCTGTCGACATAGGTCCAGCAACTTCAGTAATTGTTTGATTTGCCTTGTCAACATTACCTCGTTTCATTTCGTTAAATACATCATTAACAACAATGCTATTCAATTCCGTCATGTTATCCAATAATGCTCGATTACCTTCAGTATCTCTAAGTTCGATAATATATTCCTGGTTTTTTCTAATGTCTTCCCCGTATTTTTCAAAGTCCTCTATAAATGTTTCTTTCCCTGAATAGAGATACCCTCTCACTGCTGAAATCTGTTGTGAAATACCAAATACGATTTTTTCATCTGCAATTAACAATTCAAGATCTAATTGAATCATCTCTTTTGTTCCATTGTTCATTTTGTTCACGGAATAAAAGTTGATTCCAGCTAATATTAAAACAAAAACCAATGATACCGAAAAACCAAATAAAATCTTGGACCTAATGCTTTTAAATTTAAATATTTTCTTCATGTCTATATCCACCTAACGAGTTTATTATGTGATTCTCACGTTGACCATTGCTATACCCATCCCGTAGCATGCATGATTAGAAGATTACCCCAAAACCTTCTCCAATGCTTCTTGAACACGGTCCGCACTAAAAGGCTTGACGATGAAATCGGACGCACCCGCTTGAATTGCGTCCAGAACCATATTTTGTTGTCCCATTGCTGAACACATAATCACCTTAGCAGTCGAATTGAACTTTTTAATTTCTCTAACCGCTTGTACGCCGTCCATTTCAGGCATGGTTATGTCCATGGTAATTACATCTGGTTGTAGTTCTTTTACCTTATTTACGGCGTCTAACCCATTTTCCGCTTCCCCAACAACCTCATGCCCTAACTTACTCAGGATATCTTTTAATTGCATACGCATAAACAAAGCATCATCCGTAACTAATATTCTTGCCATGTCTAACTACTCCTCCTCAACCTTTTCCAGTTGAATTACTTCCTCTGTTTCTTCAAAGTTTAAGATCGTTTGTAAATTTAGTAATAGTAATAATTCCTCGGCGCGTTTCGCAATACCAGCAATGTACTTCTCATTTACAATCCCTGCCATTTCAGAAGCACGTTCTATCTCATTCGTATCGATATCCAGCACATCCGTAGCAGAATCAACAATCAACCCCACCGTTACCGCATCAACCTGAATAACTAATATTCTACTTTGGTTAGTTGGCTCTGACGTCTCCAGTTGAAGTCTTTCCTTTAGGTCAATAACTGGAATGGTTTCACCACGTAGGTTAATAACACCTTTAATAAATTCTGATGTGCGCGGAACTCTTGTAATCTCTTGCATTTTTTCTATAGATAGAATTTGTTGAACATTGATTCCATAACGTTGATTATTTAATGTAATCACGATAACCTTTAATAAATTCTCCATATTTTATCCACCTTTAATCTTGAATTAGTGCATTCGGATCCACTATCAGAGCTACATTTCCATCTCCTAGAATCGTAGCACCAGATATGCCAAAGACATCTTTTATGAAGTTACCAAGTGATTTTAAGACCACTTCTTTCTTCCCAATCAACTCATCGACTAGTAATCCAGTTAATTTATCACCTTTCTGAACCACTACGACGTTATAGTTTTGATTAGTTCCTAGCGATTCTACTGGTACTTGAAAAATGTCTGATAAGGACAGAATCGGTATTACTTTCCCTCTAAAATCCATAACCGACTGACCATGGACAAACATCAGGTCATCCTTAGACAAGGAAACTGTTTCAACTATAGACGATAACGGAATAGCATACGTTTCACGTTGTACCTGCACTAATAATGCAGAGAGAATTGATAGGGTCAATGGTAGTTCAATAGAGAATTTACTACCCTTCCCTTGCTCGGATTGAACGATAATCGATCCACCCAAGGATTGTATCTTATTTTTAACGACATCAAGACCAACCCCACGTCCCGATATATCCGATACGACATCAGCAGTACTAAAACCGGATGCAAATATAAATTGATAGATTTCTTCATCCGTCATACGCTTTGCTTGTTCCTCTTGAAGTAACCCTTTTTCAATTGCTTTTCTTCCTACTTTTTCGCGATTAATCCCCGCTCCATCGTCTTCAATTTCAATAAACACATGATTCCCACTATGATAAGCTCTTAACTCTACGGTGCCAATTGGTGATTTTCCGACTTCTTCCCTAACACCAGGAATCTCAATTCCGTGGTCAACCGAGTTTCGGATGAGGTGGACTAGTGGATCACTAATTTCCTCAATCACAATTCGGTCTAATTCCGTTTCCTTACCAGAGATTTTCAGTGTAATTTCCTTCCCTAGATCCCTGGCTAAGCCTCTTATCATTCGAGGGAATCGATTAAATACTTGCTCAACCGGTAACATTCTCATCGATAGCATAAGCTCTTGCATGTCCAAGGTAACCCTAGACATATTCTCTACTACCGACACTAAATCTTGGTTATTTAGTTTGTTCGCGATATCTTGCAGACGACTTCTATCAATGACTACTTCTTCAAATAAATTCAATAACGTATCGATTCGGTCTAAATTC
Organism: Paucisalibacillus globulus; assembly: GCF_900184735.1. Lineage (GTDB taxonomy): Bacteria > Bacillota > Bacilli > Bacillales > Amphibacillaceae > Ornithinibacillus > Ornithinibacillus globulus_B. The sequence continues at coordinate 66,879 of NZ_LT855395.1, forward strand.
ACACGAATAGTCTTTGATTTTTGACTTTGCTTTTCCTCTGAAGGTACAGACTGACTGGATGAGGATGGAGCTTCCTCTATCTTTATTGCTTCTTCAGTTGTTACGGAATTCACATTTGAAATTTCCGATATGCTGACAAGTTCAATCTCTGATACATTTTCAATCGTAGCCTGAACATCTTTTTCAGATACTTTCGTTACGAATACTACAGAAAATGCTTGATCAAAATTCCCATCTTCTATTTCCTCCACTGATGGCATGGTCTGAATAACTTCACCTAAACTCTCCAACTTTTCCATTACCATGTACGCCCTAGGGCCCTTTAAGATACAATCATCACGTAACTTCACCATGATCGATAAGGCAAGATACCCTTGTCCTTTTGCTTGGGAAATGACTTCTAATTGATAATCATCGAATTCAAATGAATTGCTAGTATGATCCTGTGTAACCTGTTCATCTACTGCATCTTGACCCTTTTCAATACCTTCAATCGCAGAAACCAGCGCAGTTACATCTTTTTTTCCATCTCCACCATTGCTAATATCACTTACCACCACTTCCAACGCCTCAACAGAAGCAAAAATAATATCCACGATAGCAGTCGTTGCAGATCGTTCTTCGTTTCTTATTTGGTCTAGAACATTTTCCATTTTATGTGTCAATGCAGCAATATCTTCGAATCCCATCGTTGCTGACATGCCCTTTAAGGTATGAGCAGAACGAAAGATATCATTGACAATAGACAGGTTCTTTGGGTCTTTCTCCAACTCTAGTAAGTTGTCATTTATCGCTTGTAAATGTTCTCGACTTTCGTCCAAAAATATATCAATATATTGATCCGTATTCATGTTATCTCCCTCAGTTATGATTAATTAAGTAGAAAGTAAACACCCAGTTGTCTATCAGAAGGATAATGCATATCAATATGAATAGCTTTTTTGTATCCGGATAATGTCGTATGACCCTCCATGATGGTTGGGGGTGTTATATCAACCTGAATACCGTGTCCTCCAATGTTCGTAGCAAGGCCTCCTGCGATCATATTGCCCAGTTCCCCACTGAACGAAGTAAGCATCTCTCCTTCTAGCGGCATGCCAAACATTACTTCTCCAATCGAACCAAAGACTGCAGATTCTCCCGAGAAAATTAATTGACCTTTCACATCGCCAGTTATTCCAATTAGTACTCCATATGGAAGGGAAAGCTTATCCATCACACGTGTCGGTCTAGAAAACTCATGCTCCAGAGGAATAACACTTTTTAAAGAGGAGATGGTTCCATTTAACAGTAGGGTAATAGATTTACTATTTTCTGTTTCTACCAAAATAAAAAACACCTTTCTATAACAAGTTTGATTCATATACCCGTAAGTATCATCCTTAAAATCTATTATTATGATAAACAGAATTGTGAACATATGCACATTTAGGAATATTTACCTATAAATATAAAGTCAATTCTAGTTTCATTAATTAAAAATTTCAAGTTTAACACTACAAATTACGAAAAAGAATCTTATTTAGAGTTCTTCCTAATGTCGTTATTCTCCTTACTTTTTCTATAAGAAGAATGATAAAATTATAGGATTGAGGAAATATTTGTTGATTTGATATCCCATTTCAATAGTTATAAACTAAATGCGCATCCATTCCTTCCTACTCTATATTCTAAGTAACCAAAAAACTTTCAGTGACAAAGGAACTAATCCGATATACCTACTATATATTTCGACATATTCCGGACATATTAAAATGGTCGATTTTAGCAATTATGGGACTAAATTGGAATTATAGGGAGGAGCACGGGTCTGGTTCAATGGTTCAGTACCAATGGACCTGACCCCGCGGCTCTTTTGAACTCGTTTTTTAACAAAAGTAGTGGTGTTTTTCTAAATAAAAGCACAATCATCAGAATAGAACTACAAAATTCGACCACAATAACCCTATAGAACCATAACTTAATTTACAATCAACGGAGGGATATTCATGGTTAAAGATTCAAATCCATCAAAGGATAAGCAAAATAAGGCGAAACGGCCGAATGAGCAGAGACGTAACAAAGGCAAGTCTAATGCCAGGAATACGGACAATTAAATTTAAAAGAGAGGAATACCCCAACAATGCTTGGAGCCTGCCTCTCTTTTTTTCAACCATATCAATCCTTAAAAGAAGACCCACCGATTATATTCCAATACCATGATCACTTCCTTATCTCCCTATCCCGCAACCATCGACTCCTCCTCTCTTTTGCCTGATGAAATAATTCCTCTTCTTTATTTGTCTCGGGAATTACTCCAGGTACTGGAACTGGTTTACCATTCCTATCTATTGCTACCATCGTAATAAATGATGTCGTAGTCAGGCTTTTCACCCCGGTTTCTATCTGTTCACATTCCACTTTCACATACACTTCCATCGATGTATTTCCGGTTGAGATGACTACTCCTTCTAATGTGAGAATATCACCGACTTTTGCAGAAGATAAGAAGTTCACCTCATCAATGGATGCGGTCACTACTACATTTCTACTATGCTTCATCGCAGCTATAGCAGCAATTTCATCAATGTAGGCTAATACCTTTCCTCCAAAAATAGTATCCAAATGATTCGTATCTGGCGGCAACACTAACTTTGTCTGAATAGTACGTGAAACATTCGTTGATATCTTTTCCATAACTCTCCCACTTTCTATTTGTTGATATAGGTTTCTTGATAGGTTCATGGGCAAAATAAAATCCGTCACTCTACATCGAGGACGGATTGATGGGAAAGGACACAGTAAAATATAAAATCAGCAAATTAATGAGTTTATCTGTTACTATACCTTAATACCCAACCTTCTTAGCTCCCGAAGAAGATGATACAAAGTAAACATGGCAGGTCTCCTGACTTGTGCCTCCTCCTACTATAAGCCTTCCCATCCGAAGACAGTGGTCGCTCTTATTTCGTCAGCACTTACAGTTGCGGGTACAGTTCTGGACTTTCACCAGATTCCCTTTTTAAGTCTAATCACACCATTTTTACCGGTATAAACCTATATGTAATTGTAATTTCAACTATGAGTCATAGTCTATCTATAATTTAGTATACTTTTTTCATTATGCCAAGCAGGAGTTGTACATCTTAAAATTCTTACAAATAGGAATGACTTCTCCTAATTTATTTGAACAGTATAACCACTAAGAACATTATTACTTTTTGGGGCGAGGATATTAAATAACTGAATTTATAGATTGTAACAAATGTTTTAAAAACGAGGTATTCTTCCTAAAAAAGTCTAATTTCAACAAAAAACTCCAAATTTCAGGACTTACTTTCCCAATATATAGATCACATTATTACTGTTACCCTTGAATAGAGGAGTAACAAAATAAAATCATCTGAGGGGGAAAACACATGAGAAAAGTCACGTTATTTACGATTTCTGTACTATTTTTTGCTATATCTACAAATGTAGTAGATGCAGAGGAATCAATCAAATTAACTAATAGCAATGGGATACAAATTAATGAGGTAGAATATGAGAGACTCATTAATTTAGGGTTTACAGCTAAAGAAATTAAATCTATGGAAGTCGAGGAATTTGAACTTAATAAAGACCTTGACGGACAAGTCGCTTCTGAATCAACTAAGTATTACGAATTTACAGAAGAAGTTAAAGAAGAGATAAATTTATTAAGGAGCACAGGCACATTATTTTGTGATGACGTTATTGCTGTATCTACATCTAAGAAGGGTGCAGTTATTGGATTATACATGACTCTAATCATAGTTTCTTCCCAGATATATTGTCTTGGGTTGGTTTCGTCTATTCTTATCCTTAAGGGAATATATCCTTTTTCTTTAGTTCCATCTAATATTGGTGGTAGTGGATTATTAGGAGACAGTTGGTTTCTGTGATCATATATCATAATTTCATATGCCTCACCACTTCCGCTTTTGTAATGCTCCACCTCAACACCCTTTCTATCCAGTACCTTAAAAGTTCCATTAGAAAATAATGAGCAGGAATTTCTCGTATTTGACATTCGTGTGGAAAAAGTAGAAAAGAGCTTCTATGTAGATAAAAGCATGGCACTTATTTGACTACTCCACAAACAACAATTATTCTTTTCTCTGTGTATTCTAGCAAAGCAAATTTAGTAATGGCATCTTTAGTAAAAATAAAAAAACCACAACAACATATCGAAATAACCCCCGACATGTATTGTGGTTTCCCAATCTCCATCAATAATCTATTAATTCTCGCTCAATCTTCTTCCTAAAATCCAATACATAAGTAAAGCAAATAATGCAACGATAGATAGAACAAATAATACGACCTGATACGAAACTGAATCAATCATTGCTGCTGTATAAGCAATACCAATAGATGCAGCGACATTTAATATTAAATTATAAAATCCAATCGCAGTTCCTACTTTTTCTTTAGGCGTTGTTCTCACACAAGAATCTAACATCGGCGCATACATTAAGGCAAATGAGCCGGAAAATAGAATCATAGAGATAACAAATATAACAACGGAACTTTCTACAAATAGTCCTGGTAATATTAAGCTAGTTGCAATCGCTATCATTGCGATGAAAATTGTTTGCTTACTACTTAATTTATTAGCAACTTTTCCAGACAGTGCACCGATAATAACGGCTGAAATGTACCCTGGAATTAATAATAAGGAAATGGTGTCTAATTTTAACCCATATAAATCTTCTAGTAAAAATGGAAATAAGAAGATATACCCTAATTGAACCGTGTAAATGATAAAAGCTACGGTGAGAATCGAAACAAAATTTCTATTCTTAAAGAAGTCAATTCCAATTAGTGCTTTCGAACTCTTGCCAATATACATAATAAACAGTACCACTGCTATAAATAATACGACGATACTAACCCAGTTGAAATTAGTAATGTATAACATCACAGATGTAGCAATAACAGCAATTAAGAATAACCCGATGATGTCTACATGACTCTTCCTCGCTGCTTCTTTAGGTAGATATTTTAAGATAAATGGCAGAATCAAAATCGTAAGCAACGGAATTAAAAATAAGGTTGTCCAGTGTAAATGGGTTGAAACATATCCACCTGTTACTGCCCCAACCACTAAAGAAAGGGAGTAACTACTTGTACTAAATCCTAAGAACTTCTTTTGTTCTGCTTTTGGCATATGCTTCGTAACGTAAATAACGTATAAAGTCTCTGCTGAAGCCAAACCAGCTGTTTGTATGATTCGCGAAATCAGAATCATAGAAAAAGAATCTTGGAATAGATAACCCATGATAGACCCAGCAATGATGAAAACAATTCCTAGACTTAAAAGTGTCCGTATACTGATGGTGTCCGCTAAAGATGCATACACCACAGCTCCAATACCGATGATGAGTCCAGCTAATGTTGCTTGCCAACTAACAGTTGATGCTGATATACCAAGATCATTAGCCATCTCCACCGAAATTAATTTAAACGAATTATCAATAATTAATGCAAATACAAAGAAAAATAAAATGACCGGTACGGCCTTTTTGACATTATGACCTTGTTGTCCTTCTAATCCTCCACTAATTGCTGTCATATTCCCTGCTCTCCTTCTGATTACAAATTTATGAAACGAAGCGCCTCGTCAGCGCTTCGCCTAGATTAAGCAAGCTCTAAAGCAATTTCCATCATTTTGGTAAATGAAGTTTGTCTTTCTTCTTGCGTCGTTTGTTCATTTTTGAAGATGTGATCACTAATTGTTAAAATACAAAGCGCATTAACACCAGCTCTTGCAGCATTTTGATAAAGTGCAGCAGATTCCATTTCTGCACATAGAACCCCCATCTCACTCCACTTGTTCATTGCCGTTTCATCCGCATTATAGAACACGTCACTAGAAAGAACATTACCTACACGTACCGGTTGATTTTTCGCATCTGCTACTTTCTTCGCTTTTTCTAATAACTCGAATGAAGCTGTAACAGAATAGTTTCCTGGTAAGTGGAATTGTTGTCCATAATTAGAATCTGTTGATGAACCCATTGCAAAGACGATGTCATATAAATTCAAGTCATCTTGGATGGAGCCTGCAGATCCAATACGAATTAAGTTTTTCACGCCAAATACATTAATTAATTCCCAAGAGTAAATCCCCATACTTGGAGCACCCATACCGGTACCCATCACCGAAATACGCTTACCCTTATACGTACCAGTAAACCCTAACATTCCACGAACTTCGTTGAATTGAACAACATCTTCTAAATAAGTTTCCGCAATAAACTTGGCACGTAATGGATCCCCTGGTAATAAAATCGTTTCCGCAATTTCTGCTCCATTTGGTTTAATATGTGGTGTTTCTTTGTATACTGTTGAACTCATGTTATAACTCTCCTCGTAAGTGATTTATTTGTCTATCAAAATTCCAAGTCGTTATATCGAAGTAACCATGGTTACGTTTACATTTTGTACAAAACACTTCTCTATAACACTTGTATACAACATCCAACTTGTATTAAACGTTGTATAATTGGTATGAATTTATAATACCACATGATTTTAATTCTATCAATCACAAATCTCTTAAACTTAAAATTTATATCGAAAAATGTAGTATTAAAAGAATCTAACAACAAAATAAAAAGGAAGCAAAACCTTCCAGCAAAGGCTTTACTTCCATTTATCACGAACAGAAACTATTTAGTTGCATTTATTTTTAGAAGACTGAATTCTACAGGTATATAAAATTTATTGTAAGCGATGGGGTATTTATCATTTCTATACAAGCTTTCTAAGATCAAATCACATTTTTCCCCACCTATAATCGTGTGCTTTTGTGTGGATGAATTAACAGATGTAGAATGCTTTATCTCCAATGTGGCTGTATTTGCTAGTTCATAGATTTCACCTTCAAGCATGTTTAGTAACTGCTTTTCATTATGCAGGTCTATGTTCAATTCTGTGACCGCTTCTATCGCCATAAATGTAAACGCATAGGCAACAATATTACCATTGCTTTTATACCAGCGTTCAATAGCTACAACTGCCGCTGCCTTTCTATTTAAGACTTGCCGAGTATAATCACTTTCTAAGTCTAATCTAAATTCTATTTCCACATCATCGATTTTTTCCGAATGACACTTTTCAATGGGATTACCAATTTTCTCCAAACCAGCAGTCATATTTTTGGGTTGTGGGTTTGTAATAAAATTGCCTTTTCCCTGGATACTCTTAATTAACCCATCATCCTGTAAAAGTGATATCGCCTGTCTTAGTGTCACCCTACTCACACCTAATGATTTGGCTAACTCGTTTTCCGTAGGCAATTTACTATTTCTCGGAAAATTTCCGTCTATAATTTGTTTATACAATTGATCATATACATTGATATATAAAGGTTTTTTACCTTTAGGATCATTTTCTAGCATAGGTCACCATCTCACATTACTTGTTTTGCATTTTTCAATTCTTATCTTGGTTTGTCTATATGTATTATAGCATGAACACGAATACAATCATCAAAAAACTCTTTATACACTAGAATAAATGAGGTTGTGACACCAGAGTGTTTGGATAGTTCTCTGACTCTAATTAAATAACTTCCGAGTGCGTTTTCGAATAACTTGTTCTCTTCTAACTAATATGGAATCCACTTCCAATGACTGGCCCCGTATATAACGCTCTTATTTTACATTACTAAAGATCTATTATGTATTATGTTGGATAAACTATATTCTAGGACCGTTATTTTGTGTAAAAACACGTTAAAATAACCCCAATATTTTCCTCCTAACAAGCTGTGGTTCATTACGATACACGTCTTTTCCTGCAATAAGCATCTCCGCATTTTCCATAAACATATAGAAAATCTCGTTACCATACCTCTTACGAATTAATAAATAGGCTTCCTGCAATGCAAAGCCCCTCGAATTCGTATTATGGGCATCTGAAGCAATAAAATGAGTTAGATTGTTATCAATTAATTGATGGGATAGTTTTTGAATGGCCTTCCCAAACTTTCCTATTATACTTGCTGCAGTTACCTGAGTGAGTGAACCTTTTTGAACAAGATTATATAGAATGGAAGGTTGCTCGGCAATTTGAAGGTTACGTTCCGGATGAGCAATAATTGGAATGTACCCAGCTATTTGAATATCAAAGAGTATTTGCTCAGCATAACAAGGAACTTCTCTTGGTGGTAATTCAATAAGGACATACTTAGTGCTATTTAGAGTTGCTATGTCGCCTGATTTTACTTCTGTCATTATATCACTATTAAGTCTAGTCTCCTGACCTACAAGTACAGTTAAAGGTATATTTTCAATCTTTAATTGATTATTCAACTTACTAACATGTATGTCAATATCATTTTTTAAATTTATAAATCTTCCATTTTGATGATGTGGTGTTGCAATGATCGTATTAATTCCTTTACTAACGGCATCTTGGGCCATTACAAGACTGTCCATCATTGTTTTTGGACCATCATCAATTCCAGGTAGTATATGGTTATGGATATCAATCATATTCTCACTTCCAATCTATTAGAAATTAATATTGTTACTAAAACAGATTAGTACAAATATTAGTGTTATGACACAAACACATACAAAGAACTTTGCATCTAATTTAGTCAGACTAATATTTGAAGGAATTTAGTGAGCCTTCACAAATGGAGGATACATCAGAGGGTTTATCACTAGTTTCAGGTAATTTACTTTAATTATATGACGTTAGGGCATTTATAATTAATGTCCTTAAGCCATATTATTTGGGTTAGAATTTAATTCATCATCTCCGGCAACGAATGAATCGACTCAATTAGCGTATTCAACTTCCCTTCAATCCGGTGTAATAAATAAAACGTCACCGCTATCGGAATGCTGACTTCAGTTATGAGCGTTGAAGTAAACGCATAGGTAGCATTAAATTTTAATTTACTACTTTTATTTGGTTTACTTCGAATAATAGATGAAGAAACATTTATATGGAAGAGCAAACTTGGACATTCGACAAGATGTGCCAAATATCGAGGAGTGACAGGCACACCTTCTCTCACGCAGCCAAAAATAAAAGCCGCGTGAGTTCCAAATACTCTCACGCGACTCCATCTCCCTGGGGGGATCATATAAACTTCATTTATCTAAAAAGCTACGCATAGCTTTTATTTCCAGTCTCATAAAACCGAATCTTACGTACATCTTTATCAAAGAAGATAATCACACCAAACAATACAATCCAACCTCCGGCGAATATATATAGTATACTCGCTGAATACACATCAGCTAATAATCCGCCTAAAAGCGTAAACGCTGGGATAAATAAAGCTGATAAAGCTGCAGTTAAATTCATAACCCTCCCTCGATATTGATCTTCCACCAAGGTAATTAGTAATGATGAAAATGCAATATTGAAGATCGTCAGCATATAACTCAACATAAAGTAGATGGCCATTCCAATTAACTTGTTCGTTAACACGGCCAGGATGACAAACATGAACCCAGCTACTGTGACGGCAACTCCGAATAATAAGAAAGGCTTCATTTTCTGTACAAGGTTCTTTGTGGTGAATCCTGCTATAATTCCAGCTGCCACACCAAACACATTGAACCATCCGAATGTAACGGCACTGCCATTATATTGTTCGCTAACTAATACGACGAATAATGGTCCTACAATCGATGCGATGTTCAGTAGCATTCCAAGCATAATCGTTTTAAATAATGGTCGATTTGCTTTAATGATCACAAACGCTTCTTTAATTTCCTTCATATAAGAACTTTTCTTCTTTTCCTCTTGAGTTTGTGTAGCTTCTGGTTGTTCCGGTTGATCGTCTCTTTTTCGCTCCTGACTAGATAGATTAACTAGGAATGACAGGAGTAGACTTGCTAAGATATAGAGAACAGAGTGTGTTAACATCACACCCACAAATCCAATCAACGCGATGACAAATCCACTAATGGCATTTCCCAATATCGTTGCAGCACTTGAGGTAGATGTAATATACCCATTCACATGAACGATTTTTTCCATTCCTACGATACGAGGCAGTAATTTATTTTTCGCTGGTGCAATCAGAAACATCCCGACATCATGAATCAACAACCCAAGATAGACTAGAATTAGAAAGTAATCTGCTAGGAAGAAGTAGAACACAGAAAGTGACACTCCCACCACTGTCATTAAGAGAAAGCCGATCCGCATCGTTTGCTTCGGATTCTTTCGATCGGCGATGACTCCTAAGAAAGGGCCGATTAGAATTTGTGTGGTGAATGATAATGCAGTAATTAATGATGCTAATAACGCACTTTGCGATTCATGGTATACATACCAGAAAATTGTAATATCGTAAATACTATCTGCCAAAGCAGTTAAAAATTGATTGGAAACGATAACGGACATATTTCGTTTTATTGAACTCATATGAATCCCCCACTTAAGATATCTACTACTTTTAAAGCTACCATTTCATTATTTTTTCTTAATCGTTTACTTAACATCTCTTCACATCTCCGTATTGATGATCGAATTGATAGAGAGTTAGACTATAATACACCCTTAACATTATGTAACATTTAAAATAAAATATAAAGTATGTTTACATTTGTTAATATCCTCTTAAAGTGATTTTACAATTACTTTATAGCATTGTCAACACTTATTAACAAAATTAATAAAATACACATAATGTTAAAAATGTTAATAAAGTCTGTTATAATGAATTTAAAGGAGTTGAGATTATGAGTAATCATGTATCTAATAGAATAAAAGAGCTCAGAATTGAAAAAGGGTTTACTCAGACCGAGTTAGCAGAAGGTATTATTACAAGAAGTTATCTCAGCCAAATAGAACGGGGATCTATAGAACCTTCTTATGAGGTGTTAATGAAACTTTCGGAAAAGTTAGGGGTGGATGTATCCGAATTAAATAAACGTCCATTAAACAAAAACCTCATCCATGTTCAAATTAAAAAGGACATTAAATACGCAGAAAACAGTGTCCAAGAGGCAAAAATAGATCGGGCTGAGAAAATAATCGAGAATGCCACACTAAATGTTATGATTGAGGATATCGATACCAATGAACGCGGGGTATTATTCTGGGTAAAAGGAAGAATTGCAGAAGGTAAAGGGGAATATAAGAAAGCGATTGACTACTTTAATGAAAGTGTTTCCTACCTTGAAAATGGAACGCTGCATGAGAAAACAGTACGCTCCTTAACATCATTAGGGGATATGTATTCCATCCTGGACCAGAAGGAAAAAGCACTCGAAGTACTTAATAAGGCATACAGATTGGCAATCCATGAACATATCGGTGGTACAACTCGCGTATCACTTCTTCTAGTGCTGGGAGTTTTACATGGTAAACTGAACGAATTATATTCAGCTATTAACTTCCTAACCCAAGCACTAGAATTAAACATATCATTAGATTCCTTCTATAAGTTTGGACAAATACACATGGCGCTCGGCATTTGCTATATGCAGTTAGAAAACTATGCCCTTTCGATGAAATCCTTCGAACAGGCAAAGGAATTCTTCTCCTTAAAAGAGGATGAAGTCAACCAAGCAGGTGTTTACAATAACTTAGGAATCCTTTACAGAAAAGAAGGCGACTATGATACAGCCATTCAATTCTTTAAAGAATCCATTTTCATGTACAATAACCTGAACAACTCTAATCAACGAAACAATGTAGAGATCGAACTTGCCAAGACTTACTTTGAAAAAGGCGGACTGGAAGAAGCTAGGCGTGTATGTTTAGATGTTCTAGAATTAGCAAGCATAAACAAATATAAGTATGAAGCTTATATCATTCTAGGAGACATTGAGACAGAGAATAATAACTTTTCGTTAGCGATTGAGTATTATAAAAATGCGCTAGCAGAGCTTGGGCCTAATCAGGAGAATGTTTATAAGAAGTTATTGGAAAAGCAGGCTAAGGTTTATCATAAGCTGGGTGATTATGAGAGGGCTTCTTCTTTGTTGTTGGATGCTGTTTCTTGATTTGGGGACGCGACTTGGGGTCGCGTCTTTTTTTATTTTATAATCGTTCGATATTAACAACATATCTAGCGACTCCCAAAATCCCCATGAGCACAGCTCTTCTTCGACAAATTTCACCAAATATCGGGGAGTGACAGGCACCTTCAAACCATGTATAATTTTATACAATATTGATATTAATCTGTGTTTTTGGGGGAATTGTTTTGGAGAGTATAGTTGATTTGGTTCAGTCACAGGTGATTGCTTCTGTGAAGCATGGGGAGCATTTAGATTCTGCAGCGAAGTCGCATTCTAATATTGTGTTTTTGTTAACTGGGGACTTAGTGACAACACAGCAGTATGTAGATGAATTAAAGAAATATAATAAAACAACATTTGTTCATGTTGATTTTATTGATGGATTATCCAATACGAAAAGTGCCATTAAATACATAGCTGAGGTCTGGAAACCAAAGGGAATTATTACAACAAAGAGTAATCTCATTAAATTCGCTAAAGAAGAAGGACTTATGACGATTCAACGTATTTTCTTGATTGATAGAAATGCTATGAAAAAAGGGATTGAAATTGCCCATTCCTGTAAGCCAGATGCAATTGAAGTGCTTCCAGGAATCATGCCTTCTATTATCGATAGTTTAACGAAACTAACCCACCTGCCAATTATCGCAGGAGGGCTAGTGAGTTCTGAAAGTCAAATTGATGATGGATTAAAAGCTGGAGCTCTGGCTATTTCTTCTGGGAATCCAAAGCTTTGGAATCTTGATCTCTAGTTATTGCTGGTAATTCAGTAATACTATTTAACACATAATTCGGTTGATCATTGGCATGCTCTAGCATGCCTTTTTCTGTAATACCTGTGAGTACTAGTACAGAATTTATTCCATAATCATTTCCCATTCGAATATCAGTTTCTAGCCGATCACCAACCATATAGCAGTTACTTGGAGGCAAATCCAAGATATCCTCTACTATAAATTTTGCAGCTAGTGGGGAGGGCTTCCCGAGAATCAGCTCCACCTTTTCCCCGGTAGCTCCTTCCATCGCACCAATCATTGCACCACAGTCTGGTATTTGACCACCTTCTACTGGGCAGGTTCTATCTGGATTCGTTGCAACTACAATTGCACCATTTTTCCAAGCCTGAAAAGCTCGATTCAACTTATCATAAGTGAATTCTCGGTCCCAACCTAATACCACATAGCTAACATCTGATGCATCCTCTGAGATGTGGATACCCATACTCATCAGCTCATCATAAAGTGGTTGTTCACCAATCACCATTACCTTCTCACTTTCACTCAACTTTGACGCTAGGTATCGCGCTGTGAGAAAGTTAGAGTTTACTACATCTTCTCGCTTTACACTAATTCCAAGACTGGATAACTTTTTAACATAGGCATGAATGGTTTCAATAGATTTATTTGTTAAGAAGACTATCTTATCTCCACGGTCGCGAAGTTCTTGTATTGCTTCTCTTGCACCATCAATTAATCTATTATCTAAGTAAACCGTTCCATCTAAATCAAAGATAAACCCCTTTTGCATCATAATCCCCCTTATGCAGACCTATGATTTATTTCCCCCAGATAGTTTATTCGCAAGGGCCTGTAAAACAAGGACCATAACAACTAATATGACGGACATTGCGGCAGCAGAATAGTATTCCGCTCGCATCACATTTTGGAAAATAGCTAAACTCATTGGAGCCCACTCGGCAGGGGCCATTAAGATAGAAATACTTGTTTCCTTAATTACGGTTACAAAGACAAGAATAGAACCCGCAGCAATACCTGGTAACATTAAAGGACCAATTACAGTAATCGCTGCCGTTAGGGTAGTTGCTCCCAGATTAACCGCTGCTTCTTCAATGTCTTGTTTAATTGCTTTCATCGTCCCAACAGTAGAACGAACCATATACGGTAACCTACGAATACTATAGGCAATCACTAAAATGAAAGCAGTACCTGTTAATTGTAGAGGGGCTGTATTAAACGTTTGGATTAACGCAATACCAAAGGCAATCCCTGGTACAATTAATGGAACAGTCGTCATAAAGTCTAACGTTGTAGAACGCTGACGAACAACGAAATAGGAAACGAAGGTAGCAATGATCACACTAAGAATCAAAGCACCAGCTGCCAAGATTAAGCTATTCTGAATGTTTCCTAATGAAGAGGTGAAAATAGTTCGATAATGTTCTAGTGTATACCCACTAGGTAGAGGATCTTTCCCCCATGTTGTCGCGATAGATTGTAAGAATACTGTTCCCATCGCAAGGATTGGAATTAATACGACAAAGCCTGAGAAAATAGCAAGTGGAATCGTTAATGCTTTATTTTCACTTAGCTTGATTTTCTTTGGTTTACCTGATAGTGTGTCATAATTTTTTCCTTTTAGTAGGTAGTTTTGTAGCCAGTAAACAACCCCAGCAACTGCAATCATGATAACGGTTAGAATGGCAGCGCCACCCCAGTTAAAGAATCCAGCGATTTCACGATATGCATCCACCACGATTAAATTCAAATCACTTGGTGCCAAAATTATAGGTGTACCAAAGTCAGAAAAACTTACTGCAAAAATAACTAAAGCAGTCGATAACATTCCTGGTATCGCTAATGGGAAAGTAACGGTGATAAACGTTAACCAACCCTTTGATCCCATATTTCTTGATGCTTCCTCTAGTGATACATCACTGATTTTGAATGCAGCAACCATTGGCCATAAAGCATATGGGAAGAAGAAGAATATCTGTACGATAGCGATTCCCGTCATAGAATAGGGATCCAGTAACATTCCTTCTCCACCTAATTTTTCGTAAATATACGTTACCCAACCAGCACGACCAAACATAATAATGAATGCATACGCTGAAATGAACGTCGGGATTACTAGAGGGATTGTACATAAAGCACTAATTGTCTTTTTAAATGGCATCTTCGTACGTGCAATTCCGTAAGCAATCGGAATACAAATCACCAGCACCCATAATGAAACAATTAGTGATAGCTTTAAACTATTAATCAGCCCTTTAAAATAACTACCATATGAAAATATTGATTTAAAATTATCGATTGTAGCATTTTTAAACTGATCAATAGAAATTTGCATTTGTTCCCAACTAACCAGGGAACCGAATACATTAATTGGCTCATTCGTAAAACTAACAAGAAATACCGAAACTAACGGGATGATTAGAAATAGTAGAAAGAATCCATAGATGAGTAACTTAACTAACCCAATTCCGGTGAAATTTTGTTTGAGTCTGTTCATATGATTAACACCCTTTCAGGTGATACGCCCAATTTAATGGTGGAACCATTCTTCTTAATACTGTCACCTGATTCATAGGTGGTGTCCACTACTATTTGGTGTTCGCCAACTTTCACATCATATCGAACCGTTGACCCAAGATAGGTAGCAAATTGAATTACCCCTTCAAAGGCATTACTAGTATCTTCCGTACCTTCACTTAACACATTAATATTTTCCGGACGGATAATAACTTGAACATCTTCCTTACTAGTTTTCGTAACAGATTGAATTTGTTGGTTGCCTACTTTTACAGTAGTCAGGCCATTTTCACTTGCAACAACCTTGCCTGGTAGGATATTGGATGTACCGACAAAGTCTGCAATAAATGAGGTCTTCGGATTACTATATAAATCAGTTGGTGTACCGATTTGTAGAATTTCTCCGTCCTTCATTACGGCAATTCTATCCGCCATACTCATGGCTTCTTCCTGGTCATGCGTTACAAAAATTGTCGTAATCTTCATATCCTGTTGAATGCGTCGAATGGTATTACGCATCGTATGACGAAGCTTCAAGTCTAAATTGGATAATGGTTCATCCATTAGCAATACTTCTGGCTCCATAACAAGTGCCCTCGCCAATGCAACACGCTGTTGCTGACCACCGGAAAGTTCACTAGTAAGTTTTTTCGCGTGATCTGTCAATTCAACGTACTCCAGAATATCCATAACCTTTTTCTCAATTTCTTTCGGGTATTTCACAATCTTACTGTTAAGCATTCTTGTATAAACCCCGATTTTCTTAAACAAGTTCGCTTTACGTAATTCCTTTATATTTAGACTGTATGCGACATTATCAAAGACATTCATATGAGGAAATAGAGCATAGCTTTGAAATACCATTCCGCAATTTCGCTCATTTGGTGCTAATTTCGCAACATCTTTATTACCAATTTTAATTGTTCCACTTGTCGGACTTTCAAAACCAGCTATACATCGCATAGTTGTTGTTTTACCACAACCAGATGGACCAAGGAGGGCAAAGAATTCGCCCTCTTTAATGTCCAAATCAATGTTTTGAAGTACAGTTACTCCTGAGAAATCCTTCCTTAGTTGCTCGACTACAACTGACCCCATATTATCAACTTCCTTTAGTTAATTTTATTCTTCCACTCGTTACGAATACGGTCATAGTTTTCATTTACCCAATCAATATCTAAGTCCACTGCATTTTCTTTTAATGAATCAATGTTCAATGGAGTCTGAGACTCTACTTCAGGATTGATTGGAATGTGTTGCCAGTTTGCTAGAATTTGTTGTGCTTCTTCACTTAACATAAAGTCCATAAACTTCTTACCACCCTCAGGGTTTGGTCCACCCTCTACAAGTGATGCAGGATTTACTAGAATAGGAGTTTTATCAGGAACAACGAAGTCTACTGTTTCTCCCTTTGTTTGATGCTCGTAAGCCATGAAGTCAAAGCCAATCGCAATATGCGCTTCACCCATTGCTACCCCTTTTGTTGGAGCAGAACCTGAATCTGGAATAGAATTCGCTTGATCAGCTAGTGCTTGGAAATACTCCCAACCTTCTTCTTCCCCATGTTGCATCATATAACTTAATACCATTAGTGTAGCTGTACCAGATGCCGCCGGGTTAGGGAACTGAATTTTTCCTTCCCATTTCGGATCTAGTAAGTCTTCCCATGTTTTTGGAGCTTCTTCTTCTGAAACAAGCTCTGTGTTATAAGAGAAACCAAGTACAAATAATTCCGTTCCAACATAATATCCATCTTGATGTTTCATTTTAATTCCATTCTCTACAACTTCCCAATCTTCTGCGCTCTCAGGTATGTAAGATGTAATAATTCCTTTGTCAACTGCAGATTCAAATGGAAGGATACCGCCACCACCGTACCACACGTCTGCTTTTGGACTACCTTTTTCAGCCATCATTTGGTTAACTAATACGTTTGTACCCGCATACTGAACATTAACCGTTTGTCCATATAATTCTTCATATTTTGCTGCAAGTTCCTTAGTCAAGTCTGGCGTTTCAGGTGAATATAGTGTAATCGGATCACCTGATTCACTATCTCCTCCATCTCCGGATGATTCACCTGCACAAGCAGCTAGAAATCCTACTAAAAATACTAACGATAACAACGTTAATGAAATTTTCTTCATGAGTTTTCCCCCTTTGTTTGGTCCGACTATCCCTCTGTAAAGAAGAAAAAAGAGCATGAAAAACAAACCCTATTAATAGGGGGTTCTTTTCATCCTCTTCTCTTCTATTCTCCGAGAGATATTCGATTGAGTATAATCATAGCAAACGTTTACATTATTGTAAATAGAAAATTTACAAAAAATTTACTTGACGGAAAAACAGCCAATTTTTACTACTCTAGTAAACAATTATTCGTAAAAATTCAGTACATAATCATACATATGACCTATAGACTAAATGCGATAATGATAGCATACTAAATGATAACTTCATATTCTGGTAGGAGCCTAAGAGAAGATGCCATACTTATCTCCCTATTTTCATAGGGGATATTTTGGTGTCTTCTCTTTTTCCTTTGGAATAAAAAAGGAGGGATTAATTTTAGTATGACCCGACCTCTTAGAATTTACTTCCATAGAAACCATTTTAAGGAGGAATTTTAATGAAGAAGAAGATCCTTTGGCTTGTACCACTTCTAGCTATAACTTTTTTTGGTTTGGGGTTAACCCAAAACCAAGCAACCATGGCAAGTGAAGACATTTTAGTAGATGAGAATTTTGAACAAGGCGTATTACCAGATGGATGGGAAGTCATTGAGGGAAATGCTAGTGTTCAGAACGGAGCACTTGAGTTAACATCAACTAGTATCTCTGACCCTTCAAGAGTTATATTCCCAACTCCAGATGGATTAGGGGATTATGTATTTGAAGCTGATGTAACGTTTAAGTCTGCTGTTAATAGCGCTCGCTGGGCATCATTAATGTACCGTATTCAAGGTGAGGACTATCCATATTACCAATTTGCAGTACGAAAAGGAACATCCGCCTTAAATGGTTTAGAATTTGCACTTCGTACAGAGAGTAATACATGGAGCGTACCAATGAAAACATTCTATCCGGAGGACTTTGGTTATAATGAAACTTATCGCTTAAAAGTTATTGCCAAGGGAGAACGTGTACAACAATTTGTCAATGGACAACTTGTTATTGATACCGACCTTGCTAATACGTATTTAGATGGCGATTTAGGTTTCCAGGTTTCTGGTGCAACAGTTGAATTTGACAATGTACGTGTCACAACACGAACAAATGACTTACCACCATTAGCAGATTCCAATGCATTTTTACCTGCAGAACCTGAAACCAATATGATTAATGCACCGACTATTATCTCTAGTTCCATACCAGATAATTTTGAAGAACTACATGGTGTCTCTTCTGTCTTGCTTAAAGCTGAATTAAATGAAAGCGGTAACATTGTTGTTGGTGACTCTTCATTGAATGATGTATTAACCGCTTCAAGAGGAAAATCTATTCCTGTTATTCAAGTGGATCAAGAGGACGCAGTTGATGGAGTTATTGACGCCTTAGAGATTGCTTCGCTTAAGGATGTTCACATCCTATCAACCAATCTTGACATACTAGCTCAAATTAAAGATGCTTACCCAGCTGCACGCGGAGCAGTTCTTTATGACAAAAACCATTTGAATAAACATGATCTAAAACAATTAGTAAAAGACGCTAATAGCAACAACTCTTTTACAATAGTACTACCAGAGAAACACGTGTCAGTTGATACGGTACATTACTTCCATGCACGTGCCATATCCGTTTGGGGAATTGGCGAAAATGCGCACTCCCTGATACACGCTGGGGTAGATGGGATCGTAACGGAAAATCCAACGGAAGCTGTAGCAGCCTTTGGTAAATATCCTGAAAACACCATTGTCCAAAGACCACTAGTTGTTGCACATCGCGGGGTGCCATCTCTTGCACCGGAAAACACAATGGCTGGTTATCATTTAGCTTATGAATTAGGTGCTGATTTAATTGAGACTGATGTTCAACGTACAAAGGATGGGCATTTAGTCATCATGCATGATTATACAGTCGATCGGACTACAAATGGTACAGGAACTGTCACAGACTTAACACTAGAAGAAATTCGTGCACTGGATGCTGGAATAAAATTCGGAGAAGAATTCGCTGGTGAAAAAGTACCAACTTTCCGGGAGTATTTAGAAGCCTTTAAAGATCAGGATGTTGTGTTACTAGTGGAGTTAAAAGGAATTGGTATTGAGGAGCAAGTATTAGAAGAAATCATGGAAGTAGGAGTCGAGGATCAAGTCGTCCTACAAAGCTTTAACATGGAAAGTGTGAAAAAATATCGTGAAATTTCACCAGAGATTAGTGTAGGTTATCTATATTCCGCTTCTGTTCCAGGTTCTTCAGAGCAACGAATCAAAGATGCTGAACAGATGCTAAACTATGCTACAACCATCGGAGCACGTCTAAACTCTAGTTATGGTAGTCTTTCAGAAGAATCCATTACTTATATGAGACAACGCGGATTACTTAATATGCACTGGACATTCCGTAGCCAAGAACCATTTGAGAATTTATTGAAACAAGGGCTAATTGGACCAATTACAGATTATACACAATGGTTAACGGACGGACCGACCCTAATTGAAACACCAATTAAAAAACGTAATCTAAAGGTAGGAAAATCTGCAACTATTCAGGCGAAAACTTTCGTTAACTACCGAGTAGATCAAACTGAAAATATTGAAACCACCTTATTTGTTTCGGAATCCGAGGACGAGGTCGAAGTAATCGGAAACACAATAACTGCAATAGCACCAGGAAATGCTGAGGTATTCGCTGTTCATAATTTTAGTATGCTAAATGAGCAATGGAATCTAGTTTCCGAACCTATTGAAGTTAAGATAACGGAATAAGGAAAAAAAGAAATAGAGACAGGGTATTTCCCCTGTCTCTATTTTTTTATTGGTTCATATAACGATTTAAGCATATTCCAACTGACCACTAAAACCTATTTCCTCCAAAGCTAATTCAAGCTCCTTCTTGTAAAGCTCACTTGTTGATTCATCCCATTCGAAATAATCTCTCATATAACCTACAACATTATCTTTATGGGCTTTTACGGTATCAATATCGAATAGAATTGCACTTATTCTGCGATTAAAGAAATCATTTGGCGTTGCTGCCAGTTCATGTTCTAATGCATATTGAAGTTTGGAATATAAGGTTAATGGTAGATTGTATTTTTCCGCTACTTCAGAGCCTGTTTTTATTATGTCAAACAATACAGGAACATTCGACCCATACCTAGCCGTTAGATGTTCCGCTTCAGCTTCAGTTAATCCAACCATTATACCTTGTTGTATTTGTTCTTTTATAAACTGTTTAAAAAGGGCTGCCCCGCCTACGTCTCCCCCTGATATACGCAACAGTTTCGTTTCGCATGGAGAAAATAGAATTTGTTCCTCTGTTTTAAACTTATCTGTCAGCAAATCAACAATTTTTTCCGCCATTTTTCGATATCCAGTTAATTTTCCACCAGCAATTGTTATCAATCCAGAGTCAGATTCCCAAATTTCATCTTTACGTGAAATCTCAGAGGGATCCTTTCCTTCTTCCCAAATTAGCGGGCGTACTCCAGCCCAGTTTGATTCCACATCTTCCCTCGTAACTTGCACATCAGGAAACATATAGTGAATGGCCTCCAGTAAATAATCGCAATCCACCGTGGTCATTTGGGGATGAATTGGATCATCACTATAGAAAGTATCCGTGGTACCTATATATGCCTTGCCATCTCGCGGAATAGCAAATACCATACGGCCATCTGGTGTATCAAAGTAGACAGCTTGCTTTAAAGGAAACTTTGATTGATTAATGACGATGTGCACGCCTTTTGTCAGTCTCAGCATCTTTCCTTTTCTTGAATTATCTTTTTCACGTATGGTGTCCACCCATGGTCCCGTTGCATTCACTATCTTTTTTGCATGAATCTCATATTCTTCTCCCGTTAATTGGTCTTTCACAATAGCCCCAATTACTTTCCCATTCTTATAAACCAAACTTTCTACTTTTGAATAATTAAGAGCAGATGCTCCTTTTTCAACGGCAGCCTTTACCACTTCCATGGTTAGTCTTGCATCATCCGTACGATATTCCACATACATACCGCCACCTTTTAGCCCTTCTTTTTTAACAAGTGGTGCTTTTTCTAAAGTTTGTTCAGGTGTTAGCATATATCTTCTTTCACTTTTCTTAACCCCTGCTAAAAAATCATACATCCTTAAACCGATGGATGTCATAAATTTTCCAAACGTTCCACCTGAATGAAAAGGAAGGAGCATCCATTCTGGAGTTGTAACATGTGGTCCATTCTCATAAACTATCGCGCGTTCTTTTCCAACCTCAGCAACTTGTTTTACATGAAATTGCTTTAAATATCGTAGACCACCGTGTACTAGCTTAGTAGAGCGACTTGAAGTTCCAGCTGCAAAATCCTGCATCTCAACTAATGCAATGTTCATCCCACGAGTTGTTGCATCTAATGCAACTCCAGCACCAGTTATCCCCCCACCAATAACAAGCACATCAAACTGGTCTTTTTTTAATGATTGGATTATTTGTTGACGGTTTTTATTTGAAAAGTTCATCAGGTTCTCTCCTTTACTACTTCGGAAAATGTTAAATCAAGGTATTTACACGCAAAAAAAGAGACCACAACAACATAATCGAAATAATTTCGACATGTATTGCGGTCTCCAAGTCTCTACCGTGATATTAACTTGAGTAAATTATATCACAGAGAATTTCAAATGTATAGAGTTAGGAAGGTTGGGATTTCCCATTAAACATAATAGCACTGTACCAACCTATTTCATCCTCTCTGGTAATGCATGGATCGACTCAGTCAACGTATTTAGCTTACCTTCAATCCGGTGTAATAGATAAAACGTGACCGCAATCGGAAAACCTACTTCTGTTATGAGCGATATCCAATTATCCAACTTGATTCACCTCCTCGTTTTTAGAAAAAAAGAAGTCACCAAGGGGAAACTCCCCGAGGCAACTTCCTCTTTCTTCATTAAACTAATTCAATATCTTCCACATTACGTTCGACAACTCGAGCGCTTTTCTTAGCAACTAAATTACCGCCACTAGATGTAAACGCATTTTCAGCAATAATAGTATCCATTGCTGCCGCCACCGCTGCAGGATCAACCGGTTCAATTGGTTTTTCCAGTGAATACGTAACGATTTTGCCATCGGCATTTTCAAACTTTAATTCTAAAGTTTTCATTTATGGACCTCCTTCCCCTTTAAATTTTATAAATTGTTACTGTCCTGAACGTATATCAGAACTGTCTTTACGCTCAATATTGAATAATGGGCGTTCTTGCAATCCAGTAAATGCGTTTGCGATTGCATACAGTTGATCTGCCGTTGCATCAGTCTTCACGTTGTTAAAGCTTTTTGCTTTGTATACTGGATCACCTGAAATTGGGTCGTTTCCGTCATGAAGAACGAGACGTAGCTGGGAGCTTTTCATATCTGCTACTGCCATGTTAAGCACCTCCTTTCACCTATATAATCGGTGGGAGGTAGGGAAAGGTGGCATTAAATTTTAATTTGCTACTTTTATTTGTTTTGCTTCGATTATATAGATGAAGAAACAATTATTTATAGGTGCAAAATACTTTTGAGGATTCGACAAAATGTGCCAAATATCGGGGAGTGACAGGCACCCCCCCAAAAAGGCCAGACACTTCAAAAGTGCCTAGACCTCTTCTCAAGCTGTATTTATTTAACTACCGCGTCTAACTTTGATAGTGTTTTTGCTCCTGCTATTCCATCTGCTGGGAGTTTATATTTCTTTTGGAATGCGATGACGGCTGATCTGGTTCCTGGTCCATAACTCCCATCTATTTTACTTTTATATAGTCCAGCTTTTTTTAATTTTGTTTGGAGGTCTTTTACTGCTGTCCCTTTTATTCCATATTTTAATGTTGGATACTTTTTTGCGCTAGACACCGTCTTAGCAGTGGTGGTTGGTTTAGTTTTCATTTGCGATGCCAATACCCAACCAGTTGTTTTGCCTGATTGTACCTTTAGCCACTTCACTTTAGATTTATCCGTGTATTCTTGTAAAACCTTTAGTGAATCAGTGGTCTTCAGTGTCTTTACAATTTTGTTTTTAGATGATGCTCCACTTCTCATGTAGGATTTAGTCACCTTTGGTAACATGTATTTTCCTACAAGACTTGACTTAGAAACGGTCGTGGTAGGTTTCGCCTTTACAAGTGATGCTAATATCCAGCCATTTGTATTTCCAGATTGTACCTTTAACCATTTCACCTTAGACTTATCCGTATATTCCTGTAACACTTTAAGAGAGTCCGTTGTCTTTAAGGTCTTGAGCACTTTATTTTTTGTAGATGCACCGCTTCTCATATAGGATTTCGTAACTTTCGGCACCATATATTTACCTACCAGTGTCGATTTCGGTGCAGTAGTAGTTACTTTAGGCTTTGTTTCAACCGGTTTAGCCGGTGCAGTAATAGCACCTGGAGTACTGGCTATTGGTTCAGATATAACTACCTGTCCAGGTGCAGGTTGTGTTTTGGGAATCAGTGATAATACCTGTCCAACATATATAACATCCGACTTTAGCTGGTTATACTCTTTGATTTGATTAATAGTTAAATTAAATTGGCTCGCTATCTTCCAAAGAGTATCTCCAGATTGAACCGTATAACTTTCCTTTGAAGTTGGTTGGATGGTTCCAGTTTGTTCCTTTGGTTGTTCTGGAACGGATGGGGAAACGGTGATGGCACCGTCATGGGCTAGCCATGCCTTGTAATGCTGCCACACCGATGCACTTTCTTGTCCAAGGCTCCAGCTTCCTGTCCCCTTCAGATTGTATTTATGTAAAAGTTCCAACTTTGCTTGAATGGACTCATTGTTCTCATACCAAATATGATAGGTCCCAGGGCCAAATGTTTTTCCAGCAATCGTTGTAGTTGGATCACCTTTGTCTATGGTTATGGTAGCCTTTGGTGACTTTGATGCAGCATCAAAGGTTACCTTCCCCCCATATTTGGCTAGTAACTCATCTACTCGATGATTGGAAATACCCTGTCCACCTGTTGTATCCCCTTCTTTCCAGTACCTGCCATAGAACGGAATTCCTAGAACCACCTTTTCTGGGGGAACACCCTGCTTCAACGTATACTGGATGGAGCGTTCTACCCAACCATAACTTGCAACAGGTCCCTCTGGTCCGCCGGTATAGCTTTCATCATAAGCCATAATCATCAGATAATCGGCATGTTGTGCCAAGGCTTTATAGTCATAGGAACCATGCCATCCTTTTGTCCATCCATTTGGATTAGCAGCTACAGCAACAGACACTTCTTTATCAGCAGGGAGTTTCTGGTTTAGCAACTTCACTAAATCCGTATAATTTTCTCGATCAATTTCGGTCACATTTTCAATATCAACCTGTACGCCATCTAAATTATTCTTCAAGATGAAATCCGCAATTTGTTGGGCAAGCTTTTCCCTATTTTGCAATGCGGCACGACCGAGGTTACGATCCCAGTGGTTGCTAAGAAAAGGAACCACTTTAATTCCTCGTTTATGCATTTCATTAACAAAATAAGTATCAAATTGATTCGTGATTTTTAGGGTTCCATCTGTATTAAGATCAAAATAGCTTGGAGATACATGATTCAAATTGCCCTGCGTTCGATCGATTTGAGATATATAGGATTGGGTATTCCCAAAATATAAATAGGACATATTGAACTCAATCTCATGGGCCTCTGCTTTATGAAATGGAAAACTGGTCAGAACGAGTGTACCAGCTAGAATAACAATCGTAGCCGCCTTGAGTTTTGGAAACTTTCGCTTAACTAAACTACGAGCAGTATTCCTAATATCTACCTTCTCATTTTTTGATTCTAATAATTCTGCACTAAATTCTGTATCAAATCTATCCTGTGGTATACGTAGTCTTAGAACCACTTGACCATCTTTAACTTCCACTATTTCAAGATCGCTCGTATAATCCATCATCCATTACTCACCACCTTAAGGTTAGTATGGTTCGTTATGGATAGTTGTATGAAGAATTTCGACTGGAATCGAGCTTATTCGAGGAGTGACAGGCACCCAGAATACTGGCAAGACAAAACGTCTGCATGACAATTGCTTTAACACAAATACTAAGTGTAATTGACTTAATTTCAAGGAGTGTTTGATTTGGATGTTATTGAGAGATATGAATTGAAAGAAAGTGGAGATGGGTATACGCTGGTTGTTTATATGGACCAAGGGTTATCAGAGTTTTCACAGGAATTCGGTGAAGCTAGTACTACCCGCGAATCGTTGAGTAAACAATTAAATCGTTTCGCAAGAGAGAAATTCCCTAGACTTAAAATCGTTAATATTAAAGTAATGGTAGGATCCATTTTAGTTACCTCCCTACTATTGGGTAACACGGTCAATGCTTCAGCACAGTATCTTACTAATTCGAATCAACCTTTGGCAGAATATACTGTTCAAAGTGGTGATACACTTTATAGCATCGCCAAAAAGAATAATGTAACGGTTGATGAAATCAAAGAGATAAATCAATTATCATCCAATACCATTTCCATTGGGCAATCAATAGCTTTACCTTATACGACTTATAAGGTTAAAGCTGGGGACACCTTATATCGTATTGCCTTAAACCATAACACCTCCGTAGATGTTATTCTACAATTCAATGGAATGAAGTCGAATACACTCTCGATTGGGCAACAACTGAAAATCCCTGTTTCGGCATCGGATGTTAAAGTGGTAGACGAAGCAACTGTAGTGAAAGAACCAGAAGCGCCAACTCAAGTGGAAATAAAACCTAGTGAACCTACAGACACCGCATCTACTACCTACCAGGTCAAACCAGGTGACACACTATATTCCATTGCAAGAACTAACAATACGAGTGTAGATACATTAAAGACACTAAACAACTTAACATCTAATACCCTATCCATTGGACAAACATTAATCGTTTCCCAACCAGAACAGGTTTCACAGCAGACACCAACTCCTGAACCAATACCAGAAACCACGGACCCGCCCGCTAGGGAAACCGAAGAATCAGTCACCACTTCTTATACTGTTGTAGCTGGCGATTCATTATTTATAATTGCTAACAAATTTGGAACAACGATAAGTGCTATTAAAGCGGAAAATAATTTGGTAACCGACACCATAAACATTGGTCAGATTCTTAAGATACCTGCTTCTAACACTCAAATTACAGAACCAGAAATTCCAGATTCTGAAGCACCACAACCAGCTCCTGACCAATTAGTGGTAAGCCCAACATCATCTTATACGGTTGTGGCAGGTGATTCTTTATTTATTATCGCTAATAAGTTGGGAACAACCATTGATGCTATTAAAGCTGAGAACAATTTAACAACGGATGCAATATTTGTTGGTCAAACCCTTAAAATACCAACAAGTGATAAGGTTGAAGAAACGACAACGGCAGAGGAAGTGGTACAAGAACCGGTGATCAACGTTCCAGACATGCCTAATTTAGAGCTATCTGGGCCAGTTACTAGTAATAATCAAGAATCCTATAAAGTTAGCGGCAAAAGTACCCCAAATACAGAGGTTGATATTACAGTACAGGATGAGAAGGGTATATCACTTATCAAGAAAATAACAACTGATGAAAATGGGCTATTTAAAGTAAACTTTGACCTGACTTCATTCTCCGATGGTAATCTTCAGCTCTCTGCAACCGCTGGTAATGAAGCAGGGAAAAGCGAAATACAGAAAGCCAGCATACTAAAAGAAACCCTAATCGAGACTCCAGTAGTTGAGGCAAATGAAACAGCAAATCAAGAAACTGCACTGACTTATATTATAAAGGGGACTGGAAAAGCAGGAGCATCTGTTTCGTTCAACGTACGTGACACGACCGGACTAGAAAAGTCCTTTGAAACGACAGTAAAAGAAGACGGAACTTTTTCGACAAATATTAACTTGGAGAGTTTTGCTGACTCTCAACTGACCGTACGAGCATATCAGCAAGATCAACTTGGAAATAAAAGTACACATATGCTCCTATATGTTGAGAAAGATTCAACCGCACCTGACGCACCTATCATAGATAGTAATGAAAATGTAAATAACCAAAATCAAAGTTCCTACCAAATCCAAGGAACCGCCGAAGCTGGGGCAAGTTTAACGGTAACACTTCAGGATAGTGAGGGGAATTCAACTACATTTAACGGGCAAGTCGGTTCAGATGGACATTATTCTATACCAGTAAACTTTTCAGAATTAAAGGATGGCCAAGTTTCCGTTCAAGTACAACAACAAGATTCGGTTGGAAATACAAGCTCATTAACTAGTACAAATCTAAGTAAAAACACAGAAGTACCAAAGGCATCTCTAAAAGAACTGCCAACTGTCTATAGTGAAAATGAAGATGCATACATGATTGAAGGTATAGCAGACAACGATACAGAGTTAGCTATTACGTTAACAGATGGAGAGACTACGATAGAGGCAACCACAACTTCGGATCAACGTGGTAATTTTAGTTTGCCGATAAATCTTGGATCCTTGAAGGATGGAAATGTAACTCTAACGATAACGCCAACCAACCAATATGGCAATGTCGGAGAAACCCATTCGATAGACATTCAAAAAGATACAACTGCTCCAACTGAGTTAAACCTGGATATGGATGAATACATTAATAACACCAATCAAGAAGACTTTGTCATTCGTGGAACGACTGATGAGGATGCACTGACGGTTACATTACGGATTACGGACGGCGAGAATACTATTGAAGAAGAAGTTAATACAACTAATGGTGAATTCCAATTCAATGCCAATCTTACTGCATTTAAAGAAGGAATAATTACTCTCGAAATTATGCAGACAGATCAGGCCGGTAATCAAACCGGACCACAGACCCTCCAAGTAGAAAAAGATATTACGATTAGTACACCAACTATTACCCGTAGTGGATATGCGACTATGAGTGATGGCTCTACCGTATTTAATATTGTTGGAACTGCAGATCCAGCGTCTACTGTAACAATTAAAGTAACCGACCAGGATGGTAATCTTGTTCGAACTGTAACCCATACGGTTGGTAAAAACGGCATCCTTAACGTTGATATTGACATGAGTGGATTGGATAGAAGCAAGTCCTATACCTTCTCCATCAGTCAGGCAGATAAAGTTGGAAATATAAGTGATGTGGTAACGCCAACAGCAAACGTCTATACCGTTCAAAGTGGCGACACCTTATCATCTATTGCTAAGAAATACAATACTACCGTTGAAGCCATACGAAATCTTAATTCTATAACAGGGGATTTAATACTTGTTGGACAACCATTAAGATTACCTGTTACAGCAAGTACCACATTGAGTTTAGGTTATATGTACTTTGGAGACGTGAAAAGCTTTACCAATCAAGTCCTGAGCACTGAAAGGTCCTTCAACACGGTATCACCTAGTTATTTTGATTTAAATCGTGATGGAACATTAGCCCTAACCCATCTAGTCGATCGTACTTTCGTAGAGAATATGCATCAGCTAGGAATTCGGGTTGTTCCTTTTCTAAGTAATCACTGGGACCGTGATGTTGGAAGAGCATTATTGGAAAACAGAGAAATTGCCGCGCAGCAAATTGCTGATGCAGTCTTGCGATATAATCTTGATGGTGTCAATATCGATATTGAAAACATTACCGATACCGACCGGGAAAACTTTACTGACTTTGTCCGAATGGTTCGAGAACTTCTTCCTGCATCTAAAGAAGTCTCTGTTGCCGTAGCAGCAAACCCAAATGGATGGACACTTGGCTGGCATGGTGCCTATGATTACAATGCATTAGCAAAGCATTCTGATTACCTCATGATGATGACGTATGATGAAAGCTACGAAGGGTCCGACCCCGGATCTGTAGCAAGTTATGACTGGGTGGATCGCTCTATCCAATATGCCATCAAACAAGGCGTTCCGCGGGATAAAATTGTCATGGGACTTGCGCAATATGGACGTTTTTGGAAAGAAGGAGAATCTACTGGAGGAAAAGGTATTTCCAATTATCAGGTCCAAGAAATGCTGGATAAATACGAACACACCGTTACCTTTGATGAAACCACAAAGAGTGCTAAGGCAGTTGTAACGATAAAAGATGGAGACCCTAAAATGTACCTTCTAGGAAAAGCGCTGCAACCCGGAACTTATACAGTTTGGTTTGAAAATGACCAAGCTTACCAAGCCAAGATAGGTCTAGTGGATAAATATGATATCCATGGTGTTGGGAACTGGAGTATTGGACAGGAGGATAAATCCATATGGAGTGCTTATTCTACTTGGTTTACGGATAAGGATGATACGTACTATGATATACCAGTGGAAGTAACGGAGCCTGTAAATGCAGCACCTGAAGAAACTGGTAAAACTTATACCGTTGTTTCGGGAGATAGCTTATGGCGAATAGCAACTAATAATAACATTACTGTAAATCAATTGAAAGAAGCGAATGGCATCACGAATGATATGATTTATGTAGGGCAAGTACTAAAGATACCACAAAGCTAATATTAGATAGAGAGCCAAGACTTACATCTTGGCTCTCATAAAATCTTTATTTATTTTACTCGTATCAAATCTGCAGTCTTTAAAGCCAAACGTACAGCTTTTCTATTTAAGGTTGCTTCTTGCCTTTTAATTTTCTTGTCCTTAGCAGCTATTTTCGCTTTAAGCTCTTTTTGTTTTTGAACATTTTTCTTTTCCGCAATCGGATAATAACTTTCCCATCTTTCCACCATTTCTTCAAAACCACAACCACTTACTGGTGTTAAAGGTAAAAGAAGCTGTATTTCTGCTAACTTTTCATCTAAAGGAACAAATGATGGTTCCAAGCTATCTTGATAGATATGCTCCAAGTTATTCTTCTCTAGAAAACTGATAAAATGATCGAAATTATGACCTTGATTCTTCTCTGGTGAATGAAAATCACTTGTTTCGATTAATTCACTAAGTGTGGTTTTCTCTGTAATTTC
This sequence comes from Paucisalibacillus globulus, assembly GCF_900184735.1. GTDB lineage: Bacteria > Bacillota > Bacilli > Bacillales > Amphibacillaceae > Ornithinibacillus > Ornithinibacillus globulus_B. The sequence goes on from NZ_LT855395.1 coordinate 97,265, forward strand.
ATTATGCCAAACCTGAGTCAGGCCATGATAATCGGCTAATTCTCTCATTCTAGCATCTTTCGGAATAATAATACTAGGTGTTCCTGCAATCGTTGCCGTTATATTCCCATGTAATCTAGCACCGAAACTTAAATCCGCTTCTTTTATAAAATCAATCCAAGTTGGGGCATTCAAGAAAAATCGAACTCTATTATCCATATAAGCTGAATCAGACATCTTAATCGGATAATTATCAATCTCTTTTTCAGAAATTGGCGGTGAACCAGCATACGTCAACTTCATTTCCTTCATCCATTGTGGAATAAAGTAATGATTCGGAAACTCTTCCATCCCTCTAGTAATAAAATCTAATACATTTTTCGGTGAAAGTAATGAGGAATTAACCGTCACCATAGAGTCTTTTGTGATGGTTGTATCGCGTATTTTTAATTCTCTTCCAAAACTATACATGGAAGGACAGCCGATCACCGTATGGTCTATCCCTTCTCGGAATCCTAGCCTTGTTAAATATTTAGCAGTAATCTCACCACGTACCCCAATGATGTTTGACTTCTCCAATACCGCTTCTACAAAAGCTTTTACATCTTTATCGAATGGAAAGCCTTCATTTAACTTCGGTTCAAAAGGTGCTCTTAATCCTACACCAATAACCACGACCGGAATCGTTAGTTTCTTAATTAATTTCGTGTACTTTCGCAGACTTGGAACAAAATCCTGACGAAAGGCGTCTGCTAAAGGTATAATATAGCAATCATATTTTTCATTTATTTCATCAGCGTTATCTGGGTCTATTTTGTAATAATCTGGGGTGATTGTAGTTTCTTCCGTCATTAGCGTGCGAAACACACTATATTGATAAATTAAATTCCCTACATTACCACCAATCGAGTTATTTAGGATCATATAAGATGCGTCAAAGTTATCCAAAGGTGAAATTCCTGCTCTTATTATGATGTTTCTCTTCACTCTAATTCACCATCCATTTTTTTAGTACTAATTAAATTCCATTACCTATAGTTTTCGGAATGATATCTCCATATGTGTCTCGAACATACTTATCCATTGATATTTACCCTTGATATAGCACACTTAAACATATATGGCATATGTAGACTAACTTATCCTGTTCATTTAGTATCCTATACTAACATACTAATAAGGATTTACGAAAGAATTTATTAGTAGTAAACTGGTACCAAATGGATTTTTATTAAGGGGAATTTACAATGAGTGAGAAGGAAACAAGAATAAGTAAGAGGAAAAACAAGAAAAAAATAAGTAAAAAGAAAATATTACTTTTTATTGCTATACCTTTAAGTGTACTTTTAATTGGCGGAGCCGTATATGCTGCTTCCATCTATTCACAAGCAGAAAAGGCAGTCAGCGAGTCCTTTGAACAAGTAGAACGTAAAAATAATAAAGAAACTTCTGATTTAAGAGAAGAAGTGGTAAACCCAATTGAGGACAATGTTTCCGTTCTAATTATTGGGGTTGATGATAGTGAAAAGAGAAGTTTCGATGAGAATAGTCGCTCCGACACACTTATATTAGCAACATTTAATAAGGAGCACAATGATGTTAATTTACTAAGTATTCCGAGGGACTCCTATGTATTTGTCCCTGAGGTACAATACTATACCAAAATCAATCATGCACATTTCTTTGGTGGTCCATCAGCAACGATAGAAACTGTTGAAGAGTTTCTCCATGTACCGATTGATTATTATGTTCGTATTAACTTTGATGCCTTTATCGAAGTAGTCGATTCTATTGGTGGCATTTATTATAATGTACCTTTTGAAATGTATGAACAGGACTCTAAAGATAAGAAGGATGCCATTCACCTTCTACCAGGGTACCAGAAATTGAACGGCGAAGAAGCCTTAGCATTAGCCCGTACTAGGAAATACGACAGTGACCTGGAACGAGGACAAAGACAACAAGAAATTATTAAAGCAGTAATGAAAGAGGCAGCTTCGGTAAAATCATTATTTAAGTTGGATAATTTAATTGAAGCTGTTGGGGACAACATGACAACCAATTTAACATTCGATGAGATGAAATCTTTTGTTAGCTATGGTTTAACTAAAAACATTGCTATAAATTCCGTGAGCCTGGAAGGAAGTGGTGGCTATATGGATGATGGTCTCTGGTATTACCAAGTCGATGAAGAAAGCCGGCAGACTATCGAAAACAAACTTCGAAACCACTTAGATCTACCAACTAGTAGAAACAATACGGAATTTAGCGCAGAACAATAATTTCATACAATAAAAGGGTGATTTCTATATAAAGAAATCACCCTTTTGTTTTAAAGATTTTCATCATCTTTCATTGTACGTTCGAACAATTCAATTCTAGACTTCGGCGGAGTTAATCTGGTTTCTTTTGACTCCATATGATGTGTCTCTAAACTAGAGATAATTAAATCATCCACAACATTTTTAGATGCCGTTCCTAGTGTATCACCGAAAAAGTACTTCACGAATGGTTTTACTTTTTCTAATTGATAATCTTCGTTTTTGATACTTGTAATAATGTCATCCGTCGATTTTAGTAATGGACCTGGAATAAAGTCGAAGAAATTATAATAAAAATCTCTAGCCTCTATATATTCTTCCACATCAAAAGCAAAGAATAACATTGGTTTATTTAGCAACGCAAACTCAAAACAAACAGAAGAATAATCCGTTATCAAGATATCCGTTATGAGCAACAGATCATTAATCTCCCTATAGTCACTTAAGTCATAGAAAAAGTCAGCATACTCATACGGAATAGTTAATTTGTTATTAACAAATGGATGAATCTTAAATAAGAAAACATACTCTTCATGGAATTCTTCATATAACTTCTTAAGGTTTAGTACTTCAAATGGATAATGTGCAGATGCTTGTCCATTCCCCCTAAATGTAGGAGCAAATAGGATTACTTTCTTACCTTTTAAGAAGGAATATTTAGTATATAGTGTATCACGAACTTTAGCTTTATACTCTTCATCGAAGAATATATCTGACCTCGGTACTCCAGTAGGATATACCTTGTCTACAGATACACCAAAGCCTTCTGCATAGTTTTCTCTTACCCCTTCACTACTGACCGCAACCTTTGTATAATTCTTATGGTTCTTAGATCTTGGTGAAGGTCCACCAGGTCTCCCCATTCGACTGTATCCAAACGTTTTAAATGCACCAGCAGCATGCCACACTTGAATTAAATCCGCATCTTTGCGAATTTTAAGTGGGTACACTAATGGGTAGAAATCATCTAGTAATATAATCTTGGATGTTGCAAATTGATAGGCAATCTTTATCAAATCCGTGATTGTTTTTTTACTATTGATTCGTTCATTAAAGACAAATTTAATATCCAAATCCAGGTTACGCTTGTATAATTCCTCGTAAACAAAAAAGAAATTACCATTTAGTTCGCTTCGGCTATCTGAAGCAAAGGTTACTTTAGACTTTTGGATTGGTAAGATACAAAAGAGCTTGTACATCATCCTGAAAAATACTCGTTTAAATTTCTTGATGTATTTATTTTCCTTTGTTTCTACCGTATCAGGCATATCTCGCGGGTCAAATTCCTGTAGTAACGTATTTTTAAACTGAAGCGTTTTACTATATTTATTAAATGTCACTAACAAATTGTATTTCATCACTTTGGATGCTGAGAAATAGTTTAACTTGGTATTCAAAATATCATTCCGCATAAACTCTCTTACATTCGATAACGAAATAAGCTTCTCAAATTTAACTTTATCATTATCCTGAAACATCTGTTCCAACTTGATAAAAGTATCATATTCCCCACTCTGCAATGGTTTGCCATGACTAATGACAGATAAATCAATATTCCCTTTATAGCCACCTAACATCGCTAAGTCGCTATTACTCACTTCTACATCACCGTCAAGTTCTGAAAGACTGCAGTTATCTAGGGAAAGCTTAATGATATGTTGTTCTAAAATTTCCTGTTCGGATAGTTCCGTATACTTATCAGGCTCCGCTTCTACCATTTTTTCTATATCTATATTCGGTACCAACAGTAGTGTTTTTCTGATTCTATCTTCTTTATAGGACGTAACTCCTTTGAAGTAGGCAAATCCTTCTATTTCCAGATAAGATCCATTTATCTCTAATTTTGTTACGTCACTTATCACTGGCTTGTCTGTATTAATGGTTATATTTTTGCTATCCATTAAGGAAACTAGCATATTTCTCCCCCCCTTTTTACGATGTAAAATGTTTCACTATTTTATGTGAAATATTCTCTATATCATCGAAGTTATACTCTATCATTCTAGTCGTATTATAGTATTCATTCTGTTTTCTTGCATTCATCCAATCTAATAACTCCGCTTCATTCCATAGTATAGTTCCATCAGACATTATTTCTATCTCTTGATAGAATCCTCTATTGGACTGATATTCCTTATAATCGGGAATATAGTGTGCTAATGGCTTCTTTAATAAGGCAAACTCAAATATAGCGGAGGAGTAATCCGTAATAAACGCATCCGATACTAGCATCCACTCATTAATCGTATGACCCGTAGCAATCATTACATTAGGACAATCACGTAATCTATCCATTTCACTACTCTTCACGTAAGGGTGAGGCTTGAATAAAATACGTATATCCTTATCGAGGCTTTTGGATAGTTTAATAATCGTATCCATCAAATCAGCTGTAGACTCCGTATATAGCCCTTCTGCCCGATACGTTGGGGCTACGAGAATATTAATCTTGTTATCGGTATCGGAAAAGTTATACTCCTGATAAAGTACTTTCTTAATCTCCCGACATAATGGTTCATCTGTAAACAGGTCAACCCTTGGTATCCCAAAAGGATAGATATTTGCTGGTGTCATATGAAATGCCTCAGCATAATAATCGGTAAACTTTGCAGCGGATATATAGACATGTGTGTAATTTGCATGTACTGGTACAAGTCTTAGATATTCCTTCGATGGCCCGAATTTCGTATCGGCAGTGCTATGTCCAAATTTCTTGAAGGCACCTGCTGCATGCCAAAGCTGAATGATTTTTAGTTTAGCTTTTGGTTTCAATAGATACACAGGCAAATAATAATCATCAATAATCACGTATTTCGCATTTGATAGTTGGACTATTTCCTTAAATAGCTTGAGGTTCATTTTATTTTCACTATAAACAAAATGAACCTCAAGCTGTGGAAATTGTTCTAGTAGTTCTTCATAGATAAAATGAAGGTTTCCTTCTAGTTTACCTTCTCTGTACAAAGCAATGACCACTTTATTTTGATCTTGTTTTAGCAACCTAGATAGGACATTGTACGTAATTTGGAGGATAACCTTGTATAACATGATGTAATACTTTTTTATCGGATTCATGCCTCATATCATCCATTTCATTACAGTTTTCCCCCAGGAATTAGACAGATCACTTTCAAATGCTTCCGTAACATCCGAGATTTTCATGACATCATGTACTTCACCAACTAGAGTTCCTAAGTAATCGACGATTTCAGGGTATTGTTTATATACGTCAATTGTTCTTTGAAAATCAGCTGTACCACTACGGCTACTTCCGAGTAGGGTTAAGCCTTTTTCTAATACCATTCTTGTATTGATTTCAATCGGATATTCACTAACCCCTAGTAAACTAATAGTGCCCTCAGGGTTGATATGATCAATTATCTGCTCAATAGCATACTGACTACCTTTACCTCCAGCACACTCAATGGCATGATCAATGGTTAATTCTTCTGGAATTTCATCAATCTTTATCATGTTATCAACGAAAAAGAAGTGATTCAGTTTATAATCTGTTTTTCCAAAAATAATGACTTTACTTTCCGGGTATAATTGTTTCAATAATAAACAAGTTATATAACCAAGATTTCCATCTCCCCATACACCAAACGTTTCCTTGATGGGATGAGATTTCTTTTCAAACCGACTAATTGCGTGAACAGCAATCGTCACTAATTCCGTAAAGGCAGCTACATTCATATTGATATTTTCAGGGAGCTTTACAACACGGTCCCGATTAAGAAAGACGTAATCTTGCATAAACCCATCATATCCACTAGATCGAAACTTACTGGAACGCAAGTAATTTTCAGAAATGTACGGGTTCTTCTCTGTTGGTATATTGGGAACCATGACAACCTTTGTCCCAACTTTGACCTCACCAAGTGGGTCAAACACAACCTCTCCTACCCCTTCATGAATCAGAGCCATGGGAAGTTTTTTACGCATTGCTTCTTTCCCTCTTGTCCCTGTGTAATAGCGTTGATCTGCATTACATATGGAGAGATGGGTTGGGCGTATGATCAGTTTGTCCGAGATAATTGATTTATCCTTATAGGTCACTTCAAATTGTCTAGGAGATACTAAACGATACACTTGGTTAATCATTTATCTAAACTTCCTTTTATAATGGAATTGGCAACGTTCAAATCAAATGGAGTAGTAATCTTTATATTAAAGTTCTCTCCTCGGACTAACTTTACCTTTTCACCCTTCAACGCAAAGATTTTACAGGCGTCCGTCAGTATCTCTTTTTCACTGTCAGACAAGCCATAATACAACTCTTGTAGTTTCTTAATATTAAACGACTGAGGGGTTTGTCCTTGGTACATATAATCTCTTCTCGGTATCGAACTGATAAATTCATTGTCTTGTGATTCAACAATTGTATCAACCGCTTCTATTACCGTATCAACGGAACCATACTCCAGTGCGTTATCAATATTTTCTTGGATAATGCGATGAGTTAGAAATGGTCTTACCGCATCATGAGTGACAATAATATCCTCCTCACTTACGGAATACGTCTCTTCTATATAATTCACTATCGACATAATTGTCCCATTACGATCACTTCCACCAACAATAACTGTAATAGTCGGTAAATCTAAGTTAAACTTTTTCAGAATATCTTTAGTATGATTGACCCATTCTTTTGGAGTTGCAATCACTATCTTTTCAAATTTACTATTTAATACAAACTTCTCAATGGTATGCACAATGATCGGTTTCTCATTTAGCAATAAAAATTGCTTTGGCATTGGTACATTTCCCATTCTTGAACCAATACCGCCTGCTAGAATACCTGCGTAAATCAATTTCTTCACCTCATATTATTTAGGATATTTATTTGATTTAGTAGTTTAATTTCTTTTAAAGATGATGCGTATCATAAATTCCATTGCTTTTAGGATTCGCTTCCAGCGAAATGGTTGTTTTAACAATCTGTACAACCACTCTAAGTTTAACTTAATCCATTTATCAGGCGCTCGCTTCACTTCTCCAGCTAATACATCGAAGCTACCGCCTACTCCCATAAATAAGCCTTTTGGGAACTGGTCAAGATTGTTGGTAATCCATTTGTCTTGGTTCGGTGAACCTAAGGCTACAAAAACAATATCGGGTTCAGATAGCTTTACACGTTCCGCAACTTCAGGATCTTTCACCGAAAAATAACCATGATGTCTTCCAGCTATCCTAACATTGGGATACCGCTTCTTAACCTCTTCTACCGCCTTTTTATTGACCTGTTCCTCTGCACCTATAAAGTAACAAGAAAGGGCTTCTCTATTAGCAAATTCAAGTATATCCAACATCAAGTCAAATCCAGCTATCCTTTCCTTGATTGGTTGTTTCATATACTTAGAAGCTAATACAACACCGGCCCCATCTGGAACTATATAGGTTGCTTGTTTCACCATTTCTTGGTATCCGCGGTCTTCCCGTATTTTCATAACAATTTCTGGATTAGCGGTTACGATGTAGCACTTTTCCTGATTCATCAAAAGTGGCTGGATATGATCCCTTACAAATTCTTTCTGTGATAAATTAATGAAATCAACATCCATAATTGTCACAGTTTCTATTTTTTTTCTTTTACTAGTGTCTGGAATTTTTATCTGTGTACTTATAGACATAATCTACAACCTTTCAGTTATATCAATTACATATAACTAAGATTTTTTCTATCAACCCGTCTCTAGCTGTCTAAGTACATCTTCCCTATACTTTTCTTTCTCTGATTTGGACAACTTTTTATACTCTTTAATAAACTCTTCATATAAAGGTAGAATTTCTTCTTTTGTACCATATTCTTTTACTCTACCAAACTCTAACCATAGAATTTTATCAGCGAACTTCTTCATTTGGACCGTTGAGTGGCTAACAAAGACTATTGTTTTTCCTTTTTCCTTAAATGATTTCATTTTATTAAAACACTTCTCTGCAAATGCCTTGTCTCCAACGGATAAAGCTTCATCAATAATGATAATATCAGGATCAATAGAAACCGAAATGGCAAACCCTAGTCGTGACTTCATACCACTTGAATAAGACTTAACTGGTTGGTCGATAAATTTCCCTAACTCAGCAAACTCAATGATTTCAGGCTCTAGTTGTTGAATCTCTTTCTTGTTAAAACCAAGCATCAGGCACTTCAATTCAATATTTTCCCTACCAGTTAGATTCTCCTTTAGGCCGGCTGCAATTGCAATTAAGGATACATCGCCTTTTACAGTTACCGATCCAGATGTTTCTGGTAAGATTCCAGCAATTATGTTTGAAAGAGTAGACTTTCCAGCTCCATTTACTCCGACAAATCCTATAACCTCTCCCCTATTCACTTCAAAGCTTACATTTCTCAGTGCATAGAAATCTTCCCCATACCCTTTACGGAAGAGAATATCTTTTATTTTGTCAGATGTATTATCGTATAATTTATGTTTCTTGGTTACATTAGAAACGATTATTGTTTTTTCCATAGCAAATCCTTTCCACTTTCTATGAAACTAGTATTATATGAAATCTATAAATCTTCTTCTAAACTTCACATGCATGACGGACCCTATTAATAAAAGCACAAAGGTAACTGCACAGAAATATAGAGTATATTCCCAATGATTAATAAAATACCATTCTTTTCCTAATAAAGAATAGCGGTACCCTTCTACCAAATAATACAAAGGGTTAATTTTAAATACAGTTTGAATCCACACAGGCAAACTAGACGTTGCCCATAAGATAGGTGTCATGTATAGTAGCATTCTTAGTGTTGCTTGAAGAAACATTTGTAAATCACGAATAAATGTGTTTAGTGTTGACGTAATGAGGGATACTGAAAAAATAAATAAGTACCCACCAAATATATATAATGGTAATTGTAAATAATAGATACTAATTGGATACCCTAGGAAATTTAAAAGAACCATCACGATAACCAAAAGTCCAATATGAGAATAGAACTTAGAAAATATAATGATATTCGGAATTAAACTCATAGGGAAATTCATTTTCGAAAGCATTTTAACTCGCTGAAATATGGACTTTGATCCCTCAATGATTGATGGGTTAAAGAAGAACCATATGACAATACCGGATAACATCCATGGAAAGAATGGGTCCCCTTCAATAGGCTGTCTCTCTCGGATACCGAAACCAAAAATAAACCAATAAATGAATATCTGAATGGCAGGATTAATTAATTCCCACGCAAGTCCTAGATAATTATTCTTATTCGCTATTTTAATCTCGTATAATGCAAGTCTTCTTAATAAATAAAAGTACTTAACTTGTTCTGATAAAACTGTGATTACTGATTTCATCTTGAAAACCTCTCATATCTAGTGTCTAATCATTATACTGTAAACAGATATAGATGACTCAATTGTAAACCGAATGTTAATTTAATGTAAAGGTATGCTAATATAATTATATATTAAATATATAGTTTTACCATATGGGGAGGTAGAGATTGTGAAAAAAGTTATCACATATGGGACTTTTGACTTGATTCACACTGGTCACATTAATATACTCAGGCGCGCGAAGGAAATGGGAGACTATTTAATTGTTGCGTTATCAACAGATGAATTTAATGAACTAAAGAATAAAAAGGCTTATTACACCTATGAAGATAGAAAAACCATTTTAGAGGCTATTAAATATGTCGATAAAGTAATACCCGAAAAAAGCTGGGAGCAAAAAAAACAGGATATTCAGGAATACAGTGTAGACATATTTGTAATGGGTGATGATTGGGAAGGAAAGTTTGACTTTCTAAGGGAATTATGTGAAGTAATCTACTTACCTAGAACCATTGGTATTTCAACCACCAAAATTAAAGAAGACTTCATGAGAACAAATGGTTAGAGAGTTACTCATTTTTATATACCTATTCCTTTTTCAAATCATTTTTAGCCTTTTCAAGTTATTCCCACTAAAAACCAAGACTGTCTGTGTCGCTTCTTTTGGGGACAACATTTTTTACACTACTCGTGCTTTAAGAAAGGAAACCGATGAAGATATTATTATCTTAAAAGAGGATTCTTGTAAGTACCCTTTCGATAATTCTATGACTACTATTGTTCCTTTCACATTAATAAAACCGCTAACTTATTTGAAATCTATTTTTCATTTAGCAACAGCATCAACTATATTAGTAGATAACTACTTTGGTTTTTTAGCAGTGACAAAGTTTAAAAAGGAAACGAAGTGTATTCAATTATGGCATGCAGCCGGAGCAATTAAAAAGTTTGGCTTTCAAAAACCTACTACTGAAAACCGAAGTACCCATTCGCATAAACGTTTTGCAAAGGTATATAGCCGTTTTAACTATACCATAGTTGGCTCAGAGAGAATGGCAACCATTTTTCAAGATAGCTTTGGATTAACCGATGATCGGATTTTACGAACAGGGATTCCTAGAACGGATTTCTTCTATAGTAAAAGGGCGGTAGAAAAAGTTCATCAACAGCTTATTACTACTTTTCCAATCACTCGAGAAAAGAAAGTAATCTTATATGCTCCTACATTTCGAGATCATAGTCTAAGTGGGTACCATATAAGGCTAGATATAGAAAAACTATATAAAGAATTAGCCAATGATTATGTACTTTTCATCAAAGCACATCCCGCCGTAACATGCGAGTTCAATGCTAAGCATAAAGAGTTTGTATACGATGTCTCCGATTATTACGATGTAAATCATTTACTCCTTTGTACGGATATATTAATAACAGATTATTCATCGATACCATTTGAATTTGCCTTATTAGAGAAGCCAATGATTTTCTATGCTTATGATATAGACGAGTATAAAGATACAAGTGGACTAATTGACGATTTCGATAATCAAATGCCAGGACCTATTGTACGTACAACAGAAGATATTATTAAGGTAATTATCCATCAGGACTTTCAAATTGAGAAAATCAAACCATTTTCTGAGGAATGGAATCAATACTCTGTAGGTCGTTCAAGCATTAATCTGTCTCAGATCATTACTGAGTCTAAGAGATAAACTTAATTTCACAAAGAAGAAAAGCTTTCTAGAACTTCAATGAGTCTAGAAAGCTTTTTTATTGTTAATTATTTTGAGAAGTAATCTAGGATTGCATCTGCAATTCTTTCAGATGCCTTACCATCACCATATGGATTAGAAGCAGTTGCCATTTTTTTATGCGCTTCTTCATTAGATAAAAGTTCGTTAGCTAAGTTGAAGATTGTATCTTCATCTGTTCCAGCTAATTTTAAGGTACCTGCTTCAATTCCTTCTGGTCTTTCCGTTGTATCCCGTAAGACTAATACCGGCACTCCTAGTGATGGTGCTTCTTCTTGAACGCCACCTGAATCTGTTAGAATTAGATGTGCTTTAGAAGCAAAGTTATGGAAGTCCACTACACCAAGTGGTTCGATTAACTTAACTCGGTCATTATCACCAAGAATTTCTTTAGCAGTTTGTTGTACTACTGGATTTAAATGAACTGGATAAACTACTTGAATGTCAGCATGCTCTTCAACCAATCGTCGAATAGCACGGAACATTTGGTTCATATTCTCCCCAAGGTTTTCACGGCGATGCGCAGTCATTAGAACCAATCGCTTATCTCCAAGATCATCTAGAATTGAATTGGAATAAGACTCGTCAATTGTGGTTTTTAAAGCATCAATAGCCGTGTTACCTGTTACATAAATACGGTCTTCTGGTTTGTTTTCGTTTAAAAGGTTTTGTTTCGACTTTTCAGTTGGTGAGAAGTGTAAGTCTGCCATAACCCCAGTTAATTGGCGGTTCATTTCTTCTGGATACGGAGAATACTTATTCCAAGTACGTAGACCAGCCTCAACATGTCCAATTGCAATTTGGTTATAAAATGCAGCCAGAGAAGCAGCAAAAGTAGTAGATGTATCACCATGGACTAATACTATATCCGGTTGTGTTTTTTTCATCACTTCATCTAGGCCTTCTAGAGCTCTAGTCGCAATTTGTGCAAGGGACTGTTGTTTTTTCATGATATTTAAATCATAGTCAGGCGTTATTTTAAAGATTTCTAGAACTTGGTCCAGCATCTCTCTATGCTGTGCTGTAACTGTTACAATTGATTCAAATTCTTCTGTTCGCTTTTGTAGCTCTAAGACTAGAGGGGCCATTTTAATTGCTTCTGGTCTTGTGCCAAAGATTGTCATTACCTTAATTGGCTTCTTCATATGTGCTACCTCCTAAAAATATTCCATTTTTTATATAAGATTCCTTATGTATAACATTTAAATACCACATTATTCGACATTATATCACAATAATAACATCCTTTCAGGAAAAGAAAACTTTTCTTGCCTTTATCATAATAACTTTATACTTTTTTAATGAATAAAAGTGATTGTAACGTATATCCTCCGATATAGAATTAATTCTCTGTATAAAGGTAATAATGAAAGGTACCCATTATTTCTATAGTTTTCAAAAAACAATAGTTTACTCTACAATTTTCAAAGGGGAAATTGGATGTCTTTTGAGAAAAAAACAACAAGAAATCACGCAAATAAAAATAAAAGAAGAATAATCAAAGTATCTATTCTAACTATTCTTTCCTTAATGGTTATCACCATTGGACTCTATGCATTCTATATATATAATAAAGCGCAAGATACGGCAAACGATTCCTATAAGGAAGTTGAAAGAGAAAATGAAAGGTCGTCCTTACGCAATAATACAGTTAACCTGGTCGAGGATAATGTTTCTATTTTAATTATAGGTATCGATGATAGTGAAGATCGTAATTTTAATGAGCAGAGTCGTTCTGATGCATTAATGTTAGCTACCTTTAACAGAGATAAGAATAGTGTTAAGCTGTTAAGTATTCCACGGGATTCCTATGTCTATGTTCCAGAGTTAGGATACAACACAAAAATTAATCATGCACATTTTTATGGCGGTCCAAAGGCAACAATTGAAACAATTGAGCATTTCCTAAATACCCCCGTAGATTATTACATAAGGTTCAACTTTGAAGCTTTTATAGAAGTAGTCGATTCTTTAGATGGAATTCACTTCGATGTTCCTTACGAGATGTACGAGCCAGATTCGCATGACAATAAAGATGCAATTCATTTAATGCCTGGTTATCAAAAACTAAATGGTGAACAAGCCTTAGCTCTCGCTAGAACACGTAAATATGATAATGATGTTTCCCGTGGAAAGCGACAGCAGGAGATTATTAAAGCATTAATTAACAAAGCTACCTCCGCTCCATCTGTATTCAAAATAGGTAGTGTAATGGAAGCTATTGGAAACAATATGAAAACCAATTTAACCTTCGACGATATGAAGTCTTTCGCAACCTATAGCTTGACTAAACAACCTACTATAACAACTCTAAATCTTGATGGTCATGGAGGCTATTTTGAAGATGGACTTTGGTATTATGAAGTAGATGAAGAAAGCAAGGAACTTGTAAGTGAAGAACTTCGCTTACATTTAGGAATTATGCAATAAGCATTAAAGTCCCTTTAAAGATTTGTGTATTATGCGTTTTCTATAGAGAATTCATTGTTTTCTAACGTGTAATACACAAGTTTTTCACTTCAAATAAAGTCGATTAATTTGCCTATTATCCGACATGATGAGATAATATATGATTTATTTCTTGATATTTTTTTACAAAAAACCTTAGGATTGTAATCAAAATTATATAGTAAACGTCCTTTTAGTATGGTATGCTAAATGTTGATTGTATGATTAAGTATTTAGTCATATACTAGACATATAGATTCATATTTTAAAGGAGTTAACCTTATGGGACGTTCTGAACGAAGAGTGGAAAGAAAAAAAGTCAAACGAAAAAGACGACTTCGTACTTCCTTCGTAGTTTTTTTAATCATATTTTTTAGTTTACTAGGATTTGGAACTTATATAGCATTACAAACTTATCAAGCAGCGAGCAGTTCATATAATGATCTTGGTGGAAGAGAAAAGTCGGATAAGCGGGAAGAAGCTGTATCGATCAGTAAAGATCCGGTTTCCATACTACTAATGGGCGTAGAGGACTACTCTTCAGGTGGACAAAATGGGCGTACCGATACTTTGATGGTTGCTACATTTAATCCTGAAGATGAGAAGTTAAAGTTACTAAGTATTCCTCGTGACACTTTGGTTGAGATTGCAGGCAAAGGCACACAAGATAAAATTACACATGCTCACGTATTTGGCGGAAAAGAAATGACCATAGAAACTGTGGAGAACTTTTTAGATATTCCAATTGATTACTATGCTTCGGTTAACTTTGAAACCTTTAAAAATATTGTAGATATCTTAGGCGGCATTACAGTTGATGTACCATTTAACTTTAAACAAAATAGTGATGACCGTATCGCAGAAAAACTTCAATTCTATGAAGGTGAAATGGACCTAGATGGTAGATATGCTTTAGCCTATGCTCGTATGAGATTAGAAGATCCACGTGGTGACATTGGAAGAAACGAACGCCAGCAACAGGTAGTAGAAGCCATACTTAAAAAGGCTTTATCTGTTGGAACAATCACTAAAATTGATGATTTAGCCGAAGAAGTTGGTAGTAATGTGGAAACTAATATGAAAGTAACGGAAGGGTTATCTTTCTTCAAGAACTATTCTAGCTTCCGAACTAGCAATATTGATAAATTGGTATTGGAAACTAATGGAGAAATGATTAATGGTGTTAGTTATCAGATTGTGGATGAGTTATCATTATCAGAAGTACAAAAAGAACTACAACACCATTTAGGAATTGGAACATATTAATATACTTTTAACCATCCTTGGAAGTGAGACGTATTAATTCATTTTCCAAGGATGTTTAATTTACCAGAAAAAAGGTAAATAATAACTAACAAACTAACCAAGGGGGATACTATGCATATTCTTATTCCAGTTTATTTTAATGCTGATATGGGTGGCTTACATTTAAATGTATTCTCAACTGCATTATATTTAAAAAATAATAATCATGAAGTAACCGTACTATGCAAAAACGGGGTTTTTTCAAAGAAACTAATTGAGAATGATATTAGAGTCATAGAAACAGACTTTGATATAACTAGCTATAAGGAAACTTTGTTAAAAATTGTAAGACTACATAATGATAATCCTATCGACATAATTCACACACACCCATTCAAAGCTCGTAAAATAAGTTTGGCTATTTCAAGGCTTCTCAACAGACCACTGTTTCTCACTATACATGGAAGATATACCGATGACTTACCACTTTACTTAGACAAAGTTTCAATGGTGTTTACTGTTTCAGAAGGTATTAAGGATTATATTTTTGATAAAACGAAAACAAAAGATAAATATAAATTTGCTGTAATCCCAAATGGTGTTGATGTTAAGTTATTTGAGCCCCCTTTAAGAAAGTATCAAAATAATAACCAAGAAGAAAAAAGTAATGGTGAAGAAGTTAAAATTGCCTTTGTATCGAGATTAGATAAAGATAAACAATTTATTATAGATGTATTTTATAGAGCTCTTGAATTTACCTACAATAAATATGGGACAAATGTAAAGTGGAAAATTGTCGGAGATGGTACTGAAAAGGATACAATGAAAGACAAGATATCAAGCCTTATTTCAGATGAGAACTATGTAGACTTTGTGGGTTGGAAGAATGATATCCAACTTTATCAGGAATATAGCGAGAGTAATATCGTTATTGCACCCGGGAGATCTGCTTTAGAAGGATTGAGTTGTGGAAAGCCTGTAATCGCTATCGGAAGTAAGGGTTATGTTGGGCTCATAAATCATGATAATTGGCTTAAGGGTGTTTATAGTAATTTTGGTGGAATTGGAGACAAAATAAAAAGTTATGATGAAGGTTCTATAGAGAAAGATTTAGAAACCATATTAGACAATAAACCATTAAGACTGGAATTAAGTGAGTTAGGAATTAACTTAATTCAACAATACTATAACGAAGATACTATTAACAAAAGGCTAATGTCCTTTTACACCATCTTCAAATTAAGCAATAACAAAATAGACAAAATTAATTCCTCTAGAGTTATGGAATTAATTGAATGCCAAGTAAGTGACATTAAAATTGAGAAATTGTCTGATAGTGAATTTGCTGCTAATATCAATTGTTATGAAAGTAATATAAACCCTGAATTTGCTTGGTATATTTACCATAATGACAAACTCATAGAGAAGTTTATGTATTCCAATAGTAACAGTATAACGTATACCATAAAAGAATCCGGCTCATACCAAGTTCAAGCTTTTATTAAAAATGGTAACGATAAGTTTTCATTCCTATTTGACAGAATAACATTCTAAATTGAAAAGCAACTTATAAGTGTGGAAGTAACTTATAAGTTGCTTTTTTTTGTTGAATCTCCTAATTAGCTAAAAGGTGACTTACTATTATTTTAGTTCCTGTTCTTGTGCATCAGATACTGGATAGGTATCAAATTTATAATTTTTTCCATATAAATGGGTGCTGTTATATACAAAAGCGACTATATCAAAGTCCATTTCTTCAATATACTCCTGAATAATCTGATCTTCATTGTATCTAGGGTCATAAATAGTTGTTTCATAAAAGTGCTCAGCAAGTTGATATACAAGTGGGTTTGCATAAGAGTCCTTTATAATTAGTATTTTATTATCAAGCTTTTTATTTCTCTCATTGATAATCTTTAGTTCACTATAGTTATAAGTAAAAAGGTCACTATAATTTACTATACTACTTTCTTTTCTTATTCCTTGTCCGTAAACCTGTGAGGGTTCTCTCTCCTGACCATTCAAGTATATGGTGTATTTATCATAATCAACCTCTTTAGATTTATAGTAACATTTTAATTCTTCACTTTCATCTACCACTCTGTAGACTTGCTTATTATAACTACCATCAAACTCGACTGAAGAATCACTGCATATCTTCTGGTAATCCTCTATTCTAACTTCTGTATCGATAAAATGATCAGAATGTACATTTAGGGTATCTACTATTCTCTTATATCCTTGAAATGCTCCATTTAAGTTCCAGTGATGATCAGTTCTAAAATACATTTCCGAAAGCTCTTCTTCTGAAAAAGTTTTAGTAAATTCATTTGTCAAATCGACAGTTACAAAATTCTCATCAGTATATAAATTACTCATAAATACATTTATATTTTGCAAATAATTGCCTGGCTTAATATAATCCGGTAGCAAAAAAGACATAACAGTCGTTCGATGTGGTACAGAAAAATAATACAATTCAATGTCCTTGTCCTTCAAGAAGTCTGCAAATAGATTCAATCTATCTGTTGATTCTTCTATTTCAGCTGAATAGATATCGTAATCAGGCTTAGGATATATCCAGTTTTCTTTCGTTATAAAGTAATCAAAAATATAAGTTTTATTTGTCAGACGTTGATAATCAATATAACTTTTCAGCCATCGATCTCTACCAGGAAATTGATCAGTAAAATAACCTTCAAATTCCTCCATATAGGAACCATCTTTCAATTTTTCTATTGTTAACTCTGGTTTTTGAGCCAACTTTCTATTTTCAGTTTTTGAAATATCATGGTCATTCGTACTGAACATATATACTCCAAAAATCATAATAAACATAACAAATAGACTAGATAATAAAATATTACCAAAACGGTTCATATACTAACATCTCCAAGTTAGAATCTAAAATATATAAAGGGATTATAGGTTGAATTAACTAATAGAATCATACAAAATCCCATTATCAACATGTAAATAATTGGCATAATCACAGATTGTACAGGAACGATTTGTTTCTCATAAAAGCTAATAGTTTTCACCTTAGTTTTCAACCATGGAATAATAGGCATAGAGAAAACAATGGCAATTATAAAAGTTATCCAATAATCATTCAAGAAAATTATTGCTTGACCATCAATTAGTTTTGTTTGATTTATTCCGAACATAGTTTGAATATATTCAAATGAATAGGAAAAGTTATCTGCTCTAAAGAATACCCATCCAATCATCACAATGACGATTAAATACAAATGCTGAATTGGGCTGTATAACTTTGATAGTAATTTACCTAGCCAAAGTCTTTCCAGAACAATTAATACACCGAAGTAAAAACCCCAAGCCATAAATGTCCAGCTTGCACCATGCCAGAACCCTGTTATAGTCCAGACAATTAACAGGTTGATTACTGTTCTAGGCAATCCTTTTCTACTTCCACCAAGTGGAATATAAATATAATCCTTGAACCAAGAACTAAGAGATATATGCCATCTCCTCCAGAACTCAGATACGGATTTGGAAATATACGGATAGTTAAAGTTTTCTAGGAAATCAAAACCAAACATTTTCCCTAGCCCGATAGCCATATCGCTATATCCTGAGAAGTCAAAATAAATTTGCAAGGAATAAGCAGCTATACCAACCCAAGCTGTTGTCACACTTAAACTATCAGGTGTGGTACTGAAAATAGTATCAGCTACTTCACCAAAACTGTTTGCTATTATAACCTTTTTAGCTAAACCTATTATGAATCGCTTAACCCCGTCAGAAAACTTATCCAAATTTACAAAGCGTTTCTTAATCTGTTCAGCGACTGTATTGTAGCGAACAATAGGACCTGCAACAAGTTGCGGAAATAATGAAATATATAAAGCTAGTGAAGATAAATTCTTTTGCACTCCAGCATCTTTTCGATAAACATCAATAATATAGCTCATAGCCTGGAATGTAAAAAATGAAATACCTATTGGTAAAGGAATAGGTTCCATATGAATAGATAAGTCTAATAAGCTATTTATATTTTCAACAAAGAACTGTGCATATTTAAAGATAGCTAAAATCAAGACATTACCAAAGATAGCTATCCAAAGAAACATCTTCTTTAAAGTTAAAATATGCCTATATTTGTCTATTAACAAACCAAAAATATAATTTATTAATATGGAAAATAGCATAAGTAATACAAACCTTGGCTCTCCCCATGCATAGAAAACCAAACTAGCTAATAGCAAAATATAGTTTTTTAATTCATTGCGAACTACAATATATAACACCAACACAATAGGTAAGAACGCAAAAAGAAATACTAGATTACTAAATACCATGACTTCACCTACATATTTACTTAGATTATTGAACAAACACTATATATTATAACACTGAAGTACACAGAAAACATTATGTATAATTTTTGAAAAACACCAGTTGCCAATAGCAGCAACTGGTGTTTTTCAACTTATTTTAAAATAATTGCTAGAGTTACCTAGTGTAAGCCTCTTTAGCTATCATTAAACCAACTGTATTATTCTTTTTCCAAATGGAATCAAAGCTAGATACTGGTATTGGTTTATTCCCCACATAAGGTGATATCTCTGGTGTTAAAGCAACTCTATTCATTTCATGTTGTACAAAATCAGTATATGTTCCTCCACCAGGAATACCTCTAGTATACATGAGTCTATACCCCGTCTTCGCACTTACCATATTTGCAACTTTCTTACTTAGATTATACATATAGCTACCTGGTGTAAATACATCATCACCAAAGTATATCAATTCTCCAGATGAATGATATGCAACTTCTGTTTTAAAGTTATGTGCTCTTGAAAAATTCATTAAAGCGACTGCCTCAGGTTCTGTTAAAGGTTTATATCCTTTAAAGTTAAATGGTCCAGGCTTACCTGGATTATTTGTTATAGTGCTCCATTCCTGCGGATATTGCCTATTCAGATCAATACCACGGATATTTGCTTTCCAAGAGCGAAAATTAGTACTACCATTATTTAAACGGATAAGTTCTACAGGATTTGAGAAACGATACGGTCCTTCCTGCACTAACGTAACACCATCCGGATTGACCATTGGCACAAACCAAATAGAAGTATTATCAAGTATTTGTTTAACATTATATCCTTCATAGTTTTGGTTTTTGACATATGCCTGACTGTATACATCTATCATTTCCATTAGAAGGTTCGTTGTTAACCATTCTCTTGCATGTGTTGATGCATTAAAATATACTTCTGTCTTTCCAGTACCTAACTTAATAGCATAAAGATTTCTACCATTTACTGATTTACCTATAGTTTTCCATGAAATTAATCCAGGATAATTTTTAGCTAACGCGAAGATATCACTTTCCATCTCTTCATAGGAATAGACCTGTCTTGGATTGACTATGTTTTTTGCAATCGTCTTAACATCGACATGTGACTTTTTTACATAGCCATATCTTCCAGCAATATTAACCTCATACCAATTCCCAAAATTTCGTACAACTGGATACTCTTTACCCTTTCCAATTGTAGCGAATGGAACAAGAACTCCTCCCGTATTATCATAGACAATAATATCTGCTTTAGGAGTGAGTATACTTACTACACTTTTTCGAGTAATTTTATTATTATATTTCCCTGAAAGAAAAGGCTCTGTACTTGATTTATTAACATAACCATAATAGTTACCAAATTGTATTTGATGCCAATTTCCATAATCACTTACTCTCTCATAAACTTGGCCTTTTTTTAGTTTACCTACTTTTATCAAAGAACCACTACGATTGTCATAAATAGGTAGGTTATCTTCTGTTACCTTAAAATATCTAATATTCTTTGTAAAGGAAACTTTAACATCACTTTTTCGCACATAACCTACTCGATTGGCAATTAAAATTCGATACCAATTGCCATAGTCAGTTGCAATTGCATGTGAAGTTCCTTTTTGAATAGTAGCAAAAGGTATTAATTTACCTGTTGAATTATCATAGACTGGTGTATCAACTACACTAGTAAAGTTTAACTCACTAGTTTGATATTTGGAATTGAGATTAGGAATTTGATTTTTAAAACTTGGGAGCGTACCAGTCTTATGAACATAGCCATAATGGTCACCGAACTGAATTTGATGCCAGTTTCCATAGTCACGTACCCGCTCATAAACTTGTCCTTTCTCTAATTCCCCAATTTTTTTAAGAGATCCGTTACGGTTATCGTAGACAATTAATCCACTTTCCATCACTTCAAAATACTTGCTATTCTTTGAAAAATAACCTTTTAAATATTGCTTTTTAACAAAACCAATCCGGTCAGATACTAATATTCGATACCAATTTCCATAATCTGATACAATTGGATAAACTGACCCAGCCTCTAGTGTTGCAAAGGCATTTAGTCCTCCGTCACTATTATCAAAAACATCCGTCTTTACATTTACCATAAATTTTTCAGTACTATTCTTATAGTTCTTATTTAAATTCTTAATAGAATTACCGTAAGAATATTTAGTTAAAGATTTCTTTACATAACCGAAAGAATCACCAAATTGAATGCGATGCCAATTTCCATAGTCACTAACTCGCTTATAGACTTCTCCTTTTTTTAATATCCCCATCTTAATCAGTTTTCCTGTACGGTTATCATAAACTGGAACATCATCACTTACTACCTCGAAATAGTCACTAATTTCAGGAGGTATCAGAGTTACTTCAGATTTTTTTATGTAACCAATACGGTTAGCAAATAAAACTCTATACCAGTTCCCATAATCAGATACAATCTTATACTTTTTTCCTCCTACAAGATAAGCAAAAGGAAGTAATTTACCAGATGAGTTATCAAATACCGCTAGTTTATCAGTATCCACCTTCACCATTACATCTAAGTTTTCATACAGTTTATTTTGATTTTGTATTGAGCTTTTATTTCCTTCTACTGTATTCTTCTTATGTACATACCCATACTTTGAACCAAAATTTATTCTATGCCAATTTCCATAATCACTTACGATTGGGTAGCTTTCGCCCTTCACTAAACTACCAATCTGAATGAGTTTTCCTCTACTATTATCATATACAATTGCCTCATTATTAATAACTTTAAAATAGTTACCATAATTAGTGGACTGATAGTTATTGTTTATTACCAATTCTTCTTCAGCAGTAATAATACTAGGCACTAAAAAAATAAGCACAAAAAATAATGGAATAAAATATAATTTCTTCTTGTAAGTCATGTTGCTCCCTCCTAGGACTATTATACTATTAATTTGTTCTATTTAAAATAAGAAATATTTTAAGTAGATTAATATGCTTTATGATCAATAGAAAAAGCACTTACCACCCAATAAGTGTATAAGTGCTTTTTTATTACTTATAATTTGGAATATCAAAGAATAAGCTATAGTTACCTTTAGAATAGAATCTAGTATAATAGTAGACTTGCTTTTTAGCCCAGCCAATATCAGTTGCATATTGGTGTGTTGGAAGTCCATTTACTAGAGGAGCTGGGTTCCAGCGCATTTTATATAATGTGTTCTGACCAGAATAGATATAATCATTCTTAGCAAATTGTGCTCCACCAATAATAGCATCTTCCATAGTGAACCAACCTTCATCATAAGCCTTCTTCGAACCACATTCAATTGGGCAAGAGTCAAAAGCATTAATTCCAAAGAAGTTGTAAACAGTTTTACCATTTACTTTTACCCCTTTAGCCAAGGTTGATGTTCCATTGCCTGACTCTAACAATGCATGAGAAACAAGATAGATTTCATTGATACCAGCACTTTTTGCAGCCTTAGCAAACATTTCACCTTTGCCATCTAGGACACCTTTACCAGATAATAATTCATTCAATTCATTTACAGAAACTCCAGTATAGTAACTTAAATCAAGAAACTGGAACTTTTGTATATCGTCATTTATAAAATTATCTGGATTCATATAATAGACAACATCTTCATATGGCGCATTAATCCATGTTGGTAATGAATTCCTTGTAATCCTTCTCCATGCGTCACCATTACGATCCCGATATATCTCAGAGTCATATAAAGTAACATTCATATTACTTTTAGTTAAATAAAGTTTATGATACTGTGTTCCTGGCCCGGAACGTACATTCCAACCACTTGACAATACTGCTTTTTTAGTATTGAGATTGATTGAATCGAATGCTTTCCAATGCACATAAACAGCACCATTATAAATATCTGTCTGTGGGCTAACAACCATTTGTTTTGTAGCTGCATCCTTAACAGAAATATTATAATTAGTATAGTTCATACCGTATGCATCAACTTCAGATTTCTTGATATATCCAACTCGGTCAAGATAAATAATTCTCCACCAGTTTCCGAAGTCTGTCGCTATTGGAAAGATAGTACCCTTTTCTAATTGTCCAAAAGGAATTAATTTTCCAGTAGTATTATCATATACTGTAACGGTATTATTTGCTTTGAAACTTTTATTCGAATGAGTAAAATTAGTATTTAAGTTAGGAATCTGTTTTTTAGTTGCATACCCGGTGTCGGCTTTATTCACATAACCATATATACTTCCAAAGTTTACCTTCCACCAATTACCATAGTTTGATTCGATTGGATAAGCTTGTCCTTTTACTAGCTCACCGACCTTTTTTAACGATCCACTACGGTTATCATATATCGGTAAATTCTCTAGAGCTTCAAAGTATTTGTCTGTATCAACTGTCAGAGTTTGTACATCAGATTTGCGAATATATCCTACACGGTCAGAATAAATAATCCTCCACCAATTAGTGGAATCTGAAGCAACAGGGAAAATTTGTCCAGCATTAATTGTACCAAACTGTACCAACTTACCTGAAGTATTATCGTAAACTGGTAGATCTTCGTTCACGATAAATTTTCGTTTTTGATTGGAATAATTTTTATTTATATTTTTTAAATTATCACCAGTTGCGATAGAGGTTTCTTTTTTACTTACAAAACCATAGAAGTCCCCAAACTGGATTTTGTGCCAATTACCATAATCACTTACACGAGGATAGATTTGACCTTTCACTAATTGCCCAACTGGCTTTAATGGTCCACTTCCACGGTTATCATAAACAACGGTATTAGTGTCTGCTCTGAAAAACCTATCTGCTTCCGTAAATTGAGTTTCAACTTCACTTTTTCTTACATATCCTACACGATCAGCATAAACTATTCGCCACCAATTACCAAAATCTGTAGCAATCGGAAAGTTTGTTCCTTTATCAATAATCCCATAAGGAACTAGGCTACCTGAAGTGTTGTCAAAAACCGTAA
This sequence comes from Paucisalibacillus globulus, assembly GCF_900184735.1. Taxonomy (GTDB): domain Bacteria; phylum Bacillota; class Bacilli; order Bacillales; family Amphibacillaceae; genus Ornithinibacillus; species Ornithinibacillus globulus_B. The sequence goes on from NZ_LT855395.1 coordinate 121,595, forward strand.
CATCCTGATTGGCTTTAAACGTTCTATCGGAGTGCTTAAATCCATCATTTTCATTCTTCAAACTACTACCATCGTTTGGTAATGTACCATCCTTCTTAACATACCCATAAATATTACCGAATTGAATACGATGCCAGTTTCCATAGTCACTAACAATTGGATAAACTTGACCATTAATTAATTTACCAACTGGTTGTAATGGGCCACCACGATTATCATAAACAACTAACTCGTCAGTAACAACCTTAAAATAGTTTGAAGTTACATTTTCCCATGGATTTTTTTCTGAAACTACAGCAATATTAGCACGAGCTTTTAAAGTGTTCTGTTCGCTGAGCTGAAGATTATTTTCTGTTTTAGAAGAAGACTCTTCATTAATAATAGATGTTTCTGAAGACTCAGACTGTTGATCAGTAACCTCAAATTCAGCTTCCTCATTTGCGGTTTCATCAATTACTGTCTCTTCATTTGCAGTTTCATCAATTACTGTCTCTTCATTTGCAGTTTCATCAATTACTGTCTCTTCATTTGCAGTTTCAATATCTTTTACTACTTCTTTTAGATAGAATTCAACATTTCCTAGAAGAAGCACATCTTGCCCATCTTCATTCTGGTAGGTTGGGTAAGTTGTTTCCTCCACAATTTTCACTTTAGCTGCATTATCTTGGTAAAGATTACTATCCTTCTCTAGGATTAGACTATTGTCATTACTAAGTTGTTCTGCAAATTCTATTTCATTCTCACTTAATTCTACTAAATTAATTGGAATACTGACCGTAGAATCTTTGAATTGTAGTTTAATAGATTCTCCATGTTGCACTCCAAAGAATTCAGTACCCTGTAAAATAGTAATTGTCTCATCAACAGCAATTTCTTCTGTTGCCTTATAAATGTTGTAAACATCTTCTTGATTGTCGACAACTTGAGCAAAGGAAATCGATGGTTGAATAACTTGAGTCAATAACATTATTAAGGCAATGAAACTAAAGAAATATTTTTTTTGTTGCATTTGGTTCCTCCCTTACTACTAGTACATCTTATAGAATCATAGATTATTATATATCTAATTCTATGTAAAAACAATGCCGACTTTTGTCGTATGGCATTACACTATTTCCGAATTAAACTACATAAATGATAGACTTTGTATTCTAATGCATAGTTCACTGTTACATGATACAATATATAATGATGAATTAAGCTAGAACATATGGAATATGTTCGTAAATGTTACATAATTGGAGGCACAACAATGAGCTTTGAACACTTAAAATATATACGCGGATATGTTATTAGTGATAAACAAGTAAATATCCCTGGAGATAATAATTGGGAATACTTTAATAATAATTATTACCATTTTTATTTAAACCCCAGCACTAAATGGTCGTACTTTGAAGAGGATAAATCATGGGGAATTCTAATCGGCCATGCCATAGATCCAATAGACAAAACGGATAATTTAGATATTATTCTACGTAAAGCCATCAAAGGATACCAATATTCGGAGGATAACTTTTATTCCTTCCATGAAAACCTCGTTGGTAGATTTGTTTTTGTCTTAGGAAATGAAAAGAACACATTAATTGTTTCCGATGCTACTGCAACCAAAAGCATCTTTTATCATCCTGAGAAAACTATAATCGCTTCCCATGCTAAATTATTAAAGGATGTAACTAACGAGAGCTTTGATCCTATGATTAACCCTCAGTGGTTAGGAGCTTACACAAGTCACTTACCTGGACATTACACATTATACAATAATGTTCATTACTTAATTCCTAACCATTCAATGAGTTGGCCAAACAGAAAAATCCAAAGATATTTTCCAAGAGAGTCAATTAATTATGATAATTTCGAACAAAAATTAGATGAAATTATCGAAAATACAAACAATCAATTAAGTGTACTATCGAAAAACAATAACTTTATCTTTTCACTATCTGCAGGTATGGATAGTAGAACTTCTCTTTCTTTTATGAAAGATTATTTAGACAAGACTAAATTCTTCACATACTATTTTACAGATAGCTCTGACCCAACCTACCAGGGTAGTAGCATATTAAACTTGGATCAGAAAGTAGTTAGAGATATATCAAAAAATCTAAGCTTAAATCATACATTCATACCTATTGATCGTAAAGATGAAAAATCTGATGGGTTTTCGGAATTTAAGTCTATCCTTAAAGAAAATACATTCTTAAATCATAGTGCAAATCTAGCTAAAAATTATTTAAATCTGTTTGGAACAGATAATTATCTACATATTCGCTCCACTTTATATGAGATTGGAAGGCCTGTTGTTAGAACAAAACATAAGTTTTCACACAATGAAGCATCAATTGAAAATCTAGTTCAATCTTACAGTCCTAAAGCACTTAAAGATGATAATGTAATTGAGTTAATGAGAAGACATGATCAAATTTACAATGTGAATAACCAGTTGAATTATGACCCGTTTGATTTAATCTATTGGGAAAAAAGAATGGGAACATGGCACTCACAAATATTAATCCAAAGTGATGTATCACATGATACCCATATATTTATGAACTCACATCGTCTATTACAATTAATGTTATCATTACCCATTGCACTGAGACGTAATGGTGAGCTATTTTTAAGTCTTATTGAAAAGAATTGGCCACTACTACGCTTTTGGGATATCAATAATGATAAGACTTTATTAGATAAAGTGGATTTAGCCAAAGAGCGCTATGGGTTGAAACTAGACAATATGGTTATACAGAGTGGTAATCAAATTAATCCTGAAGAAGTTGTTCCATATAATTTTAAGAAGTCTGAAAAGAGTGCTCACTTTTTTATAGATAAGAGTGCTCCTAAAAAAGGAGATTTCGTAGAAGGGGTCATAAATTTACCTATAAATCCTAATAGTGGCCAAGATATTGTTCTTCAAATAAGGAATAACTTTGAAAACCCCAAAAATAAAGGTAGATTAAAGTACCAAGTCATTTTAAATAACAACATTCTGGTAGAAGAGGATATTGCTCATTGGAGAGAAACTAATCAAGTTATTATACCGGTCAATAAGCTAAATAACTTGTGTGAACTGAGAGTTAGAGTAATCGCTATTAAAAATTGTGAAGAATGGAATTGGGGAAGAGCTGGTACGTTGTTTATAGAAAGAATCAACATTAGAAAAACAAATAGTATAAAGAAAGTGATAGTATCATCTCCTTTTTCAAAAGTAATTGAAAACAAGGATTCTATTTAAAGGATACGATGTACTACTTCTATTTTCACAAAACAATTAACACTAAAAAGAAGATGATTATTTTTAATAATCATCTTCTTTTTATATATTTAGTTAATATCATTATGGATTACATTTAATCGGCAAACAATTCTTCACAGTATGTTCTAAACTCAATATATTCTTCTTTATTCATACATACAACAAACTTTTCAATTTCCTTACTTTTATCTACCAAATAAGGTTCATATATTTTATAAATATCTAACAATAGACCAAGACTTTCTTTTAATGAACTTTCTTCGATCAATGGAACTCTTTTGAAGTACCAATTTTTAAAGTAATAATTAAAACGATCTTTCATATATAGATTTAATATATCATTATTATTTAAAAACTCGTACCTAGCTCTCTCTAACTTAAGATACTTTTCAAAAAATCTTTTCGAAATAGTATTTGTTACAGAATTTGAGACATCTGCATAATAGATATGGATATCTAGGTCCATTATCTTTATTTTATTTGAATTAATTAGTAGCTCCTGGAAGAATAAAGTATCCTGTCCTGCTGCATTTTCTACCATTTTTAAGTTATGTCTTAAAATAAGATCTTTTTTAACGAGTAATGCTTGTATACTTTGCGCTCTTAAGGCAGTATTTAGTAGCAACTGTTTAGGATCGTCTATAATATCGCTTTTGCTCCACTTGTATGCATAATAATAGTAGTTTAAGCGCGTATTTTTATTATCTAGCCTAATTATATTTCCGACAGCTAAATCAAGCGTAGAATCGTTTTCTAATTCATTAAGTAGTAATGCATAGCCATCATTGATTGCCTCATTATCAGGATCTAGGTAAGTAATATACTGTCCAGTAGCTAGTTCAATTCCTTTATTCCTTGGGCGAGAAGCACTACCACTTCCATTATCGTCATACTGATAAAGTTTTACATTATTATAATTTGAATTTAATCTCTCGAGAATTATTTTAGTTTCTTCAGAAGTAGATCCATCATCAACTAAAATAATCTCCATCTTGTTAAACACACTACTTCTTTTAAGGCTTTTAAAGCACTTATTCTCAAGATATACACCATTATTATAAACAGGTACAATTACAGAAAGTTTATATTCTTCCTCTGACTGCAAGACGATAGATTCGTTACCTTGTTGCTCATCATACTCAAAATGATCAACAACAAAACCATTCTTCCCGTTATCAAGTTGGTTAGAAATAAAATCATTATAAGAATAGGAATTTGTCCAGAACATAGTATTATATTTATTTTCTACCTTATCTTGATAATTAAAAGAATCAGAGTTAATATCTTTTCCTTTAGAAACATAATCACTATCTGTATATTTAAACCCATTTATAAGGTCATTTAGATAATAATGATGATATCTGGTTTTATCACTGAAGAAAGTTACAAAGTCAAATTTAGATAAAGTATCTTCAGTAAAATCATTTTTAGAAACAATATTTTTATTAGACATAGCCTGTTTACTAAAGGAATCTGCAACTATTTCATTTATTTCATCAACAACTACTAAGACATTTCTTTCTGGAATTTCATAGTTTAATCCAATTATATTAAAGATGTACTGTAGTCTATGATAAGATGTTTCATGATTCATAATTTGTCTAATACCATGAACTTGATGGTTGTAACGTTCTTCAGCAGTTCCACTATTAAGTATTTCCCCAACTTCAAATTTATTAGTTACCGTGAAGACATTCTGGAATTTATTGTTAATTGCAGGACTATAATTAGAAATAATAATGTTACCAAGAGCTTGTAATTCAAATACTCTATTTGCAATCATAGTAGGGCTAGTAATAACAGAATTTAAATTTATTGCCCAATTATATAACTTATGTAACTTTTGAACATAATTGTGAGGTACTGCTGGAGAAATATATTTTAAGTACTGCTCCGGAAAGTAGTATTCGGGTATGTTTAAATTAAAGTTACGATCTAAAATTTTCAAACCGTTACCCGATTCAATAATGCCATCAAATATCATTTGCGTGTCTTTTTGACGATGTGGATACTTCGAATACCAAGAACCAGCAAATAAAGCATCGTTATTTTTCTCAAATAAATTCATCCCAATTGGATTATGGTATAAGGGATTTGCTGAAAATTCAATCAAATGGACATTAGCGTGTCCACATTCCTTCTTATATTGAGGAATTTTTTCTTCTGCTGTAGTAAAGATGTAATCACATTTTTGTGCAATTCCAATAAACCTGTCAAAATTAACAGGATCTTCTTTGTTATAAAAAACAACAGGAATATTATTTTTTCTAAACTCTTGTATAACTCTATCAAGAATCTCTCTTTTACTAGAATTTACAGTTCCAAGTCCTCGCCATTCATTCTGAAGACCTTTCCATGTTGAGGCGATTATTAATACATCAGTATTATTCGAATAATCACTATAATTCTCAGGTGTAATATAATGTAAGTTAGTAATACCAGAAAAGGCATTAAATAAGAATTCATCTGAAATAATTGCTACTTCCTTCTCAACTTTCCCAAAATATCTAGATCCATTACTATTCGGTATACTATCTAATTTGCCCTTTATATTTTGAAAGAAACCGTAGTCACACAACTCTTCTTTTAGCAATAAGTACCTTTTTTTATCACTAATAGACTGATTAGTATTATTTGAGTTTGAATTTTGTAATTGTCGCAAGAAATAATTCCAGGTTAAATCTCTTTTTACTAGCTTGTCCAGTAAATCTTTTTCTTTTAATATTTCATTTGCAAGTTGTCTTTGAGATCGTTGAATCTCTTTCAGTCTTTTATCTATTCTAGATTTATCCAATGGAATTACCCCCTACTTTTTTTCCATTGCCAATACTTAAGTGTAATTTGTCCCAATTTTGATTTCTTTAAGGCATTATATCTATTATTCATTACCTTTAGTTCATTTAAAGCTCTAGACTCGTTATTCTGTTGTTCTATTAACTTCCTTTTATATATTAAGACTTTCATTTTCTCTTCTTCTAATTCTTCATGCAATTTTTTTATCTTATCATGGCCAGCTTCGTCCATATCGCCAACTGCGTCCATTGATTCAATTTTAGAGTTATTATCTTTACCATCAATGATTTTTTTTAATTTTAATATTTCATTAATATTTTTTCTCTCAATTTCCTCGAATATTTCTTCCATTTCTTCAATAATATTAATAGAGATATGATCTGTTTCAATATTCGTTTGAGATTCTTCCTTTTTATAAACTGCTCCTACCCATTTCCCAAAGAACTTAACTTTCTTTAGATTGACTCCAAAGTTGCTAAATTTAACTAATGAACTTAAATAATATGTTTTTTTATGATCAAAATAATCATTTACACCAAAAGGAACTGTAATTATTAAAAGTCCATTTTCATGGAGAAACTTTGTTGCTTTATTTATAAACCGAGCAGTATCAGTAATATGTTCTAATATTTCTCCCATTATGATTACATCAAACTTTTCATCAGACTCAAAATCAGAGAAGTTTAGATTCAGAAATTTAACATGTTTTTTAGTTCCATCTTCTTCCTTTGAAAGTTGGTTGTTAGCATAATCTATTGCACTCTTATTAATATCAATACCTGTAACGTCTTTTCCTTCTCTTCCCAATAGGATAGAAATCAACCCTTGTGAACAACCAACATCTAATATTCTATCTCCACTTGCTTTTTCTAAGATCCAATGAACACGACTTCTTACTTTAAAGCCAAACTCCTTCCCATATTCATAATAGTAGGCCTGGTTTAACTTATCTAGATTTTTCTTCATGTACCATCCATCCTTATTTATTTTATTTCAATAATTTCAGATTGATTTACTAACTTCTCCTTATTAGGTAGTAAAATAAAATACTTAATAAAGTACTTACCAGGTCCCTTTACTTCAAAAGAAAGTTTACTTTCTACTTGATACATTATCTTAGTTTCAATCTTTCCATTCTTATATATATAATATGCAAATTTCAATCTCCTGTTAGACTCTAAATTTAAGTTAAAAGTTATTGTTTTGTTATTATGTACTATATTGGGATTAACGAGCTCTCCTCTTTCATCCAATAAAAACTTACCTAAATTCTCAGTATAAACATCTTTTTTTTCACTTTTAACTTTATAAAATAAATCCACCATGGTTGGATATTTAAAAGTATTTTTTATCTTAAACTTCACTATTTTAGTAAAATTGATTACATCTATTATTTTGTCCTTTATTTTTACTTCTATAACTGAATTATATTGGATAGGAAACTTAGTTGTATCTTCTAAAATAAATTGTCCTTCAGATACTGATAAATTGTTTTTATTGTAGTTAATGCCAAACAATAACTCCAATACATTAGTAACTAGAAATTCAGGAAACTTTATTGCTATTTCATTATGATTCTTTATGTCATTATCAACTATCAAGTTGAAAGGATGGTCACTCTGTTCAAGAAGTTTTACAAATGGTACTGTATGTTTGTTATGTAATGTATCATTCTCACTAGAGAGAATCTTAATGGTAGTAGCCTTATTATTCATCCCTAAAGCATTATAAATAACTTTATTAAGTAATTGAATATTATCCTTATTCGTTCTATCTCCCAACATATAGTCAGCTGTATTATCATGAATATTCATTACATAGTCAGCAATTAACGTTTGTGGAGCTCCAGTAATAATGGAACCAAAATTATACTTTAATCCGTAATATAAAGCTGCGCTTCCACCTTTAGAACTTCCAGCAGTTATTACGTGTTCATTAGCTATAGTCAACTCACGTTTAATTTTATTAATAAGTTCAATGACAGATTTTTCAAAGTCAAAGCTCATTGCCTCTCCTAAATAATAGGAACCACGAGGTCCATCACTATCTAGAATAAATAGTTTATTACAGTCAATTTGCCTTAATGTTCTTATATAATTATATTTATAAGGTGGAACAGACTTTGCAGTTGCAAAGCCAGAGAACACAATAACTAGATAGTCTGTATTGTGTTCTCCTTTTTCAAGCACATAACTAACTTCTTTTCCACCGTTTGGGTTAAATGTTAATTCTTTAAAATCCACCAAACTCACCCTTGCTATTTAATATCCTAATACTATTAAGGAACCGAAAATTAAGGTTAATCCAATTAGAAAAGTATTTGTCAACAACTCAGATATCTTTACACTCTTTTTAACATTTCCTACTTGCTTTTGGTTTTCATGGTTAATTTGTTGCCCAAGCATTTTTGTTTTATATAATTTTTTCTCTTCGCTTGACATTTTGTTAAAAGAAGAAATAAAGGCTTGATATTCTTTTTGAACCTCCGTAGAACTTCCAAACATTTTAAGCTCACCATAATGTATCCATATTGCCTTTTCACAAAATGATTTCACTTGTGAAGCAGAATGACTAATGAAAAAGATAGTCTTTCCTCTCTTTTTAAATTCATTCATTTTTTCCAAACTTCGTTGTGCAAAAGTAGAATCTCCTACTGAAAGAGCTTCATCAATAACTAGGATATCAGGGTCTGTATGAACAGAAATAGAGAATCCTAATCTAGAACGCATACCACTAGAATAATTTTTTACTGGCTGTTTAATATAATCACCAATATCTGCGAATTCAATAATATCGGGCGTAAGAGCTTCTATTTCGTCATCTTTTAAGCCATGCATCATACATTTCAACTTAATATTTTCTAGACCAGTTAAGTTATTATTTAAACCAGCTGATATAGCAATTAGTGAAGTCTGACCATTTATTATTATTTCACCTTTTGTAGGAGGTATTACTTGAGCTAGCATATTAGATATAGTCGATTTTCCTGATCCATTTAGCCCAACAATACCAATACTTTCTCCTTCATATACTTTAAACGACACATCTCGTACAGCCATAAATTCTTTACGTTCTTTTCTCTTATTTAGCGAGAACAACTCTAATAATTTTTCATGTTGTTTAGCATACATATTAAAGGTTTTATATACATTTTTAAACTCCACTTTAGCTTTCATAATTAATACCCCTTTTAGGATTATAGATAATCAACAAAGTTCTTCCTGAATTTCAGATGTACTCCTGCTCCTATGAATAAGAATGTAAGGGTTAGAGCCCAAAAGTAGCATAAATATAATGGGTCTTCAAAAAACCACTCTCTTGCTAAAAAGGAATCCCTGACCCCTTCAATAATATAATAAATTGGGTTTAACTGAAGTATATTTGATACCCAATCTGGAACCTTTTTACTTAACGGATCCCATAATATGGGTGACAGGTACAATAACATTCTAATCATAGATTGTAATAACATTTGAAAATCTCTAATTAAAGTGGCCAAAGTTGAACTAAATAAGGTGAATGCAAATAAAAACGCAATTAGACAAAAAATATAATATATTAATTGGACTAAATATAAAGTTGGGAAGAATCCATATATCATTAAAATAAAAATCAATAATAATAATAAAATTATAAAATTAAAACTATTACTAACTATTTTTACAGTTGGTAACAAACTAACCGGGAAATTCATTTTTGAAACTAGATTTACTTTTTGATAGACACTATTTGAACCTTGTATAATGGATGGACTAATAAAAAACCAAGGGATTAGTCCCATTAACATCCATAGGAAAAAGGGGATTTCCCCAACAGATGTATCTACTGGATCCCCTCCCCTAATACCTAGTCCAAATACAAACCAATAAATGGCAATTTGAATAGCTGGATTCAACACCTGCCATAAAGTACCTAAATAATGAAGTTGATAAGCACTTTTCACATCAAATAAGGCCATTCGTAATATCAAATCTTTATGTTTAATTTGTTCCATAATTATTTCTTTTACATTTTTAAACATATATTAGCTTCCTTTGTTAGGATTTAAACATATTTATATAAGGTACCATAATTAATATAAGTTAAGTTATCCGCTACATTTTTTACTACGTTCTTCGTATCGAACACCTGTCTGACATTCATCTTATCAAAATGTTCACTGTTTAAGTTTTTAAATTCATTATGATCGCTTAAAACCAATACTAAATCAGAACCTGTTAAAGCCTTTTCTAAATCTTGCTCCACAAAGCTTAATTTAACATGTGGGTCATAAGCAACTACATCATATTCAGATCGTTTATTCAACTCTTCATAAATATCCATAGCTGGACTTTCGCGAATATCATCTACATTTCCTTTATACGTTAAACCAAATACAGTGATTTTCTTGCCATTATATTTAGACAATAGTTTCTCTACATTTTGAATTACATATTCAGGCATAGACTTATTGACTTCACGGGATAACTTAATAATTTTTGCTTGCTCTGGTGCTTTTGCAATAATGAAATATGGATCAACAGCTAAACAATGACCGCCGACACCTGGTCCAGGAGTGTGTAAGTTTACACGTGGGTGCTTATTAGCCATCTCGATAACTTCTAAGGCATTAATTCCTAGTTCATTACATACTTTTGTTAGTTCATTCGCTAGTGCAATATTTACATCACGGAATGTATTCTCCATAAGTTTAGACATTTCAGCTGTTCTTGCATCTGTTTTAATTAATTCACCTTCTACAAATGTCGCATATACTTCTGCACCTTTGTCTGTACACTGTGGTGTTACCCCACCCACAATACGGTTATTGTGAATAAGCTCATGCATAATTTGACCAGGAAGTACGCGTTCTGGACAATGAACTAAGAATATGTCTTCACCAATAGTAAATCCAGCTTCTTCAAGTCTTGGTTTTACATGATCATCCATTGTTCTAGGCGCAATTGTAGATTCTACAATGACAACATTCCCTTTTTCCAAAAATGGAATGACGTTTTCTGTTGCTTGCTTTACAAATGATAAATCGCAAGATAGGTATTCATCGTCATTGTTAGGAGTTGGAACAGCGATAATAAAAACATCTGCTTTTTCTGGCTCTAATGAAGCACGGAATTTACCTTTCTTAATTGCCTTTTCTAAGGCTTCTTGTAAACCAGGTTCTTCAATATGAATTTTACCACTATTTAACATATCAACAGCTTCTTTTTTTACGTCGACACCAATCACATCTACATCGTAATTTGCAAACATAATTGAAGTAGGCAATCCTATATATCCTAATCCAACAGTACATAATTTCATTAAGTATTCCTTCTTTCTTGTAAGTAATTAATATTTTTTGTAAACCTCTAATAAATTGTTTTGTTCCCTTTCCCAATTATACTTTATTCGAGCTTTTTTGCAATTAGCGCTAAATTTATCTCGCATCTCTGGATTATCGATTAAGTAATTAACACCCCTTGCAATATCAGATGGTTCGTGAGGGTCTACAATTACACCAACTTCTCCATCCTCAACTGCACGCTTAATTTCGGGGAAATTACAAGCAACTACAGGAACTTCATTCATCATATATTCAAATAATTTATTTGAAGATGCTGACCAATGGTTAAAGTTTATATTATTTAGCACCTGAAAACCAAGATAAGCGTTTTTGGTATATTTCGGTAAATCTCTTACTGGTACTTTAGGGATGAATCTAATCTTGTCTTCTAACTTGCGCTCTTTCACCATATTAATGAGTTTTTCTTTTATCTTTCCATCCCCAATAAATACTAGTGTCCCCTCTTTAAACAATGGGTATGCTTCGACCAATTTTTCTAAACCTCGCCCAGCTTGAATTCCGCCCTGATAGAGCAGAATCTTTTCATCAGACGAAATGTTAAGTATACTGTGTAAATCAACCTTCTCATCTGTTTGTTGTATTTCTAACGATGGATAGTTATGCAATACATGTGGATAGAAACCATATAGCTCTTCATTATATTTTGCCCTTGTATCGTTCTCTACTATCATGCTATCCATACGATTGATAAAGAACTGTTCAAATCTTTTGTACCAGGGACTATCATACCCTGTTCTACTAGTTTGCACTTCATGTGAGTCATATATTAATGGTTTTTTCTTGAAGCGCCACTTTGCACTGATATACCCTTGTGGCATTGTATTTAAATCGTTAGAATGATAAATATCATAATTACCTCGATGTCCTTTTATTATCATTCGTAAAATAAGTGCCCCTCTAATCCATATAACGCGAACTTTAGTCTTTAATAACAAAGCCGTTAATGCTGTTATTACGATTGTAATCCATGGCAAAAAGTATACTAAGATACCCCATATGGCTAAAAATGGAATTATTGGCCATCGTTTACCAACAACAAATCGATACAATCCTTGAAGCAATATTAATAAAGTTGGATAACGTTTCATTCTAAACACTCGGAAGTGCTCATTTATTTCCTCATATTGCGAAATTGTAGGATCATTAGGATCGTCAATACATATTAATTCTACATCATATCCATTCTGAGATAATGTTGTGCATTCCCTCAACACCCTGGCATCATTGGTAAAATGATTCCAGACAAACATCCCTACACGCTTCATACTAGTTCCCTCATTTACTTCTTAATTATGTCAATTAATCTGTATATATTTTTTTCCCATAGGAATTCTTTTTCAATTAAGCTTTCACAGTGATAAACCAATTCTTCAAGCTTATTACTATTCATTCTCAAATCTGAGATTATAGTAACTATTTCATGTACATCTTCACTCTCAACCGCATACCCAACACGATTATCCATTATAAGCTTCGCTGCAGTACCTTTAACACCGGCAACTACTGGTGTTTTGCAACTTATGTAATCAACTATCTTACCAGGTAAGACTGTTGAGAATACCTCTTCATTATTCAAGAAAGCAATTGCTACATGGCATCCTCTGATAAGTTCTAGACTCTTCTTTCTTGTTGTTGGCTGATGAAGATGAACTTGGGTAAAATTGTTCTGTTTAATATATTCTTCAAACTCTTTAGCCCTAACACCATAACCAATCACATCAAAGGTAATATTCTTATCATTTAATAGCTTTGCAGCTAATTTAAGCCTGTCTATATCTTGTGCCAATCCCAGATTACCGGTGTAAACAACTTTAAAATCATCCATATCTTTTTGTGTCCAATCTTTTAACTCATACTGCCTTGGACCATTTGGAAGATATATGATAGGTCTATCATTTTTACCAAGTTTATTTTGAATATGTTCTCGGAATCCAGTACTATTGATTATGATGGAATCTGCTTTACGGTACATTCTTTTTTCTAACCACCGAAAAACTCCGATAATTACGCTTGAATCAAATGCTTTAACTCCCGTCAAACTATCCGGCCATAAATCTCTTACTTCTAATATCAATTTGTTTCTAAATATAAGTTTCCCAATAAATGCAGAAAAAACAATAAATATCGGCGGCGTGCTCACTAAAATATAATCGTACTTGTTCTTTCTTAGTTTCCATAGCATGACTAAAAATCGAAACATTATTTCTAAATAGAAAAAGAGTCGATTAAATTTGTGGTTTGAAAGATTATTATTTTTTATGGCTACACGAAAAATATTATCCTTATTATTGTTTAACTGTTTATCATCCCAAAACTCTTTATCTCTATACAAGTTCTTATTAGGATAGGCTGGTTCTGTAGTTAGAACATCTGTCTCAATATCATGCTCATTTAATAATTGAAAGATATTTTTCATTCTATTTCCAGCACTTCCGATAACAGGATAAAAATTTTGCGTCATGATTAGTACTTTCTTTGGCATCTAAAACGCTCCTACCTGTTTAAGGTAACATCCTATATTTTAACACAATAATACATTTTACGATAAAAGAATCCACATTACAATTATGTAAATTGTATTACAATAACTTTAAAATGAATTTTCCACTAATAAAGAGCCTGCTATTACAAGAAAACACCAATAAAAAAACACCTTTTTCGTTTGTCGAAAACTGGTGTTTTCAAATCAGAGGTATTCAATATAATATTGCACTTTAAGTTATTGTTGCCTCTGCTCTTTTATTTTTCGCTTGAAAACTTTTCCAAATAGACTAAGAACTGGGCGCTTTCCACCCAATACTAAACCTGCCATCTCTGCTAAAAGATGTAGCAAAATTAGTAGAATGATAACAATGAATAGATTGGTCGATATAGAAGCATTTGAGAAAATAATTGCTAAAGTCCCAAATACTGCACTAATTCCATATAGAATTAATACAGATTTCCGGTGGCTATATCCAGCAGATAATAGTTGATAATGAATATGTTTATTGTCCGGCTTCATAATATTTTGTTTATTAATTGATCTTCTTAGAATTGCAAATAAAGTATCAAAAATAGGGACAGCAAGTACAATAATAGGTATTATAAAGCTAAATAAAGCAATATTCTTAAACAACCCTAGAATGGAAATTACAGCAATCATATACCCTAAGAAATTGGAACCAGTATCCCCCATATAAATCTTTGCAGGATAAAAATTATGATATAGGAATCCAAGATTTGCCCCGATTAGAACAATACAAAAATACGCTGCTAGGATTTGCATATCAGAAATTGCCATTACAAAGAGACTAATTAGAGCTATAGTAGATACACCATTTGCCAATCCATCTAAACCATCTATTAAATTAATTGCATTAGTGATTCCAACTACCCAGATTACAGTTACCAATACACTTAGAAAACCTAGCTCTACTTGTCCTATGAGCGGTAAAGTAATTCTTTCAATAATGAGACCACCTGAAATTAGAAAAGATGTTGCTATTAATTGACCAGTTAACTTAGCAACTGGACGCAAAGTAAATTTATCATCTAAAGCACCTGTTATAACGATAATAACAGCACCAATAACGATTTCAAATAAATATTCATGATGAGGTTGTAAATAAAGAGCACCTAAAAAAGTTCCAAAGAATATCGCAAGACCACCAAGTCTTGGTGTGACTTTTTTGTGTATTTTACGGCTATTCGGTAAATCAAGTGCTCCAATTTTATACGCGAGTTTTTTCACAGGATAAGTCAACACAAGTGACGATACTAAAGCAATGATGAATGCAATCCCTAAGTCTAGATAGTTAATCATGGCATTCTCCCTAATTTAATAATTACTATTAGATGCATTATATCGAATAACCACTTACACATGCAACATTATGTTTCTTTGTGTAATTTATGCGTCCATTTAATGTTTGCCGTCGTCTAATCATATGAAAGGGGGGAACGATTTGAATTATCAAGGAATTCAACAGTTAGATAATGAATCACATGAAGAAATAATTAATAATTTAATAATCTCACATGGCGATGAATTAAAACGGATGGCATTTCTTTATCTAAATGATTTAGCACAAGCAGAAGATATTGTTCAAGAAGTGTTCATCTCTGTCTATAAAAACCTTCATAAGTTTAATCATAAATCCACCTACAAAACATGGTTATATCGAATCACTATTAATAAGTGTAAAGATTATCAAAAGAAGTGGAGCTACAAGAATATTTTATACAGAGCACACAATA
This sequence comes from Paucisalibacillus globulus, assembly GCF_900184735.1. Lineage (GTDB taxonomy): Bacteria > Bacillota > Bacilli > Bacillales > Amphibacillaceae > Ornithinibacillus > Ornithinibacillus globulus_B. Next base: position 137,227 of record NZ_LT855395.1, read on the forward strand.
GCTCAAGTAACACAAATTTACAAAACTCTGTTCAAGATGATTACGAACTTAGACAAGAACAAGAGGAAATACTTCAAGCAATTTCAAAGCTTCCAGCAAAATATAAAGAACTACTAATATTTTACTATTATAAAGATATGTCAATTAAAGAAATAAGCGAAATTACAGGTGTTAAAATCAATACATTAAAATCTAGGATAACTAGAGGAAGGCATATGCTAAAGGTTGAACTAGAAAGGAGGGGGATTCAATATGAATAAATTTGACCGCCACGTAAAACAAAATGTCCGAGGATATTTGGAAGAAAATATAAGCATCAGTGAAAGAGAACTTAGCAGTATTCACCAAAAGATTCAAAATAGAAGAAGATCCTTTAATTTTGCATATATATCTGCGTTTACTGTTTTATCTATTATTTTATTTATCTCTATCTTACCATTCATTCAGCATAAACAAAACTTGGAATTCAGTCCAGTTCCTTATTCCACAAAGCATGCAGAAGAAAAAGAACAACCAGTAGAAAGAAACATAAACAACACTGAAGATGAACCTCCACTAAAAGAAGTAGAAATAGAACAAGAGGAAATTGGTGAAGAGAATATAGAAACAGAAGCTGAAAAAGAAGCTAAATTTCTAGAGCTTCTAGTTAAATATAACAAACTTAGAGATTACAAGATTGAGTATAATCATAGTGAAGTACTCGAGCTAGACAAATCAACTGGATATAACGTCGGGTATAAAATAATTGGATATAAAACATTACAAGAGTTTTCATCTCAGTTTTCTGACTTCGCCACAACTAATGCCGTGTCCAAAATGTTTCATCCACTTTTCGAAAACGATGAAGGACTTTATCTAGTTGCAACTGAACACTATAGATATTTATTTGAAGTAGACGAAAATTATGAGTTAACGAAAATAGCCGAAAATAAATATCAAATTACACAAACTACACAATCTGACCTAGGTGACCATGTGTTTTTTAATCTTTGGTTTGAGTTTACTAAAATTGACGGAAAATGGTTGATAACAGATTGGGATAGTTCAGAAGAGATTACTTACGAACCCGAACCAGAGATAGAACCAGAGATAATTAGTAGCATTTTGTATACTCTAGGTGAGTATAATCTTATGAGTCATAGTTATTTTGAAACCTCAGATGACATGGTAACCTTAAAGAATGGAAAAAAAGCATTTAAAGTTAGAGATTTTTATACTGAATTTGATTTTTACAATCAGTTCCATTTATCTGTTTCTAAAGATGTTGCAGAAAATATATGGAAGGAATATATACTAGAGCAAGATGGAGAAATCTATATCTTACCAAGTAAGTATAAATATTATTATCCTATATTTGATATAGACTATGGTTACGAAATTAAGGAGCTTGAAAAGGGGAAATATCAAGTCACACAAAGCTATTCAAATACCTATTATTCCGAAATAGAAGATGCTATTTACAATTTAAGTTTTGTGATTGAAAATATTAATGACTTCTATGTTATAACTGGCTTTACTTACTCAATAGAAAATAATTAAATAATAACTACTAAAATAACCGATAATCTATATTATCGGTTATTTTAGATATTTTGTCTTAACATTCATTAATACCCTAGTATTATAAAATTCCTCTCATTGGAAAATCTAATAATTACTAATAACAATAGGACTAATTGCTCTGTCCGCTTGTTCAGATAAAGCAGAAGTCATAAACCAATTAAAAATGGATGCAGAGCAACATGAAGAATTAGGAAAACGTCAGGAAGCAATTTTAATTTATGAAAAAGTATTAAATATGGAGAAAGATCCAGAGGTAAAGAAAGATTACAGAAATTAAAATCTGAACAGGATTAAAAAAGAGTGACAATCTTATCCCTCCCCCACTAATACCTCACTAATTTCCGAGTTTTAGTTTAATATTATTCCAAATCACTTGTTTTACTTCTAACCTATAGTTCCTAGAAACTACTTAACTTAACATTAGTCCAATTTCTGCCGATGTACCAATTAGAACGTGGGATATATTTTATCAAGAAAACATTACAACAAATTAAGGAGAACTATAACATGTTCAACAGCCGACTAGCCAAAAAAGACTACCTATTTCGCCGAACATTCTTCATGATCTCAGACGAAGAACTTGTTGAATTAGTCGCATTACTAGTGGAACCAAATCAATTCACCTACACAGAACTGCATGAGAGTAGCGATACAATAGCAACCGTATCAAGAGAAATGCATATCGCAGCACTTCCACGTAGGAAGGCAAAACTAATACTACATAATAAATACCTTATCGAACAACACCCTATTAACCACTATCAATTCAACTATCTAGTAAGTAGTTACAAGGAAAATCTACTTGATGTAACACATGAATTACTTAATCTCGTCAAAAAGGGCCGATAACATAGAAGTTTCGTTGTCGGCTAATAATCTCCTCTTTATCTCCATTAATATAAAAACAACCGACACCACACATGGCATCGGCTGCAAACTAAATTCTCACATACTCTTCTCGACGAAATTTCTTCAAAACAGTGTAAATCATTAAAGGAAAAAGCATCAAATAAACCATTAATTTCATGTAAGACTTTCTCTTTTTCTTCATCCCTAACAATCCTCTCTCTTATGAAAATACTGTTTTATATCTCTCCAACTCATCAGTCGTAACCAAAATAGAAGGATACTGCTTTATACTTTTCATTTGTTCCACTGTATTTACTGTCCAAACAACCAGTTGTATACCCAATTCATCACATTTTTTAATATGCTTCTTTTTGACAGAAGAATATTTCACCGCAAAATACTCAGCATCTAGCTTTTTAATCAGTCGATAATGTGTCGGAAGTATCCTATTAACGAGTGGACCAATCTTTATCTCATCTGATATGCCTCGTAGTATTCGCAAGGAACGATGATCAAAGGAAATAACATATACCTGATTCACCATGTTGAGTCCTTTGATTACCTCATAGACCTTCTGCTCAATCTCCGGATAAAGGTTTGGATTCTTTAATTCGATAGATACAACAATCTGGTCTTTTGCTAGTTGCAGTGCTTCTTCTAATGTAGGAATTCTTTCACCTGGTGGGATTGTAAATTGTTTCAGTTCCCCTAATGTAAGTTTGCGTATTTCACCATTTCCATCTGTCATTCGGTCAATCGTATGGTCGTGCATCACAACGGGAATACCATCCTTACTCATATGCACATCAAGCTCCATATGCGAAAAACCTAGATTAATCGCTGCTTGAAAGGATGATAATGTATTTTCTGGGTAGTTTACTGGATAACCACGATGGGCAATGCCTCGAATCGTCATCTTAATCCTCTTCCTCCCTTAACCTACATGTTATACCTCTACACCTTACAGTATAAAGCCCCAATGTTAACTAGATATTAGGTAAGTGTGAAGTAATTGTAAAACAAAAATAATAGGTATATCCCTCACCACATAGGAAATCCTGAAATTATTAATAAAATTTGTTATGTTCGACAACATTCTCAATTGAGAACGATTATAATACTTATAGACCATACTTTTTTAGAGAAAGGAGGTACAAAATGAAGAAAAAAATACTGATCGCTGCACTGGCAGGTGTTGTATGTTTAGGCACCCTGCAACTCGTACCAGTTATCGCAGGCGAAAAGCACGACAACACGTCACCGAATAAAAAATCTTATACATCCACAAATGAATTACGAGCCGATCGAGATATTAGCTTGAATAACGACCGAATTACATCGTTAGCCAAGGAATATGGTATTTCATTAGAAGGTAAAGACTTAGAAACGGTCCAAGAGGAATTACGTAATGCCTTAATTAATGCCAAAGCAAGTGAATTAGGGATCTCTACTGAGGGTAAAAGCGTTGAAGAGTTGATAAGTGAATTTAAAGTAGCAACTGGTGAGGATTTTGAATCGCAAGGTGAGGATAACTCTATTGCTACGGATATTAATGAATATCGGATGAAACTTGGGAATCGAAGTGAAGTACTGAAAGATAAAGCAAAGGAATTAGGAATTGAATTAGATAAAAAGGATCCGAACGCTATTCAGCAAGAAGTCTTAGAGAAAATGATTAAAGAAAAAGCTGCGGAATTAGGTATTTCAACCGAAGGCAAAGACATTGATTCATTAAAGGAAGAATTAAAGAAAAATATGGACCCGAGGTAGGTAGTGTGTTAGCTAGCTACATAGAAATAGTAGAGCATCTCTCATGAGGTTCTCTACTATTTTTTTGCCTGAATCTCTTTCGTAAAAGGATTAAGTTATCAGTGCTCATTTCTATTAGCAAGCTCCCCTTCAAGAATAGGAAAAATCCGCACCACTCTTAGAAGTGGTACGGATTTATTCTTCATTCATTATCTTATCTTATCAAATTTACCTTTTCCATTCCCTTGTGGACCCATTACTACGGAATAAGAAACGTTTCCAGCATAGTCAACAGTCGTTACTTCAACTACTGAACTTGGGTGAACATTTCTTAATAGATGAGTAGTTTCGCCTTCAGGAACTTCAACCAGCTCACCATTTACTTCAATCGTAAATTCTTTAATTCCGCTTCCTTGTCCATCACGTACCATAATTAACGCTTCACGCTTACCACGTTGAATCACAGAACGGACAGATGGAGCAAGTGTATCGACTAATACAGGGACTTCAATGGATTGTGCTTCTGCACCTTCGTAGTCAATTACCCCTACAGCTTGAAGTTGGTATTCGCCATCACTTGCGACCTTACCATCAATTGTTCCATCCCACATCCAGTCAGATGAAACCTTGTAGTGAGAACCATATCCACTGTCATAGTAGTCCTTACGTAGGTATTCTTCTGTCGCGATTGTTTCTACGACATTACCATCTGCATCTAGAACATTAAAGGAAACTTCCTTCACGTTTCTTAAGAAGGATAGAAGTAATCCTGCATCGTCTAGTGTACCATCTCCATTAGGTGAGAATGCTAGTTTAGATGGATCTTCACTAACATAATCAAAGTTACCTTCACCAAGAGAAGTTACCACACCGGATACTTCATAGAAGCTTGTACCACTCCAGAATGGAGTATCAAATATTGGAGCATCATCCCACTCACCCTTAAATCCTACATATGGAACAACTAGTTCAGGATTTGTGTCAGTTGGATCTGTTAATTTTACAAAACCTTCTAACCAGTAACCATTAGTAAAGATAGAACTTAAATCTGCATCCCAATCACTAACATCGATAGTTACTTCAAATGATGCAGAACCATTAGCCGGTACTTCCACCGTACTAACTGCTTCACCATTTACAGTTGCTACTGCACCAAGATCAAGTGCACCGAATAAATTAGGTGCTGTAACGGTCACACCAGCATTTACTGGCGTATCTGTTTGTGCATTTGCACTTACTTCATAGCTTACCGCTTCATCTGTGAAGTTTTCCGCTGTTAATTCGAATGTTACTTGGTTTTCGCTTACTTCTTTCAGTGCTACTTTTGATTCACCAGTTTGAGAATCTGTCACAATGACTGGAGTAGATAGTGCAGCATGTAGTTGCATTAGGCCAGCACCTTGACGACGAGGTGATACATTCGCACCATCAAATTCAACAACTTTAGATGTGTTCATTAATAGTTTCTTCGCTAATTCCACACGGTCTCTTCCTTCTAGACCGAATTCAGAATCAACACGTTCCATTACTAATGCACTACCACCAGAAACGTGTGGAGCAGCCATAGACGTACCATTTTTCGAACCATATCCACCGTTATTTAGTGTAGAGTAGATTTGTCCACCAGGAGCAGTGATTTCTGGTTTGAAATCAAGGTTTTGTGTGACACCCCAAGAGGTGAAAGCACTCATTTTACCAGCTTCTGCATTTGGAACTGCTGTTTTTCCACCAGTAAATGTTACCGATGCAGCTTGTCCATCTAATAACGCAGCTGCAAGAGCATCCCCATCTGTTTTTCCTAGGAATAATTGTGGAATCACAATAGCAGGGTCAGACGCCATGTTGATCATACCATCTGTATTGTTATACACAATTACACCACTAGCACCTGCAGCTTGTGCATTTAATGCTTTCGTTACGAAATCTAATTCACCACGTTGAACGAGGGCAAATTTACCTTCTACTTCTTTTCCTTCATAATCTTCTGGATGACCTAATCCAGCTTCTACTAATTCAAAAGTAGTTCCAGTTGTTGGAGCAACTGCACCCGCAGACATAAATCCTGCAGAAGCTGCTTCTCCTCCGTCAATCGAATAATCAAGCTCATCCACTGAGGTATGAGAGTTTTCAAATGATGCTACTTGTAAGGAATCATAAGAAACACCCGGAGAACCAACTACTCCATAATCTGGGTTAGATGCATATGGGTAGAAGAACCCGTCTCCATACATAGCAGAGTTACCAGCTGAAATAGCCATCATAACACCGTTATCCACGGCACGTGATACCGCTACTTGGTCTGGAGATTCATGATTTACGAAACCAGCCGGAGCACCTAAACTCATGTTTAATACATCCGCACCTAACTTAATCGCATCATCAATTGCTGCTACATAAATATCACTGTATGTACCACCATTTGCAGGATCATTACTGAATACTTTTAAGTTCAAAATTTGAGCTTCTGGCGCTACACCAGTAATCCCGCCATTATCTGTATCACCGTTTGCACCAACTGTACCAGCTACGTGCATTCCGTGAGCACCTGAGCTACCGTTAAAGTCAGTATACTCATGGTTTTGGTCATAGTAGTTATATCCATAAGGAACTTTTTCTGTATAATAAACGCCAGGTAATCCTTCAGTAGAAATCACTGAATTGACCTCAGCTTCTGTTAACGCAACCTCAGTTTCCTCTGAGATTAAGAAATCTTGGTGATTGTGGTCTACACCAGAGTCAATAACCCCGATTACCATTCCTTCACCTTTAAAGCCATATTCGTTCCAAGCAAGTTGTGCCTCAACTAATTCTTTTGAGTACTCCATGTCTGGCTCTGCGATTGGCTTTTCATATAATGTAGAAATAACTACATTTTTTACGTTAGGAAGCTTTTCGATTTTCTCAATATCACCGTATTTAACTTCCGCACTAAATCCGTTCATAACTGCATCAAATTCTTGAAGGTATTTAGCATTGATCTTCTTATCCTTCATTGCTTGTTTTGCAGCTTTTTTCTTTGCTTTTGCTTCATTTAGAAGCTTTTTCTTTTCCGATACACTTAAATCGCCAAACTTAACCCCTTTTTTCGTTGCCTTCTCAATTGGGGCATCACCGTCTATTTCCACCGTGACACGTACTACCTCATCAGCATCATATGCTTTGATGGCTTCTTCCGAAAGGGTTTCTTTCTTCAGATCGGTTCTATTAACGACGATATTTCCCGGTGTCGCATACGCAAAGGTACTAAACGCTAATAGAAAAATTAATGATAATACCGAAGTTCTTTTCAATAGCTTGCGCATTTCCTTCCTCCTTTATAAGTTTGACTAGTTAGATTTAAGTCTTTGGTCTCTATTACTCTATTAGACTAAAAACTTAGATAATTATAATGATAGATTTTTCTCAAAACTTAGACAAGGTGCGAAGGTCGTAGTTAGATATAATTATAAATTATTATGATTTCTACAAAAAATAGTAATTTTCTGCAATATACTACATATTAATATGGGTAATTATGCCTAAAATCGACTAATTTATTGGTGTTATTTCCTTTAATAGAGGGCTGAATCTAAAGGATATGATTGAATAAGTAGGACTTCTTTCAAGTTGAGTGAGGGAAATAGTTATGCTAAGATACCCATGAGCAATCTAAAATTTTCCAAAATGAGGTGAATTATCATGAGTAGTACATACTATTTTGCATTCGCATCCTTACTAGCAGTCATTTCAATTCTATTAGTCTTTAAAGTTAACGTTGAAAAACTCAAAGAAAACCCTAAAGAAGTTGGTCAAATACAGACTAAATTTTTCATTGGAGTAGCAATCGCAGAAGCAATCCCTATCATCCTAGTCGTCTTTGGATTAATGGATCTGACAGCCGTATCCTCCATGGAAGAATTGTACATACCAGGATTAATCGTCATCTTATCCCTAGTATTTGCACCATTCTTCGTCTTCCTTCAGAAATCAGTAGGTGTACCGGAAGATGCTAAGCAAGTTGTGAATACTTTTTCATTTATTGGGATGGCAATGGCAAACGCTATTCCGTTTATTTCGTTGGTTGGGTTGATTATGATGTTGCCTTAGGGTAGAAGCCTTCCTGTTGTGGGGAGGTTTTTTTGTTTGGTTTATGGCATGGGTGCTGCTGTGACTTGGGTTGGGAGTATGATTTTGGTTATTGGGCACATGGGGACTTGGAGTGGGAGCAAGGTCTTGGTGTTTGGGTACATGATATCGAGGAGTGGGAGCATACTCTTGGTCAGTGGGCACATGATGTCGAGGAGTGGGAGCATACTCTTGGATAGTGGGCACATGATGTCGAGGAATGGGTCCATGCTCTTGGTCAATGGGCCATGATGACTCGGAATGGGTCCATGCTCTTGGTGTTTGGGCACATGATGACGAGGAGTGGGAGCATACTCTTAGTCAGTGAGCACATGATGACACGGAATGGGTGCATGCTCTTGGTCAATGGGCTCATGGGGATCAGGAGCGGGTGCATGCTCTCGATTAGTGGGTACATAGTGATTCAATATGGGGCCATGTTTTTGATTAACAGGCACATATGCTCACTTAATTTACAAATATAAAAAATGGCCCACCCCATTTAAACGATTTCCTTATGAGATGCGCCATATATCGTAAAGTAAAGTAATATCACATTCACATGATTATCTATTTATCAGGTGGCAAGCTATAAATTACCTGCCCTTCTTCATCTAAAAATTCAAGTTTGGGATTATCATGTTGATCGACTGCTAAACGGATTCGTTGCCTTCCCTTGCTATCTGACAATTTTACGGATACTTCTCCAGAAGAGGATTTTTCTATCTTCATTCGTTCGAATCCAATTTCACCTTTTTCATATAATTCTTTCATATATGTTTGTTTTTCCGGACTATTTTCCGCGAAGAGCATATGTTCATGTTCTTTAACAAATTCGGTAAGGAATTTTTTTGGCCTATCACTAAAAACTAACGCATAGGTCCTTTCACCATTTCTATCATACATCCCAAGATCCACTACATCATTTTGCAGATATGGGTCAAAAGCAAGAAGTATATTTTGTTCATAATTATTTTCATCTTCCTTTTGACTTGAAAATCGTAATCCTCCACATTCAATTCCCTCATCATTATAAAAAACTATTCCTGCACCTGGATTTCCATCTCTCGGAATATCTTTATCTTCTAGCAGCTTTGGTGTTGGAAATAATTCTGTATTGGAGATAGCCATTCGAATGGTCCCATCATTTTCAATGATATTAATACGCTTTACATTTACCTCTTCAAAATCCTGAATATTATTTTTTTCCTTCAATCTCATACCTCCTATTAAATAGAATTTCTACGGAGAAAATATTCAAGCTTTCCTCTCATTAGTAGAATTGTCATTCCTTGCTAATACCTTAACATAATTTTCAGATAATTATAACAGGAGTTTCATTTTCCAGCACAAATAGTATTCATATCAGTACGTGTGGGTACAGAGATTAAACAGATTATATAATCCTAATATAAAAATAAAATCGCACTGTTCATTCAACTATGAACTACAGTGCGATTTAGTGTATGGAAAATAGGATGTCTTCCTTTAAGCGACCCCAACTATGCATAATGCATCTTCATATTTGGGTAATTTCATATTATTTATTATAAAGTTCTTTATAAGCAATTACTTTCAATGCTGTTATTTCTTCTTCTGTTAATTTACCTGCCACTTCTTGAAGGATCTCTTCCTTGGAAACTTGGCCTTCTTTCACCCTGGATTGTAAATCCTTAATTCCCGAAATACCAAATTTCTTCACAATCACTTTCGTTGCTTCTTCTTTTGTGGTGAATGGCAATGTGCTTTCATCAACTGATGCTGCACCATTAATAAAAGCCTGCAGTTCCGGGTCATTTTCAATTGCTCTTTTGATGTTTTCCATTTCCCCACTATTCTCTAGTTCGGTTACCAGAGCTTCCATTATCTTATCCGAGGCAATTTTGGTTCCAAAATGGTAAACCCCGTAGCCAAGACCACCTAGAAGAATGATAATGATAAGAAGCCATTTTATAAATTTCATATAACACTCTCACCTCTCGAGGACTATTATACCTTTTTTTAAAATGGATGGTGTTTTATTTTTTGGGAAACGGGTTTGGGTTTATGATTTAGAGTTTGAGTTAGATGATTGTTTAGAGCGGGGACATTGTTCTGCTTTTTGGGTACAAGATTGCTATGATTGGGTACATGGTTACTTGGCTCGGGCACATCCTTCTGGTCCCAGGGCACATGGTTTCCCAATTCGGGCGCATTCTCCTGCTCCATGGGCACATGGTTACTCAACTCAGGGACATCTTCATACTCCAAAGGCACAAGCTCCCCCATCTCAGGAACATCTTCCCTACCCCAAACATCCCCCCACAACACAAAAACTTCCATCTCCCCCCAAACCCTACTATAATGGAAAAGACAAAATAGTTCGGGGTTGATTAATTTTGGAAAAACATGAGCAGATAACGAAACTTTGCTTGTTAACAGGGAAGATTATGTTGGAGAGTAGTGCGGAGACGTATCGGGTGGAGGATACGATGAATCGGATAGCGCGTGCTTTTGGGGTGGAGAATCCGCAGAGTTATGCTACTCCGACGGGGATTTACTTTTCTATTGATCAGGCGGAGCCGGCGAATATGATGCGGATTATGAAACGGACGACGGATTTGAATAAGATTGCAGAGGTTAATAGTGTTTCACGGAGGATTGCTGCTGGGGAGCTTGATATGAAGGAAGCTTATCATGCCTTGAAGCAATTGGAAACATTAAAAGTTCTGTATTCTAACAAGCTCATGGTCTTCATAGCGGCGCTTGCGAGTGGCTGTTTTACCATCATGTTTGGTGGGATTTGGGCTGATTTTCTCCCATCTGTAGTAGCTGGTGGAATTGGATTTATCGGGTTTTTGTGGTTTGATAAGTTGGTGGAGATTCGCTTCATTTCTGAGTTTGTGGCATCTTTCATTATCGGCCTTCTTGCTGTGTTCTTTATCCATACTGGCTTAGGGGTCGAGTTAGATAAGATTATCATTGGTGCAGTGATGCCTCTTGTACCGGGATTACATATTACGAATGCAGTCCGCGACTTATTGGCGGGGCATTTGGTTGCTGGTTTATCAAAGGGTGTTGAAGCATTGCTGACGGCATCTGCGATTGGCGCTGGGATTGCGGTGGTGTTGGCGTTTGTATAAGGTTATGTTCAAGATTCGTCATGTTCGGCCATGACGGGTCTTTTTTTCTTATCGGCCATTTTGTTCGTTTAGCCGATAAGAATAGAAGACTTATAACCTCAATCGTCAGCCGGGATACAGAATTCACGGATCAACTGTGCTTTTATTTCTTCAATTGGGAACTTATGGGGATAGGTAGATATCATTAACATGACTCCTTGTAGTGCAGATGAAAAGTAAAGTGATCGTTTTCGTGGCTCTTCTACACCAATCCTTTCGAAGATTTCACACTGAAACTCAAACTGTCTGGCGCTTTCTTCAATTAGCATCTTACTGTATTTAATCAATTCTTCATCCGCTTCTGGCTGTGTCTGTAAGTGGAGATAGAAACGAAAAACTTCCGGATGTTGATAAACGCCATTAATTGCACCTTCCACTATAAATTTTAGTTGCTCTGTTGGTTTCCGAATTGCCTTGGCCCCATCCATTACATGAATTACTTCTGCAATTCTTGCTTCAACCATCTGTGCAAGAAGTGCTTCTTTACCTTTGTAATAATTGTAGAGTAGTCCCTTCGATATACCTGCCGATTCAGCTATATCATGAATAGAAGTTGCATGATACCCCTGTTTGATAAACAACTCCATAGCAGTATTGTGAATTTTTTGTTTGGCCAACTCGCGAATACGTTCATATTCTTCCGGTGATCTAGGCATGTTAGTTCATTCCTTTATGAAATTAGTAATATGACGATACAGTTCGTCTGGGTGGGTAAGGGTCATCATATGATCGGCCCCAGGGATTTCTACAATTCTAGCATTAGAGTGTTCACGGTAATAATCCGCCACTCGGAGATTATCGGGTAACTCCTCCGTACCAATCATGAATAATGTCTTAGCAGACAATTCTCCCAGTCTTTCAGAAGCAGGAGGCTGTGGCCAAACCAATTCAAACACCGGCCATGCAAAGGACCGTTTGATATGGTGACGCAGCATCTCTTCTGCCAGTTCCCGATGTGGGCTAGATTGGACAACACGATACGATGGAGCACTTTGGGATATCTCAATCATTTTTTCTACATCAGGAGCTGCTGTGCCAACCTTATTGATATATTCCTTAAACGCCTGTGAATAATCAAAGCCAGTTAACGCCGGAGCTAATAAAATCAGATGGGATACTTTTTCCGGGTATTCTAGTGCGAAATCTGTGGCAATCTGTCCGCCCATGGAATGACCAACGATTGCGGCTTTAGAAATCTCGAGGTGTTCAAGTAGTTCATTTAAGTCCTCCACACAGTTGACATCCTTTGTAGGATTAGGCGACTTTCCCGCACCACGTCCATCGTAAGCAATGACCTTATAGTCGTTAGCTAAAAGGGGCTCTACGAATGTCCAGTCACGGAGATCGGCACCACCACTGTGAATAAGAATGACAGGATACCCTTTACCATGAACCTCGTAATACAATTCCATTACAATCCCTCCATAAATCGTTTAGTTTTTTTATTGAATGAACGTTTAGTCATTATAAAATTATTATATTTTCCCAATCAGGAATAAGAACCTTTTTTCGAGTATGTCATACTGTTTTTTTCGTCCATGTCCAATGGTAAAATAGTATTTGGGGGAACTTTTGGATTTCTCATGTTGATGTTAGCATTTGTGTTCGGTGGAAGTTAAACATTTCCCCATTTTCCTCCGATAGTGATAATGAGCGAGCAGTTAACGGAGTGTGAGAGAATGAACAAGATATGGAAAAGCATCATGATGGTGACATTACTATTTCTAGCGGCTTGTAATACTGAGGAAACTAAAGAAATACCAAAGACTCAGCCTGAGGTGAAACAACTTCCCACTAGGCAGTCCACTTCTATCGAATCATTAACTAAATTATATTTGCCTGGACATGTCTCTGAGAAACGGGTAACACCAATTACCCATGCTGTTATTCATTTCACTAGTAATGCCCAAGAAAAACCAGAGGACCCATATCAAATTCTAGATACATACGATATTTTTAATCAATACGGTGTTTCTTCCCATTATGTTATTGACCGGTCTGGAAAACTATATCAGTTTGTAACTGAGAACCGTATTGCCTATCATGCTGGAAAAGGTAGTTTAGCAAACTATCCTACCTATCATAATAAATTAAACGCCTATTCCATTGGTATTGAGTTACTAGCAATCGGAACCAAAGAGGAAATGGTTTCGATGATGACGGAAGAAGACTATGATAATATTGACCCCATCCATATCGGGTATACGAATGAGCAATATGAAACCTTGAGAGATTTATTACTCGATATTTCCGCATTCTATGGGACGGTGCCACTGGATCGTGAGCATATCATAGGGCATGATGAATATGCACCAGAGCGAAAGACAGACCCTGGTTCCCTGTTTGATTGGGAACATTTGATGAATCTATTAGATGAATAGGACGGAAAGGCTTCTCAAAAGTTTGGTAAACTAGTGAGAAGCTTTTTTTATTCTTTGGTAAAACCACCCTTTTTCGACTATAAATAAAGCCTGTTCTCTAATTCCGAAAACAGGCCAACGTTATTTTTTCATCTTTTTTAGTTTTTTCAACCGGTCCTTCTCCACTTTCACCGGGTCTGGCTCCAGCATTCCTTTTACGAGTAGTTGTTCAAAGTCTGACACCGGTACTGGTCTTGAAAATAGGTAGCCTTGAATCAGGTCGCAGTTACGATTTCTCAAGAAACGATATTGTCCGTATTCCTCCACGCCCTCTGCAATAATCCTCATCTTCAAGCCTTTTGCCATCTCCATCACAGAACCGACAATGATATTATCTTTCTCAATTTGGCCATCACGACTTTGAATGAATACTTGGTCAATCTTTAAGGTGTCCGCTTGATATTCACGTAAGTAGTTTAAGGAAGCAAATCCCGTACCAAAGTCATCAATTGCAACTCGTACCCCAAGTTCCTTTAACTCTGCAAGTGTATCAATGACACCTTTTTCATTCTTCAGAAGCGAACCTTCCGTTATTTCCACACCGAAAAAAGCAGTTGGTACGTCATATGCCTTTAGCTGGCTTTTCACGTATTCGGTAAACCCTTTTTTCATGAGACGTATCGGGGAAATATTAACCGACACCGGGATCAATTGTAATCCCTTATCCTTCCACTCTCTAATTTGCGCACAGGCTTTTTTAATCACCCAATCACTGATGTCGTTAATTAGATGGTTTTCTTCGGCAATTGGGATAAATTCGCCTGGGGAAATTAACCCCCACTCTCTATGGTTCCAGCGAATTAAGGCTTCTGCACCCATGATTTCACCAGTTTGCGTTTCAACAAGTGGCTGGTAATACAGTTCAAAGTCTTCCTTTTCCAGAGCTTCCAGCATCTCATTTTCCAAGCGAAGTTTACGCTGAAATGCGGTGTCTTTTGAATAGGAGTATAAACGGAATGTATTTCTACCACTTTTCTTGGAATAGCTCAGTGCGGAGTGGGCTTTTTCCATTAACGTTTTACTGGAATTCCCGTCTTCCGGGTAAAAGCTTACTCCGATACTTGAGGTCATGTTAATCTCGTATTCATCAATGGTGAATGGCTGCTTAATATCATGGATGAGATTTTCAATTACCGAAACTAAATCCTCTTTTGACGCATAATCTTCAAACAGGATAATAAAATCATTGCTTTTTAGACGGGCAACGAAACTATTTTCTGGAAGGATTAATAATAGTCGATTGGCAATTGTTTTTAACACTTCATCCCCAACATGATAGCCCAGGGAGCCATTGATTTGTGAAAATCGATCCAAGTTCAAGAAGGCAAACGCAAATGGCTTTTCTCCCCGAAATAGATGACCTAATTTCTCATCCAGACTTCTTTGGTTCGGAAGCGTTGTCAATAAATCGTGATTTGCAGTGTATTTAAGCTGTTCTTGGATTTTCACTTCGCCTGTAATATCGGTTTGCATCCCGAAGATATGTGTTAGCTTTCCGTTTTCATCATAGTATGGAGCAGTATTACACGTTAACCATTTCTCTGTTCCATCTGGATGGGTAATTCGGTAGCGCATATTCACCGACTCACCATTTGCCAGTACTTTAATAGCGGTTCGGCGCACATAATCCTTGTCATCTTGATGGACATATTTCTGGATTACATAACGAATATCTAAATTGTCCTTATCAAATGATTCAAACGGATAATTATACAGGTCTGTCAACCCTTTGGACACATAGACTAATTTCCCAGTCTTAAATTCACTTACCCAAACCCCAATATGTAAATGATTGAATATCAGTTTCAGGCTTTTATTTTCATTTGTTATATCAATCTGTTGATGTTTATGAAAGGTGACATCCTTGATAATGAACCCAATTCCTTCTACTTCTGTACCTTGGCTTTGCATGGGAACCATCATCACGTCAAAAAACTGTTTCTTTCGCTTAATAACTACTTCACATTGTGTAGTTTGTCCAAGTTGAGCACGCTCGAAAGCCGCTTCTAGTTCCTGATAGGACTTTTTTAGTAAGCTTTGCTTAAAGTCTTCTATTCTCATAACGTTCCCGAAAGGCGTCATTTCTTTATCGTTTCTAGAACGCAAGTCACCATTGGAAGAGAATATCATGATTAAATTAGGTGCATTATTCCCTAGTGACGCATAGTGATTTAAAAGTTTATCTGTTAGAGCGTCTCGACTAATGTTTGCATCGGTTATATGGTTTTGAAATAACAATCCTAACGTGTCAAGTTGTGTCGAATTAGTCTTGGTCATGATAGCGCTCCTTTTACTAAAATAGGCAATCGTACTCTTTCTACTCTAAATTATAGTATAAAGGACCCCTATTTCAAACATATTTCTTAATATTCTACAGTTATTTCGCTTTTCGAAGTAACAAAATACGATAAATATTTCCAAAATTCCTTGTTTACTGGATGATATTTCCATAATTCACGAACATTGTTGAAATTTAAGTGTGATTATGTCATGAATTGCAGGCATGATTTTATTGGTTTACAATAGGTAGCATGTATTGGAATCGGAGGGTAATGGAATGACAATATTAGCCCAGCTTATCACGAGCTTTATATCATCAGCAGGGTTTGGAATCTTATTTAATGCACCTAAGAAAGTATTACTTCAATGTGGCTTTAACGGAATGGCTGGTTGGATTGTTTATTATTTATTGGTGGAAAATGGTGTGGACGCCGTACCTGCAACCATCGTCGGAGCAATTCTAGTTGCCATGATCAGTCGAGGGTTTTCCAAACTGTACAAAACCCCCATTATTATTTTCAATGTTTCTGGCATTATTCCGCTTGTTCCAGGGGGAATGGCGTATAATGCCATGCGCAGCTTTGTACAAAATGATTACTTAAACGCCGTTCAGTACTCCGCTAAGGTAATGCTTTTGGCTGGTGGTATTGCAATGGGACTGATGTTTTCTGAAGTATTGAATCAGATTATGTTGAAAACGACTGGGAAGAGACGGCGGACGCAGTTGTAGAGGTGTTTTGTGGGATGATGTTGACTGTGGTTGGGCTTGGGCGCATGGTGCTGGGGTTTGGGCATATGGTGCTGGGGTTTGGGCACATGGTTGGGGTTTTTGGGAGCATGCTTGATCATGTTGGGTGCATGATTTGAGGTTCCGGGTAGATACTCGTCCGTGTTGGGCACATGCTCAGTGGTCTTGGGTACATCTTCAGCCATTTTGGGCACATGCTCGGAGGTCTCGGGTGCATCTTCGGCCATTTTGGGCGCATGCTCAGAGGTCTTGGGTACATCTTCGGCCACGTTGGGCGCATGCTCAGTGGTCTTGGGTACATCTTCGGCCATGTTGGGCACATGCTCAGTGGTCTTGGGTACATTCTCGGCCACGCTGGGCGCATGCTCAGGGGTCTTGGGTACATTCTCGGCCATGTTGGGCACATGCTCGGAGGTCTCAGGTGCATCTTCGGCTATATTGGGTGCATGCTCAGAGGTCTTGGGTACATCTTCGGCCATGTTGGGCACATGCTAGGAGGTTCCGGGTACATCCTCGGCCATGTTGGGCGCATGCTCAGGGGTCTTGGGTACATCTTCGGCCATATTGGGCACATGCTCGGAAATCTTGGGTACATCCTCGACCACTTTAGGCGCATGTCCGGAAATCTCTGGCACATGCTCTAAGTGACCAAGCAAATAACAAATTGCTAAAAAGCCAATTACACTCCACAAAACAAAAAAGAGACTGGCATTCAACATCCAATCCCTTTCCTATCATCTATTCTTCATCAGCTTCCAACTGTTCTAACCTCGTCACCAATACTTTATCCACTCTCGCACGATCCATATCCACGACTTCTAGAAGGTAATCTTCTACTTCGATTGTATCTGTGACTTTAGGAATATCACCAATGTAAGTCGTAATGTAGCCTCCAAGGGTGTGGGATTCGCTACGTAGTTCTTCTAATTCATCAATGTCAAAGTATCGTCTGAATGTTTCCAGCGAAATTAGTCCGTCAGCTAGCCAAGTAGTTTCGTCGCGTTTGATAATTTTAGGATCCATATCTTCTAAGTCCGGCATATCACCGACAATGCTTTCCATAAAGTCATGTAAACTGACAAATCCTTCTATTCCACCGTATTCGTCTATGACAACTGCCTGATGCTTTCCGGAAACTTTGATTTTTTCTAGGGCTTGAAATGCCATCATTGTTTCTGGAAGTACGAGGGCTTTTTCCACCAAGTCTTCTAACTTGAAGTCTTGTCTTTTTAGTAATTCGGAAAAGACATTTTTCGTGTAAATGATGCCACGGAAGTTGTCGAGGCTTCCTTCTCCAACTGGAAATGCTGAGTGATTGCTGGTGCTCATGATTTCTAGGTTCTCTTCGAGCGAATCTTCTAGGTCAATCCACTCTAAATACGTTCTCGGGGTAAGGATATCACCTAATCGTTGATCACCCATGTAGAAGATTTGCTCCACCATTTCATGCTCAATTTCTTCTACGACTCCACTGTAGACACCTTGCTCAATCAACTGAGTGATTTCTTCCTCGGTGACATTTGGTTCGTTATTTTGTTTAATACCGAATACTTTTAGTACAAATTCGGTTGATTTACTTAAAATGATAATAAGTGGCTTACCAATTTTCGAGAAGTAGTACATTGGTTTGGCCACGGATAGTGCTGTTTTTTCGGGATTGTTCATCCCAATTCGTTTTGGCACTAATTCACCAATAATTAACGATAAATAAGTTGTGATTGCGATAACGATAAACATACTTATTTGTGAACTAAATGGCGCAAGTGCTTCAATTTTTGCAATTTGTGGTGCCAATTGACTAGCGATAGCAGCTCCACCAAATGCACCCGTTACAACCCCAATTAAGGTTATACCGATTTGGATTGTCGATAATAGTTGGTTAGGCTCTTCTGCTAGTTTAAGCGCAAAAGTTGCCCTTTTATCGCCATCCTCGGCCATTTTTTCAAGTCTTGCTTTTCTAGATGTTACGATTGCAATTTCTGTCATGGCAAACACGCCATTTGCAATAATTAATATAAGAACAATACTGATGGATACCAGTGGGATGTCCAAAATGCCATCACCATACCTTTACTTTTCTTAACACATAAGAAAATTTAATCACAATTCTCCCATTCAGTCTAATTTTTGCTACTTATAGGGTTATTATTCTCCTTAAAAGGGAAGCATCTTAGAAAATTATAGGTACTCGTTCGATGGTATGCTACAATAGGGATAACGGATATGAGGAGGTTTCAAAATGGATATTGCAGCACTTTCAGTTGTCATGGCAAATAGTCAGGTGCGCTCAGATGCCAGCTTGGCGATGATGGCTAATATTAAAAATCTCATGAATCAACAAGGAAACCAACTGACCGAAATGTTAAGTCAATCAGTTGCAGATGCTCCACATCCAACACTTGGAAAGAGCGTGGACATTAAATTGTAAGTTACCTACAAATGCGAAAAATAATCCCCTAGCATCGTTACGCCAGGGGATTTATTAATTGCAATTTATTTGTTCTCATCGTCTTTATTTCTATCGTCATTTGGACCTACTTCTTCGCCCCCGTGATTATCGCTATCATCACCTAGGCCATTTCCATCTTCGCTACCATTTTCGTCGTCACCGTCTAATAGGCCATCGTCACCATTATCTCCATCAAGACCATCGGTGCCGTCCATATCATTACCGTCATCATCTGTGCCGCCATTCTCAAGGTCGTTATCGATACCATTATCATCTTCTTGATTTAATGGAGCCTCGTCACCGGCAGGATCATCGATAGGATCTTCCGTATCGTCGTCACCACATGCTGCCATAAGTGATAATGCTAATACAGGCGCACCTAATTTTATAAGCCATTTCTTAGTCATATGACAATTCCTCCTTGTAATAATAACTTATCGCGAATAGTTTAACCCTAATTCCTAATACTGATACGGATTTTTTACAGAAAAATTATGTATTTGGTGTGTGTTTGGTGGGAAATTAGGTTGTGGGAGGTTAGATTTGGTGTGGATTTGTGCTGGGAATTTTGTTGTTTGTGCTTAGGTTTAGGGAGAATGTAGCTGTAAGTTTTGAGTATGTGACCATTATTTGTGAGCTTGTGACTTAAAATTCAAAACTTGTGCCCAAACCGTAAGTGCTTGTGACTTATAATCCAAAACTTGTGCCCAAATCGTAAGTGCTTGTGACTTATAATCAAAACCTTGTGCCCAAAACGTAAGTGCTTGTGACTTATAATCAAAACCATGCGCCCAAACCGTAAGTGCTTGTGACTTATAATCAAAACCTTGTGCCCAAATCGTAAGTGCTTGTGACTTATAATCAAAAACATGCGCCCATCCAGTGTGAGCATGTGACCACTCCACGCGAATATGGGACCAATATTACATAGCTTGTACCCATATTCCCAAACCATGTTACCTTGCCACCAATACATCTGACCATTCACTAAAATCATCCTACCAAAACCACCAAACATCTGCCCCAACACCAACAAAACAAAAAATGCCACCACACTCAGCATGGCAGCATCTTCAAATTAAAATTATTTAATAGCAAATGTAATCTCTGCTTCACATGCTAATTCTCCATCAACTGTTGCAATGCCTTTTCCTTTTCCAACTGGTCCTTTTACGCGAGTGATTTCTACTTCTAATCGCAGTTGGTCGCCTGGCTTCACTTGGCGCTTGAAGCGACATTTATCAATTCCGGCTAAGAATCCGATTTTTCCACGGTTTTCTTCTTTTCCTAACATGGCTATAGCTCCTGTTTGAGCTAGTGCTTCGACAATTAGAACACCAGGCATTACTGGATAATCTGGGAAGTGTCCTTGGAAGAATGGTTCATTTGCGGAAACATTTTTGAGACCTACTACTCGTTGTCCTTCGTCCATTTCTAACACCTTGTCCACTAATAAAAATGGATAACGGTGGGGGATTGTGTTTTTGATTTCATTTATATCCAATGTAAAAACTCCTTTATGTATACTTTTTTATTATTATACCAGATATTAGGACTTGGGTATAAATATTATTCATTGATATAATCCATTACTTTGCTCAAATAGGTATCAGGATGCTGACTTGTATCAATAATGAGCGTGGCGTGTTTGTTGGGTCTCTTACTACTTTTTAGTGTTAGTTGGAAGGCTTCCTTTGATTTTATTTCGCTAATTTGGCTAGCCATCTTTTCTCGATTTTTTAACCTTTTGTTTACTTCTTGGAAATCTTCTAGAACACATTCGATGTACTTGTACTTTGCTTTATATTTTTCTACTAAGTACTCTCCCTTTTCAATCATGACATCATATAGACAGGGACTATCAAGAATCACACTATGGCCAATGGATAGATTAGATTCTACAATGGCCCAGTCAATGTTATAGGAAAAAATTCCCGCTTCTTTACGATCTATATTCGACACTTCTTCAAGCAATGCAGATTTTACTACATCATGATCAACTAATACTGCTCCTGTTTGTTTCGCAATTTCACGTGCAAGAGTAGATTTTCCGGAACCTGGAAAACCGGACATTTGGAGAAAAAACATGATAATCCCCTTTCCTTTTCTTTATCATTCTATCTATGAGGGAAAAATCCCTGCCAAATAACCAAAAAACCTGCACTCCTAAGAGTACAGGTCCATATTATCTTTCCTTAAATACGATATCAATGATATGTTGCCAAGTTTCCCATTCTAATGCATCTCTTGGTTCACCGTCGCCTAGTCCACCGTATCCGAACATTAAGCCACCAGCTAAAGCAGCAACACATAGCGCTACTACAATAATAAGTCTAAGCCAAATTGGGAAAATACGAAGTCTTGGCTTTTTATTTTTGCGTTTCTGTATTTTTAGTTGTTTCTTTTCTGCTTTTTGCTTTTTCTTTTGTTCTTTTCTTGTTTGTTGTTGTGTTTCGGTCAATTCGACTTCAGCACTGGCAGATCTACGTCTTCTCTGCTCTTTTTTTTCTTTTTCTAAGGAAGCATTCTTTTCAGAAGCAACCTCTTCTGCTTTTGGTTCAGTAGCAGGTGTTGGTTCTTCTTCTTTTACACCTTCAATTGGTACACGCTTGGGTGGAGTCGGCTCTACCTCAACTGGTGCACTCTTTGTTGGTGTTTCTTGTTTTTCTTCCTTTGTTTTATCAACTTGTTCTGTTGTGGACATAACTTGGTTCACCTATTTCTAGATTACATTATATCTTCCTACGTAACAAATCATAGCAAAGCCCGAACCCATGAGCTAGACCAAAATCCGTACCATACTCTCTTTTATACTATAAGTTATTGTCAGTATGTGCGTCAATCATCTTTTTCCTATTAAGAACGTAATTGGTTAATTAATCCACTCATTTGATCTCCCATGGAAATGGTTCGTGCATTAAATTGGTAAGCACGTTGGGTCGTGATCAAATCCGTTAATTCTTTGGACATATTTACGTTGGAAGTTTCGAGTGTACCACTTTTGACTGAGGCTTGGACACCTTGAATCACTTCTGCTTGGTTAAATCCAAGTTCTGCTAAGTTTGGAAGACGGAAGTTGTTGTTTCCAGTTGCTTCAAGCAATCGTGGTCGAACCGCTTCGACTACTGTTAATTGCCCCACAACCTCAGTGTTTGTTCCACGTCTTACGGTCACTTGGCCATCATCAGTAACTTGAATTTCATTGAAGCCATCTGCAAATGTAATCGGACCATTTGCTCCTAGTACCGGGTCACCATCTTTTGTTGTCAGCATGACTTGATTATTGGCAAGTGGACTTAAATAAAAGGATCCGTCTCTTGTGTAACGAGTTTCAGTCACATTATTTTCTGTAACGGAGATTTGGAATAAATGGTTTGGCTGCATTAGCGCAACATCAAGAGCGCGCCCTGTTTCTTTCAACGTACCTAATGATAGGTCTACATTAATCGAACCAAGCTTAGCCCCGGAACCGACGCGAACACCATCTGGCGTTAGTCGACCTTGTGCATTGGCAGGGTCGGTCATGTTATTAATTTGTTGAAATAATAATGATGAAAAATCTGCATTTCTAGCTTTATATCCTGTAGTTTGACTGTTGGCCAAATTATTACCAATTAAGTCCATTTTTTGTTGGAGCTGATTCATGGTAACGGCAGCTTGAATCATAGTTCTAGACAAGACGTTCCCCTCCTTTAACTTTAAGTCTAACCGATACGACCAATTTCACTTACTGCTTTCCCCATGCTTTCGTCGTATGCTTTTAACACTCGTTGATTCATCTCAAATGAACGATATGACTCCATCATTTGTGTCATCGTTTGGACTGCATTGACATTAGACTGCTCTAAAAAACCTTGCTGTACGGTGTAGGTAACCCCAGCTAGTACAGGCCCTGCTTCCCCGTTAAATAGTCCATTGCCTTCTTTTTCCATTTGGTTGGCATCAGCAGAATAGGCAATTCCTAATTGAATATTCTGTGCACCAAGTTGTAGTTGTCCCTCTGGAGTCACAGTAAATTCCATTCCTCCTGTTTGAATCGGGTTACCAGCTTGATTCAGCACATAATATCCTTGTGTGGTTGTTAGAAATCCTTGGCCATCTACCGTGAAGTTCCCGTTTCTTGTGTAACGTGGCGCTCCATTTTCATCTTGTACCGTAAAGAAAATGCTTCCTGTCTCATCCGGTAAAACACCGTCTATTAAGGCCAAATCAGTAGATACACCCGTTTCTTTCAGTGCACCTTGCACATAATCTGGAACATATTCTTGTACGTAAACACCGGTATTGATTGATCCAATTGGATTTTGTACTGGTAGATTTGTTGGATTCTTCGTTGGGATCGTTTGGGAGCCCATTTGGTATAAAAGCATTTCGGGAAACGATCGTAATGTAGCTTGGTCCGCTTTATAACCTGGTGTGTTCGCATTGGCAATATTATTAGCTAATGCTTCTTGTTGTCGTTGCATCGAAAGCATTCCGCTCGCTGCTGTATAAAAACCTCTTAGCATTACAATTCGTCCTCCTTTATTTGTATTGGAAATGGGAACTCATCTAGGAGTTCCCAAACTGTTTAGACAATACTTCTTCTACGTTCGATTTTATCGATATTTTCAAGCATGATTCCTGTTCCTTTTGCCACACAATGCATTGGCTCTTCAGCAAGGAATACAGGTACTTTAAGCTCTTCTGCTAGTAATTGGTCGATTCCGTGAATCAACGCACCACCACCAGTTAAAATAACCCCGCGATCAATAATATCAGCTGATAATTCAGGTGGTGTACGCTCAAGAACAGCTTTTGCACCCTGTACAATCAAGTAAACTGACTCACGAAGAGCCTCTTCAATTTCATCAGAATACACTGTAATAGTACGAGGAAGACCTGTCACCATGTCACGACCACGAATATCTAATTCTTCTTTACGAGAACCTTGGAAAACTGTTGCGATATTAATCTTAATATCTTCAGCAGTACGCTCCCCGATTAGTAATTTATATTTCCGTTTGATGTATTGTAAAATTTCTACATCAAATTTATCCCCAGCCATTTTAACCGACTCGGAAGTAACAATATCACCCATGGAAAGTACCGCAATATCAGTAGTTCCCCCACCGATATCAACCACCATGTTACCGCTTGGCTGATAGATTTCCATACCAGCACCAACCGCAGCAACTTTTGGCTCTTCCTCTAGGTATACTTTTTTACCACCAGATTTCTCTGCAGCCTCTTTGATTGCCTTTTGCTCTACTTTAGTAATATTGGTAGGGCAGCAAATCAGCATTCTAGGCTTAGAAAGAAATCCTTTCACATTAATTTTATTTATAAAATGTTTTAACATTGCTTCCGTCACATCGAAATCAGCAATTACTCCATCTTTTAATGGGCGAATTGCTTCAATATTTCCTGGTGTCCGTCCAACCATACGACGAGCAGCTTCTCCAACCTCAAGCACTCTGCCAGTGTTACGATCCATTGCTACTACCGATGGTTCATCCAATACAATTCCTTTTCCCTTCACATGAATCAACACGTTAGCAGTTCCAAGGTCAATTCCTATATCCCTAGAAAACATCAAAATCCTCCTCGTTTATTACGTTCCGCACCTGTCAAAAAACACAATGCTACTTATATCATATATTACCACAAAATTTGACATAAAACTGCAATATTTTTAAAAAGAAATGGAAATTTTTGTTTAGTTGGGGTGGGGATGGGGTATAGAGGTGGGATTGGGGTGTGGTGCGGGCTGTTGTTTGGGTGGGTTGGGCTCATGGTTGGGTGCTGTGGGCGCATGCTTTGGTGATCCGGGCTCATCGTTGAGTGACGCGGGCCCATGGTTGAATGTTGCAGGCACATGCTCGGGTGGCGCGGGCACATGGTACGGTGCTGCGGGCGCATCCTCCAGAATTCAGGGTACATGTTATATTGCAATGGTAACATGTTTTAGTTAATAGGGAGCATATTGACAAATTACAGTAAGTTGCTCTGAACTTCCGGGCACATGCTTTTCATAACTGGTTGCATGTTTTTCATTAACAAGTCCATGCTTACTACACTTAGCAGATGCTAAAAAGCAACTCCAACATTAAAAATAACATGATGGTCTATATTTTGTTCGGTTGGGTTCATGTAACTAATTGATCGGCAGATGTTTTATGAGAAAGGGTACATACCGGATGTTTTATCTACCATGTCCAATTAATTCAAGTACATACTTTATGTTTATGGGAGCTTGGTTCATAACTTTAGTCACATACTCCAATACAAATTTGAAAATAAAGGAGGATTTAATAGAATTATGTAGAATTAGTTAAAGAACAAATATAATAAGGAGTGATTTTTATTGAAGAAAGTAGTTTTACTTCGCACCAAACCCTACTCTGTTTTATGTTATGAGGCACTGTTTAGGTGGCTTCTCCCACATCTACGTGAAAACAAAATCCTGCAAGACGAATTTGCTAGCTACCGGGCTGGTTATCGTGGTGAAAGAAATGCAGATTACATTCTTTCCACTTATCCTCACAAGAACGCTTATATTTTCCAAGGAATTCGCTTGAAAGTTGGCCCCTTCCACTTCCAAATTGACACATTATTAGTAACCCCAAAGTTTATTCTCATTTTAGAAATTAAAAATCTTAAAGGTGAACTGGAGTACAATCCGAAAACCCAACAGCTTATTCAGATTGACGGAGATCAGAAGAAAGGTCAGAAAAACCCAATACTCCAGGCCGAAACGCAGAAAAGGCATTTAACATTATGGCTCCAGCAATCCGGGTTTCCTCCAATGCCCATCGAAACAGTCGGAGTATCGACAAATCCTTCCTCCATTCTTAGTTATAAGGATGAAACTACAATGCCCATAAAATTTGTGCAACTTGAATCTTTGCCCACCATTCTCGATCAACTTTATGAATCGTATGCTAAAGGCATATTTGATTCCACCACAATTCGGAAGTTAAATAAAAAGTTGCTAAGAGATAATACACCCCATAAACCTGATTTAATGAATCAATTCAATATCAAAGATCATCATTTGATAAAGGGAATAGCATGCAATGAATGTGAGATATTCCCAATACAGTATAAGAATAGAAAATGGAAATGTCCAAAGTGTGGTTGGGAAGATCCAAAAGCCCACGAGCAGAAAATTCTAGACTATTTTTTACTATATGAACCTACGATTACGAACAGAGCATGCCGCGAACTCCTGCAAATCAAATCTCCAAAAGTCGCCCGTCGTCTTCTTTACTCCATGAATTTAGAACACTCCGGAAGAAATTACTCCAGAAAATATCACAGTCCTCCATTGGAAAAATTTCCTCAAGATTCCTTTGTTTCTATTGGGAAACGATCTATTTTTAATGATTGAATGTTGAATATCATTAATCAGTGGTTGGACTATTGAGGCATATGGTGCTTGATTTGGGCTCATAGTTTATGTTTGTGGGAGCATGAAGCCTTGGCTTGGGCACATGCTTCAAGTTTACGGGCGCATGGTCCCGAGGCATGGGCGCATGGTTCAGGATTACAGGCACATGCTTCTTGGGGGCGGGGGCATGCTGTGAGTTTACGGGTGCATGCTCCTGGGGCTTGGGCGTATGATCCAAGTTTTCAGGCTCATGTTCTCGAGGCTTGGGCGCATGATCTAAGTTTACGGGCTCATGCTCTCGAGGCTTGGGTGCATGATCTAAGTTTACGGGCTCATGCTCTCAAGGCTTGGGCGCATGACCCAAGTTTACGGGCTCATGCTCTCGGGGCTTGGGCGCATGTTCCAAGTTTACGGGTTCATGTTATCAAGGCTTGGGTGCATGATCCAAGTTTACCGGTTCATGTTCTCGAGGCTTGGGCGCATGCTCTAAGTTTAAGGGCACATGATTCCGGAGCTCGGGTGCATGTTCCAAGTTTTCAGGTGCATCCCGCAGGAGCTCGGGCGCTTGTTCCAAGTTTTCAGGCCCATCATCCCAGGACTCGGGCAAATGCTCCCACATAACGACATCACAACCCAACAATCCAAACAAAAAACACACCCAACATCTGGATGTGTTTTCCGTCATACCGTCTTCATACAGCTTATTTTCCATTTCTAACATCCCAATTAAATAAGTACTCACATTCACCTCCTTTAGAGGATGATGGTGACCGGCAATCTTGGTGTTAGTTCTAGGTTGTTACTTTTTCTGTGTCGCTGGTTTTGTACTTTTTGCGGGTTGCTTCTCCGCCACGTAGGTGTCGGATGGATTTGTGGTACTCCAGAATTTCTTTTACTTGTTGGGCTAATTCTGGGTTGATTTCTGGCAGTCTTTCGGTTAAATCTTTATGGACTGTGCTTTTGGAAACACCAAATTCTTTGGCTATCACTCGGACGGTTTTCCTCGTTTCGACGATATGTTCGCCAATTTTGATAGTTCTTTCTTTGATGTAATCGTGCACACCGTTCGCCTCCCTAGTTGAATATTTCCCTGAGGTGTAGACATGAGACTAGGTGATCTAAAAAATGAACGTGCCATTTTTCAGGTAGCCCACCCCTGCTATAAAAGGACATGGATGGGTGTTCAGTGGCTTGTTAGTGTGGTTACTTGGAAGTTGAGTTACATATTTATAGCAATTTGTGAACAACAGTACATAGAAAGTTAGGATAAATAAACGACTAAACTTTTAGGATATTCTTTTTTGAGGCAATATGTAATCAAGCAAATTGGATGTGTTATAAAGAGCCACATAAGCTCTCACCTCAGACTTGACTTTAATGCTTGGTTTGTAACATTTTATTATCGTGAGGGCAGGAATATGATAAAAAAAGGACGGAAAGGTCGAGAGGACAAGTAGTTTTTTATTTTATTTTGAATTTTTCATCATTTATCCTTAAAAGAGCCCCTATATAAAAAATAAAACCAAAAGTTCTATACTAATAGATGTATAGAACTTTTGGTTTTATATGAATGGATTCAACTTTTAAATTTATATATCATGCAGTTTTATCTAACTCTCCGTACTCGGGATCTGCCAATAATGAGCTTGTAGGCTGAATTAATGTGAAAAGCAATGCAAAACCTAATAGTGCTGTAACTGAAATAGTTTTGATTTTTTTCATGTTATTCCTCCTCCCTCATATTATTGAAAATCTAGTCGAGTTGAATTCCATCATCGCTTGTCCACCTTATTCCCGTTATGGGCTTTTTATAAACCTAAATTTTTAATTGCATTCATCGGTAATCTGCTAAAGAAGTAGTCACTTCTTTCCACAAACATTCGGCATGATTCCGATAGTAAGTTTTTATCCTTCTTGGCAAGTCCCATATAATACATCTTAAATGGGCTTTCGGTATAGATATCCTCTAATAACTCAATTGCTTTCTCATTATTTCCTTTTGCGATTTCGAGATGTGCTTGTTCACTTATATCACTCGACTCCACCCCATTTGGCCTACCGAAGTGAGCAGCAAAAAATGGAATGGATTTATCTTTAATAGAGTGGATAAATTTATTCAAATTAAACTTTTCAGCGATTTTTAGCGCCTCTTTTAAATGATACATGCCTTGATAGTACGTATCAAAAGAATAGGTTAATGCTAGGTTCATATGTAAACTCACTTTTGTGGTCGGACTGTTTGTTTGGTTTAGTGCCCTAAAGGCATATTTTCTAGCCATGATTAACTCATTACGTGTCCAATAATAAATGAATAATTTTTGGTAAGTCCTTAAATTAAAGCTGGAAAGAATAAAATTATCTTGAATCGGTTCAAATAATTCCTGTTGCTTTTCTAAAAAGTTGCCAAATTGACCAAAATCCATTTGGTTAAAATAGGTGTCCACGATAACAAGTTCAATTAAACATTTTAATTCTGGATCAGTAGGAATCATTTCTTGTAAACGTGTTCGCATCTCTCCTACCGAATATTTCCGATCACGGCGGTCTAAAATAATTTGATATACCTCAGCCCATAGCTGGTTGGATGGATGGTTCGATAGTTGGTTTTTCGTGATGAGGATTCTAAGATCATCAAAAAAACCATTCATATATAAAAACTCCATACCCTTTTTCTGAATCTCATTAGAGGATGATTGTAAGCAGTATTTACGCGTTAAATCAACCACTTCTTCCTCTTCATGTTCTTGGGATAGTAGTAAGATAATCTGACCAATGGATAACTCGTCATTTTCCGAAATAGGCGTCAACGTCTCAGGTATTATACTGATACTTCCATAACTCATTTTTTGGGGACCATTCCTTTCAATATACATAGGCGACTGATAAATATTTTAACATTACTAGACTTCAGAAAAGTTCTGTCTGCTAGATGTGATATATTATATTCTAGTAAAATTAATGCAATTTAATAGTACCATATTATTTCTTTGATAAAAGGTATAATCGTTCGACAATTTTCTTATGGGAACCTTGAATTTGAAGGATTTTTGACAGATTGTGCGATTCTCCCTTAATGAGAGATTTATGAGGTTAAAATTCTATAAAAAAAAGAAATCCTAGCATGATAATTTACTAGGATTTCATCTTTATTATTCTTCAGAGTCAGTTGAATTTTCTTCTTCTGTAGACTCATCCGTAGATTCTTCTGAAGAATCATCTTTTGATTCTTCATCTTCTTTTGGCTCATCTGTTTCAGTCTCGGACGTTTCGCCCTCTTCTGTGTTTTCAGTAGCCTCGTTTGAATCTACTTCTTCAGAGTTGATGCTAGAAGTGTCTTCTTCTGATACATCTTCAGATTCTGTGCTTTCTAGCTTGCTTACAGGTTGATTAAAGAACTCTTCCGGGTTAAACACTTTTTCATCTTTTCTAATTTCAAAGTGTACATGGACACCATTGTTTTGACCGAAGATATTCTCTCCAGCTGTACCAATAACATCACCCTGTTTTACTTCATCCTGTGCTTTTACACCAACTTCTCCTAGACTAGCATAATAGGTAGTTACCCCATTATCATGTGTTAGAACGACAACATTTCCTAGTAAAGGATCTTCTTTGACCTCCGAAACTGTACCGCTTAGTGCTGCTAGTACATCAAATGCTTCACCGTTTGGATAGACGATGTCAACTCCTGTACTTTGGTAATAGCGGTTGTTATGAAGAATCAGTGCACTTTCGCGATCCTCTTGAGACGCATCGTAATCAAAGAACTTCGTTACGATTTCAGCTTGTTCCTGGTCAGCCACAGGCATCTTGATTACTTCCTGTGAATCCATTACAGGTGCTGCATCCTCATCATGTGGATTTGGTGTATAATTATCACCTAACTCTTGGTCATCCCCAGCTTCTGGTAATTGATTATCAATATTTTGATACCAAACTACTACTGCCAATAATAGTGCAGCAATCGTTAAGTATACTGCAGGGAAAAACCATTTCTTACGGAAAATTGATTGGCCACCCTTTTTTGGCGCTTTGTTTTCCTCTTTCATTTATTCATCACCTCACCAACCATTCTGAACAGAAAAAGAAAAATCTATACATTTTCTAAAACTTTTTTTATATTTTTATGCATTTTTTAAGATGTTTTGGGGATATTAAGGGTTTCGAGAGGATTATGGGGGGATTTGGTAGGGATTTGATAGGAGAATTGGTGAGTTTTAGTAGAATGATTGCTTGGGTTTGGTTGATAGTTTTGCGTTTTTGACTTATTGGGAGATGGATGTGACCGTTTGGGCAGATCTTGTGACTGTTAGTTTAGAACATGGGACCAAAATGAGAAGCCATGTGACTATCTGGGGGGATCTTGTGACCGATTTTGGCAACCTTGTGACTGTCAAACTAGAGCATGTGACCAAATTTTGCATCCTTATGACCACTAGGTACGAGCTTGTGACCAAATCTTGCATCCTTATGACCACTAGGTACGAGCTTGTGACCAAATCTTGCATCCTTATGACCACTAGGTACGAGCTTGTGACCAATTCCAGCGACCTTGTGACTCCTAAACTAGAGCTTGGGACCAAATCTTGCAGCCTTATGACCACTAGGTACGAGCTTGTGACTACTTCCAGCAACCTTGTGTCTTCAATACTAGAGCTTGGGACCAAAACATGAAACCTTGTTACCTCCTGGCACGGGCTTCTGCCCAATTCCAGCAACCATGTCCCCCTAATGCGAATACATGGACCCTAAACAAAATACCTTGTGACCAAAAGGCACAAGCTTCTGCCCAATCTCAGCTACCTTGTCCCCCTTCTCTAGCCCAGAGCTCCCCCCACTCCAACACCCACACCCCATCAACCTAAAAAAACCCCAGAGCCTAAGCTCCAGGGGTAACCTAACCAATCAATCTACTGCATGACCAGTGCTGGTACTGCTTCATCCATTTTACTAATCTCTACATCTTTATAATAGTACTTCACGATATCTTCATATGTTTTTCCTTCTTTGGCCATTCCATTGGCACCATACTGACTCATGCCGACGCCGTGTCCATTTCCTTTTGTAGTGAAGATGAGGTAGTTGTCTTTTTGTTTTACTGTGAAATCATTGGAGCGAAGTTTGAGTTTTTCTCGTACTTCTCTTCCAGTGAATGTGTTGCCTTCGAGATTTAGTTGGCCAACGCGTTTGCTTTCTGTTCTTGTTGACTCGATTACTAGTTGTTTGTTGTTGGGAAGGTCGATTCCTAATGCTGACTCCACTTGTTCGAATGTGAATGTTTCTTGATCTAAGTAGTATGGGGAGGCCTCATCCCATGGGCTTGGCACACTTCGTAAATATGGAATCTCATTAATATAGTAGTCTTCTGAGTTCTCGGTGAAACCGTTACTAGTTGAGAAAAATTGTGGGTCGATTGGTTTGTCTTGATAGGTAATGATTTGACCTTTAGTTGCGAGAACAGCTTCTGAGATTTTTTTCATATTATAATTGTAATTCGTTCCCCACTTTGCTCGAAGTTCGGCATCATTCTTATACACTTGATCCTGAATCGTATCGGTAACATCCGCGGCATCTTCCTCGGATTGGTATAACATTTTATTGATAACATACGTTCTTGCTGCAAGTGCTTGGGCTTTTAGTGCCTCGAGTTCGAATTCAACTGGCATTTCCTCGGCAACCACACCCGTTATATAAGCCTCCAGTGGCACATTTTCAATTTGGTCTGTTTGTGTACGCATGACGGCCACTTCCACTGCGGAGTCTTCTTCTAATTCCGTTGTCGCCACTTTTGCTTCACTTTCCTGGTCAATCGATTGGGATTGGACCTCGCTATTTGAGATAAATGGAACAACGATTATTGTCGGAACGGCAAGGATGATAAACACCAGACTAAATATGAATGCTGCTGGTCCTTTCCATTTGACGCCTCCTGAACTCATCGGTGCTTTCGGTCTTTTATTGGTTATGGTCGCTAAACGTTTTTGAAGAATTTGTTTCTTCGATGCAGATTTTTTCTTCTTCAGTTTTTGAATTTGTTTAATGGTGTGTTTATTGGTTTTCAAAGGCACCCTCCTCCTGAGACTTTTTCATTTTCATTTCTAGCATTCCTACTATTAAACTTATACAGTTTGGGAAAATAATAGAACTAGAATTTTAATAATCTAGTTAGGAAGATTTGATAGGACAGGCTATATTTTTTTCCGAACCAACCATTAAACCAAAAGAGGTTGCCTTACCATTTTGTAAGACAACCTCATCAACTTTACTATCTAATATTCACAACCGGCTCATGTCTTCTATCCTTCTTCACTTTCTCATTATACAAATGACATGCGACAAAGTGGTTCTCTTCTACTTCCTGCCATTCTGGTTTCTCCTGGCCACAGATACCCATGGCGAATGGACAGCGGGTGCGGAAAACACAGCCGCTTGGTGGATTGATTGGGCTTGGGAGTTCTCCTTCCAATATAATTCGTTCCCGGGATTCTTCAATATCCGGGTCAGGTATTGGGATGGCCGATAGTAGTGCTTGCGTATAAGGATGAAGTGGGTTTTCATAGAGACTATCACTTACCGTCAACTCCACCATGTTTCCTAAATACATAACCCCGATTCGATCGGAAATTTGTTTGACCATGGACAAATCATGGGCAATAAACAAGAAGGTCAGGCCTTTTTCCTCTTGTAGCTGTTTTAATAGATTGACAACCTGTGCTTGGACAGACACGTCTAGGGCCGAGATTGGTTCATCAGCAATGATGAAATCTGGATTTAGGGCTAGTGCTCTGGCAATTCCAATTCGCTGGCGTTGTCCGCCACTAAATTCATGTGGGTACCGGTTTGCGTGGTCTCTATTTAATCCCACCTCTTCTAATAGTTGGTAGACTCGCTCATTTTGTTCTTTTTTTGTTTTATAAAGTTTATGTACTTCCATTGGTTCTGAGATGACCTCACGTACTGTGGAGCGCGGGTTAAGGGAAGCATATGGATCCTGGAATATCATTTGCATTTTTTGGCGTAATTTAAAGAGTTCTTTTTCACTGAGGTCGTGGACATTTTCCCCGTTAAACAACACATCTCCATCTGTTTTGTTGTACAGACCGATAATGGTTCTACCAATCGTCGACTTTCCACAACCGGATTCCCCTACGAGCCCAAATGTTTCTCCTTTGTTTACGTGAAAAGTTACATCGTTTACGGCTTTTAATATTTGATTTTTACCCAGATTAAAATGTTTTTTTAGATTCTTGATTTCTAATATTTTTTCTTCTGCCATAGCTATTCAGGCTCCCTTCACCAGTATCGTCTTGCAATACAAAGTTCTCGCTCATATTTTGTCCCAGCTAAACTGACAATCTCAATTCCTCGACCTGTCATTGGGGAATGTAGCATTTTTCCATCCCCGTAATAAAATCCGACATGATGGATTCTGCCTTTCCCCTCTTCATAGGCGAAAAATAGTAAGTCGCCTGGTTTTAGTTGGTCAATTGGAACTTCTTTTCCATGCATGGCCTGGTCAGAAGCATCCCTACTAATCTGGATACTATTTGCTTTATGCATGGCATAGGCAAAACCAGAGCAATCATAGCCAAAGGAACTCATTCCACCCCATAGGTAATCAAGGCCTATGTATGGTTCTCCCGCTTGAATGATGCTTCTACCGTCTCCAAGCTCTCCACCCTGTTCCGTTGGAAAAATAGCTACATGCTCTTTTGATAGATATCCTTTTCCTTCGTGAGTGTGAACTGCGACACGAGATTCTTCGACTTCAACTACGGGTAAACACGTCATATAACTTAGCTTTATCACTTCTTCACCATACTCATTTTCTAGCCAGGTATGGTTTTCCGTAACAGCTGCTGTTTCTGGACGGAGCCATTCATCCCGCTTCACTTCTTTTAATTGATGAAACGGAACCCAGCCTGGATAGCCTCTTTCATCTTTTTTAGATGGTTGGCTTGGGATGATAATTTTGGCCCAGTCTCCTTTTACTTCCTCCACGAGAACTATTTCCCCATATAAAACTTGAGTTTGCAGTCGATTTTCATCACATAACGCAACTTTCTCTTCATATGATAGATTGCTTAGCCATGTTTCTATGTCAGTTGTTTCTCCTGTAGCTAATGAATCTAATTCCCTTGGAGACTTGGAATTTGTCCAAACGGTTGCAACCTGAACCGACGCTATATGAACTGTTTCTGGTAGTGAAGTTGATTGCTTAAACATAGTATTGCTCCTTTCCCGGGTGCGCTTTTCAAACGATATATTCTTCATTAATTCCTTCTATTCCTAATCCCTTACCGTTTCCAAATGTTATCAGACTTTCCTTATAGGTAATGCCACCTTCAATTAGATCTCCTGCGAGCATTAACGGGGCATCAAAGTCAAAGTACTTTATATTCGATTGGCTTGCTGCAAAGTGTGCCGCAGCTGTTATTCCAATCTTGGATTCAATCATACTACCAACCATGCAGGTCACACCGTAAACATTTGCTAGTTTGGCAATGTTTTGTGCTTCATGAATCCCGCCAGATTTCATTAATTTGATATTGATCAGGTCTGCTGCTCCCATTTCTAGAACTGCTCTTGCATCTCTTGCAGAAAAGACACTTTCATCAGCCATGATGGGAATTTGCGTATGGTCTGTTACATACTTCAGACCCTTTAAGTCATATGCCTTCACCGGTTGTTCGATAAATTCAATGTTTAGCCCCAGGTCCTCCATCTTTTGAATGGAACGAACCGCTTCTTTCGGATCCCATCCCTGGTTAGCATCCAGGCGAATGGTAACGTTTGGTCCTACTCGTTCACGGATGGCTTGGATTCTCTCAATATCGGTGTTAATCTCATCTTTTCCAACCTTTACCTTTAAAACGGAAAAGCCATCCTTCACATACCCCTCCGCATCATCCGCCATTTCTTCTGGACTGTTCACACTTACCGTATAATCTGTTTCAATTTTCTCTTGATATCCACCTAAAAACTGAGACAGGCTCATGTTGGCCTCCTGGGCGATACAATCATAGAGCGCCATGTCGATTGCCGCCTTGGCACTGGTATTACCTACTATCACGCTATTGATTTTCTCAAAAAGTGGCTCACGGTCCAGGATAGACATTCCGGTTAGTGCAGGTTTAAAAACATCATTGATAGCATAGTGAATGCTGGCTAGTGTATCTCCTGTAATTACATGGGTTGGCGGTGCCTCGCCCCATCCGACAATACCATGATCACAAGTTATTTTTACGATAATAGTTTCAGCAACTGTCACTGTTCGGAGTGCTGTCTTGAATGCTTTTTTCAATGGAATGGCTGCTTTAAAGGTTTCAATTTGCTGTATATTCATTTGTTCGTCACTCCAGGCGTGATGGATAGTGTTTTTTCAGTTGTATTTAGTGTTGCGTTTACCCCTAGTGGGACGGCAAAATGTGGGAAGCAATGGCCAATCTTAAAGCCCATCATCACTGGGCAAGTTACATCACCTAAATAATGCTTGAAAACTTCTTCTAAGGTTAAGGAAGGCTCACTTTTCGGTTCTGCATTGGCAAAATCGCCAACAACTATACCTGCTGCCTGCCCTAGTTTCCCTGCTAGTTTTAATTGATTTAGCATCGAGTCAATTCGATAAGGTTGCTCATCTATGTCTTCTAGTAGTAAGATTTTTCCTTTTGTATCTATTTCATATTTAGTTCCTAATGTGCTGGTGATTAATGCTAGATTTCCACCTACTAATGAGCCGCTTCCTTCCCCCTCCACTAATACATCAAGGGCTGAGATGCTTTCATTATATTGAAGGGCTGTTGGCTCGAATAATTGCAAAAAGGATGTTGCAGAGATGGCATCAAAATCCGGATCCGCTACATCTGAAGCAAGCATTGGACCATGGAAGGTTACAAGTCCAGTTTGCTGCCGAATAGCTGTATGTAAATAGGTAATATCGCTATAGCCCCAGATGATTTTAGGGTGTTTAGCGATTAGACTATAATCAATCGAATTAACGAATCGTCCAGTACCATAACCACCGCGGGCAAAAATAATAGCTTTCACATCGTCATCTCTTATCATGTCATGAAAATCCGATAAACGTTCTTCATCTGTTCCGGCTAAATAACCATGTACATTTTCTATGTTTTTCCCTAGTTTCACATGGAGGCCTAGATTAGTGAAAAAGGGAATGGCTTTTTCGAGGCGTTTCATATTAGGAGGACTTGCAGGGGCAATCACACCAATGGTATCACCTTTTTTTAGTGCTTTTGGAAGTAGCATATGTATACCTTCTTTCTGTTTTATGTCGATGTGTTACTTAGTTGAGAGGAGTTTGAATGTCAGTAACGCTGTCATGAACATTTTTAATCTAAACGCTAGCAAAAATGGTTATGACAACAGGGTTCAAGAACATTTGGTAGTGAAAAGTATATCGAAATGTTTATGAAGACCATTCTCATAGACATTTTAATGCCTAGAATCATCCATAAAGTTTACGAGAGCAGTTCTCATGTACCTTTTGAAACGAATCTCACATTAAAATGGTCTTGAAGTACATTCTCATGAACATTTTCAAACGTATTCATACTAAAAAGTCTATGACACTATGACTTGTACTGTTAACCATGTCAGACCTAGTGCTTTTTCTTTTAAAAAGGAGCGGCCCATCATGATGGATGAGCCATTCCTTTTGATTAATCAACCTTACTTCTTATCCGCATACTTCAGATCAAAGTATCCAACTGGGTGGCGTAGGATTCCTTCTACTCCGTCCGCTTCCAGTACTACTGTGTTGTAGTAACGGATTGGGAATGCTGGCATTTCTTCAGCTAGAAGTTTTTCAGCTTCATATAATGCTTCCCAACGCTCTTCTTCATCTGTTGCTGATTTACCTTTTGCAATTAGAGCGTCATACTCTTCACTAGAGAAACCAGTACGGTTCATATAAGAATCCGTGATGAAGCTTTCTAGGAAGTTGACCGGGTCATTGTAGTCATTGATAAATGAACTACGAGAGAACTGTAACTCTAATGCTTTTTGAGCTTCGGAGAATACGTTCCACTCTTGGTTTTCTAAAGTAACTTCTACACCTAAGTTCTCTTGGAACATACCGTGTAACGCTTCTGCAACGGCTTTGTTTGTATCACTTGTGTTGTAGCTTAGTGTGATTGGTGGTAACTCATCATAGCCTTCTTCTGCCATACCTTCTTCTAGTAACTGTTTCGCCTTATCCGGGTCAAATGCTACTAGGTCACCATTTACATCACGGAAGTCCTCACCTGTTGGACTTGTATAACCAGGGTTAATGTATCCATAGGCAGGCTCTACTCCGTTTTTCACAACAAATTCGGCAATGTCGTCACGATTTACAGCATAAGCGAATGCTTGACGAATCTTCTTGTTTTGGAATGGTTCCATTTCCAGATTAAAACGGAAGAATTCTAATCCACCATATGGGCCAATAAATACATTATCGCCACCAATTAATTGATCAGATAGTTCTGGTGGAATACCTGCTGTATCAAGTTCTCCAGCTTCAAACATTTGATATTGCGTATTAGTATCGTTTACCATTGCGAAATGTACTTTATCCAATTTCACTGCACTTGCATCCCAATAATGTTCGTTCTTCACGAATACCATTTCTTCATCATGCTTCCATGATTCCAATTTAAATGGTCCGTTTCCAACAAATGTTTCCGCTTCTGTGTGCCAATTTGGATCTGCTTCGGCAACTTTGTGGTTAATTGGGAAGAATGCTGGATTTGTTAATACGTCTAAGAAGAATCCAGTTGGTGCAGCTAAGACAACTTCTAATGTTTTCTCATCGACAGCCGTTACTTTAACATCATCAGCTGAACCTTCTCCACTGTTATAGGCCTCTGCCCCTTCAATGAAATAGCCAAGGAATGCAGCCGCTGAAGCTGTTTCAGGGTCTAGCATGTATTTCCATGCAAATTCAAAGTCTTTAGCCACAACAGGGTCACCATTGGACCATTTAGCATCTTCACGTAATGTGAAAGTGTACGTTAAACCATCATCAGAAATCGTCCAATCCTCTGCTACCCCTTCAGCAGCACGATGTTCTGCGTTTAGTCGTGTTAGACCTTCCATTAAGTTATTTAATGGATCCCAAGATACTGCATCAAACCCAATCGATGGATCTAATGAAGTTGGTTCGGTACTATTATTTAATCGAAGTACTTTTTCATCTGATGCCGCATCATCTGTTGAATCCCCGTTTTCTGCCGGTTCTTCCACTTTATCCTTTTCCTCCGGGTCTTTACCCGCGTCTTCTGTAGCAGTACATGCAGCGAGCATAAACACTGTCAGTGCTGCTATCAGCAAAAAGAGAAGTTTCTTCATCCTTATCCCCCTTATTCCTAATTTGTGACCATGGTGGCCAGTAGTTGTTTTGCCCGTTCATCTTGCAACCAGCAATCCACCGAATGGGAATCGCTTAAGGTTGTAGAGCCCGGGTATATTTTATTACACACCTCCATCGCCATCGGACATCTAGCTGTAAACGGACATCCTTTGGGAGGTGAGAATAAATCTGGTGGTGTACCATCGATTGGCTTTAACTTACCCTTAGCATCCAATCGTGGAACTGAATTTAGTAATCCTCTTGTGTACGGATGTTGCGGTTTATAAAAGATTTCCCGCTTTGTTCCTGTTTCGATTA
The DNA here is from genome assembly GCF_900184735.1 of Paucisalibacillus globulus. Lineage (GTDB taxonomy): Bacteria > Bacillota > Bacilli > Bacillales > Amphibacillaceae > Ornithinibacillus > Ornithinibacillus globulus_B. Next base: position 176,592 of record NZ_LT855395.1, read on the forward strand.
TTTTCCCGGCATACATAACAGCGATTCGGTCAGCAATTTTCGCGACCACACCTAAGTCATGTGTAATGAGGATGATCGACACACCCGTTACCTCTTGGATTTTTTCAAAAAGCTCTAAAATCTGGGCCTGAATCGTTACATCCAGTGCCGTTGTTGGTTCATCGGCAATCAGTAACTCAGGCTCACAAATGAGCGCAATTGCAATTACAATACGTTGACGCATTCCACCACTAAATTGGTGGGGATATTGCTTCATACGTTCTTCTGGATTCGGAATCCCTACTAGGTCCATCATCTCCAGCGCACGCTTTTTCGCTTCCTTATCGGAAACTTTCCGGTGCTGTTTTAACCCTTCCATTAACTGCGTGCCAATAGTTAAGGTTGGATTTAATGCTGTCATGGGATCCTGGAAAATCATCGAGATATCAACACCCCGAATGGAGCGCATTTTCTTTTCCTGTAATTTCGTTAAATCCTTGCCTTTAAATAGGATTTTTCCACCAGATATTTTCCCGGGTGGATTAGGGATGAGCCCCATAATCGCATTGGAGGTAACACTTTTCCCACATCCAGATTCCCCTACGATTGCGAGGGTTTCTCCTTTATTTAGATGGAAGTCCACACCTCTTACTGCTTGTACGGTACCTCCATAGGTCGTGAAGGTAACGTGTAGGTCTTTTACTTCGAGAATTTTTTCCATCACTCCACCTACTTTCTTAATTTCGGATCCAGGGCATCCTGTAATCCGTCCCCTAAAACGTTAAAGGCAAACATTGTAAAGGATATGAAAAATGCTGGGAAGAACAAGGTCCACCAGTTACCGGAAAGAATCGCACCTAATGAGTCATTCGCCATCACACCCCAACTCGCATTTGGTGAGGATATTCCAAGCCCGATAAAGCTTAGGAATGCTTCTGCAAATATCGCGGATGGTACGGTTAACGTCATTTGCACGATAATTGGCCCCATCGTATTCGGTAGGAGACCTCTCCTAATAATCCGTGGTGTCTTCGTTCCAAATGATTTCGATGCGAGGACATATTCATAGTTCTTAATCTGCATGACCTGCCCCCGCACAATTCTGGCCATGCCGACCCATCCCGTAACAGTCAGGGCGATAATAATTGTCGATAAACTTGGTCCCAATACAACGAGTAGCAAGATAACTACTAGTAAATACGGGATACCATATAAAATTTCAATAATACGCATCATAACATTATCCGTGCGTCCACCTTTATATCCGGAAATTCCTCCCCAAATAATTCCGATGGTCACATCAATTAATGCCGCCATAAACCCAACGAATAACGAGATTCTCGCTCCATACCAGGTTCGTGTAAACACATCACGACCTGCATTATCCGTTCCAAACCAGTGTTCAGCAGATGGTGGCTGGTACTGTTTGGACAACACCTGTGTATTCGCATCATATGGTGAAAGAATAGGACCGAAAATAGCCATGAGAACTAATAGAATTAAAAATACTAACCCAGACATAGCCAGGAAATTTTTCCTCAGTCGTCGCCAAGCATCTTTCCAATAGGAGAGGGATGGCCTTGCAACTAATTCCTGCTCCTTAATATCTTTCTTACGCCATGTAAACCATTCATCTGGTACATTTTCTTGATTGTAATGCTGGGGATTTTGATTTGGCTTCATACTATTCCCCTTCCTTCTTGGTCACTTTGATTCTTGGATCTAATATTCCATAGGCGATATCCACTAGGAAAAGCATGACGATTAAAAAGGCACTATAAAACACGGTGGTACCCATAATAACTGGGAAATCCCGGTGGTTAATACTTTCCACAAAGTATTTCCCCATGCCTGGTATCGCGAAGATTTGTTCAATAACAAATGATCCCGTCATAATTCCAGCAAGTAATGTCCCCATAATGGTAATGACTGGCATCAAGGCATTTCTAAGTGCGTGCTTCACAATAATTTTCCATGGAGTTAACCCTTTAGCCCGGGCCATTTTTATGTAATCCTGTGTGAGTACCTCAAGCATAGTGGACCTTGTAAGCCTGGCAATAATCGCCATTGGACCTGTCGCCAAGGCTAGGACTGGTAGCACCATATGCATCGGACTCTTCCATGTCGCAACAGGGAAAAACTCCCAATCCACCGCCAACTTCTGAATTAATAAGGTGGCCAATATAAAGTTTGGTATCGATATTCCGAGTACCGCAATTCCCATCGCTAGATAATCAATGACCCCATTGTGCCGGAGGGCTGCTAGAATCCCGAGAATGATCCCTGATATAACAGCAACGATTATGGTTATTAAACCGAGTTCTGCGGATATCGGGAATCCTCTACCTAATAAATCATTTACGGTTTGATTTGGTTGTTTAATAGATGGACCAAAGTCTAACGTCGCAACAGATTTTAAATAGAGTAAGTACTGGACATGGATTGGTTTGTCGAGATTGTAATGCCTCTCCAGGTTTTGCTGGACAATCTCATTCGAGTTCCCTTCACTATTAAAAGGAGAACCCGGAACCGACACCATTAGTACAAAGGTCAATGTAATAATGATCCACAGTGTTAGCACCATGATTAAAAGTTTCTTCAAAATGTATTTGAGCATTGCCTCCAACTCCTGTATTGATTTCTCTTCCTGAAGTACTAGTAGAAAAGCTTCTACTTGGAAATATGGTATGAGCGTTTTCTTTTAGTTATGAGATTTATTGGGTTAGATATTGATAGATTTCAAGGCCAATTCTCCCAATGATTTCAGGTGACTCTAAATTGTTTAAGCCTTTAGTTAAAACTGACGCGATAAGGGTTCTTTTACCGACATAGAAAACACCTACGTCATGTCGAATCCCGGAAACATTTCCGGTTTTATGGGCGATTTCCCATTGCTTTAAGGTGCCAATTACTGGCTCGTCTTGCTCTGGGATTTTCGCTGGTAATGAATTACTTATTTGTTGTTTCTTTAAAATATCTATCATTTGCTCACAAGCATAAACGGAAATTATTTTTCCAGTAGCGATTTTTTTGAGCATGTCAGTCATTTCATGTGCAGTAATCTCATTAAACCCTTTTCGGTCCACTTCTTGTGTCATCATTTTGTGAAAAAATTTGCTCTTTACTAAGCCAATATCTTTCATCGTCTGTTGGATTGCTTCAGTTCCTACTAAATCAATAAGCATATTTGTCGCCGTATTGTCGCTTTGAATAATCATTAGCGTCATTAAATCGGTAATGGAAAGTTGTATACCGGGAGTCATATGCTGCAGCACACCACTTCCCCCAACCATATCTTCCCGTTTCACTGTAAGACGATTACTAAGTGAAATTTCATTACGATGATTAGCAGCAAATACAGCAATCATGATTGGTATTTTAATAACACTCGCAGAGTAAAATAGCTCATGGCCATTTAATTCCCAGCTTTCACCAGTACCTGAGTCTTGTAAGGATATTCCCCAGGTTCCCCCTGCATCTTCTGTTATTTGAGTAATTCTTTCTGTCAGTTCTTTCATATTGTTTCTCCTATTGGTTGGTTATGCATATTTCGTGTCATAGGCAAGCTCAATCATAACGAGGAGTGCTCGATATGCTTCTAAGATATCTTTCGCCTGATACTGAACAATCGTCGTTCCAGGAATGATCTCGGTTCCTGGCATCATATGTGCAAGTTCTGCCGCACCATAGTTTACAAATTCTACTTTGATAATCGGGTTTTCTGGTGGAGTCAACGGCTTCACATGATGCCTGTTTTCAATTGCTTGTTTAACTTTATCCTGCAGTAATTCCCCTGCCTTTTTAGGCGTTAAGCTTTTCGTTGTTGATCTAGAAACTGCTTCTTTCACAATGGCAGTGGTGACGTTTGGAATCAGAGCTTCGGCTTCCTTTGCCGTCTCATCATCACCTGAAACAAGTAGCAGTGGAACCCCATGATATCCAGCCACCATTGCGTTCATCCCTATCTCCCCAACCTGCATATCATTCACATAAAAACTCCGGACCATATGTATCATCGAATGAGACATCACACCAGGCATCCCAGCTCGCGCGTGGTAACCTATAAACATCGCACCAGAAAAGGTTTCATCGATTCCATGAACCATCGAGTATGTTTTAACCCCACCCGTTATGAGCTGTGCATCTGGATGAAGCTCATCGATTAAAATATTATTCATCTTCATATGACTATCATTCACCAAAACTTCACTACAGCCAGATTGAAAGGCTGCATCCACAACGTAATTCGTTTCATTTGTCATGATTTTACGCGCGCGCTCATAATTATGCATGGAAGCGCTAACAAATGTGTAGTCTGGCAAACCGGTTATCCCTTCCATATCGACAGATAGATAGAGTTTCATAGCATGTCTCCTTTGGTGTTTTATACTTATTAAATTATATGTTTGGATTTCTTTTACATGAGTGGATGTTTGTATCATTCTGTGAAGTGAGACAAAGGTCTGATAACCCGAGCTTTTCTGAGGTTTTGTCTATGTGAAATGGTGACAACGCTCGACTTTCTTCCCCATTAATTTCTGTGTTTATTTCGTTAACATTGTACCTGTTATTCCATCTAATTGCAAGATAATTTATACAATTTAATATAGTTGGAATTGGGGGAATATAGGTGAAATGTGGGGTTTGGGTGGGTGTTTCCATAAATTGGATGGGTTGTTTGGTTTGGGTATGGTCTGTTTGTGAGTGTATGTAATTGTATGTGACTGTTTGGTTTGGACTTGTACCCATTCCTGAGGAGCTTGTGACCGTTTGGGTGAAGCTTGTTCCCTTTGCTGGGGAGCTTGTGACCGTTTGGATGAAGCTTGTTCCCTTTGCTGGGGAGCTTGTGACCATTTGGGTGAAGCTTGCGACCATTTGGGTGAAGCTTGTTCCCTTTGCCGGGGAGCTTGTGACCATTTGGGTGAAGCTTGTTCCCTCTGCTGGGGAGCTTGTGACCGTTTGGGTGAAGCTTGTTCCCTCTGCTGGGGAGCTTGTGACCGTTTGGGTGAAGCTTATGACCTTTACTGGGGAGCTTGTGACCGTTTGGATGAAGCTTGTTCCCTTTGCTGGGGAGCTTGTGACCATTTGGGTGAAGCTTGTTCCCTTTGCTGGGGAGCTTGTACCCGTTTGGTTAGAACTGTTACCTTTGCCGGGGAGCTTGTGACCGTTTGGATGAAGCTTGTTACCTTTGCCGGGGAGCTTGTGACCGTTTGGATGAAGCTTGTTCCCTTTGCCGGGGAGCTTGTACCCGTTTGGTTAGAACTTGTTCCCATTTTGGAGTAACATGTGACCGTTAATATAAAACTTATACCCAAGTTGAGAAAACTTGTGCCTTAAAGTTAATAGAATGTTCCCATCACAAAAAATATGAGACCATTTTACTTAAGAATGTGACCAATCTTACAGACCATGTTCCCAATAATCACAACCATGTGCCCTAATCACCACGGCATCTTCCCATTCAAGCCAAGTTTCTGTCCAATTACACCTGACAATGCGCCCGAACGAAATAGCACTTGTTCCATATATTCTATATAATGTGACCAAAATAAAAAAGTGGAGCACATAAGCACTCCACCTATCAATCTATTACATTATTCGACTTAAGAAAGTTCAGCAACATAGTTTACTTTATATGGGTTTACAAGATCTCCGTTTTCATCAACGCGTTCGATATCTGCACCTAGGCTTGCTAATTTTCCTGCAAAGTCAACATAGCCACGATCTAAATGTTTTAGTTCCGTAACTCTTGTTAATCCATCAGCACGAAGTCCAGCAAGAATTAATGCAGCTGCTGCACGTAAGTCTGTTGCAGCTACTTCTGCACCTTGAAGTTCAGATGGTCCGTCAATGATGACACTACGGCCTTCGATTTTCATTTTTGCATTCATGCGGCGGAATTCTTCCACATGCATGAATCGATTCTCAAATACTGTTTCTGTGATCATACTAGTTCCACGAGCACATAACATTAATGCCATGATTTGTGATTGCATATCTGTTGGAAATCCTGGATGTGGTAATGTCTTAACGTCAGTTGCTTTTAACACATCTGGTCCGATTACACGAATACCATTTCCTTCTTCCATAATGGAAACTCCCATTTCCTCTAATTTTGCAATTAGAGGTCTTAAATGCTCACTTACAGCATTTTCAATGAGTATATTTCCACCAGTTATCGCTGCAGCAATCATGAATGTTCCTGCTTCAATACGGTCTGGGATAATGGAATGCACGGCACCATGAAGTGTTTCGACACCTTCAATACGGATTGTTTCCGTACCAGCACCAATCACTTTTCCACCCATTTTATTGATGAAGTTAGCTAAATCTACTATTTCAGGTTCTTTCGCTGCATTTTCGATAATAGTTTTTCCTTCTGCAAGTGCAGCTGCCATCATAATATTCTCAGTAGCTCCTACACTAGGAACATCTAAATAAATCTTTGCACCTTGTAATCTACCATCTACTGTTGCTTCAACAAATCCATTACCGACATGAACTTTTGCACCCATTGCCTCGAAGCCTTTTAGGTGTAAATCTATTGGACGTGAACCGATTGCACATCCTCCTGGCATTGCAACATTTGCATGACCATAACGAGCAAGTAACGGACCTAAAACAAGAACGGACGCACGCATTTTTCGAACATACTCAAATGGCGCTTCCGTTTTTAATTGCTTTGAAGCATCAACAACAACTGTATTATTATTAAACTCAACATCTGCATTCATATTTCTAATTACTTCATTAATCGTATAAACATCGGCTAGAGCTGGGACCTCATGAATAACGCTATTTCCCTCACTAGCAAGAATACTGGCAGCAATTACGGGTAGTACGGCGTTCTTCGCGCCTTCTACATAGACATTACCATTCAATTGCTGTCCGCCTCTTACAATGATTTTATCCATATTTCAAATTCTCCTTCAGATCCATTTTCCTTATATTAATATTCATTTATTAGGATAGGTGTTCCAATCATGTATTGGACATCACCACTAGCAAGGGTTCTTGTTACAATCTGAACATTCACTGGCCTATCCTGAATGGTAATTTTTTGACCCCACGCGGAGGTATACCCATATACTATTTCTATATTTCTTGTCGAATTTATTGTGTCTTTTTGTACATTTATTTGTCGCAAATTAAGCTTTTTAGTAAAACTTTGTATAACATAATCATTTTCAATTATAGCACTAGTTCTCGTAGACATACAAGAGAATATTTTAACGTCTTTTGTAAAATATTTGTTAGTTAAATTGGACTGTAAATTCCTATAGTTAGAAGACACATTTCCATCCCATAAACTTCCTTTTATGGACACCACAAGTTCCGCTTGATACTGCTTTTCTTTCGGGAAAATCACACTATATATTACGTTTATATTACCCGCTTTATGAGCGTCTCTAACTAAATAAATAATACTGTTTTCGTTCTCTTCTTTTGTGACCGTATGACTATTACTTAACTCCTCTAAAATACCTTCTAATTGCGACGCATCCATATTTTCTTTCAACGTTACTTCCCAGCTCTCAATTCCAAGGTCGTTCTCTAATATTATATTTGCTATATCAATAATTTCATATTGTTCTTGTTCCAGTTCCATTGCAAAAACGGTATTTGATATAAATAAGATCATAATACTCATTGCTAAAATTCTTTTCATAGTAAAATCCCCCTTGTTCAACTTATCAACAGTATGAACAAGAGAGATTCATAACATACATCTTTTTTAATAGTTTAGTAGATTCTATATGGACTTTCCTTCTATAGAAGGAATTTAAGATCTTGAGACCATTGTAAGAACTCAAGGAAGAAGCGACTTACCCCTGTTCCTATCACAATGGTTAGAAAAAGTAATAAAATCCTAGCTTCAGTTCCCCTACCTTTTCGAATTAATGGCTCGAAATTTATGGTTTGCATTAACCGCCATGTAATATAGATAAAAAGAATATGGGAAATGATGCTCATCATTGCAACTTGTCCAATTGATAACATTTTGAACCACCTTAATAATAATTATTTCCACTATAAGACTGCCATTTAATGACTACAATGTCAAATGGAATAAGGAATATAAGGCAGTTCGACACTGGAAATGGTTATATTTTATATTTCGCATTTCCCGGGAAATATCGACAAGGATGGAGAAGTTTGTTTGTTTATCAGTTGGAAATGATTTTACAATAGTTATGTTTAGACAGAAGATGATGAAAAGCTGGGTTATTTTGATTGAAATTAAGTGATATATAATATATTGCTGTAAATTCTATAGGTTTATTTGTGAAGTTTTTATATATTTTGAGATTTATTGTGTTTAAGGAGGGGGAATTGTTGTTATGAGGTAATTGTGATGAGTATGGGGATTGAATTTGTTACTGTTAATTCGGAACTTGGGACCTTTTCTACTGAGTTTGTGCCCTATTTGATGCAGCTTGCGACCGTGGGAACTGTCCTTGTTACCATTAGCTCGAATCTTGGGACCTTTTCTACTGAGCATTTGCCCTTTTTGATTGAGCTTGCGACCGTAGCAGCTGTCCTTGTTACCATTAACTCAAATCTTGGGACCTTCTCTACTGAGCTTGTGCCCTATTTGATGCAGCTTGCGACCGTGGGAACTGTCCTTGTTACCATTAACGGTGATGTCAATAAGTCTGTGTAAGATAATTGCTCCTCACCTGATTAGAAAGCGAAGGAGGTTTTATATGGAGTGGCGGGCATGATAACCTTATTGGTTTAGCCAATATCTTTCGATATCTGGCTTCTTGGCTAAAGAGTCATGCCCGCAGAAGCTCCATGTCAAACCGACGTAAAAAAGTAAGAATCCTCATATAATTATTTAATCATTATATCTAGCTTCAAACATCTTTTTTAGTTCACTTTTAACTGAACTAAATTCATTTATAACTCTTTTACTCCATCTCTCATTGAAGTCCTGGGATACGAGGTATACAATCTTTTCAACAGCTTTCTCGTTTGGTAGGCTATTCATAGTCTTTGTTCGTTTTTTAACCTCTTTAATAGTGCGTTCTATGGTGTTAGTTGATATTATTAGTTATACTATTAGACATAGGTAAGGTACTTCCTTTCTGGTTTTTGTGGTTATTAACTAGAGGATTTACCTTACCTTTTTTATTTATACTTATTTACACAAACTATTGTACGTCATCCCATTAACTCGAATCTTGGGACCTTTTCTACTGAACTTGTGCCCTTTTTGATTGAGCTTGCGACCGTATTAGCTGTCCTTGTTACCATTAACTCAAATCTTGTGACCCCTATTCTATTTCATGAGACCGTTAATTCTAACCTTGTTCCCAACCTTTAAAACCATGTGACCAAAACAGCAAACCTTGTGCCCTTACCCGTCCCGCCCCGTGCATCCGTACAAACAGGCAACCTCTCACTACACACCACTCCACCAAAACGAAAAAAATCCCCCGCACTACCGCGGGGGATTTCTTATAATTAATTATTTTGAGCAACGTCCAGACGGTTTGCTGCTCTTCTGAGTGCTAATTCTGCCCTTAGACGATCGATATGATCATCGTTTGAACGAAGGCGTTGTTCGGCACGTTCTCTTGCTTTTTGAGCTCGTGCTACATCGATTTCTGAAGGTTTTTCTGCAGATTGAGCAAGAATTGTTACTTTATCTGGTCGAACCTCCAAGAATCCGCCATTAATAGCTAGCTTGTCTTCACCTGAATCACGCTTTAAGCGAACCGCTGAGATTGCAAGTGGCGCAACCAATGGAATATGCCCTGGTAAAATACCGAGTTCACCATTTTCTGCCTTACAGCTAACCATTTCATACGTATCTTCTAAAACAGGGCCATCAGGAGTAACAACACTCACAGTTAGTGTTTTCAATGTAACCCCTCCTTAGACTGGCTCCACTCTTACACTAAATGTCAGTCAGTTGACTGACATTTAGTGTATAGGTGTTTCCTGAGCCAAATGTCTATTTATTATTCCATGCTTTTCGCTTTTTCTACTACTTCTTCAATGCGACCAACTAGACGGAATGCGTCTTCTGGTAGGTCATCATATTTACCTTCAAGAATCTCTTTAAATCCTTTAACAGTTTCTTGTACTGGTACGTAAGATCCTGGTTGACCAGTAAATTGTTCTGCTACGTGGAAGTTTTGAGATAGGAAGAATTGGACACGACGTGCACGTGATACCGTTAATTTATCGTCATCAGAAAGTTCATCCATACCTAGGATAGCGATGATGTCTTGTAATTCACGGTACTTTTGCAGTGTAGCCTGTACTTCACGAGCAACTTCATAGTGTTCTGTACCCACGATTTCAGGGTCTAGTGCACGAGAAGTTGATGCAAGTGGATCCACCGCTGGGTAGATACCTTGCTCAGAAAGTTTACGATCAAGGTTTGTTGTTGCATCTAAGTGAGCGAATGTTGTAGCCGGAGCCGGGTCAGTATAGTCATCGGCTGGTACGTAAATTGCTTGGATAGATGTAACAGAACCTTTGTTAGTTGATGTAATACGCTCTTGTAATTGTCCCATTTCTGTTGCAAGTGTTGGTTGGTAACCAACGGCTGATGGCATACGACCTAGTAGGGCTGATACCTCAGAACCTGCTTGTGTAAAACGGAAAATGTTGTCGATGAATAATAGCACGTCTGCGCCTTTTTCATCACGGAAATATTCCGCCATTGTAAGACCAGTTAATGCTACGCGCATACGAGCACCAGGTGGTTCGTTCATTTGACCGAATACCATGGCTGTTTTCGTGATAACACCAGAGTCTTTCATCTCGTAGTAAAGGTCGTTACCTTCACGAGTACGCTCTCCAACACCCGCGAATACGGAAATACCACCGTGCTCTTGTGCGATGTTGTTGATTAATTCCTGGATTAATACGGTTTTACCTACACCGGCACCACCGAATAGTCCGATTTTACCACCTTTGATATAAGGTGCTAATAAGTCAACAACTTTGATTCCTGTTTCAAGAATCTCAGTTTCTGTTGAAAGATCTTCATATTTAGGAGCTGCACGGTGAATTGGGTCTAGACGAATACCTTCTGGTAATTCTGGATCCAAGTCAATTTTATCTCCTAATACGTTAAATACTCGACCTAATGTAACGTCACCAACTGGTACTGAAATTGGTCTTCCTAAGTTTTCAACTTGCATACCACGTTGCAAACCATCAGTTGATGCCATTGCGATTGTACGGACAGAGTTATCACCTAGGTGAAGGGCAACTTCAAGAGTTAATGTACCTTCCGCTAGTTTGACAGTTAATGCGTTATAGATTTCAGGAAGCTTGCCGTCTTCGAATTTTACGTCAACGACTGGTCCCATTACTTGAGTAACGTGTCCTAAGCTCATCGATATTTCCCTCCTAACTTACTTTCAACCTTAGATTATTCTAGAGCGCTTGCTCCACCAACAATCTCGGTAATTTCTTGTGTGATTGCTGCTTGGCGTGCACGGTTATAGGACAAGGATAGGTCATCAATAAGATCTGATGCGTTATCACTTGCACTCTTCATTGCCGTCATACGTGCAGCATGTTCACTTGCTTTTGCATCCAGTAATGAACCATAGATAAGACTTTCAGCGTACTGTGGTAACAATACTGCTAGAATTTCTTCCTCACCTGGCTCATATTCGTACTGGCTGCTTGATCCGGTAGTAGTATCCATATTTTCGATAGGCAATAACTGATTCGTTGTAACGACTTGAGATATTGCACTAACATAATGGTTATAAATAATAACTAGCTTATCAATCTCTTGATCCGAGTACATCTGTACTGTTTCAGATGCAATGTCTTTAATGAATGCAAATGAAGGCTGGTCAGGAAGTCCGATAATGCTCTTGGCTACTGGGAAATTACGTTTCTTACAGAAGTCAACAGCCATTCTTCCAATTGCGATGACAGTATACTCGTCACTAGAACTGTGATTTTTCTGGATTGTATTGTTTAAATGTCGCAAAACGTTCGCATTATATGCACCTGCTAAACCACTGTCAGCAGTAATGGCAATATAACCTGTCTTTTTCACTTCGCGTTTTTGGAGCATCGGATGAGTTGCATCGGTATGTTTTGCTATACTTGCTACAACCTCTTGCATTTTTTCGCTATATGGAACGAATGCTTTTGCATTTTGTTCCGCTTTATTCATCTTAGATGCAGAAACCATTTCCATCGCTTTGGTGATTTTTTTCATTTTGGATGTAGAATCAATACGTTTCTTAATATCTCTAAGTGATGCCAAGCTCTTTCACCACCCTTTCATAGCCGAGTTAAAGGGTAAAAAGCTTATGAGATTTAGGTAAACCCCTAAGCTTCTTACTCATCACTCTTAAAGGTATTTATTAATTATCAGATGTTAAAAATGTCTTTTTGAATGCTTCGATAGCACTGTTCATATCCGCTGCTTCTGGAAGGTTTCCAGTGTCGCGAATAGTAGCTAGTAATTCAGGTTTGTTAGAATCTAGCCATACATTGAACTCAGACTCAAAGCGTGTAACATCCTCAACTGGGATATCATCTAAGAATCCTTTTGTTAGTGCATAGATAATCATTACTTGGTATTCCACTTTAAGCGGTTTGTGTAAGCCCTGTTTTAGAACTTCTACTGTGCGAGCACCACGGTTTAGTTTTGCTTGTGTTGCTTTATCAAGGTCAGAACCAAACTGTGCGAATGCTTCTAGTTCACGGTATGAAGCAAGGTCTAGACGTAATGTACCAGCTACTTTCCTCATCGCTTTAATTTGTGCGGAACCACCAACACGTGATACAGAAAGACCTGCGTTGATCGCTGGACGTACGCCAGAGAAGAATAGGTCAGATTGTAAGAAAATTTGTCCATCTGTGATGGAGATAACGTTTGTTGGAATGTATGCAGAGATATCGCCTGCTTGTGTTTCAACAAATGGAAGTGCAGTTAGTGAACCAGCACCAAGTGCGTCACTTAGTTTCGCTGCACGCTCTAGCAACCTTGAGTGTAAGTAGAATACATCCCCTGGGAATGCTTCACGACCTGGAGGACGACGAAGTAATAGGGAAAGCTCACGATATGCTGATGCTTGTTTAGATAAATCATCATATACAACAAGTACGTGCTTGCCATTGTACATGAATTCTTCACCCATTGTTACACCTGCATATGGTGCTAGGTATAATAATGGAGCTGGGTCAGATGCACCTGCAGCTACAACGATTGTGTAGTCTAATGCACCATAACGGCGGAATGTTTCCACTGTTCCACGAACAGTAGACTCTTTTTGACCAATGGCAACATAGATACAGATCATGTCTTGGTCTTTTTGGTTTAGGATAGTGTCAACTGCAACTGTTGTTTTACCAGTTTGACGGTCTCCAATGATAAGTTCACGTTGTCCACGGCCGATTGGTACTAGGGCGTCAATCGCTTTAATACCTGTTTGAAGTGGTTCATGAACGGATTTACGATCCATAACTCCAGGAGCCGCGGATTCGATTGGACGAGATTTAGACGTTTCAATTGGTTTACCACCATCGATTGGTTGTCCTAATGGGTTAACTACACGACCAATTAGTTCCTCACCTACTGGCACTTGCATGATACGTCCTGTACGACGAACTTCGTCGCCTTCTTTAATTTCAGTGTAAGGTCCAAGGATAATAATACCGACGTTAGACTCTTCTAAGTTTTGCGCCATACCCATTACACCGTTTGAGAATTCAACAAGCTCTCCAGCCATGACATTGTCAAGACCATGAGCACGTGCGATACCGTCACCAATTTCAATAACTGTTCCGACATCACTTACTTCAATATCTGAATCGAAATTTTCGATTTGCTGTTTTATCAGTTTACTGATTTCTTCAGCTTTGATGCTCATACCATTTCACCCCTATCATCAAATTAGGTTAGAAAAACTCGCATTCGCACGACCTTGGCGAAGTTTTTTCATTTTTCTAGTCGCACGGAAAGGGTTTATACTTTCCTAACTACCAAGTTTAATATTTAACTCAATACGACGTAGTTTTCCACTTATAGTTCCATCATAAATGGTGTTACCCATGCGGATCTTCACACCACCAACAAGGCTAGGGTCTACTACATTTTCCAGCTTGACCACTGATTTGTTCAAACGTTTTGCGAATGAATGTTCAAGGTCTGCTTTCTCGGCATCGGATAACATACGAACAGAATATACTTTACCTTGTGCAACACCGCTAGCTTCGTTCACAAGCGTTTCAAAAGCATCCACAACATCTGTTGTCATTCCAATACGATGACGTTCTACAAGGATTTTCAATGTGTTCAATACATCATTTGAAACACCTTTAAATACTTCATCTAGGAAATTGCGCTTTTTCTCGTTTGTAACACGTGGATGTGCTAGGAATGCATGTAGTTCTTTGTTTTCCCCGAAAACTTGCTTTACAACCCGAAGTTCTTCTAGCAAGTCATTTAAGTTAGACTTTTCACTTGCTAGTTGGAAAAGAGCATCTGCGTAACGTTTTGCAACTACTGCTTCACTCATCGCTCTTCTCCTACCTCTTTAATGTATTCGTTGATCAATTTCTCTTGATCTTGTGCACTTAATTCTTTCTCAATAACCTTACTTGCAATAAGTACAGATAAGGACGCAACTTGCTCTTGAAGTGCTTGAAGTGCTTTTTCTTTTTCATTTTGAATATCTTGTTGTGCTGATTTTTTGATACGTTCTGCTTCCCTGCGCGCGGACTCGATAATGTCTTGTTCTTGCTTCACACCAGCAGATTTAGCATCTTCTATAATCTTTTGTGCTTCTAATTTTGTTTGCTTTAATTGTTCTGTAGCTTCTTTTGCTGCTTTCTCTGCTTCTAGTCTAGAGCTTTCTGCAGCTTCGATTTCACTAGCTACATATTCTTCACGCTTTTTCATCATATTCATTACTGGTCCCCAAGCGAACTTACCAACTAGGAAAAGTAATAAAATGAAGAAGAAAAGCTGTACTAACATGTCTCCACCATGGAATCCACCAAGTGATGCGTATATAGTGAATGCTTGCACTCGAATTCACTCCTTTCAGACCTGATTCAATCTTCTAATCAATTTGTTCATTGTTCATTTCTTACTCAGGTAAAAACAACGGCGAAGTTATATTGGACATCTTCGCCATGTTAAAAATGAATATAATTTTTAATTAGTTACCCATTACCATTAATGCGATAACTACTGCGATGATAGGCATAGCCTCTACTAGACCTACACCGATGAACATTGTAGTTTGAAGTTGACCTTTAAGCTCAGGTTGACGAGCGATTCCTTCCACTGTACGACTAACGATCATACCGTTACCAATACCTGCACCAAGTGCTGCTAAACCTACTGCTACTGCTGCTGCTAAAGCTCCCATAATATAAAATCCTCCTTAAAATGTATAAATAATTTTTTTAATAATTTCCGGTTTTAACAGTTTGCTATTAAAACTGGTTAATTAATGAGATTAATGTTCTTCACTAACTTTATGCGAAATGTAAACCATTGCAAGCATTGTGAAGATAAATGCTTGGATACCTCCGATAAATATAGAGAATCCTTGCCATGCTAAGAATGGAATTGCTCCACCGATGAATCCCCAGAATCCTGAAGTTGTTAAGCCTACTAATAAAGCTAGTAGAACTTCACCGGCATAAAGGTTACCAAATAGACGAAGACCGAGAGTCAACGTATTGGCAAACTCTTCAATAAGTTTGATTGGGAATAGAAACGGTAGTGGTCTGAAATAATCTTTGATATATTCTTTACCACCGCGTAATTTGATCCCGTAGAAATGAGATAATAGAATTACCATTGCTGCTAGTGTCAGGGTAATACCAGGATCTGCTGTTGGTGATTTCCACCAAACATCACCATTGTATACTCCGTTAGTTATAACACCAAGCATATTACCTACTAAGATGTAAGTAAATAATGTCAGTGCTAATGGTAAAAATAGCTTACCAGTCTTCCAATCCATTGTGTCATTAATGATTCCTTTAACAAAATCTAGAATCCATTCCATGACATTTTGAGCACCAGTTGGTTTCATTTGTAACTTTCTAGCACCTAACACGGATAGGACAAATACGATTAATGAAGTTACGATAATCATAAATACATTCGACAAATTGAAATCGAGCCAACTAATTCCAAAGACGTCGTGTACTATCGGCGCCCCATGATCCATACTTATTCACCCCTCTTTCAAGCGCTGTCCTTATTTTTGTTCATTAAAAAATCTATCATAATGACTAAGTAAGAAGTCATTAATCCAATTATGACAGCAATCATATCAAAATATTCTTCGTATCGAAGAGCAATGATGACTGCTAAACTGGCTGCGGCGAATCTGGAAATCATCCCTATTCCTCGTGGTTTCTCACTTTTCGCGACTGCTTCTGTAAATTCAATTGTCTTCTTTTGTAATAGATAAAGGTTGTAGAAGCTTATTGCGCTCCCTAATAGAAGCCCGAGGAAAACACGTAAATAAGGAGTAAATCCTGCCCCAAGTACAAGAATTGCTAATAGGTAAAACATCCACTTACGTTGACGGGCATATTGATTTTCGTTGTTGGTCATTCCTTATTATCTCCCGTTTCCGTGAATTTCCTAACAGTTGTCACCATTCCATAGATTCCTGCAGCTAGTCCTAATAGAAGCCCAATTATTGTGAAAATTGGCTTTGCAGCTAATTCATTATCGACCCAGCTACCAAGGAAAATCCCTAGAATCGTTCCACCTGCTAAATTAGCAGAAACTGCACTTGCTAACACAACTTGCTGATGTGGTTTTTTCCCCATATTTTTCACTCCTCTTATAGAGTTCATCGGGGATAAAGTAGATTTGGAGAGGTTCATCAACTATGACTATGTAAGATACGAAATTGTACACAGTTATGCAGTTTAATGAAAACCTTATCATTCATTCCACACTAAGTCAGTTTACATTAGCCCACCTTTGTTTGTCAATTGAATTCCATGTAAATTTGACATATTTCATGCATTCCATTTTTTGTATATTTAATTGATGTTTCTGAATGCTATGAAATTGGATATTCCTACCTCATTATATCGGATTCAGGCGCTGTTATAAGTGACAGTTTTGTGAACAAGGTTTGGATTTTTGGGGTTATTTTTTGGACTAGAGAGGATTGCTTTTTTAGGAGGATTTTTTGTCGAAAAAGTTACCCAGGCAGTATTTTTGGATATTCTGCCTGGGCTTGTAGTTTTGTCTTTATAAGATTACAGTTCTGGACTAATAACAAGCTCTGTTTCATAACTTTCATATGTTCCGTCCTCAAGCTGCAACGTTATAATGGCCAAGTAGCTACCTGGTTCACCGATTTCTCTTTTATTGATATATCCCTCATTCATCCCAACTTGAGTATCCTCAGTTTGAAAGAGTGTCCGATTATAGAGTAGTGTTTGTGGGTCATAGAATTCTACCTCGACGCTTCGTGTTTCTTCTGTTAGATATAGTCGGTAGACATACTCATCTTTTGAAAATGGTTTAAGCGAAAATTCAAAGCCAGTTGCTTTTGGATATTCTGCCGTTTCATTTATAAATAAGTATGGTAAATAATAGGTTTCGCCTTCTGAGCTTAATTGAAGCCACCCTTGATGAATTCCTTTCTTCATCTGAGGAGATGTGATACTTAGTTCAATTGGGATTTCTATTTTTTTACCTGCTTTGACTGTAAAAGGTAGAGGTAGATTCCAGCTTAATCCGGCTTGCTTCATTGGAATATTAAAGGAAAATTTCCTCGGCTTTTTAGATGTATTCTCTATCGTTAGGTTCACTGTTGTTGTTTTTCGGTATTCGTTGATTTTTCCAAATGTGAGTGATGGATTATAGATAATGGCTGGTGTTTCAATGGCAGCTTTCGGATTGACTTTTCCCATTCCTTGGACGATTGGATCTGCTGGTTGACCTTCTTCGTCATTCACTCGTTGCGCAGTTGTTTTCAGTGCACCGAAGATTTGTTCATTGCTCCAATTTGGCTTGGCTTCCTTCAGGAGGGCAATAACGCCAGCAACATGTGGTGCTGCCATACTTGTTCCTTGTAGTGGCATATACCCTCCAGGTACAGTACTTAATATATTGGTTCCAGGAGCAAGTACATCCGGTTTGATTTCCCAATTAACAGTCACCGGACCTCTAGAACTAAAGGCTGCAGTTCCGCTACTCGTTTTTTCATAAATGGTTTCGATAAAGGGATGTCGTTGTTCAGATGCAAATTGACTCAACCACTCTCCATCCTTCTTTGTTACAGATACTACTGGAATGGTTATCGGTTGTCCCTGGTCATGGATAGCCCCTTGAAATAGCCCGTCCTCATTATTGTAAATGACGGCTGCAATGGCTCCCTTTTCCTCTGCTTCCTTTGCCAGTTCATAGAATGGAATCTCTCCCCTTTTTATTAGAGCAATTTTACCTTCCAAATTTGAAGACTTACCGGTTGCAACTTGATAGTCCATAGAAAGTTCCCATGGGACAGATCCTACCATTGGTAAGATGGGTATTTTTTTACCTGCAAATGAGTCGTATAACATGGGGACAGTCTGGGAGTTGGCAAAAGCTCCAACTGCTAATGCTTTTGTTGCGGTTGCTGGAGCTCCAACTGTCCAATTATCCGGTCCACTATTTCCATTGGCAATGACCACCGCCACCCCAAGTTCTGCTGCACGATTTACGGCGACACTCGTTGGGTAGTCAGGTCCATTTACCGAGTTTCCGAGTGAAAGATTGATAATATCGACTCCGTCTTCTACCGCTTGTTCCATGGCCGCGATAACTTGTACAGAAGTCCCGCTCCCTCCAGGGCCAAGTGCCCGGTATGCACGAATCTTAGCATCTGGGGCAACCCCTTTCAAACTACCATCTGCAGCGATAATTCCTGCAACATGACTCCCGTGATTCGTTGGCATCCCTTCTGTTTCCAAGGTCTCCATAGGATCTTTATCTAGGTCAACCAAGTCATACCCACCTTCATAATTCTCTTTCAAATCAGGGTGGGTATGGTCGATGCCTGTATCCACTACTCCAACCGTGATGCCTTTGCCGGTGAAAGTCGTATTATTTAGAGTGGATGGTAATACAATATCGGGATTACCTTGTGTGACATCTTCGACTGTACTTGCTGGTTTTTGATAAAGGTTTGTTTTTATGGAATTGGTTTGGTATGTCTGGACAGTGTGTACGGCTTTGACAAAATCAAGGGTTCCCATCTTAGCTAAATCATTTGGTGAGCCTTGTAATGCCAAACCATTAAAAAGCTTATTATATGTAGCGATTACGGTGATGAATGGATGATAGGTTTCTAAGTACTTTTTATGTTCTAGCGGGTTACCCTCTACTTCAATGATGATGGATTGGTCTTCTTCTTGGGCTTGGGCGGGGCTTTGAATTGTGATGGTCATTATTATGGAAAATGCTACTATAGCTAATCGTAAGTAACGCACACAAACTCCTCCTTAGCTATTAGCATTTGTATTTTTTGTTGGATTGATACATGGATGTTTCATTGCTTGGTTGTTAGGAGAAGAGTGCGTTATTTAACCCAAATGATAGATTAGTTGCACTACACCAGATTTGAATGGTCTTGTGTTAACTAGTTTTAAATTTACTCTATCTTTAATATCAGTGAATAATGGTTTTCCTTCTCCCAATATAACGGGATGAACGGATAATCTAAATTCATCCACCAGACCTAGATTAACGAAGGTGGTAATTAGACTTGCCCCACCATATAGCCAGATGTCCTTGCCAGGTTTGTTCTTTAGTTTCGTTATTTCTTGAACAAGATTATCGTTTATATATGTAGCCTTTTGGTCATTTTCTCCTGTTTGGGTTCTAGAAAATACATATTTATCTTTACTATGAACGATGTTCCACATTTCTTTATCCATTTGTGAATCGTCTTCTTTTGGCTTGTATTGCCCCCAAAGGTCATAGCTTTTTCTACCGTAAAGAATGGTGTCGATTTGATCCAAAAATATAGTAAATCCCATTTCATCGTCCATGATACACCAGTCAATCTCACCATTTTTTCCTTCGATAAAACCGTCTAGGGTTACTGCTAGGTCTAGGATTACTTTTCTTCGGTTGTTGGTATTCGACATGGTTATTCCTCCTTTTTGTTGTAAAAATGATGACTACAAATTGATAATGGTCAATTTGTAGTCATCATTTAATTAGTTATTTAATAAAGTACTCACTCATCGCACTCGCTGTAAGTGATACTTCTGCATCATCATATGTTCTGATATGATAGCTTACTTCGTTCCAAATAAACGGTCACCAGCGTCTCCAAGACCTGGCACGATATAAGCATGATCATCTAATTTTTCATCAAGTGCAGCTAAATAAATATCTACATCTGGATGATGTTCTTTAATTACCTCTACACCCTCTGGCGCTGCAATCAAGCACATTAAACGAATATTCTTCGCACCACGATTCTTCAAGGATTGAATGGCATCATTGGCAGAGCCACCAGTCGCAAGCATTGGGTCAATGACAATCAACTCACGCTCATGGATATCTGAAGGAAGCTTTATGTAATATTCAACTGGTTTCAATGTTTCTGGATCACGGTATAATCCAACATGTCCAACTTTTGCAGCAGGAATTAATTTCAACATTCCGTCCACCATGCCAAGTCCAGCACGTAGAATTGGAACAAGCCCAATCTTCTTACCAGCTAATACTTTTGTTGTAGTTGTTGTAACTGGTGTTTCAATTGTCGTTTCTTCCAGTGGTAGGTCACGAGTAATTTCAAATGCCATCAGCATTGCAACCTCATCCACCAACTCACGAAATTCCTTTGTTCCCGTATTTCTATCTCGGATAAATGATAATTTATGTTGGATCAACGGATGATCTAAAACATGTACATTTCCCATTTAGCGATCACTCCTTATCGAATTGTTTACATCTTTAAAATTGTACTGAAAAAACGGGACATATTCAAGGTAGAGATATGAATTGTTGAGAAACTGTAATGGGATGGTGGTGGAATTGTGTTATTTTGAGAGCGCGGGGTTGGGTTTGTGACTGATTTTGGGAAGGTTGTGACCGTGGTGGGTGAGCTTGTGACTGCGGGGCCTGGGCTTGTGACTGATTGTAGCGAGCTTGCGACTGATTATGGGAAACATCTGACTGAGAAACTTAAGCTTGTGCCCGACTGAGAAAAGCTTGCGACCGAGAAACTTGAGCTTGTGACCGATTATGGGAAACATGCGACCGAGAAACTTGAGCTTGTGCCCGACTGAGAAAAGCTTGTGACCGAGAAACTTGAGCTTGTGACCGATTGAGAAAAGCTTGTGACCGAGAAACTTGAGCTTGTGACCAATTTGGGAAAACTTGTGTCCGAGAAACTTGAGCTTATGACCAATTTGGGAAAACTTTTGACCGAGGGACCTGGGCTTGGTACCAATTGCCGAAAGCTTGTTACCAAAGTACTCTTGCTTGTGCCCATTCCACATATGTATGCGCCCGCAAGTTACGAGCTTGCACCCAATCCCTAGCACCATTTACACAAATCAAATTGCCAAACCCCCATCAACACAAACAACAAAAAAGAGGACACCAAACCTGGTATCCTCTCCCTAATATTTTACACATATAAAGGTGATTTTTCTGTTAATGCTAGTACACGGTCTGCTGCTTCTTTTAGTACTGTTTCATTTTCATGATCATGTAGGGTCATGGAAATGATGCTTGCGATTTCGCGCATTTCTTGTTCTTTGAAGCCACGAGTTGTAACAGCTGGTGTTCCGATGCGGATTCCGCTTGTTACGAATGGGCTTTCTGTGTCGAATGGAATCGTGTTTTTGTTCACTGTGATTCCGATTTCGTCTAAGACATGCTCTGCAATTTTTCCAGTGATGCCAAGTGGTGTTACATCTAGTAATAATAGGTGGTTGTCTGTACCGCCTGATACTACACGGATTCCTTCTGCCACTAATGCTTCCCCTAGTGCTTTTGCATTGGCGATGATTTGCTGGTTATATACTTTGAAATCATCGGATAGTGCTTCTTTGAATGCCGTTGCTTTTGCAGCGATGATGTGCATTAATGGACCACCTTGCATTCCTGGGAATACTGCTTTATCCACTTTCTTTGCATATTCTTCTTTACAAAGAATCATTCCGCCGCGTGGACCACGTAATGTCTTATGAGTTGTTGTTGTGACAAAGTCTGCATATGGTACTGGATTTGGGTGTAGACCAGCTGCTACCAGTCCTGCGATATGCGCCATGTCTACCATTAGATAGGCACCAACAGCATCTGCTATTTCACGGAATTTAGCAAAGTCAAGCGTGCGAGAATAGGCACTTGCTCCTGCTACGATTAATTTTGGATTCACTTCTTTTGCTTTTTCTAGCACCTTATCATAATCCAGTGTTTCGGTTTCTTTTTCCACACCATAATCTACAAAGTTGTATAGTGTTCCACTAAAGTTAACAGGGCTACCATGTGTTAGATGCCCACCGTGATTTAGATTCATACCAAGGACTGTATCTCCTGGCTCAAGCATGGAGAAATATACAGCCATATTTGCTTGTGCACCAGAGTGTGGTTGTACGTTAGCGTGTTCTGCACCAAATAGCTCTTTTGCACGGTCACGAGCTAGGTTCTCCACTACATCAACATGTTCACAGCCACCATAGTAGCGTTTACCTGGATATCCTTCTGCATATTTGTTAGTAAGTACGGATCCCATTGCTTCCATTACCGATTCTGATACAAAGTTTTCAGATGCGATTAATTCGATTTTAGTTTGTTGGCGTTTTTTTTCTGCTTCCATTGCTTCAAATAGTTCGTGGTCTGTTTGTTTTAAGTGTTCCATTGGTAATCCTCCCTGTGGTTATGATTTCAATGCCGACCATTGGCCAGCATCAGTAGCATGTATTTTCTTTTAAAAAATAACAACCTATTTATCTAAGAAACTTTATCAATAAGGATTTCTATCTCCTGGCACACCATAAAATGCTCTTGATCCGCCTATTAATTTAGGACGGGTTTTGGCGGCGTTCACTCTTGCTTGGCCTATGTATCGTTGGTTTAGTCTTATAGGTACGGCAACATGTTTGAGGTGCATACCGATCATGGTTTCTCCTATGTCAATGCCGGCATGGGCTTTAAGGTGTTCCACGACAACTGGGTTTTCCATATGTTTATAGGCATAGGATGCCATGGCCCCTCCTGCTTTCGGTACAGGAATGACCGATACCTCTTCTAACCCGAATTCCTCGGCTGTCTCTCGCTCTACTACAAGTGCCCGGTTTAGATGTTCACAGCATTGAAACGCTAGATGGATTCCAGTTCTTAATTTAGCCGCTGTTAATGCAGAAAATAATTGTGCTGCGATATCTTCATTTCCGGATGTACCAATATGTTCACCAGCAACTTCGCTTGTTGAGCAACCGGTTACAAAAATGGATCCGCTCTTAAGAATGTTCTGATTCTCAAGCTCTAATAAAATAATTTGTGAATCTCTTTTTATACTATCCATTGTCTTATCCATCACCTTACTTAGATATTTGGCGGGGTGGACTCCCCGCCATAATAATTATAGATTTTTATCTTCGTAAGCAGTTAACTTATCAAGGCGTCTTTGGTGACGGTCCCCTTCGAAATCTGTTTCTAACCATGCTTTTGCGATCTCTCTAGCAAGACCAGGGCCAATTACGCGCTCCCCTAATGCAATCATATTGGAATTATTGTGCATACGAGTTAGTTTAGCACTGTAAACATCAGAAAGAAGTGCACAACGAATTCCTTTTACTTTGTTTGCTGCAATGGACATTCCAATTCCAGTTCCACATACTAGAATTCCACGGTCAAATTCACCACTTGCAACTCGTTCCGCTGCTGGTAGGGCATAGTCAGGATAATCTACCGATGTTTCACAGCTACAGCCTGTATCCTCATATGCAATACCCATTTCATCTAGTAAGCTTTTTACTTCATTACGTATCGTCATTCCTGCGTGGTCACCTGAAATAATTACTTTCATTGTTATTAGCTCCTTCTCTTGTTGTATTAGTTCATACGGAATTTTTGTATTTGATTATTTAACTCACTAGCTTGCTCCTCTAATTCATGGACGAGATGATCCACTTTACCAATAGAAGCCGCTTGCTCGTGTATAGAAGCATTCACTTCTTCTGCTCCTGCTGACGTTTCTTCTGCAATCGCTGCAACCTCTTGAGATTGTGAGGCTGTCGCTTGGATTGAAGCTAGTTGTTGATTCACGATAGATAAGATTACATCAATTTCACCAGCTACTTCTTCCACTGAACCAGACATTTGCTCAATGGAGGCGTTGGTTGTCACACCATTATTTGATTCTCGAATTGCGAGCTGAACATTTTCATTAATCTTATTCACTACTTGGTTCACATCATCTTGAATAGCTTCGATTAAACTAGAAATACGTCCAACCGCTTGGGCGCTTTGATCTGCTAACTTACGAATTTCTTCTGCAACTACCGCAAACCCTTTTCCATGCTCCCCTGCTCTTGCCGCTTCAATCGAAGCATTAAGCGCTAGAAGGTTCGTTTGTTCGGCAATTTCTCCAACCATGGTGATGATGGACTCCACTTGAAGTGCATTTTCTTTTAAATGATCAACGTCCTTCAAGGATAGCTCTTGATCTTTTGCTAGTTTTTGAATACCTTCGACCAGTTGATGTACTACTTGTTTACTGTCATTTAAAGTTGATAGCATGGTTGTTGACTTCTCTTTGGATAGTCCCGCTTTTTCTTGAACCTTCTGTGCTAAAGCAGTTGCTTCTTCCACAGATTCAACGGTTTGCTGAATTGCTTCAGATGAGCTCTCTGCTCCCTTTGAAATATCCTCAACCGATGCACTAATTAAATCGGAATGCTGCGCAACCATGCTAGAAGCAGCTCTGAGTTGTACTACCGATTCATTCGTATTCTTGAAATGGACATCTATATTTTGCACCATTTCTTGAAGATTTTTTAGCATCGTATCAAATGATGTGCTTAACGCACGGATTTCATCATCAGAAGACGGAATTACTACCTCTTGGTTAAGTTGTCCATTTGCTACTTCTGAGGCAACAGCTGCCAACCGATCCAATGGTTTGGTAATCAACCTAGCCGCAAAAAATGCTAACAGTCCAGACCAGATGATACCTAAGAGTAAAATTACAATAGTATAAACTTCCATGGAAACCTGCCAAAAATCTACTACATAGTCATAAAGAAAGTACAGAAAGAATGCACTAGTGGAGTAAGTAATAATCGCTAATATTGTTGTGAATAATACAAGCTTTAATCTTAATCCAAAGCGGTATTTTTTGCTCATCTCGTTTTTCCCCCAGCTTGTGTAAGTATTTTCTATTTTTATTTAGCTCGAGCACTGTAAAGGGCGCTATTAGCTTTTTTATTTATTTTATCTTTTTTAGTAATAGCTCAATATAATCTTCTAATTCTTCTAGTGTTTTTTGATATGTGGCTATGTCTCCACCGAATGGGTCGGAAATATCATAGTTGATTAAGCTGCTTTCTAGTTGACTAATCTTCTGGATATCAGGTTGTAAATATTCACGGAGCTTTTCTTCCAGTTGGACATTATTCAATTTATGTTGATATTCTTGGATGATTTGAGATTTTTTCATTTCATATTCCGCATAAAGCGATTTCAATTCATCCCATACTTTCCGGTCAGAGTCCGATACAAATTCCTTTAATGTATAATACTTATCTTGAAAATTAGGATATTCCATGATGAGTGACTGCTTGTGTCCTGTTGTCATTAATAGTACAACGTCCGCCCAATTTAGAAGTTTTTCATCAACCGGTTTGGATTGATGGCTAAGCTCGATTCCCTTCTTGTCTAAAAGTGTAACAACATGCTTTGATGCACGTTGATTTTTAGCCGCAAAGATTCCTGCTGATTTTACTTCTGCTCCTGGTAATTTACTTTTTAACAAAGCCTCAGCCATTGGACTACGACAAGTATTACCAGTACAAACAAACAAGATTTTCATGAAGAACCTCCATTCCGGTGAGAATCATCTATATAACTAAAATATAACATAGAATTATGACAGTTGACAGAAAAAGAATATAAAGTAAAATACAATACAACAGAGAATTCTGAATTCCGATTCAGTTTGTGTTTTCTTTCCAAAAATGATTACTTTGGTACAACATTCAAAAACCTCATAGTGCATTAGACCTAGATAATTTTTCATAAATTCGTTAAAAGTGAGAAAAATGTAGAAATTCTAATTCATAAGTATTACTATTAAGAGGATGAAATAAAAATACCTAAGCTACCAATTTACTATTTCAATTTGCACTTTCCATTTTGTTTAACATAGCCCTTGGTATTTCTCTATACAATATAGAGAAGTCTCATTTAGGTATTATCCTTTGGGAGGGGAAAAGAAATGAATAATAATGAAACAGCAAATGTAGGGGATGTTGTCCTTTTTGACAGAAGGAATCAACAGTATGAAGGTAAAGTATTTCAAGTAAGGGAAAATAGTGTACTAGTTGAATTATCAAAGGATGCAGCAAAGATTTTAGGGTATGAAATGCCTAACACTGTAGTGAGACACGGAAAATATAGTATTATATCATAATGAACTGGGAGACTTCTCCCTAACAAATGAGGATGCCCATATCGGACATCCTCTTATTAATTTCTTAGAAAATGATATAGAGGCCAAATCCACAAAGAATACTACCTCCAAGTATTTCGCTATAGGCACCTAATAATCCTTGCGCTTTTCTCCCAATTAGCATCCCAGCCCAAGTTAAGACCATACTACTTGCCCCGAAAAGTATTATAGTTAGAGCTGTTTTCACCTCAGATAACCCTAAGCTTAGACCAACAGAAAAACTATCAATACTAACACTTAAGGCTAAAATTACTAACCCTAAGCCTGCAGTCTGCACAACTTTTGTCGCTTCATGATTAAAGGCTGAAAACAACATATGTGCCCCAATCGCAAACAGCAACAGACCGCCAGCCAAGGTTGTCCAATCGCCAATTTGCCCGGAGATAAATTTCCCTACCACAATTCCCAGGAACGGCATGATAATGTGGAATAATCCAATCACAATGCCAATAAACGCAATTCGCTTCAACCGAACCTTCTGCATACCCAGCCCAAGGCTAACAGAAAAAGCATCCATTCCTATAGCAACAGCCATCATTAATACTGAAATTATTTCACCCATGAATCATCCCCCTTGGACATGCCTTTTACACTATATGCTGGGGTGGATGGGAATATGATTGGTGCGTGGGATTGGGTTTATGCTTTGAGGTTTTGGGCGCATGGTCCGTGGAGGCGGGCTCATGGTTCGTGGGATCGGGCGCATGATCCCTGGGATTGGGTGCATGGTGCGCGGGATTGGGCGCATACTCCCTGGGGGCGGGCTCATGATGCGCGAGATTGGGCGCAAGCTCCGTGGGATCGGGTACATGATGCGCGGGATTGGGCGCATACTCCGTTGGGGCGGGCTCATGATGCGCGGGATTGGGCGCATACTCCATGGGGCGGGCTCATGATATGCGGGATTGGGCGCATACTCCGTGGGACCGGGCACATGATATGCTGGATTGGGCGTATAGTCCATGAGTTCGGGTTCATGGTGCGCTAGATTGGGCGCATACTCCGTGGGTTCGGGCGCATGCTCCAGTTTTACGGGCACATGCTCCAAGATTACAAGCACAGTCACTAAAATCGGGAGCAAGCCATAAAAAAAGAGGCGCATGCTAACCGGTTTTGGTTACATGCGCCACTTCCTCATCATTCCACAATATATCGACTTGCTGCTTTTCGTAATCGGTTCATTACCGCCTGGCCAATTCCGATTTCTGGGTAGGTATCGCAAAGAATAATATCCACATCACCTTGCTTGAATTTCCGCAATCCGTCATAGAGATTGGAGGCCACTTCTTCAAGAGATTCTCCTAGGGATATTTTTTCGTCTACCGTTAGCTTTTCTAATATGTTTCGATTTGCTAGGACGCCGACGCGTTTACCTTCTGCTTTTAGTTGAATATAGGTTTCTTGTATTTTTTCACTGCCGCCTTCAATCAACCACATTGGTACTTCTGGTGCATAGTGTTTGTATTTCATTCCAGGAGCTTTTGGCTTTTCTGTTGCACTTGCACTTTGGAGGGCGGGATCCATCATTACTTTTCCAACAACCTCCTCTAGTTCCTCTAGGGAGATTCCACCTGGTCTTAGGATAATGGGGATATCTTGTGTACAATCTACCACAGTTGATTCCAACCCAACACCGGTTGGACCACCATCTACTAGCCCTGCTATTTTTCCATGTAAATCATCCCACACATGTTCAGCTGTTGTTGGGCTTGGTTTTCCTGATAGATTTGCACTTGGTGCGGCAATGGGTGTGTTACAAGCCTTTAATAGTTTAAGTGCTACGGGATGACTCGGTATACGTACTCCGACTGTTGTTAAACCAGCTGTTACGTTATCTGCACAAGTCCCGTTAGATGGTAATACATAAGTAATCGGCCCAGGTGAAAATGTGTCTATTAATTTTTCCACATAACTAGGAACAGATTCCACCAGTTGGAATAATTGTTCTTTTGTAGCAACATGGGCGATTAGTGGGTTATCTTGCGGACGACCTTTTGCTTGGAAAATTTTCGCTACAGCCACACTATTGGTTGCATCTGCCCCCAGACCGTAAACCGTTTCTGTCGGGAACGCTACCGTTTCACCTGCTTTCAATAGTTCGCCAGCTTCTATGATCCTCATTTCATTATTTGTTCCAGTTTTCATTACATTCCATCGTTTCGTTTCTACCATTCCTACTACCTCTTTTCTTTCCTCATTTTATCGGAATGATATTGTTTTCGCAAAATATATAGTTATCCACAAAATAAAAGGAAAATCTGCAGTTTATCCACAGATTTTCCAAACAAACGTTTATTTTATTGTGCTTACTAACACGTTATCCACCAATTTTTGATTTATCGACAGTTTTCTCACAACTTATGCACAAGCCCTTGTGGATTATGTGCATAATCCCTTAGGAAACCTCGTATGCCCACCAATTCCCTTGTTTAGGACGCGTACTATTCACATTCAGTGCCTCTTTTTGTGGGTGGAATTGCAGTGCTCCCAGTAAAATGTCTACTACCGGTTGATGACTATGTACATAGACTTTTTTTGCTTTTTTGGTTTTTGCTAATACAATGATCATCTCTAGTAAGACTGGTAGGGATTGAGCAGCCTCTTTTGAAATATAGAGTTGCTTTAACCAAAAAATATCATCTTCTACCGTTGATAAGACAAAACATCCTTTGATTTCATCACCAATCTCCACTACATAGCCGCCCTGTAGTAAACTCTTCTGATCCACTTGATCTGTCGTACTTAAAAATTCTGTTATTCTATCCTCTGCTACTTCGCTTGCAATCAATAATCTCATCTTTTACACCCCTGTTATTAGTAGAATACTTCATTTAGAATCTCGCTTTTCTAGCATTTTATGCAAGGGTACTATATTCTATGACAAACCGAGCCATTCAAATAGGAAAAATTTTATCTTCAAGCCATTATCTTGTTGTGCTTCTTCTTCAAAACCACCAGGGCTTGCAGCCGCTACACTAATCCCATTGGCAAAGTCTAGGAAACATAATGGAGGGAATAATACACACCACCAATTGGACCCTTCTCCTTCACCAATTGTAATTAAGATGGCTTCATATTCACCTGCTGGATATAAATACGATCCATATATTTTCGTGGGGAAACTTACACTATCATTATATTCCACATCAAAATCTCGCTTTTCCCCTTCTTCTGCTAGTGTCTGTTTCACAATCTCACTAATCTCAGGTATTCTATTTTCTAATAATTTCCTTGCTTCCTCTATATCCGTGATTTCAGCTACCCATTCTGTAATGGCAGCATTCACTTGATCACGAACTTTTTGCTTAATTTGCTGGTCTGCATCATTATCACTGTTCGCTAAAATCCTTAAGCGAATCGCATCATCTGGTATAACTTGATAATCATCAAAATTATTTTCTTCACCCTTGCCCTTGATAGGCAAAGTAAGTGCTATCATAATTATTATAATTAGAATAAATGCAAATTTCTTCATTTCCCCATCCCCCAGTTACTGAATTAGTCATAGTATGGACAGGCGGAAAAGTTTTTAAACTAGTAATCTAGTAATTTTAATAAAACTAGTTATTGGCACTAGTTAATAACTGTTAACAAATGGGGATGGTTTAACGTGTCAGTTCTGTTTTCGTAATGACATAGGTAATTGATAAAATCCCATTTACCGAAAATATCTCCATATGATTAGGTTCTTATACCAACGAGTATATTATTTTTTTAACTGTGGATATTAATATTATCAATTATTGGGAGGATTAATATGCAAGAGAATCATAGCACAAGGCTAACTTCCTCTGAAATTTCAGCCATTTGGAGTAGCTATCAAAACAACTCTCTTTCTATTTGTATGTTGAAATATTTCTTGGCCAATGTGGATGATGCAGATATCAAATCCGTAGTACAGAATGCACTTATTACTTCAGAGCAAAATCTCAATATCAGTAAAGATATTCTACTAAACGGTAATCAGCCAGAACCAGTTGGCTTTACGGATGAAGATGTAAGTCCAACAGCTTCTCGCCTATATTCGGATACATTTTATTTATATTACCTTGAAAATATGGCGAAGATCGGATTATCTGTTTATGGTGTTGCTCTATGCACTGCAGCAAACACAAAGGTTCGTGATTTTCTAAGTCAGGCAATACAAAAGTCAACAGAACTATATAATAAAGTTGCTGAAGTATTACTAGCTAAGGGATTATATGTGAGACCACCTTATGTTTCCACTTCTAAAACGGTAGATTTTATCGATAACAAAAAATATCTAGGTGGATTAATGGATTTAAACAACAATAATAGACCATTAAATGTTATTGAAATTACTCATATTGAAGCCAATTTAAAGACTAATTCAGTTGGAGCAACACTATTAACCGGCTTCGCACAGGCCGCAAAATCTAAAAAAGTACGTAATTATTGCACGACTGGTAAGGAAATAGCAAAAAAACATGTCCAAGTTTTTACGACCATGTTAACAAATGATGACTTACCATCACCAATGCCATGGGATATGGAGATAAGTGATTCAACCGTTGCACCATTTTCAGATAAATTAATGATGTATCACACAACTACACTTATTACATCTGGTTTATCTAACTATACGACTGCTTCAGCTGCAAGTTTTAGAACCGATCTCCAAGCATCTTATGTTCGCTTAACTGCTGAAATTACTCAATACGCAAAAGATGGTATAAACATTTTGATTAAAAATAAATGGCTTGAGCAACCTCCACAAATCCCCGACCATAAAAAACTAGCAAAAGAGTAATATTTTCTAGAGTTAGTCCAAGAAAGGATTGGTGTTAATTCATGTGATAAACAGTAAATTAGAGATGTTATTGTGGTCAATTGCTTTACCGGGTCTTGGACAGCTTTTAAACAAAAAATACATAATAGGTATCGTGCTACTCCTATTAGAAATAACTGTAAATATTCAGTCTAATTTAAATGAAGTAATCGTCTTAAGCTTTCAAGGGGATATTAGTACCGCTGTAGAAAAAACTAATTATCAATGGCTTATGTTCTATCCTTGTTTATATTTTTTTGCGATGTGGGATGCATTTAAGGACGCAAAAGGGGAAACACCAGACTTCTCTTTTCTCCCCTTTATTTTTTCTGCATTTTTTATGACCGTTGGGGTTATATATTCATCAAAAATAGAATTGTTAGGGGTTTTACTTGGCCCAGTGTTTTTACCATTACTGTCTATTATTCCAGGATTGTTGGTAGGTTTTTTATTAATTAAAATAATTAAGCATTCTACAGCAACATGAAGAAACACACTCCTTACAATCGGAGTGTGTTTCTTTCTTAGGAGAAATTATTCTGAAAGTCGTAAAGGATACACATTACTTTAAGTTATCAGCAAACACAATCCGGTCTCTTCCGTTGATATCCTTTAAAATAGAGACGTCACTTTCCGGAAATGTTTCCAGTATTAGTGCTTTTACAGCCCCGCCCTGTAGATGACCAATTTCAAATGCCACAGTTCCTCCTGAGATAATAGCATCTGGAAGTTGGCTGATTATTTTCTTATAAGCAGCTAGTCCGTTATCGTCGGCAAATAGGGCTAGTTCTGGATCATGGTTCACCACGGTATCCGTTAGTTCAGGTCTTTCTTCTTCAGATATATATGGTGGATTAGATACAACAATATCCGCTTTTAGACTTTGAGCCAAGAAAGGAGCAAGAAAATCTCCTTGTAAAAACGTCACATTTGCATGAAATTTTTCCGCATTGCTTTTAGCTGTCTCCAGAGCTTTTTCTGAAATATCAATAGCATAGACGGTTGCATTCGGTAATTCTAGTGCTAGCGTTATCGCAATAATTCCACTGCCTGTCCCTATATCAACAATAGTTAATGGCTCCTGTTTGGTAGCATGATTCATCACTCGCTGAACCAGTTCCTCTGTTTCTGGACGTGGTATTAAAACATGTGGATTAACGGAAAATTTTCTTCCGTAAAATTCTTCATAGCCCATTAAATGCTGGACAGGCACTCCCGTTTCCACATGATTTTCAATATCCATGCGAAATTTTTCCGCTATCTCCTCTGGTACATCCTCTCGCATTTGTGCAAAAAATTCTGTCCTCGACACATCTAAATGATGCTGGAGAAGGAGGTCAGCCACTTTTGGTTCTCGATTATTTTTTTCTAAAAAAAGAGAAGCCCATTGTAGGACTTCATATTGTTTTTGACCCATGTTATTCACCAATTTGTTCTAATTTATTTGCTTGCTCTTCCATAATCAACGCATCAATTACTTCATTTAGCTTACCTTCTAGAATTTGATCTAGCTTTTGAATAGTAAGGCCGATACGGTGATCGGTAACACGGTTTTGCGGGAAATTGTACGTTCTAATACGCTCAGAACGGTCTCCAGTACCGACTGCAGATTTACGAACTTCATCGTATTCAGCCTGTGCTTCCTGTTGGAATTTATCATAAACACGGGCACGAAGAATTTTCATTGCTTTTTCTTTGTTCTTGATTTGTGATTTCTCATCCTGCATAGAAACAACAATACCCGTTGGTAAATGTGTCAAACGAACAGCGGACATTGTAGTGTTTACACTTTGCCCACCTGGTCCACTGGATGCAAATAAATCCACACGAATATCCTTATCGTGAAGTTCAACTTCAACCTCTTCTGCTTCCGGTAGTACGGCAACAGTTGCAGTGGATGTATGAATACGGCCACCTGATTCCGTTTCCGGTACACGCTGTACGCGGTGAGCACCATTTTCATATTTCAGTTTGGAATAAGCTCCATTACCTTTTACCATGAAAATAATTTCCTTATAACCACCGGTACCAGTCGTATGGGCATCCATTACTTCTGTCTTCCAACCTTGGCTCTCGACAAAGCGAGTATACATGCGGTATAGGTCACCAGCAAATAATGCTGCCTCATCTCCACCAGCAGCCCCACGAATCTCAACAAATACATCTTTATCGTCATTTGGATCTTTTGGTAAAAGAAGAATCTTCATTTTCTCTTCTAATTCTTCTTTAGCTTTACTTAGCTCGGAAATCTCAGACTTAACCATTTCCTGCATTTCCTTATCCAAATCATCCTCAAGCATTTCTTTCGCATCTTTCAGCTGCTCCGACACATCTTTATACTCACGATAAGCCTGCACAACATCCTCAAGACCAGACTGCTCCTTGGAATACTCACGCAATTTATTCGTATCACTAATAACTTCCGGATCACTTAATAATTCATTCAATTTATTATAACGATCTTCTAACGTTTGTAATCGTTCTAACATCACGTTCACCTCACTCAGATTAACATTCTAATTATAGTATACAGAAAGGATGAGGTCAAAATTCTTTTTTGGATTTGGGATTATTAGGGTTGGGGAGTGCCGCTTTGGGCTGGAGCTTGTGACTTTATTT
The DNA here is from genome assembly GCF_900184735.1 of Paucisalibacillus globulus. Lineage (GTDB taxonomy): Bacteria > Bacillota > Bacilli > Bacillales > Amphibacillaceae > Ornithinibacillus > Ornithinibacillus globulus_B. Next base: position 210,645 of record NZ_LT855395.1, read on the forward strand.
GCTTATCTTGTGACCAATTTTACTCACCATGTGACCAATGGCATTATACATGCGACCGAAAACGCAGACCATGTAACCAACTCTGCTCTTCATGTGACCTTGCGTATCATGCATGCGACCAAGTTCACATACCTTGCGACCGAAAACGCAGACCATGTAACCAACTCTGCTCTTCATGTGACCTTGCGTATCATGCATGCGACCAAGTTCGAATATCTTGGGCCTGAGAACACAGACCATGTGACCGATAATGATCACCTTGTGACCAGAAGCACGGTGCTTGCGACCAAATTCACACAACTTACGACCGAGAACAGAAACCATGTGACCGACTCTGCTCATCTTGTGACCAAGAACACTATACATGTGACCAAATCCACCAATAATGTGCCCGCCCAAATCAGTTCACATACAAAAAATGAGCATCCTCAATAAGGATGCTCTCAAAACTATTTGCTAACGTTCATCAACTTTCTCATCCCTATGCTTGTTGGGCGGTTTGGGACTTCGTGATGGTGGCGGCATCTTGGTTCGTAGGATTCGGATGCGCCAACCATGATGATTGGGTCGTTGTATGATGCTGGTTGTCCATTGATTAGGCGTTGTGTGCGGCTTGCGGGAGATCCGCAGATTGGACAAATGGCATTTAGTTTAGTTACGGATTCGGCAAGGGCCATTAATTCTGGCATTGGTCCGAATGGTTCACCGCGGAAATCGCGGTCTAGTCCTGCAGCAATTACACGAATGCCACGGTCTGCTAGTTGCTCTGCAACTGTGATGATGTCTTCATCGAAGAATTGGGCTTCATCAATCCCAACTATCTCCACATTAGTTTGAAGGTTTTCAAAGATTTCTGAGGATGAGCTTACTGGTGTTGCCATGATGGATGTCCCATTGTGAGATACAACTGCTACATCGTCATAACGATTATCAATTGCTGGTTTGAATACTTGAATCTTTTGGTTTGCATAGGTTGCTCTTCGTACTCTTCGAATAAGTTCTTCGGATTTACCTGAAAACATGCTGCCACAGATTACTTCTAGCCAGCCACTCTCTTTCATAACATACATGTTTTGGGATCTCCCTTCGTTTCTACTAGGTTTTTATAGGTATTAGCACATGTATAAGTTCACTTTTAATGATTAGTATGTGTATTAGTTAAATAAAAAACAGGCAAAGCATAGTTGATTTGCCTGTTTCCTATCGGCATGAGTAAACTCACCCAAAAATTGTATTATTTGGTCATTCACTAGGAAGTGAATTTGCCATTCTTATTTCAAATTATATTTCTTCTTGAAGCGATCCACACGTCCACCAACAGTGTCAGCTTTTTGTTTACCAGTGTAGAATGGATGAGATTCTGAACTAATTTCAACACGAATTAATGGGTATGTGTTACCATCTTCCCACTCAATTGTTTCGTTTGAAGATTTAGTTGATCCGCTTAAGAATTTGAAGTCAGAACTTGTATCAAGAAATACAACTTTTTTGTATTCTGGATGGATTCCTTCTTTCATGTCTTTCACTCCTTCTGCCCTGAATCCTTTGGAAACAGAGTTATTTTAGAGGTTGTTCAAAGCGTCCGGTAAAAATGACTCTCGCATTTCTTCGTTGGCTTGATTTTCCGGTCCTCATGTACCTTTCGAGTACATTCCGGTCCTCAAATCTACGCCGCCTCGAACTGCTCGGTCCTTTTTATCCTCCTATTTGAACACTCATTTTAAGAGCCGCGTTAGGTATAAACCTTTTCTAAACTCACTAAAAAATTATAACAATATGCGACTCTGTTTGCAATAGCTTATTAAAATATTTCGTCTCTGAAATGTATTACTTTTATTAGTTTGCTTATTTCCCTGTTCGTTTACGCTGCATTTCCTCTTCTATTTTTTGTAAAAATAGATCATTGCTTTCAGATGCTTTTAGTTTTCTAAGGAATCGTTCTAAGAAATCAGGAGAATCCTGCATAGTCTTACGAATTGCCCACATTTTATCTAGTTGGCCCTTATTCACTAGTAGCTCTTCTTTACGAGTTCCAGAGCGTAAGATATCAATCGCAGGGAAAATCCTACGGTTCGCAAGGTTGCGGTCTAGGTGTAATTCCATGTTACCTGTACCTTTGAATTCTTCGTAGATTACATCATCCATACGTGAACCGGTGTCAACTAGTGCCGTTGCTAAGATAGTGAAACTTCCACCTTCTTCAATATTACGCGCGGCACCGAAGAAACGTTTTGGACGGTGAAATGCTGCTGGGTCAATACCACCAGAAAGTGTACGTCCACTTGGAGGTATAACAAGGTTATAGGCACGGGCAAGTCGTGTAATACTGTCCATTAACACGATAACATCACGTTTGTGTTCTACTAAACGCATAGCACGTTCAAGAACAAGTTCAGATACTTTAATATGGTTCTCTGGTACTTCATCAAATGTAGAGCTTACCACGTCAACGTCTGGGCTAACAGAACGTTCAATGTCTGTTACCTCCTCTGGACGCTCGTCTACTAATAGTATGATTAATTTTGCTTCTGGATGATTGACGGTAATACTATTTGCAATCTCTTTAAGAAGCATCGTTTTACCAGCTTTTGGTGGGGCAACGATTAAACCACGTTGACCAAAGCCTACTGGTGCCATTAAGTCCATAATTCTAGTGGATAGCTTGTTTGATTTTGTTTCGAGCTTCATTAAGCGATCTGGGTATAATGCTGTTAGGGCTGGGAAGTGTACTCTTTCTTTTGATGAGTCTGGGTCTTCACCGTTTACCGCATCAACATGCAACAAACCGTAATAACGTTCGTTTTCTTTCGGAGGTCGTACTTTACCAGATACTTTATCCCCATTACGTAAATCGAATCTACGTATTTGAGATGCTGAAATATAAATATCTTCTGCACTTGGAGAATAGTTAATCGGTCTTAAGAAACCAAATCCTTCTGAAGGGATAATCTCTAATACCCCATCCATGAATAAAAAGCCATCTTTTTCTGCTTGAGCTTTTAAGATTGAAAAAATAAGTTCTTTCTTCGTTAATTTCGCATAATAAGATACCTTATACTCTCTTGCTAATGCGTAAATTTCTTTTAGATTTAGTTCTTGAAGCTTACTTAATGTTAGTTCTGCCATTTAAATATCACGCCTATTCCATATACATATTTACTATTTTGATAGAAACACAAATGATTATGTAACATTTATAAGTTCTTTTATTTACTGGGTACTTAAATTATCTTGATAAGGCTTATCTGATTATAGATTGAATTTTGCTTCTTAGATGTGAAACTGTGAAGAAGGGAAGAAAATAATTAGAAGCTAGAATAGAAGTTTTCGGGTCTCCTCATTTGTCTCTGAGACACCATTAGAATTTTTCTTTTTATCTTGTATATTAACCAAACAACACCTATCTTAAACATTTACAATATTAAACGTTTTAACAGGATTATTCAATAGTTTTTTTGCTTTAAGGAATTTGTACTTTTTTATATAGAGGTTCATGTAGGAAAGTACTTGAGCCAAGTATTCATGCTACTTCTGGCTACAATAGATTTTTGCTTTCATTCTAAAGCTATGCAAATTAGAGAAATTGGAAAACATTGGCATGGTACCAATGTTTTCCAATTTGTTATTCAGGCTGCATAACTAAGTTTGGTTTTTTCTTTAAGCTATGTTCTCCGTCGATAAAGCGAACTGTTCCACTTTTAGCTCGCATGACGACCGTTTGTGTTTTTGCCTTTGATCCTTTGAACTGGACCCCTTTTAATAATTCTCCATCTGTAACTCCAGTTGCAGCAAAGATGGCATCATCCCCACTACAAAAGTCATCCATATAGAAAACTTTATTTATATCGCTTATGCCCATTTTGTGACAACGTGCAATTTCCTCATCATTAGATGGTACAAGTTGCCCTTGCATCTCACCGCCTAAGCATTTTAATGCCATCGCAGCGATAACGCCTTCTGGTGCACCACCGATTCCCATAAATAAATCAATACCAGTATCGTCAAATGCAGTATTAATGGCAGCTGCTACATCACCATCTTGAATTAAACGGATTCTTGCTCCTGCGGCTCTAATTTCATCGATTATTTTCTGGTGACGAGGACGATCGAGTAATATGACAACCAGGTCTTCGATATCTTTGTTTTTTGCTTTTGCAACCGCTTTTAAATTATCTATGGTTGGTGCATTGATATCAATTTGGCCAACTGCTTCTCGTCCAACTGCAATTTTTTTCATATACATATCGGGTGCATGCAACACTTTTCCATGATCACCGATTGCGATAACGGTTAAAGCGTTGGTTGTACCGCTGGCAACGATGTTTGTTCCTTCTAATGGGTCAACTGCTATGTCAACTAGTGGGCCTGTTCCAGTGCCTAGTTTTTCTCCGATATATAGCATTGGGGCTTCATCCATTTCGCCTTCTCCAATGACTACGGTTCCTCTCATCGGAATGGTATCGAATACGTCGCGCATTGCTGTGGTTGCAGCATCGTCTGCTTCTTCTTTTTTTCCTCTTCCCATCCAGCGTGCGGATGCTAGTGCTGCTGCTTCGGTTACGCGTACGATTTCCATTGTTAAGCTTCTTTCCATGTTCCCCATCTCCTTTAAGTAAATAAAGCCTCATCCCAAGAAGGTTTATATACTTAAAAGGTGTTAATTATGTGGGAGTTCCTGGCCGGGTCCGCGGCCCGAATACACTTCGCTTTCCATGGGGTGTGCGGTGAGCCTCCTCAGAGCTAAAGCTCTTGCGGGGTCTCACCCTGCCCACTATCCCCATAGGAGTCTTCGTGTATTCGGGCCGCTCAGTGGTAAAATCATAAACCATTTAAATTAAATTAAGTTAATACCACTTTAAAGCAAATCGCTATAAAGACCCTTACGAATTTTGATATTGTAATATTTCTGTTTCTGTCATGTCTTCTCGCCATACGTTTGCGCCGAGGGAGTTTAGTTTTTCTGTTAGGTTTTCGTATCCTCGGTCGATGTGGTCGAGTCCGGTTATTTCGGTTATTCCGTTTGCCATTAGTCCTGCGATGACGAGTGCTGCTCCGGCTCTTAGGTCGCTTGCTTTGACTCGTGCTCCTTGTAGTTGTACTGGTCCTGATACGATGACAGAACCGCCTTCTACTTTGATAATGGCATTCATTCTTCTTAGCTCATCAATATGCTTGAGCCTTGCAGAATAGATGGTATCGGTTACGACTCCGGTATTGTGTGCCTTTGTCAGTAGGCTTGTAAATGGTTGTTGTAAATCCGTTGGAAAACCAGGATATACTAATGTTTTAATGTCTACGCTTTTAAGTGGTTTCTTGGCTGCAATATATAGTTGGTCGTCTGAATCTTCTACGGTGACACCCATTTCACGTAGTTTCGCTAATAGTGATTCTAAATGTTGTGGAATCACATTATCAATGATTACTTCATTTCCAGCGGCTGCGGCTGCGATGGCATAGGTACCTGCTTCAATTCGGTCTGGTATAATGGTATGTCTACAACCATGTAGAGTTGGTACTCCTTCGATACGGATGACATCCGTACCAACGCCCTTAATTTTAGCACCCATATTGGTTAATAATGTTGCCACATCAATTATCTCTGGCTCTTTCGCTGCATTTTCAATGATGGTTTTTCCTTTTGCCTTAACAGCGGCAAGCATTATATTAATGGTGGCACCCACACTAACCACATCTAAATAGATTCTGGCACCTCTTAGTTCGTTTGCTCGAAGGTAAATCGCACCTTGTTCATTAGTTACTTCTGCACCTAACGCTTCAAATCCTTTGATATGTTGATCAATAGGACGAGGACCTAAAAAGCATCCTCCAGGTAAGCCAATAACTGCTTTGTTAAATTTCCCTAGCATAGCACCCATGAAATAATAGGATGCTCTAAGTTTTTTAACTTTACCATTTGGTAATGGCATGGATATCATGTGTTCCGGATCGATATGAATCGTTTGTCCATCCCACGCAACTTTTCCGCCAATTTCTTCTAATAAATCACTTAATGTATATACATCCGAAATTTCTGGCAGTCCTTCAATTGTAACTTCCGAATCAGCTAAAATGGCAGCTGGAAGGAGAGCTACTGCTGAATTCTTAGCTCCACTGATGCGTACCTTTCCATTTAAGACATGACCGCCCTCAACTATCATCTTTTGCACGTCAAAAACCCCGCTTTATGAGGTAAGGATGTTAGAAGATTTGTCCCCTTTTACATCCTCCACATTATTTAAATATTCCAGCCTATTTATTACCCAGTTCTTCATCTCTTCAAACATAGTGCTAAAGTAAATTCTCATTTAGCATTCATTCGATGATTTGAATACTATGCCGTTCTAAAAATCACTGGAATCTCTAGTCAACCTTAGTTTGGTCTACTAGGTCAATTTTATTGATTAACTTTAGCCCAATCTGCAAGAAACTTTTCAATTCCTTGATCTGTTAAAGGATGTTTCACAAGTTGCGCTAATACGTTATATGGTACGGTCGCAATATGCGCACCGTTTAGTGCTGCGTCTGTTACATGCATCGGGTGTCTAACACTTGCAGCGATAATTTCTGTTTCAATTCCGTGGCGATTAAAGATTTCCGCAATCGTTGCAACTAATTGCATTCCATCATGACCAATATCATCTAAACGGCCAAGGAATGGTGAAACATATGTAGCTCCTGCTCTAGCAGCTAATAGTGCTTGGTTCGGATTAAAAATAAGTGTCACATTGGTTTTAATTCCTTTGTCACTAAATGCTTTTACTGCTTTTAACCCTTCAAGAGTCATTGGTACTTTGATTGTAATATTTGGCGCAATAGCAGCTAGCTCGAGTCCTTCTTTAATCATTCCTTCTGCATCTTCTGCAATAACTTCTGCACTAACAGATCCTTCTGTTACTTCTGCAGTGATCTCTTTCAGACGATCAACGAATGATACACCTTCTTTTGCTACTAGGCTAGGATTGGTTGTTACTCCTGCTAGTACACCCAGCTTGTTAGCTGAACGAATTTCTTCAATATTTGCTGTGTCGATAAAAAATTTCATGTTGGATTTTCCTCCCCTATTTTACAGGAATAGCCCTGTCTATAAGACCTTCTACATATATAATATATACGTAGTTCGACCAAATGGATAGGGCGTATTCCTAAAAAAATTATTAAGCTTGATTAGAAGAACCAAATTCACGCATTTTACCAATTACAGTTTGCTTAATTGCTTCTGTACCTGGTCCTAAGTATTTACGAGGGTCGTACACTTCTGTTTTCTCGTTTAATACTTGGCGAATAGCTTTTGTTTGAGCCATTTGGTTTTCTGTATTTACGTTAATTTTCGCTGTACCTAATGAAACTGCTTTTTGAATATCTTTCGTTGGAATTCCAGTACCACCATGTAGTACTAATGGAACTTGAGTAAGGTTTAGAATTTCTTCCATTTCCTTAAATCCTAAGTTCGGTTCACCTTGGTATGGTCCATGAACAGAACCTAATGCTGGTGCAAGGCAATCAATACCTGCTTCTTTCACAAGACGTACACATTCCCCAGGATCTGCATAGTTGATTCCACCGATAACACCGTCTTCTTCTCCACCTACAGTACCAACTTCAGCCTCAACAGATACCCCATGGATATGTGCTAATTCTACAACCTTTTGAGTAGTTGCAATGTTTTCTTCGATTGGTGAGTGAGAAGCATCAATCATAACAGAAGTGAATCCTGCATGAATTGCTTGGGCACATTTTTCAAAGCTTGAACCATGGTCTAAATGGATAGCAACTGGCACAGTAGTACCGTACTCTTCCATTAATGATTTAACCATTGCCACAACTACTTTGAAGCCACCCATATATTTTCCAGCACCTTCAGAAACCCCTAGGATTACAGGAGATTTTTCTGCTTCAGCTGCTTGCAAAATCGCTTGTATGTACTCCAAATTATTTATATTGAACTGTCCAACTGCATAGCCATTGTCTTTCGCCTTATTTAACATGTCTTTCATTGATACTAATGGCATTTAATGTCCTCCTTCGTGATAGACCAAAATCCATCTTTTTCTTCACTTCAGTATAAGAATACCAAAGTCAAAGACATGCGTGCAAGGTTATCGAGTCAAAGTACCTATTTAAAAAAATTCCAACTAATCTGCCAGTATCTCTTTTACATAGTCTCTAACCGCAAGAACGTCAAAAGGCTTGGACAATACTTTTACGACACTTGTTAATTCATATGTATGATCTTTAAAGTTTTCTGTTAAACCACTCATAATAATAGTAGGAATATGGTTACCTTCTTTTTCTAATTGTTTCACCACTTCAATACCATCCATCATAGGCAGCTTATAATCTATCATCATTAAATCCATCTTATGTTTGGTAATCATTTCTAATGCTTCTTTTCCGTTTTGGGCAGTATGGACTTGAAATCCTTCACTTCCCAATAAATCTTCTAGTAAAAGCCGGATTCCAATTTCGTCATCAACTATTAATATTTTTCTCTTCACCTTGACAACATCCCCCTTTTTTATTAATTATTCGATATAAAGCACGCTTTTTCCTTCTTTTTAGCGAACGCTACTTATGGAAATTTATGGTTTAATCAAAATAGCTGTTTCTATATCGACAATTACTAATACCCCATTGTCCTACTTGATAAACGTTAAGTTGAATATAACAAAAAAATCGCGAATTGTATCACACTTGGATACAATTCGCGACTAATGCCCTATGATAATAAATCCAGATTTGGTTATTTCTGGTTATTTTGCTCTACTGCTGCCCCAACGAAACCTTTGAATAGGCTTTGTGGTCTGGTTGGGCGTGATTTAAATTCTGGATGGAATTGACATGCTACAAACCATGGATGATCTTGAATTTCAATGGTTTCTACTAAGCGACCATCTGGGCTTGTTCCTGAGAAAATAAATCCTTTTGCTTCCATTTCCTCGCGGTACTCGTTATTAAATTCATAACGATGACGGTGACGTTCTTCTACCATTTCTGCACCATCATAAGCAGCTTTTGTCTTAGTACCTTCTTTTAGTTTACATGGATATAGACCAAGACGAAGTGTTCCACCTAAATCTTCAACATCCTTTTGTTCTGGAAGTAAATCGATAATTGGGTGTGTTGTATTTGGGTTAATCTCTGCTGAATGTGCATCTTTATATCCTAATACATTACGAGCAAATTCAACTGTAGCTAACTGCATTCCTAAGCAAATGCCGAAGAACGGAATGTTATTTTCACGGGCATAACGAATGGCTTCAATTTTCCCTTCGATACCACGGTCTCCAAATCCACCAGGTACGATGACACCATCGACTTGGGATAATTTTTCACGGATTGTGCCAACATCCATTTTCTCTGAATTAATCCAATGAACATTTACATCCGCATCAAATGCAAAGCCTGCATGTTTTAGTGATTCCACAACAGAAATATACGCATCTTGTAGTTCAACATATTTCCCAACTAAGCCAATATTTACAGTCTTAGATAAGTTGGATACACGATCCACAAGTTCTTTCCATTCTGTCATATCAGCTCCGCCCACTTCTAATTCAAAGTGATCACAGATTATTTGGTCTAAGTGTTGTTCTTGTAATGAAAGTGGGATTTCATAAAGGTTAGCCGCATCTTGCATTTCAATTACTGCTTCTTCACGAATATCACAGAATAGAGCAATTTTATCTTTCATGTCTTGGCTAATTTCATGTTCTGTACGTAGTACTACTGCATCTGGTTGGATACCTAATGAGCGTAATTCTTTAACACTATGTTGTGTTGGTTTAGTTTTCAGTTCACCAGCTGCCTTGATAAATGGAACTAAAGTACAGTGGATGTACATAACATTCTTCTTACCAATATCACTTTTCACTTGACGAATTGCTTCTAGGAAAGGTAGTGATTCAATATCCCCTACAGTTCCACCTATTTCAGTAATAACAACATCTGCATGGGTTGCTTCACTTGCTCGGAAAACTTGATCCTTTATTTCATTGGTTATGTGTGGGATAACTTGAACCGTTCCACCTAAGTAATCACCACGACGTTCTTTACGAATGACGTTGGAGTATACTTTTCCAGTTGTGATATTGCTATATTTATTTAAATTTTCATCGATAAATCGTTCGTAATGCCCTAGGTCTAGGTCCGTTTCTGCCCCGTCGTCCGTTACGAATACTTCTCCGTGTTGGTATGGGCTCATGGTACCTGGGTCTACGTTTATATATGGGTCAAATTTTTGGATGGTTACTTTTAGTCCTCTGTTTTTAAGTAATCTTCCTATTGATGCTGCTGTTATTCCTTTTCCTAGTGATGACACAACGCCACCTGTGACGAAAATGTATTTTGCCACCATTATCCCTCTTTCTGTGTATGAATTAATAAAATATAGAATAAGTACGACCACTGTTTGGGTTTAGTTTGTGCTTAATTTCTTTTTAGAATCGTATAAATTAAAACTTCACAGTGGTTTTAAAATCTTGTTGGTACTTTCTGGCCTTAGATACAAAGATTTTCACTTCGGCCATACCCGTGCCCCGAATACACTTCGCTTTCCGCGGGCGGCTGGTGAGCCTCCTCAGAGCTATCGCTCTTGCGGGGTCTCACCGATGCCTATCCTCCCGCAGGAGTCTCCGTGTATTCGGGGCACTCAGTGCTAAGAATAAATGATTACTCTTTATTCACGTTAGTCTAGCTATGAATGAAAAAACAACAAATGATTCATTCCAAACCAAAACATTATTACTAACTAGAAAATGGATACTTCATTTCTACCGCTAGGGTATTGATTCCCGTTATGGGCTTGTGTAAAACACAAAAAGCGCCCCCCTTTTTAAGGGAAACGCTTTGGATAAATAATTTTAAAGAGCCCAATACATATTGTACAAACCTGTTGTTTAAAAGTCAAGGTTGTTTTATTTTTCGTCTTCGTCTAGGTCTTCGTCTTCTTCAATTTCGTTAAGGTCTTCTAGTTCATCTTCAACCTCATCGTCGTCATCGTCATCGAATTCATCGAAATCTTCGTCTTCTAGGTCGAAGTCTTCATCGTCTTCGTCTTCGTCAATGTCGTCGAAATCATCATCATCTAGATCATCATCTAGGTCAAGATCTAAATCATCATCTTCTAAGTCTAGATCGTCATCATCCAGTTTCTTTTTGGATTTTTTCTTTTTCTTCTTCGGTTCGTTGTGGATATCTTCATCCATTTGTTCGAATGGATACCAGCGTTTCAAGCCCCACATGTTAGCACCAAGTGTAATGAATCTTCCATCTACATTTAAATCTGTGTAGAATTGTGCTAGTAGGTCACTTTTTTGTTGTTCAGAATAGCCTTTTAGTTCAGCAATTTTATTATAGATATCTCTAAAGTCCATTGCTTTTGTTTCAACTAATAGTATTTCTTTTGCCAATTCTAACATTGACATTCTTTCAATTTCCTCGCGGCTAAGATTATCCAAGCTCACAATACCGCACTCCCTTTTCGTTAATATACAGTTTCTATTAGAAATGAATCCTATAGGGTAGGATAACTCTTGCTAGTATAACTATGTATGTATTGTTTTTAAAGCTATGATACATTATAAACAAAATATGATGTAATTATCAAATTTATTTTCTTTGTTTTTTAAATGTGTGTAGGATATGACAAATTAAGCTTAAATTCTACAACTTTTGTATAGTTTTTTCTATCCAGTCCGCGGCCCGAATACACTTCGCTTTCCGCGGGCGGCTGGTGAGCCTCGGGCCAACAGGATGTTGGTCACAAAGGCGTTGCCACAGGACGTGGCGTTCTTAGCCTTTGAACCCCTATTTAGTCTTGTGGGGTCTCACCGATGCCTTTCCTCCCGCAGGAGTCTTCGTGTATTCGGGCCGCTCACTGCTACAATTATATTTTTTTCCTCTTTAATGGAAATCTAACAGTATAAAATCAAAGATTTAATAAAATTTATAAAACTACTCGAACTAAATCACATATTCCTTCTATACTGTCCTCCAACCTCGTATAGGGCGGTTGTGATTTGGCCTAGGCTGGCTACTTTTACGGTTTCCATTAATTCTTCGAAGACGTTTCCTCCCGATGCTGCTACTTCTTTTAGACGTTTTAGGGCTGGTTCAGCTTGGTCTTGGTGTTTAGCTTGGAATTTCTTTAGTTCTTGGATTTGATGTTCTTTTTCTTCGGTTGTTGCCCGCGCTAACTCCATTGAGTCAATTTCCTCTTCTGATGGTGGGTTTGGATTCAGGTATGTGTTTACCCCAACAATCGGTAGTTCTCCTGAATGTTTTTTCCCTTCATAATAGAGGGATTCCTCTTGGATTTTACCACGTTGGTATTGACGTTCCATCGCTCCAAGTACACCACCACGATCATTGATGCGTTCAAACTCTTGTAGTACCGCTTCTTCTACCAAATCTGTCAGCTCATCGACAATAAACGATCCTTGTAGGGAGTTCTCATTTTTCGTTAGGCCAAATTCACGATTGATAATCATTTGAATGGCCATTGCACGTCTAACAGATTCTTCTGTTGGTGTCGTAATCGCTTCATCATATGCATTGGTATGGAGTGAGTTGGTATTATCTTGAATAGCGATTAACGCTTGTAATGTGGTACGAATATCGTTAAAATCAATTTCCTGTGCATGTAAGGAACGACCAGAAGTTTGAATGTGATACTTCAATTTCTGACTTCGCTCATTGGCACCATATTTATCACGCATCGTTATCGCCCAAATACGACGTGCTACCCGGCCAATAACGGTATATTCTGGGTCCAGTCCATTGGAGAAGAAGAATGATAAATTCGGTGCAAATTTGTTAATATCCATGCCGCGACTTAGATAATACTCTACATAGGTAAATCCATTCGCTAGCGTGAAGGCAAGTTGTGTAATTGGATTTGCTCCAGCTTCTGCAATATGATAGCCAGAAATGGATACCGAATAATAGTTTCGTACGTTTTTATCAATAAAGTATTCTTGTATATCACCCATCATACGTAGCGCGAATTCTGTAGAGAAAATACAAGTGTTTTGTCCTTGGTCCTCTTTTAGAATATCTGCTTGAACCGTTCCGCGTACTACGGATAAGGTGTCCGCTTTAATCTTTTCGTATTCTACCTCAAAAGGTTTACGACCATTTTCCTGTTCAAACTTTTCTACTTGTTGATCAATTGCCGTATTGAAATACATCGCTAAAATAATTGGAGCTGGTCCGTTAATTGTCATGGAAACAGATGTTAATGGATTGATTAAGTCAAAGCCTTTGTAAAGCTTTTTCATATCATCAAGGGTACATACATTAACACCACTCTCTCCAACTTTTCCGTATATATCCGGACGGTATGCTGGATCTTCCCCGTATAATGTCACAGAGTCAAAGGCTGTTGAAAGACGCTTCGCATCATCATTTTTAGACAGATAGTGAAAACGGCGATTGGTCCTTTCTGGTGTTCCTTCTCCCGCAAATTGACGAGTTGGGTCTTCCCCTTTTCGTTTGAACGGGAAGACGCCAGCAGTAAACGGAAATGCTCCCGGAACGTTTTCCTTTAGCTGCCAAAGGAGTCTTTCTCCCCAGTCCATGTATTTCGGAAATGCAACTTTAGGAATCTTTAAGCCTGCAAGAGACTCTGATGTTAGTTCCATCTTAATTTCTTTGTCTCGTACCTGGAATGTCATCGTATCGCCCGAATAGCTTTCTTTGGTCGTATCCCATGATTCTAATAATTTCTTAGCATTTGGATGAAGTTTCGCTTCATAGGTGGTATAGGTTGACCTCAAGGAGTCTTTCACCATATCATCTTCAACCAGTTCAAGTGCACCTTGTAATTGATACATTTTTCTAGCAATAACACTTTGTTCTGTTGCAGTTTTATGATAGTTTCGGACATGGCTAGCGATTTCACGTAGATAGTGACGGCGTTCGTTTGTGATGATTAGGTTTTGTTTTTCTGAGATGGTAAAACGGTCAAATTCAACCTTTTCATCCCAGCCATACTTCTCATTTAGTTTATCAACTATTGCAGCAAATAAGGCATTCGTTCCTGTATCATTAAATTGACTTGCAATGGTTCCAAACACAGGGAATGTCTTCTTATCTTGGTGGAACAGCATATGGCTGCGCTCGTATTGTTTTCTAACTTGGTTCAAGGCATCCTCTGAGCCTTTTTGTTCGAACTTATTGATGACAATAAAGTCAGCAAAATCAATCATATCTATCTTCTCAAGCTGTGTCGGCGCACCGAATTCAGATGTCATTACATACATAGAAAGGTCGGTGATGTCCGTTATCGCCGCATCCCCTTGGCCGATTCCACTCGTTTCCACCACAATAAAATCAAACCCGGAAGCACGAACCACTTGAATAACATCATTAATCGCTTTCGATAACTCACTTCTTGAATCTCTTGTTGCAAGTGAGCGCATGTAGACACGATTAGTAAAAATGGCATTCATCCGGATTCTATCACCAAGAAGTGCCCCACCTGTCTTCCGCTTCGTAGGATCAATGGAGATGATGGCTACTTTTTTATCTTGTACTTCATTCATGAAACGACGAATTAGTTCATCAGTTAAGGAACTTTTTCCTGCCCCACCAGTACCGGTGATTCCAAGTACCGGAATTTCGGCATCCGCAATTTTGCTAACTGCTTCTAATACCTTCTGTTTCTCTTCTTCCTGAATCTCTTCATTCTCCACATAGGTAATCATTCTAGCAATTGCCTGGCGATCTCCACTTTGCAGCTTTTCCAATTGTATTTCCAAATCAAATGGTGGTAGAAAATCGCATTCTTCTAACATGAAATTGATCATACCTTGGAGGCCATGTTCACGACCATCATCTGGTGAAAAAATACGGGTTACACCATATTGGTGCAGTTCTTTAATTTCGCGTGGGATGATAACACCGCCACCGCCTCCAAATACTTTGATATGGTCAGCGTTTAATTCTTTTAAGAGGTCTATCATGTATTTAAAATACTCCACATGTCCACCTTGGTAAGATGAGATGGCTATTCCTTGTACATCCTCTTGTATCGCGGCATGGACTACTTCTTCAACAGAGCGATTGTGGCCTAGGTGGATTACTTCTGCTCCGCTTGCTTGTAGGATTCGGCGCATGATGTTGATGGAAGCGTCATGGCCATCAAAAAGACTTGATGCGGTAACAAAGCGAACTGGGTGCTTTGTTTTGTATGGTGTGACTTGTTGTACCATTTTTTAAAACCTCCAATTTTTTTATCTATTGCATAAACTAGCTGTTTAATCTTGCCCGCAGCCCGTATACACTCCGCTTTCCGTGGGCGGCTGATGAGCCTCCTCGCGCTATCGCACTGCGGGGTCTCACCGATGCCTTTCCTCCCACAGGAGTCTCCGTGTATACGGGCTGCTCAGAGGATAAAACTAGTTAAATCCCTTTAAAATAGGCCAATTAATAAAAAGCAGCAATTTATTTTAAGTAACTTATTCCTAATGCCGAGAAGGCGAATTGTAGTTGTTTTTGGATGTATTGTTCT
Source organism: Paucisalibacillus globulus (assembly GCF_900184735.1). GTDB lineage: Bacteria > Bacillota > Bacilli > Bacillales > Amphibacillaceae > Ornithinibacillus > Ornithinibacillus globulus_B. The sequence continues at coordinate 226,156 of NZ_LT855395.1, forward strand.
AGGGTGAATTCTTTTTGTAGCATCCATCTTCGGAATCCCCACATATGCCCTTGGATCATGATGTTGTTGGCTAGTAGTGTGATGTCTTGTTTGGGTAAGGCATTTGGGAGTGAGGCTGTGATTGCTTTTTCTAGCATGGTTGCCATTTCTCTTTCTTTTTGGAGAATGGCGCTTCTTGTTTCTTTACTTAGGGATTTGACTTCTTGATACAGGATTAAAATCTCTTCCTGCATTTCATCCATGAGATGGAAAAAGGATGTAATCACATTGCCTAAGTTTTCTGTTGATGCTTGATTTCGCTCCACTACTACCTCAAGACGCTTCTTCACTTCTCCATGGATAGAATCACAAACTAGGTATAATACATCTTCTTTGGTACGGATATATTCATAAAGGGTGCCAATGCTGAATCCTGATTCCTTGGCAATTTCCCTTGTTGTTGTTCGATGAAATCCTTTTTCTTTAAACAATGTTAAGGCGCCTTTAATCATTTGATCTCGCCTTTTCCTTATTAACTCTTCATCTTTTACAGAAGATAGAACTTTATTGTCCTTCATCCTTCTATCTCCCTTCCCTTTTCCATTTCTCATACCAATCACTTGCTTGTTTATATGGATCTACGTTTTCTTGGTCAAAAGCTAAATCCGGTTGATTCTGAATGAACTGATGGACATCACGCCATATCTCTTCACGGATCAATTCCAACACTTCTAGTTTATCTTGCTTATGGCGCCGCTTTTTTCCTTCTGTCGTACTATACAAGAACTGATGGTGTTCGTTGATTTTCTGCCAGAGTTCATCAATTCCTTTATTTTCCGTTGTGATAGTTTTCACGATGGCTGTTTCATGTTGGTCGGTACTGGTTATATGCACGAGTTCTCTCAGCATCGCTCTTAACTTCCCAACACCATGTAAATCAGCTTTATTGATAACGTATAAATCTGCAATCTCCATGATTCCAGCTTTAAATATTTGCAGTACATCACCACTATTCGGAGTTAGTACGACTGCTGTGGTGTCCACGATTTTCATGATATCTAGTTCTGATTGTCCGACTCCGACAGTTTCAACTATAATGACGTCAAAGCCATAGGCATCACAAATCCGAACTGCGTCTTTCGTTGCTCGTGCTAAGCCCCCTAGACTTCCCCGGGTTGCCATACTACGAATATAAACACCGTCATCCGTGAAATGCTCATTCATTCGAACACGGTCACCAAGAAGTGCTCCACCACTAAATGGACTAGTAGGGTCAACGGCAATCACCGCTACCGTCTTCCCCTCTGTCCGGATATGGGATATCAACCGGTTTACAAGCGAACTCTTACCGGCACCAGGGGAACCAGTTAGTCCAATAAACATGCCATTCTTTCGAATAGAATAAGCATCCTGCATGATTTGTAATTTATCTTCATGGTCATTTTCTACAAGCGTAATTGCCCTCGCTAAGGCACGTACATCCTTATTGGCAATTCGCTCCACTAACTGGTGCATCCCTTTTGACTCCCTTTCTATTTCGTTACCATTCTACCGATAACCAAACGTTGTACTTCTTGTGTTCCTTCATAGATTTGTGTAATTTTTGCATCACGCATATAACGCTCTACCGGGTAATCCTTTGTATATCCATATCCACCGAAAATCTGAACCGCTTCAACAGTAGATTTCATAGCAACATCACCAGCGAATAGCTTCGACATAGCAGATGCCTTCCCATATGGAAGTCCTTCTGATTCTAGCCATGCAGCTTGATAGGTTAATAGACGTGCTGCTTCAATTTCTGTTGCCATATCGGCTAATTTAAATGATATCCCTTGGTTATGTGCTATCGGCTTTCCGAACTGCTCACGCTCCCGTGCATAGTTGGTTGCCGCATCTAGTGCACCTTGTGCAATACCAACTGCTTGTGCTGCAATCCCATTTCGACCACCATCTAGTGTCGTCATGGCAACTTTGAATCCTTCTCCTTCAGCACCTAAAAGATTTTCCTTTGGCACACGGCAATTTTCAAAAATAAGTTCTGTCGTTGGAGAGGAACGAATTCCTAACTTCTTCTCTTTCTTACCGAATGTGAATCCCTCTGTTCCTTTTTCTACGATAAATGCACTTATTCCTTTATGACGTGCATCCACATCTGTTTTGGCGAATACCACATAAATATCGGCAACACCACCATTGGTAATCCAAACTTTACTACCATTTAGGACATAGTGATCACCATCTAATTTAGCTGTTGTTTTCATCGAAGCAACATCACTTCCAGCACCTGGTTCTGATAATGCATACGCCCCTAATGCTTCCCCTGTTGCTAGACGTGTTAAGAAGTTCTTCTTCTGTTCTTCATTTCCATATTTATAAATTGGCCAGCTAGCTAAGGAAAGGTGCGCAGATAGCGTTACCCCTGTCGAAGCACACACACGAGATAATTCTTCTACTGCGATCACATAACTTACATAATCCGCACCAATTCCACCATATTCTTCTGGCCAAGGAATCCCGGTTAAACCTAATTCTGCCATCTTGTCGAAAATCTCACGGTCAAAGCGTTCTTCCTCATCACGCTCTGCAGCTGTTGGTTCTACTTCTTTTCTGGCAAAATCCTGTACCATTTTACGTAGCATTTCTTGTTCTTCTGTTAATTGAAAGTTCATGTTCCAGGCCTCCTAGTTTCTAATTAAGTTATTGGAAATAACAATATGTTGTATTTCATTTGTTCCTTCATAAATTTGCGTGATTTTCGCGTCCCGGAATAACCGTTCCACAGGATACTCCTCTGTGTAACCATATCCACCAAAAATCTGTACTGCTTCTATCGCCACTTTCATGGCTGTGTTGGAAGCATACATTTTTGCCATGGATGCTTCTTTAACACATGGAAGGTCTTGCTCAATAAGAGATGCTGCTTGGTAGACTAATAGCTTAGCCGCTTCGACCTGTGTAGCCATATCTGCAAGTTTGAAAGATATACCTTGGTTGTGGGCGATTGGCTTTCCAAACTGTTCCCGTTCACGCGCATATTTTGTCGCATGCTCTAGTGCTGCCTCTGCTATCCCAAGTGCTTGTGCCGCTATCCCTACTCTTCCTTTATTCAAGTTTGCCATGGCAATTTTAAAACCATCTCCAACATTGCCAAGAAGTTGTTCTTTCGGCACTCGGCAGTTTTCAAAGGTTAACTGGACAGTATTTGATCCATGTAAGCCCATTTTCTTTTCTTGCTTCCCGATGATAAATCCTTCTGTATCTTTTTCCACGATAAAAGCAGAAATCTCGTCTGGTGAAGTTCTAGCGAATGTAATATAGACATCCGCTGCCCCGCCGTTTGTGATAAACACTTTCGAGCCATTCAAGATATAGTAATCCCCATCAAGCTTAGCGGTTGTCTTTAGATTTTTCGCATCAGATCCTGCTTGTGGCTCGGTTAATGCAAATGCACCAAGGTATTCACCTGTTGCAAGCTTTGGCACATATTTCTCTTTTTGTTCCTCAGTACCGAAAAATAAAATCGGGTTTGTACCGACAGATGTATGAACGGATAAAATAACCCCTAGTGTTGCACTTACTTTTGCTAGTTCATGTATCGCGATAATATAGGATGTGTAGTCCATTCCTGCCCCTTGGTACTTTTCAGGAATTGGAATCCCCATGATTCCAAGCTCACCCATTTTCTTAATCAGCTCTACCGGAAATCGTTCTTCTTGTTCCATTCTTTCTATTTCTGGAAGTACTTCTTTCTGGGCAAAGTCTTGAACCATCTTACGCATCATCTGTTGTTCATCGGTAAAATGAAAATGCATGGTTCTCGCCCCCTTTCTAAAGATGTAAAAAGCTATGTAAACCTAATTGTACTGATAAAATCCACGTCCTGATTTCTTCCCTAACCATCCAGCCTTCACATATTTCCTTAATAATGGACAAGGGCGGTACTTACTATCACCAAATCCTTCATGTAACACTTCCATGATATATAGACAAGTATCCAGACCAATAAAATCGGCTAATTGTAAAGGTCCCATTGGATGATTCATCCCTAGCTTCATTACCGTATCAATATCCTCCACTGAGGCTACACCTTCATATAATGTGTAAATCGCTTCATTAATCATAGGCATGAGAATACGATTAGATACAAAGCCTGGAAAATCATTCACTTCAACAGGTGTCTTGCTTAGTTTATGTGTCATATCTTCAATCGCTTGATACGTTTCATCGCTAGTTTGTAGACCGCGAATAATCTCAACAAGCTTCATCACCGGCACCGGATTCATAAAATGCATCCCAATAACTTGTTCCGGTCTGTTGGTAGCGCTTGCAATTTCTGTAATAGGAAGTGATGATGTATTCGATGCAAGAATCGCATGTGCTGGTGCAATATCATCTAGTTGTTTAAAAACACTTGTTTTCACATCCATGTTTTCAATAACCGCTTCGATAACAAGATCACAGTTTTTCGCATCTTCTAAACTTGTGGATGGAGTTAATCTAGTTAATGTATCTGTTTTCTCTGTATCCGAGATACGACCTTTATCGACCGCACGAGTTAAAAGTTTCTCAATATTGTTCATGCCCTTTTCTAACGCTGCTTCATTCATATCATTTAAATAAACATCGAATCCAGATTGTGCACAGACCTGGGCAATTCCAGCTCCCATTTGTCCAGCACCAATTACCATTACTGTTTTCATGTGATGCACCTCCTGTTTTTTTGTGGAATGAGGCAGTGGGCTTGTGACCTTGTGGCCGGAGCTTATGACTGGTTGCCTCGAGCTTGTGACCTTCTGGCCGGAGCTTGCGACCTCTTGCCACGAACTTGTGACCTTCTGCGCGAAGCTTGTGACCTCTTGGCCGGAACTTGTGACCTTCTGCGCGAAGCTTGTGACCGCTCGGCCGGAGCTTGTGACCAACTGCCACGCGCTTGTGACCAACTGCCACGTGCTTGTGACCTTTTGGCCGGAACTTGTGACCTTCTGCGCGAAGCTTGTGACCATCCCCTCTGAACATGTGCCCTGCAACCTGGACCTTATGACCGTTAGCCCGAACCATGGGACCTCTCTACCGAATCATCTGCCCGTCTCAACGCAACATATGCCCAACACCCAAACTATTCCTCATCCCAAACCAAATCCTATTAATCTACTACTCCGCTGGTACCTCAATCAAAATAGCATCGCCTTGACCGCCTCCGCTACAAATTGCAGCGATTCCTAGTCCGCCACCACGACGTTTTAATTCGTGGATTAGTGTTAAGATGATACGGGATCCACTTGCTCCGATTGGATGACCTAGTGCTACTGCTCCACCGTTAACATTTACTTTTTCAGGATCTAGACCAGCTATAACGCCACTTGCAAGGGATACTGCGGCAAACGCTTCGTTAATTTCATATAAATCAATATCATCTTTGGTATAGCCTGTTTTTTCTAGTAACGCATTAATGACGATTCCTGGTGTTTGTGGGAAATTCTTTGCTTCTACGGCTACTTCCGCATGACCTAGAACCGTTGCTAATGGCTTTTTGCCAAGACTTTCAGCTTTTTCTTCTGACATTAACACGAATGCTGCTGCACCATCATTAATGCCAGGTGCATTTCCTGCTGTGATGGTTCCATCTTTATCGAATGCAGGTCTTAACTTTCCTAATACTTCTAAACTAGTATCTTTTCTTGGTGCTTCATCTTTATCTACTAAAACTGGTTCACCTTTACGTTGCGGTATTTCAACTGAGATAATTTCATCGTCAAACTTTCCATCTTCCATTGCTTTTATCGCACGCATATGACTGCGGTATGCCCATTCATCTTGTGCTTCACGAGTTAGATTAAATTCTTCGGCAGTTGAGTTGCCGTATGTTCCCATATGAACACCTGTGAAGGAGCATGTTAAACCGTCATGAATCATCATATCCACTACACGTTTATCCCCCATGCGGTTACCCCAGCGTGCATCTGGTAAAATATATGGTGCATTGCTCATGCTTTCCATTCCACCAGCCACAACAACCTCTTCTTCACCGAGTCGAATTAACATATCTGCTAATGTGACACTACGAAGGCCAGAAGCACAAACCTTGTTGATCGTTTCTGTTTTTACATCCCAAGGGAGACCTGCCTCACGTGATGCTTGACGGGATGGAAGCTGTCCTTGACCACCTTGCAGAACATTCCCCATAATTACTTCGCCTACTTCAGTGCCATCGACGCCAGCTCTTTCTAATGCCGCCTTGATTGCTTTTCCACCTAATTGAGATGCAGTCAGTGATTTTAAGGCACCACCAAATTTTCCAAATGGCGTTCTTGCGCCAGATACAATAACTGATTTTTTCATTATTATTTCCTCCCACTTTTATATTTTCTATGTTGTCATTCCTTATGTCACAACGATTGAACGCTCGCTCAGTCCTTATTCTGAAAATAAGAGGGGTAATCCAACTTGCTTACCCCTCTTTTCCCTGAACTTATGCGGTCTTTACTTCTTCTTCGACTAAAACGGATAATGCTAGAATTTCTGCAACATCCATTGTACTGATATCTTCTTCTACTTCTTTCGCCTTTGTTCCATCACTTAACATGGTTAAGCAGAATGGACACGCACTAGAAATCATAGTTGGTTCAACAGCTAATGCTTGTTCAGTTCTGGCTACGTTAATACGGCTTCCTGTTGTTTCTTCTGTCCACATTAAACCACCACCAGCACCACAGCACATCGCATTTTCACGGCTACGATCCATTTCTACCAGTTCTAGACCTGGTATTGCGGAAAGAATCTCACGTGGTGGATCATATACGCCATTATATCTTCCTAAATAACAGGAGTCATGATAGGTTAATCGTTCATTAATGGCTTTGGTTGGTTTTAATTTACCTTCCATAACTAAATCATAAAGCATTTGTGTATGATGGTAAACCTCCGCCTCATACCCGAAGTCCGGATATTCATTCTTAAAAATATTGTATGCATGTGGGTCAATTGTTACGATTTTTTTCACTTCATTTTTCTCAAATTCTTTAATGTTCTTCTCAGCAATTTCTTGGAACAAGAATTCATTTCCGATACGTCTTGCTGTATCACCGGAGTTCATTTCTTTGTTCCCTAATATTGCAAAGCTTACACCAGCTTGATTCATAAGTTTTGCGAATGCAATGGCAATCTTTTGACTGCGTGCATCAAATGAACCCATAGAACTAACCCAGAATAAGTATTCGAAGTCTTTTCCTTCTTTTTTTAATTCTTTAACAGTAGGAATGTATGCTGTTTCATCGGTTTCACGCCATTTAATACGGTCTTTCTTCGATAAGCCCCAAGGGTTACCTTGACGTTCAATATTCATAACCGCACGTTGAACATCCGCATCCATCTTTCCTTCTGTCATCACTAAGTAACGCCTTAAATCAATAATCTTATCTACATGCTCGTTCATTACTGGACATGCATCTTCACAGTTACGGCAAGTTGTACAAGCACTGATTTCTTCTTCTGTTATAACATCACCAATTAGGCTGATTGTTTCCATTGTAGCTGCCGCTTCATCTTTAGCAGTTTTGGCTAATTGATTTCCCTGTGTTCCAGCAAATGCATAGGATGGAACCCAAGGTGATTTCCCTGTAACTGCAGCGCCTTTTTCAGTCAAGTGATCACGAATTTTAACCATTAAGTCCATTGGGGATAGCATTTTCCCTGTTCCTGCTGCCGGACAAACATCTGTACAACGTCCACATTCTACACAAGCATAGAAGTCAATCATCTGTACTTGTTCAAAGTCCTCTACTTTTCCAACTCCAAAGGATACTTCTTCTTCACTTTCTTCATCAATATCAAAGTCTAGTTTATTCAGTTTACCCGGCACACGCTTACTTAGGAATACGTTGATTGGTGCTGCGATTAGGTGTGCGTGCTTGGATTGTGGTACGTAAACTAGGAATGTAAATAATGTCAGGTTATGGATCCACCAACTAGCAAAGAATATAACCATGGCAGCAGTTGGGGATACGAAACCACCAAATATAGTGGCTATTAAACTAGCAACTGGTTCTGTCCATGTTGCAGAATGCCCATGCCAAATCTGCGACATACCATTTCCAACTAATACAGATACCATTAACGTTCCGATGAATATTAATACTAAACCAGCTTTAAGCCCGCGCTTTAAGCGCACTAGTTTCTCAATATAACGGCGATAAAATGCCCAAATAACCGCTACTAAAATGGTTAATGTTACGATTTCCTGGAAGAACGTAAATCCTGGGTATAAAAATCCAAACGGTAAATGATTCCCAGGTGAAATACCTTTTACAATAAAATCAATGGCACCGAATTGAACGAGAATAAATCCGTAAAACATCATCACGTGAATGATACCGGACTTTTTATCCTTTAATAATTTCGACTGTCCAAAGACAATCTTAATAATTCGGTTTACTCGTTCTTTAATTTCCCCATCAAACTCCGATTTTTTTCCGAGTCTAATGTAGGCTACCCTTGTTGCTATTACTCTACCAAACAAGTAAAGAGCATAGAGTGTAACGGCGATAAATAATAGCGTGTTGATTAATAAGAATACTTCCATTAGCTGCCCCTCCTACTGAAGTTCTTTCTCCTAATGTATTAATTTTCTTGCAAAGAATACCATCTAAGGTTAAAATGATAGCGATTCCAATTATTTGAAAATAAAAAACAATGCTTCATTTACTACTATAAATTATGAATGACTATTCAGTCAACCTGTTTTTTATGGATATGCTTTATTATTTGGATATATGAATGTTCTTCTCTTACTAATTTTTATGATTGGTGTCCAAAGGGAACCTTCTTCCTCACCCTCACAAAAATTCCATTAATTTAATTGTAAAAAAATAACCCAATTCCTTAGTAGGAAATTGGGTTATTTCTATATTATATTCTCATTTTATCTAAATGTATCGTGAGTTGGATGGAATAAGTCTTCTACTGCATTTCTAACAATAGAAAAGTGTTCCACATTGTAATGACCATGAAGTGTTTCATTATGGTGCTTAATAATTTGTTCTGCACTTAAAGTATCGCTGTCTGTTGTTGAATGACCATCACCAACTAATGTAACATCAAACCCGCTTATAGTAGCCGTTCTCACTGCACTGTCTATACAGTGTTGAGTTTTACACCCCATAATAACAACATGCTCAATATTTTGATCTTTTAAGTGATTTAGTAGTCCTGTTCCATAAAAAGAATTTGTTGCAGATTTATCAAAGACCTCTTTATCCGAAGGCACATTAATTTTATCGTGAATCTGAAATCCTTTACCTTTCCCTTCTGCAACATCTAAATCCCTTATAAAGACAACTGGAACATTGTCTTGTTTTGCTTTTTCAATTACTAAATTGATATTCGTAATAAGTTGCTCTTTATTAAGAACAGCACTTTCTTCATGATTTCCATCCATTAACTCCTGTTGAGCATCAATAATTAACAATGTTTGATTCAAACAATTTTCCCCTTTCAATTTTCGGGAAACGCTATATATTACATTTATTTAGACGTATCCCCCGTAGTCTTATTCATGCCAATAACTTCATTGTTTGCCATAATATCTACCTCCTTAGTTAAATGCGTAAAAGTAGGTGTCTAAATATTTAGACAGTTAAAATTTTAACATAGATTCTTTCAAAATAATACTCTTAAAATGGAGAGTTTTTTATCTATTACACAAAAAATACGGACCATCAATTTGATGATCCGTATATCACACTTGCACCCATTAGCTTAATATGAGGGTGAATAAATTCTATCTGTATCTGTGTCAATAACAAATTCAACTTCAACATCAACGTCAAAAGGTAATGGTTCAAAGTTGTGTAACTTACAAAATACATTAGGAAGGTCTTTTATATCATAGGTTAACTTTTTCGCTTGTAAATATTTTTGCTCTAGCTGTTGTTTGGAACATTTTTTACCTGTAAGTAGAACTTGATGATAATAACTGTCAATTTCAATAATCATAATATCACGACTGGTCGCTAATCAGTCTTATAGCTTAGATTTTTATCTAAAGGCCCGTTAGCTAAAAAATCACACAATAATTGCTGTTATAAAGATGTGACAATAAGTCATTATTTCGTTCCTTTTCGATCTAAAAGAATAGGTGCTATATTTAGTAAGATAGAAACAATAGTCAGAAACCACAATGCTCTTTCCATACTAGGTACAACATCCATTAAAGCCGCCCAATCTTCCACCTCTACCCATGTCGATACAAGACTGTACTCTGCACACAGAGTTAATGCTGTGAATGATAATCCTATCGCCATAGCAAGCTTATAATCCTTTCCTGCTTTATACAAATAAAGATTTATAAAGGTTGCTACTATTGCTATAACCCCTAATATTACCCACATAAGTATACCTCCATAAATTCGTGTTACAATACCAATGTGCATCATCTATCTTTTTCATTGCTTTTTTTAGACATTATTACGTCAAATCTTATTTTATAGTAAGTACCCTTACTTTTGTGATTTTTCATTTAAACAAACATACCCCGTTAGTTGACAAATAACCATTTTACAATTGTGATATCATTCTTTCTATTGTTCTAATGATGACATCTGGTCTATCTTTATGTATTTCATGGTCACTACCATCTGCAATTATCAGTTCACCCTTATTAGTTAAATGTGATAGTTCAATCTGTAAATCTCTCCATACCTCTTCGTGTAGAAATGCTTCTTCCTTTGGGATACCATGCTCGATAAAAGGTTTAGCTGATAACTCTTTGTCTCTTGCTATCACCATCAATGGTATAGTAGGGAATTCGCCTAATTCAACTATTAATTGGCTACTTCTTTCCCAATTCATAAATTCGTTTGCAATGGTACGAAATAAGGTAGGGCTGGTAATAAAGTTCTTAAAACTTTCAGTGTCTTGCTTGAGTAAATTACTTTCATATTCTTCAATCATATTTGTAAACATTTGATATAGTTCTTCTTTTGACTTTTTTGATGAATCTATGTTGCTTTCAATCATTTTCTCTAAAGAAATCATAGAATACATGACCGGGAGATTTAGGTTATATAAGCGTTTGAAGTTTTGTGATGTCGCATCTACTAAAATGATTCCTTTAAGCTTTTCAGGAAACATTTTTGCATATTGTTGAGCACATAGACCACCGAAAGAATGTCCTATTAAAATAAACGGTTCTTCAATATGTAGTTTCTTAATCAGTTCATTTAGTTCCATTGCAATATTGGAAACGGTTCTTTGTTTCTTTGACGCTCTACTATTACCGTATCCAGCTCTATGATATATAACAATTTTATAATTATCTTTTATCTGCTCTAAAAATGAAAACCAATTATAAAAAGAATTACCTATTCCTATTTCTATAACAATGGTAGGTCCTTTTTCACCAATGACTAGATGTTCAAGTTCTAATTCATCCATATAAATACTCCTTTATAATTGCCATATCATTTAATAAATGAGGGACTTCAACTAACTAAATATATTTCTACTTACAATAGCCCGGCATGTATAAAATCTTCTAACACAATATTAACATAATATTCCAAACGCATTATAGAGTTGTTAACCATAATAAAAAGGTGACCTTCTTAGGTCACCTTCTTTTAGAATTGCACTAGTTGAACGATACTTCTCTTTTAAAAAACTTTTTATGCAGGAAAATCATCCATAATTTCTACGACTTCAATCTTTCCATTTATCAATAGTTCAGGAAGTTCGTTACTAATATTGCCGTTCCAATATTCTCTTGCTTGTTCTATTTTTTTAGAGAATGAAGTTCCGTCTTCTTTTGGTAAAAGATCCCCATCCCCTTCAAAATAATTCCCAACAACTTTTAATTTAACAATCTGCAATACCTTACGATTGAAAGAATCAAATATTTGTTTCCATTTCAATACATCCTCATAAGTTTTAGCAGCGTATAAGCAGGATAATCTGGAAGGGTATTGAGAATACTCTTTTAATCGAACCATTTCTACTATCACTTCTCTAATAGCTCTAGTTGTTTGCCCAATATATCTAATAGCTGTATCCGCATTTTCTTTATCTAAATATAAACCTTCATTGGTGTATTGACACTGTAAAATTTGAATAAAATCTTCACCTTTAGAATTTATTTGTTCCTTTTCAAAGAAGAATCGATATAAGGAATTATATTGATTCTCATCAAAGTTGATTACCTGCCCAAGACTCATTTTATTCCTAGTAACAATGTGATAAGCAAAGAATTGGTTTTCTCCCATAGTTAATCTCCTAAAATTTATATATTTTTCAGTGCTTTATTCAACTAAACTGCCCATAGTTTCAGTACTTTTCTTCAAAAACTCTTATCTGATATTAACATATTTTGTTAATATATTTTAAATTGCATTTCAATTTCTTCAATAGATTACCCCTGTTAATTACCGCTAATAATCTCATACAACCACTTATACAATATAAAAAATAGTGCTAAACCTTATGTGATTTAGCACTATTTTTGTAATGTACTATTCAATTTTCTTCAAATAAACTGAACTACTAAGAAAAAGCAGGTTTTAAATCTACTAACTTCCTACATCTTCTCTGGTGCATTTACACCAATCAACTTCAACGCATTCGCAATCGTCGTTCTTACTGCCTTCATCAATGCTATTCTCGCATTGGTTAATTCAAGATGATCGGTATCCAATACTTTCTCTGCATTGTAGAAACTGTGTAGTAAGGAAGCTAGATCAAATACATATTGCGTGATTTTCTGTGGTGCATGTTTATCAGCCGCATCTACGATTACTTGTGGGTATTCTCCCATTTTCTTAAGTAGATCTAGCTCTTTTTCAGAAGTTAGTAATGACGAATCAAACGTTTGTTTGAACTCTATACCCTTTGCTTCTGCTTGTTTTAGCATGGTACAAATTCTTGCATGTGCATATTGTACATAGTATACCGGGTTGTCATTAGACTGAGAACGCGCCAGTTCCACATCAAAGTCAAGCTGAGAATCATTCGAACGAGCTACGAAGAAATAGCGCACAGCATCAATTCCTACCTCATCCATTAGCTCTCTAAGTGATACGGCATTACCAGTACGTTTGCTCATACGAAGCTTTTCGCCACCATCAAATAGGTTTACCATTTGAATGATTTTTACATCCAGTTTATCTGCTTCATACCCAAGTGCTTGGATTGCCGCTTTCATTCTTGGGATGTACCCATGGTGGTCAGCTCCCCACACATTGATCAGTTTATCAAATCCGCGGTTTAATTTGTTTTGATGGTAAGCAATATCCGGTGTTAAATACGTAAATGCCCCATCATTCTTTACTAGCACACGATCTTTATCGTCACCGAAATCTGTTGAACGGAACCATGTCGCACCGTCTTTTTCATAAATATAGCCGCCTGCTTCTAACTTGGTTAGTACATCTTTGATTTCATCATTCTTATAAAGACTTCTTTCAGAGAACCAATTGTCAAAATGAACACCAAAGTCATTGAGGTCTTTCTTGATCTTCCCTAATGTATACTCTAGTCCGTATTCTTTAAAGAATGCTAGACGCTCTTCTTCTGATTTGTTAGCGTATGTTTCCCCATGTTCAGCTGCTAGTTCTTTTCCAATTTCAATAATATCTTGACCACGGTAGCCATCTTCCGGCATTTCCGCTTCTTGCCCTAAGGCTTGTAGATATCGTGCATTCACGGATAATGCAAGATTATCAATTTGGTTTCCAGCATCATTGATATAGTATTCACGCTCTACTTCATATCCTGCAGCATCTAACACACTACATAAAACATCCCCAAATGCTGCCCCACGAGCATGCCCAAGATGTAGGTTTCCAGTTGGGTTTACGGACACGAACTCAACTTGCACTTTATTGCCTTTACCATATTCCGTTCTACCGTAATTTTCCCCCGCTTCTAATATTGTCGGGATTAAATCAGTCAAAAAGTCATTTTTCATGAAGAAGTTTATGAATCCAGGACCTGCAATATCCACTTTTTCCACAGAAGCTTTGGATGCATCTAAATGTTCTACGATAGCTTCTGCAATTTGTCTCGGTGCTTTCTTTGCGATTCGTGCTAATTGCATCGCGATATTGGTCGCAAAGTCCCCATGTGACTTATCCTTTGGCTTTTCTAGTATAATATTTGGAATTTCAGCTTCTGTCGCAAGTTCCGCTTTCAGAACCGCTGCATGGATTTCTTCTTTTAAATTGGTTTCTGTTTGTGCTAAGACGTTCATTATGCGTCCTCCTTATTAATGGTAAGTGTTAGCTTATGTTTACGTTCCTGTTGTCCGTTCAATTTTACCGTGTAATCAATTATTAGTTGCCCCTCTTGTTGAATGTCCATCGCTTGATAGTATAGAGAGTTTGTATAAGTTTCCATATGTATGTTGCCATGTGGATGTGTGTAGACATTTTCCGTTACTTTCTCCATACGGAATTGTTGATTCATGGAGATGATTCCTGACCTTTTGATATTAACCTTTTCCGGATGTATTGTGATGAAACTTTTAATCAGATGATTATCCTCTGTCTTCTCTTCAAAGGTAATCACATCCATCTTGTCTTTTCGATAAAACTTTCCAATTTGTTTACTTGAATTGGTTTCTTGTTGGCCATTGTCTTCAATAACCGTTTGTAAATGAATTCTAACTTGTTGTTCCAAAATTGCACGCCCCTACCTTGCTCGTATTTATCTATTATAGCGACAACTGAAGCCCGTTTTCAATATATATAATTAGAAGTTTATTTCCCTGAATATTCACCCATAATGATAATAATTGACAGATTACGACAAAACCAGATGGAGTCTTGCATATGGAGAAAAAATCCCTACGAAAAAAGATTAACCGTATTCTATTAAAAACAGTGTTTGGATTTACTCTAACAGCGGTATCTGCTGTTCTATTGATATACCTTGTAGCCCTTATACTTGGACCACCTAATTTAATGAATGAACAAAATACGATTTATTATAGCATAGACAATGAGGTGATTGGAGAAGAACAAGGTGTAGAAAATCGATATTGGGTGGATCTTGAGAAAATGTCTCCTTATGTTATTGATGCAACATTAATGATAGAGGATCAACGATTTTTCCAGCATAATGGCTTTGATATCAAGAGAATTCTTGGTGCTATTCTGAAGGATATTAAAACAATGTCCTTAAAAGAAGGAGCCAGTACCCTTACCCAACAGTATGCCCGAAATCTATACCTTTCCCACGAAAAGACTTGGACAAGAAAATTAAAAGAAGCATTTTATGCGATACGACTCGAAATGTATTATTCAAAGGAAGAGATTTTGGAGGGTTATTTGAATACGGTCTACTACGGTCATGGAGCATACGGGATTGAAGCTGCAAGTATACATTTTTTCAATAAATCAGCTAGCGAACTGACTATTGCAGAAGCTGCCATGCTTGCCGGAATTCCGAAAGGGCCAACTTATTATTCTCCTTTAAATGATTTGGAACGCGCAACCAATCGGCAAAAGCAAATTCTTTCCGTAATGAATGAAGAACATGTCATATCAGAAGAAGATTTTTATTTGGCAAGTCGAGAAAACCTGGTATATGCCGATCCAAAGGAAAGAAAGAAACTTACGATTGGCCCCTACTTCCAAGATACTGTGTTGACGGAAGCCGCTAATCGGTTAGATATTGATCAGGAATCTGTACGGTCAGGTGGGTATCAGATTTATACTACATTAGATATCGATATGCAGGAAAAGTTGGAAAAGAGTGTAGCTAATACAATGGCTGACACAAGTGAGATGGAAGTTGGTGCTGTTGCGGTAGACCCAAAGAATGGCGCTATTCGTGCATTAGTTGGTGGGCGCGACTACCGCCTGAGTCCCTTTAATCGAGCAATCCAAGCAAAACGAATGCCAGGTTCCACATTCAAGCCATTTCTATACTATGCAGCATTAGAAAATGGCTACACTGCAACTACCATGCTAACGAGCAAACCGACTACCTTTGAAATTGAGGATGGCCAAGTCTATCAACCAAGTAATTTCAACGGGTATTATGCAAATGAGCCTATTACCTTAGCCCAAGCCCTGGCCGTATCGGATAATATTTATGCGGTAAAAACTAATATGTATTTAGGTGTAGAAACCTTGATTGATGCGGCTAAAGAGTTCGGGATATCAAGCGACCTACCATCCGTACCATCCCTAGCCCTCGGAACAGCAACAGTAACCGTGGAAGAAATGGTCTCCGGGTATGGGATGCTTGCGAATGGGGGGAAAAAGATTGATGGCCATACAATCGAGAAAATTGTGGACCGCGAAGGTAAAACAGTCTATGAACGTGATGATAGTAAAAAAGAACAAACACTCGATCCACAACATGCTTTTATCTTAACCCAGCTTATGACAGGAACATTTGACGAGTCATTGAACGGCTATATGTCAGTTACTGGAATTTCATTGGTCGATCAATTATCCCGCACATACGCTGGAAAAACCGGCTCAACCGATTCCGACACTTGGATGATTGGATATAGCCCATCACTCGTAGCTGGAGTTTGGACAGGGTATGACGATAACCGAACAATTACGAAAATGCCAGAAAGATCCTATTCCAAGGATATATGGGCAGACTTCATGGAAAGTGCTCATCAAGATATACCTGAAGAAAACTTTAAAGCACCAGGTGGATTAGTTGCCGTTCCAATCGACCCAGCTACCGGCTTACGCGCAACACCACACTGTCCAGTAAGTACCGTAATGTTCTTTGAAAAAGGCACAGAGCCTGATTACCACTGTTCCGAACACTTTTACGGGGAATTAGAGCATGACACTGAGGAGGAAAAAGGCTTGTTTCAGCGGTGGTTTGAGGTGTTTTTTGAGTGATGTGAGTTGGTGCTGGGTGTTTGGTTGGGCGTGGCGGGCGCATGGTCGGGAGCTTCGGGGCGCATGATTGGGGCTGGAGGGCTCATGTTTGGGTGTTTCGGGTGCATGGTTCGGATTATTGGGCACATGCTTGGGCTTGATGGGCTCATGTTCGGGGCTGGTGGGCACATGATTGAGCGTAGCGGGCACAAGGTCCGGCACTTTAGTCACATGGTCATGAGTTTGGGGCGCATGGTCAGGTGAATTGGGTACAAGTTTGATTTATTCGGGCGCATCTTCCTGATTAATGGGCACATGCTCGGTTTATTCGGGCGCATCTTCCTGATTAACGGGCTCATGCTCGGTTTATTCGGGCGCATCTTCCTGATTAACGGGCTCATGCTCGGTTTATTCGGGCGCATCTTCCTGACTAACGGGCTCATGATCGGTTTATTCGGGCGCATCCTCCTGACTAACAGGCACATGCTCGATCTTTTAGGGCGCATCTTCCTGATTAACGGGAACATGCTCGGTTTATTCGGGCGCATCCTCCTGACTAACGGGCACATGCTCGATCTTTTAGGGCGCATCCTCCTGACTAACAGGCACATGCTCGATTTTTTAGGGCGCATCCTCCTAACTATCGGACACATAACCGGCTTGCCCCAGCCACAGCCCACGTCCCACACAAATCTAACCCAACAAAAGAAGCCGACGTACTGCAAGTGTCCAGCTTGCAAGTCGTCGGCTTCTTTTTTGTCCTAGTAATACATGAGTAAGCCCATGTACTAATTAGTTTACAAATTTCTGACGTAAAGTACAACATTTTAGTTAAAGTTTCATTATTCAGACACAAATTAGTCACTTTTAGCTTTTTTCCCTTGTTTTTTACTTATTCATAATTACTATGTCCTCAATAGTTGGTTCTGTGTAGTTATAGGATACCCAGTAACTTTTAGCTAGCGTTACGCCTTCCACCGGGCTATCTATATAGGAAACGTACCGTGCTGGTACACCCTTTACTTCTACTTGTTCTATAGAGGAATCTTCAGTTTGAACTACTGTTATGTATGGTGTTTCCCCATTTCCAACGACCATGGTTCCCGCGAAAAGTGATTCTGATAAAATTAGATTCAATCCCTCCTTATTCTGCTTTAAAACAGAAACGCTTAAAGTACCTATTCCAGTTTCTCGGTAAAATACAAATACATAATCATCTTTTAGGTCGTAATCAATTATGACATCATACCCGTTGTTCAAATTCTTATCTAATTCTTTTTTAATTTGCTCTTCAAATGTGACCTCATGCTCTTTTGACTCTGTGCAAGCTGACAATGAGAGCACTAGCCCCATTAACATAATAAATTTAATGATTTTCACTGTTTCCCCCCTCATCCATCCTAATACAAAAAAAGACTAGCAACTTTTTTCTAGCTGCTAGTCCATTAAGTATTATGCTAAGCTATTTTTTAATTCATCCGTAGAGTTCTCCCAGAAATCTGGTTTAAACTCTTTTAAGAAGTCTCGTAGTAAATGTCTGGAATGTTCATCCATGTGATCGACAATGACATGACCCTTTAGAGATTTTTCCATATGTTTCACATGTTCACCCATTGATTTATAGGCGATTTTATTTGGGCGGTCCACTCGGATTTCACATCCCGTGACACCTGCATAAAATGGTCCGTTTTCATTTCGTTCTACATTCACCCACACGATCCAATACAGTAAGCCGTTTGGAACCTTGGATTTATCTCCTTGCCATTTTACTCGGCGTTCTACTTCACTGCGGGCATGCATGGCACCCATGTCTACATAGGCTTTATTTTCATTTGGATCTACAATGACGGATGACATATTTTCTAAGCTGATTGCTCCTACACCGTACCCGCCATGTCCGTCATTGGAGTCATCTTTTATTATCGTAAATTGATTCTTTTTTGGTTCGCTCATTGGTCAACCTCCTATACAAACTCATTATCCCTTATTGTAGCATAGCCAGGTAACCAATTTCACCTTTCAAAAACTTAGTGTAATTTTAGACCTAATTCACCGATTAGCTTCCAGGCTTCCGACATTTCTTCGTCGCTGTATTTCTGCTTCGGCTTTACTGCATGTACTTTGGACTCTACTTCGTCTTTAGATAAGTCTTTGAAATAAAGCATGGTAGACACAAGTTCAAGAAAGCGAGAACTCTTGCCCTGAAGTAATTCAATACTTTCTGTGCAATTTGGCATATTCACAGAAAACTGATTTAAGAATTGGGTGCCATCATTTGTTAGCGAATAATGATATTGAAAATAATTGCTCTTTACTTCTTTCTCTTCGTTGATGAATCCTAAGTTACATAACTCTTCAATGCGTAAAGTTAGTTCTTCTGAGTATGGACCGTAAAAATGGAACTGAAATCTTTCCTCAAATGGAATGCCAAATGATTGTAAAATATATACCATCTTCTGCAGTTTTTTTCTTCCGGTAACCTGCTTTGCTTCAGAAAAAAACTGCATGAGCTTTGCGTGATTTTCAAGCATGTATGATTACATCTCCTTGTGATATAGAATTGCTGTAATTTCTTGTACGATTTTTTCATCTTCAATTGCATATAAAAAGTCTTTAGGGAAATATAATTTATGATCGGTTCGTTTTTTACCCGAAATAGATTCGACAATATCCGAATGCCTCGACAGTTCTTTCAATGCACCATTCGGCATTAGTAAGTGAATTGGAAGTCTCTCTTCTTCTTCACCTGGACGGTAAAAGTCATATGGTAAATCGGAAGAAGAATCTACTACTAAATAATAATCTGGGTCTATTCCCGCTTCCTTAAATAATTGAATTAGCCGCATCAGATCATTGATTTGTTTATTCGGATTAAACTCGACATATTTAAACAAACGTCGATTCATGAATCGTTCACAAAGGTCACGTAGAACCTTATCATCTTCCTCTTGCCATAGTTGGAAGTAGTAATGAACAATCGATTCATCTAGTTTTAAGTACTCGTCCAAGGAAACATTTCCTAGGAAAAAGGATAGAAAATGTGTCGGTTGTAATTTGAAATTATAGTTAGATTCATACAAGTGTTTGGCACGATGAAGTATCTTCGTTAAAATAACCTCCGCACTTCTTGTCACTGGGTGGAAATATACTTGCCAGTACATTTGATAACGGCTCATAATATAATCCTCTACCGCATGCATTCCAGACGATTTAATCACGACTTGATCCTCAATCGGACGCATGACACGTAATATCCGTTCCATATCAAAGTGTCCATAGCTTACCCCTGTAAAATAAGCATCGCGTTGCAAATAATCCATGCGGTCTGCGTCAATCTGACTGGAGATCAAGCTGACCACTAGTTTATTAGAATGCGTTTTTGCGATTACATCTGCCACTTCTTGAGCAAATCCAGGGCTTACCTTCTCTAAGATTTTATGAACAACTGTATCACCCAGAATGATAGCTTGTGTATAGTACTCATGGTCCAGCTTGAATACTTTTTCAAAGGAATGAGAGAATGGTCCATGTCCGAGGTCGTGAAGTAATGCTGCACACATGCAGAGAAGTCGGTCATCATTATTCCAATGAGGTCTATCTTGGAAGTTATTAATAATTCGACGGACGATTTCATAAACCCCTAAGGAGTGATTAAATCTACTATGTTCAGCCCCATGGAACGTGATATTGGTCGTTCCTAGTTGTTTGATTCTACGAAGGCGTTGGAATTCCGGTGTCGCAATCAGGTCCCATATCACACGGTCACGTACATGCACATACCTATGTACTGGATCCTTGAATACCTTTTCCTCAATTAGTTGCTCATCTTTATAGGCCACACTATTTCAACTCGTTTCTATCAGGCGTTTTTGTTATTATAATTATATAATAGATACTCAAGGGAAAAAAGACATATTTCGGAACTTACGAAGGAGACCATCATGAAAAATTGGCAAGACATCATACACCATACGACATTTAGATACATAGATCATACAGATGAAAAATATTTTCATCATGTGTCGAATACTGCTCTAGCATCTTTTGCAATTGATGATGCACTGGCTACTTCCGTTAGTCTGGAACAGTCGCCACCCACTGTACGATTATGGGTACATCCAAAGACCATTGTGCTTGGTATTCCGGATGCTCGTCTGCCTTATATTGAGGAAGGCGTCAAACTTTTAGCAAGTCATGGATACCATGTGGTGGTACGGAATTCCGGCGGTCTTGCTGTTGCGTTGGATGAAGGGGTACTGAATCTTTCCCTCGTCTTACCGGGTGTGAAGCATTTATCGATTCATGAATGTTATGAGGCTATGGTTAGCTTAATCCAATACATGTTTCAAGATGTGACACAGGAGATAAAAGCCTATGAAATTGTCGAATCATACTGTCCAGGAGATTATGATTTAAGTATTGATGGAAAGAAATTTGCAGGGATTTCGCAACGACGTGTAAGGGATGGTGCAGCCATTCAGATTTATCTAGATATCGAAGGAAACAGCCATGACCGGGCTTCTCTTATTCGTCAATTCTATGATATAAGTAAAAAAGGGGAAGAAACAAAATTCGACTACCCTACTGTCAATCCCGATGTAATGGGTTCCCTGTCGAATCTGACCGGAAAACCGTTAACTGTAGATGACATAAAGCAACGTGTTTTGTCTACCCTGCAAGAATTAAGTGAAGTTGTCGAAATACCTTTTTCAAGTGATGAGCTGGAAGTGTTTGAGAAAAGGTATGAGCAGATGATAAAAAGAAATGAAAAGATAGCGGAATGGCAAGAGGAAGCTTAATCAATCTGTATTAAGCTTCTTTTATTGATGGAATAAACGCCCCCACCCTCGATTTCCTGCAGACTATCATTTTTAAAGTAAAGACCTGTGTTCTCATCGATGCCATAATTGTAGGTAGTGGGGATATCACTAGTAATCTTTCTTAAATGAGCTTCCTCATTCCATTGAGTGAAGTGAACGGCAAGCATTGTGTCTCTGAGTAATCCTAATCCAGCTCGTTTGTAATATTCCCTACGCCCACTATCCCGAGCTGAAATAACACAGACCTCTGGACTAATTAAGGCACCAGCTGAGAATCCAGCAATTGGCTTTCCCATTAGATATGCTCCCCGTACTGCTTCAGAAATAGGAGTGTCTACAATATTTTCTGCATATCTAATGGAATCCCCACCACATATAATAATCCCTTTGCTCTGGTTTATTTGTTCAATAGCTTGTTCCACGGGTGTAGATGGAAGAGGGATGTAGGAAAAGTTGTGATGATGATTTTCTTCTAAAAGATCCGTATATCTAGGAATGATCGGTTCTCCGCCATCTAAGAAAAGAATAGCAATGGTACCTCCTTTGCTTAACTCTACAAATTTTTTGGCAAACTTATTGGTAAAGGGTGATCCCCCACCAAAAAGAAATATATACTTATCCATCACAAGTCCCCCCTTTTATGATTCTCTAAAGTAATTTTTCTTTGCTTGTATCCGCAGAGTTTGTCACTATTTTTAATAGAGACTGTGCGGTAAGTAAGTATTATGGATAGCGCAACTGACCTGCTACGGAAATACACTCCGCTTTTACTGCCAGCACAGGGGCGACATCTGCTCGAAAAGACCCTCGCAGTGTCTACCTTGCCGCGGGCGGCTGGTGAGCCTCCTCAGAGCTAAAGCTCCCCGCGGGTCTCACCGATGCCTATCCTCCCGCAGGAGTCTCCGTGTATTTCCTTCGCTGAGATAGAGTTAACAAAAATGAAAGTACCACGTAAATCCAAGACATGATTCATATACTTACAATAATTAGAAAACTAAACTAGCGCAAGTAGAATACGGAGACTCCTCGAAAATAAAGAGCAATTTTCTTCGTGCGATGATTATGCTGCCGAAGCCTTCCTTGGGACTGCGATTACTCGCCCCACCGAAAACCATTGTCCTGCGGGAATAGCACGTGTCCGAAGACCCCGCAGAGGTGAACTTTCCTCGAGGAGGCTGAGGCCGTGCCCGCGGAAAGCGGAGTATTCTGCCGGAGCGGTAGCTCCAAGCTTCACTAAAGTTGTATGATTATCGCACAATCTTTATCTACTATTTGTTAGATTAAACTAACTGAAAAAACAACAATCTTTTAGAAAATAGCTATTCCTTTAAATGTAGCTTAAAATACGTTCATGTCAATACATTCAAGCTCTAACAAGATTAAAACTGAAACAAAAAAAGCTCGCAACAGATTCCTATCGCGAGCTTTCAACATTATTAAAGCGCCTGTGCAGCTGTAATTAACGCCAAATTATAAACATCTTCTGCACTACATCCACGGGATAGATCATTTACCGGTTTATTCAACCCTTGTAAAATTGGTCCTACCGCTTCAAATCCACCAAGTCGTTGTGCAATCTTATAGCCAATATTCCCTGCTTCTAAACTTGGGAAGACAAATACATTCGCATCCCCTTTGATTACAGCATCTGGAGCTTTCTTTTCCGCCACACTTGGGACAAATGCAGCATCAAATTGGAATTCTCCATCAATCACTAAAGAAGGATCCTTTTCTTTCGCTAATTGCAATGCTTCGACAACTTTTTCTGTTTCCGGGGATTTCGCTGAACCTTTTGTTGAAAAGCTTAACATGGCAACTTTCGGGTCCACACCGAATAGTTTTGCCGTCACGGCGGATTCAACAGCGATTTCAGCTAGAGCCTCACTATCCGGAGCAATATTAATTGCACAATCCGCAAAAACATACTTCTCATCCTCGCGTACCATGATGAAAACACCGGATGTTCTCTTGACGCCCTCTTTCGTTTTAATAATTTGCAGTGCTGGGCGCACAGTATCAGCAGTAGAATGTGCTGCACCACTCACCAGACCATCCGCTTCATTCATATAAATTAGCATGGTGCCAAAGTAATTCTCATCTAGTAGCATTTTTCGAGCATCTTCTTCTGTTGCTTTCCCTTTTCGACGTTCGACAAATTGCTGTACCATCTCATCAAATTTCTCATAGCTATTAGGGTCCAGTACCGTAATTCCTTCCAGATCGACAGATAATTCATCCGCCTTCTTCTGAACTTGATCTGGGCTACCAATCAAGATTGGCTGAATAATTCCTTCTTTTCCTAATCTGCTAGCTGCTGTAATAATCCGCTCATCTAACCCCTCTGGGAATACAATCGATTTATTTTTACCACTAACTTGGGATTTAACTTCTTCAAATAAATTACTCATCTTCCAACCTCCATATATCGTATGTTCTTAATATGTATCAACTATATAAAAAGTTGCATATTACTTTTGGTCCAGAGTTCATGATAGTACAATTATTTGTCTATGTGAAACGATTGGCACCTTGATTAGTTATGACAATATCGTGACAACCATAGCAAAACCCCGTTACATTAGGGTTTCACCCAGTTTAACAAGAAGTCTCTATTCATGATTATGACTTTTAATTGTGATATAGTAAACTTATGGAAAACACTTTAACTTATTAAGGAGAGATACATATGGTAGAAGCTGTCGAAACAATGGATGGTTGGTATAGCCTACATGATTTCCGTACAATAGATTGGAGTTACTGGAAGAACGCCACTAAAGAAGAACAACAAGAGGCCATTGCAAGCTTTCAAGCACTTGTAGATAAGTGGGACGCTGTTGAAGAAGCAAAGAACGGATCTCATGCGATGTACAAAATTGTAGGACAAAAAGCAGACTTAATGTTCATGTTCTTACGTCCAACCATGGAAGAATTAAATGACTTAGAAACGGAAATAAATAAATCAAAGTTTGCAGAATACTTAACTCCTGCACACTCTTATGTTTCTGTTGTGGAACTTTCTAAATATCGCCCTAGTAAGGATGGTATTGACCCTGAAACATTACCAGAGACACAAGCTCGTTTAAAACCAATCCTACCAAAATGGGAACATGCTTGTTTCTATCCAATGGATCGTCGTCGTGTCGGTGATGAAAACTGGTACACATTAGAAAAAGATGTACGTGGTAAAATGCTTTATGAACATAGTAAAACCGGTCGTAAGTACGCTGGTAAGGTAAAACAAATTATCACAGGTTCCATCGGTCTTGATGACTGGGAATGGGGCGTAACACTATTTGCTCATGAGCCATTACAATTTAAGAAAATTGTCTATGAAATGCGCTTTGATGAAGTAAGCTCACGCTATGGTGAGTTTGGTGAATTCTTCGTAGGTAATCTACTGAAGAAAGAAGGTATTTTTGATTTAATGGAAGTTTAACTCAGAATTTGGAGGCTTTCTGTTTCGACAGGAAGTCTTTTTTTATTGGGAATTTATCCTTTTCTTGTAGAATATTATCGTTCTTGTCTATTGCTGAAGAAATTTGGAAAAACGACAAAGCCTAAATTCAATCAGTGTTCAGATCAGAGTAGATATGTTCTAATAAACTAGTTCAATCCCATTACTATTAGTAACACTTTACCTTTTCAAAGATTATGTTAACCTCCTGGAAAAGCTTTTGAATAAGGCTATACAATGCCCTCCCTCATCTAATCCAGATAACTTTTTCCTAATTATTTTCTCTAGTCATATCACTTTCCGCCCACTCATACATATAATCATAGTAGACCTTGGATGAAATGAGGTGTACACATGGCAGTAATCAAACACAACACAAGTGACATTGACTTATTAGCACGTTTAATGAGAGCCGAAGCAGAAGGTGATGGAGTACAAGGAATGCTTTTGGTTGGCAATGTAGGTGTTAATCGTGTTCGTGGAGACTGCCTAGATTTTAAGGACATTCGAAATATTAACGATATGGTTTTTCAAAGTCCAGGTGGTTTCGAGGCAACAGTGAAAGGATATTTTTATCAACGGGCTAGAGAATCAGAAAGGCGGTTAGCTCGTCGAACCATTAATGGTGAAAGATTTCATCCCGCAACCAATTCATTATGGTTTTTTAGACCGGAGGGTAGCTGTCCAGCTCAGTGGTATAACCAATGGAACAGTGGAAGATTCAAATCCCATTGTTTCTATGCCCCTACTCAGGCAGATTGTCCAACGGTATTTTAGATTAAATATATTTAGGAGGGTTTTTAGATGACTGACAACCAAGGAAAGTCACAACACAGTGCAAATTTTGGGCAACAGCCTTATTATTATTTCCCGCAGGCATCCCCAGCTTTTTATCCAGTATATAACCAACGTACATTCCCACCACAACAACAAGGGCAAGGACAGCAGCAACAACAATCTCCTTTTATTAATGTACCGGGAATGCTACCTGCAGAACAATCTTATATCGAAAACATTTTAAGATTAAACCGTGGTAAAGTAGCAACGGTTTATATGACATTTGAAAATAATGCAGAATGGAATGCGAAGATTTTTAGAGGTGTTATTGAGGCAGCAGGCCGTGATCATATCATACTTAGTGATCCGCAAACCGGAAAGCGTTACTTACTGTTAATGGTATATCTTGATTATGTGACGTTTGATGAAGAGCTAAACTATGAATACCCATTTGGTAGTAATGGACAAATGGCAACCTATAATCCGCGCTAGTACACCGTGTGAAAATGGGAGATTTTCTTCTAGACAAAAAGCAATAGGATGGTACTAAACAAGCTGTACCATCCTTTTTTACATAGAACTCAATTAAGAACGTAGTGAGGCGATATCCATGCGACATCCATATGAAAAGTTTATTCGTGGTGAGCTGGTTGCCATTGGGCTAGCTCTACTTTTTGGTCTAATTGCATTAATTCAAGGGATATTCTTACTCATCATCCTTTGTCTGTACTGTATTGCAGTAAGTCTTGCCTTTGATGGATTAATTGGTATGAATATGCGAAATCAAACACACGGAGTAAAGCAATTAGTAAGAGCACTTCTCCTCTTTCTATTTGCCACATTCTTATTGATCTTTTTATAAGAATTTCATTACCGTGTATCCAAGTATTATCCACCCGATTAAGAATGCCAGCCCACCAATTGGTGTAATCATAGCAAATGTTTTAATACTCGTTGTGGAGTAGATATATAGACTACCAGAAAAGATAATAATCCCAATAAGGAATAGCCATCCTGCTGCAGCAAGACTTCCTGATTGGAATTTCAATCCGATTAACCCTGTTACCAATAACGCAACGGTGTGAAACATCTGATACGTAACAGCTGTATCCCATGTACCAAGTGCCTTTTCAGACACTTTTCCTTCTAAACCATGTGTTCCAAAAGCTCCAAGGGCAACAGCTAAAAAGCCATTAATAGCTCCAAGTATTAAAAATATCTTCATCTTTCTTTACACTCCCTATTAAAAATCAAATAATGAATCTCCATTTGCATCATCTTCATCGAGCTCGATTGACTTTCTATATGTCGATTGTGGCTTCTGACTTGTTGTTTTCCCCAACATTGTTTTTAATTCCTCTTCACTTACTTCAGGTGACTCGACTGTAGTCATTACGCTTTTTTCCTCTGGTAAAAATAAATCACATAATAATCGTATATTTTCTATATGCTTCAGCATTTCGGCTTGATCTTGTTTTCGTTTCGCCTGCTCTAATTCGTGCATCATTTTTTGCAAGATTGTATTGTTTGCTACCGCCACGTCAGACACTCCTATCTTCATTAACCATACTTCTTTATCATACCGAAAAGTTAATATCTGAGCAAAAATAAAAAGCCTTGATTACTTCAAGACTTCCACTATCATCATATAAGGGATTGGAACAATCCAACCATTATGCAGGTTGTTGGTTATTCTCTTTTAAATAGCGATTAAAAACCCATTGCAAAAACTTAATTTCTTCACTAGTTAACTGCCGCTCTAATTTTTTTTCAAAGTCTTTATACATTTGCAAGTAGTTTATCATACGCTATTTGTCCCCCAATCTATGTACTGTTACTCATATCATACAATTGTTTGAATATATGCGCAATACAATTTTGTTAATTGGTTAGTTATAACTAATAAAAACGTTACTACTTGCATTTTAAGTATGATAATCAGTACTTTTGGCTCTCAAACAAATGTTTGTTTATAAGGTATACTTGGCTTACTTATCGCTAGCGTTCTATTCTACAAATCTATTAGGTTAATAAAAATACATTTTGACAAATATATATGCGAATGATTATACTAGTAAACGTGATAGAAAAAGCAAGAATACAACATACTAATAAGATAAAGATATAAGGTGGTTCATCATGAAGAAAACCTACACATTGGGAGAAAATCTAAAATTTATCATACCTTCTATTATTGGAATCTTACTATTTATTGTTCCAATTAAAACAGACGGTGGCTTTACAATCCCCATTGCAATATTAGCCAATTGGGTACAAGACAAGTTAGCGGACCATTTATCATTTATCATGATGATTATTATTACCATTACCGCAGTTCTTACCGTCATTGCTCGAGTAATTGGCCGAGAAAAAATGGGTAAGACACCATTCTTTCAAAACC
The DNA here is from genome assembly GCF_900184735.1 of Paucisalibacillus globulus. GTDB lineage: Bacteria > Bacillota > Bacilli > Bacillales > Amphibacillaceae > Ornithinibacillus > Ornithinibacillus globulus_B. Next base: position 254,428 of record NZ_LT855395.1, read on the forward strand.
TACTACATGTCAATTGGTTTTGGACCATTGCTAGAGTACTTGCAGCTGTTTTTGCCATTATGGTTTATTTTAGAATTGGACCAGAAGCAATACATGGAGAAAACACTGGTCAATTATTACTAGATAGTTTATTACATGTCTTATTTGCTGTATTTTTATTCGCGGGTATCTTCTTACCGCTATTAATGAACTTTGGATTAATGGAACTGTTTGGGACACTGACAACCAAACTAATGAGACCATTGTTTAAATTACCAGGTCGTTCCTCCATTGATGCATTGGCATCTTGGATTGGTGACGGAACGATTGGAGTACTCTTAACAAGTAAGCAATATGAGGAAGGCTTTTATACGAAGCGAGAGGCTGCTGTAATCGGAACAACCTTTTCCGTTGTTTCCATTACATTCTCCTTAGTTGTTATTGATCAGGTTGATCTAGGACATATGTTTCTTCCCTTTTATTTAACCGTCCTTGTAGCAGGTCTAATCGCCGCCTTAATCATGCCTAGAATCCCTCCTCTCTCCAGGAAGGCAGATACGTATATTAATGGGAAAGCTGATGGGGTTAACGAGGAAATTCCAGACGGATATAATTCATTTACCTATGGGTATGAAAAGGCTGTTAACCGAGCAAAGAAGGAATCTAGTTTTTATCAGTTCATTAAGGAAGGCTGTCAGAACGTCTTAGACATGTGGATGGGTGTAGCACCAGTCGTAATGGCACTTGGATTAGTTGCACTGATCATTGCGGAATATACACCAGTTTTCCAGTGGTTAGGAATGCCATTCATTCCGCTATTAGAACTGATGCAGGTACCATATGCAGAAGAAGCTTCACAAACCATATTAATCGGTTTTGCAGATATGTTTTTACCTTCTGTTATTGGCGCTTCGATTGAGGCTGAGATTACTCGTTTCATTATCGCGGCACTTTCCGTTACACAATTAATCTATATGTCAGAGGTCGGTGGGCTTCTGCTTGGCTCAAAAGTTCCTGTTTCCTTTAAGGACCTTGCTGTCATTTTCCTTTTACGTACGTTGATCACATTACCTGTTATTGTGCTTATCGCGCATATGATTTTTTAATATTAAATGCAAAAAAACCAAACCTTGGCATAGGTTTGGTTTTTTCTTTATTTCTTCTAGAAAAAGGGGGGCTACTTATATATACGCAAAAAGTCGTGCAAAAGTTTCAAATTACTCCGATGTTTTTAGTTTTTTTCTTAATAAACTGGTTCTACATTCGATTAGGGGCTGACTGAACGTAAGGACTGGTTTACTAGATAATAATAGAACAATAATAGCTGAAACTCCTGCTAGCCCAAGTACATCCAATACATTATTCACTTCAAATACATCATATGCACGGAAGTACTGGATGATAAATCCATGCAATAAATAAACATATAACGTTCTTTCTCCTAATTTCGTCATGTTGAACCGCATTGTCGGTACCCACGCTAGCACACTAGCTGCCATGATGGTAGAAGTCAGATAAACAAGTAATCTGGCAATGCCACCAAACTCTTGCATACCTAAATCAAAATAGGATTTCGATGCTAACAGCCAACCCGTGTTAATCTCTGGTGCGATGTAAATAGCCACCGCAAAAAAAGCCATAACAACGAGAGAGGTTATCTTTACACTTTTCCGCTTCAGTAGCATAATATGCTCTTCTTTTAACCAAAATCCTAATAGGAAAAATGGGAAGAAGACAAATGTCCTGGATAAACTAAATGAGTGCCCTATTGCTGCTAAATATCCTACTGAAATCCCAAGCAAAACAGCTACCGATAAACTTGCATAGATTGGAAAACGTTTAAATAAAATCAACAACATATGCCAACAGAATAAACTGATTAAAAACCAAAGTGACCAATGTGGATAAAAGATATCTGTTAGCCAATTTGATTTTCCGATAACGTAATAATACGAAGAATAGATTAATTGAAATACTACATATGGAATTAATAGCTTTTTAGCTAGTTTTGCAATATATCCTTTATCCCCAAATCCTTTCGCAAAGAATCCAGCTAAAAAGATGAATGCTGGCATATGAAACGTATAAATCCACGTGTACAACGTATTCATACCAACAGATGCCTCAATAAAAGGCTGAATTAAATGCCCAAATACTACTAAGAAAATAAGTAGCACCTTAGCATTATCAAAAAACGGGTTACGTTCCATGTTGCTCATTCCTTTACTGTAATTTTCTTTCGGGGTACTACCTTTCTACCCATATCAGTAAAGGAATACGCATTGTCCAATGCGATTTATTGAGGTTGTAAAGGACATGTAAACGCAATGAAAGATTGATATTGGAATGTAATGGGTAAATTTGGTGGAATTGGGGAGTGGGTTGGTTTTTTGGGTTGGGCGCGTGGGTTGGCTTTTGGGTGGATGGTATTCTTGGACGGTCGCATGGTCTAGCATTTTGGGGTGATGTGTTCTCGGACGGGCTCATGGTCTAGCATTTTGGGGCGATGGTGTTCTCGGGCGGGCACATGGTCTGGCTTTTTGGGACGATGCTGCTCTTGGAAGGTCACATGGTCTAGACTTTTGGGGCGATGATGCGCTCGGACGGGCACATGGTCTAGACTTTTGGGGCGATGATGCTCTTGGATGGTCACATGGTCTAGACTTTCGGGGCGATGATGCGCTCGGACGGGCACATGGTCTAGACTTTCGGGGCGATGATGCTCTCGGACGGGTACATGGTCTAGACTTTCGGGGCGATGATGCTCTCGGACGGGTACATGGTCTGATCTTTTGGGGCGATGATGCTCTTGGATGGTCACATGGTCTAGACTTTCGGGGCGATGATGCTCTTGGAAGGTCACATGGTCTAGACTTTCGGGGCGATGATGCGCTCGGACGGGCACATGGTCTCACTTATAGGGCAGATGATGCGCTCAGACGGGCGCATCTTCTCTCTTCTCGGGCAGATGCTACCCTCAATCGGGCGCATCTTCTCTCTTCTCGGGCAGATGCCACGCCAAAACGGGCGCATGCTCCCACTACACAAAATCACCCCTCACCCCAAACCAAAAACCCCCACCATACGTGAGGGTATCCACCGCTATCCTTGTGCTGCTTTTTTCTTTGCGGGTGCTTTTCGTTTCTTTGGTTGAGTTGGTTTGGGTTTGTCCTTTTTGGCACGTTCCAATGATGCTTGTAAGGCTTCCATTAAATCGGTCACATTATCTGGTTTTGCTTTGTCTTTTGCAGTGGTAGTTTGATCTGCATTTTTCTTTTCTTCAATTAGATCTAATAATGCGGTACGGTATTCATCTTTATATTTTTCTGGTTCGAATTCTGTTGTTAATTGGTCAATTAGCATTTTGGCCGTGTCTAATTCTTTTTTTGCTGTTTCTACATTTTCCGGTACATTGGGGACTTCATTCACGTCACGGACCTCATCTGGGTAATGAATTGTCTCTACAACAATGGTGTTTTTATAAACACGAATGACAGCAAGCTGTTCTTTAGAACGAATCATCATTTTAGCGACTCCGATTTTACCGGTATCTTCTAAGGCAGCTCGAAGTAAGCCATATGCTTTACTTCCCCCTTCATTTGGGGATAAATAATAACTTTTTTCAAAGTATATCGGGTCAATGTCTTCTAATTTTACAAAATCAATGATTTCGACAGCTTTGTCTTCTTGCTCCTTTTTTAGTTCGGCAAGATCTTCTTCATCTAGAATGACGAATTTATTTTTGGCATATTCATAGCCCTTGACGATATCATCAGTCCCCACTTCTTTTTCGCAAATCGGGCATACTTTTTCATATTTTATCGGTGATTTACATTCTTTATGCAGTTGCCGCAGTGAAACATCCTTATTCTCTGTTGCTGCATGCATTTTTACAGGGATATTCACTAGTCCAAAACTAATGGTCCCCTTCCACATGGTATGCATCACAACACCTCCCTTTTCCATAGTTTGTCGAACTCAAGCCTTTTTCATTCTCAACTGATTATTTTCTTCGCGTTTAACTCATCTTAATACGGAAGGGAGTTTTCCAGATGGATGTGATGAAACCAATAGCGACAACTGATATACCAACAGATGGTGACTTTATATACGAGGTAAAATATGATGGCTTTCGTTGTGTACTCTATTGGGAGAAAAATGGTTCGGTTAGACTGATTAGTAAAAACAAGCATGATTTAACCGCACAATTCCCTGAGATCGTTATGTTTTGCCAGGAATTAGAGGATAAAGTTAGCGATTTTATCCCTCTCCAATTAGATGGTGAATTAGTTATTTTAAACAATGCCTACCAAGCGAATTTTTCTCGAATTCAAAAGCGTGGTCGTTTAAAAAATAGTGAATCGATAAAGAAAGCAGCACTAGAAAGACCAGCAAGTTTGCTAGCTTTTGACCTTTTGCAATTATCGGGTAAAGACTTAACTAAGAACCCTTTTGATAAAAGAAAAGAATCCCTTTCCGCTTTTTTCGACAAAGCAGAAATTCGTCGGGATATGTGGAATCGAATTGGATATGTCGAGTCTTTTCAAAACCCAAATGAATTATGGAAATTAATCTTTGACCATAAGGGCGAAGGAATGATTGCAAAGCGAAAAAAGAGTACTTACGGCACAGGAAAAAAGCATCGAGATTGGTACAAAATTAAAAATTGGCGGGTAATCCATGGATTCTTGACAGCTTATGACAGCAAAAATGATTATTTTGATGTTCAGGTTTTTGATAACAATGGATTACATTCTGTCGGAAAATGTAAGCACGGGATCGACGGAGAGGATTTTCAGACGGTTAAAACGTTATTTTTGAAAAATGGAGAGAAAAAGGGTGTAAACTACTATCTCCCACCAGCTGTTTGTGCGGAAATCCATACGCTAGATATTTATCAAAATGAATTAAGAGAACCGGAATTTCGTCGCATTGCTCCTGAAATCAAAGCTGATGAATGCACGACGGAAAGGCTTCAACTGGATTTGGCCATGCTCCCTGATTCTATTGATTTTGCTAATACAGATAAATTATATTGGCCAGATGTGCCGTTCACCAAAGCAAATTTCTTAGCTTATATGCGGGAGATATCACCATACATGTTACCTTTTTTAGAGAATCGAGCTCTTACAACGATTCGTTGTCCGGATGGTGTCGACGAGGAATCCTTTTATCAAAAGCACCTCCCCTCTTATGCACCTGATTTTATAAAAGGGGTTGGAACAGGGGATGAAAAATTAATGGTCTGCGATTCTCTAGAATCATTAATGTGGTTCGCAAACCACGGGACACTCGAGTTCCATGTTCCATTTCAAGACACTAATAGCGACCAGCCTAAAGAAATCGTATTTGACCTCGATCCACCAGGTAGGGAAAAGTTCGAATGGGCGATTAAGGCAGGGTTACTTATAAAGCAGGTCCTAGATAATTTGAATGTCATTTCTTTTGTTAAGACCTCTGGAAATAAAGGGCTTCAAATACATATTCCCATACCAGAAGGAAGCATGACATATGAGGATACAGGTGTTTTCACCCAAGCCATTGCCTATACGATAGAGAACCAACACCCCGATTTATTTACTACGGAACGAATGAAGAATAAACGGAATGGAAGGCTATATATCGACTATGTACAGCATGGAAAGGATAAGACCTTAATTGCCCCTTATTCGAGTAGAAAAACACCAGACGGGACGGTTGCTACTCCATTATATTGGGAGGAAGTGACTGAGGATTTAAGGCCAGAGATGTTTACAATTGAGAATGTAGTGGAGCGAGTACAATATTTGGGATGTCCTTTTCGTGATTACTTTCAGGTCGGGCGGGTGCAGAATCTGGATAGAGTATTGAAGTTGATATAATAGTGCTTGCTATATCCATAAAAAGGAAGAATGAGGCTGAGAAAAAGAGTTTAATTACCTACCAGCCTCTTTCTTTCATGATATTTAAAGACTATTGACTCTTATTAATCATCTCAAAATAATGATTCATCGTAGTTCTTAGTTCATTAAATGAATTCTCAAGTGTTAAATCATCCAATTCACTTACTCTCATTTTCTCAAATACAACATCGGTAATTTCTACTATTTTTTCAAGCTTCTTTTGCTCATTTTTTGAATCAGTCAGTTCTAAAAAATGTTTAGCATAACCATTTGCAGTTGTAACGATATGTTGCTCATACGTATACTTATCTGTTGATTCCAATAGCTCTTTATTTTCACGATTTAAAAATATTACATATTGTGCAATGAACTCATCTACTGAATAAAATTCAGGTGCAGGTAGTACATTTGGGTTAGTTTTAGCTAATTCTTCTATTTCATCTTGACTCAAAACGATCCCCTTTTCCGTCTCAGGAACTTCCAAGCTAGCTACATTAGCTAATTCCGTCGCGGTATGGAAGTCGCTAATAAGATTTAACACATTGTTAAAAAGTTGATATGCTTCTTCTTTGTCACTATTTAATAATGCTTTGGATTCTTCTAAATAATTTATTGTCTTATCAACCCATTCTTCAATTGAATTATAGTTATCAGAGTACTTTTTAACTTCATATAGATGCTCTAATTCAAGTTCAATGAATCCTAGTCGGTCCCACTGATAGGACTCTAAATCAATTTCTGCTTTAAGATTGGCTACGTGACCTAAAATTACCCCTAGGATTTGGTCTTCAGTTGGTTCTGATTGCCCAATCTCCGGGTCATACCCCACACCTATAAACTGCTTTGTAGGAACATGAAATTGATATCCGTTTTCATAATATAGAACATTTAATTCTTCCTTCACAATTCCTTCTGTAGGCAACTCATATCCCTGAAATATTTTGATAATAGCTGCATATTCTTCTATTAAATCCTTATTCTCTTGAATAAAATTAGATTCATTTTTAGTGCTAGAATCGCTCTCTGGTAATTTCACACTAGAACCTGGTTCATTATTTGTTGAAGGATTTTCTGGAGATTCTGCTGTTTCTCTATTATCGTTTGTAATATTTACTAGTAGAATGAAGGCAATTAATATGGTAGTAACTACACCTAATAAAGTAGGCATTAGCCTGAAGTAAGAAGGGCTCTTCTTTTTCCTTGTATTACACTTTATGCTAAGTACTTTCCTTTGGCTTTCCGTTGTAAAGATTGGGTCTGACCCTATAATAGAATCGATACTATCCTTTACATTATTATGCATATTAACCTTCCTCCCTTCTATAATCATGTAACCTTTCACCTATCTTTTTTCTTGCTCGAAATAGTCTTGTTTTAACTGTGTTCTGCGTAAGTTCTAATAAATGGGAAATTTCTTCAATTGATTTTTCTTGATAATAAAACAATATAATTACTTCTCGAAATTTAACAGGTAAGCTTAGTATGACTATACCTAATTCTTGTTCCTTCTCTTTTTCGATAAGTTTCTTGTCAGGGGATAGCCCGCCATGGGGAATAGACTCTTCAATTCCTTCGCTCTTAAAAAAAAGGGTACGTATTGACCACCTTCGCAATTCATCACGGCATCTATTAATCGTAATTCTATACAGCCATGTTTTTATCGCGGACTCTCCACGAAATTGATCAATCTTCTGAAAAACTTTTATAAAAACGTCCTGAACAATTTCCTCTGCACGCCCTCTATCTTTAACATATGTAAAAGCAAGCCGAGCTAAAGCTTCACCATGTTCCTCCATGAGTTGCTCTATTAATAATTCTGGATTATTTATTTTCGAGTTGTTATAAGACAAGTTACTCCCCCTCAAATCCTGCCATGTATCCTATTACACTATTTAGACGCAGAAAAACAATTTTGGTTCCCATAAAAACTTTAATTTAAACATTCACATTGAAACTTTTTCGGTTATTTCTTTGTTCCTTAAATGTTAACATAGAAGGAATAAAATGGAATCCATTCAACATTTACTAAATACTGGACATAAACATAAAAAGTGCAGTCCAACTCAGGTTGCTAATTGGACTGCTACTCTTAAATGTGATATTTTCAGTTTGAGCTCTTTAACAAACTAAAAACCGCTCCTATCTAGGAGCGGCCTTTTTTATATTAAAGTGATTTAGCTTCTTCAATTGCCGTTTTATCATTGAAAACTTTTGTATTAAAGTTTCCTAAGATACGGGAAGTTAACGTACCAGATACCATAGATCCATTTACGTTAAGTGCTGTACGACCCATGTCGATGAATGCTTCGATAGAGATTAGTAAACCAGCTAAACCAACTGGTAATCCCATAGAAGATAGGACGATTAGTGCTGCAAATGTAGCACCACCACCAACACCAGCGATACCAAATGAACTAATTCCAATGATTAGAACTAATTGTACTAGGAATTCTAGTGAGAACGGATCAATACCAACAGATGGTGCGATCATTACTGCTAACATAGCTGGATAAATTCCGGCACATCCATTTTGCCCCATTGTTGCACCGAATGATGCTGACATATTGGCAACACCTTGTTCCACACCAAGTGCATTTTTTTGTGCTGAGATATTTAAAGGTATCGTACCAGCACTTGAACGTGATGTGAATGCGAAGGTTAGTACAGGTAATACTTTCTTCAAATAGTTGATCGGATTCAAACCAAATACTCCGACTAATACTAAGTGAAGGATAAACATAACTCCTAATGCTACATAAGAAGCTAATACAAATTTACCAAGTTCTAAAATACCTGCAAAATCTGTACTTGCAATCATATTAGCCATTAACGCTAAAATACCGTATGGTGTTAAACGTAATACCAATGTTACGATTCGCATAACGACTGCGTAGATTGCATTAACTATTTTAGTGAACATTTCTGCTTGCTCAGGGTTCTTTCTTCTAACCCCAAGAACGGCTATCCCAACGAAAATGGAGAAGATAACCACCGCAATAACTGAAGTTGAACGTTGACCAGTCATATCAAAGAAGATATTAGACGGGATAAAGTTCAAAATACGTTGTGGTGTAGATACTCCTTCTACTTGAGTTGAATAACGCTCCTCAAGTGATGCTGCACGGTCTTGTTCCGCTTGCCCTACCGTAATTTCTTCTGCATTTAAATCAAAGATTGCAGCTGCACCAACACCAATTAATGCTGCTACCATGGTCGTTGTGATTAAAATTCCGATAATCCAGCCAGCCATTTTTCCTAACTGTGCTGTTTTTTCAAGGTTTGTAATTGCTTGAATGATGGATACCATAACTAACGGTACAACAATCATCATTAAGAAGTTGATGTAGCCTCGACCAACAATATTAAACCAATCTGTTGTCATCGCCACTATTTCAGAACCACTACCATAAATCCACTGTAATGCAGCTCCAAGTAAAACCCCTAATCCTAAACCAGTAAATACTCGTTTAGAAAACGAAACATGTTTACGTTGCATGTAAACTAATAAACCAATTAATGCTAATAAAATAACAATATTTAAAATGACCATTAAGTCCATGTTATTTCCCCCTGTATAGTTTTTTAATAAAGTATGCATCTTAAATAGGTATCGACACTATAAGTATATTAATCCGATAAAATTAGTATGCTTTAATAAGATACAACGGTTCATAACTTGTGTCAAGAGAATAATTTCGGCAATACTTACAAAAGGTAATTAAAAAGAGCACCCTGTTTTAATTAGAGTGCCCTTGATACGGAATTATATAATTTTCTCCTCTAGTGCCAGTTCTACATTCCCTTGGATGGCTCTAGAGATCATACAGTTCTTTTCTGCTTTTTGGACAAGTTTTCGTAATAAGGTATAGTCCTTTTCACTCGCATTATTTGTCAGTGCCACGGTAGGACGATGAATAATTTTCTTATACGTAAAAACGCCATTAGTAACATCGACAATACCTTCTGATTCTAAAGACATTTCTTTTAATGGTAGATTTGCTCTTTCAATCATAGCAGCGAGTGTAATGATGTAGCAGGTTGCCGCTGCTCCAAGAAGCATTTCATCTGGATTCGTTCCCACTCCAGGTCCTTCCATTTCAGGTGGTATGGAAATTTTAGTTTTTAAATTTCCTGCTTCAATATAACCTTCACTGTTTCGACCACCTGGCCAGTCTGCTTTTAAATGAAAATGATGTTCTGCCATTCTAACTCACCTCTAGTTACCATTCTAAGTTAATTCCATATCAAATGAAAAGGTAATGCATAACCTCACCTAACACTACTCCGATGATTACGATTAACCATGCAGGGGTTTTCCAGAAATACATGAGTGCAAATAAGATAGCAGCTAATGAAAAGCTAGCGGCATTTGTAATAGAGCTTGTGAATACAGGATCATAGAATGCAGCAAGTAATAATCCTACTACTGCGGCGTTCACTCCAGTTAATATCCCTTGAAAGCTTTTGTATTTACGAAGTTCACTTAAAAATGGTAGTGCACCAACAATTAATAAGAAAGATGGTAAGAACATGGCGATTGTTGCAATGACCCCGCCTAGCAAGCCACTGATCATGGTTCCCAAATAACTGGCAAAAGTAAATAAAGGTCCAGGTACTGCTTGTGCCATCCCATATCCTGCTAAAAACTCACTACTTGTCAGAAGACCATTTGGTACTACTTCTTGTTCTAATAGTGGTAAAACTACGTGTCCGCCACCAAACACGATGGAACCAACACGGAAGAATGTATCAAATATGCTAACGTATGGATTATTTACTACCTGAGCCATAATTGGTAAACCAATTAGTAATACTACTAATATGGATAAAGAAATTACACCTTGTGTCTTCGTTATGGATACGGAAAAAGTCTTCACCTTTGACTCTGCATCCTTTGAAAACATAAAGTAACCTAAGATTGCAGCACCGATAATAACCGAGATTTGAACAATTGCGGATGGAAATAAGAGCAATATTAACATCGCGATCACCGCTATTGCTATTCTAGGCTTATCTGGGGTTAATTTTTTCCCCATTCCGAGGACCGCATGGAGGACAACTGCAACGGCTACTATTTTCAAGCTAGTAATCCATGTCGCATCTCCAAGTGAGAAACTTTGAAAAGCTAGTGCAAATAAAATTAACACCAGTACAGACGGCATGGTGAAGCCAAGCCAAGAAACTACACCACCAAAGAAGCCGCCACGTAGCATTCCTATTGCTATCCCTACCTGACTACTAGCGGGTCCGGGTAAGAATTGACATAGGGCAATAATATCGGCATAGGTTTTATCATCTAGCCATTTTCGCTTATCAATATACTCATTTTTAAAGTATCCAAGATGAGCGACAGGACCTCCAAAAGAAGTAAGTCCAAGCTTTAAGGATGTTCCTAAAATCTCTAATAAGGAATTCTTCTGTTTCATATGTACCTCCAAAAATAATTGCTTTTTCTAAGTTAACATATAATGCCGCAGATAGCTTTAAAATTTACACAAAATTTACAATAGGAAATCCACTAGTTGTAGGTTGAAACTTTTCGGCCAAATAATCCGTATAAATAACTATCAGTCCCAATCTTTAACAGAAAGTCTAAGAAGGAGATTAACCATGAAAAATAATATCGAACAGTATGTTCAAGCCTATCAAGACTTGCAACACCATATGAAATGGAAAGTGACGGACAAACGAATATTAATGACGATTGCCTCTATCTATGTCTTAAATCAAAAACCATTACAGGTAGAGCGGTTATTAGACTTAAGTGATACTATCAAACAAAAAGCAAGTCTATTTTCCTCTTTACGTTCAAATACTAGGTTTACTACTGCTGCTATGTTAGATGTGAAGTTCGAAAATCCAGAGGCTAATATACAAAAGCTGATGGACATATATGACTTATTTCGAGAAGTTAAATTTGGAAGTGGAACGTTTACCTACATTGCAGCAAGCATACTATTAGCAAGCGATGCAGAAGAACCAATGGAAACGGTAAATAAAGCAAAGGTAATTTATGACGGGATGAAGAAAGAGCATGCATTTCTAACGTCCAGTAATGACTATCCATTAGCTACTCTTCTTGCCATTGAAGACCAACCGGACATTATCTATCACATTGAACGTTTCTACGAAGAGTTAGCGAAGAATGGGTTCCGAAAGGGTAATGATTTACAATTCCTTAGTCATATCCTAGCACTTGGTACTGATGTAGAAACTAACGTACTAATTAACCGGGCCATGTATATTAAGGATTCCTTTCAGCATACACCATTTAAGGTAAAGTCCTTGTATTATCCAATCATTGGAATGCTTGCCTTACTCCCACAAAATGAGTATTCCATTGATCAAATTGTTTCTATGTATGAAGAACTGATACAACAAAAAGAGTTCAAATGGCAAAAGGACATGAACGTTATGATAGCAGCAAGTATTTTCGTGAATGAAAAGATAGGAAACTCACAACTCGCCGAAGCAAGTCTAAGTACTATTTTAGAAGCAATACTTCAAGCACAACAAGCAGTCATGATTGCAACGATTGCTGCTGCAACTGCAAGCAGTTCAAATAATGGGAATTAAAATAATCATGCTGGGCCAAGAATGAACTTTACTATTCGTTCTTGGCCCTACATATTGTCTTTAACAGCTATTTCCCCTCCAACAACATCTTCTTCAAAATTACTGCTTGGTTATTCACTTCATCCTTAGCACCATATAGAAGTGTAATGCGACCTTTATTTTCAGCAACTAGATCCATTAATTGTTCCAGTGCTTCCTTTTGTTTTCCTTGACTGAGTTCCGCTTCATATCGGGTTTTAAACTCTTCAAAGTCACCTTGATCGTGATGATACCATTTTCTTAATTCATTTGTTGGTGCTACTTCTTTTAACCAGTAATCTAGCTTTGCTTTTTCTTTAGAAATCCCTCTTGGCCATAGACGGTCGACCAAAATACGAATCCCGTCTTCTTCACTGTATGGATCATATACCCGCTTACATTGAACGTTCTCCATTAAGATTAACCTCCTTATAAAAAAATCACCCTCTTCACGAGGGCGATTCTCTAGGCAATGATGTCATTCATTACAGAATTCATTTTTTCTTTAAGTGCTGCGAGTGTTGCTTCACTTTCTGATAGGCTAGTGCCACATGTACCATAGTAGCATTTAATTTTTGGTTCTGTTCCGGATGGTCTTAAGCAAACCCAGTTATTGTCTTCCAGTACGAATTTTAATACATTTTCTTCTGGAAGTTCAATTTTCTCTGTTTCTCCGGTCGCTACGATTTTTCTCTCACTAGTTACGTAATCCTCAACTAGTTCTACTTTATATCCAGCAATCTCTTCGAATGGGTTTTCACGAATGGTGTTCATAATTAGAGCAATCTTTTCAGAACCTTCCATTCCTTTCAAGGTTAAAGAAGACATTCCTTCACGGTAGTAGCCATGTTTTTGATAAAGTAATTCTAAAGCATCTAGCAAGGTTTTTCCTTGTTTTTTCCAATAATAAGCCATTTCACTAGCCATCACTGCAGCCTGTACGGCATCCTTATCACGGGCAAAGCTACTAATTAAGTAACCATAGCTTTCCTCATATCCAAATAGGAATGCTTCGCCAGTCGAATCAAACTCATGGATTTTTTCAGCAATGTATTTAAATCCTGTTAGGGTGTTAATTGTTTTAACCCCATAAGAAGCCGCAATTGCTTGTCCTAACTCAGATGTAACAATTGTTTTTAATACTCGTGAATTCGATAATAGTACTTTATTGGTATGGGTTAAAATATAATCAATTAGTAGAGCACCAAGTTGATTTCCTGTTAATACAGTGTAATCACCTGCATTATTTTTCACTGCGACACCTAGTCTATCGGCATCGGGATCCGTTCCTAAGAGAATATCTGCATCTCTCTTTTTACCAAGCTCGATTGCCATGGTGAAGGCTTGATGCTCTTCTGGATTCGGGGATTCCACAGTTGAGAACTCTGGATCAGGAATAGCTTGTTCTTTCACCACCGAAACTTGGCTAAAGTTTAGTTGTTTTAGCCCTTTGGTTAATAGGTCATGTGCTGTACCGTGTAATGGTGTGAAAACAATCTGCAAATCCTTGTCTTGTTTATATTCCTCTTCATTTAACTTTGTGATTTGGCTTAATTTTTCTAAGTAAGCATGATCAACCTCTTCGCCAACCCAATGTAATAATTGCTTTTCTTCTAGTTCTTTTTGTTCCAGAACGGGAATTTCCAACTCATTCTCAATGTTACTGATTGCTTCAATAATTTTATTTGCCTCATCTGGAACCATTTGCCCGCCATCTTCGTTATATACTTTAAACCCATTATATTCTGGAGGGTTATGACTGGCAGTGATCATTGCTCCTCCTGCTGTGCCTAGATAACGAACAGCAAATGATAGTACCGGTGTAGGCCTTAATGATTCAAACACATATGTCCTTATTCCAAAAGCCCCAAGTGTTTTAGCCGTTTCTACCGCAAACTCTCGTGACATATATCTTGAATCGTATGCTACAACAACTCCACGGTCTTTCACATTAACTGCGTGTTTTAACAGATAAGTTGCTAATCCATATACTGCTTTTCTAATCGTATAGATATTCATACGATTGGTACCCACTCCAAGTACACCGCGCATTCCACCGGTACCAAATGTTAATTCTTTATAAAAGGCATCTTCTAGTGCTTTATTATCAGATTGTAGTGTGTTTAATTCTTGTTTTAATTCAGAATCTAATCCCTCAAATGTATTCCATTTGTCATAGATTGACTTCCAATTAGCCATTATGTAGTCCTCCAACATGTGTTTATGTGCAAATTTTAACATAAAATATGACAATAATCTAATGGACTATGATATCCGTTTAATCTCTTGCTATTTGGGTAAGAATCTATATAGAGTATTTTGTTTTTCACAAGTGCGAAATTGCGTAAAATAATATATGATAACCTTAATAAAGAAGAAAGTGTGATGAACTTGTCGAATAAACGTTGGTTTCAAGTTTTAGTAGGGTTTATTTTAGTTTTTCTATTAATCTATTTAATCTACATAACTCGTTTTATTTTTGACCCATTATTTAAGTATGTTGGTGCGGTTGCTTTTCCATTTATTGCAGCTGGACTACTATTCTATCTAACTAAACCCATTCTCAAACTATTAATGAAATATAAAGTTCCAAAACTAGTCGCCATTCTACTTGTATTTATATTAATTATTGTGGTTGGCTATGTGTTTACCATTTTCGTTATCCCTATTGCTCAGGATCAATATACGAGGTTTATTAACAATATTCCAAGTATGATTAAAGGAGCAGAGGATGTAATCGATTATATCCAAGATAATCAAAAGATTATTCCGGATGAGGTTTATAACACGATCGATAATATTATGGCCAATCTACAGACCTATTTTGAAGGGTTTATGACGTTCTTGCTAGGTTTTATTACACAAGTTATTGGTTTTGTATTCTCTTTAGTACTAGTGCCTTTCTTCTTGTTCTTTATGTTCAAAGATGGGGATAAGTTCATCCCTTTTGTTACACAAATTTTCGAACCAAAGAAAGCTAGCAATCTACGTAATCTGTTACGCAAAATCGACCATACCTTATCTGCCTATATCCAAGGGCAACTACTCGTTAGTTTAAGTATTGGTATTATGCTGTTTATTGGTTACTTAATCATTGATTTAAATTATGCATTAGCCCTAGCCTTATTCGGAATGATGATGTGTATTGTACCATTTATTGGACCTTTTATTGCCGTTATTCCAGCAGTCATCGTTGGTGTATTCCAAGATCCAATGAACGTCGTTTGGATCGCACTGATCATGATCATCGCACAACAAATCGAAGGAAACTTTATCTCACCGAATATTATGGGGCATGTACTACGAATCCACCCATTAACCATTATTACCATCATTCTAGCTGCAGGAAGTATTGCAGGATTTATTGGAATTCTATTCGCCGTCCCATTCTACGCAGTGGTAAAAACTATCATTGTACATTTCTGGGAAACCTACCAAGATACGCGGAAGAATAAGGAAGATGCATTGATATAGTATAGCAACAGCCTGGTGCTGTTGCTTTTTTTGTTTGTGGAGGGATGTTCGCGGGGATTGAGCATATGCTTCTTGGGCACGGGCGCGATGTTCGTGGGGATTGGGCACATCCTTCTCACATTTGGGAGCATGGTCGCGGGGATTGGGCACATCCTTCTTATACTTGGGAGCATGGCAGCGTGATTCGGGAACATCCTTCTTATACTTGGGAGCATGGTCGCGGGGATTGGGCACATCCTTCTTATACTTGGGAGCATGGTCGCGGGGATTGGGCACATCCTTCTCATACTTGGGAGCATGTCCGCGAAGAACGGGCGCAGCCTCCTCATACTTGGGAGCATGGTCGCGAAGAACGGGCGCATCCTCCTCAGACTTGGGAGCATGTCCGCGGGAATCGGGCACATACTCCTCATACTTGGGAGCATGCACATGGGGATCGGGCACATACTCCTCATACTCGGGAGCATGGTCGCGAAGAACGGGCGCATCCTCCTCAAACTTGGAAGCATGTTCGCAGGAATTGGACACATGTTCTGCAGACTTGGGAGCAACTTCGCGGGATCGACCACACTCCAAACAAAAAAGAACATGCCACTCCCCTCAAAGGTTAGAGTTACATGTCCTTTCCCATTACTCAAACAAACAGTCAACCGAATCTCCAACTACATAGTAACCTATCTTTTTATATATACTATTGGAGGTTGGATTGGAGAGATCGGTATATAAACTACAAAATGTTGCTCCTTCATTTAGTAGTATCTGAGATAGAGCTGCAACAACGCTTGTTGCATAGCCTTTTCGCTTATGTTCATCAGGGGTAAATACTGCATTAACGGTAGCACCGTTTCTAGTTCTTCTGGAATTATTCGCCATGGAAACTAGTTCGCCCTCTGTTTCCCAAAAGTAGATAGATCCTTTTTGGATATAGGACCTTGCCATACTATCTGCTTGTGTTTTCGCTATTTCCATATTTGCTTGTTCTCCAAAAAGTCGCAACCAGTCCCGAACTAGAGATACATGTTCCTCTTGGCCTTGAATAAGCTTCCCCTTTGGATCTGGTGTTACTTTTACTTCATCTAACTGATAGATTAATTGTTTCATATGTGTTTGTTCACTTTTACCGGTTAAATCTTTCCATAAGCCAACAAATTCGTCTACTAACTCGGAGGAACCGATTACTCCTGGTACTGGGTATTTATGTTGAAATAGAAACTGTACTACAGCCTGTATCGCATGTTCATGTTGGTTATTTACTGTTGGTAGTATCCATTTGTTTGGAGGGGTTTGCATAAAAGCATATATAGGCTCTCCGTTTTCTTCCACTATCCCTAGTCGAATGCCATCAGTAAATACACCAATATTATTCTTTCCCCGCTCTAATAATCCTAGCATTAAATTATTATTAGTTTCTTGCTGGAGTAGTAAATCTTCTACTCTTTCAAGATACCGTTTAATCGATGTTTCCAAGAATACCTTCATTGCAAATTCCCCCTTTATGTAGATGTCTAGCTCCAAGCGTCTTCCTATAATAATTGAATCTATTTTACACCAATCAGTTGTTTTGTAAAGGGGTTCCCGTTAAACTTAAGTAAGAGGAGTGATATTCATGACAAAGAAGGAACTTGAAAATAAGCTTGATGAATTAAAATCAGATTATGTTCGTATACAAAGTGACTTAGATAAATTAGTTTATGTCAGGGGAAGAGCATCTTCAGCTGAGGAGCAGCTTATTCGCTTAGAAGGAGAAATTGCTGAGGTTCGTAAACAATTAAAAGAATTCGAATAAGAGCGTACGACCATTACGGTTCGTACGCTCTTTCTTAATAAGTACAGGGCTCACCCTGTACGCTGCTTATTCTACTTCACCATTTCCTAATCTTGCTTGAATCTTAGCTTTTTCTTTATTTCTTGGCATTAAACTTACAATTGTATCGCCTGTGCTTGGTACCGTACGCATTTCCTCTGAATAATACTTAATTTGACCAGATGGCTTAATTAAGTATAGGAATACCGTTTCTTCGTCCTTCTCATCTAAATACTGACGATACGTGTATTGATCGGTAATCGTTGTACGCCTGAAGACAAAGCCATTCTCAATCTTCTCTTTTAAATCTTCTAAGTTAACTTCCTTCTTGAAGAGGATTCTTCCGCCAACTTTAGAAACAATGTCTCCTGTCTTATAGACGGAATCAAAATGACTTACTTTAAAGACATTTGTACGGCCATATTCCGGCATAAATGTCGTACAAACTAGTGAATTATATGCTTTACTATCAGTTGCTGCTATCAAGTATTCATATGGAATAGTATCCAAATGATATTCTGTTTGCTCAGAAAGGATCTCCTCATGATAGAAAGGAACTCCCGCTTCTCTTGCAACTTTTAATCTTTCCCATGAACTATCCACGATTATTATTGGCACATTAGATTTAGCCAGTGACTTTGCCAGTTCAACCGTGAAGGTATTACTACCCACAATCAGTGTTCCTGGTCTACCTTCCATTGAAAGATTTAATTTCTTAGCAAGCCATCCAATAGAGAAACCATGTGCTAATACCGTGAAGAACACAAGTCCAAAGGTTAAGGTTGTAAGAATATTAGCATCCTCATACCCTGCTTCTAATAAAATAGTTGCAAAGTAACTAGATACCGTAAGTGCAACAATACCTCTTGGCGCAATCCATCCTACTAACAATTTCTCATTAAATGTTAGTCCCGTTCCAAATGTTGAAAGGAAGATAGATAGTGGACGAACAAGGAACATCATTAACAATACATACCCGATAATATTAGGGCTAAAGATTTCTAAAAGAGTTTCAATTTGTAATGATGCTGTCAGCATAATAAAGATTGCAGAAATTAACAGAATAGAGATATTCTCTTTAAAGTGACGCATATCTGCTACGGAGGAAATGCCCATATTAGCAAGTGTGATCCCCATCGCGGTTACAGATAGTAGCCCTGTTTCATGCATAATTTCATCAGCTACAGTGAAACAGAAGATAACTACCGTAAACACTGCAGGAGATTTTAGAAATTCTGGGATATGACCTCTTTCAAAGACGAAGCCAATACCCTTCCCACAAAACCAACCAAATATCGCAGCGAATATGGAAGCTGCAAAGAACATCATTAATGCTGTTCCATCTGGATCTGTAGCAGTTAGATAAGCTATGATTTCAAAAGCGAATACTGCTAGAAGTGCCCCAATTGGGTCAACAACAATTCCTTCCCATTTCAGTATCTTTGCAGGTCTAGGCTTTAATTTTGACTGGCGAAGTAGTGGCATAATAACAGTCGGACCGGTCACAATAAATAATCCACCAATAACAAACGCTACTGGCCAAGACAAACCCGCAATATAATGTGCTGTTAATGAACCGAGAATCCATGCTATAAATGCACCCACTGTAGAAATTCTAAAAACGGGTTTACCTAAACCTCGAAGTTCTTTAAAACTTAAATTCAAACTACCTTCAAATAAAATAATTGCTACTGCAACAGAAATAATCGGACTATATAAACTGCCAAAATCTTCTTGTGGATTGATAATTCCCAAGAATGGACCAATGACTAAACCAGTTACGGCCATGACAACAATAGCCGGCATACTATAACGCCATGCAACCCACTGTGATCCAATTCCAAGTAAGAAGATTAACATAATCTCAAGTAATAAAGAAGATACCATTACATGCCCCCTATTATAAAATAAAATATATGGTCATTCTAATTGTCCATTTAAAAAAAGTAAACTAATTGCTCCTTAAAAATTAATACGTTTTATTAACAAAATGAACTTAGTGTTACTATTATCCTCTTTTTATGAATTATTTAATTATGTCGCAAAAGAGATTTTATACTTTTCATTTTTTATTACTAAATTGTTAGCTTTTCATATCAGGGATAGGGTATATTTGCTAATTTTATCAACTCGTTTCTCACTAAAATATATGGTAGGATATACAGGTGAGAGGAGTAATGTCATGATCCTAGAACAAGAAAAAGTATTAAAAACCTATTTTGGATATGAATCTTTCAGACCGGGGCAAAAAGAAATTATCGAACGAGTTGTCAGAACAACCAACACATTAGCGGTCATGCCAACCGGTGGCGGTAAATCGATTTGCTATCAGGTACCTGGGTTGACTTTAGACGGAACCGCTATCATCATTTCCCCATTAATATCACTTATGAAAGACCAAGTAGACTCTCTCCTAGCTTTAGGAATTCCCGCAACTTTTATTAACAGTTCCTTAACCAATGAAGAACAGGACAATCGTATGGCCGGAATTGCCGATGGACGATTCAAGTTCGTCTATGTTGCACCGGAACGATTTGAGTCTTACGGGTTTGTGAATGTGATCAAGCGAATTAAGATTTCGCTGGTTGCTTTTGATGAGGCACACTGTATTTCCCAATGGGGACATGATTTTCGCCCAAGCTATCGCTCCATTGTTCCGAACCTAAAACAGATTGGTAATATTCCAGTTTGCATGGCCCTTACAGCAACAGCTACAGAAGAAGTAATTTCAGATATTCAGGAATTACTACATATCGATCAACAAAATGTCATCAATACTGGCTTTGCCCGTGACAATCTTGCTTTTCATATTGTCAAAGGGAAAGACCGGACAAGCTATATTCGCTCCTTTCTTGAAGAACACTCTGGTAAATCTGGTATTATCTACACCGCTACCCGTAAACAAGCAGATGCACTATTTGACCAGCTTGATAGTCGCGGTGTACAAGTAGCAAAATATCATGCTGGTATGTCTGAGCAAGCTCGTAAGCAAGCACAAGCTGCATTTATACATGATGAGAAACCAGTTATGATTGCGACAAATGCTTTTGGTATGGGAATTGATAAGTCAAACGTACGCTATGTGATTCATTATGCGATGCCAATGAATATCGAATCTTATTATCAAGAAGCAGGTAGAGCAGGACGAGATGGAGAAGCTAGTGACTGTATCCTATTGTTTTCCCCACAAGATATTCAGTTACAAAAGTTTCTCATTGAACAGTCCTTGATGGATGATGTTGCCAAGCAAAATGAATACCGGAAACTTCAATCCATGGTCAACTACTGCCATACACAAGGTTGCCTGAGTAGCTTTATTTTAGATTACTTTAAGGATAGTTCTCCATTCGAAAATTGTGGTAGATGTAGTAATTGTGTAGAGAAGGTCGAGAAAACAGATATTACAGAAGAAGCACAAATGATACTTTCCTGTGTCAAACGGATGGGTGAACGATTTGGTGTCAGCATGACAGCGAAAGTGCTAAAAGGATCCAAAGATAAAAAACTTCTAGAATTCAGACTGAATACTCTATCAACCTATGGGTTATTATCAGCTTACACTGAAAAAGAGATTACTGAGCGCATCCACTTTCTAGTTGCAGAGCAGATGTTAGGTACAGAGGAAGGAAAGTTTCCAACACTTAAATTAAATCAGGCTTCTATCGATGTGTTGAAAGGGAAACGAAACGTTGAAATGTATACTGCTCCTATCCCAACAAGTGAAAACGATGACTACCATAAGGACTTATTTGAAGACTTACGCGCTAAAAGAAAACAAATGGCTGACGAACTTAATGTTCCTCCTTATGTGTTATTTTCAGATGCAACACTTAAAGAGCTTAGTAGGTATTTCCCCGTTACCAAGGAGGATATGCTTGAAGTTAAAGGAATTGGGGAGAAGAAATATGAGCAATATGGTGAAGTATTCTTAGAGGTAATTAAAAAGTGGCGAGACGAACATCCAGAAGCGAAAACTAGAGTGAAAATATCCGGTTCGACACCACCTCCAAAACCGAAGAAAAAGGAAGAAGAAGGACCTAGTCATCTAGTTAGCTATAAACTATTTCAAACAGGGAAGTCCATTAAGGACATTGCTGCCATACGTGAGATGACGACCATTACAGTTGAAAATCATTTGTTTAAAGCGTTTCAAGATGGATACCCCATTGCATGGAATATCTTCTTTAATGAAGCAGAAGAAGCCACTATCTTAGCTGCAAGAGAAGAAATAGATGAACCAAAACTTAAACCACTAAAGGAAGCATTGCCAGAGGGTTATGATTACTTGAAGATAAAAGCTGTATTGGTGAAAAACGGATTGATGTAGTTCATGGAGTGCAATGGCACTCCCTTTTTTTCTTTCGACTTCTAATTATTTTCGTTTCTGTGTATAATAGATACCACCATTTAAAAGGGGGCTATATGTTGAAGAAATACTTTGCCCTAACGATACTTATTTCCGTCCTAACATACTCCTGTTTGGTTGGATTTCTGGATATGAAACTCGATAATCCATTAGTGATTCAAGAAACAGAAACAATCAGTTCCTCTGTTCCAGGGGATCTCCATCCGGTTGATGGTGATGTAAAACAAAAGGGACACCACTTTAACTATGAACTTTTTGCAACACTAATATTAATTGTTACCTTTTCCTTCAATTGTATTATTCAACTTTTCAAGAGACTTACCCTGCTTTTCCCAGTTTTCCATCAATCGAGTTATTTGATCACTTCTCCTTCGAATTTATTTTAAATATAAATTTAAGGAGGAGGAATATATATGATGTGGGCTCGTTTTATTATGATGGGGTTCTTTTCTTTATCTGCCCTAATGTTGATTTCTTACCAAGGTATAGAAATATTCCAAGCTTATTTGGATTACTTTCGTAAAAACTAATACATCATTTTGGAGAAGTGTTTTGCACTTCTCCGTTTATTTTGTATCCTAATAAAACACAACGTTAACTTCTCCACTATCATCAACGGTTGCTAGTAATATATCACTCAATTCTGCATGTTCATATATACTCGCGATTTTATGTAGAAGCCAAGCATCGTCTTTTCCAATTTGCTCTAAAGCTTTATAATCAATCTTCTTTTCTTTAATGACTGTTATAGGAAGCTTAAAGGGCTTAACCATTTTTCCAAATGTAGCAGGTGTTAGTGTCTGGTGTTCAGATTTTAGAAAGATAGAGACGGTTCCACCTGGTTCCCATAGGGCAAGAGCGACCTTCTGAATGTCCTCTGTATTATTCTTCCTTAACTCTGCCATTAAAATATCAATTGAAATTCGGACTTTCTTTAAATTCTTATAGATAATCGACCCGTTTTCTATTAGGGGTAAAGGAGAAGGAATAAATAACTTTCTTATGCCCGGGAATCGAAGACTCAGCCCTATTCCGAGTAAGTACAGCACTAAAATAACAACCATCGTAATCATAGATCCTTCTAATCCAAGCCCTTCATCTGATAGGGGGTGGGCAATAATATTACCAATTAGTAATACAATAACAAAGTCCAGTAGGCCAACTTGTGATATTGTACGCTGACCCATGACCTTTACAACCACAACAAAAAATGTAAAGCCAACCAATGCTCTTAATGTCCATTGAACCCAAGTTAATGTCTCTTGAGAACTGAAGAAATCCATCCAAACATCCACCCTAACTAGAGAATATACTCACTCTAGTTTGAACAGAATCAATAGATATTATTTTCTATTTCTTAATATCTAATCTACCTTTATTTTCATAGCTCTTGTTGCAATAAACGTATTAATATAGTGATCTAGCATCCGACTTCCACCGAAGTTATCTTCGTAGAATCCTGTAATTACAAAACCTGCATCAATTTGTCCTTGGATTTGATCTTCTAAACTATGCCCAAATTCTAATGCGCGCTTAGATTCCCTATATTGCTCCAGTTTCTCCTCTGTTAGGGTCTCTAAGTCAGAATACGGGATTTTATGTTTAACAATCAGATTCCCTTTATCCTCTTCTTCATCATCAAAAATATAGAGGAGTGGATTCGTAATTCCTGCAATAAGGATGCCCTTATCTTTTAATACTCTAGAGGCCTCTTTCCAAACCGGTAGTACATTTTCAACAAATACATTTGATACAGGATGTACAATTAAATCAAACGATTCATCCTCGAAAAAGTGAAGATCTGACATACTTCCTTGGATAGTTTGGAGTGTTAGTCCATCTCGTTTAGCCACATACTGGTCTTGTTCTAATTGTTTCAAAGACAGGTCTACAACCGTGACATCCGCGCCTGCAGCAGCTAGTACCGGACCTTGTTGGCCACCACCAGATGCTAAACAAAGTACTTTCAAGCCGCTTAAGATTTTAGGAAACCAATGTCTTGGAACCATTCTCCCTGCTGTCACTCCAATTCCAAAGTCCCCTGCCCTACTCTTTTCAATGGTTTCTGAACTTACAGGTCTTGTGTAATTGCCCCCGTCTTCCACCTTTTTGTCCCATGCTATACTGTTTTGCTTTAATACATCCATGATTCATTCTCCTCTAATATATATTCCAGCGCTCTCGTTATATATTCGTCTTCTCCGTTCTGAATTCCTTCTAACGTTCTTTCCACTAGAATGTCTGGCTGAATCCCAACCATATGAGTTTGGGTTCGATCATTATTTAGAATTTCCATCCCTGTAAATACCCCAGTCAAATTACCCGGGATATCAAATACTTGGACATTACCGTCTGCCCCAGCAGTTGGTTGCCCAATTATAGTTGCTAATTGGTTATCTTTAATCTGTCCAAGTAAGAATTCTTGGTTACTCATGTTCCCTGCAAAGGTGAGAAATACTACTCTCCCTTTAAATTTAGGATCCTTTGGTTGAAGCGAATATCTCGGTAGTTCATCAAATGTAACCTCTTTTTGATCCGGGTATATCGTTTTCATTACTCGTGCTATAGGGGATTGAACAGGTTTGTTAGTGAGTCTTGCAATAATTTCTTCCATATCTGCGGCTTTTTGTACATCCCATCTAAAATCTCTTAGGTCAAATATAACGCCCTTTGCATTGAGAAGTGTTTCCATCTGATTTTCCAATTCATCGAAACGGAAAAAGTCGATATAGTAGATCTCATCCTCTATTTCTTTAAATGATTCTTCGTTGTTACGATTAAACAAATCTAGTTGTGAAGAATTAATACTAGGTTTAACTGTTACTTCGAATATTCTCCCTTCTCGTTCTATTTGCAAATCAGCACGTTCTTCATGGCGAATCATTTGGCCCAAGATAATATCTTTAAAATGAGGAGAACCTGGAATAATCTCTCTAAGCTCTTCTAAATAGTTAGTAGTGTCCTGATTATTAATTGACAAAATAACATCACCTGGCAATAATTCCGATTCCTCACTTGCAACTGTAATAATTAGTTTATCTTCAACCATCTCCACCATAAATGGATACTTAGGATCAAATAGATTAAAGGTGTCTAATGTATGAAAGGCGTGTCCATCCCCTGTCTTTTCAAAAAGTCGCATAACGGATCGTACATAATCATTTCTATTCCCATTATCTCCAACATCTTTAAGTGCAGGTAATAATTGTTTCTCCCAATTTGAATCTGTTACATGAAAGTACGGATAGAAATGGTTTAGAGTATTCCAGGTTATGATTATATCCGCATAGCGAACATCTTCGTTTTTGGAAGTCATATCAAGATTTATAAAGTTCTCTTTAAGATTCTTGAGTTTAGCTTTACTCTCCTCACTACTTCCAACGGTTCCACTTTCATTCTTGTATAGAACCAGTGGTACGGATGTATATATGTTAGGACTTATCTTTTCGTTTATGGTTTCATTAATAGTTGGAAATTCTTCAAACAAACGATTGTTTTCTACTTCGTACCCATTATCTTTTACTATGGCAATAGTACGTTGACTCTTGTAGAGACTTTCTCCACCCTCAATCGTACCTAATCCGTAATGTTGCCAAGCAATTACTTCACTGCCATCCTTATATTCAGCAGGTTGCTCTGGGGTTTGATTATCCATATACAGTTGGATTGTCGGTGCAATTGGAACAAATAGCTCCTCTAATGTTTCTTTCAATTCTTCTTCACTTGCGGATTGTTTCACCTTACTAACTCCATATATAGCAAATTGATTCCATTCTCTTGTACTTAAACTTGCTACTTCATCACTTGGATGAAAATAACGAACATAACCATAAAGCTTCGCAAATGCTACGATATTGCTATATATCTGATCTTCTGTGATATCAACATTTACCTTCTCCCCCACTAACTCTTCTCTATCGGTTTGCGGCTGTACAACCTTGTTATAATAAAAAACAAAGCTAAGAATAAATCCCATAATACCAACGGCAATGAAAATATATTTCTTATAATTTTTAAACATAATGAGTCTCCTCTAATCCCTAGTTGTTACAATTCCATACGTTTATTTCTAGAAATGGTTTCACTATTATTAGAAAACTCCGAAAACCCTCCACATAAAAAAACCTGCTACACGTAACCGTGTAACAGGTTCTCTTTACGTTATTTATTTTTAATATCTAATGCCCAAGTTCCATTACGGAATACAGCTTCTGTTGTACCATCAGCTTTTACACCATCAATATCTAATTGCTCTGATCCAAACATAAAGTCAACATGTGTTAAGCTGTCATTTACTCCAGCTTTATCAAGCTCTTCATCACTCATTGCAGATCCACCTTTTACATTCGTTGGATATGCTTTTCCTAAAGCAACATGACAAGATGCATTTTCATCAAATAGCGTGTTATAGAAAAGTAAACCTGATTGTGATACAGGTGATTCATGTGGTACTAGTGCGATTTCACCTAGACGGCTAGCACCTTCATCTGTTTCTAGTAAATGTTTTAGGGTATCTTCTCCCTGTTCAGCTTTGAAATCAACTACTTTACCATCTTTAAACGTTAAAGTGAAGTTGTCGATTAAACTACCACCATAGTTCAATGGCTTCGTACTTGATACTGTACCATTTACACCATATTTATGTGGCATGGAGAATACTTCTTCTGTTGGCATATTCGGATTGAATGTGATTCCTTTTTCCGATACAGCGGAACCACCTTTCCAAATATGGCCTTCTGGAAGTTCCATTTCTAAATCTGTTCCAGGTGCTTTAAAGACTAACTTCTTATAATTCTTATCATTTAACACTTCGCGTGCCGTTTTTAATGTTTCATTATGCTCGTCCCATGCTTTGATTGGATCTTCTTGGTCAACACGTACAATCTTAATGATTGCTTCCCAAAGGCTTGCAATTGCATCTTCACGAGACTTGTCAGGGAAGATTTTCTGTGCCCAATCACCAGTCGGGATGGAGATAATGGACCAAGTAATTTTATCATTCATCGTATACTTGCGGAAATTTGTCATTGCTTGTGCTGCAGCTTTATTTGCTTTAGCAACTTTTGTCGGATCGATATCTTTTAAAAGATCTGGATTTGTTGAACGAATGGAAAGTACTGCAGCCCCGTCCTCAGCATACATATCGTGAAGCTTTACTCTCCACTCAGGAAATTCACCAATTACTTCATCAGGAGCATATTGATATTTCCAAAGAGTTAGATCATCGTCTCCCCAATTAATATGTACATCCTTTGCACCTAATTCGTATGCTTTTTTAGCAACGATTTTGGTGAAGTCAGCTCCCTCGATAGAGGAATTTATCATTAATGCTTGCCCTTTTTGCAAATTAACTCCTGTGCGAAGGGCTAATTCTGCATATTTCTCTTGAATTTGTTGAGATACCATTAAAAAAACCTCCAAATAAAAAATTATTTCGCATATCGTTATTATTTCATAAATTCGCAAAATATCCAACTACAAATATACGAGATTAGTCGATTTGTAATTATTGGTATTTTACACCGTTCCCTCTTTTATGATACAATTCTAGTAGTTACTTTTTGTAAGCTAATGAATTCTTTCGATTAGAAATGTGAGGTGGATTATCATGAGTGAATTATGTCCACGTTTTGAAAAAGCTATGCAAATTATTAGTAAACGCTGGGTCGGATTAATTCTTTTTGAATTACTAGATGGACCGAAGCGTTTTTCTGAGATGGAGTCCAATTTACCTGTCAGTGGCAGATTACTATCTGACCGCCTTAAAATGTTAGAAAAAGAAGGTATTGTTGACCGTAATATTTATTCTGAATTCCCGGTTCGTATTGAATATACCTTGTCTAAAAAAGGTGAGTCGTTACGTCCTGTTATTGAGGATATTCAGAGTTGGGCAAATGAATGGATCGGCTCGGATGAAGTCGATGATGTTGTAGAAAAGTAAAGTTGAATTCTAACTGTTACTTTCACAACTAATAGAAACTAAGTAGTAAATTAGCATTTTGGATAGAGCATCATGCCCGCTACGAAAATACACTCCGCTTTCCACGGGCACGGCCTCAGCCTCCTCGAGGGAAAGTCGCCTCTGCGGGGTCTTCGGACACGTGCTATTCCCGTAGGAGTCTCCGTGTATTTCCTTCACTAGTATAGAGTGTTTATAATTGGATATTAAGTTATAAAATACACTTGTATAGAAACGAATACTAGCGTAGGCCGAATATGGAGACTCCTGCGGGAGGATAGGCATAGGTGAGACCCCTAAAGAAGAAAGCACGAGGAGGCTCACCAGCCGCCCGCGGAAAGCGGAATATTCTGCCGTAGCGGTATCCTACCACTACATTCTTCAATAAACTTTAGTAGTAATAACCGCATTGAATCTATCACTTGTCTGATTAACAACATTCACACAGATAACAACCCAGGAATCAGTAGCCAAGCATAGAGATCCATGCATGCTACTGTTTATTTACTTTTTTTCCTTTCATAAACTCCAACATTACATACGCCGCTACTCTACTAGTCATATTCCGAAAGTCTATAGTTGGGTCAATTTCTACGATATCCATTGCTTTGACTGATTCGTACTGGGTTGCTAGGTTAATTCCTTGGAGTAATGTCATACTGTCCATTCCTCCTGGTCCTATTGCTGGGCAGCCGGGTGCAAATGCTTGATCAAGGACATCCATATCAACTGACAGATAGATATAATCCACGCGCTTCGCTAATCTTTCAATCTCAGTTTCTAGAATAGATTTTATTCCTTTTTCTTGAACATCTCCCATGGTATACACGGTTACATGTTTTTCTTTGGCATACTCATGATAGGCCTTAGCATTGGTAAAATCTCTAATACCAATTTGTACAAGATTCTCTCCAGAAATAATAGTATCTTCTAGTAACCTCCGAAAAGGAGTCCCGTTTGTCGGTCCACCGTCCTCCGTATTTCGTAAATCATGATGTGCATCAAATTGGATAATCCCAACCTGACCATACTGCTCCTTAAAGGCTTTAATGGCAGAATAACTAACTGAATGATCCCCTCCTAGTAAGATCCAATTATCTGCAGCTTCTGTTTGATAGATATCAAGTAGCCCTTCATATAGTCTCTTCTGACTTTCTACAATATCGGTAGGATGCATTTCCAAATCCCCAAAGTCTATAACTTGATCTGTTAAATCAAACGTTTGTTCACCAGAGTAAACCGAGTAGCTCTGTAAAGAATCTCTAATTGTTCCCGGAGCAAAGGCTGCTCCGGAGTGACTAATAGATGGCTTTGATAATGGTAAACCTACTAATCCAAATGCTCCCTTTTCATCTTTTGACCATGTCGTCAATAATTCCTTTGCCTTCTTGGTGTAACGGTCTGTAAATATTGCTTTTCCCGCAGGTTTTAAATGACGAAATTCACTCATCGTATCGCCGGCCTTTCATAGATCACTTTACCGTTTTTAATGACAGTATTAGTATGATTCACCCCATAATGATATGGTATATAGAGGTAATTCGGCGCATCCCACAGGACAATATCTGCTTTTCTTCCAACCGCTATTGTTCCAGCAACATCTCCTCGACCAATAGCATAGGCGGCATTAACTGTTACTGCATGCCATATTTCTTCTGGTGAAAGTTTTAGCTTTAGTGCAGCTATGGACATAATCAGCTGTAAATTCTCCGTCACCGAGCTACCTGGATTAAAATCGGTTGAAATAGCGATTGCTGCTCCAGCATCAATCATTTCTCTTGCTCTACCATAATCCTCTTTTCCAAGGTAAAAGCTTGTTCCTGGCAGGATAACACCAATCGTATCTGAGTTTGCTAGCTTTTCAATTCCTTCATCAGATGCTACTGCCAAATGATCTCCACTAACCGCACCAAGTTCCACGGCTAATTCTGTTCCACCTAGTGGATCAATTTCATCGGCATGTATTTTTAATCCAAATCCTTTTTCTTTTGCTTTCATCAAGTAGCGTCTTGACTCTGGTACAGAGAACACACCTGTCTCCGTAAAAATATCAACAAACTCTGCTAATTCCTCTTGTTTGATTTCATCTAGAATCTCTACCATTTCATTTAAAAATGCCTCTGGATTCTCCTTATACTCAGGTGGAATTGCATGTGCCCCTAAAAATGTAGAGACAATATCGAGTGGGTGTTTTTCATTTGCTTCTTTTGCCACTCTTAATTGCTTCAATTCTGTTTCACGGTCAAGACCATATCCACTTTTTGCCTCGACCGTTGTAATTCCATATGTCGCCATCCGGTCTAAGTGAAATAACGCTTTTTCTAATAGATCGCCGTAGGAAGTGGCTCGAGTAGCCCGTACTGTAGATAAAATACCACCACCTTGCTTTAAAATTTCTAAGTACGGAACACCTTGCTGCTTTAGCGCCATTTCTCTTTCACGAGAACCTCCAAATACGAGATGAGTGTGTGGTTCTACTAAGCCTGGTGTTACTAATCTTCCTTTGGCATCAATAGTTTGTGTGGCTTCTAAAATACTAGCTTCCTCTGTAGAGCCAAGCCATACTACTGTGTCTTCTTTTATACCAATTGCCGCATTGTTCCACACCGTTAAGTCGGACATTTCAACCCCTTTAGCAGGTCCTTTTTTGTCCATTGGTAGTAGTTCACCAATATTTGTTATGAGTATATCTACTTGCACGTGATTACCTCCTCATTGGTATGTTAATTTCATGTTCATTTGCAAACTCCCTGGCACTTTCATAACCAGCATCAGCATGGCGGATAATTCCCATTCCTGGGTCCGTAGTTAATACTCTTTCTAGTCTTTCTTTGGCTAAGTCTGTGCCATCCGCTACCGCAACCATCCCTGAATGTAACGAATATCCCATTCCGACACCACCACCATGGTGGAAGGAGACCCAAGAGCCACCTGCAGCAGTATTAATTAAGGCATTCAGTACTGCCCAATCACCAACCGCATCACTACCATCTTTCATTCCTTCTGTTTCACGATTCGGTGATGCAACCGATCCACAGTCTAAATGGTCACGACCAATAACAATTGGTGCTTTCAATTCCCCTTTTCTGACAAGTTCATTAATCGCAAGGCCCATCTTGACCCTCTCACCATAACCTAACCAACATATACGTGATGGAAGTCCTTGGAATGCCACACGTTCCTGAGCCATATCAATCCAACGAAGTAGTGCTTCATTTTCTGGGAAAAGTTCTTTAATTAACTGGTCTGTCCGGTAGATATCCTCGGGATCACCTGATAATGCAGCCCAGCGGAAAGGTCCTTTTCCTTCACAAAATAATGGACGAATGTATGCCGGAACAAAACCAGGGAAGTTAAATGCATTTTCTAGCCCCTCGTCCTTGGCCACTTGACGTATATTGTTTCCATAGTCAAATACAATCGACCCATGGTCTTGATACGTAAGCATTGCTTCCACATGTTTTGCCATGCTTTTCTTGGCAAGTGCCATATACTTCTCTGCGTCGGACTTCCGGAGTACTTCTGCTTCCTCCACCGTGTACCCAATCGGAATATACCCATTTAATGGATCATGTGCCGAGGTTTGATCAGTTACAATATCAATTTTGATATTCTTCTCTAATAGCTTGAAGTGTACTTCTGCCGCATTTCCAACTAATGCGATAGATAATGGCTTTCCTTCTGCCTTGGCCTCATTTGCAAGCATTACCGCTTCATCAATGCTATCTGTCATCACATCACAATATTTTGTTTTTAACCGTTTTTCAATCCGGCTTTTATCTACATCAACTGCAATCACGACACCCTCATTCATCGTCACGGCTAAAGGCTGAGCTCCACCCATTCCACCAAGGCCTGCCGTTAAGGTGATCGTCCCTTTTAACGAACCACCAAAATGTTTCTTAGCGACCGCAGAAAAAGTTTCATATGTGCCTTGTAAAATCCCCTGTGTACCAATATAAATCCAACTTCCTGCTGTCATTTGTCCATACATCATAAGTCCTTTTTGATCTAATTCATGAAAATGCTCCCAATTTGCCCACTTCGGAACGAGAACAGAATTAGAAAGGAGTACTCTCGGTGCCTGTATATGCGTTTTAAAAACACCAACCGGCTTTCCAGATTGAATCAGCATAGTTTCGTCATTTTTAAGGTTCCGTAGTGTGTTCACAATTGCCTCAAACGCTTCCCAATTACGAGCTGCTTTTCCAATTCCCCCGTAAACAACTAATTCCTCAGGGTTTTCTGCTACTTCCGGATCAAGATTGTTATACAGCATTCTTAAAGCCGCTTCTTGTTCCCATCCCTTACACTCCAATTCCAAGCCCTTTTTAGCTCGCACTTCTACTTTATTCATATATATTCACCTCTCCTTTTCGGTTTTTAATGTCACTTTCATTTTCTTCTTTTAACCATTGGGTTAGATTTTCTATGTCACGCGAGAAGATACGGTCCTTCGTGATGCTTGGAACAATTTTTCTAGCTTTTGTGTAATAATTGTTTGTTTCTGTGGAGAGTTTCTCCACTCCACGATATTCTACTGCTTGCATGGCACAGATTAATTCAATGGCAATGACGCGCCTTGTATTTTGCAACATAGCCAGTGCATGTCTTGCTGCAATGGTCCCCATACTGACATGATCCTCCTGGTTAGCAGATGATGGAATGGAGTCCACACTAGCTGGATGTGCCAATGTCTTATTCTCTGAAACCAGTGATGCTGCACTATATTGCATAATCATTGCCCCCGACTCCAAACCTGGATTCGGACTGAGAAATGCTGGCAAGTCATTTAATTGTGGGTTCACGAGCCGCTCAATTCTACGCTCGGCGATATTGGCAAGCTCTGCAATTCCTAACTTTAAGAAGTCCATCGTAAAAGCAATTGGTTGGCCGTGGAAATTCCCTCCTGAAATCACCTTGTTATTATCGGAGAAGATTAATGGGTTATCGGTTACGGCGTTAATCTCTATCGTTAGTTTTTCCTTGGCATAATGTAATGGTTGCCAACATGCACCGAGTACTTGTGGAATACATCGTAAGGAATAGGCATCCTGAACCCGTATTTCCCCTTGAGAAGTAGTGAGTCTACTATCATGTAGAATCTCTCGCATTCTCTCCGCGACATCTATTTGCTCCTGGTGCCCTCTTACATGGTGAAGGTCTCTGTCAAATGCATCAATAATCCCGTTGAGTCCTTCCATTGTCATTGCCGCTACCATTTCACTTTGATACAGTAATTTCTCCATTTCTAAATACGTCATTACACCAGTTGCTGTCATGGCTTGTGTCCCGTTAATTAACGCTAATCCTTCTTTAGCCTTCAAAGTCATGGGCTGTAAACCAGTTAATTGGAATGCTTCTTGTGTCACCATCCGCTTCCCTTGGTAAAATACTTCCCCTTCCCCAAGAAGAACTAATGCTAAGTGTGAAAGTGGTGCCAAGTCACCACTAGCACCAAGTGATCCTTGCTGCGGGATAACCGGACATATCCTTGCATTCACAATAGAAATTAAGTGCTCCACAAGTGCCGGCCGAACTCCTGAATACCCTTGTGCCAAGGCATTGGCCCGAAGTAATACCATACATAAGCTAATCTTTTCATCAAAGGGTTCCCCAACCCCACAAGCATGGGAATAGATGAGATTAAGTTGTAACTCCTCTAAATTTTGCTCATTAATAATGACGTCACTAAACTTCCCAAATCCAGTATTAATTCCATACATTACTCTTTTCTCTTGTAACATGGTTTCAACTGTACTGCGGTTTGCATCAATCTTTTGTCTTTGAATATCACATAGCATGACTTGTTCACCATGGAATACCACGCGTTCCACATCATCCAGAGTCAGACTTCTTCCCGTTAATACAACCATTCTTTTCACTCCTCTGTTGCATCACTTTAATATGATAAAGCAGGCAAATAAAAAGGAGGCCTTGGTATTTAAACCAAGCCTCCGATATAATTTTGATTAGATTGCGCGTGAATGAATTTCATCCTTGCACCTCATTTTAAATTTTCCTACTATTCATATTGTAAGCGTTTTCTAAAGATGTTTCAATAGGTAATTTTATGTGGGTTCTTCTATTCAATTGGGAAAAGGTGAGATGATGTATGGATTTGCTCTATGGTTCATTTTGGCAAAGAATTCAGGTTGTAATGATGTAAGAAAGTGCATCATTCTTCTTTTCATCAGGAATTTCAGGCTGAAATGATGTATAAGAGTGCTCCATTCTTCTCTTCATCAGGAATATCATATTGAAATGATGTATATGAGTGCTCCATTCTTCTCTTCATCAGGAATATCATATTGAAATGATGTATATGAGTGCTCCATTCTTCTCTTCATCAGCAAGTTCAGGCTGAAATGATGTATATGAGCACTCCATTCTTCTCTTCATCAGGAAGTTCGGGCTGAAATGATGTATATGAGCGCTCCATTCTTCTCTTCATCGGGATGTTCAGGCTGAAATGATGTATATGAGTGCTCCATTCTTCTCTTCATCAGGACTATCAAATTGAAATGATGTATAAGAGTGCTCCATTCTTCTCTTCATCAGGAATATCATATTGAAATGATGTATA
Organism: Paucisalibacillus globulus; assembly: GCF_900184735.1. GTDB lineage: Bacteria > Bacillota > Bacilli > Bacillales > Amphibacillaceae > Ornithinibacillus > Ornithinibacillus globulus_B. Next base: position 289,072 of record NZ_LT855395.1, read on the forward strand.
TGAGCGCACCATTCTTCTCTTCATCAGGAAGTTCGGGCTGAAATGATGTACAGAGTCTCCCCTTACCTCATTTGTTTACCCATTCTGAATTGAAACCACTTAATAAAGTGTTCAAAAGAAAAAAGCATCCGCCATAACCCCATACGGATGCTTTCCCCTTAATCATTACCCTTCACTTGACCCGTCTGCCAGAATTCAACTCCTGATGGGTCATCTAGGATTTCCCGGTTAAATACTGGATCTTTCCCTTCTTTACGTTGTTTTCGATAGTCGACTAACACTCGGTGGACTATTTTATATAACATCACAATTGCATATAGGTTAATTAATGCCATAATCGCCATAGTCAAGTCTGCTAATGCCCATACAAAGTCAAAGCTTGCTAGGGCACCAAATGCCACCATTGCAAGTACGGCTAATCGGTAGAGGAATAACCAGGTCGGACTATTTTTTATATACCCAATATTACTCTCGCCGTAATAGTAGTTACCTAATATGGAGCTATATGCAAACAGGAAGATAGCAATTGCTATGAAAATTCCCGACCATTCTCCAACATGTTGTGTAAATGCATTTTGAGTTAATTGGATTCCGTCTAAATCACTACCCGCATAACCACCTGCTGTTATAATGATAAACCCAGTAGCAGAACAAATTAATAATGTATCAAAGAACACTCCTAATGCTTGAATTAACCCTTGCTTAACTGGGTGAGTTACCTCAGCAGTTGCTGCGGCATTCGGTGCACTCCCCATACCAGCCTCGTTAGAGAATAACCCGCGTTTTATTCCCATTAATATAGCTGCCCCGAAGCCTCCACCTGCTACTTCTTTCAAACCAAACGCATTGGCAAATATGAGAGAAAACATTTCAGGCATTGCATCAAGATTAATAATGACGACATAGAACGCAATAAGTAAGTAGATAATGGCCATTACCGGAACGATAACTTGGGACACATTGGCGATTGATTTAAGCCCACCAAATATAACAGCTGCCGTTAATACGATTAATACAATGGCCATTGTGGTGCCTGAAACAGCAAATTCACCTTCAAATGCGAGACTAATGGTATTAGACTGTACTGAATTAAATACTAGTCCATAAGTAAAGGTAATCGTGACCGCAAAGACAACACCAAGCCAACGTTTTTTAAGACCTCTTTCCATATAATAGGCTGGTCCACCCCGGTATTGGTTCTGGTCTGGCACTTTATATACTTGTGCCAAAGTGCTCTCTACAAAACCAGATGCCGCTCCTAAAAGTGCGATAACCCACATCCAAAAGATTGCACCAGGCCCTCCGACTGCCACAGCGGAAGCAACACCAGCTAAATTACCTGTACCTACCCTAGATGCAGCACTGATTGCGAAAGCCTGAAAAGATGATGTCCCTTTTTTACCCGATGCATCGATTGCTCGCTTATCAAAGATTACCCGCAACATTTCTTTGAAGTTAACAAATTGAACAAATCCAGTTCGGATGGTGAAGTACAAACCTAAACCAATCAGGACAATGATAAGTACATAAGACCACAGTATGTCATTGGCTTCACCAACTAATCCTTCTAAAAATTCCATCATGTTTCTCCTTTCACATGGTAGCATTATATCCTACGATTTAGCATAACCAATTACGAGAATTTCCCTCATAAAGAAAGAGAGAAACCAATTAAAATGGCTTCTCTCCAATTTTTTATGATAAGGTAAACATTACATATTCCACGGATAAACGGTTCCGAACTTCGCAGCAAACTCTTTGGAATAATTTCTTCTTTCACTTCTTCGTTCTGCTCTTAATGCTGCTCCCTCATGTAAGTACTTTTCTGATTCTGACTCCGGATAAACTTCCGGAACTGGTACTGGACGAAGATTCTCATCCACAGCTACGAAGGTAAGAAATGCAGTTGCCGCAACCTTTCGATCCCCTGTGAGAAGATCTTCTGCTACCGCTTTAACAAAAACCTCCATCGATGTATTCCGTGTCCAGGTGACAAATGCTTCGACACAAATCGAATTACCTTGTTTAACAGGTTCTAAAAAGTCGACAGAATCTGTTGAGGCAGTAACGACTGCTTTGCGACAGTGTCTCACTGCTGCAATTGCTGCAACGTCATCGATATGTGCCATCAAGATGCCACCAAAGAGTGTACCGTGGTAGTTTGTATCAGGTGGTAGTACGTGTGATGTTTTAACTGCTAATGAGCTTGAGCAGGGTCTCTTTTCCATGTTGTGTTCACTCCATTTTAATTCATTACTTATAGTATAGGCGAAAGTAACCGAGATATTGATTCTTTAATACGTATTCCTATGGATCGTTTGTTATATAGCTTTTGTGTCATTTGAGTGGACTCTATGATATCGTGATTGAACGCACTAACTAATTGTGATGCTAGACTTCTATCATAAAGAAAGGCATTCACTTCAAAGTTTAAACGGAAGCTTCGAACGTCAATGTTTGCCGTTCCTACGGAGGCAATCTTACCATCCACCACAATAGTCTTAGAGTGTAAGAAACCTTTTTGATAAATATACACTTCTGCACCGGCCTCGAGCATATCCCCACAATAGGAAAGGGTTGCCCAATAAACAAACGGGTGATCCGGCTTATTCGGAACCATTATTTTCACATCCACACCCGATAACGATGCAATTCGTATCGCGTCGCGTAAGCTTTCATCTGGAATAAAATATGGTGTTTGAATAAAGACATATTCTTTGGCTGAAAGAATCATTTTGATGTATCCGTTTTTAATTTGTTCCCAATCTGAGTCAGGACCACTCGAAACAATTTGCACGCCCGCTTTTCCACTTGATTTAGAAGCATAATAGCGTTCGTCATATAAAATATCATGGCGAGATGCTTGATTCCAATCAAGTATAAATCTCGTCTGCATGCTTTGAACAGCCGTTCCACTGATTCTAAGATGAGTATCACGCCAGTATCCGAACTTCTTACTCTTCCCAAGGTATTCATCGCCTATATTAAACCCACCAATATAGCCAACTTCACCATCAATTATCGCCAATTTACGGTGGTTACGGTAATTAACCTTAAAATTAATTTTCGGGATAAATGAAGGGAAAAATGCAGCTAATTCCACACCTGATTTCCGGAGTTTCCTTAGATACTTTGGTCTTAAATACCGGGTTCCTAAAGCATCATATAAAACCCTAACTTCTACACCTTCTTGAGCCTTCTTGATCAGCACATCTGCAATACGTTGACCTAATTCGTCATTTCGAATGATATAGTAAAGCAAATGAATATGGTCTTTAGCTTTTTCCATATCATCTAATAATGACTGAAACTTAGCACTCCCATGCACGAAGATCTCTACATCATTATCTTGCGTAAAAATGGCATCATCATTACGTAAGTGTAAATAGTATAAGTCCTTATATTCCTCGAGTTGATTAAATATAAATTCATCATTTTCTATTGCCCTTAATTGTGATTGCACTATTTTCTTAACACCAAGTTTTGCCTTTGCATCCCAGGTAAAGATACGTTTTCCACTTAGCCTTCTGCCAAAAATGAGATATAGAAAGAATCCTGCGACCGGAACAAAAAGTAAGACCATTAACCATGCCCATGCTGCAGAAGCATCTTTACGTTCTAGGAACACAATTGATAATCCTAAAGCGATGTTAAAAATTATAATGGCCATCAGTAAATAGGGTATAAATTCCATTTGCATTCCCCTCTTGTTAAATTCATAGAAAAACAAAAATGACAGAAACTACCTTAGACTGGATATTCACTCTACAATAGCATACGTCTAGGATTTCCGATTATACTCGGATACAAGTTGCTATATAATACTATAACAGAAGGGAACTGAAATCGTGAGTAAATTTGCATTTGTTATTGGCGGGACCGGTATGTTAGAGGGAGTTTGTCATTGGTTATCGAATGAAGGTTACGATGTGCATGTTGTCCATCGGGATATTGATAAGTTTGAATCCATGCGTTCTCGGGGAAAACACCCAGATAAATTGCATTCTATTTCTGTAGACTATCATGATGATCATGCGCTGCAATTGAGTTTCCGTAAAGTAATCAAGCAATATGGTAAATGCCCAGATCTAATTGTTAGTTGGATTCATAATTCTGCACCGAATGCATTACCTATTATTCTAAAAGAAGTAGGACCAAGAAAACATCCTTGGAAGTTAATTCATGTACAGGGCAGCTCGTCTTTTTTTGTAAAAGAAAACACGACTGTACCCGAATCTTGTGAGTACAGACGTGTATATTTAGGATTTTCTCTAGAAAAAGAACGTTCCAGATGGTTATCCCATGATGAAATTGCCAATGGCGTCATTAAAGTTATTAAACAAGACTTTAAAGAAACGGTTATCGGGACTCTTAAGCCTTGGAGTAAGCGTCTGAGTTAATAGTAATCTTATTCAGTGCTTGCTCCAAGTCTGCCCATATATCCTGCCATGCCTCAAGACCAACAGATAATCGAATTAATTGGTCTGTAATCCCCATATACTCTTGTGACTCTTCGGGAACTACCGCATGGGTCATTGTTGCAGGATGCTCAATTAAGGTTTCTGCATCCCCTAATGAAACAGCAATCTTTAAAAATGATAAATCATTTAAAAACTTTTGTGCTTCCGCTTTTGTCCCTTTAATCTCAAATGAGATCACTCCCCCACCACGTCGCATTTGTTTCTTCATAATGTGGTAATCTGGGTGAGCGTCATCATTTGGATAATAAACACTAGCTACATTCGGATGGTTTTTTAAACGTTTAAAAATTTCTTCCGCATTATCACAATGACGGTCAACTCGAACTGGTAAGGTTTTTAATCCCCTTAGCAAAAGCCAAGCATCAAACGGCGAAATGACACCGCCGATATCCTTTAGTGTAGACACCGCAACTTCATCCAGGAATTCCTTCTTGCCAACTGCAAGTCCCGCAATGACATCCCCGTGTCCCCCAATATATTTTGTTGCACTATGCACCACAACATCACAACCAAGATCGAGTGGGTTCTGTAAATATGGTGATGCAAATGTATTGTCCACTACTACAGGAATTCCATATTCCTTAGCAACTTTAGCCACCATCTCCAAATCAATCAGTTTCATCGTTGGATTTATTGGTGTCTCCACATAAATACAAGTCGTTTCCGCTTTTATTTTTGAATGTAATTCCTCCTCTGATACCATGGTGGAAAAATCAAAGGATATATTATATTTTTCTTTCATCATGCTTAAAAGGCCGAATGTACAACCATATAGTCCTGGTGAACATAGAATATGGTCATTTGCTTTGGTTAGCGCAATGAGGATTGCCGATACAGCAGCCATTCCTGAACCAAAGGCAAGTCCCCGTTCTCCGTTTTCTAATGCTGCTATTCTCTCTTCTAATACCGTAACAGTTGGATTTCCAAGTCGTGAGTAAATATATCCATCTTCTTCTCCTGCAAAGCGTCGTTCACCTTGTTCGGCGGTGTTGAAGGTGTAAGTTGAGGTTTGAAACAATGGTGTGGTAAGGCTCCCTAACATGTCTTTTGAATCGTAGCCTTCGTGGATTACAGATGTTTCCATATGTTTATAGGTTCTTGCCATTTATTTCTCCTCCTTGATTCTTTGTTTCTAGTATTATCATATGCTATTTTTCATTATAATGAAAGCGTTTTCTTTTTGTTATGTAAATCCTTTTTATTGCGTTTTTTGTTAAGTAGTTTTAGAATTGTTTTTATTTATGAATGACAGTGTGACATAGAAATAGTGCGGTACTAAGGATTTCGGATAGCGCATCATACCCGCTACGGAAATACACTCCGCTTTCCGCGGGCGGCTGGTGAGCCTCCTCAGAGCTAAAGCTCTTGCGGGGTCTCACCGATGCCTATCCTCCCGCAGGAGTCTCCGTGTATTTCCTTCGCTAGTAAGAAGTAAGTGAATTAATATATTGGCATCTAAGTATAAAAATACGCAATTTAACCTCTACCATTAATTAGATAACTAAACTAGCGCAGGCAGAATACGTAGACTCCTCGAAAATAGAGAACAATTTTCTTCGTGCGATGATTATGCTGCCGAAGCCTTCCTTGTCCTGCGGGAATAGCACGTGTCCGAAGACCCCTAGAGAGGCGAACTTTCCTCGAGGAGGCTGAGGCCGGGCCCGCGGCAAGGTAGACACTGCGACGGTTCTTTCGAGCAGATGTCGCCCCTGTGCTGACAGTAAAAGCGGAGTATTCTGCCGGAGCGGTAGCATCAAGTCTCACCAGATGTTTTATTTTTACTACGCAATTTCTATCAACCGTGAAAGCAAAGCATTAATAATCAAGACAATTTTAATAAATAACAAATAATCTACATACAAAGAAGGGTTAATATGGAGCGGAATACGGATCGTTTGGGGATTGTTTTTGCAGTTGGGGCTTATGTGCTTTGGGGATTTTTGCCGATTTATTGGAAGTTTATTGATTATGTCCCAGCCGGTGAGATCCTGGCACACAGGATTTTATGGTCATTTGTTTTTATGGTGGCCATTGTATTAGTAGTCAGAAAGTGGCCTGGCTTTATTCACGAATGCAAACTAATCTTGAAGGATAAAAAGAAATTTATTAGTATCACGATGGCTTCCATTGTTATTAGTATCAACTGGCTTACTTATATTTGGGCAGTCAATAGTGATCATGTTCTACAGGCAAGCCTTGGTTACTATATTAATCCATTAGTTAGTATTATACTTGCAATTATCGTACTGAAAGAGAAACTAACGAAAAGCCAGACCGTGTCGGTTATTTTAGCGGGGATGGGTGTTCTTTATATGACGTTTAGTTATGGTGTTTTTCCATGGGTATCTCTCTTACTGGCTGTTACATTTGCATTATATGGCTTATTTAAGAAGGTTGTAGATATTCCTGCCATGTACGGACTAACCATTGAAACCATGATCATCACACCAATTGCCTTACTTTATTTATTCTTCTTGCCTGAAAACACATTCTCATTTCAATCGATTGGGACCACTGAGAATATTATCTTAATGGGAGCTGGTGTCGTGACAGCCATTCCGCTTCTCTTATTTGCAAGTGGAGCAAAGCGAATTCCATTAGCAATGGTAGGATTCTTACAATACATTGCTCCAACTTTAATGTTATTAATTGGTGTCTTTATTTACCATGAAACTTTCTCAACAGAACATCTTATTTCATTCGGGTTAATCTGGTTGGCTTTACTAATTTACTTAGGTTCCATTTACCGATTCCCCATTCGAAAATTGAAAAATGTCGAACAATAAATTTAAATAACGGTTGACATTTCATTTTGGAACCGATAGTATAATACTCAATAATTTAAATATTTAAATCTCTTATCAAGAGCGGTGGAGGGAATAGGCCCTATGAAACCCGGCAACCTTAGGTGAAAGTTTGACTTTCCTTAAAAGGTGCTAAATCCTACAGGTCATCTGATCTGGAAGATAAGAGGAGGAACGGTTATTGTATACACGCCCTCTTCTTAGGAAGAGGGCTTTTTTGTTTCCTCTCTCTTCCTCCAGACAACAACTACAAACAAGGAGGAATTTATCATGACCAATTTTCATGTGGAAAGACCAGAAACAACACTACTTCACGGAGGCCAGTCTCCTGATCCAACTACAGGATCACGCGCTGTACCTATCTATCAAACAACTTCTTATGTGTTCCGTGACACAGAACATGCCCAAAATTTATTCGGACTTAAAGAATCCGGAAATATTTATACAAGAATTATGAATCCAACCGTTGATGCCTTTGAACAACGGGTAGCACTTTTAGAGGATGGTGTAGCAGCTGTTGCGACTTCATCCGGTATGGCTGCTATTACACTAGCTATCTTAAATATTGCAGGTGCGGGAGATGAGATTGTTACCGACAGTAATCTATATGGCGGTACATATAACCTATTTGCCAAAACCTTACCGAAGTATGGAATCACTGTGAAGTTTGTAGATGGTACAAAGCCTGAAGAAATTGAGCAGGCGATTACTGATAAAACAAAAGCGGTGTTCGGAGAGATTATTACCAACCCTAGCTTGAATGTATTTGATGTAGAATCTATTGCAGCAATTTGCCACCAATACCATGTACCACTAATAATCGATAACACCTTTGGAACTCCAGTTTTATCAAAACCACTAACTTGGGGTGCTGATATTGTTGTTCACTCTGCTACTAAATGGATTGGTGGTCATGGAACCTCTATCGGTGGTGTTGTTGTAGACGGTGGACGTTTTGACTGGAATCATGACCGATTCCCAGAATTCACGGAACCAGATGAAAGTTACCACGGACTTCGTTTTGCTGACCTTGGTTCAGCTGCTTTTGCAACGAAACTTCGCGTTCAATTATTACGTGATATCGGGGCTTGTTTAAGTCCTAATAATGCTTTTCTTTTACTTCAAGGCTTAGAAACTCTCCATCTACGCATGGAACGTCATTGTGAGAATGCTAAACTGGTTGCCAATTATTTAGAAAATCATCCTTCTGTAGAGTGGGTTAATTTCCCTGGACTTGAAAGTCATCCATCCCATGAGCTTGCTAAGAAATATTTAAATGGCAGCTTTGGCTCAATTATTACCTTTGGTATTACTGGTGGTCGAGAAGCGGGAAGGGTTGTCATTGATTCTATTAAACTATTCTCCCATGTAGCGAATGTTGGAGATGCTAAATCATTGATTATCCACCCTGCTTCCACCACACATCAACAATTAAGTGCAGAAGATCTGAAGAAAAGTGGTGTATCAGAAGAGCTTATCCGCTTATCCATTGGTATTGAGTCCATTGATGATATTATTCACGATTTAGACCAAGCCATTGCTAAAGCTACGAATAATAAGTCAGCATCATCCGTTTCAGAGGAAAGTATTATCAATTGGTTATTATCATCTCCATTTGACAGAAGCACCGGTGCAGCACGGAAAAAGGTCATTGCTACCTTAGAAGAGGACGTTACAACAGAATTCAAACAAACGATTGAGCGACTTAAACAGTTTGGTTATGAGATTCAAGATTTGAAAGAGTCAACCGCACCTGACTTGGTACTTGTAAAACAGGGATCACTCCCATCAGATGCTATTGAGGAGTTAGTAAATAAGCAAGTTAACGTTCTATGGATTGAACAACCAACTGTCAATGACCCAGTTTTACAGAATTTGAAAGCAACGGGAATATCTACTGTTTCTAATAAGAATATTATCGATGAATTACTAGCATTACGTGGTATAAAAAAACAACCAGTTTCAATTGGTTAACAATTAATAGGAGGGCTAATTTTGATTAAAAACATGTATAAGGAAACGAACAAGATTGAAATTGGCCCGCTCCTATTAGAGAATGGAGAATCAATTCCTGTAGTTTCCATGCAGTATGAACGAGTTGGACCTGTAAACGCACCAATCATCTTAGTATGTCATGCGCTTACCGGCAATCATTTAGCTGTTGGCAGCGAGGACCAACCAGGTTGGTGGAGTGGCCTTATTGGGAAGAATAAATCCATTGATACTACTGATTTTCAGATTATTACATTCAATGTACTTGGTGGGTGTCATGGCTCAACAGGGCCTACTTCAATAAATCCAAAAACCAAAGAACCTTATCGGACTGACTTCCCTAACATATCTATTCGTGACATCGTTCAGGCTCAGTTCCTGGCACTAAATCAAATGAATGTGAGCAAGCTATATGCCGTTATTGGTGGCTCACTTGGTGGAATGCAAGCATTAGAATGGGGCCTCATTTATCCTGATTTTGTCGAAAAGATGGTAGTACTTGCTGTTACCCCAACTCTTTCTGATTATGGAATTGCTTTTAATCACATTGCCGAACAAGCAATCACACGTGACCCTGCTTGGCAAAATGGTAATTACCCATCCCCTATTCCTCTTCAAGGATTAGAAATCGCTAGAATGATAGGTATGGTTACGTATCGTAGTGCAGAGCTATTTACAGAACGATTTAATCGGACTAAAACGGATAATAAATTCTCAGTGAATTCCTATTTAGATTACCAGGGCAAAAAATTAGTAAAACGTTTTGACCCGAATAGCTATCTATATTTATTACAAGCGATGGATACACATGACATAGGTCGAAATCGCGGCGGATGGAAAGAAGCTTGTAAAAAGTATACTTGTCCCATACTAACGTTAAGTTTTGAACATGATCTAATCTATGAACCAAACGTAATCGCTGAATTTGCAGAATGTACTCCAAACAGTACGTATCATCATGTCCAAACAAAATTTGGGCATGATGGCTTTTTAACGGAGTTTGAAAAATGGAGTTGGACGATTAATGAATTTCTAAATCATAAGGAGTGATGATTTGAAGAAAAAAATCAAGATTGCATTACTTGGGTTTGGAACAGTTGGAAAAGGAATTTATTACAGTTTGAAGAATCATCCGAAACGAATTAGCAAGACAATTGGTTTTGAGATTGAAGTTGTTTCTATCGTTGTAAAACACTTAGAAAAGCACCAGGATTTTGAAGATAATAAACTGATCACAACTGATTTCGAGACGGTTATTCAAAACCCTGAAATCGATATTGTATTAGAAGCAATTGTCGGCAAAGAACCTGCCTTCAGCTATTTATCCCAAAGTATCAAAGCCGGCAAACATATCATTACAGCCAATAAAGAAATGTTTGCTCATCATGGCGAGGAGTTACTTGAACTCTCCCAGAAACACGATGTCAACATTGGCTTTGAGGCTACAACTGCTGGTGGAATACCCGTTATTAATACAATTGGAAAACTGTTTCAGTTTAATGAAATAAAAAAAATCACCGCAATATTAAATGGAACATCCAATTACATCTTGACCCAAATGCGTGTACAGAAGCTTCCATTTAATATTGCACTGAAGCAAGCACAAGAGTTAGGCTATGCAGAAGCAGACCCTACGAATGATATCGAAGGTTATGATTCGTTTTATAAGCTTATGATTCTAGGCCAACTAATCTATGGTAAACAACCGGATTGGAGTAGTGTTAATCGGGAAGGTATCGTGAATATAACAGCTAAGGAGATTGAGGATTATAATCTTGAAGACAAACGAATTAAACATATAGCATCATTAGAATTACAAGATAATACCCTCACAGCAAGTGTTAAGCCAGTTGTTATATCTTCAGAACATCCATTGTACTCTATCGAAGGGGTTGAAAATGCAGTTGTGATAGAAGGAGATGTTGTCGGGCAAATTACCCTTTCAGGTCCAGGAGCAGGAGCATTTCCCACAGCAAGCGCTATGTTAGAGGACTTATGCTTGATTCTCCAATCTGAACGAAGTACTACCTCATCCCCTATTTTGGCTAAGGCTATTTTGTAAGAGATTGTTTATAGACTGGTGCCGGAGCGGTAACGTTTCACAATCCCGCTTTATTGAATAGCAACATACTTTACACAATCAGCCTTTGTTGGTTAATCCCAAGCGCCTTTATGAGGCGTTTTTTTCTTTTATATGACAAATTGTTAATCCACTTTTAAAACTCATCAAAATTGGGTATACATAATAAAATCAGTAGATTTATGTTTTTACCACACATACATTATAGTAACGAGCGCAATTTAAAGATATAAACTACTCGCATAGGTGTGTTCAAATGACAAAAAAGACAATCATCATGACCTTCATTTCTATTTTTATCATTGTCTTAGGGATTGGAATATATAACTTTCAGCGCCAGGAAACCTCCCCCCTACATCCTGATTCAGAGAACCATACAGTTATAGATGAATCTAGTGAACAAGACGAGACCTCAGAAACAAAAGATGAAACCAACGAAAAGCCTAGTACACCTGCAGCAGAATTATCAAAAGAATTTTCAATGGCTATTCAAAATACAATCAAATTCTTCTCTGGAAATAATACGAAAATTGTAGCGATTGGTGATTCATTAACGCAAGGTGTAGGGGATAGTACGGAGCAAGGTGGGTTTGTGGGGATTTTAGATAACCATATTAATCAGAACAAAAAGATAGCAACATTCGAAAACCTTGGAAAACGTGGTAATCAAACCACTCACCTAATAAAACGTATAGAGGATCCAGATATTAAGAAGTCACTGAAAAATACAGATATTGTCCTGATTACTATTGGTGCCAATGATATCATGCAAGTAGCTAAAGAAAACTTCGCTGATATGACCTATGATATTTTTGCAGCAGAGAGAATAAATTATGAGGGGCGGCTTCATACAATTCTTTCCACTATAACTAATCTAAATCCTGATGCTTCTATTTATCTAATTGGATTCTACAATCCATTCCAGCAATACTTTGAGCATATTAAAGAGCTCGATATGATTGTAGACGACTGGAATAATACAAGTAAACAGGTTGCCGACGTTTATGGAGCCACATTTATTCCTACAAAGGATTTATTTACGAATGAAGAAGCTAACTTATTTGCTGATGATCATTTTCATCCAAATAAAAACGGATATCAATTAATTGCTGAAAGAATATTAGACTATTTAGTTGTAGATTGAAACAATAGAAGGTGAACAGGTTGGAAAACAATAAAAAAAATAAGAATAAGTGGAAGAGATATTTTTATACGCTTCTCCTTTTAAACATATCCGTACTACTTATTATTGGGTTACTCATTTTTTGGCCTGTTAATCAGTCCGTAGTTCCTTTTTCAGAACATGATGCAACCCATGAGAGTTCTGAATTTATTATCAGAACGACAAAAAAGAATTTAAATGAGCTGATCAATGCATATATGTATGAATATCTAAAGGACTCCAAGCACCAATATCGTGTTTCTTTAGAGGAGGATGTTCATTTAATAGGAGAATTACCAGTCTTTTCTACTACCGTGCCAATCCAAGTTCATCTGGAACCCATTGTTCAAGACAACGGGGATGTCATCCTAAAACAGAAGTCAATATCATTGGGTTTAATGGAATTACCTAACAAAAAGATTATGGAGTATATGGATAAGTACTTACCAGTTCCAAAATGGGTTTCTATTAATCCAGAAGAAGAAGAGATTTATGTAGCCGTTACCCAGATGGATATAAAAAGTAACTTCCGAGTAAGTGTGGAGCAAATGGATTTGGAAGCAAATAACTTAGCCTTTAAACTAAATGTACCATATGAGACTTTGGGTATTGAGACATTATTAATGAAAGAACAATAAAAGGGTCATACCGCCACTTAGGTGAGGTTGACCCTTTTTCGATCGATAGATAAATATAATCTTCTTTCTATCTAACTACAAATTCCTTAAGCTTACGTGAAATAGAATAAATAAATGATTGCTTTGGTAATTCGAGCGTTTCCTCTCGCAACTTGTGCTTGGGATAATCTCCTAATCTACCTTGAAAGATTAATTGTAATTCTGAGTTTTCTCTGATGTCGGCAGGAGTTACGAAGTTAGTAGGTTTTGATAGTTTAAATGACTTTGTATCTTTCATAAGCGTAGCAACAAATTGAGAACAGAAGTAAGCATTCTTTCTATTAATCTCAACCTTAAGGGGTATTGCAACTAATCCAATAAAATTATATTTATAATCTGAAGCATTTGTTTGAAATACACTTATATGATGTCGAATACTTTCATATTCCTGTTCTGTAATATTTAAGGCATAAACAGCACTCTTGGAGTCCCTTAGGAAATCGCCTCGAATATCTTCTCGAACAAATCCACCACTAAATGGATTTTTAGGATTAATTCTCCCGAAGCTATAAACCTCTTTCAATTCATGGTCAAATCCAATGGATACATGATTTAAAGGCTTATTTGTATATAAATTTATCATTCTTGAAAGGTATGTCCCTGTATCAGTAAAGATAAAGTAGATTGTCCTTCCTCTCATGTCTTCCCCTCCACTCAGGCCTTATGCCGAGCATTTCTCTTTTTAAAACAAGTTCATAAACGGATATAACAAAACTTTACCGAAAAACTTACAATTATACAAGACAATTTTGCAAAAATCTTTGTTAGAATCATCCAAATAGTCGTAAATCCAGTGTTTTACATTGACGAAACCCCTTAAATTTCGTAAGCTTACGGTGAAGTACTTATTTTGGAGGAAAACCAATCAATGATAACTGTTACTAATGTAAGTTTACGATATGGCGATAAGAAATTATTTGAGGATGTAAACTTAAAGTTTACTCCTGGAAATTGTTATGGTGTTATTGGCGCAAACGGTGCCGGTAAATCCACCTTTTTAAAGATATTATCTGGTGAAATAGATCCACAAACTGGTAATGTTTCCATGTCCCCTGGTGAACGCTTAGCAGTTCTAAAACAGGACCACTTTGCTTACGAAGAACACCCTGTTTTAGAGGTTGTATTAATGGGGCATGAAAAACTATATGCAGTAAAACAAGAAAAAGACCAAATTTATATGAAGGCTGACTTCACCGAAGAAGACGGAATTCGCGCCGCTGAACTTGAAGGCGATTTTGCTGAAATGAATGGTTGGGAAGCTGAATCTGATGCTGCTGTCCTTCTTAAAGGTCTTGGTATTGGCGAAGAACTTCACACGAAACTGATGTCTTCTCTAACAGAAGATGAAAAGGTTAAAGTATTACTTGCTCAAGCTATATTCGGTAACCCTGATATCTTACTTCTGGACGAGCCGACTAACGGTCTGGATATTCAAGCAATCCAGTGGCTAGAAGAATTCCTAATTAACTTTGAAAACACGGTTATCGTTGTTTCGCATGACCGTCACTTTTTAAATAAAGTATGTACGCACATTGCAGATGTTGACTATGGAAAGATACAAATTTATGTAGGTAACTATGATTTTTGGTATGAGTCAAGCCAATTAGCATCTAGAATGGCACAAGAATCCAATAAGAAAAAAGAAGAAAAAGTAAAAGAATTACAGGCCTTTATTGCCAGATTTAGTGCTAATGCCTCTAAATCTAGACAGGCTACTTCTCGTAAGAAAATGCTCGAAAATATTACACTAGATGATATTAAACCATCATCCAGAAAATATCCTTATATTGCTTTTACACCTGAGCGCGAGATTGGAAATGATTTATTACGTGTGGAAGGTCTATCAAAAACAATTGATGGAGAAAAAGTATTAGATAATGTGAGCTTTATCGTAAATAAGGATGATAAAGTTGCATTTGTTGGTAGAAATGACATTGCCAAAACGACACTTTTCAAAATATTAGCTGGCGAAATGGAACCTGATTCAGGATCGTTTAAATGGGGTATTACCACCTCACAATCTTACTTCCCTAAGGATAACAGTGAATACTTTGAAAATGGTGATTTAACACTGGTTGACTGGCTACGCCAATTCTCACCAGAAGATGAAACAGAAACATTCCTACGTGGATTTTTAGGAAGAATGCTATTCTCCGGTGAAGAAGCACTTAAGAAAGCCAATGTTCTATCTGGTGGTGAAAAAGTACGCTGTATGCTATCTAAAATGATGCTATCCCATGCTAACGTACTATTACTAGACGAACCTACCAACCACTTGGATCTAGAATCTATCCAAGCATTGAATAATGGATTAATTAAATTTAAAGGCTCTATCCTATTCACATCACATGACCATCAATTCATCGATAGTATTGCAAATCGCCTAATTGAAATCACACCAAATGGTATCATGGATAAAGAAATGCGCTATGATGAATACGTTCGTGATAAAGCAATACAAAAACGCGTTAAAGAGATGTATGCTGGATAAGTTTTTAGGTGAACCCCCTGCTTTGGTTGCAGGGGGTTCTTTGTTTGTCTTTTTGGTGGGGTGTTCTTTTTGGGTTTGGTTTGGGTGCATGTGCTGACTGCGTGGGTGCATTCTTTTCTGTTTTGGGCACATGTGATGGCTGCATGGGCGCATTCTTTTGCGATTTGGGCACATGCACTGGCTAAACGGGCGCATCCTTTACCATTTTGGGCACATGTACTGGCTAAACGGACGCATCCTTTCCTGATTTGGGCACATGCACTGACTTGGCGGGCGCATCCTTTCCTATTTTGGGCACATACACTGACTGCGCGGGCGCATCCTTTCCTATTTTGGGCACATACATTGAATAACCGGGCGCATCCTCTCCTATTTTGGGCACATACACTGACTGCGCGGGCGCATCCTTTCCTATTTTGGGCACATGCACTGACTACCAGGGCTCATCCTCCAACCACAAATATACTTTTCCACATAAAAAAAGACGCTCTCATCAAATTCGAGAGCGTCTGTATTCTATTTTAACTTCTCAGCAATCTTCTCCAGCATATCCTTTGTCATGCTATTGATATCATACTTTGCTTTAAATCCCCATTCCGCTTCTGCTGCGGAGGAGTCTATGCTGTCTGGCCAGCTATCTGCAATCTTTTGCCTTACTGGGTCGACATCGAATGATATTTGAAATCCTGGGATATGGTGTTGAATTGCTTTTGCAAAGTCCATTGGTTCTGCTGATATCGCAGAAATATTAAATGCGTTTCTGTGCACTAGTTTCTTAGGGTCTGCTTCCATTAGTTGAACTATTGCTTCTAGTGCATCTGGCATGTACATCATATCCATATAAGTGCCTTCTGCAATATATGAAGTATACGCTTTTTGTTTGATTGCTTCATAATAGATTTCTACTGCATAATCCGTTGTCCCGCCGCCTGGAGGTGCTACATAGGAAATTAGTCCAGGGAAGCGCACGCCACGTGTATCTACTCCATAGCGTTCACAATAATAGTCGCAAAGTAATTCCCCTGCCACTTTGTTTACACCATACATCGTTGTTGGACGTTGAAGTGTATCCTGTGGCGTTTGAGCTTTTGGTGTAGATGGTCCAAATGCTCCAATTGAACTTGGAGTAAAGAACTGTAAATTAAGTTCTCTAGAGACTTCTAATGTGTTTATAAGTCCTCCCATATTGATGTCCCATGCTACTTTAGGCATTTTTTCGGCAGTGGCAGAAAGTAGTGCAGCTAAATGCATAATCGTATCGACTTGATGTTTTTTTGCAACTTCATATATTCGTTTGTCATCTGTCACATCTACTACTTCATAAGGTCCTTCAGCAAGTTCACCCTCTGCTTCACGAATATCAGTCGCGATAATATTACTATGTCCGTAAACGTCTCTTAATTTCGTTATTAGCTCGGAACCGATTTGTCCGCGAGCACCAGTAACTAGTATTCTTTTCATGGCTTTCCCCTCTTTTTAGATGACTAGATTAATCCCATTTCCTTTCCAACCTTCTCATATGCGGCAATTGCTTGGTCTAGCATTTCCTTTGTATGAGCAGCAGTAGGCATGTTACGAACACGACCTGTACCTTTTGGAACTGTTGGGAATACGATTGATTTAGCGTAGACACCTTCTTCGAATAGACGTTTACTAAATTCTTGTGCAGCCTTTTCTTCACCGATAATACATGGTGTAATTGGTGTCTCGCTTTCCCCAATATTAAATCCTAATTCTTTCAAACCAGCTTTTAGGTAATTGCCATTTTCCCATAATTTGTCATGTAATTCTGTGCTTTCCATTAGAATCTCCACGGCTTTTCTACTTGCAATAGCATCTGCAGGTGATACTGCAGTAGAGAATAAAAATGGACGTGAACGAACTTTTAGCCAATCAATTAGATTAGCTTTACCAGCCACATAACCACCAATTACGCCAATTGCTTTGGATAGTGTACCCATTTGAAAATCAACTTTATCTTGTAAACCAAAGTGTTTAACTGTTCCAGCACCTTTACCAAGTACACCAGAACCATGTGCATCATCCACATAGGTAATTAAATCAAATTCCTCGGCTATTTCTACAATTTCAGGCAACTTAGCAACATCACCGTCCATAGAGAATACACCATCGGTAATCACCATAATTTTATTGTATTGTCCTGACTCAACTGCTTCTTTTGCCTTTTGACGTAAATCATCCATATCGGAGTGTCCGAAACGAATAATTTTAGCTCTTGATAAACGACATCCGTCAATGATGGATGCATGGTTTAATTCATCGGAAAGGATAGCATCATTTTTATCCATAACTGCTGAGATTGCTGCCATATTACAGTTAAATCCAGATTGGTACGAAATTACTGCTTCTGTTCCTTTGAACTCAGCTAATTTTTTTTCTAGTTCAATGTGTAAATCAAGTGTTCCATTAATAGTCCTTACTGCACCTGCACCAACCCCGTGTGAGTCAACTGCTTCTTTTGCAACGGCCTTTAAACGTTCGTCAGTTGCAAGTCCTAGGTAATTATTTGAAGAGAGATTGACTACATTTTTTCCGCGAATATTAATGACTGGCCCATTTGCACCTTGAACCGGATCAATTTCATTATATAATCCATTTGCTTTTAAATCCTCAAGATTTTCATTTAAAAACTTATCTAAAGTTTTACTACTCATGATTGAATCCTCCTAAGTTTATAGAGTAACGATAATGTAAGCGTTACCAAGTTGTTCTCCATATTAAGTTTATCATAATCTATTTTAAATGTTTAGGCTAATAACTAGCTACTTTTTTTCATTTACACGGTATCTACAATAATTACCTTTTATTTTTTAAAAATTATCATTGAATCTAGGTATTGCTTTCTATTATACTAGTTTCTAGGGCATATTTATATGGAGGAAGGCAGCTATGAGAAAGCTATTAGTTGTGTTATTTATTATGATTATTTTAGGTTTTGGGGTTGTGGGTGTTAATCAACAATTTAACGAACCGGAAGAGGTTATTAAACCTACTAATCCAAATACTATTAATATACATTCTTATTAAAATACTATCAAAAAGAGGAAGCATTCATATGAATGCTTCCTCTTCATTTTGATTATTCTACTATTGTTACCTTAACTTCTCTTACGCCCCAATTAAATGCTTCTTCTTTCGTCGGAACGTGAATGTCAATTCGATTTCCTTTGATTGCACTTCCGATATCTCCTGCAATTGCGTAACCATAACCTTCTACATATACCTTAGATCCTAGTGGAATTACATTTGGATCTACAGCAATTACTTTTGCATTTCGATCTTCATTTAAATTAATTCCTGTATAGGTAATTCCAGAACAGCCATCACATTCTGCTGTATATGCTGTGGCAACAACTGAAAGAGTTTTTCCTTCCGGTTCTTTTTCTTCTTTTTCCTGTTTAGTTTCTTTTGTCATGGTGCTTGATTTAACCTCTGTAGGTTGAATGGATTTAGCAGCAGCTACTACTTTATGTTCTTCTGCTTCCTGAATTAAAAGTTCTTGTCCAACTAAAATCAGATCAGATGTTAATTCATTCCATTCTTTAATCTCATCAATCGTTACACCAT
Source organism: Paucisalibacillus globulus (assembly GCF_900184735.1). GTDB lineage: Bacteria > Bacillota > Bacilli > Bacillales > Amphibacillaceae > Ornithinibacillus > Ornithinibacillus globulus_B. Next base: position 308,347 of record NZ_LT855395.1, read on the forward strand.
GTTCTTTCGAGATGCCATAAAGCGTATCTCCTTTTTCTACTAGATACTTTTTATAGACAGCTAGTTTTTGTTTTGGATATATTATATTTGTTTCTAAGTCGTTAAGTTCAGTTAATGAGTCTACAGTTGTGTTATGGTCCATTGCGATTCCCCATAGGGTTTCTCCTTTTAATACTTCATGTTCTAGCTCTTGTGCAAAGGCATTTGTAGTTGGAGCTAGTAGCATAATTCCTGTAGCTATTGTCGCTACCATCTTTTTCATAGTAGTCCCTCCTTAATTTCCGGACAAGCACTATCGTATCATAGTTTCATAGGCTGTACGGTTACAAGACTTTTATAAGTCTGTTACAAGGATTGCCAAAACTACTATGATTTATTACAAAATTAATAGATTTGAGACAAAAGTAGTATATTACTAGAAAATATTTCTATTTTATAGTTAATAGTCTTGAAAAAACAAATGGTTGTATTTAAAAAATATTGTTATTTTCGGGTAGATTAATCTGACAAACAGTATATAGAGACTGTGCGATAATTACTGATATAATTCCACTCGAGGAGGCTGAGGCTGGGCCCGCGGAAAGCGTAGTGTATTTCCGCAGCGGATATGTTGCTCAGACCAAAATCCTTAGGTATCGTTCAGTTTCTATAAATAGCAAGAATCTTTTGCTGAATACAAAAAACGAAGAAGCGACTAGGCTTCTCCGTTTTTTTTTAAAATTATTACTCGTGCTTGAATGGCTCTTCTTGAGTTACTGCTAACTCATGACGACCCATTGTGCTACCGTAATCGATTGCGTAGTTAAGTACTCGGTTGTTTACAGGGATTAATACAGCACGGTAAAGTGTAGGGAATACTGGGATATCCTCTACCATTAATTCTTGCCATTCTTTGTAGACTTCTTGACGGTAAGCTACATCAAATGCTTCTGGTGAGTTACCAGCAGCAAGTAATTCGCTACTCTTCTCACTTTCATATCTTGGGAAGTTGAACATTTGGTCTGGACCGTATAATCCATAAGGGTTTACGTCAGTTCCTGTTGACCAAGCACCTTGATAGATATCAATGTTCGGATCATCTTCACCATTTTGACCTACACGATCATAGAACGCGTTAAACTCTAGTAAACGACCATCGATAAGCTCAACTTTTAAGCCTACAGCTGCCCATGATTGGATGTAGTATTGAGCTAGAGGCTCTGCCACATCTCCACCTGACATAGAAGCGAAGTTGATTACTAACTCTTCACCGTTTTTATCTTCACGGATTCCATCACCATCAACATCTACGTATCCAGCTTCGTCAAGAAGCTTCTTAGCTTCATCTGGATTGTATGTTGGTGCTTCTACATCTGCATTATGATAATCTTTGAACGGTGGAATGATTAGTGAATTTGCTTGCCAACGAAGTCCATTATAGAACTTCTCACCTACAGCATTGTTATCCACTGCATACCACATAGCACGACGAAGATTTACGTCAGCCATTTTCTTGTCTGGATCCATTACAACTTTCTTAGCTTCTGCATCCCAATGTCCAAGTTTAAATCCGATGTAAGTATATGCAAGGTCAGTAATTCCTAACCATTCCACGTTACTCATATCCGCATTATCAACGAACTGATCAACAGGGAAGCTGTCAACCATATCTACTTCACCAGTTTGTAATGCTTGAACAACAGTTGAAGGAGATACTACTTTTAATACAACTTCATCTAGGTTAGGCTCTCCACGCCAGTAGTCTGCGAATTTTTCGTATACTACAGACTCACCAGGAGTGATACTCTTAACTTTAAATGGTCCCATACCAATTGGGTTTTTACGAACTGCATCAGATTCTTGCATTTCTGCTACAGGAATATCTTTGAAGATATGTTTAGGCATTGCGTAAGACCATACACCACCAGTTAATAGTGATGGTTGAGACTCTTTATACGTAATCTTAAGTGTCTTTTCATCTACAATTTCAATACCAGAGATTGTATCTGCTTCACCAGCATTGTATTCTTCCATACCTACAATGTTAGAGAAATCAGGGCCGTAACGAACTCCAGTGTAATCTGGGTGTCCAATTACTTCAAATGAGAATGCCCAGTCTTCTGCTTTAACTGGCTCTCCATCATGCCAATTTACATTGTCTTTAATTTTGAATGTAAATGTTACACCATTTGGATATTCATCAGTTTCGTAAGGCTCTGTAGTAAATTCTGCAGGACCTTCGTTTGTGAATGTGAAGTTTCCATCAGTGTATAGCATTGACTCATCAAACCAAGCAATTACTTCTGCATCAGGAGCACCTGAATAGAAGTTATAGTTTAATGTACCTTCAAACACTGTGTCAGAAACTAGACCGAAAGTAAGCGATCCACCTTCGATTGCTTCACCTTCGTTAGTCTTTGATGTAGCAAAATCGTCGATTGAGTAAAGGCCGTCATCTTCAACAGGCTCTTCCTCATCTTCTTTTTCATCATCTTTTGGATCCTCTGTTTCAGTCTTCGGATCGTCTTTCTTCTGGTCATCATCACCAGCTGTGTTGTTGCCACATGCAGCTAATACTAGTAACATTGCAAGCATTAGCGCAAATAGCCACTTTAAACTCTTGCTCATGCTAAATACCCTCCCTTTTTTATAAACCCTTTTGTTTTGTCGATTTTCTCGACATTTTATACTCAACATTAATACCGTGAAGTACTAATGTAGGTAACAATTAATTATGATAGACTATTCTTCCAAGCCTCACCTCCCTAAAATCCTATGCTTCACACTGCTGAATTATTTAGAAAGCCTTGACTTCTTTCTATTATCCTCTTCTTTGTCTAGCGTCGACGGCACGTCTAAGTGCAGTACCTACGTTATTAACAGCTAGCATTAAAAGAAGAATCATGAGAGATGCAGGTACCCAAATCCACCATCTAAATTCTAGAGTTTGTGGGTTTCTAGCATAACTTAGTAGTGTACCTAAACTAGGTGTACTTTCTGGAAATCCAAATCCTAAGAATGAAAGTCCTGATTCTAAGCCTATGTTTCCTGCTAGATTTATAGTCATGTTAACAATAATGATTGAACTTACGTTAGGTAGTAAATGTTTAAATACAACTTTAAAATTAGATGTTCCAAGCGTTCTTGCAGCCTGGATATAGTCCAATTCTTTTTCGGCAAGCGCTTTTGATCTCACTAGTCTAGCTATTCCCATCCAGAGAAATGCGGTCATAATGAGTGAGAAAGTCCAAACACTATATTTTGGTACAATGGCTACGAAAGCAATAACAATCATCGTGAATGGTAAGATTAGGAAGAAGTCTAGGATACGCATCATAATATTATCGATATGACCACCAAAGTATCCAGATACTAATCCATAAATGATTCCAATAATCCCAGTCATGAGTGTAACTAGTATTGCAATCGATAATGAATTTCGTGTCCCAATAATCAACTGACCAAACACATCACGTCCACCATAATCTGTACCTAGAATAAATTCTTCTCCTGGTGGTTCGTAGATAGAGAATAAGTCAACTTTTACTATTTCCTCTTGATCTAGAAATATTGCCGTCCCATATACAAAAGCCGTAACTCCTATAAGGAATATTAAGGAAATTAATGCTAATTTATCTTTAATTAATTCTCGCCAAACTACACTAAATCCTGAAGGACTCTTAATGACTTCTTTTGCTTTTACTTCAACATTTGCTTCCACTTTCATCACCTCACTATTTACCTTATTTAATTCGAATTCTTGGATCCACTAGACTTAAAATGATGTCCGAGATTAGCGCTCCTAGTATAGATGCAATACCAAATAATAGAGTGGTCGCTGTAACTACACTAAAGTCTCGAAGGCTAATAGATTCTATCAATAATTGTCCCATGCCGGGATAACCGAAAATATTTTCTATAAAGATAGAACCCCCGATTAGTCCAGTTATTTCAAATCCAAAAAATGCTGCTATTGGTAAAAGTGAGTTTCTAAATATATGTTGATTGTAAACCCTTGATTCAGAAGCACCTTTAGACCTCGCTAATAGTATAAAATCCTTTTGTTTCGTATCAATAATTTCATTTCGCAAGTACAAGATGGTATTAAACGTTGTAATTAATGCCATCGACAGTGCTGGTAAGAGTAAATGATAAAATTTACTCATAAAGTAATCGAACGTACCTGGTTCCATCCCCGGTTCGACACTACCACTGGTAGGGAACCACTGAAGTTGGAATCCAAATACCCAAAGCATTACGAGAGCAAATATAAATAATGGCGTTGCGAATCCAACATAGGAATAACCGGTTATCAGTTGATCTCTGAATGTATCATTATATCTACCACTGGTAATCCCTAATGGAATAGCGATTAAATAGGTTAAGATTAATGTTGCTACAGATAACCAAAACGAGTTAACAATCCGTTGTCCAATTAATTCTGTAACCGGCATCTTAAAGCGGAATGACATTCCAAAATCACCTTGCATAACACCGCCTACCCATCTTGCATACTGCTCGTGCCATGGATCATACCAACCCATTTCTATACGTAATTCTTCAATACGTGCTGGGTCAATATTCGGGTCGATTTGTCCAGAGAGTGCATCCCCTGGCATCATCTTTGCAAGAACGAATATTAATAAACTCAGAACAAAGAGTTGAGGAATCATTATTAAAATACGGCGTACACTAAATTTCCACATAATATCAACCTTTCTCCGGTAAAGCCACTAAATGAGTATCAGTGATAGGTTTTAGCCCATATGCTAAACCTTCCTCATTGAAGTAATCATTATAGGATTGTTCATATTCTGAATTGACCTCTGCACGGAATTGTTTCATCTCTTCACGTTTCCTTGGATCAATGTCTGGAATCGCAGCAACTAGTCGCTTGGTATAAATATGTTGTGGATTATCAAATATCTCTTTTGCAGTTCCTTCTTCCACATAACGACCTTTGTACATGATTCCAATATGGTCACACATATGTTTAATAACTCCCAAATCATGGCTAATGAACATATAAGTTAAATCCAGTTCATCCTGAATTTCCTTCATAAAGTTCAGTACTTGGGCTTGTACAGAAACATCCAGTGCAGATACTGGTTCATCGGCAATGATTAATTTAGGTTTTAAAGCAACTGCCCTAGCAATTCCAATACGTTGACGTTGCCCTCCTGAGAATTCGTGTGGATACTTTAGAATACTTTCCGGATTTAAACCTACTAATTCTAGTAATTCCTGCACCCTTATACGTTCTTCTTTTCTTGATAGTTTTTCAAAGTTTCTTAATGGTTCAGCGACTAAATCAATCACTCGCTTTTTCGGATTTAAAGATGAATATGGATCTTGGAATATCATTTGTATATCTTTTCTAAAATCAGATTTTGCTTTTGTCACTCCAGTTATTTCTTTATCCTCAAAATACACCTTTCCAGATGTAACATGATTTAATCCAATAATTGCTCGACCAGTAGTAGATTTACCTGATCCAGATTCTCCTACAAGCCCGTATGTCTTCCCTTTTTCTAATGTGAAAGAAACACCATCTACCGCTCTTACATGATCTATAGTTCTTCCAAAAAGACCACCCTTAATAGGAAAGTGAACTTTTAAATCTTCAATTTTAAGAAACCCCATGGTGTTCTTCCTCCTTGCCTACTTCTTCCGGGAAGCGGAAATGCTTGTAACATGTACAACGAACAAAATGTCCCGGTTTTACCTCATGTAGTTCTGGATGTGCCTCATGGGCGGATTCATCTATCCATGGAATCCTTGGGGCGAATCGACATCCGGTTCTAGGTAGATTTTGCAGTGAAGGTACAATACCTTGTATCACGTGTAATCTATCCTGTTCTTCACTTGCATTTGGAACAGAATTAAATAATGAACGTGTATATGGATGTAATGGTTCTTCAAATAGCTCTGTTACCTCGGCAATCTCTACTATTTCTCCGGCATACATCACTGCTACTCTGTCCGCCATTTCAGCCACTACTCCCAAGTCATGGGTAATAAGTACGATTCCAGAGTTCATATCATCCTTTAGATCTTTAATCAAATCTAGAATTTGTGATTGAATGGTTACATCTAGAGCTGTTGTTGGTTCATCAGCAATTAATAATTCTGGTTCATTCGCAATTGCTGTTGCAATAACAACTCTCTGCCTCATTCCACCAGACAACTCATGTGGGAATTGCTCATATACATATTCCGGACGAGGTATCCCTACTTTATTTAACAAGTCAATAACTTTCTCTTTTCGCTGTGTTTTAGACATTTCTTTATTATGTAAAAGTAGTGCTTCACCAATCTGATCACCAATTATCATTAGTGGGTTTAGTGCAGTCAACGGGTCTTGGAAAATCATCCCCATATGTTTTCCGCGTAATTTATTTAACTTAGAAGGAGAGATACCGACGATATTTTCGCCTTTATAAAGAATATCCCCTTCCATTTTTGCTCTAGTATGTAGTCCCATAATCGAGAAAGCCAGCGCACTTTTTCCACAACCAGATTCTCCAACTATAGCTAATACTTCATTCTTATTAACGTTTAAAGAAACATCATCTACTGCTGCAAAATAATCATCCTTAATACGGAAAGATGTTTTTAGGTTCTTGATTTCCAATAACTTCTCTGCCAAAATAATCCCCCTAACTAAAAATTGAAAAAATTCAATGTATAATCTGGTCATTTAATAGTAATAATAGCTTTCAAACATATTAAAGAGCAGAATTTCATGATGTGTATCAGTTCCAATATGTGTGGTCTGCCCTATGAAAAGTTATTATAATTTAAATTTTCCAATAATTATTTGTTGATTTCATTACGGTATCTAGGTATTTTTCCGCAATTTCGTAATGTAATTGTAATATGTGGTCGATTTTTTTAAAGTATATATTATTTTCTGATTTTTAACAAGCTTTTTTTAAACATTTTATTAAAACTTTTAGATAATTGCTATAACTCTGTACAACTTTTAGCGCTTTCATTGTTGATGTTAATTGGGATATTTGATATATAGTAAGTTAACTAATATAGATATAATTTATTAGTGAATTTTACCTATATTCTACATCCTTTAGTAGATTATGAGGGGATAAATTGAAGGAAGACAAAAAAAGAAGCGAATAATCGCTTCTTCCTTTTTGTTATGTTTAATTATTCTGCAACCACTGGTTCAGCTTCAGTTACACCAATTTGGTAACGTAGAAGATCTGAAGATGGGTCTAGTGTGTAGTTAACAACACGGTTGTTAACTGGAACTAGTACTGCACGGTATAGAGTTGGGAATAATGGAATTTCATCCACCATTAATTGTTGCCACTGATCATAAATTTCTTTACGATACTCAGTGTCCATAGCTTTCATAGAAGCACCATCAGCAAGCAATTTATCGTTCTCTTCGTTAGTCCAACGAGGGTAGTTTGCAGGTGAGTTACCACCGAAAATACCAGCTGGGTTTACGTCAGTACCAGTACCCCAAGCACCTTGGTATACATCATATGCCGGGTCATCAGCTTCTAAACGATCATAGAAAGTGTTGAACTCAAGTAGACGACCATCAACAAGTTCTACATTAAGACCTACTGCTTTCCAGGATTGCATATAGTATTGAGCTAATGGCTCAGCAGTGTCTCCACCAGACATAGATGCGAAGTTAATAGTTAATTCTTCACCATCTTTGTTTTCACGTAATCCATCTCCATCAACATCTACATATCCAGCTTCATCTAAGATTTCTTTAGCTTTTTCTGGATCGTATGTTGGTGTTTCAATATCAGCATTGTGATACTCTGGGAAGAATGGGATGATTAAAGTTGTTGCATTCCAACGTAAACCATTGTAGAACTTATCTCCAATAGCGTTGTTATCAACAGCATACCACATAGCACGACGTAGGTTAACGTCAGCCATTTTAGCATTTGGATCTACTTCTACTTGTCCAGTATCAGCATTCCATTTACCTAATTTAAAGCCCATGTAAGTGTAAGCATTATCAACTGCTCCTAAGAATTCAACGTTAGACATATCTGCATTGTCTACGAATTGATCAACTGGGAAGCTATCAACCATATCTACTTCACCAGATTCTAGAGATTGTACAACAGTTTTAGGGGAAACTACTTTAACTGTAACTTGCTCTAGTGCAGGAGTTCCTCTCCAGTAATCTTCGTTACGAGTAAGTACTACAGACTCACCAGGTACGATTGATTCTACTACATAAGGACCGAATCCGATTGGGTTTTTACGAACTGCATCAGATTCTAACATTTCAGCAACTTCCATTTCACCGAATACATGCTTCGGTAATGCATATGGCCAGATTCCTCCAGTAATAAGAGAAGGACCGCCTTCTTGATACGTAATTTGAAGAGTTTTCTCATCAATTACTTCAATACCAGATATAGTATCAGTTTCACCAGCGTGGTATTCAGTCATACCAACGATGTTTTCAAATTCAGATCCATAACGGATACCAACATAGTCAGGGTGACCAATTACATAATGAGCATAAGCCCAGTCTTCAGCTGTAACAGGTTTTCCATCATGCCAGTTTACACCATCTTTAATTTTTAATGTGTAAACAGTACCAGTTTCATCTACTTCCCAAGTTGCAGCGCCATCTTGAGTGTAGGCATAGTTAGCATCAGAGTCGAATAATGGCTCATCAAACCATGCAATTACTTCATAGTCAGGTGCACCTGAATAGAAGTTGAAGTTGAATGTACCTTCAAATACAGTATCAGAAACGATACCATAAGTAAGTTTACCATCTTCTAATGCTTCAGCATCATTAGAAGTTGTCATGCTGAAATCTTCAATATTGAAAACTCCATCTTCATTCTTTTCTTCAGCATTTTCAGTAGTCTTCTTATCTTCTGAATCACTAGCTTTGTCAGAAGAATCTTTATCGCTACCGCCGCCACATGCAGCTAATGCAAGAAGTAATACTAGCATAAGAGCTAAAAGCCATTTGCTTGTCTTTCTCATCTTTGTTGCCTCCCTATTTTCTTAATCTTTTTCTTGGCCATACCAATTGGACGCGACCAAGATATATACTAAAACACCTAATTGGATGTCTAGTAGCAATAATCAAAATTTTTACGATATAGAGGTGGGACAAAAGGATTAATTTAGCATGGTTTAAATTAACCCTCTTAGTTTTTTCCAATCCTCTTAATACTATGTGCTGATTAACCTCTTCTTTGTCTAGCGTCTGTCGCACGTTTAAGTGCTTGTCCAACGTTATTGATAGACATCATTAACAGAAGGATTAGAACAGATGCTGGTACCCAAATCCACCATCTATATTCCAGTGTTTGTGGGTTTGTTGCATAACTCAATAGTGTACCTAAACTTGGTGTACTTTCCGGGAAACCAAATCCTAAGAAGGAAAGTCCGGATTCAAGTCCAATATTTGCTGCTAAGTTAAGTGTCATCGTCACAATAATTAGCGAGCTACAGTTTGGTAATAACTGTGTAAAGACAATCTTTAAGTTCGAGCTTCCTAAAGTCTTAGAAGCTTGTATATAATCTAGTTCTTTCTCTTGCAATGCTTTAGATCTTATCAACCTTGCAATTCCCATCCAGAGGAATGCGGTCATAATAAGCGAGAATGTTAACGTATTATATTTCGGAACAATTGCTACAAAGGCAATTACAATCATAGTAAATGGTAAGATCATGAAGAAATCTAGAATACGCATCATAATATTATCGATATGACCACCAAAGTATCCAGAGACTAATCCATATCCAACCCCAATTATTCCAGTAAGAAGTGTTACCAGTAATGCAATCGTTAAAGAGTTTCTAGTTCCAATGATTAATTGTCCAAACACATCACGACCACCGTAATCAGTACCTAATAAGAATTCTTCATTAGGTGGTTCATAGATGGAGAACAAGTCTACCGTAACAATTTCTTCTTGATCTAAGAAAAGTGAGATCCCATATACAAATGCCATAATTAAGATAAGAAAGATTAACGATATTAGCGCAAGTTTATCTCGAACAATCTCACGCCAGATTATACTAAAGCCAGAAGGACTTTTTATTGGTTGATTTGATTTTACTTCTTCTACTTTGCTTTCCATTTATTTCACCTCACTGTTTACCTAATTTTATTTAATACGAATTCTTGGATCCACAATACTTAGGATGATATCGGATAATAATGCACCTAGTATTGATGCAACACCAAACAATAGTGTTGTAGCTGTTAATACTGTGTAGTCACGAAGAGTAATGGATTCTACTAATAATTGTCCCATTCCTGGATAACCAAAAATGTTTTCAATGAATATTGATCCACCAATTAACCCTGTGATTTCAAATCCAAAAAATGCTGCAATTGGTAATAGTGAGTTACGTAAGATGTGTCGGTTATAAACTCGACTTTCTGAAGCACCTTTCGCACGTGCTGTTATAATAAAGTCTTTTTGTTTTGTATCTACGATTTCATTTCTTAAATACTGAATAGTACTATAAGTCGTAATAAGTGCCATGGATATTGCAGGCAATAGTAAATGATAAAGTTTACTCATCATGTACTCAAATGTACCTGGTTCGAGCCCTGGCGTTACACTACCACTAGTCGGGAACCATTGTAATGTAAACCCGAATAACCAAAGCATGACTAATGCAAATATAAATAACGGTGTAGCGAATCCAACATAGGAGTACCCTGTAATTAACTGGTCACGCCATGTATCATTGAAACGACCACTTGTTATCCCTAATGGAATAGCAATTAAATAAGTTAAAATTAGTGTTGCAACAGATAACCAAAATGAGTTCACGATTCGTTGCCCGATCAAATCTGTTACAGGCATTTTAAATCTAAATGATTCTCCAAAATCTCCTTGGAGGATTCCGCCCATCCATCTACCATATTGCTCATGCCATGGATCATTCCAACCCATTTGTTCACGAATCTCATCCAGTCGTTTTGGATCAACATCTGGTCCAACTTGTCCTGATAATGCGTCACCTGGCATTAATTGTGCTAGTACAAAAATTAATATACTTAGAACAATTAATTGAGGAATCATGATTAACGTACGGCGTACTGAAAATTTCCACATATTATCAACCTTTCTCAGGTAAAGCTACATAATGCGTGTCAGAAATCGGCTGCAATTTGTAAGCTAAACCTTCTTCATCAAAGTAATCATTGTAGGACTGATCATATTCCGTTTTTACTTCTTCACGGAATTTGCGCTTTTCTTCACGTTTATTTGGATCAATATCTGGAATAGCAGCAACTAGACGTTTTGTATAGATATGCTGTGGATTACTAAAGATATCGTCCGCAGTCCCTTCTTCTACATAGCGACCTTTGTACATAATACCGATGTCGTCACACATGTGTTTGATTACCCCTAAATCATGACTGATAAAGAGATACGTTAAATCAAGTTCTTTTTGAATTTCTTTCATAAAGTTAAGTACTTGTGCTTGAACAGATACATCAAGTGCTGAAACAGGTTCGTCAGCGATAATTAATTTAGGTTTTAAGGCAATTGCTCTAGCAATCCCAATACGTTGACGTTGTCCACCAGAGAATTCATGTGGATACTTTAGAATACTCTCTGGGCTTAATCCAACTAATTCTAGAAGTTCCGATACTCTCTTGCGTTCTTCTTTACGAGTTAGGTTTTCAAAGTTTCGAAGTGGTTCCGAAACAATATCAACCACACGTTTTTTAGGATTCAATGATGAGTATGGATCTTGGAATATCATTTGAATGTTTTTAGTTGCCTCAGATTTAGTACGTTTTACATTTGTAATATCTTCACCTTCAAAGATGACTTGACCTGAAGTAATGTTATTTAATCCAATAATTGCTCTACCGGTAGTGGATTTACCAGAACCAGATTCTCCTACTAAACCGTATGTTTTACCTTTTTCTAATGAGATTGAAACCCCATCAACAGCTTTTATATGGTCCACTGTTCTTCCGAAAATACCACCCTTAACTGGGAAGTGTACCTTTAAATCATTAACCTCAAGATAAGACATGTTGTTCCTCCTTCGACGCATCAGGGAAGCTAAAGTGCTTATAGCATGTACAACGCACTAAGTGCCCTGGAGCTACCTCACGTAATTCTGGATGCTTCTCATGTGCCGAATCATCCACCCAAGGAATTCTTGCACTAAAACGACAACCTTCTCTAGGTAAGTTTTGTAAAGAAGGTACGATACCTTGAATTACGTGTAATTGATCTTGCTCCTCATTACCACTTGGAACTGAATTTAATAACGATCTAGTATAAGGATGCTTTGGATTTGCAAATAAGGTTTTCACATCTGCTACTTCCACTATTTGACCAGCGTACATAACGGCAACACGGTCTGCCATTTCTGCAACAACACCCAAGTCATGTGTAATCAGTACAATACCAGAATTCATTTCATTCTTAAGTTTATTGATAAGATCAAGAATTTGAGATTGTATGGTTACATCCAGTGCAGTTGTTGGCTCATCTGCAATTAATAATTCGGGCTTGTTTGCAATTGCCATCGCAATCATCACACGTTGACGCATACCACCAGATAACTCATGAGGGAATTGATTCATCACATATTCCGGACGAGGAATCCCTACTTTATTTAATAAGTCCAACACTCTTTCTTGGCGAGCTGATTTAGACATTTCTTTGTTATGAAGTAATATTGTTTCACCGATTTGCTCGTCAATCTGCATTAATGGGTTTAAAGAAGTTAACGGATCCTGGAAGATCATCCCGATATCTTTACCACGCACTTTATTTAATTCAGCTGGTGTCATCTTCGCAATGTTTTTGTCACGATATAGAATGTCACCATCAATTTTCGCACGTGTATGAAGTCCCATAATGGAGAATGCTAACGCACTTTTTCCACAACCTGATTCTCCTACAATTGCGAGAACTTCATTTTTATTAACTGTTAAGGAAAGATTATCTACAGCAGCGTGATAATCATCTTTTATACGAAATGATGTAGTTAGATTTTTAATTTCTAATAATTTATCTGCCATTATATTTCCCCCTATTGATTGTAATCGGCCCAAGACATCATGCCTTTTTAGGGTTTACGTTTTTATAGTATTTATGATACAAGTTCAAGTTGTAATTGTTTATATTTTTCTGATAATTTAGTGTTATTGGAATTACGTGATGAAATCTATTATACTACCTTCTCCCTAAAAAAGTCACCCCCTATCTTTAAAAAAATTTATAAAATTTTAATATTCTTGTATTGTTTTGTAATAAACCCCTTATATTTATTGGGTTTGTTGGTACTTATGTAATAGTTTAATTTCTCTATATTTTTTAATGCATTTATATTAAATGATCCTTCGTTTAAATTTTCATAATATTTCGTGTCGCTAAATAATTGTTTTTTCTTACTATTTTAACGATTTTGTGATTTTTTATTGATTTTGATTCTCCGGTATATCTGAAGGTGTATTAGAACCAATTTTGTACGTTTTCAGGGATTGTGGTTAATTGCATAATTGATAGAAGCTATGTGATAAAAGTTTATTGCCCATTTAAAGAAGATAGTGGTAGAATCCCGCTCCGGCAGAATACTCCGCTTTCTGCGGGAGGATAGGCATCAGTGAGACCCCTAAAGAAGTAAGCGCGAGGAGGCTCACCAGCCGCCCGCGGCAAGGTAGACAATGCGACGGTTCTTTCGAGCAGATGTCGCCCCTGTGCTGACAGTGAAAGCGGAGTGTATTTCCGAAGCGGGTAAGTTGCGCTATCCATAATACTTAGTTACATTATCAAAAATAAAAGCAAAGAAAAAAAGATTAGTGTTGGAGGATGGTCCTCTTACACTAATCTTCTATTAAATGTAATCTATTTACTTTTTATTTGTGTATAAGTGACATGCTACCCAGTGGTCTTGTTTGTGTTCGATAAATTCTGGTACTGCTTTGGAGCAGATTTCCATTGCCATCGGACATCTTGTACGGAACGGACAACCACTTGGTGGGTTTATTGGACTTGGTACATCCCCCTCAAGAATAATACGCTCTCTACTCCGTTCAACCTTTGGATCTGCCATTGGAATGGCACTTAATAGCGCTTGTGTATAAGGGTGTAATGGTTCTTCATACAAATCATCACTTGTTGAGATTTCCACCATGTTACCTAAATACATTACACCTACCCTATCACTAATATGCTTCACCATAGATAGGTCATGCGCAATAAATAAGTAGGTTAATCCTCTTTCTTTCTGTAGCTTTTTAAGCAAGTTTACAACTTGTGCTTGGATTGATACATCAAGCGCAGAGATAGGCTCATCCGCTACAATAAAGTCCGGATCTACCGCAAGAGCTCTTGCAATCCCAATCCTTTGTCTTTGCCCACCACTAAATTCATGTGGATAACGATTAGCATGTTCCGCATTTAATCCAACGGTTTCTAATAGCTCTATTACACGATCGTCTCGTTCCTTTTTAGTTTTTGCAAGGCCGTGTATATCAATACCTTCTGCAATGATGTCCTTAACTGTCATTCTAGGATTTAACGACGCATATGGGTCTTGGAAAATCATTTGCATACTACGAGTAAGTTCTTTTAATTGTTTCTTGGACTTCTTCGCATGCACACTTGCCCCTTTAAAGGAAACTTCTCCATCTGTCGCTTGATACAGTCCCATGATGGTTCGACCAGCAGTTGATTTTCCACATCCAGATTCACCAACTAGTCCAAACGTTTCTCCTTGGTAAATATCAAATGTTAGTCCATTTACTGCTTTTAACACGTTTTTACGATCTACTTTGAAATGTCTTTTTAAATCTTTAATCTCAAGAATTTTCTCTTTAGGTTTAGCCATTTACCTTCAACCCTCCTACATTCACAAACTCCGGTGGTTCCACTTTTGGCGCACGCTCATCTAATAACCAGCATGCTGTCTTTTGTGTTTCGGATAGTTCAAAGTACTCCGGCATATGAGTTGCACATGCTTGCATCGCATAAGGACAACGAGCAGCAAATGGGCATCCCTTTGGAGGATCTGCTAAATCTGGTGGTGAACCAGGAATTGCTTTTAATTCCTCTTCATCACCGTCTAATTTAGGCATTGAGCCAAGTAATCCCCATGTATATGGATGTCTTGGATTATAGAAAATCTCATCTACAGAACCCGTTTCCACTATCTTACCACCATACATAACCGCAACTCGGTGTGCTGAATTAGCTACTACACCTAGATCATGGGTAATTAGGATAATGGCTGTACCGGTTTCTTTTTGTAATTCTTTCATTAAATCTAATATCTGAGCCTGTATGGTTACATCTAGCGCAGTAGTAGGTTCGTCTGCAATTAGTATCTTAGGATTACATGCTAATGCGATCGCAATCATCGCACGTTGACGCATCCCACCAGAGAATTCATGAGGATATTGACTGATACGCTTTTCTGGATTTGGAATCCCAACTAATTTTAGTAATTCTACCCCACGTAAATGTGCTTCTTTTTTCGTCATATTTTGGTGCTTGATTAGACCTTCTGCAATCTGTTTACCAATTGTCATCGTTGGATTTAAAGAAGTCATAGGATCTTGGAAGATCATACCGATTTCTTTCCCGCGGATACTTTCCATTTGCTTTTCCGATTTTTCTACTAGATTTTCACCATTAAATTCTATCGATCCATTAACAAATTTTCCAGGAGGCATAGGGATAAGCCGCATGACAGATTGTGCTGTTACACTTTTTCCGGAGCCAGATTCCCCTACAATTGCAAGTGTTTCCTCTTCATGTAAATCAAAGGATACATCACGAACTGCTTTTACCTCTGCTTTATATGTTTCAAAGTTTACAGAAAGGTTTTTTACACTCAGTATCTTTTTCATTTAGATCTCCCCTCCTATTTACGTTCTTTCGGGTCTAGTGCATCTCTCAGACCATCACCAATTACGTTAAATGCCAGCATCGTTAAACAAATAAAGAACGCTGGGAAGAATAGTTGGTATGGATAGTACTGGAATGCACTAAGCGCATCATTTGTCATGACACCCCAACTAGAGTGCGGAACCGGTACACCGAGTCCCAAGAAGCTAAGGAATGCCTCTGTAAAGATTGCACTTGGTACTGTTAATGTTAACGTAACTAGGATTGGGCCAAGCGTATTAGGAATTAAATGTCTAAACATAATTCTAGAATTGCTTGCTCCAAGTGAACGAGAAGCTAATACATATTCTTCTGACCTTAGTTGCATCACTTGACCGCGAACTATTCTGGCCATATTAATCCATCCCGTAAATACCATCGCAATGATCATTGTCCAAATACCTTGTCCCATCAGAACCATCAATAGAATAACGACTAAAAGATATGGTAGACCAGATAAAATATCGGCAAACCGCATCATATATTCATCTACTTTTCCACCAAAGTAGCCTGCAATGGCTCCCCAGATAATTCCAATAATAAGGTCTAGAAATGCAGCCATCAGACCAATAAATAAGGAAATCCTTGCCCCATCCCAAGTTCGCGCAAAGATATCGCGCCCGATATTATCGGTTCCAAACCAGTGTTCAGCTGACGGAGTTAAGTTGGTCGACATTAAATCGGTATCTTTATAGTTTTTACCAGAAATTTCGGCACCGAATATTGCCATAGCCCCTAACATAATTAGTACTAGAATACCTATTAGAGCTAATTTATTTTTTCTAAACCTTCTCCATGCATCTTTCCAATAAGAAGTACTCTTCCCTACTATCTTCTCGGATTCTGCATGATCAATATGAAGAGGGTTAAAATCTGCATTAGAAAGTTGTGGCTGTGCCATTACTTCTCACCACCCTTTGCTGCAATTTTAATTCTAGGATCAACTAATCCATAAATTAAATCTACTATTAGAATACTAACTAATAATAGTACACTATAGAACACCGTGGTTCCCATTATAACGGTATAGTCACGATTGGTAATACTCGTTACGAACTCACTACCGAGACCAGGGATACCAAATATCTGTTCAATAATAAAACTCCCTGTTAATATCCCTGCAACTAATGGGCCCATATAGGAGATAACCGGTAACATTGCATTTCTGAGACCGTGTTTATAGGTTACGACACGCTGACTCATTCCCTTAGATCTTGCTGTCTTAATATAATCTGAGCTTAACACATCTAGCATGCTTGAACGCATTAAACGTGCAATAAAAGCAAGTGGTGTTGTTGCCAGTGCGAGCGCAGGAAGAATCGTATCAGAGAAAGATTCCATCCGTGCAACAGAGAACATTTCTAGTTTGATGGCGAATATATATTGTAAGATCGTCGCCATGATAAAGCTTGGTACCGATATACCCAATACAGCAATGACCATTGCGGTATAGTCTCCAAATCGATTGTGTTTCAGTGCCGCAAACACCCCAAATAATACACCTAATCCTAATGCTATAAATACGGCCTCAAGTCCTAAGACAAGGGAATAAGGGAAACTACGTAAAATAATATCCATTACATCTTGTCCAACAAACTTAAAGGATGGTCCAAAGTCAAATGTAAGTGCATTTACAACATAGGTAATATACTGTTCATGAATGGGATCATTCAGTCCGTATGCTTCTTCCATTTGTGCCTCTAATGCAGGTGTCATCTTACGTTCTGATGCAAATGGACTACCAGGGGCTGCCCGCATGATAAAGAATGTTGCACTGATGATTAAGAATAGGGATAGGACGATATAGCCAACCCTTTTTAAGATATACTTTGCCAATACATACACCTCCAATTAACTCGTTGCAATCAATATTTTCCTAGAAAACTTGTAATCGCTCCGTCCTTAGCGAAGTAACCACCTGTATAACATCGTGTGTTACTTCCGAAGAGCAAATTTTGTTAGATTTTATATATATATGGAGAAAGTTGTTATACTTTCTTATTTACTAAACTAAAAAAAAGAGGTGAAACATTCCACCCCTCCTATTCCCTTTTCCTTTTCAAGAAAAAAAGAATAATCATCTTGTGTCTATGCGAAAGAAATACTCATGTCCTGTATTTCTAAGAAGGCGTCAACGGTTTCTTTTTGCATGTCGTCTAGTATATTCAGTTACTATTCTCTAAATCTCTTGAAAAGCCTTGTTTATACAAGTTACAAAAGGTTTCCAATTTATAAAGGATGAACCAAGATAAGGAAAACGTTAGTTGTTCCCTATCTTGGTTTAATTCATGACTTTTCTTTTAATCTATTACTTTTCGATGTAGCCCCACTTGTATTGAACTCCACCAAGTCCAGATACCTCAACATTTTTCACGTAGTCTTTAGCAGTCCATACGTTAGTGTAGAAGTATACAGGCGCGATAGGCATAGCATCCATAAAGATTGCTTCTGCTTCTCTTAAGATTTCTTTACGAGCTGCATCATCAGTTTCAGTTCTAGAAGCAGCTAACAATTCTTGATACTCAGCATCTTCCCAGTTCGTGTAGTTGTTTCCACCTACAGATTGGAAGATTTCTAGGAAGTTGATTGCATCGTTAAAGTCTGCAAGCCATCCCATACGTCCAACTTGGAAGTTACCAGATCCCATAGAATCTAGATATACGTTCCACTCTTCATTACCAAGCTCAACTTCAACACCTAGATTCTTACTCCACATATCTTGAACCGCTTGAGCGATTACTGCATGTGCTTCACTAGTGTTGTAAGAAAGTTTAACTGGTGGTAACTCGTCTAAGCCAAGTTCTTCTAAACCAGCTTCTAAATATTCTTTTGCTGTTTCAACATCGTTATCAGCAAAGTATCCTTCGTTACTCTCTTCCCAAATTGAAGGTGGTACTAATGCCATCGCAGGTTGTTGTTCACCTTTTGTGATGTTATCAACAATACCTTGACGGTTAATAGCTAAAGCAAATGCTTTACGGATATTCTCGTTATCAAAAGGTTCTGCTTCTGTGTTAAATGCATAGTAGTAAACACCTGCAAGAGAAGAAATATTTAATCTACCTTCCTCTTTTAATGCAGGGATTGCAGCTAATGGAACTGAGTCAGTTGGAGATCCAACCCAATCAAGGTCACCAGCTTCATACATTTGTAATGCTGTATTTTCGTCATCTACCATGAACATGTTAATTGTTTCTAACTTAACAGTTTCAGCATCCCAGTATCCTGTGTTTTTCTTAAGTACGACTTTGTTTTTATGCTCCCAAGTGTCCAATACGAATGGACCGTTAGTTACATAATCATCACCTGCATCAAGTGCCCATTCAGGGTTAGCTTCTGCAACAGCCTTGTTAACAGGGTAATAAGTATAGAAAGCAGTTAAATCTAAGAAATATGGAGTTGGCTGAGCTAAAGTAACTTCTAGAGTCTTGTCATCTAGAGCTTTGACACCAACATCATCTAAAGAGCCGCCCTCTTCTTTAGCAGCTTGAGCTCCTTTAATTACATATAGCTGATATGCATAGTCTGTATCAGCGTTAGCAGGATCTAATACCCATTTCCAAGCAAATTCGAAGTCATGAGCAGTAACAGGGTCACCATTAGACCATGTTGCATCATCACGAATTGTGAATGTATACGTTAATAAGTCATCTGAAACCTCAGGCTCAGCTGCTGCCATAGCAGGCTCAACTACACCCTCTTGGTTAATACGCATTAACCCTTCAAATACTTGGTCAAGTACAGCACCAGAAGTTGTATCTGTTGCTAGACCAGGATGTAATGAAGGCGGTTCCGATTTAATATTTACGTTTAATACTTGCTCCACATCGCTAGAGTCTCCTGCGTCCTCTGACCCCTCAGAATCGCTAGAATCTCCAGTACCTTCACTTTGTTCTTCTGTTCCCTTATCGCCACCATCGCCATTTGCATCTTTGTCTCCGCCACCATTACATGCAGCAAGAACTAGGCCAAGTGCAAATAAAAGAACTAAAAGTAATGACCATTTTTTCCACATATGTGTAGACCCTCCTATTTTTTAAAGATTTCTTATAATTCAAGATAGTCAAAATCCTGAACTTGTTTTCCATTATACAACCTATTCAAAAAATTTTCATTAACTTTTTTTATAAATTTTGATTAATTGTAATTAATTAACTAATTCTAATATGACTAAATAATTACTTTAAACAAAATTATTAGTTAATTAGTATTGGGTAGTAATACTTAATTTAGCTAAAAAAAGAGAGACCAATCTCTAACAACTAAATTAGCTATTAAAGCTAATTCCCATGTTAAGAGATTAGTCCCTCACTCAATATCTTAAATAGTAAATCAATCTACTTGAATAAATTGGTAAAGAATTCGGCAATTGCTTCAAATATCTTTTTGAAAAAGTTACCAACACTGTCCCAGAAACCTTCATCTGCTAATAAGTCTCCAATTTGTTCTTGAACTTTTGAAGCAATATCATTTAATTGATTTTTAACCTGATCGAAATCAATGTTTAGATTACGCATTTTATCGAATAAGTCTATTAATAATTGACGATCCTTTTCACTTAATGAGATTTCAAGTTTGTCTAATTGTTCTTGTACAATTCTCTCGACATCTTCTACGGAAGCAGGTTTTTGTTCTGCTAGCGCTTGTTTAATCTGAGTAATTAATTCACTTACCTGTTCCTTACTTAGTCCAGCACTTGATACTAAGTCTGTTGCTACATTAAGCTCCTCATTAGCAAGCTCCATTCGCTCTTTATCAAGCTCTACACCCTCAACATCGTATGCTTTATAGATCCCTGTCAACGCTGAATGCCCTGTAACCTTTACAGGAGATGCTACAACAACCGTTGCATTTTCTACACCCGCAGTAAGTAACGCATTTGCATACATTTCACTGGTTACTTCCGTAATATTATCTGGTGTGATAATGGAAACATTTAATCCTTTACCTTCTTCTTCCATAGTGATTTTTGCGGAAGAAAACATTCTAGAATTTGGATTGCCACCAATATATTTAGCCAGGTCTTCACCGGTTACAGTATATTCATCCACCATCTCTGGGTCTGTTACTTCAAGTAGTTTCTGTGTTTCTGTTTTTTGTTCTTCGGTTAAATTCCCACCATAGACAACAATTGGAACACCTAGTTTTTCATTAATTACTTCATCAGCACTTACCGGCATGACAAAAGCCGCAACCAAACTAATCATTAATGTAAACAGAGCTGTTAGTTTTATAAAACGTTTCATATTCATAGCTCCTTTTCTTTTCATTTTCTTTTATACTACTTGTCTACCAAAATATTATTTTATAACTTAGATTATACCCATTCTCCAAAAAATAACACCTTTTAACTATTAATCTATAATACTTTAAATTTATTTCGATTTCCGTTATATTTAGGGTAACGAAATAATTTATAGAAAGAAGGCAACGATCAATTAATACCGAAAACTTCTATGTTAAACGTAATCTAATTATTATGTGGTTTGCTAATTTCTTCATTGCTGGAAGCATGACCATGGTTATCCCCTTTCTCTCACTTTATATTGATTCCTTCGGTAACTATTCGGATGTGTATGTTCAAAACTGGGCTGGATGGGTATTTCTAGTTACATTCATTGCTGCATTCATTTTTTCTCCTATTTGGGGACGTTTTGGAGATAAATTTGGAAGGAAGAAATTACTAGTTTTCTTCGCAACTGGAATGGGAATTTCCATATTTTTAATGGGATTTGCCACAAACGTATGGCAACTATTTATATTACGACTCATCATGGGTATCTTTACCGGGTTTATACCAATGTCTCAAGCACTTATAGCAACCCAAACTCCGAAGAATGTGGCCGGAAAAGTTCTTGGAACACTGCAAACGGGTAGTATTACTGGCTCATTAATGGGGCCACTACTTGGTGGGGCATTAGCCGATATATTTGGCTTCTCGACAACCTTTAAATGGACTGCACTAGCCCTTTTTCTCTCCGCCCTTATTGTGCTTTTTGGAGTGCGGGAAAAGCGATTAGAATTCAGTTCAGATAAAGAACATAAATCCTACTCGAGCAAAGAAGTCATCTTACACATCGTGAAGCATCCTGTACTATTAGTAGTGATGATTATTTCTGCACTTGTACAAATTGCTCACTTTAGCGTTCAGCCTATCCTATCCTTATATGTAGAAGAAATCCATGGTCCTCTTCATATTGCCTTTTTCTCTGGAATTGCATTCTCTGCTGCTGGAGTTGGCAATTTATTAATGACAAGAAAATGGGGGAAGCTTGGAGATCAATATGGTTATATTAAATACTTAATCCTTCTTCTATTCATGGCAGGTATTGTTTATTTACCAGGGGCATTTGTTACATCAATTTGGCAACTTGTCATTGTTCGTTTCTTATTAGGGGTATCAATTGGCGGGATCATCCCATTACGAATTGCCTATATACGCCAGGAGGCACCATTATCCATGCAAGGTGAGGTGCTTGGATATAATACTAGTTTGAGATTCTTAGGAAACATCATTGGCCCTGCTATTGGTGGTGCTATCGCTGGATTTTATGGAATTTCTTCTGTCTTTTTCGTAACAAGTGGCATACTTATTTTGAGTGGTGTCATCTTATTAGTCGCTTGGTATCGGTATGAATATGCTGACAGTAAGGGGCATTCATTGTCTTCTAGGTAATGCAATATCATTCTGAATGAAATAGTACTCTAACAAAAGTAATCCGAGCTATCAATCCCTAATCATCCATTGGACCTTAAATGATAGCTCGGATTTTTCTGTTTCTTTACATACTTAGTGCATATTTGATAGAAACTGCGAGGTAATTTAACCATAGTTAATGAGGATAGCGGAGCAATACCGCTAAACTAATAAATTATCGGATAACATACAGTAGTTAACTCGCAGTAGTTTCTATCTATCACCCATTCTCCTAACTAGCAAATCACATAACTACCAATGCATCGTTATTTTTTTTACAAATGTAACGATATCCTCTTTTTATTTCCACTATTTCGTTGTAAACTATTCCTATTGTTTTTACAGAAAGAAGGAACCGTTATGGACAAAAAGACTACGAAGAATTTAACGTTATTTTCGTTAACGTGGCCAATTTTCATTGAAATTTTACTACATATGTTAATGGGGAATGCAGATACACTGATGCTAAGTCAGTATTCAGATAAATCAGTTGCCGCTGTTGGGGTTTCTAATCAGATACTTTCTGTAGTAATTGTGATGTTCGGTTTTGTGGCACAAGGGGCGGCTGTTTTAATTGCACAAAATATTGGTGCGGATAAACCAAAAGCTGCCGGACAAATTGCTCTTAATGCTCTAAGTATGAATTTACTATTTTCAATCCTACTTAGTCTGGTTTTATTTGTTTGGGCTAAGCCAATCTTGAATGTAATGGATCTACCACAAGAGTTAATGGGTGAAGGATTAGCCTATATGCAAATTGTTGGTGGCTTAATATTTGTTCAAGCATTAATCATGACTACAGGTGCCATCTTAAGAAGTTATGGCCATACAAAGGATACCATGGTTGTAACGATTGGGATGAACATCCTCAATATCATTGGAAACTACTTCGTTATTTTTGGACCTTTTGGATTTCCTGTTTTAGGGGTGGAAGGAGTAGCATATTCTACAGCTATTAGTAGATTGATAGGATTTGTTGCGCTGGTTTTCCTTCTCCTTAAACGTGCAGATGGGGAAATTAATTTTAAACACTTTTTCAGATACAACAAAATGCATGTGAAAAGTTTATTAAAAATAGGGATTCCCTCTGCAGGGGAACAATTATCTTATAACGCCAGCCAAATGGTGATTACCTATTTTGTTGCACAACTAGGAACCATCGCAATTACAACAAAGGTATATACGCAAAATATTATGATGTTCATTTTCTTGTTTTCTATTGCTATTGGTCAGGGAACACAAATTTTGATTGGCCATATGATTGGTGCAGGCAAAATTGAGCAAGCGTATGAACGTGCACTTAAGAGTCTACAGATTTCTATCTTTATATCACTTGCTATGGGTGGAATAGTATACCTTATAGCTAAGCCGTTTCTTGGGATTTTTACGGATAACGCAACGATCATTGAGTCCGGTACATTTCTACTACTGTTAACCATTATTTTAGAGCCTGGTCGTGCTTTTAATCTTGTTATGATTAGTTCATTAAGGGCTGCAGGAGATGTAAAGTTTCCAGTATATATTGGTATTATCGTGATGTGGGGTGTAAGTGTTACTTTCAGTTGGTTTTTCGGAATATATCTTGGACTTGGTTTAATTGGAATATGGATTGGATTCATTGCTGATGAGTGGTTACGCGGTGTATTAATGCTTCGCCGTTGGAAGAAACGTCATTGGGTTAATATGAGTTTTGTTCAGAAGAACAGTGTCACCAATGATGCATGATATTTGAATTGGTGTCCTGATAGTGCTATCATGCAATCATTCCATTTAATTCTTGAAAGAAAGTGATGGCTAATGGGTATTGTTGTTGTCGAGATATGTGATGGTAATTTAATCACTACTTTAAATATAGAGGAGATTCTAGAAGAAGAATTTCCTGAGGTTGCGGTTTTAACGAGCGATTGTCTATCGTTTTGTGGATTATGTCGAGTGAAGCCGTATGCAATTGTAAATAATCGGAGAATTTTTGGGAAGAGTCCTGAGGATTGCTTGGATAAGATTAGGGAAGTTATTAAAGAAGAACTGGCTATTTATCAATAATAGCCAGTTCTTTTGTGTTTCGACAATTTTTATTTCCAGGGAAATATTTTGTCAGTTATTGTTATTATTATGCTTTCTGGCCAAATCCGTGGCCCGGATACACTCCGCTTTCCATGGGCGGCTGGTGAGCCTCCTCGTGCTACACGCACTGTGGGGTCTCACCTATGCCTATCCTCCCATAGGAGTCTCCGTGTATTCGGGCCACACAGTAGAATTACAAAAAGTTTATATCCTCACGTCCATCACTATTCCATTACTTATCAAACTAACTACCCGTTACAAGCTTGCTCTAAATATCTCTAATGAATCGTCTTTTGTTAGCTTTTTAAAGTTGCCGTATGTTGGTGATGCCACTACGGTTTTTTCTGCCATGATTTCTAAGGAACTCTGGTCTATTCCGTAGTCTGATAGTTTAGACGGAGCCCCAATGCTGTTCCAGAATTGTCGTAGATTTTCTATTCCTTCTAAGGCTATGTCTTTGTCTGATTTCCCTTCTGAGTTTACGTTGAATACGCGAATTGCTAGTTGCTTGAATCGCGATACGTTTCCCTCGTCTAGTACGTGTTTCATCCAATTCGGGAATAGTATTGCTAGACCACCACCGTGCGGTATATCATGTACAGCACTTACAGCATGTTCTAGGTTATGGGTAGCCCAGTCACCGCGGAATCCCATATTGAGCATATTGTTTAGGGCTAATGTTCCGGATAACATAATCGTTTCCCTTAACTCGTAATTTTCTAGGTCTTTTAGAAGTTTTGGAGCTGCTTCCATTACGGTTAGCAATACAGATTCACAAAAGCGATCTTGCACCTTGGTATTGGTAGTTTGGTGGAAATAATGCTCCAATACATGTGACATCATGTCAACAATACCGTAAATGGTTTGGTCCTCGGGTACAGAGAATGTATGAGTTGGATCTAGAATAGAAAACTTCGGATAAGTATACGGAGCCGCACCCCAACCATGCTTTTCATTCTCTTCCCAATTGGTAATAACAGAACCACTATTCATCTCGGAACCAGTTGCAGAAAGAGTCAGCACGGTTCCGAATGGTAGTGCATCTTTTGCTGTTTCCTTTTTGGTCACAATATCCCACATATCCGTTTCTGTTTTTGCCCCAACTGCAATTGCTTTTGTACAATCAATTGTACTACCACCACCAACAGCTAGCAGAAATTCAATACCTTCTTGCTTACAGATTTCTACCCCTTTACGCACGGTAGATATCCTTGGATTTGGTTCAACACCAGGCAACTCGAAAACCTCTGCATTAATTTCTGCAAGTTTTTCCATGACATTATCATAAATACCATTTCGTTTAATGCTGCCTCCTCCATATATAAGAAGAACCTTTCGTCCATAGACTTTCACTTCCTCAGGCAGTGCATCTAATTGTCCTTTACCAAAAATAAGTTTGGTTGGGTTGTAATATGTAAAGTTATCCAATTCATATTCCTCCTTAGTCATTTACTACGATAGCATCAATCTCTACTAGTACATCCTTCGGTAATCGACTCACTTCAACAGTCGCACGTGCAGGATAGGGCTTCTCTAAATAGCTGCCATATATTTCGTTTACAGTAGCAAAATCATCCATGGAGGATAAGTAAATAGTAAACTTACCTACTTTAGAAAAACTAGAACCGGCTTCTTGAAGTATAGCCTTTAAATTTTCCATCACCTGCGTTGTTTGTGCCTCTATTCCTGTTGCAACCTCACCAGTTGCTGGATTAATTCCAATTTGCCCAGAAACAAATAGTAAATTTCCTATTTCAACCGCCTGAGAATAAGGTCCAATTGCTGCAGGAGCTTTTTCTGTAAATACTTCTTTTCCCATTCTATTTCCTCCTTCATCTTTTGTTTCTATTTTAGCGTTTTTGAATCTTGATATCCATTATTGCTGTTCTCTAATATGGTCTACATAGCTCATGACTGATTTCACATAATAAATATCACCGTAACAGGCATCAAACTGCTTCGCTTCTTTTCTTAAGCAAGTATAGATGGATTGGTCTGGGGCATTTTCATACATCTCTTGCGAAAAAGCGATGGCTACCTCTTGTGTATAGTGTCCACTTGTTTCCTGTACATAGTTAATAAACCCTCTGCCAAAATTATAGGACTGAATAGCTAGTTCTAAATCATAACCTGCATCTTTTAATGTTTCCGAAAAATAATACACACCTTGTTTAATAGAATGTTCCGGATTATCAATACAACCAATTTGTCCACAATAACTTTCCGATGATTGCATAGGGTCAGCGCCTCTCCCACCGGATTCCTGCATCATCATCGCAAGTAAAATATCCACATATCCAGCTATCTGATAGTCCTCCGCATACTTTTCAACAAGTGGCTTATATTCTAGGACTTCTTCGGTTATTGTAGGATTACTCCATTGATTATTATCCACAATAAGGGACAGTACCACAAATCCTACAACAAGACCAATAGCCAAATATGTCGTCTGCTTAATCGCCTTTTTCGTTTGCTTTCTCATTCCCCATCACTCTACATCTATAATTTAGTTATCCACAGATAAGATACATACTATGTCAATATTTCGTGTCTTTTGTCAAAAGTGAATACAAAATATTGAGGTTATCCTCATCCTATCCACAATTTGTGTATAAGTTTTAATTTTTTCTCTCTTTAAACAATACTTTTTCTCGCCATTTCCCAAATTTAAAGTACATATAAGCAAAAATACTACTAATCATGAAGCTTACACCCATCCCCAACGCAATCCCGTTCTCCCCAAACCAATGAGAAAATAGGAATGTTAAAGGATATCTCAGGATCCAGAATGAGATGATATTGAGTATTAACACTTGATACATGGCTCCAGCTGCACGAACTACTCCGTTTAATATGAAGTTTATCCCCAAGAATGGATAACAAAGTGCAATTATTTTTAAGTAAGTAGCTGCAAATGAAACAGCTTCTTCTTCTTGAATAAAGAGACGAACTGCATGTTCTGCTAACAATACAACTAATAATCCAATGAAAACCATGACAGTAAAATTATAGATTACACCGTATTTAGCAATTTTATTTACACGGCCCCAATTCTTTACTCCAATATTCTGTCCACTCATACTTCCAACTGCAGTACCTAGTGCATGTGCCGGAAGCATAATGATACTATCTAAGCGCTGCGCAGCACCGAATCCACCGACGACAGAAGGACCAAACGAAGTGACAACACTCATGATGGCAGCAGAACCTGCAGATATAACGGACATCTGTAACCCTGAAGGAATACCTAAATGGAGGATAAGCTTAATTTCCTCCCACTTCGGTAATCTTGGAACAGTAAACGGCGCAAGCTTTTTACGAAGGACATGGAAAATTCCATATAAAAATGCAAATCCCTGTGAAATAATCGTTGCATAGGCTGCACCTTCTACCCCTAAATCAAATACGGAAATAAACAACGGGTCTAGTACAAGGTTTAACAACACTGCTATTGATACAAATTGTAATGGGGTTTTACTATCTCCTAACGCTCGAAGTACAGTGCTAATAAAGTTGTATCCAAATAAGAATATCATCCCAAGGAAGTTAATTTGTAAATAGGATTTAGCTAATCCTAATATTTCACTTGGTGTCCCTAGTAATCGAAGAAGTTGCTCTGCGAATACAAATCCAGTTACCCCTAGGGATACAGACATGACCGTCAAAAGTACAACAAAAGCATTTAAATACCTTTTTAATCCGTCCTGATTCTTCCTGCCTTTTTGCTGTGAAAGAATCGTCAACGCTGCATTATTTAACCCAATGATAAAGGCTAGGACAGTAAATATAAGGGTACCTGAAACAGCCACTGCACCTAATGCATTCGCTCCAAGTAAATTACCAACCCATAAGCTATCGATTAATTGATAAGATGTCTGGAGTAAATTCGCTAGCAATATAGGTCCAGAAAAGACAATAAGCTGCCTCCAAATATTCCCCTGTGTAAAATCATGTTGCTTTTTCATCTAAAAAACAACCTTTCCAATTATGATCCAAAACAATTGTACCATTTCAAAATCAAAAAGGAAGGTTTCTCCTATTTTCGAGAAACCTTCCCATATTCTATTATTATGCTTCCGCTTGTAATTGCTCACCTGAACCTCGATTACCTTTAAATAGGAATTGATAAGCTAGCATAAGAACAAATAATACTAAGCCAATAATATCACTATAGCCTTCTGGATACATGAGTAGTAATCCGGTAACAACGGAGATAACTCTTTCGATTCCGTTCAACTTCTTATACCAGAATCCTATCAAACCCGCCCCAATAGCAATCATCCCTGTTAGGGCAGTGATTAAAATCCACACTACCCCTCCGATAGTTGTATCAATCATAAGCATTTCTGGATTTAACACAAACATATACGGAATGATAAAGGCTGCAATCGCAAGTTTTGAAGCATTAAATCCGGTACGTATTGGTTCTCCTCCAGATATCCCCGAAGCAGCAAATGCGGCTAGTGCTACCGGTGGTGTTATATCTGCAACAATTCCAAAATAAAACACAAACATATGTGCAGCAAGTACTGGGATTGCAACATCAAGCTGAGAGTTCAATGCTAAGATGGCCGGTAAAGCAATGGTAGATGTGATAATATAATTTGCCGTAGTTGGTGAACCCATTCCTAGAATAATAGATGCAATCATCGTAAATGCTAGAGTTAATAATAACTGAACATTGATGTTGGATGTAAGTGCACCCGCAATATCAACAATTCCATTTCCAAGCTTTAATCCTAAACCTGTTTTTGTAACTACCCCAACAATCATACCCGCACTTGCTGTCGCAGCAGCAACACCTAATGCAGTACGAGCACCTGAAGTAAGTGCATCTACGAATTTCCTCGGAGTAATACGGGTTTCTTTCATAAACAAGCTGACAATAATCGCTGAAAGAATACCTAATAGTGCTGTTCTTTCAATACTATAACCCATAAATAATAGAACGATAATAACAAAGATTGGAATTAATAGATGGATCTTCTTAAGAACCTCTTTCTTCGGAGGTATTTCACTTTCTGGTAAACCTGTTAATCCAGTCTTTTTCGCTTCCAAATGTGTCATAATCCATATCCCTGCAAAATAAAGGATAGCAGGGATTAGTGCAGCTTTTGCAATTTCCCAATATGGAACGCCTGCAAATTCAATCATTAGGAACGCAGCAGCACCCATAATCGGAGGCATTATTTGACCACCTGTTGAAGCGGCAGCCTCTACAGCTCCAGCGAATTCCTTTCGATAACCTAGACGTTTCATTAATGGAATAGTGTAGGCACCAGTCGTTACGGTATTGGCAACCGAACTCCCTGAAATAGTCCCGTTCAAAGCACTTGAGAAAATAGCAACTTTTGCTGGACCTCCAGTTCTTCTTCCAGCTAGAGAAATCGCTAAATCATTAAAATATGTTCCAACACCTGTCTTCACTAGAAACGCACCAAATAATAGGAATAAGAAGATAAATGTGGATGATACCTTTAATGGGGTACCAAGAATACCTTCCGTAGTGAAGAACATGGTATTAATTAACTGATTTAAACTTAAACCTCTGTGCGCAAGCATCCCTGGCATAAACTGCCCAAATAGTGCATATAGCAGCGCTAAACCTGCAATGATGGTAATTGGAAGGCCCACAGCACGTCTGGTAGCTTCCAATGTTAGCAGTATGGCAATACCACCTATAATCATTTGTACTGTATCAATGGAACCAATTTGTTGTACAAGTTCTTCATAAAATACTGGCCAGTATAAACACACGACGATAGATAATCCCGCAAGTATATAATCAAACCATGGAACCTTCCGTTTATTTCCACCCTTTTTAGCAGGAAAAAGAAGAAAAATCAGTACCAATGCAAATCCTAAGTGAATGGTACGTTGAATATAAGCAGTATATGCCCCAAAGTATCCCGTCATGAGTTGGAAGACCGAGAATGCAAGTAACAGTACAAAAACAATGATAGCGGCGGTGCCTGTCAAGTTACGTGTATTGGATTCTTGATCGTATTTCTGCATTAGGGCTTCTTGTTCATCTGGTGTTAGTTCTACGTTTGGTTGTTTATTTTTATCAGTCACGTATTTTCACTCCTTTCAGTAATTGCCATAAGGATAAATTATCAATTTTAATGGTAAAACGGGCACCAGGTTCAAAGTAATCTTTAAACCATACCATATGTTGGTTTTGGTCTCCCCAAACCAGGCGATGCCTTGGAACTGTTTTTCCATTTCGCAAATTAATAAAAGGAAAAACTCTATTCATATCTTTTATATGAATTTTTCCATCTTCATATTCTAAAGTTCCCTCTTCGGCAGCATTAGAGGGCATACCAATACCATAATGCTCGTAAATCATACCATTTTGTCTAATCGAATGATCTGGTAAGACTTCATAGATTTCGACCACATCTGTCAGATGGATAGAGTGCGTAAATATAATTTGAAATGAGTCCCCTTCTTCAATTGGAAGGAACGCCTCGATATTGTTTGTATTTTCTTTGTAAAATACTAGGGCAGTTCGGAAGGGAACAAAAAGTATCAATGATAGGGCTAACAGTAGGAGAAAGATAATAATAAATCGTTTTTGTACTAGTTTTTGCATGCTGACACAACCCAAAAAATGGACAGACCGGCTATCTGATTCTATATCAGGCAATAAGCCGGCCATTCCATCATACTATATTTTTTTAAAATTAATCTAATAATCCTGCTTCTTTGAAGTATTTTTCCGCTCCTGGGTGAAGGTCGATTCCAATACCATCAAGCGCAGATTCTTTCGTAATTAATTTACCTTTTGCATGTGTAATCTTATCTACATTATCATAGATTGCTTTTGTCATTTCATACACTTCATCTTCAGATAAACTATCTGTTACAGCAAGCATTGCAAGAACTGCCACTGTTGTAACATCACTTTCTAGACCATACGTACCTGCAGGAATTGTATCTGCAGCATAGTAAGGGAATTCTGCTACTAACGCATCGATTTTATCTTGTGCAATTGGAACAATAGTTATCTCATTAGTAGCTGCTAAACCTTCCACACTACCAGTTGGAGTACCTGCAGTAATAAAGGCTGCATCAATGTTCCCATCCTGAATTCCACCAGTTGACTCATCAAAGTCAAGGTCTTGTGCATTAATATCGTTATCAATGTCTAGTCCATGTGCTGCTAAGATTTGCTCCGCATTTACGCGTGTACCTGAACCAGGTGCACCAACAGAAACCTTTTTACCAGCTAGGTCTTCAACTGATGTAATTCCAGAATCCGCAGAAGTTACAATTTGGATAGTTTCTGGATATAGAGAACCTAATGCTAGTACATTACTTACAGCTTTTCCTTCAAATGAGTTCGTTCCATCAACTGCATTTGCCATTACATCTGTTTGGGTAAAGGCAATGTCTGCTTCTTCATCTGCAAGAGCTTGAATGTTATCTGCAGAAGCATTAGAAGATGATGGTGTTACTTTCATGTCAGTTTCCTCTGTAATTATCCCAGCAATTTCCCCACCTAATGGGTAATAAGTACCACCAGTACCACCTGTTAACATCGTTAATTGTTTACTTCCACCACATGCAGCTAGTGCTAATGAAAGAACTAGTAGCACGGCAAAAGTAATCATATACTTCTTTTTCATATGAAAGACTCCCCCTTTAATAAATTCCTAACTAGTATTCTACTTAAAAATGCCTATCATTGTCAAACTATTGTTAAAACTGAAAGCGTTATTTCATGAAGAATTCCTTTTAAATTGGGATTTCTAGATAAATATTAATTTTATTACAAATTATCTAAATAATGTGATATTATATAATCAAGCATCTATTCTTATGGTTCTTTATACTTAGATCATTGACATAGGAGTCCTTTGTTCTTTTGGCACTTGTCAATAAATCTAGTAGAAGTATTCAAATTTATTAAAGGAGATGATGATAAATATGATGCAGGTTCCGTTATCGGTTGGATCATTGATGGAGCACGCGGAGAGTTTTTTCCCTAAGAAAGAAGTTATTTCTCAGACACATGATAAGCTTCACCGGTTAAATTACGGGGAAATAGGCCAGAGAACTAGGCGGCTAATGAGTATTTTGAATGAACTTGGTATCCAAAAGGGAGATCGAGTAGGAACACTCGCCTGGAATCACCATCGACATTTGGAAATTTATTTTGCAGCACCAGGTATGGGTTCTGTCTTACATACTATCAATATACGTCTTTCCCCAGAAGACATTATTTACATCATTAATCATGCCGAAGATAAAATTCTATTTATTGACGAAGATATTTTGCCTCTCATTGAACACATTCACACACATTTAACTACTGTAGAAGCTTTTGTAGTCATGACAGATAAAGCTGAACTTCCAGATTCTACTATTCAACCACTCTACTCTTATGAAGAACTGCTTTCAACTGGTGATCCATCCTATGAATTTGCACAAGATATCGATGAAAATCAGCCTGCTGGTATGTGCTACACATCTGCGACCACAGGGAAACCAAAAGGTGTCGTGTACACCCATAGAGCAATTGTACTGCATAGCTTTGCATTAGGTCTTGCTGACACAGCGGCTATTTCGGAATCTGATGTATCTATGCCAGTTGTACCACAGTTCCATGTTAATGCTTGGGGTACGCCTTTCGCTTGTACATGGTTCGGTTCTACACAAGTAATGCCTGGTCCTCGTTTCACACCTAAACGACTGGCAGAGTTTATTGACCGATTCAAGGTAACTATTACAGCAGGTGTACCAACTATTTGGTTAGGTTTATTACGAGAGTTAGAGCAAGGTGACTATGATACTTCTAGTTTACGAGCTGTTTTATGTGGAGGGTCTGCAGCACCACTCGGACTAATTAAGGCCTTTGAAGAAAAACATAACATACCATTCTATCACGCATATGGTGCAACAGAAACGACACCACTTGCAACGATATCTCGCTTAAAGAGTTATCAACAGGATATATCAGAGGAGGAAAAGTTCCAAGAACGTGCCCGTCAAGGAATCCTTGTCCCTGGCCTACAAATGAAGGTTGTTACCGATAAAGGTGAAGTAGAGTGGAATGGTAAAGATATGGGTGAGTTATTATTAAAAGGCCCGTGGATTGCAAGCGAGTATTATCAGGACTCCCGAAGCGAAGATGCCTTTAAAGATGGCTGGTTCCATACCGGTGATGTTGTAACTGTTGATGAAGAAGGAACGATTAAAATTGTCGACCGTACAAAAGATTTAATTAAAAGTGGTGGAGAATGGATTTCTTCGGTCGAAATTGAAAACGCTATCATGGCTTACGATCCTGTTTTTGAAGCAAGTGTTGTTGCGATACCAGATGAAAAATGGCAAGAACGACCAGTTGCATGTGTCGTATTACATGAAGGTTATGAGGAAAAAACAACAAAAGAAGATATACTAGAGTTCTTAACACCACAATTTCCGAAATGGTGGCTACCAGATGATGTGCTATTCTTTGATGAAATACCTAAATCGTCTGTTGGTAAATTCTTAAAAAGAGAGCTTCGAGAACAGGTGAAATCCAGGTACAGCCCACAAGAATAAGAAAGATTTACAGAGGAGTCTCTTTAGATTCCTCTGTAAGATCAGTAATAATAGAGAGTTATTTTATCAACTTGACAATATTATGAAAATTCATTAGACTGAGATAAATTGACAAATCTGTCGCTTATTAGTTCGCTTAATAGGCGTTATTCTTTTACAAATAATTGACTGAATTTTCATTATTATATAATGATATGACCCTTTCTATAGGTAGTATCATCATATAACAGTTGATATTGCCTCAATCTTACATTTGGGAGGGATAATTGGTGAAAATAAAGGTTGCTTTATTCGGAAGAAGTGAATTAGTTGACCGCTTTCAAGAATATGTTAAGAACCATAATGAAATAGAAGCAATTCCTTTTATATATAGCAAAGCAAGTGAAGCTAGAGAACTAGTTGAAAAGGCCTTTATGTGTGATGTTTATTTATTTTTAGAATGCCTTCCATATCTACACGCACAAGATAAAATTAAAAAGAAACGATTACCAACTATTCAAGTGGCCTTTGATGAATACATGATTCTAACATCGTTCTACCATGTTAAAAACAAATACCAACAACAATTAAGCCGTTTATCCATTGATGTCCAAGATGAGATTCACGTATCCGAGGTATTGAGTGAATTAAATATAACTGATGATGACATTTATACATATAGTTATAAGCAGGATGATAAAGTCGATATTAAAAATATCGTAAATTATCATAAACAGCTCTTTGAAGAAGGAAAAATAGATTATGTTCTTACCTCATTACATGAGATAGAAAAGCAACTTAACGAGCATGGTGTTCCGACCTATCAAATGGTGATTCCAAAACGCAATATGGATCGTGCTATTCAGGAATGTAAAACTATTGCAACGTTAAATATGAGTAAGAGCGCTCAGATTGTTGCTGGCTATATCCGAATAAAGGAAATGGAAAAGATTGTTGAGGAAAAAGGAGAATCACATTTAAAAGAACTTCAGTTTAAGCTATACCAAATTCTTCTCAAATTTGGTCATAAAACATATGCTTCCGTACTTACCAATAACGAGAATCAATATGTTATCTTTGGTACTCGAGGCGTTTTAGATCATATTACGAACCATTATCGGGATTTCCCATTAATCAAAGAAATCGAAAATGCGTTAGATACAACGATTGAGATTGGTTTCGGTCTTGGGTTAACTGCTAAACAAGCCGAGGATCATGCAAGACTTGCACTCGATGCTTGTACCCATAATAGTAATAGTAGCTGTTATATTATTAATGACCGCGGGGAAACAATTGGTCCACTCGGTGTGAAAAAGCATTTTGACACATCTAGGCTGTATCAGGCACTTATACATAAAGCAAAGTTAAATAATGAGCTCTCTTATAACTTTATTGATTTTGTACAACTACGAAATAATGAGCCATTCTCATCCAATGACATTGCCAACTACTACCGCGTTACCAAGCGTAGTGCTGAACGAACTGTTAATAAGCTATTAACGGGGAATGTTATTAAAGTTGTTGGGGAAGAGAAACCTTATGTAAAAGGAAGACCTAGGAAGTTATTTCAGATTAATATGTAACTACTAATCGTGGAATGAGTATTAAGGGACAGGCCCCTAACATTTGCTGTTACAGGGCTGTCCCTTTCATGTTATTATTCTATCGCGCATGTATTAGTTATCTAAAGATAATTAAAGTGGATAGCGGGACGATACCGCTCCGGCAGAATACTTCGCTTTCCACGGGCACGGCCTCAGCCTCCTCGAGGAAAAACCGCCTCTGCGGGGTCTTCGGACACGTGCTATTCCCGTAGGAGTCTCCGTATTCTGCCTGCGCTGGTTTAAGCTTTCTAATTGAAGGAAGCAAATGATTTTTGTGTTGGTTTTTATTGCATTTAATTTAACTCAACACTAGCGAAGGAAATACACGGAGACTCCTGCGGGAGGATAGGCATCGGTGAGACCCCGCAAGAGCTTTAGCTCTGAGGAGGCTCACCAGCCGCCCGCGGAAAGCGGAGTGTATTTCCGTAGCGGGTATGAAGCGCTATACAAAATACTTATTCACCTCACAGTTTCCATCATAGAAACAATCTGTACGAAGTAAGCCTTTTAATACAAAAAACACCCCAAAAGTTAAGCTTTCCTATTACTTTTGGGGGTTCTTTCATTTAAACTTTACAGACACTGTTATACAAAGCGCTTTTAAATACTCAATAATTCCCTCACATCATCCTCACTTAACGAAGATAACATCTTCTCTCCCGGTTGGATGACTTTATCAATTAGCTCTCGTTTCTTTTGTTGTAATTCATATATTTTCTCTTCAATGGTGCCTTCTGTAATGAGACGGATTACTTGAACAACGTTCTTTTGTCCAAAACGGTGGGCTCGGCCTGTTGCTTGGTCTTCCACTGCTGGATTCCACCATAAGTCATATAGAATGACCGTATCTGCACCGGTTAGGTTTAATCCTGTTCCACCGGCTTTTAAGGAGATTAGAAAGACACTATTCTCTCCCTGATTAAAACGGTCACTCATCTCTACTCGTTCATGAGAAGGGGTTTGACCACTTAGATAGAAATAACCAATACCCGCTTCCTTTAACTTCTCTATAATGATCTCATGCATGCTGGTAAATTGAGAGAAGATTAGCATACGCTTTCCGTTAGCAATAGCTGTTTCGACCGTTTCCATTAATAAATCTAGCTTTCCAGACTTACCTTCATAATTCTCGATAAACAGTGATGGGTGACAACAAATTTGTCGTAGACGTGTTAACCCTGCTAATATCTTCATTCGATTTTGTTGGAAGCCGCTTTCCTGGATAGATTGTGCCGCTTCTTGTTGGACCTGCCTTAAATAACCAACATATAACTCTTTTTGTTCATTTGTAAGTTCGGATACACTTACAGATTCAATCTTATCAGGTAATTCTTTTAGTACGTCCTTTTTCAAACGACGTAAAATGAATGGACCTGAAATTGATGCAATTTTTTCATGGGACAATTGCTTGAACGCTTTTTGATTGGGCATGAGTCCTGGTAGCACGACTTGGAATATGGCCCATAATTCATCTATGGAGTTTTCAATTGGTGTACCACTTAAAGCGAATCGTCGTCCCGCCTTTATTTCACGGATAGCTTTTGACGTTTTCGTTGCATAGTTTTTAATGAATTGTGCTTCATCCAAGATTAAGGTTTGAAACGTTAGTTCACGGTATTGTTCGATATCTTGTCTTAAGGTTGCATAGGATGTAATCCACACGTTAGCATTTTTAAATAGGTTTATTTTCTCTTGACGCTCTTGTGGTGTTCCGGTCATAACCGCTACTTTTAGTGTAGGAGTGAATTTCTCAAATTCATTTTTCCAGTTATAAACAACGGATGAAGGAACGACAATTAAATGCGGATGTTCTCCAAGCTCTGATGCTAAATATGCAATACTTTGTAAGGTTTTCCCAAGTCCCATATCATCTGCTAAGATTCCTCCGAGATGATAATGACTTAAGGATTTGAACCATTGGTATCCCGTCATTTGATAGGACCTCAACGAAGCATTCAGTATGCTTGGCAGCTCAAAATGCTGTTCTTCAGGCTCCTTTAAGTGATGCAGTAATTGTCTAAACGCCGGATCATAGTTTTTCTTGGTATCGATTAACTCGTCAATCTGTGTTCCACGAAAAACCGGCATTTGAATTTTTCCGTCTTGGACATCACTTTTATGAATATCCATGTCTCTAAAGAAGTTATGGATGGAAGTAAACTCCTCCCCTTCTAAAGATAGCATTTCACCACTTTGCAGGCGGTAGTACCGTTTTTTCTCAATAACAGCATCTAGGATTTTATTAATTTCTGAATCATCCATCCCATCCATATCAAAACCAATTTCTAGTAAATTACTAGAGGTTTCCATTCTCACACTGGTTCTTGGTATTGGTTCATTCTCGATGATAAACCCACGAACTTCCGATGTTAAGAACAGTTCTACATACTCATCCATTACTGGTAAGACCTTGTATAGGAAATCATACAATTCTTCTTCATCCGCATCGATAAATAATTCACGACCATTATAATGGAAGTTAGCATATTCAATTAACTGCATGATTTGTTTTTCTTTGTCTACATCTCGAATGATGATGACGTCATGATCCTCACGACTTCCGAATGGATCAATAATATGATTACCATAATGGTATTCCAGCTTACCGGTTATCCACTCTTCCTTCGCCTCTAAATACAGCTTCGCTCGTAAGGGAACTTGAATGATTTCAGATGAAACTTTTTCGGAAATCTCCACCTCTCCAACTTTCTTTAGAGACGGGAGTACTTCTGATAAAAACGCATCCGCTTGTTTTTTAGAGATTGGAAGCTGTTGATCGATTTTCCCGAACTGGCTAACAAGCTCTAAAATCGGTATTTGTTCTTTTAATGGGAAATAGAACAATCCATTATAGAAAAGCATTTCATAGTTGCTGAAATACACACTGTCTTCTACTTCATGCATCGTTAAAAGCAAATCATCCCGTTCATTTTTGTTTAATGCAAAGTGGAAAGGAAGCTTCCCTTTTTCAATAGAAACATTTGAATACGACTTGGAGTTTGCCTCCACCACTAAATCACGTTGAATTAACTTCTCCAGTAGTTGCTCTGCAATTAATGGAGGAACGACAATCGACCGTTTATCACTTACATTGCCACGATAATGATAGACATGATAACCATCATATATTTTTTCATTCTTTTGGATAGAGCCTAGAAGTTCAAATATTTCTCGGTCTTCTGGCAGTAAGAAGTGCTGACTGGGTGCATAAGCAAACAATTTGGTAAAGAAATGCTCGTTACCATTTAATACATCCCGCAAAAACTCATGAACATCTTTCACTACATAATCACGGTTTACTCCTGCTTTCAATTCAATTAATAGATTTCTGTCATAGGACCACTTCACAATATATTCCACATGAAGAGGTGCTTTTTCCGGCAAAATATCTGACATCTCTGCCGGCTGCCCAACATTACTAAGTGCTCGGATAAATCGATTGGTCATTTCATAATCATAATTGGAGTAAGACAATTCCTGTGGCGTTTCTTTATTGGCAATGCCAATTAACGTAGCAGCAATATGTTTACATGACCCGTAAGAATCAAAAGCTGGGCAGTCACAATATGTATCAACCGAACCTTTTTCATAGTCCTTCATATTGATCTCAACAAAGTAATCCTCTGATCCTTGTACCGTTGCCGTCCAAACATTGTAGTTGATGTCATAGGATAAATCAGTTACAAGACCTTTATTATAATATTCTAATCCACGCTTATAGATTAATGATGGGAATAGCCTTTGGATATCAATCTCACTTAGTTTTTTCAAAATCTATTAACCTGCCTTTTACGAACACAATTATATACTTATTGTATAAGAGATTTGGATAAATTTAAATTGATTCGTTTCTATTCTTATAGGATAGGAAAAGCAAAGATAGAATATACCTTTTTGATAAGAAAAACTCGGCATCACCTCGTACTGTTCCGAAGCAACTACTTATATTGCAATGTGATTTGTTTCTCCCCCGAGTCTACTCCATGCAGCTTTGCGAGGAGATTTACTTCCTCGAATATGCTAAAGTACGACGAGCACATCCTGTGTTAGTTTTTTCTTATGCCGCGGGAAAGATTGTTATACTTTCCTGTCTGCGAAAAAAAACGAAGCAACCACTTAAATTGCTTCGTTTTAATGACTAGCTTCCAGTTTTCTCGCTCTCATTACTAGAAAAATATAGACCAGCATAGATATGAGTATGGAGAAAGCTCCTGTTGCATAAATCGTACTGTAATTAAATAGAAAAGCAATTTGACCAAATATGATCGCGCCCAACCCAATTCCAAGATCAAAGAAGGAAAAGAAGGTAGCATTAGCCATCCCCTTACGATTGCCAGCCGCTTTCTCCACTGCCCATGCTTGTAAGGCTGGTTGAACAGTTCCAAATCCAAATCCATATAATCCTGCCGCAACTAGTAAAATAAACGTAGTTGGTAACCATGCTAATAGAATCATAGCAATAAGAATCATAATGGTTCCTGGTAAGAATACATACAGATGCCCTTTTTTATCATAAATTTTACCTGCAAAGGTTCGAGAGATTAATAGTAAAGCTGCATATACAAGAAAGTATGCTTCAATGCCAGCAACATTTCGTTCTATGGCATGTAAAGGCAAAAATGTTGCAATTCCTCCAAATGTAAACGTGATAAATAAAACTAGAATAGAAGGTTGTATTGCCGTCTTCTCAAAGATATCAAATCTTGGTGTAGCAGCTTTTTCTGGTATCTCTTCAACTTTTTTGTAACGAACTTTGGCCGAAAGAAGGAAAGCTACTAAACCAAAGGCTGCACAAATTAAAAATAAAGACATAAAGGATATTTTCCCTACCAATGCAAGGCCAAGTCCTGGTCCAAAGGCAAGTGCGATATTCCCGGATAGTCCGAAGTAACCAAATCCTTCACCACGTCGGCTAGTGGGAATAATATCCGTTGCGATCGTACCCGTTGCCGTTGTTGATAAGCCCCAGCCCACACCTTGCAGAACTCTCACGATTAACAGAATAGCTATACTACCTATAAATGCAAAGGAACCAACCGAAACAACAAAAATAGCTAAACCAGTCATGTACACAAATTGGCGTCCTTTAGATTCTAATGCATGCCCCGCATATGGTCGTAATACAAGCGCTGAAAAAGTGAAAATCCCAACAATAACACCAATTAACTGATCACTACCACCTAATTCTTTCACGAATAAAGGTAAGGTTGGTAAGGTCATTTGAAATCCAAAAAAGATAAAAAAATTAGCCAGACATATTAAAATAAAGTCCCGCGTCCATATTTTTTCTTTTATTACTTCTTGTTGTGCTTCAGCATGTGCCCCCATAGTTATCTCCCTTCTTTCGATACTCGAAACATATTATACAGGAGTCTTATTGGAAATGGAATGGTAGACGAGTAATAATTTTATTGACCAAGTTCTACGTTGTAACCTCTCCTTAATAAACTTGGAAAAATGCCATTTAGTAGCATCTCTCAAAACCTCTTCAGTGTCTACCTTCAATTGGAGAGGAGTGGTACAATATGTTTTATAAATGAAAAAGAGTCCAGCTGCAACTGGACTCTTGACAAGTGGTTCCTTTAGGGTTCTGCGATTAAGGGTAAAATAGGTTCTCCAATTGAGTGGAGCTATTTATTAATTTTTATTTATCATGGTTAATACCAAGGCAATAAGAGTAAGTAACAAAGTACCAAAGTTTCCTAGTACTATCATGACTTCATACATCCTCAGTGGCATCACCTCCAATGAAAGCTTTGCTAACCCCTAAACTGAACATTATCTTGTTCCCAATCATAGCATAGCTTTGCCAGGAATACGAACATATATTCCTATTTTGATTTATTTCTTGTTACCCTATTAATTCATTGATTCCTTGTTAGATGGTTTCCATAATCATTTTCATTATTGCTAATTAAGAAAGAACTTTTCTCAATTGCGAAGATCATTAATCCTGAAAGTACTTTCAATTGGATACTAGTTATATTAGGTTACCGATGGATTCTCTTCAAAATTAATCTACCTTATCCTGATTGATTTGCTTTATTGTCTCATGAACACTTCTTGTACCACTATATAATCCACTTGCGGATAATCCTAACATTATTCCCATTATAATTCCTCTTTTTAAATCAGTAGGTCCTGCATAAATCATTCCAAGTAAAACTCCAAAAATTATAGACAAGATGGAACTATATTTTTTTGGAATCCCTACTTGTTTAATTACTTCTACAAGACCAGAAATAAGAGGCACTAAAGTGATTTCATAAATCGAAATTTCCATTTTCTCTTCCCCTTTGAATATTTGGTTTAGGAATATTATATTAGGCATTAAAATTGCAAAAGTATTGAAATAGTAATGTGAAAATAGTGTATTTGATAAAAAAAGACCCTTAGATGGAACTAAATTCATCCATAAGAGGGCCTTTTCAATCAAAACTTATAATTAATTCATTTATGTTCATTAGACCAATCATATATTTGGAGCAGAAAACAATGTTACCTGGGTCTATTCATACATATTAATCGTTGAATATCCACACTAACCTGACGAGCGATAATATTCACTAACTTTTCGCTTGATGTTTTTCCATTCGTATTACCACTTTACATATTGCGATTAGATATATAACTAAAATTCATTTCAATATGGCTTATCATAACCATTGAAGTTAGAAAAGAAGTTGTAAGTACCTTCAACAATGTTTTAATTGATCGAAGCTTAATCCTATTTTGCTTTAAATCAAAGTAAAAAGGACAATCTTATAGATGATCCAAATCTTCATAACGAAATCCCTAAACAAAAATAAATTACTAATTACTTAAATAAGTTCTTAGTTCCTCATAGGTCCTCTCGAGTGTTGCTTCATCTAACTTATTAGCTTTCATTTTTTCATATACTACTTTAACTATTTCTTGGATACCTTCTAGTTTTTCTTTAGCAACAGTATCATCTTTCAATTCTAAAAAATGTGTAGCATATTCATTGGCTGCTGTAACGATATGATGCTCATAAGTGTATTTATCCGTAGCTTCAACTAATTCTTGGTTCTCACGATTCAGCAACTTAATAAAATCTGAAATAAAATCTTCTGCTTTAGCATACTCAGGGGCTACCAAAATGTTTGGATTGTTCTTTGCCAATTCATCTATTTCTGCTTGTCTGTTAACACCATCAGTTTTTCCATTAGAAACTGGAGTTTCTTTCTCAGCTTTTTGTTGTTGAGAGATATCGTGATTGGCTGCATATGCTTGTTTATCACTATAATGACTTTCATTCAAGAGGAATATAATAATTACACCTAGAACAACTACTCCAATAATCCCGTTGATTTTTTTCATAATTTGCTCCTTTTCCTTTTCTTCTCACTTAATCATAGCAATTTAATTAAATTTGTACAACAATTAAATCGGACATTTCTGAATTGTTATTTAATTTTTCGTCAGTTAAATTTAGCGATGGCTACCACTAAATTGCATTATTTTGGAATAGTCATCTTGAAATTTAAAAAGGACACCTATTAAGGTATCCTTCTTAAGTAACTTATGGCATTTTGGATGAATAAATAGTAGGTCTTGTTGGATATCCGAATAGAACATCAGTGTCACACCACAAATCGGATTGTTCATTCCAAATACCGTTCTTGTAATAACCTTCAATGTGTAGTCTGTCTGGGTATGTGTAACCTGCATTAGAAGCGCCACTTGTTGCAATTAGTCCTCCTGAACTTCCATAAGTAGCGTCAAATGAAGTTGCACTAGCCCCTTTATAAATCCTTGCTCTCATACCGCTACGAACCTGAAAAACATATTGAGTATTTCCGTTTTTCCCAATTCGCTTATAATATGCATGGTAAGGCGAATAAGCATCAGCACATTGGCCATGATCGTCATAAGAAATTTGTCCGCTTCGGTATTGTCTCCAATCTGCATTATAATACCAAATGTCATAAGTGAAATTCCCATCAATATCACCACGACTCACAAATACTTCGTCAGGTACGATAATGCCAGCTTCTCTATTTCCGTTATAATCTGCCACATAAATTGTTCTTCCTGTTCTGTTAACTTTAAAAACTGGTTGAGCCATATTTACACCCCCCTTTCTTAATTTTGAAAGTATTGTACCCACTATGGATATTCATAATAGGTTTAATTAAATGGTAACTGATAGTGTTGTGTTTTTTGTTACCCAAAAGGTATTAAAAAGCTGTACATAACTATCCCCTCCTGAAACTTATTAATTTAGTCTATAAATTTCTGTTGACTAGTTGTAGGTTTATATTAAACTAGAACTAGTTCTGAAAAGTTCAAAAAAAATT
Source organism: Paucisalibacillus globulus (assembly GCF_900184735.1). Classification (GTDB taxonomy): domain Bacteria; phylum Bacillota; class Bacilli; order Bacillales; family Amphibacillaceae; genus Ornithinibacillus; species Ornithinibacillus globulus_B. The sequence goes on from NZ_LT855395.1 coordinate 352,448, forward strand.
TAAAGAAACTACTATATAGCTACAAAAATGCAACAAAATACTCGCATTACTCGATATTTAGGTCAAGTTTTTTTATTAAATAAGGAGTGTTTATATGGTTGTAGAATTTGAAGTTAATTTAGAAGATCTTAAGGCTTTACAAAGGATTTCATTAAGAACAACTAATTTTCATAAAAGGAATAGAATATTGAACGGATTTTTCGGTGCAATATTAGCATTTATTCTTTCGTTTTCTTTTGGATTTGGTACTATTGTTTCCCTCTTAGCTTCCATTCTCTATTTTATTTTTGGAAGCATTTTATATAATGTGGGATTAATATACCAAACAGAAAGGCTAGCTAGAAAGAACGATTCGCTTACAGTAGGAGATTGTAAATTATATATTTCAGAAGAAGGTTTCAGGGCAGAGTTTAAAAGAACAACACAACATTCTACTTGGTCAGAAGTTAAAAAAGTATATGAGGATGAAAAGAGATACTTTATATATTTATCTGATTTACAAGCAGTGATAATTAAGAAAGAGTCAAAAAACACATCTAAAGATGAATTAATTAATTTCAATAAGTTAATTTCTGGATACATAAAAGAGAAAGAGGTGTAGAAAGTAACTTCCTACACCTCTTTCTCTTTTATGTTGCCGGTTCATCTACCCCTACCATTAATAGTAGTACTAAAGCTGTTACTGTACCTAGTCCCATTATTACTGGTGCAGTTAGGGCCAAAAGTGCCAATAGTGCTAGTGCCGCAATTGAGTAGAACGCAACTTCCAATACTGGTTCTAAATCTGGTGAAGATGGAGGAATCCTAAATGTAAAGGTTACTGTAACACTTAAATGAACTTCATTTCCACCTTCAACTGGGATGTTTTGCTTATGAGCCGTCACGTCTATTTTTACTTCATTTGGATTTGAGGTATTAACGTTCATGCTAATAAATCCATTGCCTATAGATAATGAAAAATTGTTAACTATTTCTTCTATATCTGAAAGTTTGTCTGAACTTATTCTTTCGAACATTTCTCCAAGCATTTCTGTCAGACTTGCCGAAACTTTACCATCTTGGACAGTAAAGGCGACTCCATCCACTTCTCCTGTATTACTATACTCAGTGGACGTAGTAACGTCAACATCAACATAGTAACCCCTTAGTAATGCGTAGGGTTGGTTAAAAACAAAACTAGTTGTAAATAGGTTTGGTTTATCCTTTAAAAATGGAATTTGTTGTCCGATTTCTACCCATTTATCGAATAGGGCATAATATTCAGGTAATTTTCTACTCGGCGGAGAAAGATATAAAGATCCTGAATCTCTTCCAGAGTAATCATTTTTGTCAATTCTTAGTGAAACAAATTCATTATTCACAACAGATTCAATATCAGTTTCAAAAAACTGCCCAAATGACCAGTTATAAGGCATAGGAAACCCTAAATTTCCACTAAACCCTGTAGACATATTGGCAACAAAACTATAATCTGTTCTAACTTTAGAATCCTGCAAACATTTTAAACAGGTATTCCGAGCTCCATAAACACCTAATTTATATTCAGGTAAGGGTATTTCTTTTCCAAGTTTATCAAACACTTCTCTTATTTCCCACATGTAAGGAATAATAAGGCCGTCTACTTGATAATCATACGCATCAAAGTCAACAGCAAAATAAATAGTTGTTCCTTCTTGAAATCCTAGTTCATATGCAGCATTTATAGCCTTATAAGCATCTATTGTTCCACGACCTGGCATAAAGTATTCCGCGTACCATCCTCCATCTTGATAAATTGGGAATACTCGTATGCCATTCTCGGTAAGAATGGACAACTCCCTACGAGTCATTGCTTTGGATCTTATTCCACCAACAGTACCTGTTAAGTAGCGTCCAATTATTCCGTAACCATTGGCTTTTAATACTTTAACAGTATCTTCGTCAATAATGGTTGATGCATCACATGCCATTGCAGTTCGTCCAGTATATCCATTACTAGTTAATAGCTGCTTTATAGTTGGCATGTCAGCTATGCCGGTTTCGGGTAATGTCATAAAACCTTGAAAATTGCGTACAGCTCCCTCTACCTCGGGTGTATAATATCCCCCAAATTCATCATAGAGACTTGTATCATATTCTGGACCATTACAAACCAGTGCATATTGTAAAACTTTTATAAATGCTCGAGGTGCATAGTCCGGACTTAAAGTAGGGCAATTAGCAATAGTTGAAGGACCAAAGTTTCCATTTGCAATGTGACCTATGCCCTCCTCATGTTGTAATGCATATATTAAAGCTGTATTTGTTTTTCGTTCATAGATCCCGTTAGTTGGAATGTAATCAAAGTAATTACTGTATTCTCGATTCAAAATTTGTTGTACTTTACGAATTGCTGGTCTTCCATAAGGAGAGCTTAATCGAAAGCCATCGGTATTAAGAATAACTTTCATTAATTTTCCATCTACTATTCCATCGGGATTTGTAAATCCTACATCCCCCTGAAACTCCATTACTGCTCTTTCTGTACCTTCATAGAAATTTCCTGTAAAGCTTCCGGGGCTATAGCCTTTACACCAAAAAGCACCTTGTAGAATATAGTTTAAATTCGTTGGTTGCGATCCTTCTTCTTGTTTTCTTAAGTTAGGGAACCTTCGCATAGTTTCTGGGCCAAAATTATCGAATGTTGGAAAGATTCCCAACTCAATTTGGACAGCTCTAATTAAAGCATGAACAGTTTGAAACCCTGTTTTACCATTTTCCTCTACAATGTTATATCCTGGATTGCCGCTATATGTTTCGTTTAACCATCGTTGTGTTTGAAGCACTCTTATATCTGCCATTGCTTACTTCCTTTCTCCTTGAAATTTGATTCTCAATGAATTGTGTAATACCTCTTAGAGGAAATATTTTATCGACATGTTATAAGCCTCCTTTATTCGCTTTCATTTATAATGCTAAAATAAACTTGACTTATAAAAATGTCTAAAAGGTAATCAAAATATGTATAGAAATTGATAAAAACTATTGTTACATTGTCCATTAATGTGGTGGAAGGAAATATTAGTTGGGTTAGCTAGCACACTAATTGGGATTTTTCCCTAATTTCATCTGCATTGGATTAGGGAGGCTTTTAATAACATTAGTGAGCTTATATATTCAAATAAGATACACCTATACCAAAAATAAAAAGTGCACAGAAATGAAAATTTCATTATCTGTGCAAATGACCAAGATTAATATTCACTTATTAGTAAGCTTTTTAAAGAAATTCGTAATTTATTTAATGTTTTCTTCCTTAAATTAAAAATGTATTTTTCACTATATCCTAAATCGAAAGAGGTCTGTACTATTGACTTTCGTTTAATATAACGAGAATCTATAAACTTTATTTCAATATCGTCTAGTTCACCTAATGCTTCACCAATAGCATTAATAATCAGTTTATAACTTTCCATGTCCTCATATAACATAAATGATTTCTTACTAATATTTCGATTGATGATATATGTTCCATTATCTAATTGGAGATAATACTTTCCATCTAAGTTTTCACTCACATGTAATTTGTCAATGCCGGGGATGAGATACTCTAGTTGTTTTTCTAAGTTTTTTATACCAGCTTTATAGTTATTATAATTTTTTAGGTATTTTTCTATAACTTTTAAATCGTTTGATTCATTTACAGTACTAATACTAGATTTACCCATAATTGCCCCTCCTGAAATAATTGTGACTTCAGCTTATGAATTTTCATGAATAGATGTGCAATAATGTCAGTATATAACCACAGTGCATCACATCCAATTAAAAGCTAAGATCCAAACGGAATATTATCTTATTTTCAATAATAACATACTTTGAACAAAATGCGAACATATATTCCCATTTTGTTGACATAATTTTCAATAAGGGTTGTGTAAGGCTATATTATTTCATATAAACTACAGTAATAATTAAATAACCAAAATAAAAAAAGGCTCTGAGAATATAACTCAGAACCCGTTACTTCGCATTATTCTGCAATCACACCACAAGCAATACGTTCACCTGCGTCACCAGCGGGCTGTGATTTATAATCATCTGCTTTCGAATGAATTACTAATGCCGTGCCACCTTCTTTTAATAAGGAATTTTTCTTCCCTTTTTCCAATGTCACCATATTCGCTAGAACAGTCGTGGAAACAAATCCATAATTTGTTGCGTTTATATTAGGTAAATCACCAGCATGTGGACCTTGTGGATGATCGAAGCCGTGCTTGGCATTGGTTGGGTTAAAGTGTGCACCCGCCGACTCGAAGGATGGTGCCTCACAGGAGCCATTTTCGTGAATATGGAATCCATGGGTTCCTTGTGGTAGCTTTGATGCATCTAGGCTAATACTGACACCGTCCGGCTTTTGTTCAAGCCTCGCTTCACCGATTGTTTCCCCATTTGTATTCACCATGGTAACCAATACTGATTTCCCAGATTCCTTTAGCATACTAGTTGTTTCGATACTTGGGTTCTCTTCTTCATTGCTTGTTGCATCATTATCTGCGCTCGTGGCCCCGTATGCTATAAGGTATATCACGAGAAAAGAAGCTACAATTACGAACCAATGTATTTTTTTCATGTTAATCCCTCCAGATGTGTATGGTAATCGTTTACATTATTTACATGAATAGGTATCATTAAACATACAATAGAGACTAATTTTCTGAATCATGGAGGTGATTATTATGGGTTTATTTGATGGTATGATGGGTAATGCCTCAGAGATTAAGAGCACGGATGCTGAAAAGGAGCTGAAGGAATTACTCTCGGAGTCAGAGCGTGTAGAGCATGCATACAAATTAATCCGAGATCTGATTGTCTTTACGGACAGAAGATTAATTTTGGTGGACAAGCAAGGTGTTACAGGGAAAAAGATGGAGTACCATTCGATTCCTTATAAGAGTATTACTCATTTTTCAGTTGAAACTGCAGGAACATTCGACTTAGAAGCTGAGCTGAAAATATGGTTGTCGGGAAGTGGTACACCGATCCAAAAGAACTTCAATAAACAGCTAAATATCTATAAGGTACAGAGTGTATTAGCTGAATATGTTTGTAAATAAACCAAAAAGCGGACCTTCATATTGAAGATCCGCTTTTACTCTTGTTCGGTTAAGCAACTGCCACTTTTTTATTTTGTTTATGGTTTGGTGTGTGGTCTTTTAAGAATGGGATAACCCATCTGTCTAGACCGTAGCGGCCTGCGTTGAAGCCTGCAACTACTAGGAATACTGTTAATAATACCATTTGAGCGTTTGTGCTTACTGTACCACTGAATAGGAATGCGAAGTTCATGGTCATACCCATTAATGCTGCGAAGTTAGTAAAGATTCCAAGGATGAGTGCTGCACCAACTAGGATTTCTCCCCACATTACCATGAAGCTGAACAGTTCTGCATTTGGAAGGGCTACTGCTTCTAAGAATGTTGCCCACCAGCCTTGTACCGCTGGATGTTCTCCACCTGCATTTGCTATCGCACCTTGGATGAATCCACTTGCATCAAATCCACCACCTGTTAATTTACCAATTCCTGCTGTGATCCACGCATAACCAATATAGATACGAATGAATGTTAGGATACCTGCGACTACTTTATTTTCACGAATGAAGTTTAACATATAGATACAACTCCTTTTGATTGTTTATTTTTTAGTCTTTCGTATGAAGTCTGTTGAACAACTTACGCCATAGCTACTTTTTTAGTTTGTTTTCTGTTTAGAGTATGGTCTTTTAGGAATGGGATAACCCATCTGTCTAGACCATATCGCCCTGCGTTAAAGCCTGCTACTACTAGGAATACGGTTAGTAGAACCATTTGAGCATTTGTGCTTACTGTGCCACTGAATAGGAATGCGAAGTTCATGGTCATACCCATTAAGGCTGCAAAGTTAGTAAAGATACCAAGAATTAAAGCTGCACCAACAAGGATTTCTCCCCACATTACCATGAAACTGAACAGTTCTGCATTTGGAAGTGCTACTGTTTCTAAGAATGTTGCCCACCAGCCTTGTACAGCTGGATGATCTCCTCCTGCACTTGCAATGGCACCTTGGATAAATCCACTAGCATCAAATCCACCACCTGTTAATTTACCAATACCTGCTGTAATCCAAGCATAACCAATATAGATACGAATGATTGCTAGAACACCTGCGACTACTTTATTTTCACGAATGAAGTTTAACATAATAGATACAACTCCTTTAGATTGTTTATTTTAAATGCTCATTGTTTCACATAGATTTTTAAATGTTCACCATTTCACAATATATTGTAAGTGTGTTTCCTTATTACACTTTGATAATAGCATGGATTATTTTATGTGTAAATATGTTTTTGCTCATTATTTCACAATATCTGTTACGAATTTGTGAACTGCCTACTAGAAGCCCATTCTATCTAGTATCTAGCGTTTTTTCCATGCTTGTTCGATTCATTCACACCTAAAAGTATTGACATCCTTTTCCCGTGTAGTTATACTGTGTATATAGACATACACACTATAACACTTGGTTAGGAGGAGTACTCTATTGAATAATTGGCGATATGCGTTTGAAATTACAAAATTAGAGTTACAAAAATCCATTTATAATATTCTACTTGCTTATCTGGTAACAGGGCTATTTATGGCTGTATTTATTACCCAATTGCCTTCTTACTTAGAAGAAGGAACAGCTTTCATTGACTTTTTATTTCTAACGGTATTTGGCTTATCTCCACTGATACCGAAGCCCAAAAGCTTTGAAACTCAACATATTAATTACCGGTTTATCGCTTCCCCTATGGTTGTCATGCAGCAACACTTAGCCCTAAATCATGATACCATTATTAAAAGCAGGTTGATTATACATAGTATCTATACTTTCCCTGTTCAACTGATAGGGCTTATTGCCATCTACTTTGCAACACCACTTTTTAGCATATTATCAGTGGGATCCTTTATCTCCTTTGTTGCTATGTGGTTATCCCTTTCCTTCTTAAGTGGATATCTAGTTCCTAGGCTGAGTTTAGGTGTACGAGGATTTTGGGTATCTAATTCTGGTTTAAGTATTATTTTAATCATACTGTGTGTTTTATTATTCTTCTTCATCATCATGGTTCATTCATTATCTGGTCATGGGATCGTATATTGGTCCATTATGATTGCAAAAGAGTTGCCAATATTAGTAACAGGAGTATCTATTATTCTTATCATGATTAGTTATATTCTATGGAATTCTAAAATGAAGAAAGTACTTAACACGATAAGCTATAGTTAGTGAGGTGTTTTTCTTGCGTAATCATTTGTTTCTTGCTTTACATTTATCGAAACCGGAGTTAAAGGTATCTTGGATTAATTATATCGGACAGTATCTGTTCTATTCTCTTTTTACTTTTCTCTTTATCCAAGGTTTCCAAGCCCAGGAATCAAGATTTGTTGGATTGGATTTGTTTCTCTTGATGCTTTTTGTATTTGGACCTGTTTGGTTCCGGGTAAAAGGTTTACAGTTACAACAAGTAAGTGGGAATACTTGGGTATCCCCAGCCACCATTATGGGGCTACATTTACCAGTTGCAAATAGGGTAATTATTTTAAAATCAATTATTATTTATCTAATTAGTTCCCTACCATTCCAGTTATATATGTTAATCATGTTATATCTATTTAGTCCGGAAATAAGAGACTCTATGAGCTTAGATGCTTATATATCGTTTGTTATCATCTGGTTATCTTTTGGTATATATGCGGGGCTTAGTGTACTTACTGCGGATGTTGGGACCAATATGAACAACAAGAAATCAACCTATATTTTAAGTATTCTATTGATTGCTTCCATCATCGGTTTCATTTTCTTTATGCCCTATTTATTTACTTATGGAATAGTGGAATGGTCCATTATCTTCGCTAAGAAGTGGAGTTTGGCATCAGCAATCCTATCCATTATGTTTGCAGTAATTGGTCTTCATTATTGGAAAACGAAAATGCTAAAACAAATGAAAAAGACGGACTATCTCTAATGGAAAGGAGTGTATGCATTGGAGCTTCCAATCAAGATATCTAAAGATTCACGAGAGCCAATTTATCATCAGATTGTTAATCAGTTCAAAGCGCTGATAGCTGGTGGACATCTCACAACGGGAACACCACTCCCTTCTATCCGAGCATTATCCAAGGATCTTGAAATAAGTATTATCACAACTCGTCGGGCATATCAGGATTTGGAAGTACAAGGCTTTATCCAAACACTTCAAGGCAAGGGGACGTTTGTTGCTGAATTAGCAGATGATCTTAAACAAGAAGTCAAAGTATCCTCTGTTCACAAGATAATGGAAAATGCGATAGAAACAGCACTTAACTATGATTATACTCTCGAACAAGTGAAAGATATTTTTCTTGAAATACTTCATACATATCCAAAGGGGAAGGGAGATCACTAATATGGAGCCACTATTGTATATAGCGGATTTAGAGAAACAAGTTATGGATGATTTTCATCTTGGACCAATTAACTTAAAACTAGAGCCCGGAACCATTACTGCCTTAATAGGAAATAACGGTTCCGGGAAAAGCACCCTACTAAAAACCATTATGAATCTTGTAAAACCAGATCACGGAAACATTAAGATTGATAACATGTTTGTCCACGGAGAAAATGAAAACTGGAAACGATTAGTCGCCTATCAACCACAAACCATTATCGGATGGGATGCATTTACAGGTGAGATGCTCAAGAAGTTGATTGCTCCACTTTACCCGGACTGGGATGAGGCGCTTTTTCAAAAAATGGTTGAACTATTTGAAGTTCCACTTGGCAAGAAATTCGCCAAGTTGTCTCAAGGTGTTCAACAAAAATTAAATCTTGCTCTTACCATTCCAAGAAATGCACCATTACTGATTTTAGATGAACCAACATCCTTTATGGATATCCCTTCTAAGAAATTATTAATTGATTTACTTGTTGAATGGATGGAATCTGGTAATCGATCTATTTTAATTGCCAGTCATCAAATTGACGATATTAAGAAACTTTCCGATTACTTATTCGTATTACATAACGGGAAAATGTTAGGTCACTTTGAAAAAGAGGAACTTACTTCTACCTATGCCCGTTATTGGCTACGTGATTCACTTTCAGACACAAGGATTCCGGGTGAAGTAACCCGTGAAGATAGGATGATTATATCTGATAATCCAATGGAAACAGAAGCTTACCTTGAAGCGAAAGGGATCCAATGGAGTAATCGTAGTTCTTTAGAGTTAGATGACATTATTACCATCTTGCTAAATAATAAAAAAATGTAGGAGGAATACAACATGGAAGTCATGTTAACAGTGAATGGCCTTGAAAAATCCTTTAAAAATAAGCAGGCCTTAAAAGGAATTACCTTTGAAGTAAGAAAAGGCGAAATCATTGCTATTCTTGGGCCTAACGGTGCTGGGAAGTCAACGACTATTAGAAATATCATGGGAATTATGTATCCAGATAAAGGCTCTATTACTTTCCATAATCACGAAGGAAAGGAAATTCCAAGACATAAGATTGGCTATTTGCCAGAGGAACGCGGCCTTTATAAGAACGTAAAGGTAATGGATATTTTATTATATCTTGCAGATTTAAAGGATTATCCACTGGATAAGGCTAAAGAGAGAATTTTAATGTACTTAAAGAAATTTGATTTAGAAGGAAAAGATAAGGTTTCTATCGATGAATTATCCAAAGGAATGGGACAGAAAGTACAATTTATCGGTTCTATCCTACATGAACCAGAACTACTTATCTTAGATGAGCCTTTTTCAGGCTTAGACCCTGTTAGTCAGGAATTATTTAAAGATGAAATCCGAAATTTAGCAGACAATGGGACAGCGATCCTACTATCTTCACACCAAATGAATTTAGTAGAGGAAATGTGTGACCGATTATTTATGATCCAAAATGGACAAAAGGTCATTTACGGTACATTGGATGAAGTGAAGACAAAATATGCGAACTTTAAATGTACGATCCGAGGTAAAAATAATCTGGAATTATTAGAAAGTATTCCTCATGTACAAAGAGTGGAACAAAAAGACGAATCAGCCGTACTATTTCTAGAACAAGATGTTGAGCCAACTAGCTGGCTAAAAGCCTTACCTAGCAATGTCGTGGTACATGAATTAAAGATGAATCGTATTTCACTACATGAAATATTTATTGATATTGCCACCAATAAAAACTTAATCCAGGAAGCAGGTGAACTAGATGCGTAACTCGATGAAAGTAGCAAAATGGGAAATAAAGCGAAATATGAAGAATAAATCATTTGTCATTGGCCTATTCCTAACACCTATCCTTATTCTTGGATTTGGATTTTTAGGAAGTTTATTTGGTTCAGATGATGAGTCATCCGAGACAACTGTTTTTGTAAATGATCAACTGGATGTTTTTGCAATGCTTACAGAAGCAGTTGACCAATACGAATTAGATTGGGATTTACATCAAACAGATTTATCAGAAGGCGACATAGCTGCTGAATTAGAAAACAATGAGGATACCGCTTATATCTTCCTAACATCTGAAGCATTAGAAAATGGCGTTATTCCAGTATATACAACAGATGAAATCGAATCAGGGTTCAGCTCTCAGGTTCAATTACTAACAGGTCCTCTACAACAACTTAGAATCTCTCAATTAGATTTAACAGATGAGGAGTTAGCAATCATCTCTAGTAATGTTGTGTTTGAAGAGACTTCTGCCGAGGATTATGTAGCAGAACAATCAGGAGCAGAGGAGTCTATTTCCTTAGATAGCCCACTTGAGAAATTAGTACCGGGTCTCTTTGCAGGTATTATACTATTTGCAATAGTTGTGACTGGTATGATGATCTTCCAAAGCGCATCCCAAGAGAAAAAAGATAAAATTGCAGAAATCATCTTGTCCTCTGTAACTCCTGGCGAGCTTATGAATGGTAAGATAATTGGATATTTCGTACTTGGACTGATCCAAGTTGTTGTCTTACTCATCTTCGTTGTACCATTCGCTGCAACTAAAATTGATGAACCAATTATTGAGTATTTATTCGTACCTGAAACATTATTGCTAGTATTCATCGCGATACTTGGTTATCTATTATTTGCTGCCATCTTTGTTGGAATTGGGGCTACAATGGCTGATATGACAACAAGCGGAAACTTCCAAGGATTAGTTATGATGTTACCATTCCTATCCTTTGTATTAATGGCACCGGTATTAAGTAATCCAAGTGGCATAGTTGCAAAAGTTGCATCCTATGTTCCATTCACATCACCGGGTGTGCTAATTATGCGATTAACCGCTCTAGATGAATGGCCATGGGTGGAAATCATCATTGCCATCGTCGTTCTTGTGATCAGTATTCTATTATTTATGAAATTAGCAGGTAAGATATTTAAGGTTGGTATTTTAATGTATGGTAAAAACGCTACACCTGGTGAGATTTGGAAGTGGATTCGTTCATAGGATTCTAGGGAGATGGGGTTCGAATAGACCTTAAAGTCACCTGATTATTCTCTTGCAACATGGGCAAAATGAAGATATGTAAAGCGTTGGTTAGCAAGAGTGAATAGACATTTTCTGTAGCAATATGTATAATATCAGTTAGAGAGTAATAATATAAATAAACCGAGAATGTTGGTAGCATTCCCGGTTTAGCATGATACTGATGTTCAGGTGGATTCCCCACTGGACAAAATATTCCTTTGAAGAACCTCACCCTTATTTTGTTTTAGCGAACAAAGGGTGGGGTTCAACCTTTATTAATCAAATCTTTGATTAATTGTCTAATGAAGTTTAACAGTGTTACTAAAAAAGTCCCACCTGCAAATAGTACAATCATATACGATAGTACTATCTCCATAGACATCCCCTCCTTTCACCATACAATGGCGTCCAGAAGGGAAAGAGTCCCCACCCGATCCAGCGATATCATGCCTGTCTATATTCTATCGCAAATCGTTTGTTATGCAAGGGATTGTTTTGAATTTACAGACCCCTACTCCAAAGGTAACTCTAACTACAGTTATAATTCATACTCCCATTCATCCTTCGTAATCAGATAAAGTGTAAGGAGAATATTTTCTAGTTCTAGAATTTCTTTATCTCTTGCATCTAACCCGATTTTTGGCAATAGTTTTGTGGCAAGTTGTCTTGTAAGCTGTACTCTATCATTCAGTTTAATATTCAGGAATTTCCCACTGTAAATCCTTAGTAGCTCCCACTCTTTTTTCCCTAATGAGCGAAGCGCGAAATCTTTTAGCGCCAAACTATCTTTCGTTAAACCACGTCGCAAAATTTCTTTGTCAATCTTAGAGGTACCCTCTTTTTTAGCAGCACGTTCATGTACAACAATCGTGCCTGCAACCATATCACCTAGTCGTTTATGTTTAGAATGAAAGAAGATAAACACCATCCCTAAGAAATAACTAGTTGGAAGCATGTCAATAATACGCAAGAGATTTCGTATTAAACTGGATAACAATGTGATACTATGGCCATTTTCTTGAATTACTCGAATACCGATTAACTTCTTACCAAGAGTTTTTCCACCGAAGAAAAACTCGGCCACAAAGAAATATCCCCAATTGATGATAAATACAAGAATGATGGCAACTGCAACTGGTACCCATGAATCGGATAGATAAAATATGTCTGATACATTTGCCATTAGAAAGATTAGGTATATGACAATGTTTGCTACAAGTAATAATAATTGATCGATAAGCATTGCAGCTCCGCGACTACCTAGTCCTGCTATTTGATAGTTCAAGGAAACAAATTCCGGTGTCTTTATTTCTATTTGTCCCTGATTCATTTCGGACCCCCCTGTTGATGTTTCACTATTTTAAATTATAATAAAAGATAATAACTAATCCCGGAAAGAAGGTTCTGAAGTGGATATTAAACAATTCATTAAGCTTCACCGCGAAGAATGGAAACAGCTTGAACAGTATATAAGCCAATTGAATAAAGGGAGAAAACATCTCTCCAGTGAGACTATTTCTGAATTTGACCGTTTATATCAGAAGGTAGCTCAGCATTTATCCTATAGTCAGACCTATTTTCCGAATGAAGATGTTACCTATTATATAAATGATCTGGTAGCGAAATCTCACAATCTACTTTATAAGGACCAGATTACTAGTGGTAAACAAATACGAGATTTTTTCACTAGGAAGTTCGTTGGCTTATTATATGAACAATGGAAGTTCATTGTTGTTGCCATGCTCTTATTCTTTGCTGGTGGCTTAGCAGGGTTCCTGGCTATTGTTGATGATCCACTTCATATCTATTCTGTTCTACCTGCTGATGTTTCTCAAAATGTTGATCCTGAACGATTAGGTGAAGGACATGATGCCATTGACTCTTCCCTTGTGTCCGCTGAAATCATGACGAATAATATTCAAGTTGCCATTCTAGCATTTGCAAGCGGCATTACGTTTGGAATATTAACGATTTACTTAATGGTATTTAACGGTCTATTAGTTGGTGCTTTGGCAGGCCTTTTCTGGCACTATAACATGACCTATGAATTCTGGGCCTATATTGTTCCACACGGCATGATTGAGTTAACAGCCATTTTCATTGCTGGTGGGGCTGGACTATTAATGGGTTATAAACTTTTCGCACCAGGAAAGTATTCCCGTGCCTATCAATTAAAATATCACGGGAAACGTGCCGTACAGCTATTTCTTGGTACTGTCCCATTATTTGTTATAGCTGGTATCATTGAAGGCTTTATCACTCCTGCTTCTATTTCATTAGAAGCAAAATATGCGGTCGCAGGAATAACTGTAATTGGTATGGTCTCTTATATTGCCCTAGGGAAATGGCTACCGAAACAAAAGCAAACTAAAGTAAGCCTTGATTCATAATATGAATATAATGGGAGACGGCATCGGTTGCGAGCCGTTCTTCCTTTGCCTCAACCAGTACAAATCCTCTTTTCTCCCATTTCGCCTTCTGTGTTTTCTTGTGTAGTATTTGCTGTTGGGCAACACCTTTTACCATGGCTTGATGGATACTGGTTGGATCTTCTTTAGCTCGTCTTGCTATCAACTCATCTTCCACTGTGACTAATAAGAATAAATGCCGCTTCTTAATCCCTTCAAAGTATGATAGTGTCAGGTCTTCTTGCAAAAATGTTTGAATATCACTAAATAATAGTATTAAACTACGCTTCTTTTGAACGGATTGTAGATATTGTAATGCTTGTAGATAGTTAGATTCTGATGCATCGACTTCCAATTTATAAACAGAGTCCAAAATCTTTTGTAATTGTCCCATTCCTTTATCAGGAGGAACAAAAACAGAAACTTGTTTTGAGAAGGCAATAACTCCTACGTAATCACCATTACCAAGCGCAGCCGCTGCAACTGTAATTGCCGCTTCCAATGCTTTTTCTAGTCGATTAGTATGGCGTAATTCCGCCCCCATCATCCTTCCACAATCAATTAGAATCAACACATGTTTCCCGTGTTCTGGTTCAAATTCATTGGTCATCACCTGTTGCAATTTAGCAGTTTGACGCCAATTGATTTTTCTTGGATCATCCCCAACTACATAGTTACGAATTTGTGCGAACTCTCCAACACCCGTCTTACGCTTCCGAACCTTCATCCCCTCATGCATGAGGTACTTTTGTGCATCCTCTAAGTATTTCTTTGTCTCGGTCAAGTCTGGAATAACATGAACCTCATCCATTACCTCAACAGCCGTTTGCTTTTTCCACAACCCCAAATTACTAACATATCGAATATATAGCTTATTAAGCTCATATACACCTCGGACCGGTGCACTAAAGTCATAAGATAGGTTTACTGTCTTTTTCTTTGGTAGTACGCCATTCAATGGAAATTTCACCTCAAAGGACTGAGGTGTCCCATCGATTAATTGAACATTACAAGTTAAGTCAGATAGGTTCTCTACCTCAATCCCAACCGAATAGGTAATTCCTCTTTCCAGTTGCTTAGGCATACTACGTCTGAAAATAAGCTGCTTTCTTCTTGGTGTAAAAAATAAATCTATGAAACTGACAAGTAAAACCATTCCATTTAATGCAAGTAGAGCTACCCAGGATATACCAACTAAAGTTAATAACGTAATAGTAAACGAAATAATGAGATAGCAGACAAGAAATCTCTTCGTCGGTACAATCCCTCTATCTTGGAACAGGAACCGACCCCACAAGTTCTTCAATAACTTGGTCAATGTTCACTCCCTCCAATTCCATATGTGGAGATAGCTGAATACGATGGCGTAATGCTGGTTTTGCTACCATTTTGACATCATCTGGTGTTACATAATCACGCTCTTGTAAATAAGCCCAAGAACGAGCCGCCTTTCCAACTGCAATGGCAGCCCTTGTACTAGCGCCGAAACGAATAGTGTCGGTTTCCCTTGTACGACGGACAATTTGCATTATATAGGCTAAGACCTCTTCACTAACTGTCACTGCTTCGATTTCTTCTCGGATGGATAAGAATGTATTCATATCCATTACAGACTGTAGTTCTTTAATGAAATGCTTATTTTCTAGTACATTTTTTAGTACATTAGTCTCCTCTTCTAAATTGGGAAATTGAATATGTAATTTAAATAGGAAACGGTCCTGTTGTGCCTCTGGAAGAGGATACGTCCCTTCAAATTCGATTGGGTTTTGTGTTGCAACAACAAAGAAAACTTCTGGAAGTTGATAGGTTTCCCCTTGAATCGTAACTTGCTTCTCTTCCATTGCCTCCAGTAATGCAGCTTGAGTCTTAGCTGGAGTACGGTTTATTTCATCTGCTAATAACACATTGGCAAATATAGGTCCTTTCAAAGTCTGGAATGTACTATCCTTCATGTTGTATATCGTACTACCTGTAATATCACTTGGCAGTAAATCCGGTGTAAATTGAATTCGATTAAATTCACCACCAAGTAGATTAGCAAGTGTTTTCACCATCTGTGTTTTACCTGTACCTGGCACACCTTCTAAGAGTACATGCCCACCTGACAAGATTGCAGATAATAACAAACGTAGATTGGTAGATTGTCCTAGTATTCTTCTTTCATAGTTTTCGATTAAGGATGTTAATTCCGCTCTCATCCTTCCTCCACCTCTTTCCGTAATCGGTCCAAACGCTTAGACCATAATAAGTATTCTTGCTTCGTTATCTGTTGTTTTTTCAGTACCGACTCTATCTCATCTAAGAGTGTAGACAAATCTTCACTCGTCATCTCATTAACTTTTGTTATTAGTAGTTCTTTTAGATCCTTCCATTCCTTTTGATGGGATATGCCCCATTTTTCTCTGAGGATTAATCGTAGATACTCTGCTTGGTTATTCAGTGATTCCTGGTAAGCCTTACCCTTTTGATACCAAGTAGCAAGTGCCGTTATTCGCTCATCACTGAAACGAACATAATCCTCTCTTGGAATCTGGATTGGCCCGAATCGTTTTCCTTTATAGAGCAACCATAATAGAGTTAATAGGATCAATTGTAATCCTGCTACTAGTAACCACATTGGATAGACCTCTATCACACCGTTTCCTTTGGATTGATGGGTATACTCATCGAATAACACACCATTCCAACTTTCTTCTTCTAGCAATCCGAGAACGACGTCAAGATTATCTTCTTCCAAAATATATTGGTTAACTAACCAGTCAGGGGAATTTACTGCTATTAAATGTCCATCACCAATTTCACGCTTTATGGCAATAGCACCTAAATCATCTTGCAGTAAGACTTGATCACCATCTTCAGGTATTAGTCGTACCTGTGAGAACATTGTTACGTTAAATTTAGTTCCATCATCGCTTTTTAATGTGGTAGTTTCACTATCCATTACACCAAAGTCTGTACTTATATCGAACATTCCTTCTAAATTACGCTTAAAAATCAGGATTGTATTCCCCGCTTCTACAAATTCAATGTAATCTTCCATGATAGCCTGTTCTGTAACTAATGCAGGCTCAACCATAAGAAGAAGTTTACCCTCTTCTTTCTGTAATAGAGAGGGCTCATGTTTAAAGAGCTGGGTACCATTCTCTTCTTCCATATATGTATAAAAACCTTTCACCCCTGATGGTGAGGGCGAGGTAGAAAGAAATGGTGGGTAATCTTTTGGCTTATTTGTATTAAGCACAACGCTAACGGTGACGAAGATGATTAACAGTACCGCGAGTCCAACCCATGTTTTTTTATTTGATTTCTGCAATTCTAAATCGCCCCCCTTACCCTTCTACCATTCCACTTTCGGGTGGCTCTTCCATCCACTGTAGAACCATTCGCTTGTAGCTTTCATAGGATGCTGTTTCTACCTTTCTTTCTCCATAAACAACATCATCAAATTCCCTAGCCAACTGATTAAAGCTCTCTGCTCGTTGATTATCTAAACGCCGCAATTCCTCGAAGTACTCCCAATTGGTCTTCCAAATCCTTGCTTCTAAAAAGCCATTTTCATGGAAATACAATAGTAAAGCAAGAAATAAATGGCGTGTTGAAGCTTGAAGATCTCCTTTTTTCTCCTGTTCCTTGGACTTCGCTATATGATCATGATAGGTCCAGTCTCTCTCACTCTTATGATATAACGGTGTCTGCTCTTTGAAATTATTTTTTCTCTTGAAGTACCGAACAAAAAAGAAGATCGCAATAATCACCAAAATGAGGACAACTAGACTTATGATGATGACTAGACCTGTCGCAAATCCATTAGATGGTTCGAGCGAAGTGAAAATCTTCGCTAATAGTTCTTGAAACCATTCCACAACCGAGTCCCACCATTTCTCTAGGAAATTTCGGTTGTCTTCGTAGTATATCTGGTATTCTCCAGTATTTATTATTTCTTCCAATGTGTCTCTTGCTTGGTTTACATCTATCATTCTCATCACCTTAATTTAGGGGTTATGGATTGGGAGATTCATAGTCTTCAATCATTTCCATTAAATCATCGCCATCATTACGTAATTTCAAATCTAAATAAATAAGGGCATAACCAACAGAGAAAAACACTGTTGTAATAATGGTAACGATATTAATAATAATGGAGTATAGGACACTATATCCTAGAAAAGCAGTACCAAGTAAATCAAATACGACACTAATAATGATGGTAATCGCACCGATGACCACAATCAGTCCAAATGTTCTCCAAAAGTTCTTCCGTGTTAAATGCCAGCTTCTACCAAGACCAGGTGCGCATGGTTCAAATGCTACTGCTGGAAGGTAGAGGCTCCACCTCGTGAGAAAGTACGCAACCACACTACCAAAAGCTAAAAATAAGAGGATAAAATAGATCACTCCTGCTAATGGATTTACAAGCGCACCACCCGCCGTAATGACAGTGATGATGATGACCGATACTAATATCATTCCAAATACAATGACTCCAAATAAAAGAGAACTAGCAAAAATTGGCCAGAATCGTGAGAATGCTTGTTTAATGACAGAACCTGCAGTAAATTCTTCTTTATCACGTATCGCTTCAATTGCGTAAATAACTGCTGCTTGCGCTACTGGATATAATACAATAGTTGCAAGGCCCACTATTATTGCTCCGAGGTCCTCAGCAAGTGTAGTTGTTCCGTAAAGAGAGTCATCGACTGTGTTGGATAATTGTTCGAAGAAAGAACCTCCACTAGACACCTCACGAAAGAAGCTTGAGCCAGCTAATAGCGAGACTATTGCATCCAATATTACTATTGGTCCTACAACGATTAACATGATCATAAAAAATGTTGAGAAGTTATTTTTGCTTAAGCGGAATGTTTGGTCTAACACTGCCCCGAAGCTTTTTGGTTTTGTAAAGTGATCTTCCATAATAATCCCCCTGTTTTAAGTAGATAAAATATTTTTAACTTTTACTTTCTATTTTACCATTATTCGTATTTTATTCGATAAATTTATTTTATGTTGTTTTTGAAATGTTTGGTGCTTCTTATAGTTGATAGAAACTGTGCGATACATATTCATAACTCTTCCACATAATTAACGGGGGGTAGTGGAATGTTACCGCTTTGGCAGAATACTCGGCTTTCCGCGGGCCCGGCCTCAGCCTCCTCGAGGAAAGTTCGCCTCTCTAGGGGTCTTCGGACACGTGCTATTCCCGCAGGAGTCTCCGTATTCTGCCTACGCTAGTTTTGATTTCTAATTATTGTTAGTTATTGAATCGTGTTATTGATTTAGAGATTCTAAAACCTTTTAAATCGTTACTAGCGAAGGAAATACACGGAGACTCCTTGAAAAAGAAAAACACTTTTTCTGCGTGCGATGTATCGCTTTCGTAGCGTCCCTTGGGACTGCGATTACTCGCCCCACCGAAAACCATTGTCCTGCGGGAGGATAGGCATCGGTGAGACCCCGCAAGACTAAATAGGGGTTCAAAGGCTAAGTGCGCCTCATCCTGAGGCAACGCCTTTGTGACCAACATCCTGTTGGCCCGCGGCAAGGTAGACACTGCGACGGTTCTCTCGAGCAGATGTCGCCCCTGTGCTGACAGTAAAAGCGGAGTGTATTTCCGTAGCGGGTACGGTGCTCTATCCAAAATACTTAGTTACTGCATTGTCTCTAATCAATTATGCGATTAACAATATTCTTTAAAAAGATAGCAAAATAAAGATACCTCATTAGGGGAATTTTCCACTTATGAGGCATTTTTTTATTGAGCTGTGTATCCTCCGTCTAATACTACTGCTTGTCCGGTTATTCCTCTTGCTTTTTCGCTTGCTAGAAATACTGCGTAGTTTGCGATTTCTTCTACATCGAGGAGTCTTTTCTGTGGTACAAGTGGGTAAATTACCTCTTCTAATACTTGGTCTAGTGCTACATTTCTTGTTGTTGCTAAGTCCTGTAATTGGTTCCGAACTAGTGGTGTATCTACATATCCTGGACATATTGCATTAACGGTAATTCCATGTTCTGCTGCCTCTAAAGCAGCAACTTTAGTTAATCCAATTAGGCCATGTTTGGCACTATTATAAGCTGCCTTTCCTGCAAAACCGATTAATCCATTTATAGAAGCCATATTAATAATCCTTCCGCTTCCTTGCTTTTTCATAATAGGTAGTGCATATTTAGTAGCGACAAATGGTCCAACTAGCATGATTTGGGTCATTTTTTCGAAAGTTGAGGTTGGAAAATCTTCAATCGGAGAAACATACTGCATTCCAGCATTATTAATTACTACATCTAACCTTCCAAATTCAAATACTGTATGCTCAATAGCTTTTCCAATATCTTTTTCACTGGTGACATCACATCGTATTCCAGATACTTCATATCCTAAATCCTTTAACCCTGCCACTGCCTCATCTAGTTTTTCCTGATTCATGTCTGAAAGCATAACCTTTGAACCATGTTCTGCGAATTCTTTCCCGATTGCATACCCAATTCCACTTGCTGCTCCTGTTATGAATACCACTTTATTTTCTACCATCTTTTCTCCTCCCGAATTGCCTTGCTATTGTAAGTCTGTTGTTTACTTCTTCATTCTTTAATCATTTCGACAGTACCTTCTATTTTCCTGCCAATTCGCTTTGAGAAAATTGTTTGTTTAAAAATAGGGATTTAAGGAAAATCTTACATTGGAGTACTTTTTTATTTAAGGAGTTTCACATGTACTATATAAAACATATCTCTTTACTAGTAACTTGTTTACTTTTTCTTACGGTCACCTTAGCTACTACTGCACACGCAAAAGAGGATCAAATCTATAAAGTCAATGCAGATTGGTTAAATATCCGTAATGCCCCGTCTGAACAAGCAGAAATTGTTGGTAAACTAAAGAGAGGGAATCAGGTTAAGATATTCGGTGAAAATTCCGGATGGGTTCAAACCTATTACAATGGAAATGCGGTTTGGGTAGCTTCAAAACATTTAGAACCTATTCAAGAAAAGGAAGTCTTCTTACCAGATGGATTGCTTGCAGGGTATACAATTGTAATTGATCCCGGACATGGTGGGAAAGATCCTGGTGCAATTGGACATAACGGTGTTCTAGAAAAAGATCTCATACTTGTAACATCACTTAAGATTGCAGAGCAACTAACAAAGAGTGGTGCTGCGGTTATTTTAACAAGGGCAGACGATTCCTTTGTCCCCCTAAAGGATCGTGTATTAATTAGTAATAAAGCGGAAACAGATGCCTTTATTAGTATTCATTTTAATGCTTTTTCCGAGGAATATGTTGGTGGTATCAACACCTATTATTATCAAAGTGGGCAAAGACTTGCGAAGCATATCCAACATGCACTATCACAAGAGGTACCGTTACGAAATAGAGGGGTTATCCAAACTAATTATCGCGTCCTTAGGGATAATAAAAGTCCTGCCATATTAGTTGAGCTAGGCTTTATAACCAATACAACAGAACTTGCAACACTCCAAACGGAAAGTTATCAAGAGAAAGTTGCTAGAGCGATTACTATGGGACTAATTGAATACTTTTGGGAATAAAAAAATATGTCTCGTGATAGGCACCTGAAAATTACCGTAACACGAGACATTCTCTTTTTTATAGTGGCTTTACTGGAATATTTATTGTTAATCTTGGACGTTCGTTAATTGGATGATAATCAGACGGATATATTTCTAAATGTTCAAGATTAATTTGATCATTCAATTGATAGCCTTTTTCTTTAATCCAATTATAGACAGCTGTGTAGGACTCACTAACATCTTCTTCAGGTTTGTGTTGATAGCTTGCATAGGTTAAAGCAGGTACATTGACTTCCACCATATCCTCAAGTACTGTATTCTCCTCATTTACTTCACAGCAAAGATAGTATGTAAATCCTTTATCATCTATATCATAGGACACACCAAAAATAGATTCTTTATTAATCGTGTCAGGCAGTTCCGCTAACCTCATGCGAAATTGCTGCATGATATCTTTGATTTCACCAGCTTGTGCTTGCTGAAATGTTCCTTGCCAACGGACACCAACCGCTTTAATGGCCTCACGCTTTTTAATTGTAATATCCATTCTCTCATCCCCTTAACTAGTTTCGTATGCTCTAGTAAACGTCTGTCTCTTTTTCTATATTAAGGGTAGTTAACATGGGTTTCAATATTTTTTTGCGTAAATCAGCCCTAAGATATCATTAAATTGAATTATTTCTACTTGGTATCCATTTTCACTTAACCAATTAGCCAGTATTGACTTATCTGCAAAGTATTCATCATGAATTACTTCAATTGCAACTTGATTACCTGCTTCTTGGTAGGCTTCTAATACCTTTTTACGATTGGCTTGGTTTTCGAACATTAGGTCTGCGATACAGATTTGACCATTGCTTTTTAGTACCCTTGTCATTTCTATTAATGCTAGTAACTTCTCTTCGTCTGGTAGGTGATGTAATGCATAACTAGAGACTATTGCATCGACAGAATGATCCAAGAGGGGTAAGGCAAGAAAATGGCCTTTTCTTGTTTCAATCTCAGGATGTTTTCCCTTACATATTTCTAGCATTTTCTCAGATTGATCAACTCCAATTACATGTGCCTCTTTCTTTAAGAACCTGGAACCTAAGTTACCAGTTCCAATGCCTATATCTAACACAATATCCTCCGCTTGTATATGCACCTTTTCTTCAACTGTAGCTAGCGCCTCGTCATATCCTTCGTGGACATTAAATACATGCCCTTCTTTCTTGATGTTTTCATCATAATCCATTGCCTGGTCATCAAAATTCCAACGGTCTTGCCATTTACTTCGAATTTCTTTCAGATTTTTTAAGTGATTGGCTAGTTGATGGATGTTATCAACGGAATTACTTCCTGAATCTAACATTTGATCAATCGTTTCAATCATATCACGCATTTCAATCCATTGTTCAAACAGAGCAGAACGTTGAATGTCTAGATATTGACTCATGCTTAAATTCGGGTTATTAAGTAATGTTTTTATTTCCTCAACAGAAACACCTATTTCCCTCAATGCTAAGATCGTATTAATCCGGTACAAGTCATATTCCGTATAGATACGATATTGATTATTTTCATCCTTCTCCGGTGTTATTAACCCTTTACTCTCATAAAACCGAAGTGTCTTTGTGGTTGTGTTTAAGATTTTAGCCGCTTCTTTTATTTTCATAGTTACAATTCCCCCTTGATACAACTATAAACCTTACCCTAAGGGGAAGGTAAAGTACTTTTTTAAAAATTTTTATCTATTCTGTTATAATGTTATCGAATCCAGGCAGAGAGAGGGATAATAATGAATGAACATATTCAAGCCATCGCGGCAGAGCTACAAGACAAGTATGGCTTAGAACATTATGAATTGAAACGAAATCATATATTCTCAGAGACTAATATGGATAATAAAACTAGCTACATCCTTTCATTAGAGTGGTTTCCAACTAATCAAGTAGATAAGGATGATGAGGACTTTAATCCTGATGGTTCTGCTGTAATGGATGTCGATCTTCATACAAACAAATTAAGAAGGATCATTTTTGTAAATGATGTTTCTTATGCTATAGAAGGAATTTTCCCTACGCCTGAGGTGGAGGAAGTAATCGATTGGGTTGAGGGAATGACCGACATGATGTTTGGAAGACAATTCAAGCTGATTGAAGAAAGCGAGAGAAAATTTACCTTCCATGCCACCGTCGATAATATGGAAGTAGCACCAACAGGAAATATAGAAGTTGCCTTTAACGATCGCAATCAACTTACCCTTTTCTCAATAGATGGTGTTTTTCCAACAGAGGATGATATAGAATGGGAGCCGTTCTCTCTAACAAAAGAGGATCTACTGGAAGAAATGAAACAACATGTAGAATTAGTTGAAACGCCAATTGAAGAAGAAGAAAAGTGGGTTAATATCTGGCACTTAAAACCATTCTTCATCCGTAATGATAAGTCAGAAATAATTTTACCTGAAGAACTATTTAACTTGAACACCTTTGTAGACTTAGATGTCAATTTAAAATGGGAGAGTTCTAGTACATATAAGTTCACACCTAAAGACATCGATTTTTCTACCGAAGTTTCTTATGAGGAAGCAATGAAAAAGGTGACTGTAACACCAATCTCAGAGGAAGAGGTCGAGCACTGTTTAGAGGAAACGAAGAAGCTTGTTAGTAGTCTTTTCCCTAAGGATTCAGGAATTTGGACTGTAACAGGTATGTATCCAGAGAAGGACTATATTATTACAGAACTGAAGGGTGATATGTTTAAACCCTATCAGCGAAAATTAAAGGTCATCATTAGTAGAGATCATTATAAGGCAGCAAATTATTGGGATAATCAATTTATTCTTGATATGTACTCCTCTTATAAGGAGTCTGAGGATACATCCATCACTAAAGATGATGCACTAGAAAAGATGTTTAAACATATTAACGTTACGCCGGTATATGTGAAGGAAAACAAATCGAATCGTTATGTATTATGTGCAAAAGTAGATTGCGACATAGTGATTGATAGTGTAACAGGAGGTACTATTAGGTTCTAGCAACTTTTATCCCACTTCCAGAAATTGCAATTGGGTCCTGATGACATACTGGTATAAAAGAAATTTAGTAAAACAAACTATAGTTAGGTAAGGGCACTCACCCAAGTAAAGACAATCTATTGACATACATCCACATTTAGGATTATAATAATACTATAATTTCAAAGGGGAGTAGCTTTAACAGCTATGTCGTCAATTCAGAGTATCTTTGTACTCTCGGCATACCTGGCAACCCACGGTGTTGTTAGCAAGACCTTTGCCAATGTGGTAAAGGTCTATACTTTTTTAGAGGCCTTTATCATGTTAAATGGTAATAGCCTCTATTTTTTATTTTGGAAGGAGAAGGTTTGATGGAAGGAATTTGGCTAGAATATGCCTGGACTTTATTAATACTAATAGGGTTAGAAGGTATTTTGTCTGCTGACAACGCACTTGTTTTAGCAGTTATTGCAAAGCATTTGCCTGATGATCAGAAAAAGAGGGCAATTAACTATGGTATTATCATGGCATTTGTGTTCCGTTTTGCTGCACTATTTGCTATTTCGTTTATCGCAAACGTATGGCAGGTTCAAGCAATTGGTGCCGCATACCTGATTTACTTAGGAGTTAAACATGTCATTCAAGGACCAGAAGAACATAAAGAAGATGCAGCCGAAGAAACTGCCGGAAAAGGTTTCTGGCCTACAGTTGCTAAAATCGGTTTAGCTGACCTGGCATTTGCAATTGACTCTATCCTAGCTGCCGTTGCACTTGCAATTGTTCTACCAGTAACAGGTTTAGGACAATTTGGTGGAATGGACACTGGACAGTTCTTAATTGTTGTTCTAGCTGGTATCGCTGGATTAATTCTTATTAAATTTGCTGCAGGTTGGTTTGTAACCCTATTGGATACACGTCCTGGTCTTGAAACAACAGCTTATTTAATCGTTGCTTGGGTTGGGGTAAAACTTGCTGTTATCACGTTAAGTCATGATAAGGTTGGCATTTTACCACATGACTTCCCACATAGCACTGGATGGACTATCGCATTCTGGGTAATTCTACTTGGAATTGCGGTGTTTGGTTGGATACTATCTGGTAAAACCGCTAAAAAGGAGAAAGAAGTTTCGAGAGAAGGTTCTTCTTCTTAAGCATTATGAAGATAACAAGACAATAGTTCTTAATTAGAGAAAATCCGAACAGTAATGATAAATTCTTTTATTGGAATTTACATTAGTTCGGATTTTTCTTTTTGCTTTTGATAGATGCTGTTCGGCTAATAATTAATACTTGAGAGCATCATACCCGCTACGGAAATACACTCCGCTTGTAAGAAGGAGACGAATAGATTTTATAAGTCATCGAACCCATTTAAATCGCTGGTTTTTGTATACTGTCTGGATTTTTGCTCAAAGAAATCTGTTTTTGTCCCATCTATATTATCAACATAAGCACTGATCCATTTCATTGGATTTTCCACATAGTCAGGATAAGTTTCACTTAATCCAAGTAATCTGAGCATTTTGTTTGCTCGGTACTTGATATATCCTTGCATTTGCTCTAAATCTATTCCCTCTATCGCCGATAGAACATAAGTAGACCATTCGATTTCTAGATCGACCGCGATTCTGAACTCCTGATATACCCAATTCACAAAATCCTCATTGTTAAGATCAGGATATTCTGTAAGTGTTGCACGGAACAGCTCTGATATAAATCTCCCATGCTCCAGTTCATCCCGATTAATGTAACTTATCATTGTAGAAGTTCCAACCATTTTATTATCCCTTGCCAGGTTATAGAAAAAAGCAAATCCAGAGTAGAAGAATAATCCCTCTAATAGAGCAGTATATACGAGGGTCTTCAAGATGTTTTCAACACTAGGCTCTTCAACAAAAAGATTGTACCCTTCGATTAGTCTTTCATTTCTTTTTAGTAAAATAGGGTCCTTTCTCCCGAGCTGGAATGCTTCATTTTGCTCCATTAACGATACAACCGATGAAAGGACATATGAATAGCTTTCATTATGTACCGCTTCCTGTTGAGCAATCACAGCCATTATCGATTGTACGGATGAATCTGTTGCATGCAATGAAATGAGCAATGCCGTTCTGGTCTGCGGTGCATCTAAAGTTGATAACAAGCCAATTATTTTTAAGTATGCGTCTTGTTCCGCTTCTGTTAGCATCGGAAACTGTTTTACATCGGAAGACATATTAATTTCATCAGCCTGCCAGTAGTTTCCCACTAACCGCTTGTACATTTTATACCAATGTGGATACTTAATATCATTCCAATTCAAGATTCCACTAGACTCTCCGCCAAATACCTTTGTTGATTTATTTGGGAATCGCGGTTCCATTGTTTTCGCCTTATTAAGCAATACGCTTGCCATGCTGCATTACTCCTTTCAACCATGTATCGATTAAACTTTCTTGAGACCCTCTAGGTGATTGCTCAATTTTTAATCCTGGCCATTTACAACCATAGAATTTAACAAGCTTATCTACTGCACCACAAAAGTATCCAAATTGCGTATCTCCTGTACCAAAAACGGCAATGTTAGTTGGCTTATAACCAATTTCCAGGACAAAGTCCTTCACTTCATCCGGTGTAGAGCCGTTTGCCCACGTAAAAGTTCCAAGTAACAGAACGTCATAATTAGATGGATGGATAGGTGCATCAATACCAATCCGGTGCATATCCACCGATGCTTCCCGAGAAAGAAGTTTTTTCTGAATAAGCTCTGCCGTTTCTTCCGTATTTCCACTGTATGATAAATAAGCTATTGCTACTCTCAACTTTGACACCACTCACATTCTTCGACATCATTTGAGGTTGACCTTACATAATAGGTTGTTTTCAACCCTTCCTTCCATGCTTGAAGATGTAAATCGAGTAAGACAGAAGCTCGGATTGTGTTTGGAACGTAAAAGTTAAAGGAAATACTTTGATCAATATGTTTTTGACGAGCAGCATTCTGTTTAACTGACCAGCGTTGGTCAACAATATAAGCGGATCGACGATAAATATTGTACGTATGATGATCCAATTCCGGTGCAGTTGTTGGAATCTTAAAGTCCTTCTTTTCTTCATGGTAAAAAGACTTAAAAACTGGGTCGATGCTCGCCGTTGATCCTGCAATCATAGCAGTAGTAGAATTCGGTGCGACAGCCATTAAGTATCCGTTTCGCATTCCATTTGCCATTACTTGCGACTTTAATTCCTGCCATTCGGGACTGGTATATCCTTTATCGTCAAAATAGGCACCTGTATTCCACTTACTTCCTGAAAAAGCAGGATAACTTCCTTTTTCTGCACTTAACTCCATACTGCTTTGAATCGTTAAATAGGCAATTTTTTCATAAAGCTCGTCTGCAAATTCAACAGCCTCTTCAGATTCCCATTGAATGTTCTTCTTGGCGAGTAAATGATGCCAACCAAAAGTTCCCAGGCCAATTGCGCGGTATTTTTGATTGGTCATTTGAGTTTGCATAATAGGTAACGTATTAATATCAATCACATTATCAAGCATTCGTACTTGGATTTTGATTAATCGTTCTAGTACTTCTTCTGTAACAGCCTTCCCTAAGTTAATGGAACTCAAGTTGCAAACAACGTAATCACCTGGCTTATACTTTTTCACAAGATAGCCATTTTCGTCAGTATGTTCCTCCAAAAACTCAGTCGGAGATTGGTTTTGCGTTATCTCTGTACACAGATTGGAACAATAAATTATCCCATTATGATTATTGCTATTTTGTCTATTCACTTCATCTCGGTAAAACATAAACGGGGTACCAGATTCTAATTGAGACTTCATAATTCGCTTCATGATATCAATTGCTGGCACTTTTTTCTTGGATAACTGATTACTCCCGACACACTCAACATATTTTTCTCGCCAAGAAGCACTCCCCTTTTCTTCGTCGTAAAAGTCTTCTAGAGAAAACCCCATCACTTCACGAACTTCATGTGGATCAAATAAATACCAATCACCTCGTGCTTCCACCTGTTCCATGAATAAATCCGGAATACATACTCCGGTAAAAATATCATGGGCACGCATACGGTCGTCACCATTATTTAATTTTAAGTCGAGAAAAGATTCGATATCTTTATGCCATATATCCAAATAGCATGCGATTGCGCCTTTGCGAGTACCCAACTGATCGACACTTACCGCAGTATTATTTAACTGCTTAATCCAAGGAACCACACCACTTGACATTCCTTTAAATCCTTTAATGGAGCTTCCCCTTGCGCGAATTTTCCCCATGTAGACACCAATTCCGCCACCGTTTTTGGAAAGCTTTGCGATATCGGTGTTGCTGTCATAGATGGACTGCAAGCTGTCATCCACTGTATCAATAAAACAGCTCGATAACTGACCATGAGTTTTCCCCGCATTAGCCAGGGTGGGTGTTGCCACTGTCATATATAAATTACTTAAGGCCCAATATGACTCTAGTACCAAATTTAATCGCACCGATTGATCTTCGTCTTGCATGAGATGCATGGCAATAACCATCCAGCGCTCTTGTGGTAATTCATAAACATTCTTTTCGTGATCTGTTGCTAAGTATCGATTTGCTAAGGTATATAGTCCTAAATATGTAAAAGTGAGATCCTGTTCTGGATTTATTTTTCCAGCAAGAAAATCTATTTCTTCTTTACTGTATTTATCTAATAACTTAGGGGTATAAATGCCACCTTCCGTTAACATTTCTAGTAGGTTATAGAAGTTTCCGTATTTTTTTGCTCCATCATAACCACGATTATTAGCTGCTTGATGATACAAGCTTTGTAATAAAAATCTACTGGCAACAAATGTCCAATTAGGATTTGCCTCATCCATGTTTTCCAGTGCTTTCTTCGCAAGATAATCTGCAGCTTTTTCAATTGTAAATTCATCAGGAATATTCACATTCCATTCCGCGGAATTGATTTGTAAGTCTTTCATAGCAAAACTAATTAGTTCATCAATACTTTCTTTCGTTGTTGTTTCTGTTAACATCCGTATAACCTCCTAAAATATAAAAGCCGCTCACCCAAGGGATGAACGGCACATAAAAACGACAGAAATTATCCAATATGCATAACTCCATCGTCTCATGTTCTTTCAACCCGAAGAAAAATGAAACTTTAAGTGATGGCAGGTCTCCTGGCTTGTGCTTCAATCTACTAGAGTCCTTCCCATATCATGTGGATACAGTGGATATCTCGTTCGTCGACACTTACAGTTGCGGGGACAGCTCCAGCTTCTAACTGAATTCCCTTTTCAGACAATATTTGTCACCATTACTTATGGTACTATATATAGTATTTAATTTTCAGTACTATTACAATATATTGTATTAATAGACTATATCATAGTCTTATATTCTTTGCAATCCAATTTAATAGATTAGGAAAATAATTATTTATTGGATACAATAGCATTAATTATATGGAGGTGTAAAGTAATGAAAGAAATAATTAAACTTATACGTTCATCTTCTTATACCATTGTCTTTACCGGGGCTGGGATGTCAACCGAGAGTGGATTACCAGACTTTCGTTCCAAAAATAGAGGACTATGGACCAAATTTAACCCAGATGAGCTAGCGAATGTGCATGCTTTAGATAGTAATTTTGAAGAGTTTACAGAGTTTTATCAGTACAGGCTTCGGGAAATTGATAAGTATCAACCACATGAAGGACATTTCGTGCTCGGAAAGTGGGAAAAAGAAGGCTTAATAAATGGAATAATCACACAGAATGTTGATGGCTTTCACCATGATGCCGGCAACCAGAATGTGATGGAACTACACGGGACATTTCGTAACTTTTACTGTAATCAGTGTAAGAGAGAACAGGTTAGGGAGGAATATTTGAACGGAAAGAGCCAATGTGAATATTGTGATGGGCCGATACGCCCTGGTATTGTTCTCTTCGGCGAAATGCTACCGGAGGATGTTTTTTACAAGGCAGAAATTGAAACGTCAAAGGCAGACTTATTTATTGTACTTGGCTCCTCGTTAACCGTGACACCCGCTAATATGTTTCCTATGATTGCGCATGAGCAAGGCGCTAAGCTCATTATCGTTAATCGCGAAGCAACGCCAATGGATCATTATGCAGATTATATTGTGCGGGATAAGAGTATTAAGGAGTTTTTGGTAGAGGTTGATGAGGGGTTAGCTCCTTAGACTTGTTGTCATAGACATTTTGACTCGATTTCTTCTCAAAGTGTCCTTGAGACTTGTTATCATAGACATTTTGGCTGGATTTCTGCTATAAATGTTCATGAGACCTGTTCTCAGATACATTTTGACTCGTTTTCTTCTATAAATGTTCATGAGACCTGTTCTCGGAGACATTTTGACTCGACTCCTTTTATAAATGTTCATGAAACTGGTTTTTAGTGGGGAGGGTGGGAGTATGATAAGTGTAGTTTCATCAATGACAATAAGTTTTAATCCTTCTAAATCTTTTACAAACTTCCTCCCACCCACATAAGGAAAAGAAAAACAGGAACGCGGTAAGCGCTCCTGTTATCATCATCCCAACACAGCACGGTCACTTTCAAACTGTTCTCCGCGTATTCGTTGGAATTCTTTTAATAGATCCTCAATGGTTAGATTTTGTTTCTTTTCGCCATTGATGTCTAATATAATTTGTCCTTTGTCCATCATGATTAAACGATTCCCTAAATCAAGTGCTTGTTGCATGTTATGGGTTACCATTAATGTGGTTAATTCATGTTCATCTACAACCTTCTTGGTAAGGTTCGTAATCAATTCGGCACGTGCTGGGTCAAGTGCAGCAGTATGTTCATCAAGTAAAAGAATGTTAGGATTAGTGAAGGTTGCCATCAATAAGGAAAGGGCTTGGCGTTCTCCACCGGACAATAACCCGACCTTAGCGTTCAGACGGTCTTCTAATCCCAGATTCAATGTACGCAAATGCTCTTTGAATTCAGCTTTACGCTGCTTGGTAACACCTGGCTTTAATTTTCTTTTTCTGATTCGAGAATAGGCCATTGCTAAGTTCTCTTCAATGGTCATGGAAGGTGCAGTACCAGCCATCGGATCCTGAAACACACGCCCAATGTAAGCCGAACGCTTAAATTCAGGTAGCATTGTGACATCCTTTTCTGAGATAATCACTTCACCGATATCGGGTACTAAGTTTCCAGAGATTACATTCATAAGAGTAGATTTTCCGGCTCCATTACTTCCGATAACTGTTACAAATTCACCTTTATGGAGTTCAAGATTAATCCCTTGTAATGCCTTCTTTTCATCGGGAGTACCTTCATTAAATGTAATGGCGACGTCTTTTACATGTAGCATTTTATGCACCCTCCTTTAATCCCGCAAGAGCAGCGCGCTTTTGTAATCGGCGCTTCTTATCTTTACGAGCTTGAATAATTCTAGGTGCTATAAGAGCTACCATTACAATAAATGCAGTTATCATTTTCATGTCCCCAGTTTCCAGGAAATCAACGCGAAGGGCTAAGGTAACGACCATACGATACACGATTGCTCCCCCGATGACCGCGATGGTAGCAATAGCGATGGTTTTTTTACCAAACAATGCCTCCCCAATAATAACGGATGCTAATCCGATAACAATCATCCCAATTCCCATGGATACATCAGCAAAACCGCCAATTTGGGCAATCAGGGCACCACTTAACGCAACCATCGCATTGGAGATTCCTACTCCTAATACAATTAGGTTATCTGTATTTGCCGAAAGACTACGAATCATTTTTTGGTTATCTCCAGTTGCACGTAATGCTAAGCCAACTTCTGTTTTCAAGAAATAATCAGTAAAGAATTTAATTCCTAGCGTTACGATTATCATGAAAAATACAATGACCCATGTAGCTGGAGCTCGTTCTGATCCCAGTGCAGTAAAAATGCCATTAAAGAAACTATCGATACCAGCAGGCCATATATCACGAAGCTGGGAGAAGATAGTTGGACTATTGTGTAAGGAAACTGTAGGTGAATCCATAATACGTAGATTAATAGAATATAATGCAATCATCATTAAGATTCCCGATAATAAAGCATTAATTTTTCCTTTAGTATGCAGTAGCCCAGTAATGCAACCAGCAATAAATCCTGCAACAATTGCCATTAATGTCGCAATAACAGGTGAAACTCCATTAGAAATGGATATTGCCGCAACTCCGGCACCAGTTACAAAACTACCGTCTACCGTTAAATCAGGGAAGTCCAATACTCGGAAGGTCAAATATACCCCTAAAGCCATGATTGCATAGATAATTCCAGATTCAACTGCGCCAAATAATGCTAAAGCCAATTTTCATTTACCTCCTCTTCCACCTATCCATTTGGACAAATGTGGAAATTAACTCCTTTAGAATAGAGAAGCAGGCCATCTAGCCTGCTTCATGTTTGGACTTATAGGGTACATCCGTTTCTAAATTACTCAGCTGTTTCTACAAATTGAGCATCTTCATCCCAATCAGCATTCCATTCAATACCTTGTTCTTCAGCAGCTTCTTTGTTGATGAATAATTGAATTTCTGGTGGATACTCGACAGGAATATCTTTCGTTGATTTACCATCTTTTAGGATCTCAACTGCCATCTCACCAGTACGTTTACCAATGGTAAAGTAATCAATACCAAATGTTACAAATCCACCCTTTGCAAGTGAATCTGGCTCACCAACAACTAATGGAATGTCTTGTTCATTAGCAACCGCAACAACACTTTCAAGTGCAGATACTACCATGTTATCCGTAACAATATAGAATAAATCAACTTCACTAACTAATGACTGTGCTGCTTGTTGAACTTCAGAAGAGTTCCCTACAGTACGTTCTTCAAAAGTTAAAGAAGTACCTTCACCAGCAGCTTTTACTGCTTCGATTTGTGTAACAGAGTTAGATTCACCAGCGTTATAAATTAAACCAACTGATGCATCAGGGAAATACGTATCAATGAATTTAACTGTCTCTTGAATGGCATCTGGATGAAGATCCACAACACCGGTAATGTTTTCACCTGGTTTATCCATTGCTTCTACTATTCCTGACTCAACGGCATCGGTAACAGATGTGAAAAGTACCGGAATATCTGTTGCATCTTTAGTAGCCTCAAGTGCAGATAGTGCTGCAGGTGTAGAGTTTGCAAAAATAAGATCTACGTTATCCGCAACAAATCCATCCGAGATTGGCTTAAGATTGTTTTGATCTCCTTGGGCACTTTGGTAATCATATTCTACATCAAGACCAGCTTCTTCTAGAGCAGCTTTGAAACCTTCGAAAGCTTTGTCCAACGATGGATGTTCAACAATTTGTGAAGCACCAATCTTATACGTCTTTCCACCATCACCATCTGAACTATCCCCATTTGAACTTGAACCACATGCTGCTAATACAACTAAACTAATGATTCCTATGACTAAAACTTGAAGTCCTCTTTTCATTTCTGTACTCCCCCTTATTCTCCACTAATCTGAAACTATAATTTGAGAAATTATAACATACTGTAAACTCTAGTCAAGCCTATTTTTTGATAATTCTTTAATTTTGGAAACGCTTACCCCTAAGTCCTTCAAAGTATTTAGACAATAAAAATAATTTTCTATAATTACCTCCTTTTCTAAAAGTTAATTACTTTTTCAATTCCTTTTAAAATTCTTTCTGGTGTTGGAAGATAATGATTCTCTAAACTGGAGAAAGGAACTGGAACATCAAATCCTGTCACTCTTTCTATTGGAGCCTTTAAATACAGAAAAGATGTATCATTGATAATAGATACAATATCATTTCCCAAGCCTCCAGTTCTTGGTGCTTCATGTATGACAACTGCTCTACCTGTCTTTTTGACAGATTCGGCAATTAGTCCCTCATCAATTGGATATAGCGTTCTAAGGTCGATTACCTCACAGCTAATCCCATTTTCCTTTGCCTGTTTCGCAACTTTTTCCACTAATGGAACCATTGCTCCCCAGGTGATTAATGTTACATCTTCACCTTCTATTCGCCTTTTTCCTTTTCCTATCTCAATCGTATAGTAATCGGTTGGAACTTCTTCACGAAATGAACGGTAGCTATGCATTGGTTCCATATAGAGAACTGGATCGGGATCCTCTACTGCAGCGATAAGTAATCCCTTCGCATCATATGGTGTTGCTGGACAAACAACTTTTATTCCCGGCATATGTGTAAATAAACTTTCTGCACTATCCGAGTGAATCTCCGGTGCACGAACCCCAGCACCATATGGAGCACGTATGACCATTGGAACGGAGAATCGTCCCATGGTACGCATTCTAATTCGAGATGCATGTGTCATAATTTGGTCATATGCTGGATAGATAAACCCCATAAATTGAATCTCGGCAATTGGCTTCATACCATTCACCGCAAGTCCAATGGAAGTCCCAATAATTCCTGATTCCGATAAAGGCGTGTCAATAACACGGTCATCACCAAATATTTCTTGTAGCCCATCCGTTGCCCGAAACACCCCTCCGTTTTTCCCGACATCTTCTCCTAGAATTAACGTAGTTTCATCACGTTCTAGAACGGTCTTCATCCCATCATTTATTGCTTGAATTAGGGTAATATTCTTTGTCGCAATCTTTGTTTCTGTCATGTTGCTTGTCATATTACTTCCCCCTTAACAATTGCAGATAAGTATCTTTTTGACTTGCTAATTGATTTGGAAGCTCTGCAAATACATGATCAAATATATCTTCTACATTTGCCTTCGGATAGGACTCCATTTCTTTTACAGCTGCTTCAATTTCCTTCTCCACCTCTTGATGGATGTTTGCAGCAAAATCCTCATCCCAAAAACCTTCATTTTTCATAAATCGCTCGAATCGAACGATAGGATCCACAATATCTTGCCCTAATTCCTTTGGACGATATTTTGTTGGGTCGTCTGCAGTAGTATGGGCACCAGTGCGCCATGTCACTGCTTCTATTAAGGTTGGACCTTCTCCATTTCTAGCTCGATTAACCGCCTTTTGCATTTCAAAATAAACAGCAAAAAAGTCGTTTCCATCTACACGAACACTAGGAATCTCATAAGCTATCCCTTTTTGAGCTATGGTCTTCGAATTCATTTGTCTTTCAAATGGAACTGAAATAGCGTAACCATTATTTTGGTTAAAAAATATGGTTGGTGTTTGAAATACACTTGCGAAGTTCAGCCCCTCATGAAAATCCCCTTCTGATGTTGCACCATCACCGAAATAGGCAATGGCAATATTCTTGGTACCCTTTCGTTTTTCTGCCCAGGAAGCACCTGTGGCATGAAGTAATTGAGTTGCGATTGGTACCGCAGCAGGGAAAATTCTTTTACCATCTGGCGGAACACAACCTTCTAATCTACCATTCCAATATAGAAATGTGCGAGTCATATTAGCCCCAAATGTTAACATGGCCCCATGATCTCGATATGTAGGAAATAACCAATCCTCTTCTCCTAGTGCAAGTGCACTCCCGACCTGTGCAGCCTCTTGCCCTTCAAAAGGTGGATAGGTTCCAATTCTTCCTTGTCGCTGTAAGCTTTTAGCCTTCTTATCAAATGTACGGATACGGTACATGTGATAATATGCTGTTTGTACTAAATCTTGGTCAATCAATTCCCGTTCACTTGCCATAACCAAATTCCCTTGATCATCGATTACCTTTTTCATTGGAAATGATTCTACCATCAATAAACCTCCAATACTCTCTAGTAAACTAACATCTTTCTTCATCCTATAACTTTAGAATTAGGTAAATCGACGTATTATTAACGTCATTTTATCACTGCGCCCATGCTCGGTCAATGAAGTATTTTGAAAAGTTTAAATTTTATAAATCAATTAGTTTGTGTAACTAACGCAAGTAATGTTGCACCTATTTTCATACGGTTATTTGCTGTTTTCATCATATCTTCTACTAATTCTTTCACGGAAGGTATATCGTGTATTAACCCTGCGACCTGTCCGCTATTTAAGAATCCCTGACGCAAATCTCCCTTAATCGCTCCAAGTACATGATGTTTTTCAGAAGTGAGTTTTCCAAAGTCTTGTAAACTTACTCCATTCTTCTCCTGTTCTACTATTTCCTGTACATAGGTAGTATTCAGGACCCTTCTTATTCTCCCAAGACTTCTTCCAATAATAACGGCATCCGTTCCACTAGCTTCTAACAGCTGCTCTTTATAGCTGTTGTGAAATGGTGCTTCTTTAGTAGCTATAAACCGTGTACCGATTTGAACCCCTTCTGCCCCAAGCATTAATGCAGCCGCAAGACCGTTACCGTCACCCACTCCTCCGGCAGCAACAACGGGAATTTTCACCTTTTGAGCAACTTGAGGAACTAGTGTAAATGTAGTGAGTTCATATGGAGAATTAATTCCTGCCGCTTCATAGCCCTCTGCTACCACAATATCTGCACCAGCCTCTTCCGCCTTCAATGCGTGCTTCACGGAAGCAACAATGGCAAGTACCACCTTCCCGTGTTCATGAAGTACAGGAATAAATGGCGCAGGATTACCGGCAGATAGCGAAATTACGGGTATGTCATGCTTAATAGCTAGATCAATTAATTGCTCTACATGAGGGGAAACATTAATGGCAATATTCAAGGCGAATGGTTTACTGGTTAAATCTTTAGTCTGGAGAATAATTCTTTCTACTTGCTCCCCCGACATTGTTCCGCAACCAATTGTCCCTAACCCACCTGCTTCAGATACCGCAGCTGCAAGCTTTGCGTTCGAAATATTCCCCATACCACCTTGAATAATTGGATATGGAATGTTTAATAGCTTCGTTACCCGGTTCATGTGTATACCTCCATTATTCCCCTTTAAAAATAGGTGCTCTCTTTTCACTAAATGCTTGTAAAGCTTCTAATCTATCTTTTGTCGGAATGGTCAGTTCATATGCTTTTGATTCAAGATCTAAACCCGTTTTCAAGTCGGTATTCATTCCAACAGAAATCGCGTACTTGGCCTGTGTTACCGCTACTGGACCATTCTTGAGTATTCTGTTCGCTAGCGCCTCGCATTCCTCTAATAAGGAGTCCTTTTCTACTACCTTCAAAATTATGCCGAGTTCCAACGCTTCCTCAGCGGTAATCTTTTTCGCTGTTAGAATCAGTTCTTTCGCCTTCATCTCCCCAATCAATCTCGGTAAGCGTTGTGTACCACCTGCACCCGGGATTATGGCCCAACTGGTTTCGGTTAACCCCATGCTTGCTTCTTTAATAGCTATCGTAAAATCACAAGCTAACATGAGTTCGAATCCACCACCAAAACAGTATCCATTAACCGCGGCAATGGTTGGTTGAGGTAGATTAGCAATGGCATCAAAGCAATCACGTATGGCTTTGACATTTCTCCTTACTTGTGGCTCTGTTAAAGTCTTTCGTTCTTTTAAATCCGCACCGGAACTAAAAGACTTTTCACCTGTGCCGGTTATGATTACTGCGCGGATATCTTTGTCTAGATGGATTTGTTGGATGGTCTCTTGGAGTTCTGATAGCATTTGATAATTGAATGCGTTGAGTGCTTCTTTTCGGTTTAGTGTGATGTAGGCGATATGATGTTGTTTGTGATATAGAATGGTTTGCATTGGATCACTCCTTTCTTGCTATGTCCGCTTTATTGGTTCATTTACTGTTATTAGCTGATTATTTTGAATGCTTTTGAGTTTCACGATTATTTATATTTGGGAGCAACATACCCGCTACGGAAATACACTCCGCTTTCCGCGGGCGGCTGGTGAGCCTCCTCAGAGCTAAAGCTCTTGCGGGGTCTCACCGATGCCTATCCTCCCGCAGGACAAGGAACGCTACGAAAGCGATACATCGCACGCAGAAAAAGTGATTTTCTTTTTCAAGGAGTCTCCGTGTATTTCCTTCGCTAGTAACAATTGAAAAAGCTTTTAGAATATCTTAATTGATTAACATGATTCAATAACAAACAATAACCAGAAATCCAAACTAGCGCAGGCAGAATACGTAGACTCCTCGAAAATAAAGAGCAATTTTCTTCGTGCGATGATTATGCTGCCGATTTCTTCCTTGTCCTGCGGGAATAGCACGTGTCCGAAGACCCCTAGGGAGGCGAACTTTCCTCGAGGAGGCTTAGGCCGGCCCACGGCAAGGTAGACACTGCGACGGTCTTTTCGAGCAGATGTCGCCCCTGTGCTGACAGTAAAAGCG
The DNA here is from genome assembly GCF_900184735.1 of Paucisalibacillus globulus. Lineage (GTDB taxonomy): Bacteria > Bacillota > Bacilli > Bacillales > Amphibacillaceae > Ornithinibacillus > Ornithinibacillus globulus_B. The sequence continues at coordinate 391,076 of NZ_LT855395.1, forward strand.
GAGTATTCTGCCGGAGCGTTAGCATCAAGCTTCGCATAATCTAATAATGTTAGTGCACAGTATCTTTCAATTTACCTTCTATAAGGCTGTCATTTTTAAACCGCTACAAACCCTCGACAATCACGGAGATTCCTTGACCGACTCCGATACACATGGTTGCTAAGCCGTATTGGACTTTTCGCTTTTTCATTTCATGTACCAGGGTTGTTAATATTCTTGCACCACTTGCTCCTAAAGGATGGCCGAAGGCAATGGCACCTCCGTTGACATTGACAATTTCGGTATCTAGTTCAAGTTGGTGGATGCATTCTAGTGATTGGGATGCGAATGCTTCATTTAATTCTACTAATCCAATTTCAGATATGGATAGACCGGCACGCTTCATTGCCTTTCTTGATGCATGAATCGGGCCTAACCCCATCACAGCTGGTTCCACCCCAGCTGTTGCACTGGTTACATAGCGAGCCAATGGTTTTAATCCTAATTCCTTTGCTTTATCAGCACTCATTAAGAGTAGCGCTGATGCTCCGTCATTCACCCCAGATGCGTTACCGGCTGTTATCGTGCCGTTATCAAATAGTGGTCTTAACTTGCTAAGTTTCTCCATCGATGTCTCTGGACGAGGATGCTCATCTCGATCCACACGTATTTCATTTCCTTTTTTGTCTTGATAAATTACCGGAACTAGCTCATCTGCAAATTGATTATTTTCCATTGATTTTTGCGCACGCATTTGACTTTCATATGCGAATGCATCTTGTTCTTCACGACTAATCCCATATCTTGTTGCTACATTTTCTGCTGTCTGTGGCATGGAATCAGTGCCATACATTTTCTCTAAATTTGGATTGACAAATCTCCAGCCAATCGTTGTATCATAAAGCTCCATATTCCCTCTCGGAAATTCTTTATTAGGTTTTGCCATTACGAGCGGAGCACGGGTCATACTCTCGGTACCCCCAGCGATAAACACATCACCTTCACCTACTGCAATAGCACGCGCAGCATACATTACAGCATCTAAACCCGACCCACACAAACGATTTATGGTTGTTCCCCCAACCTCAATTGGGAGTCCAGCTAATAGGGCAGACATTCTAGCAACATTTCTATTATCTTCACCCGCTTGATTGGCATTACCTAAAACCACCTCTTCAATCTCTTCTCGTGGAATTGGATTTCTGTCTACTAGTGCTTTAATAACTATCGCACCTAAATCATCTGGGCGAATACTTTTTAGGGCCCCTTTATATCGACCGATAGGTGTTCTTACTGCATCTACAATAACAACTTCTCTCATTTATTAACCCTCTCACCATTATTTGTATAATCATATACTCCGCGTCCTGTTTTTCGACCAAGTCTTCCTGCTTTTACATATTGTTCAAGCAATGGTGCAGGACGGAACTTTTCTCCTAATGTTTCATGAAGGTATTTTAAGTTATTCAATCTCGTGTCTAAGCCTACAAGGTCACCAAGCTCTAGTGGACCCATTGGGTAATTTAATCCAAGCTTTATTGCTTTATCAATATCTTCCGCCGTAGCTACACCTTCTTGGAGCATATAAAATGCCTCATTACCAACCATTGCAGATATTCGACTTGTCACAAAACCCGGAAATTCATTTACTTCCACTGTTTCCTTGCCCATCTTTTCTGCTACTTCACGAATGATACTTACGGTTTCGGCATTGGTTTCTAACCCTTTAACAATTTCGATTAAACGCATACGATGAACGGGGTTAAAGAAGTGCATAGCGGCAACCTGCTCTGGTCTTTTCGTATAGGAACCTAATTCTGTTGGGCTAATGGTTGACGTATTGGATGCTATAACAATATGTTTTGGTGCATATTGGTCAATCGTTTCTAGGACACTTTTTTTCAAGTCTCGTTTTTCCGGTACAGCTTCAATGACATATTCTGTTTCTTTTATTGCGTCAACCAGATCTAGTGAGGTATGTAGATTGGAAAATAATACACTTACTTCCGATTCGGATAGTTTACCTTTGGAGATTGCCTTTTTGGCTAGTTTTCTCATTTCTTCAATGGCGTTGTTTAATTGTTCTAGTGATACGTCAACGAGTGTCGTTTCAAAACCGGCTTGGGCTGAGACATAAGCTATGCCTCGGCCCATTACACCTGCTCCAACGACCGTTATTTTATTAATTGTCATTGGTGGCCTTCCTTTCTTTCATGAGAACTTATTCTTTAAATTCTCTGACTGGAACTTCCGTTAAAAATAACGAAGCTAATCTCTCCAAGTGGGCGGGGGCCACTTAAACTCCAAATGGATTAATTGGTTTAGGGCCGTAGTAAGAAAGGACGCTTTTGTCCTCCATGTATAGATCTAGCGTTTCTACCGTTAGTTCTCGACCGAAGCCAGATTGTTTGTAGCCTCCAAATGGTGTACCCGGGAAGGCTGAAAATGGACTGTTAATCATGACGATTCCAGCTTGAATTTGATGCGCTACTCGAGTTGCTCTTGCTTGGTTTGTAGTCCATACCGCTGAACCTAGGCCGTACTCGGTATCATTAGCACGTTTAACTACTTCGCGTTCATCCGTGAACTTCTCCACAACGACAACGGGTCCGAATATTTCTTCCTGCACTACTTTCATATCTGGAGTGACATCAGCAATAATAGTTGGCTCATACCAGTATCCATTTTCAAAGCCTTCTATGTTCATTTCTTTCCCACCAGTTAAAATGGTTGCTCCGTCCATTCGTGCGGATTCAACATATCCATCAATCTTCTCTAATTGGCTACGGCTAATAATAGAACCTACATGTGTTGCCTTATCGAATGGATCACCAAGCTTTAACTTCTTTGTTCTAGAGACAAATTGTTCCATGAACTCCTCGTAAATATCTTCATGGACAAATAGGCGTGATCTTGCTTCACAAGACTGTCCAGTATTAAAGAAAATACCAAAAATGGATCCAGCAACAGCCGCTTCTAAATCGGCATCTTCGAAAATAATACTTGGTGACTTTCCACCTAATTCTAGTGTCAATCGTTTTAATGTACCTGATGCTTTTTCCATAATGTCTCTACCTGTTGGAGTAGACCCTGTGAAAGCAACTTTATTAACATCCTTATGTGTGACCAGGTAATCACCAACCACTTGTCCCGCACCAGGTATCGTATTCACAACACCTTCTGGCACACCAGCTTCATGACAAATTTCATTTAATACAATAGCTGTAATTGGCGTTAAGCTTGCAGGTTTTACGACTACGGAACAACCTGCTGCAATAGCCGGAGCGATTTTCCACGCTGCCATCATCATGGGGTAATTCCAAGGAATGATTTGAGCACATACTCCTACAGGTTCTTTATGGGTGTAATTAAAAAATCCATTCGGCATATTGTTAACTGTCCCGCGGTGGCCAACAATTGCTCCAGCATAGAATTCAAAGTCCTCGATAGCCTGATTAATTTGTACTTGTGCCGCACCAATCGACTTCCCACTATTCAGTACTTCCAGTTCACATAATTCCTTAAAACGACTACGCATGATCTCAGCAATTTTATTTAAAACTCGCGCACGCCTTCCTACTGGATATTTACGCCATTTCCCGTTATCAAAAGAATTGCGTGCAGCACTAACTGCTCTTTCTGCATCCTCCGTTGCCGCCTTTGCTATAGTGGCAATCACTTCACCCTTCGCAGGATCAAATGTTTCAAACACTTCACCAGATACACTCTCTACTCGTTCCCCATTAATAATCATGGAATAATGAGTTCGCTTCATTTCTCCAACTGTTGTTATTTTTTCAGCTACTACTTGTTCCATTGGTTTCCTCCCTCTCTCCTTCGAAAATCAAATCCATTTATCTTCCAGTGAAATTTGGTTTGCGCTTTTCTACAAATGCTCTTAGCCCCTCCTGATGATCCTCCGTGAGACCTGCAATTCTCTGAGCAAATGATTCTTGTTCTAAAAATGTTTCATATTCGGTATGCATGCTATCAAGCATATAACGTTTAATTAATGAGAATGCCTTGGTTGGTAAGTTTGCCACTCTTTCTGCAAATTCTTCCACTTTGTCATCCCATTCATCTTCATCAAATACTTCCGTCACTAAACCAAGTTTTAATGACTCTTCTGCTAAGAGTGGTTTCCCTAGGGCTGCTATTTCCAATGCCTTTCCGTAGCCAACTAATCGAGGTAGCATATATAGAAAACCAGAATCTGGGATGAGCCCTATATTCATAAATGCACTTACTAACTTCGCATTATGCTTCATCAAACGAAAATCACATGCAAAAGCTAACCCCATTCCTGCTCCTGCTGCTGTTCCATTAATAGCTGCTATAACGGGTTTTGGGGTTTCCTTTAAAGCTTGTAACATGGGATGATATCGTTCTCTTAAGAAACTTGCGTGATTGGTATTTTCATCCACTCCGGCCAAATCCTGACCAGAACAAAAGGCTTTCCCACTCCCCGTAATGACAATACATGTTACCCTTTCATCCTTAGTCGCTGCACGCAATGCCTTTACGATTTCTCGGTTCATTTGTTCAGTGAACGCATTGTAAGCTTTTGGGCGATGAAGTGTAATGGTTAGTACCTTCCCTTTTTTCTCCACTAAAAGCGTTTCAAAATTCATCTATATCACTTCCCTCTAAATGAGGCTGGACGTTTTTCCGAAAATGCCCGCATTCCTTCTTTTTGATCCTCTGAAGCAAATGCTAAATAGAAATTCTTTCGTTCTAAATTCTTTCCTTCTTGCAATGTTAAATCTGTTGCAGCATGAACCGCTTCTTTAATGAGTCGTAACGAAATGGGTGGTTGCTTTGTTAACTTAGTAGCAAGTCTCATCGTTTCCTCTTCCACTAATTCTTTGGCAACAACTCGGTTGATGACCCCGTAGTCATAGGCAATTTTTGCTGACATGGACTCTCCTAACCAAATCCATTCCAGCGCTTTTCGTACACCCATTGCCTTGGCTAAAAATTGTGTACCACCAGCACCAGGCAAGACACCAAGATTTACCTCTGGAAACCCAAATTTGGCATCTTCTCCGGCAATAATCAGATCACAATGAAGTGCTAGTTCAAATCCCCCACCCAATGCAAAACCATTAACAGCTGCAAGGATAGGCTTTTTTATCAAACTAATTTTGTCCCATTCCGCAAATGGATTTAATAGTTCCAATGATAAAGGCGTCGCTTCCATCATTTCTTCTATATCTGCCCCTGCGGCAAATGCTTTTTCATTTCCTTTTAATACAATGACATTGATTGCTTCATCGTTGTCAAAGGTTTCTAGTTGGACAACAATCTCATGAACCATGTCACGATTCAGTGCATTGAGCACGTTAGGGCGATTGAGTTGAATAACACCAATACCGTCCTCTGAAAAAGATTTAATATACTTACTCATTTACCTCTTCACCAATCATTAAGGTGACTATATCGCCAGCAAATTTCATTACGTCTCTCCCAGAAGCCTTCCCTTCGTCCGTTCTCATTGCCTTTTGCAAGGACTCATGATCGTCGTAGTACATTTCACATAAGAGATAGAACTCACTCTCACCCATTGGAGAACCTACTATTCTAGTAACCTCCATTTTTCTTAAACCTGGAATCTTGCTCGTGATAGGTGCATGTGTATTAAAATAATGCTCATCAAATCTTTCTTTATTTTCCGGTTGTTTGTACAATGCAATTAGCTTTACCATTATAATTCCCCCTAATATTTATGGTGAGTTTCACTTTAAATGGAGTGGTTGAACCACTGGTTTCATCGCTTCAAATGGATTCTTACATGCGCTGCAATATAAAATACTTCGGCAAGCAGTCGGTCCAAAGACATTTTCCATCGATGTGTAATCCGAGTTACAATATGGACAGTTCACCGTCCATTCATCACCAGGTTGATAGTTTTCTGGTGGCGGTGCAATACCGTGTTTCTTCAGTTCTTCTTTTCCTTTTTCCGTAATTGCATCTGTGGACCATTGATGCTCCATCGTAAATTTGACATGACACTGATGAACCCAATCCAGTTCCTCAACGGCTCTTTTTACTTTGATTTCAATAAAGTCTAGTGCCGGACACCCAGCGAATGTTGGAACCATCTTAATTTCCACTTCATTTGCTTGAACCGTTACATCATGAACCATTCCTAAATCGTAAACACTGACTGAAGGGAGTTCTGGATCATCAACCGTTTTTAAAATGGCAGTAATCTCATCTTGTCTACTAATCTCGTACATGTCTCTCCTCCTCTCCACCTATTTTATTCGCGAGTATGCAGAGACATACCATTACCAGGCAGCCGTTTTATCACTGTTATACACTTCAGCAAGCGTTTGGATTGCCTGCTCCAAATCTTGTGTATGTTCACCATTTCGCCCATTACCATATTTCTTTCCCAATGACCCTTCAGGCACATCCGCCAAAACGGACTTAACCTCGTCTAACCACCTATCCTTCATTTCTTCCTCACCAATACTAACTAAACCAAAGCTTCTTATATCATTGGCATGTTTCCCTAATTCCAGTACATCCTCAAACTCTTCCCAAGCTTCCTTGACTCGGTCCTGAATTCGCTTCTTCGCTTCTTCTGTTGAATTACTTAATTGCTTTATCCATAGCTTCCAATGTGCCAAGTGATAAGGGTGTTCCATTAGTACTTTCCTAGCAACATTTGCTAATGGTTTATAACTAGAATTTGCAACCGCTTCCAATTTAATCTTTTTAAAGGTTTCATAGAAGTAATTTCGGACTACCGCTAATGCCCAATCATAATATGGCTCATCTAGGTAATTCCCTTCTCCGTTTCTTTTTTCTATATAAATACCATTTCTTCTTTCCTGTGGTTTGCGGTCATGTGCAAGTATATCTGCCTTCCCTATTCCAAGCTCTTCTAAAAGGTTATAATACATCACAGCATGCCCCATTGTATTTTGCGTAATAGAGGAATATGCAACATCTTCTTCTACGTGTGGTGCTAATCCTAACCACTCCGATCCTCTAAAAGCAATTAATAAATCATCATCTCCTAATTGGAAAAGAAGTTCGGTTAGGGCTTGTAAATAGGTAGCGTCCTGTTTAGCAAGTTCTGCTGTTTCAACGACATGGCTCATCTTTTCTTCACCTCTTTCCAAGACATGATCTCCTTCTCATCTAGCATGCCTTGTTCTTTCTCCTTCCACTTTTGGCGTAAGTAGCCATAGCCCTTTGTAGTCCGATATTCCTTATTGTCTATACGATTGGTCATATGTTGTCTTTCTTCGCTTGTCATTTTCCGAATATCACTTTGTTTCACAACCCATACATCAATTACTTCTTCCCGACGCATAAAGTTCTCTTGGGCCATGATCATTGCCATTTCACGATTCGGGGCAAGAAGACTAAACTGGTGCTGCATAGGTGCTTTATTCCCTCTTCTACTAAACACTTCATAAACTTGATAAAAATCAGATTCCTTAGACACTCTTGTTCCTCCTCCGTTTAAACACTAACCGGTTCAGTTGCAAGTGCTTGGCGTACCCAGCGGTTATTTTCATAAGCGATTTCTCTTAAACGCAATCTTTCTTTTGAACGTGGACCATTATTTCGGATAATTTGCTTAAACTCATCCCAATTGGGTTGCTTATAGATCCATTTTTCTTCTTCCTCGTCATAGCGAATCGTCTCATCTGGGACGGTTAATCCTAATGAAAATACACGAGGCATATATTTAGTCAAAAATGCTTGGCGTAACTCTTCGTTTGTACTCTTCCGTATCTTGTACTTAATCATAATATCTTGCTTAGATGAACCAGTTGTTTCCGCAGATGCTGGTCCAAAGAACATGAGTAGTGAAGGCCACCAGCGGTTCAATGATTCTTGTAAAATATCTCGTTGGTACTCATTTCCTTCTGCTAATGCCATAATAATAGATTCGCCATGTTGGGCATGGAAGACTTCTTCTTGGCAGATTCGTTGTAAGGCTCTTTGGTATGGACCATATGATGCATCCAACATATTAGTTTGGGATATGATGGCAGCTCCGTCTACTAGCCATCCAACCATCCCAGCATCTGCCCATGTTTTCGTTGGCATATGGAAAACATTATGAAACTTTAAATCTCCGTTTAATAAATCTTCCATCAGATTTTCTCTTGTCTTACCATATGGTTTCATTAGATCCTCAGCAACTCGTAATAATAATTGTCCATGGCCCATCTCATCTTGAACCTTTGCCATAATTCCTAGTTTCCTTCTTAATGTTGGTGCTTTTGGTACCCATTCTTTTTCAGGTAGGGCTCCCATTATTTCACTGATTCCATGCATCGATATTAGTTTGATTAGAGCCATGCGATAATCTTCAGGCATCCAGTCATCGGCTTCAATTTTTTCCCCCGCTTCAATACGAGCCATAAATGCATCATATTTAGCTTTATCATGCTCTACATATGCGGTTGTCTTGGAATCTCCATCTTCCACATAGTTATACATGGTACCACCCTTTCATAACGTTTCTTTAACGTTATGATATCAAAGTGTCATATAATTGACAATATTATTTTAAATTTTCCTAATAATTTGTGATATACTTCATAGACAAATCGGAGTATACACCCGCCATTCAAGTAAAAATTATTATTTTACTTGAAAATAAATACATGCTATTCAATTTCAATTATTTTTGTTAAAATTTGAACAAATGACGATATTTACGTGTGACGTATAAATTGGAGAGGGAGTTTATTAGTGGATAAGCAATTTAATACTAGATCAATGATATTCACTTTATTTGGTGATTACATAAGACATTATGATAACCTCATTTGGATTGGTAGCTTAATCCGGCTACTACAAGAATTTGGACACAATGAACAGTCCGTACGTGCTGCCATTTCAAGGATGAGCAAGCAAGGATGGGTTCAAGCTGAGAAGGTTGGAAACAAGAGCTATTACTCTCTCACCGAACGGGGTAAAGCAAGGATGGATGAGGCATCGAAACGTATTTACAAAACGGAACATCCATCATGGGATGGCAGTTGGCGTATCCTTGTCTACACAATCCCAGAAAATAAGCGTCATCTTCGCGATGAATTGCGTAAGGAGCTTGTATGGAGTGGATTCGGGTTACTATCCAATAGTTGCTGGATTACACCAAATCCTCTGGAAGAAGAAGTAAATCGCTTAATCGAAAAGTATGATATTAGTGAGTATGTATCCTTTTTTAATGCATCTTATATTGGAACCAATGACCAAGAAGAGCTCGTCCAAAAATGTTGGAACCTCGATGAGGTCAATGATAAATACCAGCTATTCATTCAAGAGTATAGCCAGAAGTACATTATTGATAAAAACAAGATTGAAAAAGGAGAACTAAGCGATGGTAGTTGTTTTGTAAAATCTGCTCTATTAGTTCACCAATATCGTAAATTCTTGTTTATTGATCCAAACCTTCCACAGGAACTATTACCTAAAAAATGGCTAGGTGATTCTGCGGCTTCTTTATTCACGGATTATTATCAATTGCTTATTGAGCCTGCTACTCGTTTCTTTGAGAAGGTTTATAAGCAAGCTGAGATTGATAAGGTGATGGAGGAGATTAAGAAGTAGCTAATGGGTATTTTATAATCAACAAAATGGCACACCAAACACCGTATTGTTTACGGTGTCTTTTTTCAGTTGATTAATCTAAATAGTAGATAGTAAACTGTGCGGTAAATAGGCATTTTGGATAGAGCATCATACCCGCTACGGAAATACACTCCGCTTTTACTGCCAGCACAGGGGCGACATCTGTTCGAAAAGACCTCACAGTGTCTACCTTGCCGCGGGCGGCTGGTGAGCCTCCTCGCGCTTACTTCTTTAGGGGTCTCACCGATGCCTATCCTCCCGCAGGACAAGGAACGCTACGAAAGCGATACATCGCACGCAGAAAAAGTGATTTTCTTTTTCAAGGAGTCTCCGTGTATTTCCTACGCTAGAAAGTAGTGAATAATTTAGACAGCAATTAAACCAAAACCAACACAAAAATAATTTGCTACCTTAAATTAGAAAAACAGTACTAGCGCAGGCAGAATACGGAGACTCCTCGAAAATAAAGAACAATTTTCTTCGTGCGATGATTATGCTGCCGAAGCCTTCCTTGTCCTGCGGGAATAGCACGTGTCCGAAGACCCCGCAGAGGTGAACTTTCCTCGAGGAGGCTGAGGCCGGGCCCGCGGAAAGCGGAGTATTCTGCCGGAGCGGTATCGTTCCACTATCCTCATTAACTTTTGGTTAAATTACCGCGCAGTTTCTATCAAAATAGCAACTAACCTTACACAAAAAGCCGATAATAAAAATAACCGCCCTATTGAACGATTGTTTTTATAAATATATATCCCTATTTTCCTTGAATAAGAAGAGATGACACACAAGTTGCTACTTTCTTTTCATTTTGAATTAGATCGGCAACTACATATGCTAATGTTCTACCGATTTTTTCTACTTTTGCTATTACTTCTACCTCTCCTTCAAATGCAGGCCGGTGAAAGGTCGTATCTAGATCAATGGAAACAAACCCTTGGTTCTCGGTTAGCTTTGAAGCTATTGCATATGCCATCATAATGTCTGCTGCAGAGGATAGGAATCCTCCCATTACGACCCCAAGACCGTTAATAAATTTCTCCTCTACTTGCCATATCCCTTTTGCAACACCATCTTCAGCATAATGCACCTTCACTTGCATTGTCTCATCACATGGAGGAGGGGTAAGTCCATGAGAGACAACTTGTTGCAAATCCGTAATAGAATATTTCATTCTTTTCACTCCTGAATCATCTATTTTAGAAAATCAATTCATTCCGTAATAAAAACGTCAATAAAATACTAAGGTTTAGTTCACCATTTGTCAATAGATTCTGAATTTACTAAAGTATATACCTATTATACAAATTGGTATAATCAGGTAATTAATCTAGATATCTTGCATTTTTTCAAACAAATGTAGGAGTAAGAGCCAATGTTTTTATACTTTTATAAAATATATTGACTTTTTTATATATTATTTTTATTATTTATATAACAATATTTAATTGTCCGTCAAATAAACGTTATATTATATAACGCACTACTTATCATGGTGTCAAAAACAAAACGGGAGGCATACAGATGGAAAATTATGAAGTAACAGATATTACAATTATAGGTGCTGGGCCAGTAGGGTTATTTACAGCTTTCTATGCTGGTATGCGTGAAGCCTCTTTGAAGATTATCGACAGCTTACCTGAGGTAGGTGGCCAGTTAACAGCACTATATCCAGATAAATATATTTATGATGTTGCTGGTTTTCCTGGAGTTAAGGCAAAAGACTTAATTGCAGAGTTACATAAGCAAGCCTTGACCTTCTCTCCAACCATCTGTTTAAATGAACAAGTTCAAGATATAATCCAATTAGAAAATGGGACTTATAAGATTTTCACTTCAAAAGGTATCCATCTTTCTAAAACGATTATTCTTTCTGCTGGAGCAGGTGCTTTTGAACCGAGGAGATTGAAGCTAGATCACGCTTCGGAATTTGAAGGAAATACGCTACATTACTTTGTAAAACAATTAGATCAATTCACTGACAAGCAGGTATTAGTCTGTGGAGGCGGTGATTCTGCAGTAGACTGGGCACTTGCTTTAGAACAGGTTGCAAGGAACGTAACACTGATTCATCGGAGACCTGAATTTCGAGCACATGAACATAGTCTTACACAGCTAAGAAAGTCATCTGTACGTATTCATACTCCATTTGAATTAACAGAGATAAAAGGTAATCAAGGAAAGGTGGAACAAGTAGTTATTCAAGAGGTAAAAGGTGACAATTATCTCACCTTCGATGTGGATGAAGTGATTGTTAACTATGGTTTCATTACGAATATAGGGCCTATAAAAACGTGGGGAATTGATACAACTAAAAATGCTGTACATGTAAATGGAAAAATGGAAACATCTCTTCCGGGAATTTTTGCTGCAGGTGATATTTGTTTCTATGATGGGAAGCCTAAGTTGATTGCCACTGGTTTTGGAGAAGCTACCATTGCAGTGAATCATGCTAAATCCTACCTTGATCCAAAAGCTAAACTGAGCGTGCATAGTACACATTTATTTTCCAAATAAAAGGAGGATGTTTCAAACTGGATTATTATCCGCTTGAAACATCCTCTATACTCATTTAGAACGTCTTGTATCTACTTCATACCATTCTTTAGATGCTGTGTTCAAATGGTCCGTTATCTTTCTGAATTTCGCTTTTGGCACTTTAAACTTAATGTAATTTGCTTCTGCCTCAGAAAGTCTGAGTTCACGAATAGTTCTTCCGTCTTTGAAAGACTCGAGTAAGAATTCATCAAATTCATCTTTATTTGATATCATGAATCTCCCCCCTTACTCTACGTGTGAAACAACTTCTTCCTTCTTTAATTCTTTACCAGATAGCATAATGGATTCATTCACTAGTACCTGCATCGCATCCACCGCATATGGTTTTAAATGTGTTGCTATCTCAATACATGAAAGCTCTGTGCATCCCAAGATAACACAATCACACTTTTCTTGATGGATCATTTTTTCTATAATTTGCTCAAAACCTCGCACATCTACTGGTTTATCCGCTTTAAAATCATAGATGGTATGCATGACTTTCTCTTGATCATCGACATTGGGAACTAGTGCCTTCATATTATATTTATGACATTCATCCTGATATATACCTGTATTTACTGTACCATCTGTTGCTAAAATACCTATTTTAGCTGTTTGTCCAAATTTTTCACGTATATATTTTACTGTTTCTTCAATCATATTAATGATTGGAATAGATGTCATTGCCTGCATCTCATCATAAAAATAATGGGAGGTATTACAAGGTATCGCGATATGGTCAATCTCTGCCGCTTCAAATATCTTAAAGTCCTTATGAACTGCTTCTAAAAACGGTTCCTTATGATCCTCTAAAATCGCCCTTGTCCGATCCGGAATGGTGGCATGGTTAAGAATAACCATGTCAATATGATCCTGATCTTTACTAGCATCCGTATTATCAATTACTCTCTCAAAAAATAACGATGTTGCTGCAGGTCCCATTCCGCCTAACACACCGAGCTTCTTTTGTTCCAATTGTTCCACCTGCTTTATCTTGCGCTGCCTGAGACAACTTTATTTTACTTCTGCATTCTCTTTATTCAACGCTTCCAGTGCAATACCTGCACCATAATCCATGCCTTGGCAACCAGCAAGTAATACTAAATCTCCATCAGTTGCTTTTGAGAATGCATCATGAATTGCATCTGGTAGTTCGTCAAACAAGTGAACCTTAATATTCGCTTGATTCATGACCTCTAGAAATGCTTTTACCTCATCATCTGTCACTTCATCTTTAGATGTTGTATGGGAAACACTTCGAGTTGCAATAACCTCACTAATCTTGAGTTTGTCAGCCCACTTCACAATAACTTCTGCATTTTCTCGATTGATTGTTGCACCTCTTTGGCCCCTAATTGCATATACTAATTGGAGATTGTCATAATCCATAAAGTCTAGAGTTTGAAGTGTTACATTGATATTTCCAGGATTTGCGAAGTGGTCATCCACCACTTTAATTCCATCCTCATAGATAAACTCAAATCTTCTAGGTACACCGGAAAATTCTTTTAGTGTTTGCTGAATGGTAGATATTCTTACGCCACTTAGAAGCGAAATCGTAATTGCCACCATGGCATTATATACAGAATGAAGACCAGGTACAGCTAATTCAACATCGAATTCACTTGGTTCATATTTAATACCATTTGCATCAAACGGTTTTAAAATCTCAACAGTAAATTTACCTCTTCCTGTGCTTAGGTCAAGATCTCGACAATGTAAGTATCCTTCTTTACTGTTCAGTCCGAAAGAAATAACTGATGCTTTCGTTTGGTCAACCAATGAAGCTGAATATTGATCATCTAAATTTAATACGGCATAGCTATTTTCAGAAGCATTTCGTATTAGGCTTGACTTTGCTTCAAAATACTTTTCAAAGGTACCATGCATCTCCATATGTTCTTTACTCATATTGTTTAGGGAAACAATATCAAAATCAACACTCTCGACACGATTTAACTCTAATGCAGCTGAAGATACCTCCATCGTTACATGTGTTACATCGTTTTCAACCATTTCACTTAGATATTGTTGTAAATCCAATGATTCAGGCGTTGTTAATTCAGCTGGGAATGATTTATTTCCATTTTTCACGATTACGGTCCCTATTAGCCCAGTTGTACGACCTTCTGCCTCTAGGATTGCGTTTGTCATATAGGAAGTTGTTGTTTTTCCATTGGTCGCCGTAATACCGATCATCGTCATTTTGCTAGATGGATTTTGATAATATGTAGCACCTAATCTTGCTAATGCCACACGACTATCACGGACAACATATTGCGGAATGGAGATGTCTTCTTGGAAGTCTTCTACTACAGCAGCCACTGCTCCACGCTTTACTGCATCTGGAAGATACTTATGGCCATCTGTCTTGAACCCCTTCACACATACAAATAAATCTCCTTTTTCAACTTTTTGCGAATGATAGGAGACTTTATTTATTTCTAGGGCCTCTACTTCCCTGTTATTCGTTACTTCTACTACTTTCAATAATTCGCTTAATCGCATGAGACTTCCTCCTAATTCTTTCTTCGGCCACCAAATAATTTACTAACCCTATTTCTCATAAAGGCCATACCTGGTTTGGGATCACTTAAACTAAAGATTGCGTATGCTTTTGGTCTAAACAACGATTTTACTACTTCCGAAGACTTAAGTTGACCCGTTTTAATATAATCTTTCACAGCTAACAAGTCCTCATACCCATACCAAAACGCTCGATTTGTAGTCTCCATTAATGCTTTTGGCTCCAATGGGGAACCGATCATTTCACGATACGTAATATACGGGAAATTCAATCCAACTTTATAAAGCAACTGATTAAAGTTAGTAATCCGAGCATTTATTTCAATTAAATAGTACTCTCCTGTTTCTTCATCTTTCTTGAACTCTATTTCTGCAAATCCCTTATAATTAATTCCCTCTAAAAACTTCGAACCAATCTCGAAAATTTCAGGGGTGTATTTTTGGATTGTATAAACAGATGCACCAAAGTTAATTGGGTATTGTCGTAGCTTTTGGCAAGTAGTCCAATGTGTAACTTTAGAATCCTGGTTCAAATACGCATCAAAAGTATACATATGGTCATCAAACCCAGGAATAATACGCTGTACGAACACTTCAAGATTTGCTTCTTTTGATTGGTTTAGCGCATCATGTAGCTCTTCCATATTATGAACTTTAAAGATTTTTTTCCGGAACTTCTTAACAAAGGCTGGAGAATCAAAAGGCTTCACCAGACAAGGAAACTTTATTTCTTCTTCTATCCGCTTTTCGAAATTAGGCTCGTTTACTCGAACTGTTTCGGGCACTTTAACTCCATGCTCAACCGCTAAGGCATGTAAGGTATCCTTATTCATTACCCTACTTGCAAGTCCAGGCTCTGTTTGTGGAATCAAGTAATATTCTTTTATGTCCTCTAAATACGCATCTATTACCTCCAGATATGTATCATGGCAAGGTATTAGTACAGGCTTTTCATCTTGTCTTTTTGCATAATCAATTAATGCTTGAATAAATGCTTCTGTTTCTTTTTTATAATGTGGAACCAGTATCTTCTCCGAACAATACTTTGATGCAGCACCATACCGGTCCTCTTCTGAATAATCAACCGCTACTGTATGGACACCTTCTTTTCCAAGGCCCCTAATTGCACTAAGTCCTATATAATAATTATTACCTAAAACAACTGCTTTATTATTCATATACTTTTCTCCTATTATAGGTGTTATTAATCCTATTCATGGGTTTGTATTTTTATTAGAGAATATCATTTGTTTATTGGAGCTCTTTACTATTCTCTCCTTATTATACGCGTGTATAGATATTACTTCAATAAGTCAATCTACGTAGAAAAATAACCATTTGCATATTATAATATACAAAACTATTAGGTTTAGGAAATAGTTTAATCAAGACGATAAAAGTATGATATATTGTATACATAGGAATTTTTACCCATTTTTTCAGTAATTTTGATAGATCTATTTAGAAAAGGAGGATTGTGATCGATGCGTATAGATAAAATTTTCATAATATTTCTATTTGTCACTTCCGTTGTGGTAGCTGTCAGCTCCGGTAGTATTAAAACGGACATGCCTAGTTATTTGATTGCACTCTTCCTTTTTTATTTTTTCTCTACGTTATATTATCATTTGAGGGTTGCGGTGAAGCATGGGAATGCAAGGGTCGATTATACTATTCCCTATAGTCTTGCCATCGCACTCTACGGTGGACCGCTTGGTGTATTTGTCTATGAAGTCCTATATATGTCGACTGTTTTTTTCATTCATAAAAAGAAGAAAATAGCCGATGACGAAGAATTACTACATACATTTTATAATATTGGATCGTTCGCACTAAATGGTTCTATCGCATATTATCTTTTCCATGGGCTATACCCTACATTTGAGCATGTACCTTTTGGCTTTTGGATTTTAATTATCACCATTGCGATTGTTATGATCTTATTATCTCATGTATATTTAACAATTGTCTTTTTAGCAATGGGTGAGATCAATAGTTTCAAGGATGCTATGGCCTTTATTAAAAGCAGAAGTATCTTAGATATAGGGAAAATAGCATTCTCTAACGGACTACTCTATTTCTTCCTTCTTGAAGAACAATGGGAAATGGTTATCGGCTTATTCCTATTAAATTATCTAGTAAGTCGTTCAAATATCGCAATCAATCAATCGATTCAGCATAAATTAGAGCGAGACAAGTTTGAGCAAATGGCTTATACCGATTTCTTAACTGAAGTATATAACCGTGCATATATGGATAAGAAAATGGCAGAATTAAATAACGCGAAGGAGAAACTAGGTATCATTGTGACCGATATTGATTCGTTTAAACAGATCAATGATACATACAATCATGCTGTAGGGGACCGCGCTATTCAACATTTTGCTGCCGTCCTACAAAATCATCTCTCAGAGGAAGACTATTTATTCCGAAGTGGCGGGGAAGAATTTACGATATTCCTAAGAAATAGAAATTATGAAGAGTGCTTATCTCTACTAGAAGAAATTCGAAAAGGGATTGAAAATACTCCAGCGGTTGCCGAATACAACAATAAAACGATTAATATTTCCATGACTGCCTCATTCGGACTTTACTATTATAAAACAAATGAAGCACTGGAAATTAAGAAAGCTTATGTCTATGCTGACCAGTTGTTAATCCAATCAAAAGACCAAGGCAAAAACCGTATCTCTGCTAAAAACGGAATGGTTGATATTCCTTTATCAGCTAGGTTTCAATAAAAATGCTTGAGTAGAAATATTCTATTCAAGCGTTTTTATTGAGACTGCTTTTACAGTATTTTCATAAAATGCCATTATTCTTGTTTCTCCATATGCACTTGATGCCAGACCATAAACACTAATATGGTCCAAATTTTACGAGCGTTATCTCGTTTACCAGTAGCATGGTCGATTAATAACTTTAGGCAATATGATTTATCTAGTAGGTAACCCGTTTCACTAGCCAGAATGATTTCTTGTGCCCAATCAAATAATTCATCACGTAGCCATTTCCGAGTCGGCACTGGAAATCCCAGCTTTTTTCGTTCGACCACATGCTCCGGAACAAAATCTTTTGCTGCTTTTCGTAGTATTTGTTTGGTTTGCTTTTCTGATATCTTATACTTAACTGGAATTTTACGAGCAACTAGAAATACCTCTTTATCTAAAAATGGTGCTCGCAAAGACAACGAGTGCGCTCTAGACATCCGGTCCGCTTTTACTAATATATCTCCAGGGAGCCATGTATGGATATCGATATATTGCATTTGATGGGATGGATGTTCCTCTATCATTTGCTGAAACAGGTCATCTGTAATAAGCCGGTAATGGTTCTCTTCTTGATATGTCTTTAAAAATTGCTTTTTATCCTTTTCCTCGAAAATCTTCGCATTACCAATATATCGCTCTTTCAATGGTGTTGTACCACGTGCAAGGTAGCTCTTCCCTATGACGCCTTCAGGGATAATCTTTGACATTCTATTAAGCCACTTTAGAAGTGTTGCTGGCAGATGTTGAAATAATTTTAACGATTCAAATTCTCTATAGATATGATAACCACCAAACAGTTCATCTGCTCCTTCTCCTGAAAGTACTACATTCGTATGTTCACTAGCCATTTTAGCGGCAAAGTATAGTGGGACACAGGACGGGTCAGCTAATGGATCACCCAGAAAGCGTATGATAGTGGGCAAACTGTTGACATATTCTTCTGGTTTAATAATATAGGAACGATTCTCTACACCAAGTTCGGCTGCTGTTCTTTGTGCAATAGGAATCTCTGAAAACCCGTCTTCTTCAAACCCAACGGAAAAAGTTTTAATAGAGGGATCAAATTTCTTAGCAATTCCCACTAAGAGACTAGAATCAATTCCACCAGATAAGAAGGCTCCTATCTTATCCACATCTTGAATATGAGTGTTAACAGAATCCACTAGTACTTCTTGAATTCTATTAATGATTTGTTTTTCATTTCCATCTACAGGTTGGAAGGTTGCATGAAAATAGCGGTATAGTTGAAGTGGTTGTTGAGGTTTTTTTATCAGGTATTTTCCTGGTTCTAATCTTGAAATTTCCTTTGTTAACGTCATTGGAGTGGGTACATATTGGAATGAAAGATAGTGCTGTAATGCTTGGTCATGAAAAGATAATTTCCCTTTTACATTTATAATCTCCTCTTTCAAATAAGAAAAAAGAAACTCTTCCTCTCTATCCATATAATACAAAGATCTAATACCAAATGGATCTCTTGCGGCAATTAATGTTTTTTCTTGATTATCCCAGATTACAATGGCAAACATCCCTCTTAGTTCACGGAAGGCATCTACACCCTTTTCTGCAAATAAAGCAGCGACTACTTCTATTTCAGAACTCGTTTCAAAGATACATCCTTTCTTCATGAGTTCTGTGCGCAATTGTTTATGATTATAAATTTTACCATGTAGTACTACTACAAAACGTCCTTTATATAGTGTGAAATTCTCTTCTTTTTCTAAATCTAATTCGAGTTGATAAATTGAATCATTATATATGCTTGCATTATTCGATGTTTTAAAGTCAAAACTGACCTGAGCATTCTCGGTTGGTTCACTCTTTGGAACACCTATTAAACCATACATGCTAATTTCCCCTTTTTACATATTAGACGAATTATTTTTGATATTATATTCAAATAAAAAAAGACTGACTCAAGTAAACGTCCTGAGCCAGTCTTTCTCGTGGAAACTTATACAATTTTTTGCTTCTTAATTTGCTTACTTCTTAACTGTCCACATGCAGCATCAATATCTGCTCCATTTTCCCAACGGACACCACTGTTAATACCATTTTTCTTCAATACTTCGTGAAATTCTTGAATAACACTTGTTTCACTTCGTTGGTACTGACCATGTTCCTCTACGGAGTTGTATGGAATTAGATTCACATAAGATAAGTGGCGCTTGCTTCGTAATAACTTAGCTAGTTGTAATGCTTCTTCCTTATGATCATTAACGTCCTTCAACATAATATATTCGTAGGTAATACGACGATTGGAATTCTCAAGGTAGTAGTCTACTGCTTTCATAAGCTTTTCAATTGGGAATGCTTTATTAATTTTCATAATACGTGTTCTAAGTTCATTATTTGGTGCGTGTAGCGAAATTGCTAAATTCACCTGTAACCCAGTATCAGCAAACTCATAAATCTTATGAGCCAATCCACTTGTAGAAACCGTGATATGACGTTGACCAATTTTAAGTCCCTTTTCATCATTGACTACATGAATGAAATTGAGAAGGTTAGTGAAGTTATCGAATGGTTCACCAATCCCCATTACTACGATGTGACTAACTCGTTCGTCTTTACCTTGCTCATCTAGATGCTTTTGTACTTTCATAATCTGTTCTACAATCTCTCCGCTATCCAAGTCTCTACTTTTTCTTAATAGTCCACTGGCACAGAATGTACAACCGATATTACAACCAACTTGTGTCGTAACACAAACAGATAAGCCATAATTGAATCGCATTAACACGGTCTCAATTAAGTTTCCATCTTGTAACTTAAATAGAAATTTAACAGTACCATCCTTTGATACCTGTTTGATTTCCTCATCTAATGTTTCCACGACAAAGTTCTCTTCTAGTAAAGAAATAGTTTCTTTGTTAACGTTTTTCATATCCGCGAATTGACGGATACGTTTCTTATATAACCAGTCCCATACTTGTTCTGCACGGAAACGTTTTTGTCCGTTTTCGATTAACCAATTAGTTAATTGTTCAAAAGTTAATCCGTAAATGGATTTTTTTGTCATTGTATTTTCTCATCTCCAACATGATATATATCGTACTGTTATCAGTATTATCATTACCTAAATCACTTTACTATCATACTTGATTCATAGGTTTGAATCAAATTAAATTTTAATACTGCTTTCGTATCGTTTGTTGCTATTGATATTACATCTGTTAATTAAATGAGGGTAGTGGTAATATACCGCTCCGGCAGAATACTCCGCTTTCCGCGGGCCCGGCCTCAGCCTCCTCGAGGAAAGTTCACCTCTCTAGGGGTCTTCGGACACGAGCTATTCCCGCAGGAGTCTCCGTATTCTGCCTGCGCTGGTTTAGTACTCTATTTATAGATAGTTGTTACATTTTGTTTACCGATATTAGTGCAGTTAACTTTTCCCACCCATTTTAGCGAAGGAAATACACGGAGACTCCTGCGGGAGGATAGGCATCGGTGAGACCCCGCAGTGCGAAAGCGCGAGGAGGCTCACCAGCCGCCCGCGGAAAGCGGAGTGTATTTCCGTAGCGAGTATGATGCTCCCCAATAAAAGTAATACCGCACATTTTTTATCTACTATTTATTAAATAAAAGCACCTATTAGAAAATTAACCAAATTTAATTAATAAACCAAGAGCTAAGCTAATCATTGGACTCTTTCATGCAAAATATTTATCATTGCTTATTAATGGTAAGTATCGAAAGGAGTCTTTATGTTGAAAGCTGTAAATGCGAAGACGTTTAATCATGTACCCTTATCCGTTCTGGATCTTGCACCGATAACAGAGGGTAGTAATGCAAGTGAGTCCTTTAAGAATAGTGTGGAATTGGCGCGTAACGTTGAGAACTGGGGTTATAACCGTTACTGGTTGGCAGAGCATCATAATATGCCTGGCATCGCAAGTTCCGCCACTTCGGTTGTCATTGGCCATATAGCAGGAGCAACGGAGAGTATTCGAGTAGGGGCTGGTGGGGTCATGCTACCAAACCATGCAACATTAGTGATAGCTGAGCAGTTTGGAACCTTGGAAGCCATGTATCCGGGGCGGATTGACCTAGGGTTAGGAAGGGCACCTGGTAGTGACCAAGCAACTGCCTATGCTTTAAGAAGAACATTAAATATGAGTGTCGAGGATTTCCCTATGCAGGTGAATGAATTACAGGATTATTTTTCCGATGAGCCTGTTTCACGTGTGAAGGCTATACCTGGACAAGGCATGAAATTTCCTCTTTGGTTATTAGGTTCTAGTGGCTTTAGTGCCCAACTTGCAGCACAGAAAGGATTACCTTTCTCGTTTGCTAGTCACTTTGCTCCAGCCTTTCTACATCAGGCATTAAGATTATACCGAGATAATTTCAAACCTTCCGATGTATTGGAGAAACCATATGTAATGCTTGGAATAAATGTTATTGCTGCAGACACAAATGAAAAGGCAAGACTTATTGCCACTTCACAACAACAACAATTCCTAAGTCTACGTCGTGGAAACCCAGGAAAACTACAACCACCAGTTGCTAATTTGGAGGAATTGTATTCACCTATAGAACTTGCTGCTGTTATGGAAACATTGGATCCAAAGACAACGATCGTTGGAGATCCCGAAACCGTTCGGAAGGGATTAGAGAGCTTTATCGAAGAAACAAAAGCAGATGAGCTTATAATAGGTTCACAAATTTTCCATCAAGAAGACCGTTTACGTTCTTATGAGATTGTGGCGGAGATGATGGAATAAAGTTAAAAGAGGCTGGGACAAAAGAGCTTTAGTTGATTAAAATCCGAACGAACATGAAAAGCGCATAGACCCGCTCCGGAAATATACTACGCTTTCCGCGGGCGGCTGGTGAGCCTCCTCAGAGCTAAAGCTCTTCCGGGGTCTCACCGATGCC
>NZ_LT855395.1:413474-471925 GCF_900184735.1 Paucisalibacillus globulus
CCGGAAATATACTACGCTTTCCGCGGGCGGCTGGTGAGCCTCCTCAGAGCTAAAGCTCTTCCGGGGTCTCACCGATGCCTATCCTCCCGCAGGAGTCTCCGTATATTTCCGGAGCTGATGTGGCGTTACGTTCAGGTTTTTAACTTATACTTTTAGTTATGTCCCAGCCTCTTTTTTTAAGCCTCATTCTTATCTATGACTAGTCTTTAATCTCCAACCCTAAAATCCGTGCAAATCCTAAAGCTTGTTCGGTAGATACTATACAACCTTGTAAGCTATCAAGAGAAACCTGTAGTCTTTCAAACTTGCAGGTTGTCAAATCCACACCAGTTAGTTTCGAATTGGAAAAATTCGCTTCATCTATCATGCAATTCTGTAAGTCCACCTTTTGAATCTTACATTCATAGAAATCACTACCTTGCATCGTACATTCAGAAAATCTGACCTGTTTTAACTTAGTGTATCCAAATGTAGAAAGGTTCATCTGGCAGTTATCGAATAATACGTTTTCCAAGGTCGATTCTGGGATGGTAAATCCAATCATTCTACATTTCTTAAGTTCCACACGGTGAATACTTCCTTTAGAAAAGTCCGTATTCGATAAATCACATTGGACAAAGACACAGTCGGTTAATTGAATATCAGTAAAGTCAGTTCCTTCAAATGTCACTCGTTCAAAAACAACTTGATCAAATACCATACGGTCCATGTCTTCTCTTGTTATGACACAGTCCTTGAAGGTGCAGTTGTCATAGTATCCACGTTCCTGAGGATGAAAATCTTCTACTGGTAGATCGTAAACTATTTTAGGCGGATTTACTTTAAATGATTTAACCATATCCTTCTCCTTTTAATATATTTTTCCTATCATATCAAGATTTTCTTTCTAGCAATTTCTTAATATCAGCTAATTCCTTTTGTAGTTCTGCAAGCTTAATATCTGTTGGCGAAGGTGTTTCCTCGCGAGATGCTTCTTCCACATTATTGACAATAACCCCAACAAATAGATTGATAATAACAAAGGCTCCAATCACAATAAACGTGACGAAGTACCACCAAGATGTTGGGTCTTCTGCTAGAATGGGCCTCATCACACCGCTTGCCCACGATTCCAATGTAATCACTTGGAAAAGACTTAATAGCGAATCATGTAAGGTTGCAAAATATTCCGGTGCGATATCACTATACAGCATGGTGCCAATTACAGCATATATGTAAAAGAAAATACCCAGTAATAATAAAATGGTTCCCATGGAGGGAATGGTAAGTAATAATGCATTGACCATTTTACGTAAGGATGGAATAACGGACACTGCTCTCAACAATCGTAAAACCCTCACAACACGTAGAACGGTAACATAATGGCTGCCAGTCAATAAGTGACCTAATGAAACGATTACAATATCAAATACATTCCAAGGGTCCCTTATGAAATCCTTTATTGATGTTCTTCCAATTAATCGAATAATAATCTCTACTGTAAATATCCAGAGCAATATTCTGTCTCCAAGAATAATCCAATCATGATACTTACTTGCAATCGAAGTATACGTTTCTAGCCCTACTAAAATAGCATTTATAATAATTAATACAATAATCGTATTCGAAAATATCGGATGCTCCGATACGTTTCTACATGCTTGCTTAAAACTATTCATCTGTGTTTCTTCCTCCCCCATCTAACATTTTACGGTTTGTATCATTTTCTGTCATCTATTAAATGGATTCGGCTAATTCTTATTAAAGCCATCAAAAAAGGTATTAGAGCGCTCACTCTAATACCTTTTTCAAAATCTGATTAGTTCCCTGCAACTTTTTGAGCAATTTCTATTGTTCGCTTTGCTTGATGTTTAACTGCCGCTTGAACATCTTCTATCATCTTACCATCTTGCCCTTGCGTTACACTGGTTCCATAAGGGTTACCACCTGCAGCCATTAATAATGTATCTGTATATCCTGGTGGTACGATAATAGCACCCCAATGCATCATGGATGTATAAAGGGCTAGAATAGTTGCTTCTTGACCCCCATGCGGATTTTGTGCTGAAGTCATGGCACTAACTACTTTGTTAACTGTTTTACCTGTCGCCCATAGTCCACCTTGCATATCTAGGAATTGTTTCATTTGTGAAGCTACATTACCAAATCTAGTTGGTACACTAAAGATAATCGCATCTGCCCATTCGATGTCCTCTGATGTCGCTTCTGGAACTTCCTTCGTTGCATCAATATGTGCTTTCCATCCGGGATTAGAAGCGATAGCTGCTTCTGGAGCAAGCTCTGGTACCTTTACAACCTTCACTTCTGCTCCGGCCTCTTTTCCAGCCTCTTCAGCCCACTTTGCTAGCTGATAGTTCGTTCCAGTGGAACTGTAATAAATAACTGCTAATTTTACCATTACCATTCTCCTTTTCATAAATTACAAATTACGCTTCTATTATTTACCAATCGTAATTATTTATGACTAGGAAAAATTATTACTGAAATAAAAGAGGCTGGGACAAAAGAGTTTTAGTTGATTAAAATCCGAACGAACATGAAAAAGCGCATAGACCCGCTTCGGAAATATACTACGCTTTCCACGGGCGGCTGGTGAGCCTCCTCAGAGCTAAAGCTCTTCCGGGGTCTCACCGATGCCTATCCTCCCGTAGGAGTCTCCGTATATTTCCGGAGCTGATGTGGTGTTTCGTTCAGGTTCTCAACTTATACTTTTAGTTATGTCCCAGTCTCCTTATTATTTAAACCAACCTTTTTCTCGGAAACGTGAAATGGCTTCAATACGATTACTGACATCGAGTTTATCCAATATTACCGATACATAATTCCGTACTGTTCCGGTTGTCAGATAAAGTTGATTTGCTATTTCTTTCGTGTTTTTTCCCTCTGCAATTAACTTAATAACCTGCTCCTCACGTTCTGATAGTGGGTTATCCTCCTTGTTATAGGCAATATCAATTAATTCGGGAGCGTATATTTTCCGACCATCCATAATAACCCGAATCGAATTGGCTAATTCTTCACTAGGACTGTCTTTTAATAGATAACCACTGACATTAGCATCACGGGCACGTTCAAAATACCCAGCTCTCGCGAAGGTTGTTAAGATAATGACTTTACAATCATAGTCTTTTATTTCTTCCGCAACATCCAACCCGCTTTTTACCGGCATTTCGATATCCATTATACAAATATCAGGTTTATACTGATTGATCAGTTTTAAAGCCTCTTCCCCATCTTTTGCCATGCCAACCACTTCCATATCATCCTCTAAATCTAGTAAGGATCCTAGGGCACCGAGCAAAAGCCGTTGGTCTTCAGCGATCACAATACGAATCATGACAATCTCTCCTCTTGTTGTTGCTTTACAACATTTGGGATCCGAATGGTTAGTACCGTTCCATCTCTGTTCTCAATTTCCAAGCTTCCATTGACAAAGTCTAACCGTTCCCGCATACCGCGTAGTCCATTACCTTTTGACTTAGCTATATTACCAATTCCTATTCCATCGTCTTTGATAATAATACTAACCTCACCTGGTAATTGCTGAATGTTAACCGAGCATGATGTAGCTTGACTGTGTTTCACCACGTTCGTCACCGCTTCTTTCAAGCACATTCCAAGAACGTTTTCAACTAATAATGGTGTGCGCTCGAGTACAGGATTACCTTCGAGAAGAAATTTCATTTCCGCTGCACCAATTACCTGTTGGGCGTGGTGGACTTCATCCTCTAATTTCGTACTTCGCATATCAGAAACCATTTCTCGCACTTCTTTTAATGCCGTTCTTGCTGTTTGGTGAATATCCAATATTTCTTTTTGAACTTTTTCGGGATGTTTTTGTAACAACCTCCCAGCTAAATCGCTTTTCAGTCCAATTAATGAAAGTTTTTGTCCTAACGTATCATGTAAGTCCCGGGCGATACGCTGTCTTTCTTCCATCACCATTAATTGCGAGATCCGGACATTAGCATCTTCCAATTGGTGTTCAAGCTTTTCCCGCTTTATTCGATTATACATATTGAAAGGCAATAGTATGACACCAATAACACTAATGATGATAAATGGAAGCTGTGAAAAGAAGATTTGGCTTTGTGTAAAAAATCCTATTGTGGTAGCTGAAATAGTCGTGACCAGATGAACGACATAAAGCGTAATAAATCCGGCCTTGTTTTGGATATTTCCTATATAAAAGGCAAGAAATAAAGAGAAATAGACATAGCCAAAATATAAGGTCATCCCAATACTAATAGCCATTTCAATTCCAACTGATAAATAGACGGTCCATCCTTTTTTTATATAGGATAAGCGAAAAGTAGTAAAAAAAGCGACGATCATAAATACCCCGATAAGAACCTCTGTTGGAGTAGAGAACCTAATGATGAAATAGAATGGAAGGATACAGAATACAACCCAAATATAAATACTCAGACCTGTATTCTTAGAAAAAATATGATACCATTTTTGCATTTTCTTCCTCCTATTTCCTGTTTAGCTTGAGTATAGCAGATATTAGATAATACAAAAACCCTTTCAAACGAAGGGTTTTTATCAAATATTACTTTTCTTGAATACTAGTTTTTCTTGTTGGCAGTTGTATATTTGCTTTTGGTTCCTTTAAGCGTTCTTTAATTTCCTTAAAGCTTACAAATGTTTTACTCGCCTCATCGTATAAACGGAATCGAATGGATTGCAAGCTAGTCTTTAAGGTTATCGTTGTTGCTTTTTGTAATGGTGGTGTAGATTCATGTGCTTTTTCTAAGTTGTAATTCGGTACTCTTGGGCTTAAATGGTGAACATGGTGATATCCGATACTTCCAGTTAACCACTCGATAATTTTAGGCAACTTATAATAAGAGCTTCCGTCCACAGCTGCTTTGACATAGTCCCATTCCTCTTCATTTTCAAAGTAGGAATCCTCGAACTGATGTTGAACATAAAACAACCAAATGCCTGCCGCCCCAGCAATAAATAAGATAGGTAGTTGAATGATTAAGAACGCCTGCCAACCGATCGCCCATATTAATAATGCATAGATTGCCACGATAGATACATTAATTAAGTACGTATTGATCCGTTCTTTTCTTTTTGCACCTTTGCGATTAAAGCGGTTGGAGATTAAAAATAGATATAGCGGTCCTAATCCAAACATGATGATTGGATTTCGATATAGACGATACGCCAATCTACCCCAAAACGAAGCTTCTATATACTCATCTACCGTCATGACCCAAACATCACCAACACCACGTTTATCTAAGTTACTACTAGTAGCGTGATGAATAGAGTGACTCCATTTCCATTTTTCAAATGCAAAGTGCGTGATGATACCTGTAATAGTTCCAATTATCCGGTTTGCCTTTTTGTTCTGGAAAAAGGACATATGTGTACAATCATGGAAAATAATAAAGGTTCGGACTACAAAACCTGCAGCAAGAATGATACAAGGTACCGCTAACCAAATTGATATTGCCAGACTCTGATAGGCAAGGAACCATAGTACTAAAAATGGAATGATCGTATTGGCTATCTGAATAATACTAGCCCTTGTATTAGATTTAGCGTAAGGCATGACACTCTTTCTCAATTGCGCTTGTTTTTGTTTACTCACATTATTCCTCCTCGATTTTAAGTTATTAGTTATATAATAGGTTGGAATCATATGTTTTATAAGTCATATATGTCAGGATTTCAATATGACAAATGTCATATTGGGTATGTAATTGCCCAATAAAAAAGGGTGATGATTTTCATCATCACCACTGCTTACTTATTCTTCCTGAGCTATTTATTCTTCACCCTTGGAAAGATGAAGTGGTGGGGGTACAAGCCAGCCTTTGTCTTTATTTAACTTAAGAAGCTTCGCACCAAATGCTGCTTTTTGGGTATGTATTTTCCCAAACAATGCTGCAATATCTTCACGTATACACTGACCAATTGCAGTGCTAGCTGCTACTAAGCCAGCAGCAACATCGGCAGATACCTTACCTGCAATTTCATTATCCATAAAACGAGCGCCAGTAGGTATGGATTCTAAATCTGCAGTCGGGCGCTCTGGTGGAGTTGGTGGTAACCCAACACCATTTGCTTTTAACAATGCTTCTAGCTCCGTTAAATCCTGCTTACCTTGTTCAATTGCTTCTTTAATTAGTTGTTTTAAGTCTTCGTCGCCTGTATGGTTTAATAAAGTTTGGTATGCAGCAACCATTGCCTTTCCAGAAAACACAGCTGTCCAAACACCATAAACCTCTCCGTAATGCATCGGTTCATCTGTTGGATTTCCGGAGCGAGTATGTTGCGCTACCATAATACCTAGTTTCTGCACAGTTTCTAATCGACCGTCCAATATAAGTGAGTAGCACAATTAATATATTGGTTTTATTTCGTTGTTTATTAGTATAATGATATATAAAATAATAGCAGGAGGGGGAGTTATGGACATCAACAATATTCTAGGACAGTTGTCGGAGAAAGAACCGGGCATTATGGGAATGGAGGATTTCAAACGGTCGGCTGTTCTTATTCCGTTAGTTAATATTAATGGAGATACCCATATTTTATTTGAAGTTCGTTCGATGAAATTACGAACCCAACCAGGAGATATATGCTTTCCAGGTGGCCGTATTGACCCAACTGATCCTACTCCAATGGAATGTGCCATACGAGAAACAACCGAAGAACTTGGAATTAACAAGGAAAATATAGTAGATGTAACACCGATAGATTACATCGTTTCAGACATGGGAAGAATTATCTATCCTTATGTAGGCGAACTTCAACACATTGACGAAATCACTCCTAATGAAGAAGTTGGAGATTACTTCACAGTTCCTTTATCTCACTTTCTTAACACTACTCCTGAGTCCTATAAAGTAAACTTCAAAGTAATACCCGAAGAAAACTTCCCATTTGATTTAATTGTTGGTGGAGAAGATTATAATTGGAAAGTTCGTCATATCAATGAGCTGTTTTATCGTTATGAAGACCGGGTCATATGGGGTCTGACGGCGAAGATATTGACGCATTTTATAAAGTTAATAAAGAGTTAATGAATTGTTGGTTGTCATTATTCTTTTTGATTTAATTATGAGAGTAAAATGATGAATGGCTGGTTCTTATTATTCTTCTTGACTTGAATGTGGGATTGAAATGATGAGTGACAGCTCCTCATTATTCTTTTTGATTTGATTATAAGAGTGAAATGATGAATGGCTGGTTCTTATATTTCTTTTTGACATATATATGGGAATGAAATGATGTGTGGCTGGCTCTCATTATTCTTTTTGACTTGAATATGGGAATGAAATGATGAGTAACGGCTTCTCACTTTTCTTTTTGATTCGATTATAAGAGTGAAATGATGAAAGGCTGGTTATCATATTTCTTTTTGACTCGAACACCAGAGTAAAATGATGAATGGCAAGTTATCATTATTCATTTTGATTCAAACATTGGAATGAAATAACAATTCGCAGTCCCCATTAACCTCGTTAATACTAATTTCATCATAAATATAATCGGCTAGGATTACATAATCCTAGCCGATTTTTATTTAATCCCATTTTATCTCAACAGGCATGACAGATTTTATTTCGTCTTTGTACGTTTCCCATTCTTGTTCCTTCATCCATATATGAATAGAACCGTTGTCTTCACTGGTTCGGATTAATCGTCCGATACCTTGACGAAGACGTAGTAGCATGTATGGTGCATCTACTTCTCTTTCTGGATTTGCCACATGTTTTCGCTTGGCTTTAAAGACCGGGTCATGTGGTGGAAATGGTAGTGATGAAATGATTACTTGGCTTAAGGCTTCTCCCGGAACATCTAGGCCTTCCCATAAGTGGTATGCACATAGAACAGAATCGGTTTCGGTTTGGAAGTGATGAACGATTTCACTTATCTCTCGGTCCCCTTCATATAAGAATTTAAAGGACCAGTCCTTCTCTCTTGCCCAGAGCCGGAATTCGTTCATTTCCTCTATATTTGAAAATAATACTAGTGTACTTCCATTATTCTCTTGGATTTGGTCACCAATTCGGCTCCACTTTTGTTCCTTATCTTGCTCCATATGACCAAATAGCTGCATTTGTTCTTCATACTCAAATGGTGATTCCACGGAGAATGAATCATAGGAATCAATTCCAAGGCTTTTTGCCAAATATGAAAAGTCTCCACCTTGAGATAGAGTTGCAGATGAGAATACAAATGGAATATTTTTTGAAAATACCTCTTTCTTCAACACATCTTCTACCAGCCTTGGCATAAGCACTAAAGTTGTTGTGTTTTTAGATTCTTCAATCCAAGAGATCCCTTCATCCTCTTTCAGGAATATAGATAATCCATAATGGTAAAACTCCAAATACTCCTCAATAATCTTAAGATGATAACCGTCAATCGTAAACATCTCTGCATCAAAAACTAACTGGTCAAGCAGCTTTTCCACTTTTCCATATAGTGTTGACGCTATTTCTAACATACCCTTTGTAACTTGTACTTCTTTTCGGTTAGATCCAGCTATATTACTAGCTGATTCACTAAGCGCATCGAACCAGTCTTCATGTAAGGTTAGAATATCTTCAATAAGGTATAACGATTCTTCACGAACATCTTGTCCCATGTATCCCGTAAGAACCTGATTAAGGGTTTCAGAATGAAAGCGATAGGTTAGCCCTTTTTGTGCAGAGAATTCGAGTAAGTGTCCTTCATCAAAAATTACCGTACTTGCTTCTGGTAGTAATGGGATTTGCCCTTCTCTCTTTCTTGATTCCTTCGTCCATACGTGCTCCATATAGAAATCATGTGAACAAATGATTAAATCAGTCGCGTGACGGTAATACTCACGGTTCAATGTTTGTCCGCTTCGATGCCTTAATTGACAAGTTGCACATTGTTGAAGAGGGTCCCAGGCAATCATTTCCCATGTTTCATCCGATACCCACGGATATTCTTTACGGTCACCATATCGTTCAAAAGCCTTCTTAGCTGAACTGGTATCAAAGACAAAGTCAGGTATCTCATCGTACACTCTGGTGATATCTTCATCATTTGTTTCACTTATCAAGTTGTCCAATTTACGGGCACATACGTAATTTTCTCTTGCCTTTGCTAATCTTACATCCACTTGAAGGCCTAATGCTTTTTCTAGTTTTTCGATATCTCCGCCCTTTTTCACTAGCTGTTCAATCAAGGTTTCATCAGCGCAGGATATAATCGCAGGTTGGCCAATGTAGCGAGCATAACAAATGGCATAAATTAGATAAGCGAATGTCTTTCCCGTTCCGACACCAGCCTCGGCAAAAATTGTACGTCGTTCTTTAAAAGCTTTTTCCAATTGGAAGGCCATGAAAATTTGCTCGTCTCGTGTCTCAAATCCTTGCTCAGGCAAAATATCATAAAAAACATCCCCGACATAATCGCCTAATTTATCATAGAAGTTTTCTGTTTTTGAAACTTGAAATGGTAAAGTACTTTTAGTTGGCATTTAGTTCCCTCATTTTTACATTTTTAACATAGGAATAATTCTATCATGCCGGTCCATGTTTTTACTATCTTTTGCATCTTATGTATTTGCTCATTTTGTAACGAAGATTAAAGTACTTTTTCACTCCCTCTAAAACGAAATAATTTATCATTACCGGTTCTTCTCACTAATTCATTTTTTAGTTCCGCGTAGTCATTTTCTGTGAGCCACTCCCCATGGAATGTGATTTCTTTGTCGTTGATTAACTTAATCGTTATAATCTTCCGGTCATAATTATGAAATTCAACGCAATATGCAATATCGTAATAATTTGCCCGTTTAGTTGGTAGTAATGGACCATGATTAACCTCTAGTTCACTTGGGGTCATATTAATATAATCTTGACTTGAACGATTCATATAATGGATTCCACGAATCACACCAATCACGACAGGTAATAATCCAAGAGATAAGAATATTACCTCCATATCAGGTTGTCGTTGCACGGTCAGAACCATCGAAATAAGCGCAATGACGGCTGCAGCAAATGACCCAAATGCCTGTTTAGACCAATCACTTGTATCTGAAAATCTATATCCCATATGCGTTCACCCTTTTTTTGTCGATATTTTTCATACGATTCATATCCTAAATAGTTTCACTAAAAATATAACCGATTTTCCTTCCCCCCAGAAAGAATATCGGTTATAAACGTTGTATATAGTAAACAAACCCCTAAATATATGAAACTATGTTACCGATAATCAAGCTGCCCCAAGATTATCGATTCCGTAGCAATACTACCTTAGCTTGGTGTATTGCCTTTCTCCCCTTTTTCTATAAGAAATCTAATTTGTTACCAGTTCACTTTTCAGCATTGTTCCATGCTTGGCATAGTTTTCATGCCAGGAGAATGCTTTTTCTAGCACATGTGGAGTCTGCCCACCCCGTTCAAGTGCTTCTTCATAATACTCCAAAAGTTGTGCACGGTATGTTGGATGTACACAGTTTTCAATAATTAGTGGAACTCTTTCACGTGGAGCGAGTCCTCTTAGGTCAGCATAACCTTGCTCCGTTACGACAATATCAACGTCATGCTCTGTATGATCAACATGGGAGACAAAAGGTACGATACTAGAAATATCTCCGCCCTTAGCAATAGATTTCGTAACAAAGATTGCTAATCTAGCATTGCGGGCAAAATCTCCAGAGCCACCAATTCCATTCATCATTTTTGTTCCAGAAACATGAGTAGAATTCACATTACCATAAATATCAAACTCAAGTGCCGTATTGATGGATATTAACCCTAGGCGTCTAATAATTTCAGGATGGTTCGATATCTCCTGTGGACGCATGATTAATTTATCACGATAATTCTCAAAGTTGCTATAAACCTCTTTCATTTTCTCTTCCGATAGTGTAATAGAACAGCAAGATGCGAAATCTACTTTTCCTGCATCAATTAAGTCAAATACTGCATCTTGAAGCACTTCCGAGTATACTTCTAAGTTCTTGAATTCGGAATCAACCATACCATGTAGGACAGCATTCGCAACAGAGCCAATACCGGATTGTAACGGTGCTAATCGTTCTGTTAATCTACCAACTTCTATTTCCTTACGTAAGAAATCTAGTAGATGATTAGCCATAATTTGTGTTTCTTCATCTGGCGGAACAATAGTGGACGCGGAATCTACTTGATTCGTAAATACAATGCCCTTAATTTTGTCATCATCTACCGGAATCCCGATAGTACCAATTCTATCATTCGCCTTTGTTAACGGAATTGGATCACGTTCACCTTGTTTTCCTGGACTGTATAAGTCATGCAACCCTTCTAACAGTTCAGACTGGGCAAGATTAATTTCTACTATGATATTCTTCGCATTTTCAGCAAAAGCCATTGAGTTACCGATGGAAGTTGTTGGAATAATGGTTCCATCTTCTTTAATCGAAATCGCTTCCAAAATTGCATAATCAACTTGATCGATAACATTAGCTCGTAGCAATTCAGCTGTATGGGATAAGTGATGATCTACAAATAAATGCTCCCCAGCATTTAACTTCTTTCTCATCGTAGGATCTGCTTGGAATGGAAGGCGTTTATTTATAATTCCAACCTCAGCAAATAATTTATCCACATCCGAACCAAGAGAAGCCCCTGTAAATACATTGACTTTAAAATTCTCCCCTGCTTCTGCACGCTTTACTAACGCCATCGGCACTGCCTTCACATCACCTGCACGAGTAAATCCACTTAACCCCAATGTCATACCATCCTGAATCCAAGATGCTGCAACATCTGCTGAAACCACTCTATCTCGTAAACGAGGATCTTTAATACGATCTGTCACGTTTTCCATATTGCCATCCCCCTTGTTAAGCGTTTTCATTCATTTTAGCTTATTAAATGTGACAATTGTGAAAACTAGACGGGATAAGTAAATTATGGGGTGAACCAAGGAATTCTATGTCTAAAGCAGAATATTTTTCTAAAACCCAAGTAATTTACGGAAATAACTGGAGTAAGATTGACTAACCGGAATGGTATCTCCATTTATCATTTCTAATAAGAATGTAGAATGGGTATCTGGAAAAATCTCCTTTATATGATGTACATTGACAATAAACGAGCGGTGACAACGAATAAACATTTCTCTCGGAAGATTATATTCAAACTCTTGTAATGTGTTTTTATGAGTTCCGGCGAATTCACTCGAATAGACGTGGGTTTTACGGTCTTTTACCTCAATATAGTGTACATCATGAAATGGTACTGGTTTCCATCCATCTTGTGACTTTAATGTGATCACGGATTTGCCTTCCGTAAATGCTGGATAAATGGCTAAAACACACCCAGCAATTTCGCCTTTTTCTTTAAAAGGAACGGCCATCCCATGATATGGAACACCAAAAACATTTCGGTCAATAAACTCCGAAACTTTCTGTTCAGATTGCCATGCTTTAAACGCAATGGTCCCCTCTTTCACAAGGTCGCCTGGCCGGATTTTTAAATCAATTCGTTTACTTGGCCTGTAATACACATACTTGTCCCCTCGTGTTACCGCTATAGAAATCTCGTCCGAAAAAAGCTCACCGATGATATTTAAAATATCCATACAACTATAACTCCTTTGTCCTATTAGCTCTGATGATAGGCACCCAGTAGAATGTGCCCGAAGTTAGTTGTATTTTAACATGGATTGATATAAAAAGGGCTCTTGGTATTGTCCCCAAGAACCCTTCCTATTACTTCCTTTGTACTAGCACTAATTTGAAATCACCAACAGCATCTTCTTCATACAAATTAGTAATGGAAGTGGAGTAGTTGTTTATTTCCGCTTGAAATTCAAGACTTTTATCTGGTACTTTCACGAGGAAATCATTTTTGTATAATTCCGTGGTCACATCATGATAGGTATCATGCGTTACTTTAAACTCTACTTCTAATTGATAGAGTGTGTGTCCGTTCTTTTCGATCTTTGTTTCGTTTAATTGATCCACTTCTACTTCTAAATCATTGATCCAAATTCTAGTCATTAGTGTCTTTCACCTCGATTATGATTGGGTAAATGTGTTTGGCATGACAACTGCTATTACTTCCCCTTTAACAACGCAGACATCCTCAACATACACTTCCGTTTGTACTTTCCACTTCTTTGGATGTATCTCTTCCACTGTGCCAACGGCTTTCAATACTTTACCTTGTGGTGTTGGTTTCAAATAGTCTACTTTCAGAGATCCCGTAACAAATCTTGGAGGTTCTTCGCCATCTCCTGGCTCATGGCCATTCTTGCGATGTAAGGCAAGTGCAGCAGATCCAGTCCCATGACAATCAACCAATGATGCAATGACCCCTCCATACACAAAACCCGGAATTGCCATTTGTTCTTCTCGAGGTGTATAAATGGTTACCGTTTTATCACCGTCCCAACCAGTTCTCAAGCGAAGACCTTTCTCATTTAATCTTCCACAACCATAACACCAAGAATAGTCATCTGCATAATCATCTTGAATAGCATGCTTAACTTTTTCTGCCACTTCTCCCACTCCTTTTCTCGAATATCTTGTACCATCTGTTCATATATATATTCCAGATGACAACAAGAGCTTTTACCCTTATAATAAACATAATCGTTTTGTAAATACAATTTTAAAAAATTTAAAAATAGAAAGGTGAGAATATGGGAAAAAGAATTTTTTATTTCTTACTAACGAACGTTTTAGTACTTTTAACGATTAGTATCATTTTTAGCGTCTTCCCGATCGGTAGATATATTACGAGTGCAGGAAATATCGACTTTCTGCAATTGCTAATTTTTAGTGCTGTTATTGGTTTTACAGGAGCATTCATTTCACTAGCCATTTCACGTTGGATGGCAAAGAAAATGATGGGTGTACAAGTTATTGATCCAAATGGTCCAATGAATGAGTACGAAAAAGCAGTTGTTGAGAAGGTTCACCGTTTATCTAGAGCTGCTGGACTTATGCATATGCCTGAAGTTGGAATCTATCAATCTCCTGAAGTAAATGCCTTTGCAACTGGTCCTTCTAAGAAGCGTTCCATGGTAGCTGTTTCTACTGGCTTACTACAAGAAATGGATGACGACGCGATTGAAGGTGTTATTGCACATGAGGTAGCACATATCGCTAATGGGGATATGGTTACCATGACATTACTGCAAGGTGTGGTGAATACATTTGTTGTATTCTTGTCACGTGTTGCAGCATTTATCGCTTCCCGCTTTGTTAAAGAAGAACTGGCACCAATCGTGCATTTTATTGCCATTATTATTTTCCAAATTGTATTCTCAATCTTAGGTAGTATCGTAGTTTACGCTTATTCTCGACACCGCGAGTACCACGCAGACCGTGGTGGTGCAGATTTAGCTGGTAAAGATAAAATGCGTCATGCACTGGAAAGCTTAAAAGCCTACACCAATCGCATTAAAGGTGGAGAAGATACATCTATTGCCACTTTAAAAATTAGTAATAGACGAAAATCATCTTTATTCTCTACACACCCTGATTTAGATGAACGTATTAAACGTTTAGCTTAAAGCTTAATGAGGCTGGGACAAAAGAGTTTTAGTTGATTAAAATCCGAACGAACATGAAAACGCATAGACCCGCTCCGGAAATATACTACGCTTTCCGCGGGCGGCTGGTGAGCCTCCTCAGAGCTAAAGCTCTTCCGGGGTCTCACCGATGCCTATCCTCCCGCAGGAGTCTCCGTATATTTCCGGAGCTGATGTGGTGTTTCGTTCAGGTTTTCAACTTATACTTTTAGTTATGTCCCAGCCTCTTTTTATGTACAATAGATACACTTTTTACCTAAATAAACATATATTTACCTATATATACCCTTTAAAGAGGTGAATTTATGTACTATCAAGCTAATCCATATTTTCGTCAATCATTCCCAACTAGGCAGAACCAACGAAAAGTTACCCTATACGGTGAAGGTTCCGTAATGGCACAACCTGACCAGGCAACAATCGTATTAGGTGTTATCACGGAGAACAGAAACTTGCAACAAGCCCAGCAAACTAATGCCACCGAGACTACTAATGTAATTAACGCCATTCTAAACAGTGGGGTTCCTCGAGAAAACATACAAACATCTGAATTTCGCATCGATATTGATTATGACTTCCAAGATGGCAAACAAGTATTTCGCGGATATCGAGTTACTAATCTCCTAACCATAACCGTGGAAGATATTGAAAAAGTCGGTGAAATAGTAGATATTGCAGTAAATAATGGGGCCAATACCGTACGTAATATTAATATGACCGTTTCCAATCAGGATCGATATTATCAACGGGCACTTGCCAATGCCATTAAAAATGCACAAGAAAAGTCCTTATTAGTTGCGGACACGTTAGGTGTTTCCATTAACGAAATTCCAGATCAATTAAAAGAAATCTCGAGCACAACACCAGAACAACCAAGACCATTTGTATTAGGTGTTTCCACTGAAAAAGCATCCACGACGCCAATTGAGCCTGGTCAATTCAAAATAACCGCCCTCGTTGAAGCAATATTTCATTACTAAAAAAGAGGAGGTACCATCCTCCTCTTTCCATTAATCAGACCCCATATGATGATATAAGTAAAACTTATCCTCATTATTTTCAAATGGGAATATCTCTAACTCCTTCGCTTTTGCAGCATAATTCTCAAAGATTTCATCTAGAATTTCATTTGGTTTTTTACCTTCTGTTTCCATTCCTAGTTTCTCTGCAGAGTCATAAATTTTTGCTTCATGTATATCCATCACAATTTCATGTTCTATTTTCCCTTTTGTTTCTACACCGTAAGTTTCAGCCTCGCGCTCTAGAATGGCCTTTCTTACTTCATTTAATAGATCATCTACATCTTTGCCTTCAGTTTCGATTCCTAATTCCTTCGCTTTTGCTTTAAACTTAGCATCTAAGACCTCTTCTGCTAAATCATCATGGTCTTTCCCTTCCACTTCAATACCGAGTTGTTTTGCTTCTTTGATAACTTTTGCCTGGTGAATTTCCATGGATAACTCTTTTGCATCTTTTCCTTCTGTTTCGATACCAAGTTCACTTGCCTTCTTCATTACCTTAGCTTCTTTTACTTCTTTGGATAATGTAGCAAGGTCTTTTCCATCTGTTTCAATTCCCAATTCTTTTGCCTTATACTTAATCCATGCTTCATGCTTATGTAAATCCTTTTTTGCATGTTTTTTTGGCTTTTCATCGTCTTTGTCTTTATCCATGAAATCAAACCATGCATTATCCGTGTTTGTTTCTCCAAATACAGTTGATATCTGCCAGGAGCTTGCAATTAGAGCTGTCATTACAACGATTAACAACTTTGCTTTCATATTTTTTCTTCCTTTCCTGTATGGTTTTTCCTATAAAATCATTTGTTACTATTTCCCAAAAAGGAAAATACATGAATATTTTTCCACTTTTTTTGCAGGAAATGTCCTTATCATTAGCTATTTTCTAAATGATTTTTATTTTTTTTCGGTTAGTTTAAACTAATTAACTAGTAGATAAAAACTACGTGGTATACATAATTAGAATTGGTGAAGCTTGATACTACCGCTCCGGCAGAATACTCCGCTTTCCGCGGGCCCGGCCTCAGCCTCCTCGAGGAAAGTTCGCCTCTGCGGGGTCTTCGGACACGTGCTATTCCCGCAGGACAATGGTTTTCGGTGGGGCGAGTAATCGCAGTCCCAAGGAATGCTTCGTCAGCGTAATCATCGCACGAAGAAAATTGTTCTTTATTTTCGAGGAGTCTCCGTATTTCTGCCTGCGCTGGTTTAGTCTTATATTCATTGTTAGTTATTGAATCTTGTTTTGGATTTATGTGGTGCTATTGTTTCTAATCACTAATTACTAGCGAAGGAAATACACGGAGACTCCTGCGGGAGGATAGGCTTCGGTGAGACCCCGCAGTGCGTTAGCGGAAAGCGGAGTGTATTTCCGTAGCGGGTATGTTGCTCCCAACTATGAATAATTATCCGCACAGAATTAAAACTCATCTGTAACAGATTCTTCATATTTTACTAGTCGAACTTACAATTCTTTGATACTCTTAGAAGTGGAAAGCGTTTACGGATATCGTATCCCAAAAGACTAGCATTCTAGATTTCTACCAGGGGATGGGGGTTAAATAAATGAGAAATTTAGTTATTCTAGGTGGTGGCTATGGAGGGATTAAGGTTGCTCTAGGTTTGGTCGATAAGGGTCTACCTGATGACATTAATCTGACAATTGTTGATCGTAATCCATATCAATCACTAAAAACAGAATTTTATACCATTGCAGCAGGTACAGTTGCGGATCGGGAAGTACGGGTCGATTTTCCAAAGCACGATCAAATCAACTATGTCTATGCGGAGATTGACAAAATTGATGTTGAAAATCAACAAATTATCTTTCGGGATTTGAGCCAAGTGGTCTCTTACGACTTTTTAGTTGTCGCTTTAGGATGTGAAGACAATTATCATGGCATTGAAGGGGCAGAACAATACACCGAGAGCGTACAAACCTTTGCTAATGCCCGTAAAACTGGTTTAGCAGTTTGCAATTTAAAAGCCGGAGGAAAAGTTACTATTGTTGGGGCAGGCTTGAGCGGTATTGAAGTAGCTTCAGAGATTCGGGAAAGCCGGGCAGACCTTAATATTCGTCTACTAGACCGAGGTGGTTCGGTTCTGAGAGCATTTGATCCGAGAATCCAAGGTTATGTAGCCGATTGGTTTAATAAAAATGACGTAGAAGTATTACATCATGCTAATGTGGAATACGTAGAAAAAGATGGCGTGTGTAACAATGGTGTATGTTATGTGAACGATGTAACGATCTGGACTGCTGGGGTTCGTCCAAATCGAGTGGTAAGGGAATTGCCTTTCAAAAAGGACAATCAGGAAAAAGTTGTGGTCAATGAATACTTTCAAGTTCCTGAGCAGCAAAATGTGTATGTAATTGGGGATTGCGCATCTTCTGTTCATTCACCAAGTGCACAATTAGCTGGTATTCAAGGAGAACAAACAGCACTTATTTTGAACTCGATTATACGTAATCAAGAACCAAAACCTCCAAAGGAGATTCGCCTAAAAGGAACACTGGGTTCACTAGGGAAGAATGATGGTTTTGGGAATATGATGAAGCAGCCATTGGTTGGAATAGTTCCTAGATTAGTTAAAACAGGAGTCTTATGGTTGAACAAACGACATTAAAGCTTAAGGCTTTTCCTTAGAGGTAGGAATCTCCTGGAAAAGCCTTTATTGTTAGTCATCTTTCTTATTCGCTTGTTTTTTCTGATTCGTCATCATTAATGTTAATGGTTTATCAGTTCCTGTTAGAAATTTATACAGAACGGAAGAGGTTAACTTGTAACTCTCTTCTATTTTATCCGCAATAAATCCAGTGCGTTCGAATAGAATAGAACGTAAATTAGTTAATTGTAAGTTGGACTTCTCCATCAGTGCCTCTTGATTCTCTAACTGGTCCAACACCTTATCTTGCTTTTCGTGTTGGGTAGAAACTTGTTCTGCCATAAGCTCCTGTTTTTCTGTCATTTCACCAATCTGGTGAGAGAAACTTTCGCTATTGGTATCCAGTTTCATTAACTGCTGCATTATTTCTTCATTGGATTGGTGAATCCGATAAATTTCCTTCAATATGTCTTGGTTAACTG
This sequence comes from Paucisalibacillus globulus, assembly GCF_900184735.1. Classification (GTDB taxonomy): domain Bacteria; phylum Bacillota; class Bacilli; order Bacillales; family Amphibacillaceae; genus Ornithinibacillus; species Ornithinibacillus globulus_B. Next base: position 432,121 of record NZ_LT855395.1, read on the forward strand.
TACTATTTTCGTGGGCAATACGATGAAGTTCCTGACTATTACGTTCTAGCATCGTAATCCACTCCCTTGTCTGTTTTTCAAACTCCTCGCGATGTTTGGTATTCTCCTTCAATAGGTTAATATCCTGAACCACATCACGCCATCTACTATCCTGATGATAACGCTGCTTTTGGAATGAAATTCGAAGACTTTTCATCGACTTTTGTAATACCTCATTTACCCGATTCTGTTCTTCTAGTAGTTCCTTTAGGTGATCACTTTGAAAATATGATTGATTTGGTCCTTCAATCGAGACGTTATTTTTAAAAAGATTTGGATGTGAATTGGTATTGATAAATATGCTCACCATTCCCTCTCCTTTTCCCACCAAAATTCAATACTTTATACTATGCTAAAGGAGAAAATGTCGGGACAAAAAACTATAAACCTATATAAAAAATCATGCATCCTTCCCTATAAAAAAATACGATTTTTACCGCTCAATAATTTTAGAAAAATTATAAACAATGCTATAATTCTCTTATATGAGTATATTTATCACTCAACTATCCCCATTAGCACGGAATATCCACAGATAGTTTTAAGAACCACGCGCACACAGCTATCTGAATACTCTTGTTATTTTCCTTTTATAATATCCATAAGAAGGGTGGTCATATATGGACAATATCAAAGAAACCATAAGAGAAGTAATTTTATCTATTTTGCCGATTACTATTATCATTACTATTTTGCAATTTACAATAATTTGGCTCCCAATGGAGGTATTCATCCAATTTCTAATTGGTGCTCTAATGGTTGCAATTGGTCTTATTCTTTTCTTATTAGGTGTTAGTGTTGGTTTACAGCCCGTTGGAGAGCTAATTGGATCGGCACTGTCCAAAACAAAAAAGGTATGGATGATTATATTATTCGGGTTTATTCTAGGGGTTGTTGTGACAATTGCAGAACCTGATGTACGGGTACTTGGCACTCAGGTTGACAGTGTGTCTGGTGGCGCAATTCCACAATCTATATTAATATTATCCGTTGCGCTTGGAGTTGGGATTTTCGTTGGACTTGCAATGCTTCGTATTATTTTAAACATAAATATTGTATATTTACTAATTGCCGGTTATGGTATTGCTTTCTTTTTAGCCGCTTTTACACCTCCTACTTTTGTTCCGATATCGTTTGACTCTGGTGGGGTTACTACTGGCCCATTAACCGTTCCATTTATATTAGCTTTAGGTGTCGGAGTTGCTACTGTAATCCGTGGTAAATCATCATCTAGTGATGGTTTTGGATTAGTAGCACTTGCATCCATTGGCCCTATTATCTCTGTTCTATTGTTAGGGGTGATTTATGGATGACTCTGCATATTTTCGAAGGATTCACGGAGGTATTATTGGAGGTATTCAGTGCGTTAGCACCATTAGCAGTTCTATTTATTTTCTTCCAATTATTCTTCTTAAAATTGCCGATTAAACGAATAGTTGATATTGGAATAGGTTTCTTACTAACGTTTTTAGGTCTTTCCATCTTTTTACAGGGTGTCCATATTGGATTTCTTCCGGTAGGGGAAATAATGGGTCAAAAATTAGGATCACTACCAAATAAGTGGGTATTATTACCAATAGGATTTATTATCGGATTCTTTGTTGTTTATGCGGAACCAGCTGTTAGTGTACTGATTAACCAGGTGGAAAAAGTCTCTGGGGGTTATATTCCAGGGAAGATTCTTTTATATACATTATCAATTGGTGTGGGGCTTGCAATTGTTGCTGCCTTTATCCGAATCTTTTTGGGTATTTCCCTATGGTATTTTATCGTACCAGGTTATATAATAGCACTAATCATGGTTAAATTTTCATCCAAGACATTTACATCCATAGCATTTGATTCCGGTGGAGTAGCAACCGGTCCAATGACTGCAACCTTTCTCCTAGCACTATTTGTAGGGGTTGCGTCGGTAACAGAAGGTAGAGATCCTCTTCTAGATGGATTCGGAATGGTTGCACTGGTAGCACTTGCACCAATCTTAAGTGTCCTCACCCTCGGAATTTTATTTGGAAGGAAGGAGAAAAAACAAAATGCCGAAAACCAAGCTCAGGTCAAAGCTCATCATCACGATCGTTAAAAAGGAAAAGGCAAAAAAGATCGTTCAAGCTACGAAAAAAGCTGGTGCAAAAGGCGGAACTACTCTCCTAGGAAATGGTTTTCGTGCTGATGAAAAGATGCGTTTTATGGGTATTCCAGTTGAACGAGAACGAGAAGTCATCCTTACATTAGTGGATGATGATATATACCCTAACGTACTTGATGCCATTATAACCACTGCAAAATTAAACCAACAAAAGCAAGGAATTGCTTTTGTATTGAATACAAAAAATGTTACAGGTATATGCCATATGCTTGGAATTGATATGGAAGTTGAAAGTGACAAGGAGGCTTCAATCACCATGAATGAGGAAAAAATTCTTTACGATCTAATTATCACCATCGTGAATAAGGGTGACTCAGAAAAAGTGGTTGACGCTTCAAAGAAAGCTGGCGCTGAAGGTGGAACCATCATCAATGGTCGAGGTACTGGTATTCACGAACAAGCAAAACTATTTAACATTCTAATTGAGCCTGAAAAAGAGGTTGTACTCACTCTTATTACAAGAGATAGGACAGAAGCTGTTCTTAACGCCATTAATATAGGCGCTGGGTTAAACACCCCTGGAAAGGGAATAGCATTCGTATTAGAAGTTGAAAAAACGGTTGGAATCAACCATTTGCTTAATAATATGGTTAGTGAAAAAATGAATGAGAATTAATAGTAAAAGGCATTCGCAAGCTAGCGAATGCCTTTTTAGTTAGTCTTTGCTATTTAAGTATTCATCAGGCTTATCGCCGCCATGTGCAGAGCTATTTTTGAATTGACTCTTCCTACCGTTTCGGTGCTCACCATGGTTTCTATTTTCTTTAAACATATTGTTAAATTCCTTCTCTTTATTAACCAATGACTATCGCCTCCTTGAGGGTAGTTTTTGAGTGTATGTAAAAGTTATGCAAGTTATATTGAAATATGAAGAAGGTAGGGTTGTGGTAGTGCATTTTGTTGTCAATTGGTGCTCATGATATGGTACTCATAAACATTTCTGCTTTGATTCTCTTCAAAATGTTTATGAGCGTGGCTCTCATGATCATTTCTACTCTGTTTCTCTTTTAAATGTTTATGAGAGGGGATCTCATGATCATTTCTACTCTAATTCCCCTTAAAATGTTTATGAGCGTGGCTCTCATGATCATTTCTACACTAATTCTCCTTAAAACGTTTATGAGGGTGGCTCTCATGATCATTTCTACCCTGATTCTCCTCAGAATGTTTATGAGAAGGGTCTTCATGAACTTTTCTATTCTGATTCCCCTCAAAAAAAGTCCATGAGAAAGATACTCATGAACTTTTCCACATTTATTTACATCCTAATGTCTTTGACAATTATCCTAAGACAACCTAATTAGTTAGTTACCACCTGAGCATTCGTAACTATGCCTTTGCCTAGAGTTTCGGCTACGCTTTTACCAGCAATCCTTCCACTAAATAAACAGCCCCCTAAAAAGGTACCTTCTAAAGCTCGGTATCCATGAACGCCACCGCCACCGAATCCAGCAACTTCTCCAGCTGCATATAACCCCGGTATTGGTTCCCCGTTTTCATCTAGCACTCTTGAGGATAAGTCGGTTTGTAATCCTCCTAGAGTTTTTCTGCTCAGTATATTTAAACGAACAGCAATTAATGGACCATTTTTGGGGTCTAGTATTTTATGTGGGGAGGCGACACGAATCAATTTGTCTCCTCGATAATTTCGTGCACCTCTAAGAGCTGTAACCTGAAGGTCCTTGGTAAATTTATTATCCATTTCACGATCTCTAGCTGTAAGTTGTCTTTCTATATCATTCACATCCAACAGGGAATCACCGGTCAGTTCATTCATTCCTTTTACTAGATCAGGTAGATTATCTGCAACAATAAAGTCTTCACCTTTTTCCATAAATGCTTTCACTGGTGCGGGTGGACCTGGCAATACTCTTGATAATAGCTTAGGAATACTCTTTTCCGTTAAATCAGGATTCTGTTCCGAACCAGATAAAGCGAATTCCTTCTCTATGATTTTCTCTGTTAATATAAACCACGAGTAATCATAGCCCGTTTTCATAATAGCTTCTAGTGTGCCTAATGTATCAAATCCCGGGAAATTCGGGGCAGGAAATCGTTTCCCCCGAGCATCTAGCCAGATAGATGAAGGCCCTGGTAGAATTCTAATTCCATGTAATGGCCAGATTGGATTCCAATTTTTTATTCCTTCTGTGTAATGCCACATGCGGTCTCGGTTAACAATTCTTCCGCCTATACTTTCTGTTATATCAAGCATACGTCCATCTACATGGGCAGGAACTCCAGATATCATCGTTTCTGGTGGGTTGCCTAACCTGCTAGGCCAATTCTTTTTTATCAATTCAAAGTTTGCCCCAATACCCCCACTAGCAACTATAACTGCCTCTGCATGAAATTCAAATTCCCCAACAACATTTCGGGAACTTTTCTCTCCTCTATTGACATCACTAGGCTCCAGTATTGCTCCCTGTACTCCAGTCACACGCTCATTACTTTGGATTAATTGATCCACTCGATGTCTAGGTCGATATTCCACCAACCCAGCATCAATATACTCTCGTACTTTAGATTCAAATGGTTTTACTATTCCTGGTCCAGTTCCCCATACAATATGGAAACGTGGAACAGAATTTCCATGTCCCTCTGCTAAATAACCCCCACGTTCTGCCCAACCTACAACCGGAAAGAATCGAATTCCTAGGCTTCTTAGCCACTCTCGCTTTTCGCTAGCCGCAAATTCTACATAGGCTTCTGCCCATTTTCTCCCCCAATAATCTTCATCATCCTCCCGATCAAATCCCGCCGTACCTAACCAGTCCTGCCATGCTAACTCTTTAGAATCCTTTATTCCCATCCGACGTTGTTCGGGTGAATCTACTAGAAACAAGCCGCCAAATGACCACCAAGCTTGTCCCCCAAGTGAGGCCTCTGGTTCTTGATCTACAAGCAGTACCTTTTTACCTGAATCTGCGAGTTCCTTTGTTGCTACTAGCCCAGCAAGCCCCGCCCCCACAACGATAACATCATAATTCATAGCGTATCCCCCTTAAGTTAGAAAACGTGTTATACCTAGTATAATATTAATGAATTATATTTTAAATCAGAAAATTCTTTCTGTTTTTTCATCTAGGGTGCGAGCCTGGAATCATGTGACCAATCTTGAGAGCGATGTGACTGCTCTTCCCGTGCATGTGACCAGTTTTAGGCAACTTGTGACCGCTCTTTCCATGCATGTGACCAGTTTTGGGCAACTTGTGACCGCTCTTCCCGTGCATGTGACCAATTTCAGCCTCCTTGTGACCGTTCTTTCCATGCATGTGACCAAATTCGAGTACCTTGTGACCGCTCCTCCCGTGCATGTGACCAATTTCAGGCAACTTGTGACCGCTCTTCCCATGCATGTGACCAACTTCGAGCTCCTTGTGACCGCTCTCCCCATGCATCTGACCAATTTCAGCCTCCTTGTGACCGCTCCTCCCGCGCTTGTGACCAATCTACATAACCTTGCACCCGATTACCCATTCCAATTGCAATAACAGAGTTACATTCAATCCTCATTATGATAGACTACAAATAAAATAACTCTAGTATGAAACATCCAAATCGAACATCACGTCTTATATATGAGTTAGGAAGTTAGGGGGAAATAGAGTGGCCACTCATGATACTTTCCATCCGACATACGATAAGGAGGGCATTAAGGAACTGCAGTCCAACCCTGCCCTTGCCATAGAAACAATTATGGATATGTATGGCGATGAAATAAAACGACTTGTATTTGCTTATGTTAAGAACTCCGCAGATACAGATGATGTTACTCAAGAGGTTTTTGTAACGATCTATCAAAAATTAGATACTTTTCAAGGTAATTCTACTTTAAAGAGTTGGATATATTCGATTGCCATCAATAAATGTAAGGATTACTTGCGTAGCTGGCATGCGCGAAACAAGCGGTTAAAGGAGAAGCTTATTACTTCCTCCCATACCACGGCGAAGGATGAAGTGACTCCTGAAGAGAGAGCGCTACAAAAAGACCATTCCAGTGAGCTTTTTCATACGGTAATGGAGCTCCCAGTTAAATACCGGGAGATTATTATTTTGTTTTACTTTAAAGAACTATCCACTGGTGAGATAAGCCAGATTTTAGATATGAATGAAGCAACCATACGCACAAGACTTAGACGTGGTCGCGAAAAATTAAAAGAAAGCTTATCTTCTATAAAAGGTGGTGTAGACCGTGGATAAAGAATTAAAAGATTTACAGAGTCAATTTAATCAAATCCCTACTTCCTTTACGAATAAAGATAAGCAGGCAGTTCGTGATAAAATAGATAAACTTCCAGTTAAATCGAGACGAAAAGAGCTTCCCATCTATCCCAAGGTAATCACGGGTGTTGCTGTGGCTGTAGCTGTATTGATCTTTGCCATTACCATCAATCAATCACCGGATTTATTTATGAGTGAGAATGATTCTGGTTCTGATGCTAAAATGTCTCAAGAATTTAGTATTCAGGAAGACAATGCAATTTATGATTCAGATACCTCTAACTCGTTTAATGGTGATGCAGCAGAAATGGAAGAAAGTTTAGGCTTGAACATCTTTAATCCTGAAACTGTAAAAGAGCAAATGATACTACCAGTTATGGATGTTCAACAAAACGGAGATGTAACGATTATTACCTTTAAAGGGGACCGCTTAACAGGACGTTTCATTGAAGATGAACAGCTAATGTTTAGCCCTGATGCTGATAGTTGGAATCGCATTCCAATTGCTGAAGGGGATATGAACAAGGATATACCAATATACTTCGATGATGAAGCATATACAAGGTCTACTTTTGACGTGGAACAAGGAATAACTAATGATGTAACCATCACCCCTTATGCGATGGAGTATCATTATTCACCGGGAGGTTCAAGTATTACATTAATAATGGAAGAATATAACCGAATTAATGGAGAGGCAACCAATTCCTATTCCGAAACCATTGCTTTATCAGATGAGCTTATGCAGATATATGAGGAATATAAGACTACATTTGATGATAGGTTGTTAGAAGGTCTCAGTGCTTTTGAGGTCTTTAAGATTTATCACTACGCTAGTCGTTTTAATGATTTAGATACGGAATACGCGCTATATTATAAAAAAGATTCTTTTCCGTATCCTGATAAGGAAAGCTTTATTGCTGAAGTTAGTTCAACCAATTACACAATAGAGCAGGCAGAAGCTTTTTATGAGGAAATGCTAAAGATACAACAGTTTGATGAGCTTCAACTGAGTGGTAATGAGGTTTTAATACGATACACTACCAGAAATGAAATGGGACAAAATGATATCGGATTTAGGCTCTATCTTGATGAGGAACTTGGAGTTTATAAGATAGCTTGGATGGCAATTCAATGATAAAAAAAGAAGAGGCTGGGACATAACTAAAAGTATAAGTTGAGAACCTGAACGAAACACCACATCAGCTCCGGAAATATACGGAGACTCCTACGGGAGGATAGGCATCGGTGAGACCCCGGAAGAGCTTTAGCTCTGCCCCGGAAGAGCTTTAGCTCTGAGGAGGCTCACCAGCCGCCCGTGGAAAGCGTAGTATATTTCCGGAGCGGGTCTATGCGCTTTTCATGTTCGTTCGGATTTTAATCAACTAAAACTCTTTTGTCCCAGCCTCTTCTCACTTTGCTCTAGGAGCACTTTCAAACCCTATTTTACGATGTGTACCGTCACAGAATGGTTTGTTTTCAGAATGCCCACAGCGGCATAGGGAGAAGCTTTTCTTCGTTTCAAATACATTACCTTCAGCATCTACCAACTCTACATCGCCTGTAATACGAAGGGAACCATTATCATTTACTTTAATGACGACCTTTTCACTCATGAAACCCCTCCTATACGATTTTTAATCTTCTTATATAAAATGAATTAATCATAATGAAGCAAAATATGCCTTTTACTATCTTACGTGAATCAGACTAAGAATATGAATTATTCATTAATAGCTTGTCTTACACGGTTCTCCATACGACCTAATTTTTCAATCTCTAACGACACTACATCACCGTCTTTCAGGAACTTCGGAGTTTCCATACCAAATGCCACTCCATCTGGTGTTCCAGTCATAATAAGATCTCCTGGTTTTAACGTAATGAGGTTAGATATAAATTCGATTAAAAATGGAACATCAAAAATAAACTTTTCTGTATTAGAGGATTGACGAAGTTCTCCATTTACATAACAGCGAACATCTAACTTTCCAGGATCACCAACTTCATCTGTTGTAACAACCCATGGTCCAACGGGAGTACTTCTATCGATTGACTTACCTTGTAGCCATTGTGGCGTTCTTTTTTGTAGATCTCGCGCAGAAATATCATTCCCTATTGTATATCCAGCAATATAATCGTATGCATCTTCCTTTTTAACCTTTGATGCTTCCTTTCCAATGACAATTGTTAACTCCACTTCATAATCCAACTTCTCTGTATAAGGTGTTTTCTCTATGTTATCTTCCGGACCAATTAATGCGTTAGCAAATTTAGCAAATAGCACCGGATATTCTGGGATATCGCTTTTCATTTCTTGTGCGTGCTCTACATAATTTCTTCCAACACAAATAATCTTAGAGGGTTCTGGAATTGGCGTACCAAGGTATACGTCATGCCGTGAGTATTGTCCCGCCGCAATTCGGTCCGCATTTCCCTTCACATATGTATAGAGTTTCTTTGCCACTTGAATGGCGGGTTCACCTAACTTAAAGAATGACGTTGGCTCTGAAGGGAATAGTACATCTACCTCTTCTCCTTGGCTTGGATACTTAGCAAGGTAGGCTTCTTGCAAATCTATAACCATATCATCCATCACCATTCCAACTCGAAGTGGAACTTCTTTATCTTTCAATCGATAACTTACTAGTTTCATTTTTTTCCCCTCCATTATTTTGATGTGAATGACTCTATTATATAGTTTTCCAATTATTATGTAAATTTCACCGTCATAGATTACGTAATCTTTTCATCTCCAGGTACTCGGACCTCAACATAGAATACACAACCGTATCATGAAATCTCTCCCCATCAAAGTCTGTATGTCTAAGTACCCCCTCTTTCGTAAACCTATATTTCTCTAAAAGCTTTCTCGACCCCTCATTTTCTGCAAAGATATCACCGACCAATCGGTTTAGCTTTAACGTCTCAAACACAAATGGCAATAAGCTTTGAATAACTTCACTCATGACTCCTCTTCGTTGAAATTCCTCTCGAATAACTGCTCCCATTTCTGCCTTTCGATGCCAGGTATGGACTTTATGCAAACGGAACTGGCCTATTACTCTACCAGAGTCCTTCTCTATGATGACCCAGGGGATTTCTTTTTTCTCTAAGAATCTAATTCGATAGTTAGCGATTAATTCTTCCACTTCTTCTACTGATTTAACTGGATTTGGGGTGATGTATTTCATTGTCTCTTTGTTACTTAGCATGTCAAATAACTCTTTCGAATCTTCTAGTGTAATTTCTCTGAGTATGTAATGCTTGGATTCTAAGATGGGGATTTCTGTGAAATAGTTATCCATTGTTTTTTCCTCCAAAAAGAAAGGACTTGAATAGGTTCAAGCCCTCCTGAACTCTTTACGCTTCTGTTGTAGATACTTGCCACAAGACACCAAACTTATCTTGAACCTGACCGTAGAGCGGGCTCCAAAATGTCTCTTGCAATTCCATGATGACCTTCCCACCATCTTCTAGTTTGGTGAAAACGTCCTTCGCATTATCAGATCCCTCTATCATAATAGCAATGGATAAATGGTCACCAACTTGATATGGATTTCCAGGAAAGTTATCGGATATCATGAGTACAGAATTTCCGATTTTTAAATGAGCATGTAGAACAAGGTCTTTCACTTCCTCGGGAACAGCCTTTCCTTCCATCGGATTTTCACCAAAGGTTTGAAAACTTAACACCTCTGCTCCAAAAACATCTTTATAAAACGTTACCGCCTCTTGCCCATTTCCGTTCGTAACTAAATAGGGATTGATTTCTTGAATCATATTCGCACCTCTTGTCTATAAATTTATCATATTTTCTCCTGATTTTTACCACAGTATAGGATTACCCATCTTGCAGGACGGTATTCCTTTATTGGTTGGAGAATGGAGGGAGTAGCAACATTACGCCTCTCCCTTCCCCTGTTACGCCTCTACTCCAACGCCATTTACTTGCTTAACAAACTCTTTCATTAATCCTGGCAAGTCAGGCCATGCATGACCAGAGATTAGGTTACGATCAACATGATTGGACTCACTCATGTAGGTTGAACCTAATGCTTCTACTTCCGGTTTACAAGCAATATAAGCCGTTAGCTCTCGCCCTTTCATATGTTCCCGTACCGTTGTAAGGACTTGTGCTGCATGACATACAGCAGCAATAGGCTTATCCGCTTCAAAAAAGTGACTGACAATAGCCGGAACATGCTCATTCAAACGCATATGCTCAGGCGCGCGCCCACCCGGAATGATTAATCCATCATATTCCTTTGGATTAATTTCAGCAAAGCTTGCACTTGCCTCAATTAAATATCCTTCCTTCTCTGTATAGGTCTCCCATCCGATGAAGTCATGAACCACAGTATGTAGCTTCTTAGGTGATGAGGCAGCAATGGTAGTTTCATATCCTTCCTCTAGGCAACGAAAGTAAGGATAATAGATTTCAAGTGCCTCTACTGCGTCTCCAGCAAGAATTAATACTTTTTTGGACATGATAATTCCTCCTTTAAATTGATTAAATTTAAAGCTTCACTAATATATTCTCTATTTTGGAATAATAATCCTCCTATTCATATAAATTCACGAAAACTTAATATCCAATTTATTCATCATTTACCCCTTCGCATCTGTTTAAATTGTCTATGATAATAGTACTGATTACTTCTGCGTAATTCATTAATATTTTCCATTACTATCTTCCTTATCACCAATTTTCCACTAAGAATATTACCTCATTTTTCCAAATAATAAAGGAATTAAGAGGGCCTTCACCGAATAGTTCACTAACTAAAAAGCAAGGGAGGGTATTGATATGGGACAAACCTCACGATACATTCCTAACTATCCAAATACTTCTTAGAAACATTCACAAACAACTTATCAACAAATAGCTTTATCCACCTTAGAAGTTTCTCATGTGCTTTCTATCCAAAAATTATTTAGGAGGAGATTTACATGAAACTATATTTAGATCCTGGTCATGGTGGTACAGATAACGGAGCTAGTGGAAATGGGTTGTTAGAAAAGAACATTACCTTAGATATTGCACTGCGCATACGCAATACGCTCATCAACGGGTTTGATAACGTGGACATTATGATGAGCCGCTCAAGTGATATTACAAAAACCCTCAAGCAGCGAACAGACGAAGCAAACGCCTGGGGAGCTGACTACTTTTTATCCATCCATTGTAATGCCTTTAATGGATCTGCTCGAGGATATGAGGATTATATTCATAGTAATTTGTCCGATTCATCTTTGACTGCTAGATACCAAGATATTCTTCACACGGAAATCACCAAGTTAAACCAACTTACCAACCGCGGACAGAAGAAAGAAAACTTCCATGTTCTGCGCGAATCAGCAATGCCAGCAATTCTTACTGAAAATGGATTCATTGATAATGCTTCTGATGCTAATTTGATGAAACAGGCAACTTGGCGTCAAGCGGTAGCGCAAGGTCATGCAAACGGGATAGCCATAGCATTTAATCTTCCTCCGAAACAAAGCGGTGGCGATGTGCTATACAAGGTTATTGCAGGTTCCTTTACTTCTAGAGCCAACGCAGAAGAACGTGTTACCTTTTTGAGTAATAAAGGAATTGATTCCTATATTGGTACGGTTGTCCTTTCTGGCACCACATGGTACCGCGTCCAAGCTGGTGCTTTCTCTAGCCGAGACAATGCCGAACAACGCTTACAACAAGTTAAAAATGCAGGCATCCAAGACGCATATATTGCGATAGAGCAAAGTACGTCTGCACTTGAACCTGTAATGGCTAGTGAATAATTTAATAAAAAAGGGTGGCTCTTATTCAGAGTCACCCTTAACTAACCATTCCGCAAATCCAAGCAAATCATCAAATCGCATATCCGCTTCACTAGATGTTTTTTCCCTTGTACCAACTAGAACAGTCGTTACGCCGGCTTCTCTACCGGCATCTATATCTGGATCACGATCCCCAACCATATAGCTTTTTTCTAAATCAATATGATGTTTCTCCGCTAAATCAATTAGCATTTGAGGTCTCGGCTTTCGGCAAGCACAACCGGCATGTGGTTTATGCGGGCAATATGCAATATCATCGACACTTGCACCAAATTCAGCTAAATCATCCTCCATCTTTTGATGTACCTTCTCCAGTGCAGTTTCTTTCATATAACCTAGTCCAATCCCACCCTGGTTCGTTACCACAAACACCTTGTATCCTGCTTCATTAAACAGCTTTATCGCTTCCCCAACACCATCCAGCAAGTAGAAATCGCTAGGTTTATTTACAAATTTCACCCGGCGGGTTAACACTTCATTTATAACACCATCACGGTCTAAAAATATTCCAGGTAGCATAATCTCACCTTCCAACTTTTCTACGGCTAGTATACCCAATATTCGCAATCAAAATCTATGCTACACAGCCGCATTCTTCCTTTCAGCCCCAATTCAATAGTAAAATGATGTGATACACGATCTCATTACTTCATTTCAAACTCAATTCAACGGCAAAGTGATGTACTACACGTTCTCATTCTTCATTTCAACACAAATTAAATGGCAAAGTGATGTACTACACGTTCTCACTCTTCATTTCAACACAAATTCACTGGCAAAGTGATGTACTACACGTTCTCATTCTTCATTTCAACACAAATCTACTGGCAAAGTGATGTACTACACGTTCTCATTCTTCATTTCAACACAAATTCAATGGCAAAGTGATGTACTACACGTTCTCATTCTTCATTTCAACACAAATCTACTGGCAAAGTGATGTACTACACGTTCTCATTCTTCATTTCAACACAAATCTACTGGCAAAGTGATGTACTACACGTTCTCATTCTTCATTTCAACACAAATTCACTTCAAATAGCTCAATACTTCCTAAAGTTACCAGGTATTTTCTATTAAACAGCTCCACTCCCCATGAATACACCCTATCTAAATCAATAGATTAGTATAGCCTTTATATCTAATTTGACATACTACCAAATATATAGTAAATTAGCTAATGGCGAACGATTTTTATTCGCTATAAATAAAACATTCGTGTTTAGGAGTGTAAATTATGGATAATGTATTTGATTACGAAGACATTCAATTAATTCCCGCAAAATGTATTGTTCAAAGTCGTTCTGAATGTGATACATCTATCACATTTGGCGGACGTCAATTTAAATTACCAGTCGTACCAGCAAATATGCAAACTATTATAGATGAAAAAATCGCTTTACAATTAGCAGAAAACGGCTATTTCTATATCATGCACCGATTCCAACCTGAAAAACGCATTGATTTCGTTAAAGATATGCAAGAGCGTGGTTTGTATGCATCCATTAGTGTTGGAGTAAAAGAAGAAGAGTACCGTTTTGTTGAAGAATTAGCAAATGAAAACCTAACGCCTGAATATATCACAATTGATATTGCTCACGGTCATTCCAATGCAGTCATTGATATGATTAAACATATTAAAAATCACTTACCAGAAAGCTTTGTCATTGCTGGTAATGTTGGTACACCAGAAGCTGTTCGTGAATTAGAAAATGCTGGTGCTGACGCAACTAAAGTAGGGATTGGACCTGGGAAAGTATGCATTACGAAGATTAAAACTGGATTCGGAACAGGTGGCTGGCAGTTAGCAGCACTTCGTTGGTGTGCAAAAGCAGCAAGTAAGCCAATTATCGCTGATGGTGGTATTCGTACTCATGGTGATATTGCTAAATCTGTACGATTTGGTGCATCCATGGTCATGATTGGTTCCTTATTTGCCGGACATGAAGAATCACCTGGTGAAACGGTTGAGAGAGATGGCAAACTATTTAAGGAATACTTCGGTTCCGCATCAGAATACCAAAAAGGTGAGAAAAAGAATGTAGAAGGTAAGAAAATGCTTGTCGAACATAAAGGATCTTTAAAAGATACTTTAATTGAAATGCAACAAGACCTTCAATCATCTATCTCTTACGCAGGCGGAAACAAATTAGATGCAATCCGAAACGTTGATTATGTAGTCGTGAAAAACTCTATCTTTAACGGGGACAAGGTTTACTAAGATAACAAAAGCGCAGGGCGCCCGGTTAGGGACTACGGACTGGACTGAGCCGTAGGAGATATAGGAAACATGCCCCTTCATAGGGGTATGTCGACGTTGGCCGCAAAGGTTGGTATTAGTCGACCTTCCTTTGTAACCGGAGTCGATGTTGACTTATCTTGTCATGAGGTGAGGGAAGTCTCGCTAGTCCCTGGGCGCCCGGAGCTAGACGTGGCCGTTCCTGATTAATTATTCTCGAGCAGCCTATAACATAAGAAAAAGGTGAACACATATGTGCTCACCTTTTTAAATACTAATCAACCATTTTTTGTAGTTGGTGTAATTGAAATGTACGAACCGATCTTGGTAAGAAACGACGAATTTCATCTTCGTTGTAGCCTACTTGTAGACGTTTTTCATCAATGATAATCGGTCTTCTTAATAAACCAGGATTTTCTTGGATTAATTGATACAATTCCTTCATAGGAAGTTGTTCGATATCCACATCAATTTCTTTGAAAACCTTCGAACGTTCTGAAATAATTTCTTCTGTACCATCCTCTGTTAAACGCAATATCCCTTTAATTTCATCAAATGATAACGGTTCCGAAAAAATATTACGTTCCTTATATGGTATGTTGTTCTCTTGAAACCAGGCTTTTGCCTTTCTGCAGGATGTACAACTTGGTGTAACGTATAGTGTTACCATGTAATTACTTCCTTTCTCTCTAGAAGAGATTTGACAACTCATCCCGTATTCTGTTTCCAATGGTAGAATCACCTAAAGACTCATGTATTCCCATAATAAAAACATATCTTTTTATATTAAATATCTTTAATTCAATATAAGTTTAGTACAGCTAGACAGCAGTGTCAACCTCATATCCCTTACTAATTAACTATACATAGATAATTATAACATTAGAAACTTCTGTTCGCTATGGCTTTTTTAAAACATCTAATAATATTTAAAACCCTATCTGAAAGTATGCCCTAAAGGAGAGGGGGTTTATGCACTAATTTTGATTTTACCTGCTGAAATTCTCATTTTTTACACATTCTTTCGGAATCCATCCTACCTCACCGTTACCTTTTTTCACTAGAACAAATCCTTCACATTCGTCATCTACTATTTTTACATATTCCCCGTACTTTACCGTTATAAACGTCACACTTAGATCATTCTTACAGTAATGCTTTTCTCCTTCTTTAACTAAATATTCATTTTTCACCCACTGGATTGTACCTAAGTTGATATTTTCACATTTAGTGAAATACTTTTTCTGTTCAATTGGTCTCATCTCATAATTAGGATATGTAACGGTTCCTTTTATGTTAGTTGGATCTATATACTCTTTCACAATTTTTGCTTCCTTCTCCAGGTCATCCACATAGGCAAAGGAATATTCACCATCCTCTATAATTAAAGCATTAAGCTGCCCATCCTTCTTAATTCGATTCCCACCATCAATTGAAATAATTCGCTTATCATGATTGATTAGAGGGTTATGGGAACTAGCTTGTTGAGAGCGATAATTTACAACTGGCCAGTGCCCAACGATAACCGTTTTCTCTGATTGATGTTCTTTTTCCTGGAACGCCTTGGCATATAATGCTGTTGATTCCTCTGTATGATACCAATCTACTAAATTATCAATTCCTGCATGAACAATAATATGGTGATTCGTCTCATAAGCAGTTGCTAGAGATTCTAACCAATTTATTTCCTCCTGAAAGTTTTCTTTATAGAATCTTCCTAGATCGCTTAGGTCAGTAAAGTCATCCAGCGTCTTGCCATGCTTGGCCATCATTTCATTTAATATAGAAAACTTTCTTTGTTTCATATAATTTCGTATTCCTTCATTTCCATCAAACACATAACGATGCACCACATCACAATTTCCCTTTGTAACAAAGACAAGCTGATTGTTCGCTACTAAGTCCCTTACAAAGTCAATGACTTCCAAACTATTAACACCTTTTTCACAGAGATCACCATTGATAAAGAGGTAATCATCTTCGGTGAAATTCACTTTTTCTAATAGTCTTTTGAACAGATTAAGGTTTCCGTGGATATCTGATGTAACAATCATTCTTCTAGATTTATCAAGTTTTAACTTTTGAATTTCAATCATGTTTCTTATCCTCTCTTTCGTACCAACGAAGTGCCTTTTTATCTATTTCTAAAGCGAGTTCATGCTTTCCATTAATATAGGATTCTATATCATATGGATAACGAAGTGCTAATTGTTCTTTCAATCTTCCATATCTCATTGCATCTTCAGGATGTTTCCTTAAATAATCCCTAAAGGCCAGATGGCGAATGATTTCCTTGTTTCCCTTTTCATAAATATGGACATGATGCGTCCTCTCGTCCCCACCTTTTTGAAAATATCTTCGACCCCTGATGCCGTTTTCCCCTTTGGGTTTATAGCCTGCCTTCTTCATTTCATCATCATAATTTTCGATTCTAGTAATATCATTTACTACTGGCATCATATCAATAATTGGTTTGGCTGAAAGTCCTGGAACTGCAGTACTTCCTATATGGTAGACTTCCACTATCTCAGTTCCGAGAATTTCCTTTAACCGTAAAGCCTCCAATTGAAATATTTTTTCCCAATCTCGATGATAAGTTGTAACGATAACCTGTCTCATAAACACCCCTGCAATTTACCATAATCTTCTATATTTATAATTTTATCATGAAAATCTATCATTACCATTCTTATTTTCAGACCTCGTACTTCCCAATATTACCCAGAAATATTACAATAACCATTAGGAACAATTGACTAACAATTGTGTTAGCTTCTAGGGGGAAACGGTCCATGAAATTTACAACAAAAGAAATATTTTCAATTCCTAATGTCTTATCTTATATAAGACTATTATTAATACCTGTCTTTGTTTATATATACATAACCGCTGATAGCACTGGTGACTATTATGTCGCAGCATTTATTATTCTTCTATCTGGACTAACCGATATGTTCGATGGACTAATAGCCAGGAAATTTAATCAAATTACTGAACTCGGGAAACTGGTCGACCCAGTTGCAGACAAATTTACACAAGCAGCCATTGTCGCCTGTTTAATGTTTCGATATGACTATATGTGGATATTAGTGATACTACTAGTTGTGAAGGAATTATTTATGGGGATCAATGGAATTATTCTACTAAGAAAAGGTAGAAAACTAGATGGCGCAATGTGGTTTGGTAAGGTCTCAACGGCCGTTTTCTATGCAGCTACTTTTATATTAATAGGTTTCCCAGAAATTAGTATTCACTTTGCTACAATCTTAATGTTAATAACCGGGGTATTTTTAGGGCTATCTTTCTTATTGTATATTCCAGAGTTTTTAAAGCTTTACCGGAGAGTATAATCAAATAGGAGGCATCATTATGGATGAGTTTTTAAGTAGAGCAGTAGAATTGGCAGTAGACAATGTAAAAGAAGGTGGACAACCTTTTGGAGCAGTATTAGTAAAAGACGAGCGCATCATCGCTGAAGGTGTGAATGAACTACATAAAACTTATGATGTTAGTGGTCACGCAGAACTCCTTGCGATAAGGAGAGCACAAGAAGAGCTCCGTACAAATGATTTATCTGGTTATACCATGTATGCAAGTGGTGAACCTTGCCCTATGTGTCTAACCGCCATGTATTTTGCTGGCATTGACAAAGTTTATTACTGCCAGTCTGTTGAGGATGCTATCAAAGTCGGTTTAGGTAAATCTAGCATGATATATGAAGAAATAAAAAAGGAACGAGCAGATCGGTCGATTACTATGACAAGAGTTCCTTTAGAACGAGAACAAGAGAATCCAATGCAGCTTTGGAAGACTGTAAACAAATAATAAATCCACCCAAGTCAAACATTTGGGTGGATTCTTTTTCCAATGAACAAATTCTTTTATCATCTCTGATAAAATTCAGGTTTTATTTAAATTAATCGATATCGATTCTTCGGCCTCCCCTTCTTGCCGTATTGTGAAACAACCTCCACCTCTCCTCTACCTTCGAGGTAATTTAAGTACCGATGAACAGTCTGATAGGCAATTGGCAAGGCGTTCTTAATTTCATCAATCGTTATTGCTTTTTCTTGATTGAGTAGGTAACTTTTAATTGACATCAACGTATCTTGTTTTATACCTTTGTCTACAAATGCACTAATATGATCCTCTGTAAGCTTACTGACTTTTAGATTTAATCGAATTCTAGAAATTAAATCAGGTGCTTTGATAGGTTTTAATGCAAAGTCTGTTGCACCAGCTTTCATAAATGTATCCGCCACTTCCTGTCTTTCATCAACCGTAAGCACAATGATTGGTACATGAACATTAAACTTGCGTATTTCCTTTGTTGTTGTAATCCCGTCTCCATTCGGCAAATGATAATCCATCAGTATGAGGTCAGGCTCCATCTTTTCAAATAAAGCAATTGCATCTTTACCACTTACCGCTTCAATCACATTCCATTCGGCAAACTGACAAATTTCCTTCAGTGTATAGCGAATACCTTCATTGTCATCAACGACTAAGATTGTTGTACTCATAAGCTTTCTCACCCTCTTCATGAATTGGAAGTATTATGTTCATTTGTGTATGACTACCTGGAACACTACTAACCTGAATAGTACCATGGTGATTTTCAACAACTGATTTTACAAAGGATAAGCCTATCCCGGAAGAATTTCTAGTACTAAAACCTTCGTCCCAAATGGCATGGAGATGGGATGTTTTTATCCCTTGTCCATTATCAATAATTCGAAATACAATATGTTTATCTACTCTATTAACATTCACATGGATGCTTCCCGCTTTTCCGGCCATGGAAGAGATAGCATTCTCTAATAAATTGGATATCGCACGTGAGAATCTAATTTTATTTACACATATAGGAGGCAAGTTTCCTTCTAAATTGACCACAATCTCTATATTCTGTTCAGCTAATATCAGATGGCTGGTTACATATTCTAATAGTTCTTTTATAGAAATTGGCTGTTTATTATGTTCATAAAGAATTTCAGAAATCATATCATTCATTTTTTGAATAGAACTTCCCATTCTTTCTAGATAATTCTTAATAGAAGTCTCTCCACTTTTCTCGAGCCGCATCTTAATTAAGGAGGATAGCCCCTCCATTGTTGTCAAAGGAGTTTTCAAATCATGTACTAATGAGTTTATTTCTTCATGTAGTTTTGATTCTACTAAAGCAATCCTTGCTGCCTTAAGTTCCTGCTCACCCTCCTGAATCTTTTCCATTGCAATAATCCGTTTGTTAAGCAGATTCAAGAGAAATGTTAGTATTACTGAGATAATTAAAAATAAAATAAAAAATAAGCTTGCTAGTGTATTTAACAAATAATTACCAGTTAGATAGTGATCGGCAATTTTCAGACTGGTCGCAATATCATTGGTCCCTATTCCGAACTTTGATAACCATGGAATTAACTGCATCCAACTCATTGCAAGTAGCACGATAAATAATAAAACAGAGTAGATCAAATAAAAATTCTTTCGCCTTGGGATAAATCCCTGAATAAATAATAAAATTGCTAATGTAAGTAAAATGCCAATGTAGGAAAAACCTTCCTTGTGAAGGTAATTATATATAAATAATATTAGGAGTATTGTAAGAGCATATAATAATTGCCAAATTAGATTTCCATTTCTATTAAACTTGCCATGTATCACAAGGATTCCACCAAAGAAAATAAAAAAGAAAATCATCGTGTACTTTGCTACATAAAGAATTGAAATAATAACTAACTTCCCACTATCCCTTAGTAGAATGCTAGCTTCCATATTCTCTATCATGTAAGTTGAGCTACTTTCCACTATTGTTGGTAGCAAGATGCCAAGCATAACTAGTAGACTGCCTATCATTATGGATATGTGATTGTCATTCTTTTTCATATGACCACCTTTTCTTAAGCCTTAACGATATGCTGAGTTAAACGGAACTTCTATTTCTTTTATTTCATTCACAAGCGTTGTTGGAACATGGTGCTCTTTCAACAACATTCGCAAATCACGACTATGCTTGGAGTTTTTTAAACCGATGTAGTAGGTTGTGTGTGGAATAATAGACTCTAGTAATCCCCATGTTGTTTCATCTTCACGTAGGACCCCAGATATGTCTACTAAGATTACTGGAATAGAGTTTTTCTCTGCTTCTTGGACCAATTCCTTTGCCCTATGAAATTCCTCCTTCACATTTCTTAATGTTTGGGATAGTCCATTTTTACTATAGCCAACAATCATTACAACACTTTTATATTCGTATAGGTCTGTTGCAAGAGCACGCGGTCTATAATCTGATTCTAAATTTAAATTATCAGCAATTGACTTGAGCACTGCGCTTTCTACAGCTTGTCCTGCTGAGGTAATTAAAATATCCTCCATAGCAATTGGTACAGGTAGATTGGGATATGTATTAATCTTTCCGCTAGAGGGGTTTACCATCTCAAAAGTTAGTAGGAAACAAGCTAAACATATGCCAATGAAGGTTGGAATAAATTGCTTCAATTCGAAATCCCCCCATTATTGGTTATATAGAAACACAAAAAAGGATAAAGCATTAACTTTATCCTTTATCATACTATTAAATTATCTAAAATGTCACTATTGTTTTAATTTTGGGTCTAAAGCATCACGTAGACCATCTCCAAACAGGTTAAATCCTAAAACAAATAGGAAAATTGCTACACCTGGAAAGGCAACTACCCAAGGAGCATTCTGGATTGCCGCTCTCCCATCACTTAGCATTGCCCCCCATTCTGGCGTAGGAGGTTGTGCCCCTAACCCTAGGAAACTCAGTCCTGCAGCATCTAGTATCGCAGTCCCAATTCCTAGTGTAGCTTGAACTATAATTGGTGCCATACTATTAGGTAGTACATGTCTGAACAGGATTCTACCATGCTTTCCGCCA
The DNA here is from genome assembly GCF_900184735.1 of Paucisalibacillus globulus. GTDB lineage: Bacteria > Bacillota > Bacilli > Bacillales > Amphibacillaceae > Ornithinibacillus > Ornithinibacillus globulus_B. The sequence goes on from NZ_LT855395.1 coordinate 453,496, forward strand.
ATTGCACGAGCTGCTTCAATGAATTCCGTTTCCTTAACAGAGAGGACCGCGGATCGAACAATTCTCGCAAACTGTGGTACTCCTACAATTCCTACTGCAATCATCGCATTGGTTAAACTTGGTCCAAGTACCGCTACTAAAGCGATAGCTAATAGAATACTAGGAAATGCCATCATGATATCAATAATTCGCATGATTATTTGATCGACCCATCTTCCAAAATAACCTGCAATTGCTCCGAGGGTTACCCCAATAACCATAGAGATACCAACAGCAATTAATCCAATTCGAATGGATATTTGCGTGCCATATACTATTCTACTAAATATATCACGACCCAATTCATCCGTGCCTAGCCAATGCTCTCCTGATGGTGCTTGGTAACGATTAGGAATACTTTGTGTTGTTGGATCATGCGTAGCAATGATTGGCGCTAGAATGGCTGTAATAATTAATATGGTAATAATAATTAACCCAATAACAGATGTTTTACTCTTTAATAGCCGAAATAAGGCCTCTATCCAAAGACTTTTTGATTTTGCTTGTTTTGTTTCTTGTGTTTGTATATCTGGTGTTGAAATTGGTTGTAGCGACAATGCCTGCACTTCCTTTCTAATGACTTCTATCAAGGGAAAACTAGTCTATTCAAACTTTATTCTAGGATCTAAGTATTTATATAAAATATCTGTAATTAGATTAACTAACACAAAGATAATTGCGATGATCAAAATAGTACTCTGAACCACCGGATAATCCCGCCCAAGAACCGCTAAATAGACATATCGACCAATCCCCGGCCAAGAGAAAATAGTTTCGGTTAACACGGCACCACCGAGCAATAAACCAAATTGTAAACCAATAACAGTTAATACCGGTAATGAGGCATTCTTTAAAGCATGCTGGAAGATAATAATAGTTTTCTTCAAACCTTTTGCATTAGCCGTTCGAATATAATCCTGGCGCATAACCTCGAGCATACTAGACCTCGTCATTCGTGCAATAATAGCCATTGGAATCGTAGCTAAAGCTAAACCAGGCATTAGTATATGTGATAAGGAATCTTTAAAGGCTAGCCAATTCCCTGTTAATATACTATCTATCAAATAAAAATTGGTAATAGTATGTAATTCAACACCAGCTGTTAGTCTGCCACTTGGAGGCAATATATCAAAGGTAACTGAAAATAGCCAAATCATCATTAAACCTAGCCAGAATATTGGCATGGAAACACCAAATAATGCAGCAGTCATACTCATATTATCAAACCACGAATACTGCTTAACTGCAGCAATTACACCTGCAATCACCCCCACAATAACAGCAACAAGCATCGCAAAAACAGCTAGTTCTATCGTGGCTGGAAGTTTCTGAATGAGTTCCACTCCAATACTTTCCTTCGACTGTATAGATTCACCTAAGTTCCCCTGTAAGATATCACCTAAAAACCTTCCATATTGAACGTAATACGGGTCATTCAATCCAAGTTCTTCTTGTAGTGCTTCCAATTGGTCCTTAGTTGCCTTTTCACCTAATATACTCCTAGCTGGATCCCCAGGGACCAAATGAATAAGGGAAAATGCAAGAATCGAGACACCGATAAGTACGGGGATTAGCATGAGTAGTCTGCGAGAAATGTATTTTATCATTGCTTCTTTCCTCCGTTTTTCTTAGGAATAAAGAGATTGCCTCAGGGGAGGAGGGGAATCTGCCCCTTATCCCTCTGAGACAACTAATGTACAGCTTTTACTCTTTCATATCTAATAGATTAAAAGGTTCACTTCCAGTAGGATGTGGTATATAGTCTGCAATACTGCTACTTGCAGCCAGTGGTGGTGTAGTATGTGCAATTGGTAACCACGGAGCATCCTCATGGATAACTTCCTGAGCCTCAAGATATAACTCTGTACGTTTATCTTGATCCATTTCAACTTGAGCGGCTTTTAGAAGATCATGTAGCTTATCACTCTTATAGAATGCGATATTTCCAGCTGAGCCAACCGTAGCATTATCTTTATCAAGTAATACATACATGAAGTTGTCTGGATCTCCATTATCACCAGTCCATCCTAAGAACGCCATGTCATGCTCTCCATTTTCGGTAAGTGTTAAATGAGTGTCCCAATCGCTTTCAATGATTTCCACATTAATATTAACCGCCTTCAGCATCTCGGCTATTGCCTGTGCCGTTACCTTTGGCTGTGGCATATATGGACGTGGATTAGAAAATGTATTTAACGTAATATCAAACCCATCTGCATATCCTGCTTCTGCTAATAATGCTTTTGCTTTCTCAACATCAAATGGATAAGCTTCAATATCATCGTTATATCCCCATAAAGATGGAGGGATAGGGTTCTTAGCTTCTTTTCCAATACCTTCATATAATGCAATTAATTCCTCTTTATTCACTGCCATATTAATTGCTTGACGAACTCGCTTATCAGATAAAGGTCCTTCTTTATCTGTGTTCATTGCCATATAAGCAACGTTCATAGATGGCCTACGAATAATTTGTAACGCATCATCCCCCTCAGCTGTTGAAATATCCTGAGGATTTAATCCTGTCATCAAGTCAATTGTTCCTGCTTGTAACTCCATAAAACGTGCACCGTTATCAGGAATTACACGAAAAATCACTTCATCTACTTTGGCTACTTCTCCAAAGTAGTCTTCATTTTTAGTAACGGTAATACTGTCATCTGCAACCCATTCCTTAAATATAAATGGTCCAGTTCCTACCGGATTCTTGAAATAATCATCGCCGTGCTCCTCGACAGCTTCAGGACTCGCGATGCCAAATGGAGGCATTGCTAATGTTTGTAGAAACGGTGCATTCGGTTCAGATAAAGTAATTTGAACTTCATAATCTCCTGTCGCCTCTACCTTTTCAATGATACCTCCCATATCTTCTTCAGAGGCACCAAACATGTATCCGTAGTAAACAAATTCAGCAGAAGTTGTCCAGCGCTCAAAGTTAAATACTACATCGTCTGCAGCAAAGTCAGTTCCATCATGGAATTTCACATCATCTCGAAGTTGGAATGTCCAAACAAGTCCATCATCACTTACATCCCAATCCGTAGCCAATGCAGCCTTTACCTCAGTGTTTTCTTCTTCATAACGAACTAATGTATCATAAATTTGATTTGTTACATAAATGGACTCTCCATCAGTAACTTTGGATGGGTCAAGCTGAATGGAGTCCGCCCCACGCCCAAAGACAAGTGTTTTCTTTCCACCCTTTTCATCACCATCATCAGCGGTGCTTCCAGTACTATCACTACAAGCACTAATAATCATGGCAACAACAGCCAACAACATAAATAAATAACGCTTTTTCAACTCTCTTCCCCCTCATTTTTTGATGAATTTATAAAAATCCAGGACACTATAGAACGTTTCCTGAAATTTTCACGTTACCAGTTCCTTACTAATTACTTCTTTAACAAAATGACAGGCTGCCATCTGGCCATCCTCAGAAACAGGCTTAAGCTCTGGTTCTTGTATACGGCAAATCTCTTCCGCAAATGGGCACCTTGTGTGAAACTTACACCCCGTTGGTGGATTAGCTGGTGATGGCAAGTCCCCTTTTAGAATAATTCGTTCCTTTTCAAGACTGGCATTGGTCTCTGGAATTGCGGACAATAATGCTTGTGTATATGGGTGCTTTGGATTCTTGTAGAGTTCATATGCCTCTCCAATCTCTACAATCTTACCTAAGTACATAACCGCAACACGATCACTAATGTGGTGAACAACGCTTAAATCATGTGCGATAAAGATATAAGTTAAGTTAAATTCATCCTGCAATTCTTCCATCAAATTTATTACTTGCGCTTGAATAGAGACATCTAATGCCGAAACCGGTTCATCACATATCACTAATTCAGGTTCTAAAGAAAGTGCCCTAGCTATCCCAACCCGTTGCCTTTGCCCCCCACTAAACTCATGAGGATAACGACGCTTATGATAGGAACTTAAACCAACTACATCTAATAGGTAATCAATTCGTTTGAGACGTTCCTCTTTTGGCATTCCAAATATTTTCATTGGCTCCGCCAGGGTTTGTTCAATAGTTTTACGGGGATTTAGGGAAGCGTAAGGGTCTTGGAAGATAATTTGCATTTCTTTTCGTAGTTTTCTAAGTTGCTCCCCTTTGTAATTGGTTATGTTCTCACCCTTGAACCAAATCTCACCTTCTGTTGGTTCCAATAATTTTAAAGCAACCCTTCCTGCAGTTGATTTTCCACAACCACTCTCACCAACAAGCCCCAATGTTTCACCTGGTTTTACCGCCAATGAAATACCATCAACAGCCTTCAGCATTGGCTTTTCTCTAGAAAGTATTTTTTCACTTTTTAACGGGAAATACTTTTTGACGTTTTTCAGTTCTAAAAGTGCACTCATGTCGTAACCGCCTTCTTTGTTTGTTCGTAAAGTAAACAACGTACTAAATGATTATCATCCACTTTCGATAAGGTAGGATCATGGGTTAGACAACTTTCCATTACATGCTTACATCTCGGAGCAAAGCTGCATCCAGTGGGTAAGGACCTTAAATCTGGCGGAAGACCTGTTATGGGCTGAAGTTTTTCCTTGTTTGGTGTAATCTTAGGAATAGAATTCATAAGACCTATCGTATAAGGGTGTTTTCCATTGTCAAATAGTCTTTTGGTCTCTGTAAATTCTGCGGGTTTCCCAGCATACATAACCATGACACGGTCACATACCTCAGATACTACTCCCAGGTCATGAGTAATCATGATAATTGCCATGTCTAGTTCCTTTTGCATTTTCTTAAAAAGCTCGAGTATTTGCGCCTGAATGGTTACATCAAGAGCTGTCGTCGGCTCATCGGCAATTAATAAGGATGGATTACAGGAAAGCGCCATTGCAATCATGACACGCTGTCTCATTCCACCACTAAATTCATGGGGGTAATTTTTCAGACGTTTATTTGGGTCTGGAATCCCAACAAGGTTTAACAATTCGGTTGCTCTGTCTTTTGCCTGCTTCTTGGTCATATTCTCATGGGCTAAAATGGTTTCAACCATTTGTTTCTCCACTGTAAACACTGGGTTCAACGATGTCATTGGATCCTGAAATACCATAGAGATTTCCTTACCACGAATTTGTCTCATTTGTCTCTCATTTTTCTTTAAGAGATTGTCACCTTTAAAAATTATTTCACCATCCACTATTTTCCCTGGTGGAGATGGGATGAGTCCTAAAATAGACATAGCAGTAATACTCTTTCCAGAACCTGATTCACCAACAATACCTAATGTTTCACCAGGCTTCACATCAAAACTTACACCATCAACAGCTCGAACAACACCAGCTTTCGTAAAGAAATGCGTATGTAAGTTCTTAACCTCTAACAGCGGCTTCACGGACTTCATAAATCACCCCTCCTTTGACATCAAACAGTTAACTGATAAATCGGAATTATATACATTATACATATCATTCCGTCAATATATGTTTTTTCTCTTTTTTCTCATAAAAAATTTCTAGGAGTTTCTAGGTGCCTGTCACTCCCCGACTTTTATCAGATTTTGTCGATAGTTCTGGACATACAGAAAGGGTTCAGCACCTTAAATTAAGGTACTGAACCCTCCTTATATATATGTTTAATTATTTATATATTTCTCAAATACATCCCCAAAATCCTTCTTATGGTATTGTTCACGGATAGATGTTAACCAGGAGAAACCATACTCTGTTAGTTGCTTGTATTGTTCCGAAAGCTGGGTATCATTTGTTCTAGAATTATGAAGTACCGCTACTGCTTTATCAAGGCTTTGATGTGCTAATTCTTGTATCGTATTGTTTTCTTGCGTTAATTCTGCAATATAAAGAAGTGCTTTGTATAAATCATTTAAGCGATTTATTTCCTTCTTATCCACATCAACAGACATATTGACATTCCCAATAGTAAACTTAATTTCAATATCTAAATCTACTCTTCCAGCTGTTTCTAGTAATACATTTGAGATCTTATTATGTGAGTAAGAATATCTCTTGAGAACTCGTTTAGATGATACTGCATTTTCCCCGTCCACATGAATTAATGCCAAGTTAGTAAAGCAATACTCGTCAGACTTTGTTTTAATTAAGAAATAAATCTTCTCATTATCCTCATGTCTAACATAATCATCTGAATCTGTTTTGTCATAATCCTCAGGGCCAATAATCTTACCAATATCGGATAAGCCCAATGCATCAGAAGCAAGTTTCTTTAACATAAAAATCCCCTTCCATACCAATGTGTAACTAATTTCACTTTCATGTTACCACATTATTGTATGTGGGTAAGGGGACTTTATGCCTAATTCACAAGATTCACCATCACCATAATACTAACACTAATCACCCTTGTTAAAGAGTGAATTCCTTAAGCTTATTTCACCCCAGAAAGCCGCTTCCTTGCTGATCTAATATCAGGTGTAATCATACGATGATTCCTTGCTTTAGCTAGGCCATATAAAGGCATATTTCCATATAACGCCTCATAATTACCTTTTGAGACGGAATACGTTTCATGATAGATTCCAACGGCTTCATTATCACCTATCTTTTTATTAAATTCTCTCCATGCAGTTAAATGAGTTGGACCTTTTGCATAAGCCAATAAATCCTCAGTCGACTTCCAATAAGAAATCATAACAGTGGTTCTTAGTCCAAAGAAGCTTTCCATGGATAGAAACCCCAATTCTTCCTTATTCTCATACAGTTCCCGAATCATACGCGGCATAGCCTTAAATACGGGCAACCACTTCCTAACTGCTAATCGCTTATTAACCCTCATCCCAATTATAAATACAACCATATCCTCGTCATTGTCCGTTGTGTAACGCCCAGGAAACAATTGTTTTCCCATTTATATTCCTCCTTATTCTAATTTCGTAATCGTATCTTTACACCAACCAATCTCAGCAGCTGTAATCCGCTTTCCATAGTCCAAAGTAAACAACCAGTACTGGGCATCTGCACTATCAAGAGAATGCATTCGGATAGTGGATTCAATACCTTCATAGGTTTCGTATCGCTTTTGTAATATCTCTTGATAATTTATTAAGAATTCCATGGTAGTATGATTCGCTTGATGACGGCCAAAAAATAGCTTTAATAACACTTCATTTTTATTTACGGGAATGTCTTCTAATGGGAACTGTAACCAGCGCCTCAGCTCTTCTTCCCCTTTTTCCGTCAGAAAGTATTCCTTTTTATCCGGTTTCCCCTCTTGTACGGAATCTTCTACAGTTGCCAATCCTTCCTCCACCAACTGCTTTAACGTAGGGTAGATTTGACCATAGCTGATTTTCCAGAAGTGGTTCAAACTATTATCGATCATTTGTTTAATTTGATAGCCAGTTCTGCATCCTGTTGTCAGTATGCCTAATATCGCGTATCTTGTTTGATTTATCTTCTTCATGATTACACCTATCTTCTTGATATATATCTTTATGATATATATTACTAAAATAGTCTAATAAATGCAAATTTTTTCTAAATGCATGTGTAAAAAGTTTCCCAGATAAAAAGCCAAATACCCATTTACTTTTTCTTCAATTGATTGTATATTACTTAGGGACACGAAATAAATTTTCTTAGTGGAGGTACCCAGATAGGGACTACGATATGCTAGTCACTAGGTGCTATAGCTAGACAAAAGAAAGGCGAGACAACGATGGCTTTATTCTTCCAAGAATGGTCTTCGCAACTTAAGACTTACAATCAAAATATTAAACTAGCAATATGGGCCAACATCTTCTCCCAAATCGGGATGGGAATGTTTATGGTCATGTACAATATTTATATACAAGAATTAGGGCTCAGTCATGAGGTAAATGGGCAAGTTATTGCGCTAACTGCCTTAGCGACGGCTATCATTCTCGTACCTGCAGGGATCATGAGTGATAAACTTGGGAGAAAACGTGTGATGATCTTTGGGGTACTGCTAACGGGACTTATTTTATTTTTCCGGAGTATTGTAGAGGCACAAACACTTTTATTACTAACTGGTTTTGCTACTGGGATATTCACAGCCTTCCTACAAGTCTCCTCTATTCCCTGGTTAGCTGAAAATTCTAATCCGAAACAGCGTGTTCATCTGTTTAGCTTGCATTCAGCGATCATGACAGCGGCTAATGTTATTGGTAGTTTACTAGGTGGTACCTTAACAGATTTCTTTACGCTTTTTACTACGGAACTTAGTAGTATCAGGATTACCTTGATAATTGGTAGTATCTTTTATATTCTAGCGTTCTTCCCTATTCTTAAAATGGTGGAAAAACAAAAGCAAAAGTGGGATAAAACGGAGAAGATTCCGTTTAAAGAGTTCTTTCGGAGTAATAAAACAGGCTTTAAAATCATTATATTATTTGCCATCTCACAATTACTTATCGGCTTTGGTAGTGGACTTGTTATTCCTTATTTGAATCTATATTTCGCAGATCGATTTGCTGCTTCAAACTCAGTCATCGGATTAATTATTTCCTTAGGCCAAGCAGCAACAGCTGTTGCCATGTTTATAGGTCCTTTAGTCGTGAAAAAAGTTGGCGAGGTACGAGCGGTTGTTTACTTACAACTTGCATCGCTACCATTCTTATTACTGACGGCCTATACGGAGAATCTACTGCTTGCAAGTCTCGGATTTCTATTCCGCCAAGCACTTATGAATGCCGGAAATCCAATTCAAGCTTCTCTCATGATGTCAAAAGTAGATGATTCCGTAAAAGGGCTAGCAAACTCTATCAACCAGATGGTATTCCAACTAGGTTGGGCATTAATGGGACCAGTATCTACATCTATCGTAATGATGTATGGTTCTTATTGGGGTTATGCACATGTCTTCTCTATTACCGCAGGTTTATACCTTGTAGGATCCCTATATTTCTTCATCGTCTTCCGAAGACTAAAGTCAACAGATGATTAATAGTAAAAGGACAGTACCCACTGCTCATGTTAAAGCGGTGAGGGACTGTCCTCTTCTTTCCTTATTATAATCTGATTAATATCTCTTCACCGCTTGCGCTTTTCAAGTCAAAAATAGTTGTTCCGCGATGATTCTTTGCTTCTTTGATGGCTGTCTTAATAAGAGGTTTAAGTAGTTTATTATGGATTGGAGATTTACTAGTTGGTATTAATTCATTGGAGTGATTGTCAGACTGGGTTATTTTCTTCCAGACAAAGTTGGTCAGCATGATAGTTGTTGCAATATTTAGTGCAAAATAGGGCACGAGAATAGTAAATTTGCGTTGAGATTTTACTCTTATCTTTACCATATTGACTCCCTACTCGATGAAAATAGCAACTTTGTCACCATCACCTGAAGTGATATCAACAATTTGCCCTTCTACCTTTTGGTCAATTGCCTCTAAAATTAAATCTACATCAAGGTCCTGCACATACTTCTTTGAATCTGGTAAACTCGCAGCAATTCCATGACCTGCTTTTAGTACTGCATGGCATAGTCTGATAGGTAAGTTTACATTAACATTGTCATTATCATGAGACTGTATACGAATTTTCAAAGTCTTATCCATGTAATTCGTGGAATTTACCTTCTTTGATGGACCTTCCTTTTCTTTTAATAAAGAAATCAATTCAGCAGCTTTATCCGCGCTTATCTTTCCTTGTTCCATCATACTTAATATTTTCGCAACCTCTTCCTTCATCTTTATCCTCCTTATTCTTTTAACATTTTAATTGCTTCATCTGCCGTAATTTCTCCCCGTTCTAGCATCCCAACAACCTTACGTTCATCAGTGATGGTCTTGTCATTAGAATCATGTCCAAGTGTTTGTACAATGTCATTCAGTTTACCTCTAACAGTGGGATATGATATTCCTAATTCTTTCTCCACTTCCTTAATATTTCCTCTGCAAACTAAGAACGTTTCAATAAATTGAAGCTGTTCCTTTGATAGTAAATGAAATTTAGGTAGTTCAAATTCATTTTCGATAATCGTATTGCAGTGGTTACATTGCAGTTTGGTAATGGTAAGTGTATCGCTACAAACAGGACAACGGGTTAGTAATGTGTGGGTCATAAATGGTTTCCTTTCCTTATTTTGGTAATATTATATACGATATCAAATACATTGTAAATACCGAATTAACATATTTAACTTTTTATTTAAAAAACATTTAATATGTTAATCCTTATATTAATATATTAAAGAAAAGGATTTTCAGAACAAACGACAACTAGGTGAATATCCTATATTAAAGTGCTTTACTTGGAGGGATCTTATGCAAACATTCTATACCGTACAATCTGGAGATACATTGGGTGCAATAGCGAACCGCTTTGGACTTACAACGCCAGCCCTTATCGCAGCTAATAACATACCATTTCCGGATACCATATTCACCGGGCAACAACTGTCCATCCCACCTGGAATAAATCACTATAGGGTAAAAACAGGGGATACAGTATATAAAATAGCTTCTCACTTTAGAATTCCAACCTCCGTTATCATACAAGCAAATAACTTACAGGCTCCATACACCATTTATCCAGATCAACTTTTGGTAATACCATCTGGTCTTCCATTCTACACAGTGCAACCTGGTGATACACTATACCAAATCGGCCTACGCTATCATGTAATCACTGCCGGAAGGGTAAACACAGACCTCATTCGTACCACCAATAACTTATCATCTACTTTGATTTATCCTGGAATGCGACTTATTATTCCTTATGCTCCATTTGGAGAAGATGGGATCATTGCCTATACTGCCGGTGGAAGAGAAGGTTTTGATATTTGGCTTTATGATACGGCAAACGGGAGTACACATCAACTAACAGAGGGATTAGGCGAATCTTTCTCTGTTCCCTATTGGTCACCTAACCGTGACAGAATCGCGTTTGTGGGTAGAAACAACATCATCTATACAATCGATACTTCAACAGGTGCTATTGCTCGAATTGACCAGCTAGCAGAGGGATTAGGTGCATACCTCGATTGGTCACCTGACAGTCAAACCATTGCCTACAGCAAACAAAACCAAATTATACTGTACAACGTAATCACACACCGTGTACAAACCATTACCCAACCAGGTGCGACCGATGTACAATGGTTTCCAACTGGCAATCAATTACTCTTTCAAGCACCCGATGAAAATGGAGTTAGTCAGTTATACCGTATTCAAGCAAACGGAACTGGCCTAACTAAAATCACTGCCAATACAGGTGGAAGGTACAATCATGTTCGGCTCTCACCTAACGGCCGCTATGTACTCTATACGACACCCGGGGCTAGCATCTCCATCATTCATATTATTGATTTATCTACTGGAAATGAATTGGAGGTAGAAGGTGGACCATTAGCAAAGAATTACTTCCCAACCTGGTCTCCTGATTCTTCGTCCATTGTCTTTAGTGCAACAGCATTAGAAGAACTAGGATACTTTTCTTTTATTAGACTAACGGACAATCAGGCAACTAATGAACAAACCATCGCCATATCAAACTGCTTCTCCACTCCAGTCGATTGGTCTACAAATGGTACCAAGATTGCTTACCTATCTGGTTGTACTACGGAATCGTCAGCTAGTGAGCTTTGGGTAACCGATATAACTAATCAAGCAACGAGAAAATTAATCACACACCCTAACATCACAGCTTTACAATGGGCACCAAAAGCAGTTAAAGAGACACTAGCAACCTATCGTAATAACCAATTCCGCGTTCAATTTCATTACCCATCACACTGGAAGCAGGTCAGTCCAGAACGGTATGAAGGAAACAATGGATTCTTCCAAATTGCAGCGATATCATCCCCTGCTTCTATTGACATGGTATGCCAGAATGAGGCACATCATATTCTATTGCCTTATGGCTCCAATCCACAAATCAGCCATACATCCATCCAAAATCAGGAAGCTTGTTTCATCTATCCATCATCCGACCAACCACCAGAAATGAACAACCAAGCCGCTCTTATCATACGATACCCAACTCCAATCACTATCGGCGAAGACACATACCAGTTCTTCATCTTATGGGCAGATAATGCACATATCAAAGAGATTGGGTCGTCCATTAGATTTATATAATTAGTCTTGGGAGGTAAATTACAACCTCCCTTCCCCTATGCCAAAAGCACTATAAACTTCACACTAACTTAACACTAGGTTTACATTGCCTTGGTATAATTTACTATATATTTAATTTTGGTTTGTGTGGGGGATCAATATTGAACAACAAGAAGAATAAAAACAGTACCAATAAAGGAATTAGCCTTAGAAAACGATTATTATTTTTATTCCTTTTCTTATTAACGATTTCCGTTATTGCAGTCGGAATTAGCGCCTATACCATCGCTAGAAATACAACCATGGAAGCTATTGAAAAGCGACTCTTAAGTGAAGTAGATTTAACGAGTGATATTGCTAGTAATTTGAAATTCACGTATGTGAGTGATGAAGACTACTTCTGGCAACAACTCGAAATCAGCGTACGCTCGCAAAAGACAAAGCTTGATAACGATGGAATGATATCGGATTACTTTTACATAACGGAGAATAATGTAGTACCGTTTAAGATCAGTGAAAAGAGCATGATAGACATACCAACATCGCTAATCTCGACCATTCAAGAAAAAGGACATGGTACCATTCACCAAGTAGTTAACGGAGAAGACTATACCTTTAGTTTTGCACAGATGGATGAAATAAACGGAACCTATGTGGTTATGGTGAAAACATCCAGCTACATGGGGAGCATTAATCAAATGGCCTATCTCATGATTGGCATTATAGCCTTTAGTTTGTTCGTTGCAACCATCACTGTACTGATTTTCGTACGAGGTATTACGAAACCATTAAGTTTACTTAGAGAAAAGATGAAAAATGTTCGCAATGGTAACTTACAAGAGGATACGTTTACCATTAACACAACCATCCCTGAAATTTCTTCGTTAGTAAAAAGCTATCAAGCTATGGTAACCCATATGAGGTCCATGCTAACTCAAATTAATGAGACAACCACTCAACTGGAGAAAACGGGAAGTGAATTACAACAGTCATCTGAGGGAACACTCGCATCAAGTCAGGATCTAATAGAAGCCATATACGCAGTAAAAAATGGCGCAGAGGAAACTGCTAGTAGTTCGGAAGGAAGCTCCGAATCCTTCCAATCCATGAAGTTAAAAATAGAGACCATGATCCGTAGCATGGAAACCATCTTTTCCAATGCACATGATATGGACATGTCAGCAAAACACGGTGAAAGAAACATAACGGAACTTATTAATACGGTAAATTCGTTCAATCAAGATTTTGACCATTTAACGTCAACCATACATCATGTTCAAACCTATTCCAATTCCATCAGTCAACTGGTTGGATTAATTCAGGGTATTGCAGATCAAACCAAGTTATTATCGTTAAATGCATCGATTGAGGCTGCTAGAGCAGGGGATGCTGGTAAAGGGTTTGCGGTGGTGGCAAATGAGGTCGGTAAACTTGCCGAGCAATCATCTAGTGCAGCCGAACAAATAACGGAGTCCATTTCCAATATGGACACAATTACTACAACTGCCACAAAAGAATTCGAACAAATGCTTTCTAAAACAAAAACAACATTAAATAAATCCAGTGAAGCGAAACAATCTATCGACGAAATGATGCAGGAAATACTTGATGTAAACACTGAACTCGAACGTGTTCAGGGAGAACTGAAAGTATTAGAACAGTTCTTACCTCCACTCGAAAGAGAAACCGCTGGATTCTTATCCGTATCCCAAGAAACACTAGCAAGTGCCGAAGAGATGTTAGCTAGTAGTGAAAGTCAAGTGAAGCAAATGGAACACACACATGAGGTTGGATTAAAGCTTACCACCATATCCAAGTCCCTTATAGAAAGTACGAAGCAATATAAAATTTAAAAACAAAAGAGGCTGGGACATAACTAAAAGTATAAGTTGGGAACCTGAACGAAACGCCACATCAGCTCCGGAAATATACGGAGACTCCTGCGGGAGGATAGGCATCGGTGAGACCCCGGAAGAGCTTTAGCTCTGAGGAGGCTCACCAGCCGCCCGCGGAAAGCGTAGGGCATCGGTGAGACCCCGGAAGAGCTTTAGCTCTGAGGAGGCTCACCAGCCGCCCGCGGAAAGCGTAGTATATTTCCGGAGCGGGTCTATGCGCTTTTCATGTTCGTTCGGATTTTAATCAACTAAAACTCTTTTGTCCCAGCCTCTTTCTCTATTCATCAAGGGGGGAAGATGAAATTCAATATATAGTTTATCCAAAACGACCAGAAATATAATCTTCCGTACGATTATCAGTTGGTTTTGTAAAGATAGTATCAGTAACATCAAACTCCACTACTTCTCCATTCAAGAAGAACGCAGTACGGTCTGAGATACGTGCAGCTTGTTGCATATTGTGTGTCACAATAATAATGGAATAGTCTTTTTTCAATTCCTGCACTAAGTCTTCGATTTTAAGGGTTGATTTCGGATCTAATGCTGAAGTCGGCTCATCCATTAAAATAACATCTGGTTCAATCGCTAATGTGCGAGCGATACATAAACGTTGTTGTTGTCCACCAGATAAACCGTACGCATTTTCCTTTAAACGATCCTTCACTTCGTCCCAAATGTAAGCACCGCGTAGACTTTTCTCCACAATTTCATCTAGTATCTTCTTGTTACGAATTCCATGAATTCGTGGACCATAGGCAATGTTATCGTAAATAGACTTCGGAAATGGATTCGGTTTTTGGAATACCATCCCAACACGAGTTCTAAGGTTCTCCACTTTAAAGGATTTATCTAAAATACTTTGTCCTTTATACGTGATCTCACCTGTAGTTCGTACTGTCGGAACTAATTCCACCATACGATTTAATGTTTTTAAATAGGTAGACTTCCCACATCCAGAAGGACCAATAATCGCCGTTACTTCTTTTTCATTAATTTGTAGATTAATATCCTTTAAAGCATGTGTTTCACCATACCAAAGATTTAAATCCTTTGTATCAAAGACTACTTGATTATTCGCATGTACAGCAGATGCTATATCTGTTTTACTATTGTTTACCATCGTTATATTCTCCTTAACTGTCAAAAGACTCATTGTTATTTCCTCCTTGGTTTAGAAACGTTGTTGGAATTTATTACGGATAAATATTGCTGTTGAATTTAATACAAATAACAATACTAATAGAACGATAATGGTACCTGCAGCAAGATTTGCATATTCCGCAACTAACGATGAATCAATTGTCCAATAATAAATTTGCATCGGTAGAGCTGTAAATTTATCAAAGATTCCTTCCGGGAAAGGAATAATTAACGCAGGGATTCCGATTACTGTAAGTGGTGCTGTCTCACCAATTGCACGGGAAAGGGCTAAAATCGCACCTGTTAACATACCCGGTAATGCAGCAGGTAAAATAACATTTTTGATTGTTTGCCATTTCGTTGCTCCCATACCGTAAGATGCTTCACTTAAGAATCCTGGAACAGCACGTATGGCTTCTTGAGCGGCAACAATTACGATAGGAAGAATGAGTAGTGATAGGGTTAAACCACCAGCTAGGATAATATTCCCCATTTCCATTGCCCGAACAAATATCGTCAGTCCTAAAATCCCATAAACTATTGATGGTACACCTGCTAGATTCGATATATTCGTTTGAATAATAGATTGCAAGCGACCTTTTTTCGCATATAATTCCAGATAGATTGCAGTCCCAATTCCTAGAATTAACGTAACAGGTGCTACGACTAACATCATCCATAACGTACCAAGTAAGGCACCCATTATTCCTGCACGTTCTGCATCTGTTGATTGCCTTCCAGTTAGAAAGTTCCAGTCTATCCAACCAATACTATCCACTACAACTCGATAGATTAATATAGCTAAAACAATAAGTCCAAAGAGAGTCGCAAGGAAGAACAAGGCCTTTGAAATATTATTTTTGGCAATTCTACCATTCATGCGCTTCGTAACTTGTTCTACATTTAAATACTTCATCCTAGTATTCCTCCCTAAACTTACGAGAGACGTATCTTGCAAGTAGATTCATTAATAATGTGAATACAAATAAAGTCATGGCAACAGCATATAAGCTATAATAAATCGTCGTTCCAGCTGCCGCTTCTCCACCAGATACTTCAACAATATAAGCCGTCATTGTCTGCATAGATTGAGTTATATCAAAGGTAAAGTTTTTCGAGCTACCACTAGCAATCGTAACGATCATGGTTTCTCCAATTGCACGAGAAATTCCTAGTACAAAGGAAGCAATAATCCCTGATAACGCTGCAGGAATTACAACCTTAAACGTTGTTTCCAATTTAGTAGCCCCTAGACCTAATGCCCCTTCACGCATTGCTTTAGGAACAGAGCTCATGGCATCTTCAGAAAGCGAAGCAATCATCGGGATAATCATGATTCCCATGACAATACCAGGACTTAGAATATTAGTCGCTGCCACATCTGGCCAGAATGAACGGATAAGTGGTGTCACAAAAGTAAATGCAAAGAATCCATAAACGATTGTTGGAATTCCAGCTAGAATTTCTAACATTGGTTTTAACACTCTTCTTACTCGGTCGGATGCGTACTCACTTAGATAGATTGCAGCCATTAGACCAATTGGTCCTGCCACCAACATAGCAATTGCCGATGAAATGATTGTTCCATTTAACAATGGCAATACACCAAATTCTGGATTTTGACTCATTGGCTTTAATACAGTTCCAGTAAAGAAATCCCAAATAGGAATACGTTTGAAAAATTCAATTGTCTCGGATAATAGTGTGAATACAATTCCAACTGTCGTAAACACAGTGATGATCGCAAACAAAAATAGCACTACTGGAATTAACTTTTCCGTTATACTAGACAAACTTTTGCTTTGTTTGTTTTTTGCAATCATACCTTTTACATCGATGGAGTTATTCTCGTACTTGTTGTTTGCTGCCATCGCACGCAGCTCTCCTTCCAAATCGTAAAGTCAATAAGATGAGAGCATCCTTGCGCCCTCATCTTATGATATTTTTGTGTGAAAATAATTCTATGTTAGTCTATATTCAATTATTGAAGTCCTTTTAATTCCTCAACTAAGCTTGAAGCTTCTTCTTCAGGAATTGGAGCAAATCCAGTTTCACCTGCAACATTATTAGCATTTTCCATGACGTAGATTGCATAATCTAGTACTTGTGCTTTGTCTTTTGCATTGTTTACGTTCAGGTACGTGAATACTGGGCGAGTAAATCCTGCATAATCTCCATCTTCAGCAATCGTATCAAGAGATGGTATTACTGCACCTTCACCAAAATCAATTCCTACAGCATTAACTTTTTCTTTGTTGCTATCATAGTAACCAAATCCAAAGAAGCCAATTGCATTTGTGTCTTCAGAAACTAGTGTTACTAAAGTTGAGTAATCTTGTTGAAGATTAATATCACTAACTAAATCTTGCTCTTCCAAGATGTTTTCATAAAAGAACTCATAAGTTCCGTGGTTTTCGTTTGGACCGTAAGTTTGGATTTTTTCATTAGGCCAGTCAGCATTTACATCAGACCAGTTTGTATATTCGCCAAGGAAGATTCCTTTTACTTGATCAGTAGTTAATTCAGTTGCCCAGTCATTATCAGGGTGTGTCACAATAGTTAGACCATCTAAAGCTACTTTTAATTCTTTTACTTCAATTCCAAGCTCTTCTGCTTTTGATTTTTCTTCATCTTTAATTAAGCGAGAGGCATCGTTAAAGTCTGTACCATTTTCTTGCAAGAATTTTTCAAAACCTGCAGAAGTACCAGCACGGCTTACTTCTACTGAAACATTTGGTTGTTCATCAAGCATATAATTTTCAGCTAGTTTAGACATAAGTGGAAATACAGTACCAGATCCATCGATTACTACGCTACCTTCTAATTCTTCTGAAGCTTTATCTTCGCTTCCGTTATCTGTGTTTTCTGAAGCGTTATCTCCTGATTTGTTATCTTCTTCGCTATCCCCACATGCAACAAGCACTACTGCTAAAGCTGCTACAACTAGGAACATTAAATACTTTTTGAATTTCATCTAAAATTGTCCTCCCCAAAGTGCAATTTATGTTTTTTTAGAGGGTTTGTGTTTCCCTCTTACAAATCTAAGTATAGGGGGCGAATGTTAAGTAGATATGGATTAAATGTAAAGGGTTTGTAAATTTATTATTCTTTTATTAAGTCTAATAGATAGATACTGTGCTCTAATAATTATTAATTGGGAGCACCATACTCGCTACAGAAATACACTCCGCTTTTACTGTCAGCATAGTGGCGACATCTGTTCGAAAGTACCTCACAGTGTCTACCTTGCCGCGGGCGGCTGGTGAGCCTCGGGCCAACAGGATGTTGGTCACAAAGGCGTTGCCTCAGGATGAGGCGTTCCTAGCCTTTGAACCCCTATTT
>NZ_LT855396.1 GCF_900184735.1 Paucisalibacillus globulus
GTCGCGTCGTAACCCAGCTTGGTAAGTTGGATTAAGCACTCCGTGGACAGATTTGTCATTGTGAGCATTTTCATCCCGAAGTTGCGGCTCATTCTGATTCTGAACAGCTTCTTGGGAAGTAGCGACAGCTTGGTTTTTAGTGAGTTGTTCCATTCTTTAGCTCCTAGACCTTTAGCAGCAAGGTCCATATCTGACTTTTTGTTAACGTATTTAGCCACATAGAAACCAACAGCCATATAACTGGTAGCTTTAAGCGGCTCACCTTTAGCATCAACAGGCCACAACCAACCAGAACGTGAAAAAGCGTCCTGCGTGTAGCGAACTGCGATGGGCATACTGTAACCATAAGGCCACGTATTTTGCAAGCTATTTAACTGGCGGCGATTGCGTACCCGACGACCAAAATTAGGGTCAACGCTACCTGTAGGAAGTGTCCGCATAAAGTGCACCGCATGGAAATGAAGACGGCCATTAGCTGTACCATACTCAGGCACACAAAAATACTGATAGCAGTCGGCGTGTGAATCATTAGCCTTGCGACCCTCGGCAGCAAGAACCATACGACCAATATCACGAAAATAGTCACGCAAAGCATTGGGATTATCATAAAACGCCTCTAATCGGTCGTCAGCCAACGTGAGAGTGTCAAAAACGATAAACCAACCATCAGCATGAGCCTGTCGCATTGCATTCATCAAACGCTGAATAGCAAAGCCTCTACGCGATTTCATAGTGGAGGCCTCCAGCAATCTTGAACACTCATCCTTAATACCTTTCTTTTTGGGGTAATTATACTCATCGCGAATATCCTTAAGAGGGCGTTCAGCAGCCAGCTTGCGGCAAAACTGCGTAACCGTCTTCTCGTTCTCTAAAAACCATTTTTCGTCCCCTTCGGGGCGGTGGTCTATAGTGTTATTAATATCAAGTTGGGGGAGCACATTGTAGCATTGTGCCAATTCATCCATTAACTTCTCAGTAACAGATACAAACTCATCACGAACGTCAGAAGCAGCCTTATGGCCGTCAACATACATATCACCATTATCGAACTCAACGCCCTGCATACGAAAAGACAGAATCTCTTCCAAGAGCTTGATGCGGTTATCCATCTGCTTATGGAAGCCAAGCATTGGGGATTGAGAAAGAGTAGAAATGCCACAAGCCTCAATAGCAGGTTTAAGAGCCTCGATACGCTCAAAGTCAAAATAATCAGCGTGACATTCAGAAGGGTAATAAGAACGAACCATAAAAAAGCCTCCAAGATTTGGAGGCATGAAAACATACAATTGGGAGGGTGTCAATCCTGACGGTTATTTCCTAGACAAATTAGAGCCAATACCATCAGCTTTACCGTCTTTCCAGAAATTGTTCCAAGTATCGGCAACAGCTTTATCAATACCATGAAAAATATCAACCACACCAGAAGCAGCATCAGTGACGACATTAGAAATATCCTTTGCAGTAGCGCCAATATGAGAAGAGCCATACCGCTGATTCTGCGTTTGCTGATGAACTAAGTCAACCTCAGCACTAACCTTGCGAGTCATTTCTTTGATTTGGTCATTGGTAAAATACTGACCAGCCGTTTGAGCTTGAGTAAGCATTTGGCGCATAATCTCGGAAACCTGCTGTTGCTTGGAAAGATTGGTGTTTTCCATAATAGACGCAACGCGAGCAGTAGACTCCTTCTGTTGATAAGCAAGCATCTCATTTTGTGCATATACCTGGTCTTTCGTATTCTGGCGTGAAGTCGCCGACTGAATGCCAGCAATCTCTTTTTGAGTCTCATTTTGCATCTCGGCAATCTCTTTCTGATTGTCCAGTTGCATTTTAGTAAGCTCTTTTTGATTCTCAAATCCGGCGTCAACCATACCAGCAGAGGAAGCATCAGCACCAGCACGCTCCCAAGCATTAAGCTCAGGAAATGCAGCAGCAAGATAATCACGAGTATCCTTTCCTTTATCAGCGGCAGACTTGCCACCAAGTCCAACCAAATCAAGCAACTTATCAGAAACGGCAGAAGTGCCAGCCTGCAACGTACCTTCAAGAAGTCCTTTACCAGCTTTAGCCATAGCACCAGAAACAAAACTAGGGACGGCCTCATCAGGGTTAGGAACATTAGAGCCTTGAATGGCAGATTTAATACCAGCATCACCCATGCCTACAGTATTGTTATCGGTAGCAAGCACATCACCTTGAATGCCACCGGAGGCGGCTTTTTGACCGCCTCCAAACAATTTAGACATGGCGCCACCAGCAAGAGCAGAAGCAATACCGCCAGCAATAGCACCAAACATAAATCACCTCACTTAAGTGGCTGGAGACAAATAATCTCTTTAATAACCTGATTCAGCGAAACCAATCCGCGGCATTTAGTAGCGGTAAAGTTAGACCAAACCATGAAACCAACATAAACATTATTGCCCGGCGTACGGGGAAGGACGTCAATAGTCACACAGTCCTTGACGGTATAATAACCACCATCATGGCGACCATCCAAAGGATAAACATCATAGGCAGTCGGGAGGGTAGTCGGAACCGAAGAAGACTCAAAGCGAACCAAACAGGCAAAAAATTTAGGGTCGGCATCAAAAGCAATATCAGCACCAACAGAAACAACCTGATTAGCGGCGTTGACAGATGTATCCATCTGAATGCAATGAAGAAAACCACCATTACCAGCATTAACCGTCAAACTATCAAAATATAACGTTGACGATGTAGCTTTAGGTGTCTGTAAAACAGGTGCCGAAGAAGCTGGAGTAACAGAAGTGAGAACCAGCTTATCAGAAAAAAAGTTTGAATTATGGCGAGAAATAAAAGTCTGAAACATGATTAAACTCCTAAGCAGAAAACCTACCGCGCTTCGCTTGGTCAACCCCTCAGCGGCAAAAATTAAAATTTTTACCGCTTCGGCGTTATAACCTCACACTCAATCTTTTATCACGAAGTCATGATTGAATCGCGAGTGGTCGGCAGATTGCGATAAACGGTCACATTAAATTTAACCTGACTATTCCACTGCAACAACTGAACGGACTGGAAACACTGGTCATAATCATGGTGGCGAATAAGTACGCGTTCTTGCAAATCACCAGAAGGCGGTTCCTGAATGAATGGGAAGCCTTCAAGAAGGTGATAAGCAGGAGAAACATACGAAGGCGCATAACGATACCACTGACCCTCAGCAATCTTAAACTTCTTAGACGAATCACCAGAACGGAAAACATCCTTCATAGAAATTTCACGCGGCGGCAAGTTGCCATACAAAACAGGGTCGCCAGCAATATCGGTATAAGTCAAAGCACCTTTAGCGTTAAGGTACTGAATCTCTTTAGTCGCAGTAGGCGGAAAACGAACAAGCGCAAGAGTAAACATAGTGCCATGCTCAGGAACAAAGAAACGCGGCACAGAATGTTTATAGGTCTGTTGAACACGACCAGAAAACTGGCCTAACGACGTTTGGTCAGTTCCATCAACATCATAGCCAGATGCCCAGAGATTAGAGCGCATGACAAGTAAAGGACGGTTGTCAGCGTCATAAGAGGTTTTACCTCCAAATGAAGAAATAACATCATGGTAACGCTGCATGAAGTAATCACGTTCTTGGTCAGTATGCAAATTAGCATAAGCAGCTTGCAGACCCATAATGTCAATAGATGTGGTAGAAGTCGTCATTTGGCGAGAAAGCTCAGTCTCAGGAGGAAGCGGAGCAGTCCAAATGTTTTTGAGATGGCAGCAACGGAAACCATAACGAGCATCATCTTGATTAAGCTCATTAGGGTTAGCCTCGGTACGGTCAGGCATCCACGGCGCTTTAAAATAGTTGTTATAGATATTCAAATAACCCTGAAACAAATGCTTAGGGATTTTATTGGTATCAGGGTTAATCGTGCCAAGAAAAGCGGCATGGTCAATATAACCAGTAGTGTTAACAGTCGGGAGAGGAGTGGCATTAACACCATCCTTCATGAACTTAATCCACTGTTCACCATAAACGTGACGATGAGGGACATAAAAAGTAAAAATGTCTACAGTAGAGTCAATAGCAAGGCCACGACGCAATGGAGAAAGACGGAGAGCGCCAACGGCGTCCATCTCGAAGGAGTCGCCAGCGATAACCGGAGTAGTTGAAATGGTAATAAGACGACCAATCTGACCAGCAAGGAAGCCAAGATGGGAAAGGTCATGCGGCATACGCTCGGCGCCAGTTTGAATATTAGACATAATTTATCCTCAAGTAAGGGGCCGAAGCCCCTGCAATTAAAATTGTTGACCACCTACATACCAAAGACGAGCGCCTTTACGCTTGCCTTTAGTACCTCGCAACGGCTGCGGACGACCAGGGCGAGCGCCAGAACGTTTTTTACCTTTAGACATTACATCACTCCTTCTGCACGTAATTTTTGACGCACGTTTTCTTCTGCGTCAGTAAGAACGTCAGTGTTTCCTGCGCGTACACGCAAGGTAAACGCGAACAATTCAGCGGCTTTAACCGGACGCTCGACGCCATTAATAATGTTTTCCGTAAATTCAGCGCCTTCCATGATGAGACAGGCCGTTTGAATGTTGACGGGATGAACATAATAAGCAATGACGGCAGCAATAAACTCAACAGGAGCAGGAAAGCGAGGGTATCCTACAAAGTCCAGCGTACCATAAACGCAAGCCTCAACGCAGCGACGAGCACGAGAGCGGTCAGTAGCAATCCAAACTTTGTTACTCGTCAGAAAATCGAAATCATCTTCGGTTAAATCCAAAACGGCAGAAGCCTGAATGAGCTTAATAGAGGCCAAAGCGGTCTGGAAACGTACGGATTGTTCAGTAACTTGACTCATGATTTCTTACCTATTAGTGGTTGAACAGCATCGGACTCAGATAGTAATCCACGCTCTTTTAAAATGTCAACAAGAGAATCTCTACCATGAACAAAATGTGACTCATATCTAAACCAGTCCTTGACGAACGTGCCAAGCATATTAAGCCACTTCTCCTCATCCAACGCGTCAGTTTTTGACAGAATCGTTAGTTGATGGCGAAAGGTCGCAAAGTAAGAGCTTCTCGAGCTGCGCAAGGATAGGTCGAATTTTCTCATTTTCCGCCAGCAGTCCACTTCGATTTAATTCGTAAACAAGCAGTAGTAATTCCTGCTTTATCAAGATAATTTTTCGACTCATCAGAAATATCCGAAAGTGTTAACTTCTGCGTCATGGAAGCGATAAAACTCTGCAGGTTGGATACGCCAATCATTTTTATCGAAGCGCGCATAAATTTGAGCAGATTTGTCGTCACAGGTTGCGCCGCCAAAACGTCGGCTACAGTAACTTTTCCCAGCCTCAATCTCATCTCTCTTTTTGCGTTCTGCTTCAATATCTGGTTGAACGGCGTCGCGTCGTAACCCAGCTTGGTAAGTTGGATTAAGCACTCCGTGGACAGATTTGTCATTGTGAGCATTTTCATCCCGAAGTTGCGGCTCATTCTGATTCTGAACAGCTTCTTGGGAAGTAGCGACA
>NZ_LT855397.1 GCF_900184735.1 Paucisalibacillus globulus
CGTAAGCGTCAAATAGTACCCACATTTCCAGCATAGCTTATTCATGAGATAATCTCCCTAGAAAATAATTCGGGAGGTTTTGCGATGACTAAAGCTGACAAAAGAATAGAATGGAAAGCCAGATTTGATGCTTGGAAAGCCAGTGGTTTATCAGTGGCTGGATGGTGCAGAGAACAGGGTGTAAATATTCATCAAATGTATTATTGGGTTCGAAACTTTGGAGATGATCAAACTACTGTTCAAGAAACTGATACACAGTGGCTGACTGTAGACATGAAAGACGGACCAACAAATTACTCTGGTCAAGATCCAATTATTATTCACTTTGATGCAATTTCTGTTGAAGTGCGTCCAAATGCCGACATGGGACTATTATCTGATGTAGTAGGTATTCTGAAAAACCAATGCTAACTAGTTCCCATTTTGAACGTGTTTACTTAGCACGTGGCAGTACAGATCTTCGCAAATCTATTGATGGTCTCGCAGTCATTGTAAAAGAATGCTTCGAACTAGATCCCTTTTCTCCCTGTTTATTCGTATTCTGTAATCGAAAACGTGATAAACTAAAAATCCTTCAATGGGAGCATAACGGATTTTGGCTTCATTACCGAAGGCTAGAACGTGGAACATTTCACTGGCCATCAGAGAAAGAGGAAGCACCGATGGATATTAGTCCACGCCAACTCCGTTGGTTATTGGATGGGTTACCCATTGAACAAAAACAAGCACATCGTGAAGTAATAGCGCGTACCATTCTATAAAAAAATCTATTAAATAGAGGAATCCGACTAGTCATAGCGGGTTCTTTTTCGTATACTTAATTTATGGAAAATAAGGCGCAAACATCACAAGATACAATTGAATACTACATAGAGCGCACGGAAAAGCTCGAAATGGAAAAGGAAGAGTTGGAGGCAAAATTAAAATGGTATGAGGAGCAATTCCGCCTAAGCCAACAACATAGATTTGGTTCTTCTAGCGAGAAAACTAATCTGGACCAACTTTCTCTTTTTAATGAAGCTGAAGATACTACCAATTCAACTGTTGAAGAACCAACGGTTGAGACGATTACTTATAAACGTAAGAAACAGCGTGGCCAACGTGAACGCATGCTTGAAAACCTGCCTACCGAGACGATTGAATATCGTTTACCTGATGTGGACCAGGTTTGTTCGTGTTGTGGTGGAGCGCTGCATGAAATGAGCACGGAAGTGCGTAAAGAATTAAAAATCATTCCTGCGCAAGTAAAAGTGGTGGAACATGTTCGCCACGTCTATAGCTGTCGTCATTGTGAACGCAATGAAATAGAGACACCTATTAAAACTGCATCGATGCCAGCCTCTGTTTTTCCGGGAAGCCTAGCATCTCCGTCGGCAATGGCATATACAATGACACAAAAGTATGTAGAGAGTATGCCTCTGTATCGCCAGGAAAAACATTTAGAACGCTTTGGGGTATCTATTTCACGTCAAACGCTGGCAAATTGGGTTATTTATGGTGCCAATACCTGGCTAAACCAAATTTACGATCGGATGCACGAACATCTCCTAAAACTGGATAGTTTACATGCGGACGAAACAACATTACAGGTTCTTTCCGAACCTGGGCGACCTGCGACATCGAATTCTTATATGTGGCTTTATCGCACTGGACGAGAGGGTCCTCCAATCATTTTGTATGATTACCAACAAACGCGGGCAAGTAAACACCCACGTCGCTTCCTAGATGGATTCAAAGGATATTTACATGTAGATGGCTACGCCGGCTACAACGGATTATCCAATGTAACTTTGGTCGGATGTTGGGCCCACGCTCGTCGCAAATTCACAGAGGCATTAAAGGCTTTACCTGAATCTGCGAGTACTTCCAACGTGAAAGCGAAGGAAGGTCTAGCATTTTGTAACCAATTATTTGAGATTGAACGCAAATTAAAAGACGTTAGCCCAGAAGAACGTTACAAAGAGCGCTTAGAATGCAGCCAACCAGTATTGGAGGCTTTTTCAGCATGGCTTCGTGAACAAACGCCACGGGTGTTGCCAAAAAGTGCACTCGGCCAAGCAATCAAATATTGTCGTAACCAGTGGGAGCGACTAGAGGCATTTTTAAAAGATGGTCGTTTAGAGATTGATAACAACCGAGGTGAAAGGTCTATTAAACCTTTCGTTATTGGGAGAAAAAATTGGCTTTTTAGCAATACTGCAAAGGGAGCAAAATCCAGTGCAATTATTTATAGTATTGTAGAAACAGCTAAGGAAAACGGATTAAATCCATTTAACTATCTTAGCTACCTTTTCGAGGAACTTCCTAACATGGATACGACAGATAAATCTAAGTTAGATCAGCTTTTGCCTTGGTCACAGACTATTCCAAAGGAATGTCGTGTTCCAAATAAATCTAAATAAATCATAACATTAGTCCACATCTTAGAAATAGGTGTGGACTATTTGACGCTTACCT
>NZ_LT855398.1 GCF_900184735.1 Paucisalibacillus globulus
GGTAGTGTAAAAAGTTCTATGAAAAGCCCATAAAAATAAAATACCCACACTTTTGATGGTGGAAATCTTACCGCCATCGCTCTTGACAAACACGACAATGGTTTACGGGTGTGGTGTCAAGGGCGAAGGGAACAAAAGAAGGCACGACAAATAGCCCTTGACTTTTACTAGTTTAAACCATTGTCCAGTTCGGTTTGTCAAGAGTTCGCTACGCCGATAGCTAATTTGTCGGGCTCAGCTAAACAAAAGCTAGGCAGCTTGCTTGTCCATCAAGTATTGCTGAGATAATTCGATTAGCTTCGTCCATCTCTCTGGCATGTTCGGCATCTTTTCGAGTTCCGGAATGACTACTGGTACTTTGTTTTCCAAGGTGGCATGTGGGCGTAAGAAGTTAAAATACGCGACAAATAACGTCACATAGGAAACAGACCCTTCCTGAGAACCAAATCCAGTAGTCGCTCTGTAATTACCTTTAAAAGAACGGTTCAGTCGTTCGATGATTTGTTTCAGTGGTCGATATTCGGTTGAAACAGGATCTTCATTTGTTAGGCCAATTACACGATGAATATCAAAATGGATGTCATGTTGTGCGAAATAATGCTGGGCCAACATGTAGATGGGATTACCATCAACGACAACCGTTAAGTCTTCTGGTATCTCTTTGTACTTTTGAAAGACAGAATCTAACGCTTTTATAGCTGACAATGTATCGCGGTTAGGTGAAACAGGGTAAGACAATATAATCTTTTTTACCGCATCAAAGAAGAAGAATAGATAATGCCAACGTCCTTTGACGCGGATATAGGTCTCATCACCACAAATACTATTCGACAGTTCGTATGGATAATGATCCACGAAAGGCTTGGTGACAAGGGCAACACTGTTCATGTAGTTCAATATGGTTTGATGGGAAACTTTCACTTGATGTACATCGTACATCAATGCAGCTGTTTTTCGTGCTGAAAGACCATAGTTTACATGATAGGTCAAAATAAGGCCTAGCGTATGTGGAGACACGTATATTCGTGAAAGATCAACCTTTGGCTTCTCCGGTGTTTCCTTGGAAAGAGGTTTAAAGTCAAAGTGAAACACACGGAAAATAAACCTAACTTTAAAGGCCTGGGGGTCTTTCTTGAATCGCTCTTTTTCCTCTTTAGACATTTGATTTAGCTTTTTTTGATAATAGGGACAGTCGTTCTTTTTACACTTAAAAACATAAAAGTCTTTACGCTCCTTGATTTTTTCTAGTGTTTTAAAACAGTGAGGACACTTAAAAATAGCTTCTTTTTCGAAACGATTTTGTTTACTAAACAAACACGCACACACTTTACATTGATACTGTCCTTTATCACCATTATTGGCATAGAGATACGAAGAAGGTGCTGAACACTTTGGGCACGTTAGACTCGCAGGAACTGTAACCACACTATTTTTATGACGCCTAACGGGCTTTAACTCTTTCCCGTGTTTCGACAGATGATTGGAAAGAAGTTCTTTATAATCTAGTTTTTCTAAGGTTTCTATAATGGGAAGGTCATCTACTTCCATTTTTCGATAAGGTTTATTAACAGGTTCGTCAAACTGAGCACTGGCAACCGATTTTCCAAGAATAATTCCAAGAAGAGCTAAAATTATTCTTTCTTGGAGCTTGATAAATACAAGTAAATAGGTTATAAATTGAGGTAACAACTTGTCACTTTCCTTTCTTTTTAAGGTATTTGTTTTGGTGTGGTTACCTCACTAATACCCTAAATTCGAGGGGGTGGCAAGTTTTTTTGTATAAAAACGCATGAAATAGGGAATACTAATAGATTTTTTATAAAAACTTTTGACAATACG
>NZ_LT855399.1 GCF_900184735.1 Paucisalibacillus globulus
AGGTATTTGTTTTGGTGTGGTTACCTCACTAATACCCTAAATTCGAGGGGGTGGCAAGTTTTTTTGTATAAAAACGCATGAAATAGGGAATACTAATAGATTTTTTATAAAAACTTTTGACAATACGTATTAATTAATGGGGATAATGATATGAAAAACAAGGGGGATAAACAATGTATGAGTATAAATTTGTAGAAACGTCACTTGGTGGACTCTTTTCTCCTTCTACATATAAGGAAACCATTAACTCTTATGCAGTTGATGGTTGGAAATTAGTTCAGGTGTTGCCATTAGAATATAATGGATACGGAAAGCCGAAGTCATATGAAATAATCTTTGAGAGGCCAGTACTAGAAGGAAAGAGTGAAGTATGATGTTCAAGTACTTTATGTTAAGGGTTTTATATACTCTAATCATTTTGTCTGGCGTGTTGTTAATTTCCAATGATTATTTCCTTTACGGATATTTATTAATAACATTTGGAACTATTTTTATGATTGTAAGTTCATATTTTGAGATAAAGGCTAGAAAAAAGCTTGTAAAATCTTCATAAGGAGATTTATCTTTAAGAATCCGTTTAGTGGGAATAGTTTAGGACTAACTTGATGGGGGAGAAATAGATGCAACTGGAATTTAAGGGAATTGATAAAAATAATTATGAACAATGCGTTGAATTAACTGTAAATAAAGAGCAAGAAGATTTCGTTGCTCCAAATTGGTATTCGTTACTTGAGGAGAAATACGAAGGGGGAGAGAAGCATCCATTGGCGATTTACGATCACGAAAAGATGGTTGGATTTATTATGTATTGTTATTATCCTGCAGATGATGATTACCCTCTAGATTCATGGTGGATTGAAAGATTTATGATAGATAAAGAGTTTCAGAACAAAGGATATGGTAAGGCAGCATTAAGGAAGTTCATAGACTACTTTAGAAGTGAGTATGGAAATATTGACCTAAGAATCACAACGGTTCCTGAGAATGAAGTAGCTTCAAAGTTATACGAAAAGATTGGTTTTTCTAAAACGGGTGAAATTGCAGCAGGAGAAGTTGTCTTACATATGAAATTATAATCTAATTAGAGGAGAAAAACGAATGCAATGGTTCTATAATAAGCTTTCTTCTGAAGTATATGACATAGATAAATATATTGGTTTATCATATGGGGATGTAGAGTTTTATAGTGAACGATTGGCTAATTGCAAAGGGAAAATCCTTGAACCTGGTGTAGGAACGGGTAGAATCCTCATCCCACTATTGGAAAATGGACTTCATGTTGACGGTTTTGATGTTTCGGATGAGATGTTAACCATTTGCCGACATCATTGTGAGTCTAGAGGATTAAAACCTAAGTTATTTAATGGGGAAATGCAATCGGTTTTTTTGGATGAAAACTATGAAGCTATTATTGTACCTACTGGAACTTTTCTGGTTTTGCATAAAAGAGAGGATTCGATACAAGCATTAACAAATTTTTATGACCATCTGGAAAATGGTGGCAGGCTAATTTTGGATATCTTTTTACAAACCGACTTTTCAATGGCCAATGTAACCACGAGGAAATGGGAAACTAGCCGTGGGGAGATTATTACATTAGATAGTAAGCTTGTTGAAGTGGACCACATTAATCAATACACAGTCTCGCATCATCGGTATGAGAAGTGGCGTAACGGTGAATTAATTCAGACAGAATTAGAAAGATTCCCATTAAGATGGTATGGGATTGAAGAATTTAAAATGGTTCTAGAACAAGTTGGATTTAGAGATATTCAGATTTCTGCAGATTACAAGTATGGTGAGTATCCAACGAAAACTAGTGAAATTATTACATTTGAAGCGGTTGCGTTTAAGGGGTGATGTCATCATGAATAAAAGAAAAGTTATAGCCCTCATTAACCTTGTCATAAGTGGCTTTGCTGCATTGATGATAACCTTATTCTTTGCTGAAGGGGCAATTGGTGAAAATTACACAGACAAAACTTTTGTTGCACCAGAGTTTTTTATTATTCTGGTAGTATGGGGGATTTCTGCAATTATTGCTTCCATTCAGTTCTTCAAAGATACATTACCTTTTCTTTTTCTCTCAATATTTATTACTTGGGCTTCTATTCCAGTAGGTATCATGATTTCCTTTTCGTTTTAACACGAGTTAATGGTTCTAAAGTGAATTAAATCTATTCACATAAGAGGGAATGTATTTTAGTGAGGTAAGAGTGCAATAACAATATGAACAACATAGAGGTGTAATGGTGAATTATAGAATTAAAAGGTTAGTAATCAGTTTTATTGCTATCATTATTATCATTATTTTATTTATGACGTGGTTCTATCCGTTTTCCAATTACAGTATTTATCAAAGCTATAACTATAAACCAGATTCTGTAATGGTTGCTGGATATTTAGAGGATCTAAATGAATTTAAGATTTCTTTAGAAAAAGACTTGGAACACGAAAATCAAGAAAAAGATGGATATATTAATTTTACAGTTGATAGAACACAATATATCCTTTCGTTATTTGATCAAGATTGGCTTGTAAGTAAAGAACCGGTCCGAATTAGTAAAAGAGATATAGAAGATATGTTATTTAAAGTGGGGAATGTAAGAGAAACTCTATTGGACCTGATTGCAAGAGAGGATTATACCGTAGAGCAGCGAGACTATTTAGTCTCTACGATTAAAAACATTCTATATATAGAAGACCAACTCCATGTTTTAAAAGAAGGAAAAGGAACATCTAGATCATCATTAAGAATCCAGATACATAACCTCCATGGTGAGTTCATGGGAGCTTTTATGATGTACAGTAGCTTTTATAATCTAATTAGAAATCCTATAGAGAATGAATAAGGAGTGGCTATGAGAGGTTTTGTAGATGATTTAGCTGGTGCAATTTACGATTTCATCAAATTTATTATCAAAGGTTTCTCTTATCTCTTAACTGGAATGTTAATTGTGGGTATACCAATCTTTTTATTTATATGGTTAATTAATATTTTTAATTAAAGTGTGGTTTCGATCTTTTTATGATGTACATTTAAGTATGACAGTTAAGGTGATTTCATGAGATTTGAATATAAGCAATGACCTACTTGATAAAAGTAAAAATGAAAGATAGAAAGGGAGTAGAGATGATATGGAGATATTTGCATTTTCCATTGCAGCAGGGGCATTAGGGCTTGCGTTGTTTGCATTTTCTAAACTAGAAAACATAGAAAATAGAGTAAAGGAACTAGAAAATAATGATAAATGATTTATAACCTACTATTTAATTGAAAATAGGTGAGGATTTTGCCAGTTATCATCCATAAGCAATTTATCGAAGCACCGATAAGATTATGCTTTGATCTAGCTAGAAACGTAGACATACATACTAAAACGACCGAATCTACAAAAGAAAAAGCTGTGGCGGGCACTACACATGGACTGCTAGAAAAAGGTGATTCGGTTACTTGGGAAGCAACTCACTTCGGAATAAAACAAAGATTAACAGCTAAGGTCATTTATATGGAAAAGCCTGTGAAGTTCATCGATATAATGGTGAAGGGAGCATTTCACTCGTTTATGCATACACACGAATTTGTTGAAGAAGCTGATGGTACTTTTATGATCGATACTTTTGAATACAAGTCACCCTTTGGCTTTTTTGGGGTTATTGCAGATAAGTTGTTTTTAGAAAAGTATATGACTGTTTTTCTAGCAAACAGGGCTAGGGAATTAAAGAAGATTGCAGAAGGTATGTGTTAATTAGAAACATGGGGGGATAAGGATGAAGTTTAACAAGGTAATAAAAGATTTTAAGGCAGTGGGTATGAAAGGTTATGGAGCTTTCTCTAACTTCGCTAACGATGTACCCTCACTTGCTCAACAAGTAATGCTTCGCTCTAATGAAATTCAAAGTCAGACCGGTGTTGAGGTAGCATTTTTTGAGCCTAAGAAAGACGAGAACCATCTTGAAGGACAATACTATGTAGGATTAATCGTTCCAAATCCGGTTAAAGAAGTCCCTGTTGCTATGGATTATATTGAAACAGAGCAACATTATGTAACGACTAGAGGTAAGATTACTAGAATCGGAGAACTTCATTCAAGTTTGTTAGGATGGGCAAATGAACAAGGGTATAAAAGAGATCTTGACTCGTATATAGTTGAAACCTATCATCCTATAGAAGGTGGCGAAGAAGAGGTAGAGATTTACTTACCAATCTGCGAATAGTTAATCCGGTGTTTGTGTTTGAATTATTGTAAATATCTTAAGGAGAAAATACATTGGTAAAATCATTAATCTAACCTGGAATCATTCGGACATTTTCTTCCTGAAAGGATGTAAATAATGAAAAGGATGTTCGCTATATCTATTTTGTTCATAACAATTGTAATTGCAGGATGCCAAGATAAGGTTTCTAAATACAAACCCTCGTCGGAGGATGTGATAAATAGGTATGTAGAAGTGGAGAATGTGGAAAGATTTCAGGAATTCTACCATAACGTTTTAAATGGTAAGGAAGATACTGTCCGCGTGGTAAATTATACAACAGAAGGCGACCCATTACTTCATGATTTGGAATACAATGGAGACGTTATTAAATCGACTTTTGATACAAGAAGCGATAAGTTTGGTGAAGGAAACTTACATACTGCGACATGTAACGCCATTGAAGTGATTGAACTGTCTCAAAGAACGGAATACTATCTTGAAGGTTGTGGGGATTATGATTATGATGAGATAATAACTATTTTGCATGAGTCAGAATGATTGTGCAGGAAGTACAAAAAGTATCGAGACAGCATTGTTATTAAAAGTAGTTATTGGAGGTAAGTCATGGTGAATGAAAAATCAGACTTAACACAACCAAATGGTGTTAAAGAAAAGAAATTAGAAATAATTGATGGATACACGATAAAGTACCATGCAAATGGTAAAACCATGTGGTCAAAAGGAAAGATAATGGATGATAAACCAGAAGGCTATTGGGAATGGTATCGTGTAGATGGAACAATCAAGCGGTCAGGATATTTTGACAAGGGTGAACCAGTTGGGGAATGGATCACCTATGATAGTAAAGGTGAAAAATACAAAATTACTAATCGTGATAAAAAGTAAATCAGACTTTCAAGATATGCTTAATGTAATAAATATAGTGTAAGGACTTGGGATTTGCCAAGTCCTTTTTTGTGTTCTGTGGATATTAACAATAAAAAAACAGTAATAATCAATAACTTTTTATTGTAAAACGATAAAAGTTGTTTTATAATCAATATAGAAATTATATCCTGATGATATTTATGAAGCGGAATGGACTGAAAGGATGATATAGTATGGGTTTAGCTATCCAACATGAAGTAGAAAAAAATACAAGGAAGAGTCAGCCTTTGAGACCACTAAAGCAGCTCTTTCATTTTGGATGGGAGCTTGCCCTTTCCTGTGTATTTCCTGTTGTAATATTTGCCTCATTAGCAATTACACAAACCATCTCCATGCCACTCTTACCTCGGTATGACTGGTTACTCATTATCTTTCTTCTCATGCAGGTATGGATGGTCCGTTCTGGTCTGGAAACGAAGGATGAATTAAAGGTCATTACACTATTCCACTTAATTGGGCTTGCACTTGAAATCTTTAAGGTACATATGGGATCGTGGTCTTATCCGGAGGACGGTATCGCAAAAGTTTTCGGTGTACCGTTGTATAGTGGATTCATGTATGCGAGTGTAGCCAGTTTCCTTTGCCAAGCATGGAGGAGACTACAGGTTGAATTAATAAAGTGGCCCCCGTTTTGGCTAGTAGTTCCACTTGCTGCTGCCATCTATTTAAATTTTTTCACCCACCATTATTGGATTGATATTCGGTACTGGTTGGCTGGGTTAGTCATCATTGTTTTTTGGAAATCATGGGTCTCTTACGATGTAAATGGAACTAGATACAGAATGCCTCTGGCGCTATCTTTTGTCCTTATCGGATTTTTTATTTGGATTGCAGAGAATATTGCAACATTCTTTGGAGCATGGAAATATCCAAACCAAACGGATGCCTGGAGTCTGGTTTCTCTCGGAAAAGTAAGTTCTTGGGTCTTATTAGTCATTGTTAGTTTTCTTATTGTAGCAACGTTGAAAAGAGTAAAAGGGAGAACTTCTAGAATAAATAAAACAAGATAAGTAATTAGAAAAGGAACATGAATAAATCTCATGTTCCCTTTTTCTAATTAAGCATTCAAGTTATAATTCTCTTCTTGAAATAAACGAGGGTAGCGTGATTGTTTAATCGCTTAGTAACACCGGTTTTCTGATAGCCCATTTTCTCGTATAAATAACAATTTCTTTCTTCCTCCAATATGGTCGCCAGTTCCCATGTAATTGCCTGAGGAAACATTTCTTCTATTAAGGTAATAGCCTTCTGCGCTATTCCATTCCCTTGATAAGTTGGTAGGATGAACATCGGGCTTATCCAAAACCGTGTGTCCTCTTTACGATTAATACAGATAGCTCCAACCAAGGTATTTTCTGCTATGATCTTATAAAATCCACCATGTGGGTAATTGATTCTAGTTAGTACCCTTTCAATCGTTTCATTAGCTGGATTTGAATCATGGTCGTTATATTTATCCAATAATGGTTGGAAAGCCTCTTTTTGTATTTCTAATATAGATTGTGCATCTTTTACTGTTGCTTTTTCTAATTGTATCTCCATTATCTCACCCTCATTATCCAATCTTGATACCTCTTAATTAGGTTAGCAGTTTAAACATTCCTTAATCGTTTCCTGTGAAAACTTGGCTTTAATTCAGCAATTAGAATTGCCATTAGAATTAACACAGCTCCTGTAATCATGCGGCCAGTCAAAATTTCATGTAAGAATATTACCGATAAGACCATCCCGAAAAATGATTCCATGGAAAGAATAATCGCACCCTTGGTAGCCGTTGTATAGCGGAAGGCAACATTCTGACAAACATAGGCTATCGTTGTTGAGAACACTGCTAAATAGACAATCGAATAAATAGCTTCTTTTTCAAATGTTGTTGGAATATCTCCTTGAATCAATACGGCAACAATCCCAATGAAAGATGCCGTAATAAATTGCATGATGGTAAGTGAAATTGCATCTTCTTTCTTTACAAAATGATTCGTGTAAAAAATATCGAACGCAAAGGCCACGGCACAAGCTAAAGACAGTGCATCTCCAATATTGATTGTTAGTGAGCCTTGTAAGGATAAGAATCCAATACCAATAATGGCAATGATAGAACCCCAAATTTCGTAACGATCAATCTTCCGTTTATAAATAAGGTAGGCAATAATTGGGACAATAACAACATTTACCGCTGTTAAAAAGGCATTCTTAGATGGTGTTGTGTATTCTAACCCAACCGTTTGTAAGGCGAATCCAATATATAATATCGTTCCTAATATGGCGCCCTTCCAGATAATAGATTTAGTGAATGTTTTAAACTTCTTTCCAAATAATAGAACCAGTATGATGGTAGCTAATACAAATCTACCGGCCATGACTTGATAAGCAGATAAATATTCTAATGCAATCGCAGTGACGACAAATCCACTGCCCCAAACAATTGCGGTAATAAGGAGCATTCCATCCCCAATATATTGTTTCATCTTTACTCTCCTACTCTCTAACTCTCCTAGTTCTTTCCTATCCATTCCTATCAATAGGGATGTAATCAGAAGAAGACATGTTCAATTAGTATGATTATAAAGCATGGATGAGAAAAATTGTTAACTTTTATATCGAATGTTATTGACACTTTATTACAGTATTTTTATAATTATACATTATAATGAATTATTATGTGTATTTGATTTTACATAAATGGGAGTGTATGACGTGCATCACACTATAAAGATAGATGAGATTATTGAAAGAAAACGAGATTTATATATTGATATAAGCGAAAAAATATGGGACTTTGCTGAGATGAGTTACGAGGAAAAAGAATCAGCTGAACTGCTTTGTAAAGCTCTAGAAGAACAAGGGTTTGAAGTAGAACGAGGGGTAGCTGGGATAGACACGGCTTTTATCGGGAGTTTTGGAAACAGTGGTCCCGTTATGGCTATTCTTGGTGAATTTGATGCACTAGCAGGTTTGAGTCAGGAAAAAGGGCTAGCGGAGTATAAGCCTCTTTTGAAAAATGGTAGTGGGCATGGTTGTGGTCATAATTTGCTAGGAACAGGAGCACTTGCAGCTGCTGTTGCAGTAAAAGAATATCTGGAGGAGAATGGCCTTCCAGGAACAGTACGGTACTACGGGTGTCCAGCAGAAGAAAGTGGTGATGGTAAAACCTATATGGTACGGGAAGGCTTATTTGATGATGTTGACTTTGCCTTAACCTGGCATCCGATGTCAGTTAATGCGGTAAGTTTAATGAATGCTCTAGCAACCTATCAAGTGTATTTCCGTTTCAAGGGTCGCGCTTCCCATGCAGCAGCGTCACCACATCTAGGTAGAAGTGCGCTGGATGCCGTGGAGTTAATGAATGTCGGTGTGAATTATTTACGTGAACATATTATTGACGATGCAAGAATTCATTATGCCATTACCAATACCGGTGGATTTTCTCCCAATGTGGTACAGGCGGAAGCCGAGGTATTGTATTTAATCCGTGCACCAAAGGTTGGAGAAGTAGAGAAAATCTATCAACGAGTTTGTAAAATTGCTGAAGGAGCAGCTCTAATGACAGAGACAGAGCTAGAAATGGAGTTTGATAGCGGCACCTCGGATTTGATTCGTAACGCCACATTAGACAAAGTAATGATGGAAAATTTTCATCAGTGGTTCCCATTGCCATTAAATTGGGGTTTGATTCTATTGTAGGAACTGCAATGGTTTTAGTTGGTGTTTCGGCAGGATTTACGGCAGCTTTCTCCAATCCATTTACTATTGGCGTTGCCCAAGGGATAGCAGAATTACCAATTTTCTCTGGGATGACACTACGAATTATTTACTGGTTATTATTTATGGCGGTAAGTATTGCGTTTGTCATGAGGTATGCACATAAGGTGAAGAAAGATCCGACGAAAAGTATCATGTACGAGGAAGGACAAGTTACGTCTACTGTAACGAAAGTGAAAAAACAAGAGAAATTAACCAAGATACAGGCTATAACATTAGGTGTCTTATTACTGACATTAGTCGTTCTTGCTTATGGTGTACTTGAATATGGGTGGTATATTATCGAGATTGCTGCGTTATTTTTGATTTTTGGTATTATAGTCGGTCTTATTAATAATATGAAAATCAATGAGATAGCAGAGAACTTTGTAAAAGGGTGTAAGGAGCTTGTTGTCGGTGCACTTGTTGTTGGGTTCGCATATGGTGTTCTAGTTTTACTACAAGATTCCAACACTATCGATACGATTTTAAATGGTATTACAAAAGCTATTTCAGGAATGCCTAGTGAATTAGCAGCACTTGGAATGTATGTAATGCAAGGGTTAATGAACTTTATTGTAACATCAGGAAGCGGTCAGGCAGCGTTAACCATGCCCATCATGACACCTCTTGCGGATTTACTAGATGTAAATCGACAGACAGCAGTTCTCGCTTTCCAAATGGGAGATGGAATATCGAATATTTTTGCCCCGACAAGTGGATTATTATTAGCCGGAATTGCAATGGCGGGGATTTCGTATGGTAAGTGGTTTAAATGGATTTGGCCATTGATATTAATTCATTATGTGTTGGGTGCTATTTTTGTGACGATTGCACATATGTTTGTTTGGGTTTAAAAGAAATAGAACTTCCAATTATTTGGAGGTTCTATTTTTCTAGTTTAACGTTTATACCCATTAAATGGAAAGTTTGTTTTTAGTATAGTCTCTTGGTGTAATGATGTATTTAGCGATAATAATTGCCGTTAGGAATACCAGGCAGAAAATATTTGTGCTATTACTTGTAATGAAGTGTGAATGAATAAGTTGCAAGTGTACCAACATGTTTAAAAGAAAGGATATTAAAAAACCTGCAATAGAAAAGCACCTTAAGCAACTGCATAACCACAATCTACTAGATTTTGTATTTGTTTTATTCTTTTTCATGTTTAGCAGATGCTTTGTTTGAAGTAATAGACCATACGAAACTCCTAAAACAAAGATAGTCACTACTAAATATCCAATTACATCCATATCTTATCTCCACCTATTGTCGTTACATTTCATTATTATACTATCATATTATTATAATATATTATAAATTTTCATTTAATAGGAACATATATTCGTGATATAATCTTGTAAAAGGTGGCGATGAAGAATGAATAAAGAAATCATAAACATACAAGAGCGGATGGATTATTATAAGGTACAAGGATTAACAATCGCTTTAATGAATAATGGCCGGGTTGATGCCATAGAAAACTACGGAGTGCTAGAAGCAGGAACTAATAGAAAAGTAGAAAATGGAACTGTATTTAGTGCTTGTTCTATTAGTAAATTTGTAACGGGAATGCTTGTGATGAAGCTAAAGGAAGCTGGCGTTCTTGATTTGGATGAGGACGTGAATATAAAGTTGCAAGGTTGGAAAGTCCAGGAACATCAATTTAGTAGTCCGGTAACTTTACGACATTTACTCAGTCATCAGTCAGGTATTGTGGATCCGGAAGGTAGTTTTATAGAATTAGATTCTCGGTTTGGTAATCCTTCCATGATAGAGATTTTAGAAGGGAAAACCCCTTATTGTGTTTCGCCTATACAGGTAACGCATGAACCAGGAAGTGAATTTCATTATGCAGATGCAGGATACTGTATTATTCAACAACTAATAGAAGATGTGACCGGAGCCTCCTTTGAACAGGTAATGAAGGAACAGATTTTTCAACCATTAGAAATGGAAAGTAGTACATATTTGGTAGATACTTCAGAACTTGGAAATGGGAGCTTTTCTTGCGGTCATAACAAGAACGGTGAAATCGTTACTGGGAAATATCCAATATATCCCTACCCTGCGGCATCGGGATTATGGACAACTTCCTCTGATTTAGCCAAATTAGTTCTTGAATTATTGCATGCAGTCCATGGGAATAGCACGTTGGGCATTTCAGTAAATAGTGTAAATGAAATGATTAGCCCACAGGGAGGGAAAGATTGGACTGGATTAGGGGTTTTCCTAGGCGAATCCGGTAATGGTTTAGAAGTGTCATCACTAGGTTGGGGAGTAGGATTCCAGTGTATGATGGTTGCTAAGCCACATATAGGGATAGGCACTGTGATCATGACTAATGCAGAATTAGGTGTACATCAGATGGAAGGGTTAATTGGCGAGATTTACAGAGAAATCATGTAAAATAATCCTAACCGTGTTATTTTGAGAGGAAGATTTATTTGGACGTATTTAGCGATATGATAGAGACAGAAAGATTGGTTATCCGCCCACTTAATAATGAAGATTATACTACCTGGTACACTCAATTTGAGAATAGGCTTCCGTCACAACATAGATATGATGAGGGGAAATTAGATATGGGAGTCTGTACGAAAAAGTGGTTTCAACAATTGGTAGATAATCATCGTAGCTTGGCATTGGAAGACAAAATCTATGTTTTTGGCATTTTTCGTAAAGCTGACAATGCCCATCTAGGTGCAATCGACTTCTCTACTTTATTAAGAGATGATTTCCAGTGGGCAAGGGTAGGGTATACCATACATAATCAATTTTGGAGAAAAGGTTATGCGAAGGAAGCTGTGAAAGCAGCCATTCATTTTGCTTTTGAGAAACTAAATTACCACCGTATTGAAGCACATATTAATCTTGATAATTTTCCTTCCATTAAGCTAGCTGAAAGTGTTGGAATGGAATTTGAATGTGTTCGTAAAGGCTTTATCTATGAATTTGAAGAATGGACTGATAATCTAGTATATTACATCAATCGAAGTTAGTTATTACTTGTAACGATTAAAAAATCTGTAAAACCCTATTAGGATTTTACAGATTTTTATGTCTGTTATCTATTTACAAAGTATTTTTCACCAAGAAGTTCCTTTTCCTGGTACGTATCACTAGCCAATTGCTCTTTCACATAATTAGTAAGCTCGGATGGAGCGACATCATACATCACTTCAATCTCTTTAGCAAATAGCAACTTTTCTTCTTTTATCAAATCAGAAAGAGATGGTTGTTTTTTAGGCTCCGGAGTATCATCTAAGGCTTGTGCTAAACCTGATACATAATATTCAAATGGGCGGCCTCCAACAATTTTTACCCCTTTATTATCTTCGTTAACCATGATAATCGTTGGAAAACCTCTAGCACCAAGTTTTCTAGTTAGAGCAAAGTCTTCCATGAGCAAATCATGTCCGGCTTTTTCGTTTGCTTCTTTTACAATTGCTTCTCCATCTAGCCCCATCTTATTAACAACCGCAATCATAACCGCATTTTCACCAATGTTCTCATTGAAAGCAAATAGTGCTTCTCTTGCACGACGTAAGTATTCAGATGCTTTTTCATTACCGTGCAGTTTTTGAATGATTTTAAATACACGAGATGGAGGGAAAGATGATTGAACAGGATTGTCAATCATCAGTGAACCATCAATTGGCATACGTGTATGCTCCCCAACTTCTCTCCAGTGACCAGCAACATCTGCAGGTTTATAGATGCCATTAGCAGGATCAATTGGCCCGTCATGCCATTTTTCCAATAGTCCACCCATTACAGTGTGGAAGTTGAAATAGTGACCATATTGTTCTGTGAAGCGGCGAAGTGTAGGCTCAATCGCCCAGCAATGGGAACAAATTGGGTCGGTAACATAGTATAAATCTACTTTTTTAGTAGGTTGGTTTAAATCAATGATTTCCATTTCGTCGTCACCAGCTTCCCCACAAATTCCAGTTTCTAAGTCACAAATCATATTTTGGTTACTCATACAGTAACTTCCTCCTTTACACGAATCGTTTTAAGTGCGGTAGACCATTCAATCACTTCATCTAGTAACTTTTCAACTGTATCCTTATGGAATGGCGCTGGATTGAATTTGCTCATCTCCTCAAAGTCGGTGAATAAACTCATTCCAACATGCGTTCCTACGGTTGCTACTTTTGGAACCGATAAGATCAGGCGTAATTCATTTGCAGCTGAAACACCAAGTGTTGATCCGTAACTGACAATCCCTGCAGCTTTGTTATTCCACTCTTGGTATAGATAATCGATTGCATCCTTTAATCCGGAAGTTATGCCTTTATTGTATTCTGCTAGTACAAATATAAATCCATCCAGTGAGTCAATTTTTTCCGACCAAGGTTTTGCTTCAGGTGTTTGATAATCTCGCGTAAAGACTGCAGGTACAGATTCATTATATCTTGGTAAGTTGTAATCCTTAATGTCCACTAGTTCAAATTCTGCATCGGTTCTTTGGTCTGCGATGGATTTCACCCATTCTGCAACCTGTGTATTAACACGGGAATCTCTTGTACTCCCTGTGATAATTCCAATTCTAACCATAATCGAATACCTCCTAATATTGTGTAATAAGTGCTACTTAGAAAGCCTTTATTTTCAAAATATTAAGCCTTCCGTTTGCTTCTAAGGCTAGTTTATAAGATAATCGAAACTAGGAACACCAATAGTTTGACGGAAATGTTGGATATCCAACACATCGGGAAAACTGTTGGAAAAATAGGAGGGTTTTCGAGTTGACTGAGGCAAAAACTGATCCGCGTATTCTTCGTACTCGTAAATTAATAATGGATTCTTTTATTGACCTTTCCAGTAAAAAGGAATTTAAGGATATTACGATAAAAGATATCACCACAGAGGCGATGATTAATCGGGCAACGTTTTATTATCATTTTATGGATATCTATGATCTTCTCGATAAGGCATTAACAGAAGTATTACTAGTCAATTTAAATGGGAAAGAATATGAAAATAGCGAGCTCAATGAAGAGACTCTCATAAGTCTATTCACTGCGATTACCGATTTTCAGACTTCCTTATCGACTCGCTGTCATCGAGGTTATGAAGATACCATTGCACGAATCATTCGGGACCAGTTAGAAGTAATATTCTTTAGAATGCTTGAACTTCAGCATCCAGAAGAAGTAGAGGAAGGACTAAAGCTTTCCGCAACCATGTTAAGTTGGGGGCTTTACGGGGCTTCGATGGAGTGGAGAAGAAGTAGTGATTCTGTTTCTCCAGAGGAATTTATTAAAACAGCCATTCCTTATATACAGAATGGAATTGGTAACTAGTTCATTAGAATAGCTTAATAGGTACGTTTGTGAAATTTAAAAGCACCTTAAATGCTATTTCCGTAGCATTTAAGGTGCTTTTATCGTTTATTTTATACTAGCTGCATGGTCGTAATACAAGTATTATCTCCTTTAAAAGTTGAGATTATAGACTCAGCAACTTTACCATTATGTTCAATGGTTACGTTAAATTTCTGATCACGAGGTAACCATAAATCTATGAAGCCATTTTCGAATGTAGTCATTGTTTTATCCACCACAACATTCCCGTCTTCATCTTCAATATGGACTTGGAAATCTTTTTCCACTAATTCTCCTTGGCAACCAGTCAAGCTATGGATGGCACATTCATGGGTTGTGGTTTCAAAAGGTGCTATGGAGACAAAAAATTCATCCTCCGGTAGGTCATAAGTTGTTTCCTTATTATTTTGATCCATTACAATTAGTTCATGTGATGTAATAGAGGCTGTGATGTCTTCAAAATCACCAACACTATAGTCATGAACCATTTCTTTAATGTCTTTCTCTTGATTGTTCTCTGAAGTCTCATTATTACAAGCAGCCATGATGGAAATAAGTAGTACTGCTAGAAAGGTTAATCGTAGTATTTTCATTTAAAGTCGCTCCAATACTATGTATAATACCTAGTATTTTACCATAATAAGCGCTTTTATAACCTAATGTCACGAAAAGTTCATAAGGAAACAATTACTCCTCAATGCCTATCTAGGAGTTCATTTAATACTTTCATGAAGTAGACTTAGGGCTTTTTCCATGTCGATGTCCTTTTCAAGATGCTCTGGTGTCCACGGTATATAGATATGTGGTTTTATTCCTTGTTCGTGATTTGGGTCACGATTATCTAGTTGGTCCAATCTAGATGTTGGGTAGAGAAAGTTAAACTGGTTGTTCAATTTAATTTCATTTAAGTTCGCATAATCATTGATTCCCATAGTAGGACGACCAACCACGGTGACTTTTGAAGATTGTTTGCATAAGTAAACAAAAATA
Organism: Paucisalibacillus globulus; assembly: GCF_900184735.1. GTDB lineage: Bacteria > Bacillota > Bacilli > Bacillales > Amphibacillaceae > Ornithinibacillus > Ornithinibacillus globulus_B. Next base: position 15,213 of record NZ_LT855399.1, read on the forward strand.
TCGCCCGCGCTGCCACAGTAATTATCTGTTAAGATAATAATAATCTTCGGGTATTCACAGCCATCGATTTCGAATTCAGAACCACTTGTTTCATCTCTGAAACTAATAAATCCTTTACCACGATTCTTTACCCAAGGTTCTTTCCATTGTTGCAGTCCTTCTAGATATTGTTCATTATCAGCCTTCTCTAATTCTTCATTTATAGATTTAATAGTTAGATCTGCATTTCTTTCTGTGCAGTTAAATTTCATGTTGTAGAAACTACTATCAATCCTATTTGTACCAGCAGGGAAGATGTACTTGGTTAGATTCATAAATGATAAGTCTCTACCACCGTTATTTGTACGAACATCGATTATTAAATTATTTATGCTTTCTAATTCTTCCTTATGTTCATCTATTAAATTATCTATAGGTGTAGGCTCGAAAAAGTCAGAAAGAGTCATAAACAAAGTATCCTCGTTTAGTTTTTTCATAGAATGAACGGGCTGGTATGGTGATTTTTCGTATTGCTTTAATTCAAGAAGACGAATGTTTCCACTCGAATCTATTATCTCTGCCACATTGTATTTTGATATAATACTTCTCCAATCTTCTCTTTCTGCTTTTGTTTCCATTAATTCACGTTGATGTTTTTCGACTAACTGAGGTATAGAAATTTGGTCTAACGAAATGATTGCTTCACCAATCTCAACACGGGTTTCTGAAGAAAGTTTTGTGATGTAAAGCTTGTCCTCATAACGTCTTACTCGAAAACCATTATCAAATTCTTTTTGTGTTTCAGATTCAATAAGGTTGAACAATATGTGAGGATCCTTAAAATCTAGTATGTAATCTTGTACAATTTCAGTAAACCGATTCGCAGTTAGCTCTCCATTACTTTCTAAATCTACTATCTTTTTCTCAAATTCTTCAGGATTATCCCAACCTCTTTTGTCTATGTAGCCAGCATAGTCATGATGCATGATGTCAACAATTTCTCGAAATATATTAGTATACATGATGGTCCCCCTTGTTTAACTATTCTAAATTAATTGTAATGTATGGAGTGTTTATTAACAATGCCGCTCGGGGATGATTTGTTCTCGGTCTTGAGTTGGAGAAGAAAAGGGGCTTGACCTAGGCAATTAAAAGCATGGGCCCTTTTTGAGAGAGCATCGTACTGAGAGTGAGGAGGATGAGCCCGAACCCAAACTAGTATCGTCCCTAGTGTGGGGAGGATGCACCCAAACCTAACTAACATGCACCCAATCTCGGCAAGCATGATCCCGAGTCCAGCAAGTATCGTCCCAAGCCGAGTGACCATGCACCCAAGTCTAGCAAGTATCGCCCCAAGCCGAGTGAGCATGAGCCTAAGTCCAGCAAGTATCGTCCCAAGCCCAGTGACCATGCGCCCAAGTCCAGCAAGTATCGTCCCATGCCTAGCAACCATGAGCCCAAGTCTAGCAACCATCAACCCAGTCCCACCAACCATCAGCCCAAACCTAGCAATCATCAACCCAAGCCCAGCACAACCCTAATCCACCCCTGGTAAATCTACCATCGGGGCATCAGACCACCCTTTAATCATCGACAACACATTCATTATAGGGATGCTAAACCCGATAGTCCCAACATCGGATGCAGCTGAATTTATACCAATCACTTCGCCTGTTTTACCATGGAGGAGTGGGCCGCCACTATTTCCTGGGGCAATTGGTGCAGAGATTTGATAGAGGTCTTTGTAAGAATATGGTTCAATTTCTAAATCGCGGTTTATTCCACTAATGATTCCTGTTGTAACCGTATTGTCTAGCCCGAGGGGACTACCTAATGCGAGTATTTCATCCCCGATTTCTGCCTTTTCAATCCGTATTTTCAATGGCTCTATATCACGTAAGCCATCCACTCTTACAACTGCAATATCAATATCAGTGCTAATACCTATAACCGTCCCAATGAAACGTTGTTCGTCTGAAGTTATGATGGTAACCTCTTTAACACCACTAACGACATGGGCATTCGTAATGATGTCGCCCATATCGTTATATAAAAAACCAGAACCGATAGACCCATTCTCGAGTTCAATTTTTACCACTTTCTTTTGCGCTTCTTGAATTATATCTTTGACTTCTTTTGTTTCTACTTCGACCGCTGTTTCATCCTTTTCCGGGACAACAGAACCTTCCGCTAAGATAGTGGAAGGTTCATCTAATTTATTGGACATATGTCCTTTAATGAAAAATACCCCAAATATGCCAACACACACCAGTACAAGGGTAATCAACAAACTGATTAACCAGCGTTTATTCATTGCAGTTTACCATCCTTTCCTTATTCATCGAAATACCAAGTTGCATGGTACATTTCTACTGTTGCTTCTTGGTCCACACCGGATATTATGGCAGAGAAAGTCCCCTCATCGCCTGGTTCTAATTGGTTTGGTTCGACATTAACGCTTCCCTCTAGTAGAAACTCGCCATTTGTGTCGTATACCGCATAATAAAGAACGATAGTGTAAATTGGGATGGTTGCATTACTTTTAATAGTACCTTCGATCGAAATATCCCCGTTATCTTCCAGATTTGCTGTAAACGTAAGTAGTTCCACTGCAGCGGTCCGATTATGCAAATCCTCTTCAGCTGCTTGTTCTTCCATTGCAACTTTTTCTTGTTCTATTTTTTCTTTCAACTGAAGGAGTCCTTCATCATCTGACTTATAGCTTAGCCCTTTATTTACTACATTTAAAGCCTCAGCAAATTGTCCATTTGCTAGAAAATCCGTAGCTTCCGTGTTCGTAATTTGAACAATTTTATTTAAAATCTCTGAACGAACACTTTCTGCCTCAGGTGATGACATAGTTTCAAGCTCACTTAATTTACTAGCCAATTCATCGATAGTGTTGATACTGGCAACTTCTTGCATTAACTTACCTATTGATATCCGTTCTTCTTCTTTCGTAATGTTAGCTTGAAAATTGGTGAATAGTGGGCCATTGTTCGTATTAATCTGTTCTTTTAGAGTTGCTAGCACTTGTTCTGCTCCTGCAAAGTCCTGTGAGGAAATGGACTTACTTACAGAATCTAGTTGGGCAGAGAATTCTTTTGCTTTATTGGTTTCCTCTTTATTCAACTGTAGTGTCTCATAATCGGGTCTTAAATCAATTGCTTCATCAAATGCCTTTATTGCCGCATCATAGTTTCCGGCTAGAGCTTCACTTTCACCACTTTTTTGAAGATCTAGAACCGTATTGTTTTTCTTTTGTTCGGTTGTAAAAGAGATTATTAATACAACCGTAACGATAATCAAGCTTAGTAATGGGACAAGAAATGGTAGAAAAGATTTAAAGGTTGATTTTTTTTTCGGGGGTTGTTCGGGTTGATAAGTATGTTGGCTAATTTGTGGTGATGGCTGAATATTAGTAGGTTGTGGTTGTACATCATTTGATACGATAGGTTGCTCGGGAACATGTTCTTCAAGTTGGGTAGAAGCTTCCTTAACCGGTTCGACTTTAGAGCCACAAGTATTACAAAAGCTCGAACCCTCTAATAATTTTTCTCCACACTGGTGACAAAACAACAACGTCATCCTCCTAATCTCATGTTTTTTTGAAAAGAATTTAAACAACATAACTTATTATATGAGTGGGTGGGCAATAAGTTCCATGAAATTTGTAGGACAATGGAGTTTTTAATCAGTTGATTATCAAAGAGTATGACTCTAGACTTAAATTTAACCTCCTACTCATAGGAGGTAAGCATTTTCTGTTATAATAAAGAGAAATATTTATTACATAGTTAATCTCTTTTCAAAGGGCTTACACATAATGGAGGAGAAAAATGGATTTTATAGTGGAACAGCTTAACAATTTTGGAATTGAAAATCCCAAAGCAGTTAAAGCACTTTCTGTAACGATAATGATTCTGTTTATTGCTATTCTTTGTATTATCGCCAACTTTATTGCAAAGCATATTGTGATCAGGATCATCACACATATTGTAAAAAGGAACAAATTTCAGTGGGATGATATTCTGTTAGAGAGAAAGGTCTTCAGGAAGTTATCACATATTGTTCCAGCAGTTATTATATTCTCATTTGCCGAGGCAGAGACATTTCCGAATTATACGGATTTAATTAAACAGTTAGCCGTTGCTTATATAATTATTGTTGGGATTACGATTATCAATAGCTTTCTAAATGCAATTAATGATATTTACCAAACATATGAAATATCTAAGATTAGACCAATAAAAGGATATATTCAAGTTGTTAAAATTGTCGTCATCATCATTGGTGTTATTTTAGTTATCGCAAGCTTAATAGGGGAAAGCCCTCTTGTATTCTTGAGTGGAATCGGTGCACTATCCGCCATATTTATGTTAGTGTTTAAAGATTCAATTCTAGGACTTGTTGCAGGAGTTCAGTTGACTGCGAATGATATGGTTCGAGTCGGGGATTGGATCGAAATGCCGAAATATGATGCAGATGGTGACATTATTGATATCTCGTTAAATACTGTTAAAGTACAGAACTGGGATAAAACGATAACCATGATTCCAGCCTATGCCCTTATTTCAGACTCCTTTAAAAACTGGAGAGGCATGCAAAATGCTGGTGGAAGAAGAATTAAACGATCAATTTATATTGATACAACTAGTATCGCTTTCTGTACGGAAGAGATGGTAGAGAAGTTTAAACAGATTCAAATATTAACGGACTATATTAGTAAGCGAGAACATGAGATTGTCGAGTATAATGAAAAGAATCATGTGAATCGTAATAATCCTGTTAACGGAAGAGCAATGACAAATATCGGTGTGTTTCGGTCGTATATCAGTAATTACATTCAACGCCATCCCGGTATTAATAAGAATATGACCTTAATGGTAAGACAACTTGCACCAACCGAACTTGGTTTACCAATAGAAATTTATGCATTTACAAGCGATATTAGATGGGATGTTTATGAATCCATTCAGGCTGATATTTTTGATCATCTATTTGCCGTTGCATCCCAATTTGAATTGAGAATCTTCCAGAGTCCATCAGGAAATGATATGAGAAGCATGGTGGAGGGAATAGGTGAAAGTGAACAAAAGAGAGGGATTGATGGTGCTCACTAGTCTTGGTGACTGAGCATGGAACACCCCTTGCTAATTAGCTTTAATGTGGAAAGAAGAATGGTATGCTGCCATTCTTCTTTTTGTATTCAATTTGGTTTAAGTTGAAGAATGCTGCGCTCTCATACATCAATTCATCATCAAATCATATTCAAAAAGAAGAATGATGCACTCTCATACATCATTTCACAACTAAATCCTGTTCAAAAAGAAGAATGCCTCACCTTCATACATCAATTCATCATCAAATCTTATTCAAAAAGAAGAATGATGCACTCTCATACATCATTTCACAACTAATTCATGTTTAATAAGAAGAATGTCGCACCTTCATACATCAATTCATCATCAAATCATATTCAAAAAGAAGAATGATGCACTCTCATACATCATTTTACAACTAAATCCTGTTTAAAAAGAAAAATGCCGCACCCCCATACATCAATTCACAACTAAATCCTGATTAAAAAGAAAGATGGCACACTCCCATACATCATTTCACCATTAAACCCCAACTGAAATGATATATCTTGGAAGCGCGCCATCCCACTACTAAAGTTATCCTCTTTCTTTTTCATGTTCTTGAAAATAATCTTTCAACTCATCTTCAACACTAGACTTCGTTAACGGAACATTAGCACGGTACGCAGCACGACTAATAACATGTGCTCCAACAGGTGCTGTTAAGAATACGAAGATAATTCCCAGTATTAGTCGAATGCTAAAATACCCTTCTGAAATTAAGAAATAAAGTAAGGTACCAATTAGGATGAATAACACACCAACTGTGGAACTCTTTGATGCAGCATGTGACCTTGTGTAGACATCTGGCAGACGAACTAAACCAATTGCACTAATTAAACTAATGATGGTTCCAAATAATATGAGTACCCCGGCAATGACCTCAGCGCTTTCTTTCAATGACGACACCTCTTTCAATAAACCGTGCAAATGCAATTGTTCCTATAAAGGATAGGATGCCGATTAATAAGATTAATTCAAAGAACGCGTGTGTATCAAGGTATACGGAGAAAATAGCAGTACCGGCAATTAAATTTATACCAATTGCATCTAATGCTTGAACTCTGTCCACGCTTGAGGGGCCTTTAACTACCCGGTAAAAATTAAACAGAATGGTTATTGTTAAAATAACTAAGGATAAAATCATTAAAATCTCAAACATATTTTCTAGTCACATCCTTTATAGCCCGTTCAAATATAATTTGGGATTTGAGTACGGACTCTTTTGAATCGGGAATATCCATCGCGTGAACGTACAAGCTTTTCCCATCTGGGGTTACTTCCATTACAACCGATCCAGGAGTTAAACAGATGAGAAGAGAGAGTAGGGTGATCTCTACATCGCCCTCTAAGTCTGTATCAATCTTGAAAATGCCAGGAGTAATATTTTTTGGGCGAAGTATTTGACCAATCACTACAATTGCAGAACTCATTAACTCCCTTGCAAAAACGAATAATAGTTTTAAAGCTGCCCAGACAAAGAATAAATAAAAGGGCTTTTGGAAGAATCTTCGCATAAAGAATAGAATTATCAATCCAACGATATAACCACTCAAAAAGGAAAGGAAATTCCACTCATCCTGGAAAAACATCCAAAGAAAAGCAATAAATATATTAACTAATATTTGAAAAGGCATTACTGCTCTTCCTTTCTACAATAAATTTAAGGAATCTCATTCCCACCAAAAACAGCATCAATATAAATCTGTGGGTTCATCAGACCTTCAACCGCAGTCTCCACATAAGAATTGATAATTTCAGGTCCGATTCCAAGAGCAATGGTTAAAGCAGTTAACAAGGCAATCGGAACCATAACCCCTTTTGTGGTTCCTTTTTCTTCTTCCTCACTCAATACCGTCTCACCCCAGAAGGCATTCATGAAAATCTTCATGACGGAGTAGAGAATCATAAGACTCGCGATCAAACCAATAAACCCTAACCAGTAATAACCAGCTTCAAACGTACCTCTAGTCACAAAAACCTTACCAATAAAGCCACTTAATGGTGGAATTCCGATTAAAGACAATGATCCAATAAAGAACATCCATCCTAGATATGGATGGTTTCTGATTAATCCACTCATCTCTTTTAGAGTGGTTGTTCCTGTTAAATAAACAATAACACCACCGATTAGAAAAATAAGTGCTTTTACAATCATGTCGTGAATTAAATAATAAATAGAACCGAGTGCACCATTTTCTGTAAAGGCTGCAATTCCTGCTAATATAAAGCCTGCTCCTATAATAACGTTATAAGTTAAGATCTTGTTGATGTCTGAATAGGCGACTGCGCCAATCCCGCCGAGAATCATGGTCAATGCGGCTAAGATACCAAGTAATAAATGGGTTATTTGTGGTTCATGATAGAATACCAGTGTGTACATACGAATAATGGCATATATACCCACCTTTGTCAGAAGGGCTGCAAATAGGGCAGAGACTGCTGTTGGTGGTGCACTGTATGAGCCTGGTAGCCAGTAGAATAGAAAGAGCCCCGCCTTTATACCAAATACAAGTAAAAATAATATGGCAATAGTGGTGATAAATCCATCTTGTCCAGCTTCTGCGATTCTAACGGAGATATGAGCCAGGTTTAATGTTCCTGTTATCGAATAGATATAAGCGATTCCTACTAAGAAAAATGCAGAAGATAGAACATTAATAATGACATATTTCATGGTCTCTCTTAACTGTATCTTCGTCCCACCTAATGAAACTAATACATACGAAGCAAGTAGAAGTACTTCAAAGAATACATATAAATTAAATAAGTCCCCTGTCATAAATGAACCATTTACACCTGTTATGAGAAATAAGAATAGAGAATAAAAATAATGTCTTTCTCGTTCTTTTCCAATAGTTCGAAAAGAAAAGATAACACAACAAAATGCGATAATACTGGTAGTTAAGACAAGTAGCATCGAGAACATATCTGCTACTAAGCCAATTCCAAATGGTGCTTGCCAGCCGCCAAGCTGCAAGGTTTGAATACCATTTACCGAAATTTGATTCATAATCGCTATGGAAATCCCAGCAACCACACCAAGTACAACGACACTAATAACTCGTTGTAGGCGAATATGATTACGTAATAGGATAAATAATAGTCCAGCTATTAAGGGTAATATAACTGGCCAGATTAATAGGTTATTCATGTTCATGTCCCCTTAGTTGGTTCATATCATCTGTGCCATGCTTTTTATAGGTGCGGTAGCTTAACACGAGTAAAAATGCAGTAACAGCAAAGTTAATTACGATTGCTGTTAGAATCAGAGCCTGTGGAATAGCATCTGTAAAGCTTTGGAAAGTCTCTGATAGTAATGGGGGACCACCGGTTTTGAGTCCACCCATCACCATAATCATCAGATTAATTCCGTGACTAATTAATGAAAGTCCAAGGATAATCCGTAGCATCTGATTGGATAAGATTAAATAAGTGCCAATGGAAAACAGAATTCCAATTACAATTGCTATTAGTGTTTCCATTACAATTCATCCTCACTTATGCTTGTTATGATGGTGATAGCAGTTCCGATAACCGCGAATGCTACGCCAATATCAAATAGTACTGCTGTTGCAAGCTCTGTTTCACCAAATACTGGTAAGTCAAAATAACCAAATGCTTGCTCCAAGAAATTATCTCCATATATCATGCCCCCCATCCCTGTAGCAACAGAGATTAACACACCGAGGGCTGCCATCTTTTTATAATCAATCGGCAAATTGGTCTGTATTCGTTCAATATCAAATGATAAATAGAGCAAGACAATTCCTGCAGCTGTCGTCAACCCACCGATAAACCCTCCACCAGGAAAATGGTGTCCTGCCCAAAACAGATCAATGGAAAAAGTGAAGATGATGACAGCGGCTAGTTTGGTGACAGTATGCAAAACGACATCATTAGGTTCAGGCTTCATCATGATCACTTCCTTTTGGTCTAAGCTTAATTAAGGTATAGACTCCTAAACCAGCAATTAGTAATACAGCTATTTCTAACATGGTATCAAAGCCTCTAAAATCTACTAGTATGGCATTCACGATATTCTTTGCACCTGCGAGTTCATAAGCATTTTCAAAGAATTTCGTAATCGGTACATTGATCTTATGGCCAGTTGCAATTAATGTCATGACCGTTACGGTTAGCCCAACACTAATAGAAATGATTAAATTTGTTACTTTAAACTTCATTTTTTCTAATCTTTTCCCTAGTTTCGGAAGATGGTAAAAACAGAGTAAGAATAGTACAGTTGTTACGGTCTCCACTACCATCTGAGTTAACGCTAGGTCAGGAGCACGGAAAATAACAAATAACATTACCATTAAATAGCCAACGGCTCCAAGGGATACAATGGCAGTAATCCGATTCTTCGTTAACAGAGTTGCCATAGCCGCAGCAACCATCGCAACCAATATACCAATATCGTAAACAGAAATTTCTCCTTGATTTGAGAAATTAAAGGAAAGTGCATCTAACCCAACTAAAGAACCAATCATGATAACCGTAATAAATATAAAGATATAAAGTAAATAGTGACGTATGTTTCCTGTCATATATCGGTTAGTGAAGGATTCTGAATGTTTTTCCATCGCTTCTAAGCTGGTATTATATAAGTGATTTAAACTAAGTTTGTCCGGATATACTCGGAGAACAATGCTCCATTTCTTAATTGATAAGAAAAGTAGCAATCCGAGTATGACCACACCAATTGTCATCCAAAGTTCTGTACCAAATCCATGCCAGGCTTTAATTTCAAATAATTTACTATCAGTAGAAATAGTAGGTACAACAGATACTAAAGCGGGTTTTAAAATATAGGTTGCAAGTAAATTTGGAAAAAAGAAAATGAATACAACTAAAGAACCAAGAATAGCTGGTGGAACCAGCATCCCGATTGGTGCTTCATGTACATTTTCTTTAGGGAGTCTCTCACGATGAAGCGCTCCTAAAAACGGCTTAATCAACAATATCAAACAATAAATAAAGGTGAAAATACTTGCCACCCAAGCAATGATAGGGAAGATCATGGTGATCCCTTCTAGTCCAAATACACTAACTTCTGAAGCGTTAAGCATTCCGGTAAAGAACATTTCTTTACTCAAGAAACCGTTAAACGGTGGTAATCCCGCCATGGAAAGACTTCCGATTAATGCAATGGTAAAAGTAACAGGCATAATGGCCATTAATCCACCAAGTCTCCTAATATCACGGGTTCCTGTTTCATGGTCAATAATCCCTACGACCATGAAAAGCGCTCCTTTAAAAGTAGCATGATTAAAAAGATGGAAGAGAGCAGCAAAAACTGCAAAAGCATAAATCTCTTGTGCTTGCCCGATATTAAAATATAGGGCAGCAGAACCTACTCCGAGTAGACTCATAATGAGACCAAGTTGACTGATGGTTGAATATGCCAGTAATGCTTTTAGGTCAGTTTGTCTTACGGCTCGAACAGAACCGTATATTAATGTGATAATTCCAATCCCACCAACTATCCAAAACCAACTTGCATCCCCACCGAAAATCGGCGTCATACGGGCTACTAAGTAGATTCCTGCTTTTACCATAGTTGCCGAGTGTAAATAAGCACTGACTGGTGTTGGTGCTTCCATTGCATCTGGCAGCCAGATACTGAATGGGAATTGTGCAGATTTAGTAAACGCACCTATCAATACAAGTAGCATGGCTGGTATGAATAAGGAACTTCCCGTGATAAGGTCAACATTTGCTACCATCTCACGTATGCTATACGTATCGGTAATCATGGCTAACATTATTAATCCAGCAAGCATTGCAAGGCCACCGAACACGGTAATAATCATTGATTTTAACGCACCAGAGCGAGATCGTTTACGTTCATACCAATAAGCAATTAGTAGGAAAGAAGATACACTGGTTAATTCCCATAGTGTATAAAGAACTAATACATTATCTGAGCTTACAAGGCCTAACATTGCCCCCATAAACATGAGAAGGTAAATATAGAAGTTATGAAGCGCCTCACGATCTTTGGCCATATAAAAGATGGAATATAGCACGACTAATGTACCGACTCCACTAATGATTAGGGCAAACATCAGTGCTAAGCCATCTAAATAAATGTCAAAATTAATACCTAAAGATGGAATCCACTCCATTGTAATGGAAATAGTTTCACCATTTGAGATAGCAGGTATTTGTAATAATAGGTTGATAAAAATAAAAAGGGGAACAATGATAACGAACCATCCTGTATGAAGAGAGGTGTTCCACTTTTTATAAATAATGGGCACGAATAATGCCGCGATAAAAGGTAATAAAATAATAAAGTGCATAAAACTCAAAACTTCCAACTCCCTGTATGAAAAAAGACTTTTTTCACAAAATTACTGATTTCCATTATTTCATTGACATTTAACAACAACATGATATAGTCATACATAGTTTAATTATAAAGTCATATTTTATTTATGTTTATAAGCATATTCTAAGAAAACTAATGGAAGCTTTTATAAAACTTTTTACGAGGTGAATATATCATGGAAAATAAAAATGGTCGTTTGGACGAAAGCATACTAGTCTGTGTACACTATGGTCCAAATGGCGAACGTCTAATTAGAAGAGGCCTCAAAATAGCTAATATGCTAGGCTGTCCGTTATATATTCTTACAATTGACTCGAAGCCATTTGATGAAATGGATGCAGAGAAGACATTTTATATTGAACATTGGAAACAGCTAGCAGAAGAGCATGAAGCTTCCGAATTTATGATGTTAGATAATGAGAAACGATCGGTTTCAAAGGTTATCGCACAAGTCGCCAGAGATAAACATGTTACACAAATCATACTTGGTCAAACAGCACAAAGTAGATGGGAACAAATTACAAAAGGTTCGTTAATTAACACATTACTTCATGAAATTCCATTTGTAGATTTGCATATAATTTCTGTTACTCGTTATATCCGCAATGAAAATGGACAATTCCAAAGAGGTTGTCGAGCATATTTATCGAAGGAAGAAGATCATTACCGTTTAACATTTAAACATTCCAATTCCGTTGATTATGAGGGAATTTTCTTTAAAGAACAAGGCACTGATTTTGATAATGGTATCTTCAAGTTTATGAGAGATAAGGAAATGTTTAAGGTTCAAGTAACAGATGGTACGGTAAAAGAACTAAAGAAAGTTGAAATGAACGTAGATTACGAACAGGAAAGCAAGTCATAGGGATGACTCTCCAACTGATTGGAGAGTCTTTTTTTATAAATTCACATCTACTCTAACCTGATTTTTTTCTTCAGTTGTAATTCCGATATAGTTTAAGGTTTCTGTTCTAGAATTGTGGTGAAACATTTTCATTAAGATGGAGATGGTAACACCTTTTCGGTAGGCATGATAGCCAAAAGTCTTCCGTATCGAATGTAAACCGACCTTTTCTTCAATTCCCGCCTTTTTTGCTGCATTATTAATGATTCGATAAGCTTGTTGGCGTGTAATGGGCTTTTCGTTCTTTTTTGACTTAAACAAAAAATCCTTCTGTTCTAGCTTATATTTCTCTAAGTATTTATCCAAAGCACTATGTACTTGGTTGTTGAGAAAATGTTCACTGACCTCAGAAGTTTTTTCATCTCGGACATAGAGAAACTCTTTCGTCTTTTGTCCATCCCACACATCTTCCACTTTTAGATTCAATAAAACCTGTGCACTGATACCGGTATTAATACCAATCACAAATAGCACGAAATCTCTCAAAGAAGACGATTCTAGTATATTTTTCATTGCATTTATTTTTGAAATATCCTTTATAGGGACAACAAATTCCATAGTTTTATTCTCCATTAATGTTACATAACTTTATACTAACATAGGTTATGTAACATCGACAATTGTGAGGTATGTGACAGAATTGTGAACAAGATTTGTATTTTTTCACTATATACTATTGTTATCCTTAAAATGGTTTTTATGAATTAAGCTCCGTGTGGCACAATGTTAATTAAATAATTATTCAAAATTTTTAACTTACAATATGGTACACTTGTTAATAGATATGTATTGGATCTTTGGGGGGCTTATGAGGAAAATATCTTTAGATAAGGGGATAGCTGGACTTTTAATTATTATAATTGCGATTGTGGTTTTATTTTGGATTGGTCAAAGGGCTAACCTCTGGATTAATGGAATCGGTATTATTGCAAATGATGTGGAAGACATTCAATCTATGGAATGCTAGTTTATCTAGTTTGAATTATCGGGATGGGGACAGTTTTGGTTATTATTTAATTCCAGAGGAAGCAGAAATTGAATTAGATTTGGAGAAAGAATCTGTGATGACGGTGACCGTTTCTAATTTGCATATGAATTTATGGGCAAAGAAAAGCTTTTAGGGGGAGTGTATGTTAGATGAAGAGATCTGATTTTATTGGGGCAACTTTTTTCATTTCAGGGGTTTTATTGTTTGCGCTTATGAGACTTGCCATGGCGAATTATTTTACGGAACGTGGAGGGTTTGGGGAATTTAGTCCTTCAGATTTGGATGAGTTGGTACGTCATGAATTGATGATTGAATTTCCTTATAATGTGAGTTTGGTGTTTATCGTATTGGGGTTGATTTTTTTGTTTTTTCAAGATGTAAAAAGATTGTTTACGAGATTGTTTGTGGATGAAACCTAATGGTGCCATATTTACTTTAAGGATTCAAGTACAGGCCAGCTTCTCCTGATCGATTGGAGTTGCTGGCCTAGTTTTGCTATTAATGGAGTGCCAGACACCAATACTTTAGTAGATGATGTTATACTTACGATATGATAAATCGACAGAAAAAGGAGTGTTTGGGATGAAAGCGGTCCTGATTGATGAAATCACAAAAGATTTATATATTGGGCAGGCCACTGATTCTGTATGTGGTGAAAATGAGTTATTGGTACGTGTAAAAGCAACTTCATTGAACCGTGCAGATTTATTGCAACGGGAAGGTAAATACCCACCACCCAAAGGGGAAAGTACTATACTAGGATTAGAAATGGCAGGTATTGTGGAACAGGTTGGGGAGCAGGTAACCGGCTGGGAAATTGGGGAACGGGTCTTTGCATTATTACCAGGAGGAGGCTATGCAGAAAAGGTAGTTATTCCTAGTAAGATGGCCATGAGAATTCCGAACAATATATCGTATACGGATGCTGCTGCTATACCAGAAGCATTTTTAACGGCTTACTTAAACCTTGTTACGTTAGGGGATCTGAAAGAAAAGGAATATGTTCTCATTCATGCAGGCGCGAGTGGGGTGGGAACTGCAGCAATTCAACTTGCTAAAGAGATAGGTGCCGCGGTTATTGTTACAGCTGGATCTAAGGAGAAATTGGATTACTGTTTATCTCTCGGTGCGGACTTTGCCATTAACTATAAAGATGGTGACTTCAGCGATAAAGTCATGGAAATCACGAATAATCAAGGTGTTGATCTCATACTAGACTTTATTGGAGCTTCTTTCTGGCAATATAATGTGAACTCTATTTCAATTGATGGAAGATGGGTATTGATTGGAACTTTAGGCGGAAACAAAGTGAGCGATGTTAATATTGGTGCTTTCTTAGCAAAGCGAATAAAATATATGGGCTCTACCCTAAGAACAAGAACACCTGAATTTAAGATAGAACTAACAGAGGCCTTTTCACAGTTTGCTCTAGATAAAATAAAGGTAGGTACAATTAGACCAGTTATTGACAAGGTATATAATTGGACTGATGTGGAGGAAGCTCATAACCGTATGAAGGAAAACCGTAATATTGGAAAATTAGTCTTAGAGATTGATTGAGCTTTTTAGAAAGATTTAAAGGAATGCATAACGGGTGGAAGTGCTCTCTTCGTTGTGCATTCTCCTTATTTTTATGAATGAACACACCCCTAGTGTTTTATTGATTTCGACATAATTAGCTAAAATTCGGGTAGTGACAGGCACCGCTATACAGCCAGGTAGGCACCACCATATAGTAGAAAGAAGGAATATGATGATACGTTCGATTCGTTGGTTATTTTATTTTGCGGGGTTAGTTATCTTTAGTTATGGGATAACGATTGCGTTGAAGATGCAGTATCTTGGGGTGCATCCTTGGGATGTGTTAAATGTAGCTTTATTTGAAAAGTTTGGCTTAACGATTGGTTCTTGGGCCATTATTATCTCGATACTGCTTATTTGTGTATCACTGGTATTGGATAAAAGTTATGTGAAATTAGGCACGTTTTTAAATGCTATTCTTGTTGGGGCTTTTGTTGATTTATTTTTATGGATCGATTTTTTACCTAGTGCAAGTCATACATGGACGGATTATCTAATCATGATAATTGGAATTATTACTATGGGCTTTGGTGGAGGGCTGTATAACTCTGGTGAAATCGGAGCGGGACCACGTGATGGTTTCATGTTATCAATATCAGATAAACTGGGAAAATCGGTTGGCTTGGTACGGATTGTCGTGGAGACGTTGGTACTATTAATTGGATTAGTATTGGGTGGTCCAGTGTTCTTATTCACCTTTATCTTTACGTTTGTACAAAGTCCTGTATTTGCTTTTACGTTAAAGAAATTTAAAGAGCTAATTAATTTAATAGAGAACCGAACTAATAGAAAACAATACTCAAGTGAAAGTGCCTAATGTTTTTATGGTTATAATAAAAAGTTCTATCTTATTATGAGATGGGGCTTTTTTGTTTTTTTAAGATTAAATGAGAAAAAAGTGTAAAGATGTCTTTACATGTTTTTTATTATTCTCTATATTTAATGTAAAGATATCTTTACCATTTAAAGAAGGTGTTTATTTATTGAAAGTAATCAATCATATTAAAGAAATTAGAATGAAGCGAGGCATTACGCAAGTTAAAATGGCAGAGGACTTACAGATTACGAGACAAACGATCAATGCCATAGAGAAAAATAAATACAATCCTAGCCTAGAACTTGCATTAAAACTGATTGCGTATTTCGATGTACCAATAGAAGAAATGTTTTATTTAGAAGAAGAATTTAAACCTAAGGGGGAGTAGGGTGTGAAAAGGCGTTATGAAATCTTGATTTATCTCTTTATTGTGATGATGTTTATTGTGGGTGGATTATTAGGAGTTTATTTAATTGGAAAAGAAGAAGGTGTATTTGACTTTGGTTTAGCAGCTTCTGTGATAGGTGGTTCTGTTGGAGGAATCCTAATAAGCCTATTTGTTACCAGATGGCTTAAGAAAAGAAGAGGCAATATACCTGAAGTGGATGAGCGAAGTTTAGTATTGATGCGAAGGTATTTCTTAGGTGTCCTATATGTGGTTCTGATTGGAAGTGGTGCTCTATTACTTGTCCTATTTGGAATGGGTATTCAATACATAGAAACAGGGATGCTTATTGTATACATGATGATTTTATATGTGTTAATTGGTATAGGGGCAGTGGTAGTGAAGCGGTTCTAACGGGTTAGCGCCTAAGTCATTCGACAAAATCCGGGGAGTGACAGGCACTAGAAAAACAGGCACTAGAAAAAAGAAACAGGCTCCAGCAAAGCGGGTGCCTGTTTCTTCTTATTTAAAGACTATTTTCCATAGTACTGCGGTTAGGGTGATTAGTAGTACTAGATAGATATATATGGCAAATGGTATGAAGGAGACGATGAGATGTATAATGGTAAATGCTGCGACAAAGAGCATTAATATGATTATCTTTCCTGTTGCGCCTCCACCTTGTTGTGCGGATTCTATTGGTTCTGTAAATGGATATTTCCCGTTGTTAAATATCTTATAAGCAATGAGTATATTCAATAGAGCACTAGTCATGACCACCATCAAATCTAGAACAATACGGAATGAAAAGATCCAAATGTATAGGATGGATAAAAGTAATAGCAAAGGTAAATATAGCTTCATAAAGAAAGCCTTTAATGTGGCGCTATATACAATGGATTGTTTTTGGATTGGTGTGGTTTGAAAGATCCATGCACCTTTATATTTTGCAGAAAACTGGACCATATAAACTACTGTCCCAATCATTACATTGGCAAAATATATTGTTAAAAATGATCTCCCTTGCCCCAGTTCTTCAAAAGACTGAAAGCTTAAGTTATTAAATAAAAAGATTAAAGGGAAAACAAAGGCCATTCCGAGTGAAGGATAAACTTTTAACTTAAAGTCCCTCTCACGACTAATCATTATTGAAGCAAATCGGTAAAATAATCTCTCTTCCCGACTAAAGCAGACAACCTTTTCGAAAAAGTCTTGGAGACTACGTTTCTTCTTTTTCTTTGTACTAGATTCTTCCATTAGCTTTTGTAAATTACGTTCAAAGGATGGCATCAGTACATAATATAGAATAATAGATAAAATTGGTCCGAACACGGCAAACAAGGAAAGGATAATCATCTCACTTGAGAAAGTTTGATTTAATAACATCTCAAATGGTGCCCCAAACCATACTGGTGGAATTAGTGCATGCCACCAACTAAAGTCATAAACATATTCTAAATCTACTACATCAAATAAACGGATAATAATTTGATAACCAACTACTACAGCAACTGCTAGTAAGATTTGTACGTAATTAATAATATCCTTCAGCTTTTCCCCATCAAAAAATTGTAAGACAAACATGTAAATGAGTGCGGTGAAAGCTAATACAAATAAATCGATTAGAAGGATTGTTAGGATAAAAAGTAGAAAGTAAGAAAATCCTTCTACAACTAGAGAAACGATCGCCGGTATCGCGACAAATGCACCTGTGAGCAAGGTTAAATAAATCGCGATATGAATTATTTTTGCAGCGCTTATGGTTCTTGAATTCACTGGTTTGGTATGTAATATTACTTTATCTCGTACATCTAGAAGTACGGAAGAAAAGTCAGAAATCATCGATGTCATTAGAATGAACATGGCAATACCAGCCATAATGCTAACTTGGAATAAATAATTATCTCCCAAAAATACAAATGGGACTAAGAGGAGACCGTATAGAGCATAAATCCATAATGATTTAAGAAATTGATTTCCTTCCTTTTTCTTAGCATTTTGACTGAGAATGGTTGGGACCCGTCGTTGGTCCATGGTAAGTTTTACTTCCAGAATTTTGCGCATCACACTATAATCAATATTCATTTTACGAAAGACAGATTGGAACGGATCAAGAATTCTTAGAATACGAATTTCACTCATCTTGACCATCCCCTGTTACAATGGAGACTATTTTATTTGCGGTTTCTTTATGTTCATCAAATCCAGTTAGTTGGTTGAAGATACTTTCCAGTGAACCTGCTTTACTTTGCTCTTTCAACTCATCAAAAGAGCCATCTGCAGCTATTTGTCCATTGACTAGAAGAACGATTCGATTACTTATCTTTTCCACCACATCCATAATGTGAGAAGAATAGAAAATCGTTTTTCCTTGATTAGCTAGAGCTTCTAACATGTCTTTAATTACCATGACACTATTAGCGTCTAGGCCACTTAATGGTTCATCAAGAAAAATTAAGTCTGGATTGTGGAGCAGACTGGAAATAATCAGGACTTTTTGACGCATTCCTTTGGAGAAAGATGAGATTCTGGAATGAAAAACATCCCCCATATCAAATTCGTCTAGAAGCTTTAATGTTTTCGTAGTCGCCTCTTCTCGCGTCAAACCGTAAAGTTCCCCAATAAAGGTAAGATACTCAGCGGCAGTTAGGTTGTCATATATCTCTGCGTTTTCTGGTACATAGCCAATTTTTTGTTTATATGTATAGTCATTCGTTGCAATATCATGTCCAAGAATTTCTACTGTTCCCCCGTATCCATCCACTAATCCAAGCATGATCTTTAATGTGGTACTTTTTCCAGCACCGTTCGGCCCGATGTAGCCAATGATTTGTCCACGATAGACATCTAGGTTAATCCCGTTTAAAACAGCCTTACTTGCATAACTCATAGTTAGATTTTGTAATGATAATACTTTCTCGTTCATCCCCTTGTAACACCCTTTCTATCAATCTCTCTTCTTCTAACATAACAATGTGTCATGGCTAATGCAATGGAATTTAAGATAAAAAAATCCCCACTCAGGAAGGAGTAGGGATGTTAAACTTTCAAATTAAAACTCTTCATAGACTGCAGGGTCTTGACCTTTCATTCTTCCATTAGGTCGGGAAAGTGAAGCTATTGCCTGCATGGCTTGATCATCTAATGAAAAGTCAAAGATTGAAATATTTTCTAGTTGTCTAGTAGGGGTTGCAGATTTAGGGATTGCAACCGCGCCAAGTTGGTAATGCCAGCGCAAAATGATTTGAGAAACTGTTTTATTATAAGTTGTTGCAATCTCTTGTAGTACGTTGTTTTGGAACACATCATTTGCTCTAGCAAGTGGGCTCCAAGATTCTGTCACAACACCATTTTCTTCATGCCATTTTCGTTGTTCTTCTTGGTTGAAAAATGGGTGTAGTTCGATTTGGTTGAGAGCAGGCATTACCCCAGTTTCATCTTGAAGGCGTTGTAGATGCTCCGGTAAGAAGTTACAAACACCTATGGAGCGAATTAATCCCCATTTTTTTGCGTCGATTAATGCTTGCCATGCCTCCAGATATAGATCACGATTTGGGTTTGGCCAGTGGATAAGATAAATATCATAGTAATCCAAGTTGGCACGGTATAGTGATTCTTGAATCGTAACGACAGCATCGTTATAGCGATGATAACGACCTGGGAGTTTAGAGGTAATAATTAATTCTTCTCTAGGTATAGAAGTTCGGCGAATTGCTGTGCCGACTGTTCCTTCATTTTCATAGTTATAAGCAGAGTCTAATAGTCGGTAACCCTGATTGATGGCACTTTCGATTGCTGTAGCACCTTCATTACCTTTAAGTTTATATGTACCAAAGCCTACTGCGGGAATTTTATTACCATCGTTTAGGATGATTTCTGGAATTGAAGTAGTCATTATTTCCCCTCCTAAAGTTATTTATTTGCATACTAGAAGTTTACCATATTGATTCCATTTTGTTACCTTTGATAGCTTGGAAGTTCTATAACTTCCATAAATATAGTTTCCATTTTTGCCATTGTCCATCAAATGGAGAAAAATGTCATTAATAGAACTGTCAGGAATACAATAGGGATAAGGTAATAGAAATCTATTCACAAAGGAATTTATTAGTAAAAGAATAAGTATAACGACATGGATTTTTTACATTTACTAGAAAGTTTAATATGCCAGTATTTAAACATTTAACAGATTGTGAATGGATTGTAGCGACAATCTCCATTAATCTCTCCCAGTATCCGAACTAACCATTTAGATTAAGCACATCTAAATTAAGAAGGGGGGGTGATAAGGTTGAAAAGCATTTCAAGTGCAGACCGATATATGGAAGAATATGCTGGAGCTATTACTCACGCAAAACATGACCATATCACGTACTATCGTATAGTGAAGAGAATGATGGATATTTTCTTTGTACTCATAAGTCTTCCTATTGTACTTTTTATCATCATGGTCTTTGTCATTCTAATAAAAATAGAAACATCCGGTCCAGCATTTTATTTTCAGAGGAGGGTTGGACTTTATGGACGGGATTTTAATGTATGCAAACTGAGGTCTATGATTGTCGATGCGGAAAAAGAAGGAGCTAGATGGGCCATTAAAAATGATCCAAGAGTTACTAGGATTGGTGCCTTTATGAGGAAAACCAGGATTGACGAGATTCCCCAAGTGTTCAATATATTAAAAGGGGAGATGTCTCTAGTTGGCCCACGTCCAGAACGGCCTATGTTTACAGAGGAATTCGAAGTATTATATCCAGGGTTTAAAAAGAGATTATTGGTTAAACCTGGACTCACTGGATTGGCACAAGTAAATGGGGGATACAACCTGTCACCAAATAAGAAACTAGAATTAGATATATACTATATTGAAAAACAAGGAATAAAAATGGATTTAAAGATTATCTTGAATACTATAAAAATCGTGTTTTCAGGAGAAGGTGCTAGATGATTTTTTTTTAGGAATTATCGTTCTTTAATCAGAACGATAATTGGAATTTGTTCGTTAAATAGCTAGTATTTAGCGACAATACAAACAAGGGGGAAGTCTATGAAATGCCTTATCGTGACAACCTTGCAAAGGCAAGTGCAGCTATTTTTAATACCACATATCCGCATGCTTCAAGAAATGGGCTATCAGGTTACTATTGCTACCTCTCTTACTGATAAACATCAATTAACAAAACTCCTACCAGATATCACTCTATTACATCTGCCATTTTCAAGAAAAGTCTATAGCCTTTCTAATCTAAAAGCCTTTCAAATGTTGAGAAAGTTGTTCAAAAGAGAATCATTTTCACTAGTTCATGTTCATTCCCCTATTGCATCATTCTTTACCAGAGTAGCTGTGCCAGAAACGACAAAAGTAGTCTATACAGCACATGGATTTCATTTTAATGAAAATGGATCAAAAATTAGTAATCGCATCTTTTATTTAGCCGAGAGACTTGCTGCTAAAAAAACAGATGGATTGATCGTAATTAATCAGGATGATTACGAGAAAGCAAAAGGACTATTACCTGAGGATAAAATTCATTATATTCATGGGATTGGAGTGGATGCGACTTATTTTAATCCTGAAAATTATTCCGTTAAAGAGAAAGAGAGGCTTCGATATTCATTAACTATACCAGATAACAAAATAGTCATTACCCATGTGGCGGAATTTAACGGGAACAAAAGACAAATGGATATTATCCATGCTGCAGAGAAGTTACAGAAAATTAATCCGGATTTTTTCATCCTCTTAGTTGGTGATGGAGTCCTACTAGAGGAAATCCAATCCGAAATAATGAACCGGAATCTGATTGATCATGTTCGGTGTTTAGGGTTTAGAACAGATATTAAAGATTTATTAAGTATTACCGATATTGGCTTATTAGTATCGCTAAGGGAAGGTCTTCCCAAGTCAGTAATGGAAATGATGGCCATGCAAATACCTGTAGTCGTTACCGATATACGTGGAAATCGTGAACTGGTGAAAGACGGGAAAACAGGGTTTGTCATTCCCGTAAGAAATCCAGATGAACTAATGAATGCATTAAACAAACTAATTCAGAACAATTTGCTTAGAAACATAATGGGGGAGAACGGTAGGAGGGACATCTTAGAAAGATATGAGTTATCGATCATACTAAAAGAAACAAGGAACGTATATGAAACGATTGGTCTAAAGGTTAACCGGGACGATCATCATACAGTTCATCGAGACATGGTTAATATTTGAAATGGAATAATGAAAATAAGTGGTGGTGCATTATGAACCTGAAGGAAACCGGTAAATTTGTGATATCCCTAGATTTGGAATTGAATTGGGGCGTTTTTGACGTATTTACCATCCAGCAGTACAGGAATAATCTATTAGGTGCTCGTGAAGTAGTACCTGAGTTGCTGAAGAAATTTAACCAAGATAACATTCATGCAACATGGGGAATTGTAGGATTCTTATTTTTCAGTAATAAAGATGATTTATTAAAAGAAGTACCAGATAAAGTACCATCTTATGATGATATGACCTTGTCTGCATACCAACATATTCAACAAATCGGGGAAAATGAGATAGAGGATCCATTTCATTATGGAAGCCAACTGATTCATCTTATCAAGCAATTTCCTAATCAAGAAATCGCAACACACACATTTAGTCACTATTATTGTTTAGCCAAAGGTCAGTGTGCGGATAACTTTGAGACGGATTTAAGTAAAGCTATCACAGTCGCTAAAAAACATCATCTATCTATCCAAACGATTATATTCCCGCGAAATCAGATCAATCAAAATTACTTAACTATCTGTAAAAAACATGGGGTAACCAGATACAGAGGGTGCGAGAATCATTGGTTGTATAAGATAACCGGGAAACAGGATAACCCCATCAAACGATTAATGAGATTACTAGATAGTTATATGAATCTCTCTGGCCAACATATTTATGATTTGGATGAACTAATCCAGAAGGATGATGTCATCAACATACCATCCAGTCGATTTCTACGACCGTATAGTAAAAGATTGCGTGGACTGGAACCTTTGAAATTAAGAAGAATCAAAATCGCGATGGAAAAGGCAGCAAAAGAAAGAAAATTATATCACCTCTGGTGGCATCCACATAATTTTGGTGCCGACTTGGAAGAAAGCATGAAAATGCTCGATAAGATTATCACACATTATCAAATGTTGAATGATCGGTATGGGATGGAAAGTGTTCATATGGGTGAACTTGCGAATACCTTACTTAACGATTCAAGTAAAAAGAAGGATGAAGATTTTAGAGAAAATCGTGGTGTTTCCCATGCTATCTACCAGAAGGCTTGATTTTACTCTCGTTTCATTTGTGATTCTATGTTTACCTTTTATGTTTCATTTAGATGTCATGATTACATTGAATGTTTCTTTTTCCGATATTCTCATGGTTTTGGTGATGTTTTGGTTAATCGCCCATCAGGAAAATAGAGAATACATGGCGATTGCTCTACGAAAATATTATCTAATCATTCTATATATGCTTCTTTTTATCTATTTTTGTATTGTCAGTATGGTTAATTATGTAACAAATATTTTCATCGATTTTCCCTATGGGGTATCAGCTATATTAAAGCTCTCGGTTAACTTTGTTTATATCATTGTATTTTTAATCTTCTTTGAAAAATATAAGGAAGAATTATTAGTTCTGGTATTACGATGGTGGAAGATTGCGGCACTGATCATATCGTTTCAATGTATTGGCAGTGTTATTTTATATCAGATGGGAATGGATAATCCCTTTAACTTGCAAGGTCGTGCCCAGGCAACATTAAATGATCCTAATTTAGCTGCTTTATATCTGATTATTTCCCTTTCTCTAGTGATTGTATTTAGCATTCTATCCGGTAAAAAAATGATTATTAACCTACCTGTTTTAATTATATTACTAGCACTTACTCTGACAGCATCACGCGGTGGAATCTTGAGTCTGATTATAAGTGTATCCATTGTCCTTTTTATTAGTTTGATTTCAGCACGGATAAAGGAACTGATTCTGTTTTTATTCATTGGCTCTTTTGTTTTTTTTATTATTTTATGGATTAATCAGTCTACTGATATCTTAAACTTTGCTCTAGAACGAGTAGTAAGAATAGGGACGGAAGGGGATGGAACATCATACCGTATATTCTTATGGCAATCAGCATTGGAGATGTGGGCTAGTAATCCTTTCCTTGGCATTGGGATAGGACAATTTATACCATATTCAACAGAAATGTATGGGGATACGTTTACGAATATCCCCCATAATACGTATTTATCCTTTTTGACGGAAACAGGTGCTTTTGGTTTCATAGCCTTTATCTGGTTTCCTGTCTTAATCCTAGGTAGTTTAATAATTGGGTTAATAAGTAGAGGGGAAAAGATTTATTTTTATTTATTGATAGGCTTAATAGCTCTATCGATTCAGGCATTATCCATCAATATTGAAAATATCCGGTTCGTTTGGCTGTACCTTACGATTGCTTTTGTAGTGTTAAAGGGCTTCCCTACTCAACATGAGGCTACTCCAATCGTCTACTCAGGAAATGAAATAAATGGAGGTGACAAAAGTTGAAGGATATGCTGTCCATCCAAGACATCCTATTAAACTTAAAAAAGAGGCTGTTACTTATTCTTACTTTAACCATTGGACTCGTAATTATTGCAGGGTTAATTAGTTATTATTTGTTAGAACCTACGTATCAATCCACCTCTCAATTTATTGTCATTCAACAACAAAACGATAATATGCAAGTTAATGTTTCAGAGATTGAAACTCAGCTAGAGTTTATGAATACATATAAAGAAATATTGAAGAGTCCATCCATTTTAGAGCAAGTCATTGGAGAAATGCGGTTATCCATAACACCAGAGGAATTAGGGAAACAAGTGCAAGTAAGTAGTGGTGAAAATTCTCAAGTTATCACCGTATCAGCAACTGGCGCGAGCCCTGTGTTTGCTGCAGAGCTTGCCAATTTAGTAGTAGAAAAATTTCAAAGTACTATTGTTTCTATCATGAGGGTTGAAAATATTTATATATTATCGAAGGCAAATCCGTCCTTATCGGAAGAACCAATCCAACCAAGACCAGTAATTAATATGATTGTAGCAGGGTTTATTGGGTTAGCTACTGGAATTGGCTTAGCGTTATTACTTGAGTTTATGAATACTAAAGTGAAAACCGAAGCCGATATCGAAGCGTTAGGGATAACGGTATTAGGATCGATTACGGTATTCGGGAAAAAGGCAGGTAAGAGAACGAAGAAAAGGAGAAAGGGGGGAGTGAACTATGAGGCGAAAACGGAAGAAGCTTGAACGAGGAACACTAATCACGATTGAACGAAATAATACCATTGCCGCAGAGCAATTTCGCTCCATTCGCTCCAATATAAACTTTGCATCTGTTGATAGACGGTTAAGGAGTATTGTCGTGACATCTTCTAGTGCAGGAGATGGAAAAACGATGACAGCTACTAATCTAGCAATTGTATTTAATCAAGAAGGTAAAAAGGTTTTATTAGTAGATGCCGATTTAAGAAGGCCAAAAGTCCATCATGCCTTTAGACTAGAAAATCATGTGGGATTGAGTAATTATTTGATTGGACAAAAAGCATTAGAGGATATAATAATGCGAACTTATCGGCCAGATTTGGATCTTATCACAAGTGGTATTATCCCACCAAATCCGGCAGAATTACTGGGGTCGAGACAAATGAGCATATTCATTTCACAAGTAATGAATCTCTATGATGTGGTCATCTTTGATACCCCACCTGTTTTAGTTGTGACAGATTCCACGTTGATTGCCAATCAATGTGATGGCACTTTATTAGTAGTTCGGGCGAAGAAGAACGAGGTAAAGGATGTTAAAAAGGCTAAAGAACAGCTTAGTTTTGCTGGTGCTAATCTAATCGGTGCAGTATTTAATGGGAAAAAGCAACTTAAGAAAAATTTGTATTACTACTAACCATAAGGAGTGGAGGGAATGGTCGAGGTTCGTTATAAGCGAGGACTAGTAAAAATGATGGATATCTATGGTTCTACGAAAAAGGTTTCTAGTAAAAACGTAGATGTGATGATTACCTCAAAGGTGCTTTTTCCTAATGAAAAGCCAGATGAAATCCTATCAAATAAGCAATTTATCCATAGCTTTGGAAAGACGTTAATTATAGACTTGGATCAACCTGAAAATAACATCTTTGCAAGTATTCACAAGAATGCCAGGTATAAAATTAACCGTGCAAGTAAACGGGACCCAATCTATTATCATGAACTCACACAACCAACGGATGACGAAATAAATGATTTCATCCGATTTTTTGATCAATTTGCCAAACATAAAAAGCTACCAAAAGGGAATACGGAACGATTACAACGTTTACGAGACCAAGAAGCGTTGATTATTTCTTATATGACAGATGAGGAAGGCAATGCCTTATGCTACCATGCCTATGTAAATACAGGGACCTATTGTTCACTACTTTTCTCTGCTTCTGCTCGATTTGAGAATTCGACGATTCGTAACCTGATTGGTCGCGCTAATCGATATCTTCATTGGCAGGATATAAAAAGCTTCCGAAACATGGGGCATAAATGGTTCGATTTTGGAGGATTATTCGTAGAAACACTGGGAGATGAGGAAGAACATATCAACCGGTTTAAACGGGAGTTCGGAGGAAAAGAAGTTGATGTCGACAAGAGAATTTATCCGTTAACATTGGTAGGTAGAGTAACAGCCTTAATATTTTGGTTCAAAATGCGCAAGAGACCTGAGTTCTTACGTGCACGAACACTCCAAGGAAAGAAATGGGATTTATCGAAGAGTTAGTATTCGCTGTCATAGATCATTTTATCCTAAGAACAAAATGAGGGGTACACCGTGGTGTTAAAAAAACTATCACTCAAAACAAATATGACCTGGACCTTAGCAGGTACCATTATTTATTCCTTTACCCAATGGTTATTATTAATCGTTATTGCTAAGCTTGGGACCCCTGAAATGGTTGGGCAGTATGCTCTAGGCTTAGCGGTAACAGCACCCATTATAATGTTGACCGAGATGAGGCTTCGGTTATCCCTTGTTACCGATGCTAAAGGTAGTTTCGGGTTTAATCATTATCTAGGTACTAGAATCTTATCTGTACTCTTATCTTTACTACTTATATTGGCAGTTGTTCTTATCATTGGTTATGAATATCAAACATCTATCATTATTATTTTAATAGGGATTGCCAAACTACCAGAATCTTTAAGCGATATTTTGCTAGGGAAACTACATAAATATGAACGAATGGATTACATTACCATTTCTAGTATTTTGAAAGGCGTAGTGACGGTAATCGTATTTTCGTGGATTCTATTCACGACAAACAGCTTAATCATGGCAATCATTGGTCAAATTGTAGTTTGGACTATGACACTAGTATTCTATGACTGCCTAATTGTGAAACGGTATGGAACGATCAAACCAAGTTTTAATATGATGAAAGTGAAACAATTAGTAAAGTTAACCTTTCCATTAGGAATTATGGGACTGTTGACTACGCTAAACACCAATCTTCCAAGCTATCTGGTGGAGTATTTTCTCGGAAAGGAAGAACTGGGTTATTTTGTTGCCCTTCTCTATATTCTACTTGCGGGAAGTCGTGTAGTGAACGCCTTAAGACAACCTGCAGCCCCGATACTTGCATCCCTTTATGAAGAAGGGAATATTAAAGGTTTCAATAAACTGTTATACACATTACTTGGAATTGGGGCCATTATCGGTGCTTTAGGTCTATTATTTACCTATATATTTGGTGAACTCTTACTAACTATTATTTATACTCCTTCCTATGCGATGTATTCAGGACTATTTGTTGCTATTATGTTTTCGGGATTATTTAGTTATCCAGCGGCATTTTTGGGAAATGGTGTTCTAGCAACCCGGCATTTTAAATCACAACCATATCTTGCCGCATTATGGGTGTTGACCAGTGTAATTGGATGTATACTATTTATTCCAATATATGGAGTTTATGGTGCAGCAATTGCAGTGATTCTTTCTTCGTTTGTGAAGTTACTTAGTTTATATCTAGTATTATTACGAATCATGAAGAAAGAACGTAAATCTACGGAGGACTATGAAGAGAATTCCAATCTAATAAAGGAGGTAATGTATTGAACCATCAGGAGATCAAACGATATGTAAAGCAAGATGAAGCCACATCATATTATACTTCATTGAAGAGAAAAGCTGGCGTGATTCTAACTTGGCTCATTTTAAAGACATATCCCTCCATCTCCGCAAACTTCATTACGCTTACTATGCTACCTCTAAATGTTCTTTCAGCGGGAGTGATGTACTATGCAATCGTCACTAGTCAACCGATATTCTTATTGGCTGCCTTTATCATTTCATTTGTAACGCTTGCACTTGATTCCGTAGACGGTAATATTGCTCGAATAAAAAAAACCAGATCGATCAGAGGAGTGTACTTTGATAGACTAGTACATAATATATCCCATCCCATGTTTTTCATCGTTATGGGGTTTGCGCTCTATTCAAATACCAATCATATTGGATACCTCATCGTGATGTTAGTTGTCGGGATTTTAAGTGAGCTTTCCCCTTTAGATGTTTCTCAAAAGGATGTGGAGGCACTATTTATTAGGCAAATTTTATTCGAGAGAACCGTTAACTACGATTTTATGAAGCATCAGGAAAGCCAGATGCATGTAAGAGAACAACAAAAGGCACCATCAATGCTCCGAAAGATTATTAAAACGATTCTCATGAATGATGTCTATTACCTTGTTATTCTATTTGATTTAGTATTTTTGGAGCATCAATTTTACTTTACTATTATGTTTTCATTAATTGATTTGGTTGCCATGATCTATGTCAGGGCTAATATCTCGATGTGGGAGATTAGGTTGAATGAAGTATTGAAAGAGTTGTATCGTCAACAATCGAAGAAGCGGTAGGGGGTGTTGGTTTGGCAGTGCTAGTTACTGGCGGCGGGGGATATATTGGGACACATGTATGTGTGGAATTATTAAATCATGGCTATGACATTGTCGTTGTAGATAATTTTTCAAACTCCAGTGTAGAAGGAATTAATCGGGTAAAGACCATTACAGGTAAAACCTTTAAAATATACCAGACCGATTTACTTCATAAACGTAAGTTAATAGATATATTCGAACAGAACTCTATCAATTCCGTTATCCATTTAGCAGGATACAAATCAGTTGGGGAATCAACCGAAAAGCCAATTAAATATTATGCCAATAACATTATAAGTACCATTAACATATGTGAAATAATGAAAAAATTTGATGTAAAAAAAATCGTCTTCAGCTCATCTGCAACCGTATATGCACCTTCCAACAATCACCAACCTATCTCTGAAAACTTTCCACTCGGGGCTACTAATCCATATGGTCGTACGAAGCTAATAATTGAACATTTTTTATCTGATTTAAGCCAATCTGATTCAGATTGGAGTATTGGTATTTTAAGATATTTTAACCCAGTTGGAGCTCATTCTAGTGGTTTGATTGGGGAAGATCCGAAAGGGGTTCCTAATAATCTAGTTCCCTATTTAGCTCGAGTCGCCATTGGTAAATTACCGGTACTTTCTATTTTTGGGAATGATTATCCAACTATGGACGGGACAGGTGTCCGTGATTACATCCATGTTGTTGATTTGGCTCAAGGGCATGTATATGCACTTCAAAAAGTAGAATCAACTACTGGAATAGATAGGTATAATTTAGGCACCGGTAAAGGATATAGTGTTTTGGAGATGGTTCACAGTTATGAAAAGGCATCAGGGAGAAAAATTCCATATGAGATAGCACCACGCCGAAAAGGAGATGTTGCTATCTGTTATGCGGACCCATCAAAAGCAAGAAACGAATTGGGTTGGGTGGCAAAAATAGGCTTAAAAGAAATGTGCCAAGATTCATGGAACTGGCAACAAAATAATCCAAACGGCTATGAGGGTGACCATCCTTCACCACTTAATGCGTTAAAGAGGTGAGGGATGGTCACCCTTCCTTGACTTTATTTTCTAAATAGAAGTTTGATTAATTTTGCTCCAATCATGGAGCAGGTCCATAATATCAGGTTAAAGAAATTCAGTAGGAATATGGAGCCATACATGGAAGGGAAATCCAAAAAGAACGAGACAAGAAATATCCCGAACATGTTCCCCATAGTTACAATCAAGAAAAAGAAAATAGGATTATACCATTTGGAAAATTGTCTAAAAAATACGAGTATACATGGTATTAGTAGATTCACACCTAAGTACCCTAAAAGAATAGCATCGGTAAATTCAATGAGTCCATCCGCATCTAGAGGAGTACCAGGTAATATCAAGGCTGCAGAAATAATAGCATAGAAAAATAAAATAAAAATGGTCCATTTCTCAGCTTTCTTTGTATTAGAACGAATGATGGCAGCCTTTGTCTTCTCAACGTCTTCTTGAACCCCCATGGGCATCCATGCGGGAAAAGGGTTATCAGACAGTTCTTTTCCTACATGTTCGCTAACAATATTATTAGATGACCCCTCTACTTCTGAAAAATCAATATCTACATATCCTCTTGAACGAAGTGCCTGGCTAAGATCTTGTTGCGTGTAGGTGATACTCACTTTGTCTTCTAACCTGTCTATCCAGTTTTGGAGATCCTTAGCACTTGAAAATGTTTCGGTGAACATCCCATCCCCGTGCAAAATAAAAAGGATTGCTTCCAATCGACAATAACGTAAAGACCCGTTCATACTCGAGTTCCGTACAATAATGTGAACTGGATTTATCCCGATTATGACTTTATTCACTTGAGTGTATGGAATGATTTTTTGTTTGGTTTCACCAGTTTTTGTATTTTCCCATTGCTCGAGAATTCGTTCATCATCGAGCTCATATCGATAGATTACCTTCCTCTGAATAGGCAAACCTGTATATGCAAAGAACCCTAGGATTACTGCCACCGGGACAAAAAAGGCAAGAACCCACCAATCACCATCATCGAAGCTAAATAAATCCCTAGAATGACGGAACCGATAGCAGGTACACCAAACAATGCGGAAAATAGATAGCCTGTAGTAGTTGGTTTAACTTCATTTGAATATGTAATGGGCATATGTTTTTGGACTAGCTTTTCCATTGTTAAATTCACCTCTCGCTACAAACGCGTTTATAGTAAATACGCATAACGTTTTAAAAAGTTTCACCTTCAGGAAGAAAGACCTAAATACTTGGAATTTTCTTTAAATGTATGTTACTGATGTTGTGGAACTGATATGATAGATATGTGATTATCAATTCCTAATAAATGGGGGAATGTATGGATGAAATGGACTGTGAGGGTTGCTGAAATTGTATTAGGGGCAATTTTCTTGGAGCTGGCTTAAATGGGTATGCAGTACTGTTTGGGTTTGAACCATTTGCACCGACAAGCCCAGCTGCAACAGAGTTTCTCGGAGATGGGTATTTGCTTGCGATGGAAAAAGGGGTGGAGATAATAGCCGGGGTGTTATTATTAATTCGTCGGTTTATTCCATTAGTACTGGTTGTTCTTGCAGGTGTTGTCATTAACATATTAGCATTTCACATTTTTGTTGATTCCGAATTGATTCTGCTAGCAATATTTGTTGTGGCATTAGAAGGGTATCTAGCTTGGCAATATAGGGAAAACTTTAAAGGGTTATTGGAAAGTAGGCCACATCAAAACTAACCATAGCCTAAGCTTAACAGTAAAGGTTTGAGCCCATGGAATATATAAATCTTACAGCAAAAGATGGACTGGAGTTATCCGTGGTACTTTTTGAAGCACATGAAACCAAAGGCTTATTACAGATCATTCACGGTGCTCAGGAACATAAAGAACGCTATTATCATTTTATAAACTACTTAAATACTAACGGATTTACGGTAATCATATCAGATAATCGTGGACACGGGGCCTCCGTCAATGAGCAGTATCCTTTGGGGTATATGAATGGTGTGGAGGAAATCATCGAGGATCAGGTCATGATAACAGACTATATCAAGAGTCGATTTCCTGGTAAGGAACTATACTTGTTTGGTCATTCTTTGGGCTCACTATTTGCAAGATGTTATTTACAAAAGCATGATTATAAAATTAAGAAGCTTGTGATGAGTGGTACAGCTAATTATGTATCCCTAGTTGGTGTAGGTATCTTTCTAGGCAAGATAATTACTTTTTTCTCAGGTAAACATGGTTATAGTAAAGTACTGCGTAATCTAAATGGAAATAGTAAGGACGATTCATGGCTAAGTGCGAGTCAAGAGAATCTTATAGCCTATCGTAATGATCCACTATGCCAATTCAATTATCAAAATAATGGGATGTTAACGGTATTTGAAGCAGATTGGAATTTACATCAATACCAGAAGTATTCATGTCATAATCCAGAATTAGAGATTTTAAGTGTAGTTGGGGAAGATGATCCGGTAACTGGTGGGGAAAAGGGGTTACAAGATTCATTTGATGCACTTAGAAAAATAGGTTACAAGCATGTGAGTAGTAAGGTGTATACTGGGATGAGACATGAGGTGTTGAATGAAGTTGATAACCAGAGAGTTTATGAGGACATTGTTCAATTTCTAAAGCGGTGAGGATAAGATTTGTATAGAATAGTTTGACTGTATAATAATAAAATTCTATACTAATAATAGAAAAAGGTACTTAGTAGCGGGTAACTACTAAGTACCACAACTTCAAACCGCATAAAGAGCGGATGACCAATTGAAGACTTTCTAAAAAGAAGTAACGCACACTATGGTCTAGGGGCGGTTACTTCTTTTTGTTTGTTAGAAAGACGACAATAGTTACAATGCATGTTATTCCTGCTGTTAATGAGAGACTAAATTGTACTAGTATACTCAAAGCTTCGTATGTCGTCATTCATACCACCTCCTTCAAAGGAAGTGGCCAACCGCCCACTATATTATGTAGTTGTTAATGATATTCTATCAGATAATAGAAGGAAATAATACATAATAGTAGAACAAATGTTTGGTTTTAGTTTAAATATACTAATAAATCTATTGCGTAAACCAACTATTCGTAATACTATATTCTTAATACTACATTACATTAAAACCATTACAAAGAGATTCTATTGTAGTGGTTTTCTTTTTTATATTCTAAGTAGGGGGAGAGCATGGAAAATAGAAAAACTAAACAATATTTTACTATATTTGTAGTTGCTGCATTAACAATTTGTTTAATTTCCATTTTTTTATTAACGAACAAAGTATCTAATTTAGAGAATCAGATGAGTGATATGGTAAGTTTACAGCATAATGTGTTAAACAGTGTAGATGGCCAAAGTCACCAGATTCAGAGTGCCTTGGATGATTTTCAGAAGCAACAAAGTTGGTTAGGGGAAGTGGAAGTGGAAGCAAGTTCAATTGAAAATGACGAAGGGGAGATTAGTTTTACCTGGCAGGTCAAAGAGCTAGAAGGTGGGTCTAACGTACACTTCAATTATTCTTTTCGGAAGGAAGGGGACTTTACTGAAGTGCTGGCCGAAGAGAAAGATAAGGGACTATACCAAATATCGATTCCACTAGAACTTAACCTTGGGCCAGCCTGGAATCCTGTTATCATTAATTATACACCGAATAGTGAGATGGAAACGGCAGATAGTGGAATAGAGTATGAATTTAAAAAGGAAGAATATGAAGAAACAGCATTTTACTATTTTGTTTCTGTTACCAATGAGGATGGTACTTTTAAAAATGGAGATATACAAAAGATTTTCTTACAGGATTTTAATGTACAACAATATGGAATTATAGAGACAGAGGTCCAAATTATGGATGAAAAAGTAGACATAACATTACATCATGGAGCAGTAGAAAATTATAATTACTTAATTGAAGAAGTATATCTTTTGGAGTATTCGGGACAAGAATTAATCGATGAAGTAAAACTAGATTATGTTGAGGGTACGGAATACACTAGTCTTTTTCGAATTGAAGATGTAGAGAAGCGTGATAATATAAATCATGCAATAAAGGTTATCTATCCAAATGGAGAGGTATTTGAGGAAGAGTTAACATTCTAAACAGAGGCTGGGACAAAAG
This sequence comes from Paucisalibacillus globulus, assembly GCF_900184735.1. GTDB lineage: Bacteria > Bacillota > Bacilli > Bacillales > Amphibacillaceae > Ornithinibacillus > Ornithinibacillus globulus_B. Next base: position 49,455 of record NZ_LT855399.1, read on the forward strand.
AGTTTTAGTTGATTAATATCCGAACGAACATGAAAGGCGCATAGACCCGCTCCGGAAATATACTACGCTTTTACTGCCAGCATAGGGGCGACATCTGTTCGAAAAGACCTCACAGTGTCTTCCTTGCCGCGGGCGGCTGGTGAGCCTCCTCAGAGCTAAAGCTCTTCCGGGGTCTCACCGATGCCTATCCTCCTGCAGGAGTCTCCGTATATTTCCGGAGCTGATGTGGCGTTTCGTTCAGGTTCTCAACTTATACTTTTAGTTATGTCTCAGCCTCCCTTCATTAGCGGAATACATACGTTAAATAATTTCCACCATATTCACCATATTTCACCCCTTTTTCTTTTAACTTCCTCCAGATAAATCTATCTAATGCATAAGGGGAACGGGATTGTAGGTTAACTAGTTCATTCTTGGAAATGGTTAGATTACATATAACGTTATTATTTTTAATGACGATTTCGTAGTTTGCTAGATGGATTACTTGTACTTGATAGTTAGGATCCCATTCCTGTAATTGTTGTTCAATACAAGTTGCAACATGCTCTATAAATTTTTCCCCTTTCAAATTTTTAGACATGTAACCTCTAATAAAGCCAGTAGTGTTCATATGATTACCTCCAATGTTTTTTTCAAATAGGTTATAAGAACAAAATAAAAAAGCCCTTTGTTGCAATTGAATGCGGACAAAGAGCTTATAGCACCGTTCGTTATCATTCAAAGCAAGCTTTGCTGGTTGGAGCACCTTACTCATCTTGAGCAGGTTGCTGTGAAGTCATAGAGCCAGTGCTCTCATTCACTCTTGATAACCATATTGAATTATCCATATCATATCATGATTCTGGGTTGGAGTGTTAGGTTTTTGCTTTAGTTTATCCGTCTCTAGGCGGAGAACAATTACACCTAGAGATACTTGTTTCCCTTTTTATTTCTCGTAAACTAGTAGGTAATAACAAAATAAAGATCGGAGTTGAATTGGATGAGAATAGAGAAGACAGTTGAAACAGTAGTTAATCGAGTTATCAGAAATGCGAAGCGTTCTATTGTCAAAGAAGAAGTCATTCAAAAGGAACGAATCGATTATGCTAGTTTAAAGGAAATACATATCATTACATCAAGTATTAATGTTGAAGTTACTAGTCATGATCAACCTCATATTGATATTGTATTGAAAACCTATAAAGATGGACCAGAAATGAAGCTGAATTTAGAAAATCATGTATTGGAAATAACAGCTTTTAAACCAAATCAACAACAGACATTTTTCGGTCTTTTTCCATCAACAAAAATGCAACTCGTCGTACCAACTGCAGTAGCGGAGAAGTGGGACGTGCGAACAGGATCTGGTGATGTTAGATTTTCAAAGGTTATCATGGATCAGCTTACGGTTAATGTCGGTTCTGGTGATATTAATTTGTCGGATATGGAAGCTGGACAACTTAATCTTCGATGTGCATCAGGCGATGTTAAGGCTAAAAATATGAAGTCAGACACGCTTTATGTAAACTCATCTTCTGGAGATATGGTGTTACGAAAACTTGCTGTTAGTAATGTTAAGACAGAGATGAGTTCTGGTGATATTCTAATTGCTGACCTACAAGGAGAAGACCTTGAGGTTAAGATAGCTTCAGGTGACGTAGATTTGAAAAAAATTAATATCGTAAAAGGAACCGTCGTATCTCGTACTGGTGTTGTTAAAGCTAATCATGTTCAAGCGGAAATGTTAACGATAAACACTAAAACGGGTGACATGAACATTAAAGAATTCTCAGGGAGCTTAAATGGTTCCATTGGAGCCGGTGATTTAAAACTCGATGTTAGGGAAGAGTGTATAGTTAATCTAGAAGCAAACAGTGGAGATATCACGGTTAAATTAGATCATGAAATAGGATTAAATGCTACAGTTGATATCACGAGCGATTCAGAAGAAATATCAACGAATCTTCCACTACAAGTTCAGAACGATTCTTCTAGGTTAATAGGTGTTACTGGAGAAGGGGAAAATGCTATTCGCATTAACTCTAAATCTGGTGATGTAAAAGTATTAATGCAAGAAGTAGAAAACGTGCAGGGCTAGGAGATGAAAAGCATGCATAACGTCTTTGTTTATGGCACCTTGTTAAAAGGGGAACGAAATGACTTTTTATTGAAAAATGCGACCTGTATTGCAGAACATTGTACGACCCTAGGCGAACTATATGATACTGGATACGGTTATCCGGCTATTAAACTTTCAAACGAAGCCCGAGTGTATGGAGAACTATACCAAGTATCAGATGATGAATTAATAGAGTTAGACCGGTTAGAAGGATATACAGATGGTGCAAGTGATAATCTATATGAGCGTGTGATTCAATCAGTTGAAACAGGGGCAGGGACTACTACAGCTTTTGTGTATGTAGCTGCTAGTGAGAATCTATTAAATGAAAGGATCGTTAGTGGGGATTGGCGAGTAAAATGATAGAGTGTTAGTGGGCATGTTCTGGGAGAACATGTCCTGTTTTTGTATTGCGGACTTTTATAGATCAATTAAATGCTAATTCTTGGTAGAATTGATGTATTGTGGCCTCTCATTCTTCGTTTCAATCTTATTCTTGAGTCACACTGAAGTATGGCAACTGGTCTTTCTTCATTTCAAACAAAAACTCAGGTCGAATTGAAGTATAGAAGCATCTTATTCTTCATTTCAAACAAAAACTCAGGTCGAATTGAAGTATAGAAGCATCTTATTCTTCATTTCAAACAAAAACTCAGGTCGAACTGAAGTATAGAAGCATCTTATTCTTCATTTTAAAGAAAAATTCAGGTCGAACTAAAGTATAGAAGCATCTTATTCTTCATTTCAAACAAAAATTCAGGTCGAACTAAAGTATAGAAGCTTCATATTCTTCATTTCAAACAAAAACTCAGGTCGAACTAAAGTATAGATGCATCTTATTCTTCATTTCAAACAAAAACTCAGATCGAAATGAAGCATAGAAGCTTCTTATTCTTCATTTTAAACAAAAACTTAGGTCGAAATGAAGCATAGAAGCTTCTCATTCTTCATTTTAAACAAAAACTTAGGTCGAACTAAAGTATAGAAGTCTCACATTCTTCATTTCAATTAATAAAACGGTTTGAAATGATGTATAGCAAACCCTCATACATCATCTCAAACAAAAAAAGACATTGAAATGATGTGTAACAAGCCCTCATACATCATTTCAATCCAAATCTAGGATTAAACTGATAAGTATTAACCACTCACACATCATCCCAAAATCCCGATTAAATAAAGAATAACACCGCCAACACAACACCAACGAGGACCTTATACCCATCTTACTAAAATACCTTTACATTCAAACTTATATTCGATATTTTAGAATTAATATAATTAATGGATTTTTTAAATAAATCAATTCTAGTTGGGAGAATAGAGATGGATGAACGTGTATTGCACTTGATTCGATCGAAAAGGCGATTACTGGTACCAGCTATTATATTAGTATTATTGTTTTATTTTATGCTTCCTTTGTCGCTAATCTTTATTCCTAATGCCATGAACAAGACAAGCTTTATCCCTGGAGTGACCTGGGCATGGGCTTATGGTTTCTTGCAAATCCCGATGACTTGGGTGGTCGGATGGGTATATCATATGAAGGCTAAAAAATTTGACCAGCAGGTTGATGCGATAATGCGGGAGGGGCAGTCGTGAATCTAACGTATTTTTTATTTTTCATTTGTATCATAGTCTGTACGTTGATTATTACCTATTGGGCAGCTAAACGTAGTAATACAACAAATCGCTTTTACACGGCAGCTGGTAGTTTGACAGGTTTTCAGAACGGAATGGCCATTGCTGGTGATTTTATTAGTGCGGCCTCTTTTCTTGGAATTGTTGGGATGATTTCGATTAATGGTTATGATGGGTTTCTTTATTCTATTGGATTTTTAGTTTCTTATTTGGTGGTGTTGTTTCTAGTGGCAGAGCCTGTCCATCGCTTAGGGAAATACTCACTTGGTGATGTCATTTGTTCCCGTTTCCCGAGTAATAAGATGCGCTGGATAATGGCTTTTGGTGCTTTTACTATTTCTATTCTTTATATGATTCCCCAGCTAGTAGCATCCGGCTATTTGTTACGACTATTACTTGATATTGATTACTCCATTTCTGTTTTAGTTATTGGGGGATTGATGACAATCTATGTTGTGTTCGGTGGAATGGTTGCGACTTCTTGGGTGCAAATTGTCAAAACCGTTGTGCTGATGTCGGGAACATTTTTACTTTCGTTAATCGTTTTTTCTAATTTCGATTGGAATGTGTCCGCTCTAATTGACAAGGTAAAAGAAGGGACACCGTTAGGAGAGGACTTTTTCCTTCCTGGACATTTATTCGGAAACCCACTGGAGTTCTTCTCACTACAGCTTGCGTTAGTACTTGGGACAGCTGGTTTGCCTCATATCTTAATACGACTTTTTACTGTTCGAAATACGTTGGAAGTTAGGCGTTCATTAATTAGTTCAACTTGGATTATTGGCGTTTTTTATGTCATGACATTAGTGCTAGGGTTTGGAACAGTAGCATTATTAGGTTATCAATCTCTGACAGCAACAGATCCAACTGGTAATCTAGCGGCACCACTACTTGCTAGAGAAGTTGGGGGAGATTTCCTGTTGGCTTTTGTCTCGGCAATTGCCTTTACGACGATTGTTGCCGTGGTAGCGGGACTGGTCATATCTGCAACAACTGCATTTTCGCATGATATTTACCATCATATTATTAAAAAAGGGAAGTCAACGGAAAAGGAGCAATTGAAAGCAGCGCGTTGGACTGCTTTAGGAATAGGGTTGATTTCTACCTTATTTGCCTTGCGACTAGAGACCATTAATGTGACTTTTTTAGTTTCCATGACATTTATCGTGGCGGCTGCTAGTAATTTTCCAGTATTACTTTTAACGATTTATTGGAAGCGCTTTACCCAAGTCGGAGCAATAGCAGGTATGGTCAGTGGACTTGTTGCCTCCTTAGTATTGGTAATGTTGGGGCCACATATTATGAATCCGGACAGTGGTTGGATAGCAAGAGAAGCAGTGATTTCGTTACATAACCCAGGTATTATTGCGATTCCAATTGGATTTCTGGGAGCAATTCTAGGAACGTTATTTTCGTCAAAACAAGCTCAACCAATAGAAGAGTTTAGTCGATTTTATATCCGGTCACAAACAGGGATTGATTCAAGGAGAGAGGGCGCATGAGAGATTTAACCATCATGTTATTTGAACGATTGGGCTTGCTTCTTGTGATTGCCTTTGTGTTGACAAGAACACCTGGGTTCAAGTCGCTTCTGTATCGGGAGTTTAGTTGGAGAATGTCTTTAGTTCATGCTGTTGTATTTGGAATCTTTGGGATTGCCAGTACGGTAACTGGAATTATTATTACGGAAGAAGCGGAAATACTTCGTGCATTTGTTATTTTTCCTGTTGAAGATAGTCAATTAATTGTTAGCTTAAGTCTTGTAGCAATTGTAATTGCTGGTTTGCTTGGTGGTCCCATTGTGGGTCTTGGCGCAGGGCTGATTGCTGGAATCCATCTAATGTTTCTGGGTGGAGTTGGTTGGTTAGCTAATGGCCTTGTTAATCCATTGACTGGGTTATTAGCTGGAATGACGGCAAGATTCTTTTCCAATGAGCGGGTTATATCTCCATTGAAGGCATTATTTATTGGGGTTTTTCCGCCGATTTTGCAAATGCAACTCTTTCTTATTCTCTATACGGATGGGGAAGGGATGGTAGACATTGTGGATCAAATTGGATTGCCGCTTGTGCTTTCGAATAGTCTCGCAATTGCTATCTTTACCACGATGATTGGGGTTGTGATGAAGGAACAGGAAAATGAGGCTGCACTAGCGACAAGACAGGCTCTGAAGATTGCAGAGGAAGCTTTACCTTTCTTGAAAAAAGACTCGACGATTGATGTGGCAGATGGACTTGCTGATTTACTTTATGAACGGTTGAAACTTGCTGCTGTCTCGGTTACGAATAAACAGGAAGTATTAGCACATAAAGGATTAGGGGATAAGCATCATAGAAAAGGCGACCGTGTTATTTCGCCGCTTGCCCTAAAGGCGATTGAATCGAAGAAAATACAAGTCAGTTACGCAAAGTCGGATATTCCTTGCGAACATGAGAGATGTCCCTTAGAGGCTGGTATCATGATTCCGGTTACAGAAGCGGAGGATGTTTCCTATTTAATCACCTTTTATTTCCGTAAATCTCAGCATATCTCACCGGTTGAGTTGATGATGGCAGAGGGGTTCGGACAATATATTTCTAATCAATTAACGGTTCTGACAACGGAAAAATTAAAAGCCAATATTCGTGATGCGGAACTACGTAATCTTCAAGCGCAGATTAATCCGCATTTCTTATTTAATACGCTTCAGCTGATTGCATCACTTTTCCGGGAAGATCCAAAATTAGCACGTCACCTGACCTTGCAGTTGGCTAGTTATATGCGATTTAATTTAAGGTTAGTGTCAAAGTCCCTTGTGGAGCTTGAGAAAGAATGTGAACATGTACTGGCATATACGACGATTATTCAGGAGCGGTTCCGCAACAGACTACAAATTGACTTTCACGTACCGGAGGATGTTTCTAATATCTATATTCCACCGTCTACCATCCAGCCCTTGGTTGAAAACGCTGTGCAACACGGACTGAAAAATGTTGCCGACCATGCTAAGGTGGAGATTAGCATGGAAAAATTTGAAGGCGAGTTATTCATAACGATTTGCGACAATGGTATTGGGTTTCCCAAGCATATTTTACCCATTGTTAGTCATAAGCCTTTAGTAGGGGATCAAAGTGGTGGGACTGGTATTTATAATGTTAATCAGCGGTTAATTCAACTAATTGGGGAGTCTGCTCGTTTACATATACGCAATATACCTAGTGGCGGTAGTGAAGTTAGCTTCTCGATTCCAATTTCGATTGAAAAAGTAGAAGGTCTGGTGATGGGATGAATATCCGAACGATGATAGCAGAAGATGAAATGATGGCAAGAAGGGAATTACTCTATTTATTACGAGATGAGAAGGATATAATATTGACACCTCATGCGGAAAATGGAGAACAATTAATTCAATTATATTCTGAGCATCAGCCTGACTTAATTTTTCTAGATGTGGAAATGCCAGGATTTACGGGGATGGAGGCAGCAAGGTATATTACGGAGCAATCAGATGGTAATGCGCCTATGTTTGTGTTTACAACGGCCTATGATGAATATGCACTGGATGCTTTCGAGATTGAGGCAGTGGATTATTTATTGAAGCCCTATGATGAAGTGCGGTTTAAGAAGGCGATGACACGAATCCGGAAAAGTTTTATGAACAAGGAAATATCACAAGATATTAAGAAAGAGCAAGAGACGCCAACTACAGCCAAGCTCTTAGTAGATGATGGAGATCGAATGGTTGTCCTATCGCCTGATTCTATATATTATGCTGTCCCGAATAATCGATTATTAGAAATACATACAGAGGATAAAGTCATTATGAGTAGGATGACGTTACAAGAGCTAGAGGATAAGCTCTCGGGTCATATGTTCTTCCGAGCACACAGAAGTTATTTAGTAAATTTAAATCATATTTTAGAAATTACGCCGTGGTTTAATGGTACAAGTAATTTAACCATGAAAAATAAGGAAAAGACAGTTATTCCAGTTAGCCGGTCAGCTAGTAAAACGATATTGAAGACATTTCAGGTGTAACGAGGGAGGTCTATTATTGAAAAAGTTTAACTTAGTTGATAAGTCTAATTGTATTAACCCTAATTATGACATTAGCGAGAAAGAGATATCGATTAATATTTACGTCAGTCATGAGCGAGAAGTATGTATTGTTGGAACGATAGACAATAATTATATTGGTTGGGCTTCAATTACTCGTTTTGAAGATCGGGAAAAGAATATGGCTATCCTAAAGGAGATATTACGTGGCAAATTTGACTTCATATCGAATTTATATAATGCTCTAGGTTCACGTTATGATGAGGTGTTGAATTGGCATAGATTTAGTATCTATAGAAAGTTACATCCGGATGGAAAGAATCTCTATTACTCACAAGCTAGCAATGTGTACTTAGGGGATGAGGAGAAGTACCTTGCAAAATTTATGGTAGGGGAGATTAGTAGTTTTTATAGTAAGGAGTTATTAAAATGTGAGTTCCGATTATTAAATGATTCTTATTTGAGAATATTAAAGGGGTATTTGGAACTCTTAAAACGAGATGAAAGTTATGATTATTATGTAGAAATGAAGCCTTTGATAGGGATATTGGAAAATGAAAGTTATTTGAAATTATGTCCGGATGATGGGATTCGGAAATTGTATTTGGCGTGTTTGGGTGAAGCTTCGGGTTTGTATAATAGGTATATGTCGGCGGTGAGGTAGGGCTACATTGATTACATGTACGATTAAGTTGTGAAAAGGGAAGAGCCAGCAGTGAATGCTTGCTGACTCTTCCTTTTTTTATAAGGTTACGACCTTTACTGGGGAGCTTGTGACCGTTTGGGTGAAGCTTGTTCCCTTTGCTGGGGAGCTTGTGACCATTTGGGTGAAACTTATGCCCTTTGCTGGGGAGCTTGTACCCGTTTGGGTAGAACTTCTTCCCATTTTGGAGTAACATGCGACCATTATCTGATTGGTCTAGGTGGTCTAACGCTTTCATTACTTGCTACTGCAACGTAGATATCTACAGATTTTCCACCATACGTGGCTGTTACTACAGTAATACCAGGATTTTTTCCTGTGATAATGCCTGTATCAACGGATGCGATGTTTTCGTTTGCTACTTCGTAAGTTGCTGATGCAGTTACATCGATTTCATCGCCATTTGATGTTATTGCATTGATGGTAACATTGCCGGTATCGCCTGCGGTTACCATCATGATCTCTGGATCAGCTTCAAGTGACACAACTTCAGGTTCTGTGCCATCTTCTTCCGATACAGTCACATCCACCGTTACAGAATTATCACCGTAAGTTATGGTAACTGTTGTTTCACCAGAACCAACTGCGGTAATGACGCCTGCTTCTACAGTTGCTACGGATTCGTCTGCAACTGTGTACTCAGCTAGAGCTGTTACATCTTCTTCTGTAGACTCGTCACCAACTGTAGTAGTTTCTGTTACTACTACTGAAGCTGTTTCTCCTACTTCAAGGTCAACAGCATCTGGATTAACTTCTAGACTTACAACTGGTTCTGGGTCTTCACCTTGTTCAATTTCAAACTCTGCTTCGCCTCTATTACCAGCAGCATCCTCTACAGTAACAGTAACCATTTCAGCACCTTCAGGAACATCAATTTCGAATGAACCATCTTGGTTTAGTGTAAGAGGAACTTCATCTCCAGCTTCACCATTGCTTGTGACTACATAAGATGCATTTAACTTATCATTTAAGTCAAAATCCCAACCATAATCTACTAAAACATCGTTAAATTCCATATACTGGTCGTCAACATTACCTGAAAGTTTGTCGCCATCAACACTTCCAGAAATTTCAGGATTAGTAGACTTTACAAATATTGGGCCAACCCATTCACTAATAACGTCACCAGGTGGTGTCAGAGCAGTATAGTCAATTGAATATACTCCATCTGGAATTGTTGTTAATTCTTGTGGTGGAGCCCAAGGTGTATAATCCCCAGTAATATTTAGATAGTAAGATCCAGCACCTAAGGAATTCCCAGCGTGTAGGTATCCAATGTAACCATCACCATAGTATCCACCATTTGGATTAGCGAAATCCCAAATTTCAAGGTAGTTTGTTAAAACATCCCCTGTAATTGTGAAATCAAGTCTTGCTACATCATTTACTCCATCACCATTGAAGGATAAATCAGTTTCAGAGATACTCATATCTCTTATTTCGTAAACTACCTCTTCCTCAGGACTAAAATCAGCAGCAAATGGTAGAGATATTTGATTTTCTCCTCCATTGATATGGATATATCCTAAGAACTCGTCACCTCTTTGGGTTTCTTGTCCTCCAACTAATAATTTTACTTCAATTAATTCTTCTCCATTTGGTTCTAATGTGAAGGACTGTATAGTAGACAGATAGGCATCATTAAATGGCTTTGTGACTTCTACATCTACTTCGAACTCTCCACCTAATCCTTTTAGATCTTTCACACGAATAAATTTCGAGACAGAAATCTCTTCGCTTAGATCCTGTGGACCGAATGTAACGGTACCTTTATCATGCTGTACCCATTCACCACTTGCATCAAGTATTGCTTCATCCTCAGCATAAGCAAGTACACTTGGGAATGCAGCAGCATAAGCATCTACACGACCTGCACCTTGATCAAAGACATCATATTGATCCTTATCAAGTAATTTTGCAGTATTAGATAGCGCTACTTTTACATCAAATGGGCCCCATTCTGGGTTTGCTTGTAAGATTAGGGCAGAGATTCCGGTAATATGTGGTGCTGACATAGATGTTCCAGTAAAACGGTCATATGACTCTGCATAGCTTGCATCTGGGAAATCCCATTTGTAAGCCGGTATGGAAGACATGATATTGGTTCCAGGTGCTAATACATCTGGTTTAATATCAAAGTTTGGTGTAGAAGGTCCACGTGAGCTCGAATCATTGATCTCATCACCTTCAGATTGTGTAGAACTAAATTCTGCGAATGAGACAGTCCCTGGTCCTACTTCAAGTGCACTGCGAATTGCCTCACCGTCTGTTACAGACATATCAATTGTCGGTATAAAAGCAAATGAATCACCAAGGAAGATATCTGAAACATCTGGTGCATTTGTTCCTCCGGAGAAGTTATGGATAATAGTTGCAATGGCACCATTCGCTTTTGCGTTTGCAATTTTATCCACAAAGGCAAGTTCTCCACGAGAGATTAATGCAACTTTTCCTTCAACATCTATTCCTTCATAGTCATTCACACTTCCAACTCCAGGAACCGCAACAAGCTCATACTCTCCGTCAAGTTGTGTAGCTAAATCCTGACCGAAAGTTGTTCCCATAAATTTTAATTCTTTAGAGTAACCGTAATCATTACTAGGAACAGAGACAGTTACTTCGGCACTATGTTGTGTTTCTGGATTTGTTGTATTACCTACAGTAATCCCTAAACGAGACGTTGCAGGTGTTGTTAAGGAACCACGATTAGGTCCAGAGTTACCGGAAGAAAGAACAGAAGTTACCCCAGCCATCATCGCATTATTAATCGCATAAGCTAAACTATCATTCTCAGAGTTACTTCCCCCACCAAGTGATAGGTTAATAACATCCATATCTTGAATAACAGCTTCTTCTACTGCTGCTATAATACCAGCTGTAGAACCACTACCATACGCACCTAGCACACGATATGCATATAAATCAATCTCTGGAGCAATCCCTTTAATACCATATTCATTCGCACCAATTGCAGCAATTGTTCCCGCTACGTGCGTTCCGTGATCTGTCCAGAATGTACGTCCGCTTGCATTTACTTCTGGCATATGTGCAGGTCGCTCTGCTGGAGATGTTTCACGAGCATCATCATCTGCACGTTCACGATTATAATCTGAACTACTTTGTATAAAGTTCTTTCCACCTTTATAAATTCCTTGGAATTCAGGGTGGTCAGGATCAATACCAGTATCAAGTACTGCTACCTTGATTCCAGCACCTTTATAGCCTGCTTCCCAAATAGGTTCAATTCCTAAGTGATCGATACTAGTATTCATTTGAATACCAAATTCTGCATCTTTTTCAAGCTTAGAATCCAAATCTACTGGCTTCTTATTAGACACGTCTCTAGATTTGCGAACATCTTCTGCATAAACAATTGTGTCTGGTTCTACTAGAGTTACGCCCTTAATACTTAATAGTTTGTAAAGGTCGTCCGCTTTTACTTCAGCAGAAAACCCGTTAAGTACTGTATCGTATTCAAATCCTTTATTGAATAGGATATTTTTAGCATTCATTTCACTAAGTACACGGCCATGTTGTATATTAATTTTTTCACGAATTTCATTTGCTTTAGAACTTGATAAGGATTTCCCTTTTAAATCGGCAATCCCTTGTTCCAAAGCTACAGGTTTCTCTGAAAGATGGACAATAACGGGAACCATTTCATCGCCAGATAACCCGCTTAAATCCTTGTGTAACTTTGACTTCCCCTTTGATGTAGCTAGTTGCTCAGAAATTGCTTGTGCCTTTTCTACCATGGAGTCACTATTTTGCAAATCGTTTAATGATTGAGGACCATTCGCTTCTGTAGCAGATACAGGCAATACAAGCGAAAGCACCATCATAAAGGCTAGGAAACTACTAAGTAGTTTTGTAAGCTTTCTTTTCTTCAATTAAATTTCTCCCTTCTCCTCTTTTCCGTGTCATGACAAAGTAACGGAAATAAATACTTTTTACTACTTAAGTATGAAAATCTATTAATCCCAATAAATGAATAATCATCCTTGATTAATAGATTCGATGTGCTGGAATCATCCCCCTTCCGTTTATTTTGATAGGTACAGATTTTTCACTCTAACATTTTGTTCTTTATAAAGAACAAAATAAGTAAAAAAATGAAATGAAAATTATTTCATTTAATTGAATTATACAATAATATTAAGAAAATTCAATAGAAAGTATTCTTTATTGAGAACATTTAATCTAATTGTAAAATTAAATCGTGTCATATAGTTAAGTGGGATTTATAAAAGAGGATAGTTTTGTACAAATAGCTATGTTAAAATTATGAAAAGTGTAATAATTATTATTTTTAATGGGGAGGAGGGACTTTTGTTTAAAAACAAGATTTTTTCAATCATCTTCCTAGTAGGCACCATCATTACATGTATTGGAATCCTGCTACCTTGGATTGATACGATTTTTATGCCTTTCTTAGGCATTGGAACTTGGGGTGGCATGATTGTTTTCGCATTGTTAATCAGTAATGTCTGCTGTTTTTTCTTCGTTAGGAAGAGAGTGAAGCTCAGTTCCGTTTTGTTTATTTTGTCTGGCATAATAACGATCGTAATTGTCTATCCACCAAAAGCGCTAGTTTCTGATCCTTTTGTAAGATATGGAATAGGTACATACGTTACGGCTATAGGGTACTCTTTTATCATTCTTTCTGGTATTGGTGGATTGTTACAGTCCGAAAAGAGTGGTCCATTTGAGGACCATTAAAGAAAGTACAAAGCTATAAAAAGATATTTAACCATTCACTCGCCAAACAAAACCATTCAAACATAAAATCCAACCGTTTACCCTGAATCAATATTATGAATGTCCAAAATTATTATACTAATTAGTAAGCGCTTACAAATTAGGTTTAATTTTTGGATATTAGGGGGATGGATTTATGGCTCAACCAAAGCTTTCGAGTGAAAAGGACAATCGAGTTGATTTTGAACGAGTGGAGAGTAGTCCGCAGTTTAAGAAATTAATGGAGAACAAAAAGAAGTTTATTGTACCGATGACCATTTTCTTCTTGGTATTTTACTTTTTATTACCCATCTCAACATCCTATGGAACGTTTCTGAACACACCAGTCTTTGGTGACATTACTTGGGCTTGGGTATTTGCAGTTGCACAATTTGTGATGACCTGGGTTATTTGTTCGATCTATGTGAAAAAGGCTAATACCTTCGATAAAGATGCTGATCAAATTGTAAATGAGCAGATTGAAAAAGGAGGTAATGCCTAATGGATCCGGTTGTTATTGTTCTATTTCTTGCAATCGTATTGCTAACCCTTGTCATTACGTATTATGCGGCTAAACGTACTAAGTCTACAGGTGATTTCTATACGGCTGGTGGGGGACTTACTGGATGGCAAAATGGACTCGCGATTGCTGGTGATTATTTATCCGCAGCATCCTTCTTGGGGATTGCAGGGGCGATTGCGCTAAATGGTTTTGATGGGTTTTTCTATAGTATAGGATTTTTAATTGCGTACTTAGTGGTGTTGCTTCTGGTTGCAGAACCACTTCGTAACCTTGGGAAATACACCCTTGCAGATATGATTAACTCCCGATTTAATGCAAAGAGAGTAAGGGGAGCGGCAGCACTTAGTACTATTACTATTGTACTTTTTTACATGATTGCACAATTAGTTGGTGCTGGTGCACTTATTCAACTTTTATTTGATATTCCATACTGGATTGCTGTTTTAATCGTTGGAGTCATGATGACGATTTACGTTTTATTCGGTGGGATGATTGCAACAAGCTGGGTACAGATAACTAAAGCAGTTCTGTTGATGGCTGGTATGGTGATTATTTCCTTTATTGTACTCATGAAGTTTAACTTCAATATTGGGGCAATGTTTTCTGAAGTAAAAACGGCAACAAGTCATGGTGCAGATTACTTAAACCCTGGAATTAAGTATGATGACCCATTAGGTACCATTTCCTTGATGTTGGCGTTAGTCCTTGGTACTGCTGGATTACCACATATTCTGATGCGTTTCTTTACGGTTAAGGATGCGAAGACAGCTAGGAGTTCTGTTATTACGGCAACATGGACCATTGGGATCTTTTATATCCTCACGCTATTCCTAGGTTTTGGAGCAGCAATCTATGTTGGCCAAAGTGAAATCTTAGCAGCTAATCCAGGTGGAAACATGGCAGCACCATTACTTGCTGAAGCCATTGGTGGAAATATATTATTTGCCTTTATTTCAGCAGTAGCATTCGCGACTATACTCGCGGTTGTGGCAGGTCTTGTATTATCCGGTGCATCTGCATTTGCACATGATATATATGGAGAAATTATTAAAAAAGGAAAAGCAAGTGAGCGTGAGCAAATGCTAGCTGCTCGTTATGCAGCACTAGGAGTTTCGGTGTTATCCATCCTATTATCTTTAGGAGCGCAATACCTAAACGTAGCATTCCTCGTTTCACTAGCATTCTGTATCGCAGCAAGTGCGAATTTACCGGTTATTCTTTACACCGTTTATTGGAAACGCTTTAACACTTCTGGTGCCATTTGGGCATTACTGTCAGGATTAGGATCTGCATTAATTCTTGTATCCATGAGTCCAAGTGTTTTCTCTCCGGTAGAAGGAGCAGCTTTATTTGTTGGAAATCCAATCTTCCCATTAGATAATCCGGCACTTGTCAGTGTGCCACTTGGATTCTTAGGTGGATATTTCGGGACTATATTTTCTAAGGAATATGACTTTAAGAAATATGCGGAGGTTAAGGTTAGAGCGAATACTGGTTATCGAGGTTGATGCGGGACCATGGGGACGGGTTCCTCGGCTCATTTGGGCCTGGGAACCTGTCTCCCCGGCCCGTTTTAGGAATAGTAGTTATGTTAGCTTGTTTTTCAAAATATAGTAGTAGTAACTGGGAAAATGAGGAGGATATTTATGAGTCAGGATACTTTAGTGTTTACCGAAGAAAAATTTGCGAGTTATCCACAACAACCTCATGGTGGTAAATTGGTGGACCGAGTACTTAGAGGGAAAGAACGAGAAGAAGAGCTAGAACGTGCGAAACAATTACCAATGATTATGGTTGACTTAGAAGCAGTCATTACGCTTGAAATGATTGCGACAGGTGTATTATCTCCAAACGAAGGATTTATGAATGAAGCAGATTATAAGTCTGTCCTAACAGAAGGACGCTTAACAAGTGGGGTTGTTTGGCCAGTACCACTTAGTTTCGCACCAATTGGTGAGCGAAATCAACAGATTATTAAAGGTTTATCAGTTGGAGATGAAATTGCATTAGCAGATGAGACAAAAGAGCCGGTTGCAATTATGAAACTGGAAGACATCTTCCATTATGATCGTGATTTCCGTGCCGAGCATGTATTTGGAACGAAAGATCGTAATCATCCAGGTGTTGACGCGATTTATCGCCGGATGGGTGATACGGCATTAGCTGGACCGATTACACTAGTTCGTCGCGTGCATTGGGGTCCATTTGAAAGTATTCGAATGGAGCCGAAAGATACATGGAAGCTATTTTATGAAGACAAAAAAATGAATTCCGTTGGTGGCTTCATTACTGGTGCCAATCCATTACACCGCGGCCATGAATACATTCACCGCAACGCACTGGAAGAAATGGATGGCTTATTTGTGCAGCCGTTAGTAGAAATGGCCAAAAGGGAATATACTAGGCATGAATTCCGGATGTTATCGTATCGTGCTGTACTGGAAGAGTATTATCCAAAGGAACGAACCATGCTTGCACCATTACGTGTGACCTATATATTTGCCGGACCACGAGAGGCCGTTCTCCATGCATTAATTATGAAAAACTATGGATGTACACATGCATTAATTGGCCGAGACCATGCTGGTATTGGTGATTATTATGATAAATATGCAAGTCACACTATTTTTGACGAGTTTACACCTGATGAGCTAGGAATTGATATTCGATTATTCCATGAGGTCTTCTATTGCACACGCTGTGATAACCCGGCAACAGAGCAAACCTGTCCTCATGATAAGAAATATCGCATCAATATTTCTGGAACTGGTATCCGTGAATTACTTCGCTATGGCGTTTTACCGCCAAAAGAAATTGTTCGTCCAGAGTCTGCACGTATAGCTATGCAGGGGATTCAGCCTAAAGGAATCGATGAAAATGGGCTAGCGATTAATCCAGTTGGTAAAACCATTAAGAGTATTTTTCCTTATTATCTAGAAAATACTCGTATTGGAGGACCAAAACGTCGAAATGCTCTTGATGCGGAACAATTAACGATTGAAGATCTAGAAGCAGTTGTGAATGATGTTCGCGAAAATGCAGACCGTATTTATAAAGGAATCTTTGATGAGTTTAGTTATGTGACCGATAACTTGCGAAATGTGCAACCAGATTGGGTAGCGGAGGCTCGTGATGCGATTCGCCGCCAGCAAGAAATGGTTGTCGATAATTTAGAGGAGAAGGTTGACAAGGCTCTAGAGAAAGCTTCTGATGAGTTTATGTACCAAGATAAATCGGAGGCAGAGAGGGAATTAGAAGTTGCAAAGCGAATTTTAGAGGATATTCCTGCACCTTTGCATAAGGATGATATACAATATCGTACCTGGAACCCACTGCCGTATAAGCGTTATCGTGGTGGGGATGAAGAATAAAAGCAAAAGTTAATCTTAGGTAGGGTAACTCGCAGTATCAAGCGTAGTTGCCCTTTTTGTTTGGTACGATTTTGATGGTGGTGGCTTTGGCACTTTTAAACTGGGTATATGACGAATTTTACACGTTGAGACGTTAATTAAAGAGGCTATGATTTCCTTGAATTATCATTTCTATAGAAGATTATATCAACCTTGCAAAATAGCCCCACTTTGGTTTTAAGTCTTTTTAAGGGGAAGCTTTTTAAAGACAGGGTTAAACAATTGGTGATATACTCCTTTTTGGATACTATAAGAAATATAACAATAATGGGAATGATACAGATGAAAGTAAGCTTCAACATTTTTTTACGTGATATCAAAAACATTGGAACAAACTGGGTAGCTTTGATATTAATAGGTGGATTAATTTTACTACCTTCCCTATACGCATGGTTTAATATTGCTGCTTCTTGGGATCCATATTCTCAGACGGAGCAAATCCCAATCGGAATTGTTAATGAGGATGAGGGCGCGATTGTTAGGGAACAGGAAATCCATGTTGGTGATGAACTAATTGAAACCTTAAAGGATAACAAATCGATGGGATGGCAATTTGTTAATAGAAATGAAGCGATGGAACGGTTGGAATATGGGGATTATTATGCGGTTATTGTTATTCCAAAGAACTTTTCTGAAAGCCTAGGAACGGTCATCACCGACAACCCAGAGAAAGCCAAAGTAGAGTATTATGTAAATGAAAAAATAAATGCAATTGCACCAAAGATAACCGATAAGGGCGCAAGTGTAATAGTGGATCAGGTAACTCGTAAGTTTACTGTTACAGTAAATGGTGTTATTTTTGAGAAATTTAATGAAATAGGGATTGAACTTGGAGAAAACTTACCTGACATAAAGAAATTCGAAGACTACCTGTTTACCTTAGAGGAGAAACTTCCGGAAATTCATCGTATGCTCAATGAGACAATTAATGATGCCAATCGTGCAGACGAAATGATTCGACAAGCTCAAGACTTTATCCCAGAAGCGGAAGATGCGGCAGCCAAGGGAATAAGTATAGTTGGGAATGCGAACGATCTGTTGAACCAAACGGAGCAAAGATTGGATGAAATTGAACCGAAAATTGATGAAGATATTGCTAGAATGCAAACAATAGTAACGGAAACCAATGACTTTGTTCAACAATTAGAGGGCAATCTATCTGAGGAGAATTCGGACAAGATATCGGGACAGATTACGAATTCACAGGATTCCCTAAATAATATGGAAGAAGCACTAAATGAACTAAAAAATACAGAAGATAATTCGAATGAAACGAATGATACATTAGATCAAGCAATACAAGAAATTCAAACAATAAATGATAATTTAACAAATGTAAATGAGCAGGTTAACAAGATAACAGATCAGGCTGCAGAATTGGAAAAATTACTTCCTAATCTAAAGGAAAACACATCCACGCTAAAAACGCAGCTAGATAATTTTGCGAAAGACTATCAAGAAGTAATTAAACCCAATGTAAAAGAGAAAGTAATCAGTGCAAAAGAGTCTGTCTCAAGAGCTAAAGAAGTGCTAGAAAAGGTTCAGACCGCGATTCCGGAAGTATCAGGAATGCTAAACAGAACCCAAGACAAACTTGCTAATGGTGAAGATGTCCTAGATGAAGCCTCCAATGAGTTTCCTTATATTAACGAAAAAGTGAATGAACTTGCAAACCGGATAAGAGAAATTCAAGGGGAAGTGGATATTAATGAATTAATTAACTTACTTCGAAATGATCCAGAAGCTGAGAAAGGATTTTTTGAAGAACCAGTATTATTAAATGAAAATAAGGTATTCTCCATTGCAAATTATGGTACAGGGATGACACCATTTTATACAGTACTTGCTATTTGGGTTGGAGCTTTATTATTAATTTCATTATTATCAACAGATGTTCACCAAGCTCGTCAGAATTTTACTAGTAGACATGTGTATGCTGGAAGAATGATGACCTTCTTAACAATCGGATTTTTACAAACTATTATTGTAACATTAGGAGATATGATACTCTTTCATGTGGAAGTTCGAGAGCCAGTATGGTTTGTATTATTTGGTATGATATGTAGTGCCATTTTCATGATAATTGTATATACACTAGTTTCCGTATTTGGTGACGTTGGAAAAGCATTAGCAATTGTGTTATTGGTTCTGCAAATTGCCGGATCGGGAGGAACATACCCAGTTGTCTTGCTCCCTGAATTTTTTCAATTCATCAGTCCATTATTACCGTTTACGTATGCTATTTCCCTTATGCGGGAAGCGGTTGGTGGAATTATATGGGACAAGGCCTTTCATGATTTACTTTTCCTAGGAATATTCGGCCTGCTAGCTCTTATTCTGGGTGGAGGATTAAAAGAAGTGATTAATAAACAGACCCATAAACTGAAGGAAAAGGCGAAGGAAACAGGATTGTTTCATTAGAGGATATTGTTACTTTGGGGTGAAAGTTACTGGCCATGTGTCTGGCCTGTACCATGCACCCGCTCGAAGCCATCACCATATCCAATAAATAGAAGCTAACATATTTTACCCCAAATGAAGAACACTATAGGTGTGGAGGTGTTCTTAATGGGAAAAAAGAAGCTTAGTAGCGGTGGATTCAGTGATGAACAAGCGGTACGAAAAAAGCTTTCGAAACAATTTGACCATGAATTTGCGAATGAGCCACTGACACCAAATGAAAAGTACAACAATAAGAAAACCAAAAAGCGTCAGTAAGTTATTTCGCTGGTAAGGAGTTCATGTGATGCCAGAAAGAGACACAGGAACAGAAACCACTCCACATCCGGATGGTAAAAAGGAAAGTATTATCAACGATTCTATAGGTACCCAAATCGGGATGAAATATGGGAAACGTCGTGATACGGAGTTTAGTACGCTCACTGAAATTCAGGATAAGCAGATGAAGAAGTTTGAGAAGATGATGCGGGGTAATCCTGTAGAGGAATAAAGTTGATAATAAAAAAGTGGACAGGATTTTTATACCTGTCCACTTGTAATTTTAACTGACTACCCCTCCGGCACTAAAGCAACTAATTGATCACCAACATCCAAGTTCAACTTATCTTTAAAGGTAACAAAATTAATGTTGCCATTTTTCTTTTTAATACATAATGGTGAACCATTTAATGACAGTTCTTCTTTTGAGACTGTCTTTTTCTCTTCTATTGTAATATTTATTAGTTTATAACCAATGTTGACTTTTTTATTTAATTCCATAAATGTATCTTCTGGGCCAAATAGCAGGTTGGCTTTCAGGGAATGTGGGATTTCATTATCCTTTGTTTTCTGTGCGTTATTGGATAGGGAGAAGATGTTTTGATACCCAAACTCCGGAATGTGTGACTGACATACTAGGGCATTATAAGCGGAATCCCCGGTAAGTGCCAAGAGCATATCGTATGGAGTCATGTCGATTTCAAATTCACTCTGCTCGGATAAAATCTCCCCATGGTAGGTCGAGATTCCTAATCTTCTTGCTTGATGTAATCGCGAGTTAGAAGTGTCTGTTATTAGGACTGGTGTACCCAATTCTTTTAAATGAGTGGCAAATGCTATTGAAAAACTACTCGCACCAACCATTATAATACCCGTTGATTCGGTATTGGCTAAACCTAGTTTGATTGCGATTGGACCAATAGAAAACCCGTGTGCACAAACGGTTATAAATACTAATGCTAAGGTTAGTGATGTTAAAAGGGATGCATTTGGATACCCATCCTCCAACAGGATTCCTGCGAAGTAACCAGATACCGTAAGCGCGACGATTCCTCTTGGTGCAATCCACCCAACAAGTGCTTTTTCCTTAAATGTCATTTCTGTACCAATTGTGGAAATCCAAATGGACAAAGGACGAACGACAAACAACATCGCTAGTACAAAGGCTAGAATTGGCCAAGTAAAGATTTCTAATATGGTATCTCTGGTGAGAGATGCTGTGAGTAAAATAAAGACTGTAGACGTCAACATCACGGAAATATTCTCCATGAAATGAGTAATCCCACTTATTGATTGAACATATTTCTTTGTTCTTGCTAATGTTAGACCCATAACAGTTACGGCTAACATTCCAGTTTCATGCATGATCGCTTCTCCAATAGAAAAACAAATCAACACGAAACAAAAGGTTATAGGAGATTTC
This sequence comes from Paucisalibacillus globulus, assembly GCF_900184735.1. Taxonomy (GTDB): domain Bacteria; phylum Bacillota; class Bacilli; order Bacillales; family Amphibacillaceae; genus Ornithinibacillus; species Ornithinibacillus globulus_B. The sequence goes on from NZ_LT855399.1 coordinate 70,743, forward strand.
AGATATTCAGGGAACCATCCTTTCTCAGCAAGAAAACTTACTAGCAGCCCAATGACAAAACCGACGATAACCGCTAATAATGCATCACCAAAGAAGGGGATAAAATCTTTTAAACTAAATGATTCCACAGAAGTGATTTTGATAATTTCATAAGCGAAAAGAGCAAGCAATGGTCCTATAGGGTCGACGATAATACCTTCCCATTTCAACACCGAAGAAACCCTTGACGTCAATTTTGCTTGTCTTAATAAAGGAATGATGACGGTAGGTCCTGTTACAACAAATAACCCACCAATGATAAAAGATATTTCCAAGCTAAGTCCCGCAATAAAGTGAGCAGCTAGGGATCCAGCAATCCAAGCAATAAACGTGCCAATGGTAACTATCCGGTATACTGATTTCGATATTCCCTTTAGCTCTCGAACATCTAAACTTGTGCTACCTTCAAATAGAATTAATGCAACAGCAAGTGAGATAATGGGACTGTAGAGATCCCCAAGTGCAGCCTGCGGATTAATTAATCCGAATACCGGGCCGATTAATAACCCTGATACGGACATGATAACAATAGAAGGCCACTGAATTCTCCATGCCAACCACTGTGAAAATATTCCTAGGGAAATAACGATAACAATGCTAATTAATGCAAATTCTTCGTGAATAACAATCACCTGCCATTATGTAGTATGGATTAAAAGTACTGTACGTTATATTGTTTACTAGGATTTTATAATTATGTTTAGAAGAAAAGCCTTATAGACGATATGGGTTTGTTTCTTTATCTATTTCCTATTCCTAGTAGATAGCTATAATATTCGAAAATAAGATGTTCGCTTTGTCCAAGCGAACTTTCTCATCCTAACTAGGTATGTATTGATTACTACCAGGGAGTTTTTTTATTTCATTCCAAGCGCTAATTGCTTCATTACGACTTTTACCTTTATTGCTAGGATCGGCGAAATAGTCTCGAATGAACCGATTGTATTCAAATTGAGGTGCAATCTCTTTTGTATAAGAAGGATCTTTTTTCCTCTCTTCTTCCTCATACCATGCATTCACCACGTCACGATACGTTTTTCCTACATTATTTTTGAGATAGTTCTGGATAAAAGTAGAGAAGTGAAATGTTGGAATTATTGTCTTGAAAAATGCTCTTACAACTTGACTACATCGATGGTTTTCGGTAATGACTGTATCAAGTGTCAATTCTGCTTGTGGCGTAGTTTTCATAGGTGTTGTTGATTTTCTGATAGGTTTCGTAATTTCACCAGTGTGAAGAAAAAGTTCTACTCTGTTGGTAAGTTCAATTTTGGAGCCTGATGTACTGATCCCGTTTTCCCTACAAAAGGATTGCAACTCTTCTTTCAACCAATAATAATCTTTAAAACTTTGCAAGTTAATATTCTTCGTCAACTTAGGTCTCAACCTATTTCCCCTCCATTCAATGGCTTCTTGACAGTATAAAAATAACACACTATACTGATAATAAGAAAAAGGCACTTAGTAGCTGGAACTACTAAGTACCACAACTACTCACCGCATAAAGAGCGGTTGACCGGTTTTGATGTGAATTTCAAAAAGAAGTAGCCGTACTTACCTAGTCAAAGGGGCGGTTACTTCTTTTTATTTAGATAGACGACAATAGTCTCTGTTAATGTTATTCCTGCTGTTAAAGAGATACTAAATTGAACTAGTAAACTCGAGTACTGCATATGTCGTCATCTATACCACCTCCCTTCAAAAAGGAGATGGCTACCGACCACTATACTATGTAGTTGTTAGTGCTAGTTTAGCATAATTTGGATAGTTTTTATACACAAAATAGAATATTTGTTCGATTATTTAGGTCTAGTAAACGGGCATGCATTTCGTTCCTGTACCTTAGTGATACTACAGTTAGAATAGATGACTGAGTGCGAACCTGTCCCCATGGCTCTACTATATTTCCCCTCTAAGTAAAATCTTCTCTAATTCAACTGCTGGAACTGGTCTGCTAAATAAGTATCCTTGTCCAATGATATCCTGATTACTGATTTCGAGTAGTGTGGTTAGTTGTTTTTCATTTTCAATTCCTTCGACTATTACAGCCAAATTTAGATTGAACCCTATATTCATGATGGTTTTGACCATTGCAATATCTTTTTCTGTAAGGTCTATAATAAATGATCGATCAATCTTGATTGCAAAAATAGGTAAATCTTTTAATACAGAAAGGGACGAATAGCCTGTTCCAAAGTCATCGATCGCCGACTGTACGCCCATTTTTCGTAATTCATTAAGAATTCTTGTAGTGTCTACAATATTTTGCATAATACTTTCTGTAATTTCAAATTCAATGCTAGCGGGATTTACCCCCGTCTGTTCGATGATTTTTTTAACATTGTTGAGAAAATCCTTATGTTGAAACTGCCGTACGGAAACATTGATACACATTAATAAATCATCATGACCATATTCTTGCCACTGTTTCAACTGCTTACAAGCATTATACAAAACCCAATTACCAATGGAGACTATCTCTCCAGTTTCTTCTGCTAACGGAATAAATTCGTCTGGTGCTAGTACTCCCAATGTTGAATGTTTCCAACGTAATAAAGCTTCCGTACCGATTATTTTTCTAGATTGTAAATGCACTTTTGGTTGGTAATGCAAGAGGAGTTCATTATTAGTTATAGCTAGACTTAGGTCATTCTCAATCTGCATTTTTCTAGCCATCTGATTATTTAATTCGGGACTAAACACTTCATATTGGTTTCTTCCCTTACTTTTCGCTAGATACATCGATGTATCCGCATTTTTTAATAATGTTTCACTAGTAGAACCATTTTCTGGGTATAGGCTTATCCCTATACTTGGGGTAATGGAAATTTGATATATACTTACTGTTAAGGCTTTTGAAAATGTATCAAGAATCATTTCTGCAATGTGTTTACAATAATTCTCTGTAGCATCCTGGAGAATAATGATAAATTCATCCCCACCGACACGGTATACTCGACCATTAATTGGAATAGATTCTTTCAGTCTGATGGAACATTCCTGTAATAGCTGATCACCAATTCCATGTCCGAGTGTATCATTAATATTTTTAAATCGGTCAAAATCCAAGAGCATAATTGCAAACTTTTTCTGATTTTCGTTTGCAAAATTAATTAAATTTTTAATATCTTGTTGATAACTAGCACGGTTCAGTAACCCGGTGAGTTTATCATGATAAGCATGATACCAAAGGTCATGTACAAGCTCGCGCTGCTGTTTTATCATTAATATTTGTCTAATGACGATGAAGATAATGGATAAGACTAGACCAAGCACTAAGGCATTCCAATTCCAACCTGTACTTTGCATGACAAGAAAAGCAAGGAAGATAACACTAAGATTTAGTAATAAGCCGTTGTCACTATGCTTGGGGTAGGAATTAGATATCCATTTAATATCCTCTGAAAAAATTTCGACTTGGAAATTAGTGTAGCCTAGTAATAGGATGGCCAACGTCCAGAGAGGATCAATCATACTGCCATTTTCATATTGGTGATTGATGAGCGAATGAATGTAAATCGTATCGGTTATGATTTGAACCAAGAAACCGAGTGAAAGGTAAAGGAATGCCTTATACTCCTTTGTATATCGAGTCATATAAAAAATATTGATGGCTAAAAATGCAATTCCTATATCGAGAATAGGATATGAAATATAAACGGCCACAAGAGTTTCATGTTCATTAGATAGTTCAATTATTGGGTTAATTAAATAGTGATAACTAATGGATATAGCGGCTATCATAAATATTAAAATATTAAATAGAAACGGACCCATAGACAGTGAGTGGTATAGTAACTTTAACTTATAAATTAGAGTAAGTAAGAGAAATACATAACCTGCTAACCATAGAACAAATGATAGATCTGGATATCCAGTTTCTCCATTGACTAGTAGGTTGAACAACCAAAGCAAATTGGACAAGAGAGGCAGAAATATCCCTGTACTTAATAAGATAATAAATATTCTATGGTCAGTTGATAGAATGCGAATGGGTCTGAATAACCAATAAATTGATACAGCGCCACCGATTATTGGAAAGAGTGATGCACCAAATATTCGCATCCATGTATGATCTGCATAGAACCATAACCAACCATAAAAGGCTGCGAGGTATAAGATAATAAATAGGATTGCATTTCGTTTTTGTTTGTTCATTACTGGTTCACTACTCTCATTAAAAAGTCTACACGATTAGTATTTATGAAAAGAGTGTGACTATACCATTACACATTCCAAAATAAAAAAAGGTAGTGGGGGAAATCCCTCACTACCATCTTCCTAACACTAGTTATCTGGCGGTTATTCCACCATCCACGACAAATTCAGCTCCAGTGCTATAGCTTGATTCGTCTGATGCAAGATACAGTACTAAATTCGATACTTCTTCTGGTTTAGCAACGCGACCATTTGGAATATATTTGGCAAATTCCTTGATTGTTTCTTTGGAATCTTCTTGTACAATCATCGGTGTTTCAATGACACCTGGGTGTACTGAGTTCACACGAATACCGTAATGTGCTAGACCAAGTGCAGCAGCTTTTGTCATGCCACGAACAGCAAATTTCGTATCTGTGTACCCAATAGCTCCACCAACAAGTCCATTGATAGAAGAAATATTTACAATAGATCCACCATCTGCTTTTTTCATAGAAGGGATCACAGCTTTTATCCCTAAGAATACGGAAACTTGATTAATATCCAGAATTCTACGATATTCTTCCTCGGTAGTTTCCTCGATAGATTTATTCATACTAATACCAGCATTATTAACCAGGACATTTACTGGTCCAAATTGATTTTCTGTTAATGTGATTACTTCTGCCCAATTTTCTCCTTTAGTCACATCTAGTTTTACAAATTTGGCATGATCACCAAGTTCTTTTGCTAATGCTTGGCCGTCTTCCTCCAGAATATCCGCGATCATTACTTTAGCGCCTTCTTTAACGAATAATCGAGCATGGGATGCGCCCATTCCACGTGCTCCACCAGTAATAATTACAACTTTCCCATCTAATCGTTTCATGTAAAAATCTCCCATCTAATTGCTTTTTTGAATTCTATCCTCAATGCCTTGTAGTAACTTTTCTTGGATGGAGAGATATTGATTAATCTCTTCTTCCGTCAGTACTTGAAAAAGATCTACAAACATTTCTTTTCCAATCTCTTGTGCCTCTACTAATGCCTTTTCTCCAGTTGCGGTGATGGATAATTGATTAGCACGTTTATCTTGTTTAACATCTAAACGATCTACAAACTCTAAATTTACTAACTTGTTTGCAATATTTGTCATGGCTCCCTTGGTATATCCAAGTGTCTCAGCCAATTCTACTTGTTTTTGCGGACCTTTTTGTCGTAATTCACTTAAAACGAGAATTGGCGATATTCCTAATGGATAGGGATATTGCTTTGTAAACTGAATAATATTATGATTATTCATCTTTTCGATTGCATGAATTAATTTAAATATATTGGCTTGTTCCACATTCGACCTCCAATTGAATTATTTAAAGTCAGCATGACCAGAATGTACTTAGTGACAAATTTAGTTTAATGCTAAACTACTTTCGAATATAGTTTAACACTAAACTATATTTTTGGGTAGAGTATTGATTCTTAATTGGTTAATTTACATGAGTGATGGGTATATGTGAATAACAAAAAAAGAAGTAGCCGCTCACCCGAGTTATAGGGACGGTTACTTCTTTTTGTTTATAAAAATGAGTGTTGCAGACAGTATTTACCGATGCTGATCAAAAAGGATCTGATTACCATCCGGATCTTCCAATGTGAAATGTGCAGGACCTTCCGTTGACTCATCAGCTTCCGTTTTCAATTCGATTCCTTTTGCTTTAAGCTCTTTCTGGATGTCGCGAACATCTGTGAAAGAATCCAGATTCTCAGCATTTTGGTTCCAACCAGGATTAAACGTTAGTATGTTCTGCTCAAACATTCCTTGGAATAATCCGATTACGGTATCACCATTTTTTAAGATAAGCCAATTTTGTTCGATGTTTCCACCTAGTGTTTCGAATCCAAGTGCTTCGTAGAACTCTTTTGATTTGTTAATGTCTTTGACAGTTAGACTGATAGAAAATGCTCCTAGGTTCATAATTTCCTCCTTGGTTATTTGATTATGTACTAGTTATCATTATAGCAAATATTCATATAATTTTATTCAATAATTCTAAAAAACTACTGCCCACGAAGAAATTCTATATCTTTCCGTGTTAGCGGCACTCCATTAATGATTATTTTTTCTTCATTAGGCAATTTAACTTGTCCATCTACTAATACTCTCTCTGTTAAAATACTTGGGATGGCATAGTCAATCAGGTTTCCTACTACATCATAAAATAAGTAGCCTTCTATTTCATCATAGATAAAGGAGTTTATTTTCATATTTGGTGTGATAAGTAGTGTGATTTTCTCCTGGTCATTCCAAATCATCTTGATGAGGATTTTTTTCTTGGTTTTGTTTTCTACTAGGGCTTTCCAGGTGGTAAGTGGGATTGATTCTTGCATGTTGATTTCCTCCCTGTGTTCTTGATGGCTGTCCATTCGTTGATAATAGTCTGTGCCAAAATCTATTTATGTACAGGTTTTATATTTAATAATTATAGCAAAGATTGGAAAATGGTTTAACAGGTTTTAAGTACAAGCCTGTATTATCGTGACATTTGATATAATAAACTAGATATAGAAAGGAGGTAATGGAATGTCTAAACAGGAAAAAAGAAAGAAAGTATGGCGGATTATTGGCTTAATTTTCGGTGTTATTGCTCTTATTTGGCTTATCATTTTCTTATTCCCAGTTACCGAAAATACAGATTTACATAAGTTTGACCGGGAGAGACCACTAGTTATTGCACATGGTGGGGGAAACCATCTAGCACCTTCCAATACTTTAGCTGCTTTCACTAATGCTTATGAATTAGGTGTTGATGTTCTGGAATTCGATATTCATATGACAAAGGATGGCTATCTCGTATCGATTCATGACCCGACTGTTGATTGGACGACCAATGGTACCGGTAAAGTGAATGATTTGACATTGGAAGAGGTTCAAGCATTAGATGCAGGAGTGAATTTCAAAGATTTAAATGGAGAATACAGTTACCGTGGTCAAGGGGTATATATTCCAACTGTAGATGAAATATTCTCGGCCATTAATGATTCAGATATGCTGTATACCATTGAAATTAAGGACTCCAATGACCCTGAGTTATATCAAGAAATGAGTGAGAAATTGTGGGAGTTAATTCAGGAATATGACTTAGAAGAAAATGTTATTATTGCAGCGTTTGATCACTCTATTATTGATATGGTACTGGAAGCATCCGATGGAAAAGCACTTGTCAGTGGTGGAAGGGATGAAATCACTAAGTTTGTCGTGTTTCATAAGTTGTTCTTAAATAGCTTGTATAGACAAAATGTCCATGCACTCCAAATCCCAACGGAGGATAGTAATATTAACCTTGTCGATGGTAAGCTAATTCGAGGTGCACATAATAGAGGGATGGATGTCCATTATTGGACAATTAATGATCCCGAGACGATGAAGGAACTAATCGAATTAGGGGCTGATGGAATTATGACAGATCGGCCGGATTTGTTAATCGAGTTATTAGAGAAATAAACAGGGAGGAAGGTTATATGGAAAACCTTCCTCCTATTTTTATAGCGTAAAATTATTGGATTTTTAGTAGTTTGATTAGTTTTATGACCTGTTCATCATCACCTGTATCAATTGCCACTAACTCGGTATTATCAATCAACTCTTGGTAAAATTCTTCACCGGCAGGGTATTGACCATCCCAACGCAATGGGACATTGTACACATTTATCGTGCCATCGCCATTCCCACTATATGTTACGGAACCATCCACTAAGCGACTGCCTGCTAACTGGATAACATCTTCTGGATAAGTCAGACTGGTTTCATCATCAGGATTAAGTGGTGTACCAGCTGGAATATGTAGGACATTCAATTCATCCAACTCTTGATTAGGACCAAGCTGTAACCACACACGAGCATATTCAATTTCTTGTGAAGAATATTGGGACAGTGCATCTTTTTCTGTACTATTTTCAGATGAGGAAGATTCTGTATCTTGTTCTTCTAAATCTTCGGTGGTGCTTTCAGATTTTTCTTCCTCACTAGAAGAATTGCTCTCATCTGTTTCGGTAGTATTTTCATCGGTTGACTCTTGGACAGAATTGTCTTGTGTAGAATTAGATGTTGAGTCATTTTTATTATCTCCACAGCCTGCAAGTAACCCCACTAGGATTAATAGTGCAACATTCATATAAAGTATCTTTGTTAGCTTCTTCATTTGTTAGATCATACCTTTCATTGATGTTTTAGGTAATTCTCATAGATTATAAACCTATCATAGGATAATTTCCATTTTTTGCTTGGTGGGCCATTAAATTCATTCTGTTTTAAAGAAGAAATATAGGGTTTGGATTATGGTAGAAATAACTTGATTCTAGAGAAAGTAGGGAGTGATAAACATGAAGGGGAATAAGGGTAGGAAAGGTGATAGAGCATATGTCTAAAGAAAGGTAATTGTGGATTTCTTATTAATAATATGGTTGTTTGAAGATAATCCTACTGCCAATTGACAGTATATTGATTAATATCTATTTATTATAATAAGAATAGGTACTTAGTATTTGCTCTACTAAGTACCCTTTTTACAAACTGCATAAAGAGCAGTTGACCAATATGTTGTTAATAAGATGTATTTTTTCTTGGTTGGGGCAGTTACTTCGTTTTGAAAAGAATAATACTCTGCAAAGGTAAGTTAATTAATACGTTGAAGATTAGACTTTAGATAGAGTAAATATCCATTTTAACCAACTTAATACACTTCCTGATCGTCTATCGATTTGTGATTCGCCACAAACATTATATTCTCTCATTTTACTTTTCACAATTTCCTTTGATGGAAATTCACCGTTATTATAAATGTCAATAAAAAATTCATGAAATATTTTGTGTTCTAAAATTAACTTCACAAGGCTCAACTGTCGGGCTTTATAATTTAATTTATAGATTCTTTCTCCTAAGCTAGTCAATTGGGCAACGACTTTACCAGTATTTTCATCATTTGTTTTTTCAAATAATCTTAAGTACTTACCAGCATTAAAATAATAATAAGATTGTCTGTCTTTAAACTGCATCAATTCTGCGATGTCATCAGTAGTCATACAATTTTCATAAAGATGTTCTAACAACGATATAACCCTTTCAAATGAGTCAGCTTGTACGAAAGGAATATCAGTGTTGTTCATATTATCGTCAGTTTTGACATTAGTCTTGTGATATACTTCTAACAATTCTTCATTATTTATTTCAGTATCTTGCAGTGAGTAGTTCCTTTCTTTTACAAGTTGAATCGATGAATAGTCTTCTAATGATTGAAATTCATATTCAAATAGTCTATAAATCATATTCGAATAGACAGAAAAAACTAGTCGAATTGGTTTCTTTACACGCTTCTGCCATAAACGATATGGATAATATAATTGTCTAATATGGAAGTCTGGATAAACAACATTTTTTGCTTCTAAAATTACTACTGACTCTTCATTTTCGAAGCCACCGTCTATTTCACACTGTGCATTTTTTACAAAGACATTTTCCTTACCTCGTCTTGTGTTTACAACGAAGCTAAACTCACCAGTTCCCATCCGACCATTAAAGGTTTGCACATTTTGATCCACCTCTAGAAAATCATCTAGTACATTAGAAATAACTAGAAGATTAATTGCATTTGACTCTGAAGAAATATTATTTACATCAATTGTTTCAAAGTCAGGGATTTCCACTTTTTGCATTTTAGTAACATGTTCTGTCAAGGCTGGAACCTTTTCATATAATTGGAAGTTGCCCAATACATATGAACTTCTACTGTCAGGAAGAATATTAATTTTGCTTTTTTCCAATATACTAGGAAGTGATTCGGAACTATCCCATTTTGACATTAATCTTGGTTCACGGAATTCTTTAATTTGTTTTGATAGAATCTTATATTGTCCATCTTCTTTCACTTTATTAACAATATCGTACTTGTCGAAGATTTTCTTCCAAGCTTCATTACTAGATATGTTCATAATTGTAAACTAACACCTCGTTTATTTCTCCACGCTTATTAGCTTTACTGTTAATAGCCCGTTTTGCTTTTATAGTCTTTATATTATAATCTTTATATAAATCTCTAATTATTGGATGATCAGAATTGGATAGTAGAAATTTTATCCCCCGTCTATTTAAATTATCACATTGTTCTTTTAATTCTATTTGCTGTTCCAGTGTAAAACCATTTTCCGTGTACCCTGTAAAAGAAGAAGATGTAGAAACAGGTAAATAAGGTGGATCAAAATAAACAAACGCACCTTTTCTTAAATTTTTTAATGCTCCCTTATAATCGGTGTTCATTATTTTAATGTTCTTTTCATTAAAATAATTTGACATGGCATAGATAACGGGCCTATTAACTATATTAGGATTTTTATATTTTCCAAAAGGTGTGTTAAATTGTCCAGCTGAATTAACTCTAAAGAGGCCATTGTAACAAGTCTTATTTAGATAAATTATCCTTGCTGCACGTTCAACATTAGATAGATTGTCTATATAATTTTCCTGTCTATCAAGTGCTCTAATCTCATAGAAATATTCTTGGTTATTATTTTCTTTATGAGTTATAAGTAACTCTACTAATTCATCTGGTGAATCCTTTATTACATTATATACATTAATTAATTCTTCATTAAAATCATTTATAATTGCTTTATTTGGCTGATATTCAAATAGAACTGCTCCTCCACCAACGAATGGTTCCACATAGGTAGAAGCATTTAGAGGAATTAGTGGAATGATCTCGTGAAGTAGTTGTCTTTTACCTCCGACCCATTTTAGTACAGGACTTAATATAGTATTTTTTGACATGACTTACACCTTTCTAGATTAGTATAACTTTGATGATACTAATGATAATTGTTTCTATTATAGAATAACACACATACGTTCGCTTTTATAGATTGCAAGTGAAAATGCTACCCATTTATTAATATAAAAGTTTATAGAACATTTATTTTTTATAGCTGTTGATTATATTTTATAGAAGAAAAGATAGTGGGGCAAATATTGAGTGTTAAAAGTTTATACCTGTCTTGTTCTTATTTATAATTGAGTGTGGTGGTTTAAAGTTTTTTAAAAATAAGTAGGTGCTCATGGGCAATTGGGATAAAATTATCGGTAGCGTATTTTTTGTTCTGACTTAAAGTGTTATGCTGGATTTTGATTAAATGAGATTCTAATTCCCCATACCACTTCATATCTCTAATAATGGAATAATATTTTCTGTTTCTGCGTACATCACCAATCAAAATAGCATGTCTTCCAAATGTACTTAGACTATTAAATATTTTCTGGTTTATAAAATTTAGTTTGTTTATAAATTCATTATAGTCTTGTATGTGTGATATATCATCTTCATGTATTTTGTTTCCCCATACATTATTCTTACCAGAATATTTAATGATATTCCAGTATGGGGGATGACTGAAAACTAAGTCTGCACCTGCAGGTAATGGATCCTCTAATATATTAAAATTGCCAAATCTGTTGTTTAAATCTAAATGGATACTGTTTGTGTAACCTAATTCTATTGCAGCATCATAACCACTTCCACCTCCGGCGAAACACTCTAAGAAATTTTTGGGTTTAAAGTGTAATAATAGATCCCTAATAACATAACCAGAACAGTTACCACGATAACTTGAATTACCATAGTGTCCGCGGTTAGGGTAAGATAAAATACTAATCAAAATATCACTCCTAATTCTATGAATATAGTAAATGTAAATTCTCAATGGAAAAGATGAATAATTATTGTTTATAGAGGTTATTCTTATGCAGTAGTGAAAGGGGGGTGGATGGGTTAATTTATACTGTTAAGAAGTAACTATTAGTAGTGGTTGAAAATAGTGTAGTCTATTTTGTATTATTAATCAATAATTTATGTGAAGAATGTTTCTTTATATATTATTTTAAATAGTCGAATATTAGTATATTTTTACTCTTAAGTCAGTTATTGATTTTCATATTGTTACTATACATCGAGAATTACGGTGCAAAGGATTAATATATTTAAAAGATAATAGACAGGTATCAGTGATACCTGTCTATTATAGATGCAGTTAGTCAAACGGACTATTATCTTCATTTAAACTATCAACAAAATGAATAATTGCCTTTAGTAAATCAGCTTTCTCGGTATAAACTATAGTTAATGTACCATCTTCTTGTTCCTTAATATAAGGCTTAAAGATTTCTTCAATTAGTATTTCCATTCCATGGTCAGCGTATTGTTCAGCGATTTTATAAACTTTCTCAGCATCATCAAGAATATTTAAATTTTGCTCTCCGGATGATTTAACTGCAATAGATCTTAATACTGTTTCCTGATGCTCATCAAGAGTTCCAGACCATAGTAACATTTCAGTATTCTTTAATTCATTTCTATTTCCTGATTTATATCCAATAGTACAGCAAAGAGTGAATAAATCTTTGTTTTCTGTGAAGATACGAGGGCTCGATTTCTTATCTGTTCTTAATTCTCGGTAGATATCAATAAATCTCCTTCGAACGTAAATACGATGTCCTAAGCTCATATTGATTTACTCCTTTCGATTGCCTTTATATTAGATAGATCCTCAGGGGATACTTCTTCAATTTTCGTTACTCCTTCAGAGATGGCGTCCAGTAGATAGAATTTCCCCCATTTCCCAGTATCTTTTAAAAATTTAGCTTCTTCATCTTCTTTAAATTCACTACCAGTAACAAGTAATATCCATTGTGGAGTAATCGTCGGGATATGACTTACAAGATTATACCGGTGATCTGGTGACAGACGTCCAAATGGGGTATCCATAAATAAAGGTATTTCCAACATTGAAGTTCCACCAGCAACTGCGGCTAATGCAGTAATAAAGGATAGAGAAATAATCTGCCTTTGACCAGCTGATATGTTGGCAAGGAATGGACGACCACTCCAATCTAGTACATCTAAAGTATAATTGTCTTTTACAATTATTTTTTTTAAGTTTGTTGATCCACCTTCATCAATAAGGTTCTTGAAGATGTCGTTTGCTTTAGATTCAAGTTCAACTTTTATCTCTTGTTCAAAGCTTTGAATAATTTCATTTAGAGCAGTTAGACTTTTATCAACGATCTCCAATTGACGGGTAATTTGGGCTTGTAATTCATTCTCAACTTTAAGGCTTTTTTGTTTTTTCTCAAGTGTCTCTTTATATTTGAGAGCCTCGTCACGTTCTGCTTCATAACTCTCTAGTTGTTGTTCAGCTCTTGCTATATCCTTCATTAAAGTATCTCGATATTGGAAGTCGTTAACCATATCTTGCTCTGAGATTTCCCCAACATCCTTCTTTAACCGTTCGTAATCATTTGTATATATTTCTAGCTGCTCTTCAATTTGGGCGGCATTAGTAAGGCTTTGAGATATAGAATTTGAGGAGTACATAATATGACTTGCTGTTGTTTTTAAGTCACCAAATAACTTCATTGCATGTTTTTCATAAACCTGAGTATTTGATTTTTGTTTCCAGTTTAGTAAACTCTCATATTCTTTTGAACCAATACTTAGCTCTCGGCCGCAAATACAACTCATCTCATTTAATAATCTGTCAATTAGCTCTGTCTTTATTTCAGAAGGTACTTCTCCACGAATTCTTTGCCCCTCTAAATCAGCTATTAGTTCTCCAACCGTGTCTTTTGCAAGTAGTACACTAAGTGAAGAAGTTAATTCGACCATTTGTTGGTTACTCTGACTATGCTCTTCCTTTAGAGCATCAATTGCTTTTTCTAAGTCAAGGATTCTATTAAGAGTAGGTCTTTGTTCTTCAATTTCTTTCAATTTCCGGTCAATTTCTGCCTTTTGACTTTCTGCAAAGTTTAAATCTTTCACTATGCTATCAATTTTGTTTTGAATGTTGGCCAATTTTTCATCGACTGCTTCAATTTCTTGGAGGTTCTTAAACATTTCACCTGTTGAAATCTTTTTTAGTTCACTATTTAAGTCTCTTTTGCTTTCTTCTAACGCTTGCTTTAATAGAAATAAATTATCGATTTTTAATAGGTTTTTAATTCCTGTACGTATATTTTCTTTCTGCTTTTTTGAAGCTTTAGTTAAAGACTCAATACGCTCACCATCAAAAAGGAAGTAGTTTTTTACACGTTCATCTAAGATTGAATTAATAATTTCACGAATATCATCGTTCTTCGATTCATCATGATATTCGGTATTTCCATCATCTTTGATAATTGTTAATTTGACACTTGGCAGGTCTTCATGAATCTCTCCATTTTGATCCTTTATAGCATTGAAATATCTTCTAATTTCATATCGTTCATTATTATGGGAAAAGTCGATAGTAACTCCTACTGTAATTCCTTTTCCACGTTCAGCGGCTTCATCAATCGCTTTTAAATTTGCCAAATAAATTACCGAATCTTTATTATCCTCAAATTCATCTTGTTCTAGATAACGGTCGCCATAAAAACCAAATAACATTGAACGATAAAGAGTGGTCTTCCCTCGACCATTTTCACCATAGACTACAGTAACGTTAGATTTGTCATCTTCATTTACACCAGAAAATTCGATAGTTTGCTCTCCGTAATATTGTTTAAAGTTTTGCATGACAATCTTTCTAAGTCTCATTTCATGCTCTCCTTCGCCATTTTCTCAATGTCACGTGAAATACGGTTTTTTACACGTGTTAATTGTGCTCTTTCTGTGTATAAGATTCCTTTTTTAAGAATGTTTTGTACTTCTTCATCATAGTTTTCTATTTTTTTTATGATTTTGTCATTAATTTTAAAGTTCTCCATTTTGGTCACTTCCTTCTTCATTTTGCATCATACGATAGGCATCCCAAGGTTTTAAATCAATAATATGGCGAAGATTATAAGCGCCAAGGATTGGTAATATAACTTCTCGAGATTCAAATTTATTTAATGCTCCTTCTGCAAACTCAGCAAATCTTGGAATCTCTCTTTTTAATAAACCAGCTCCTGCATCTTCCCCCCAGTTTGATGTTGGCGGAACAGCATAAAAGTCATAAATGATAGCTTCTTTCTTGTTTTTATACTTACGTAAAATACGACCACGGCGTTGAACAAATTCACGAGGGTTTGTTGTACTAGATAAAAAGTAAGCTTCTTTCGTAGCTGGAATATTTACACCCTCATCCAAACATTTCATAGCAACGAGTATTTGTATATTACCATTTCCAAATTGCTCTAGAAGTTCCATTTTCTTTTGATTTGAGACTGTGTATATAAATTCATGTGCACGAATTCCCAAATTAGCGAGCATTTTTACAACCTCATTTGTTTTACCAAAGGGACTGTATACTAGTGTGTGTTGAATATTACTTAGTCCAACACGTTCTATTTTTTCTTTTAAGAGTGTTTCAAGTAGAGTCATTTTTTCTTCTGCTTTATTTACAACTCTAGATCGTAAAATCAATAACTGATGAACTTTTTCCCTACGCTCAGAAATTGAAAGGTTCTTATCATTTTGCACATTAATTATTTTTTGGGTAAAAGATTGAAATTGCTCATATTCCGTATCAGTTAGTGTCACTGTTTTAGGATAAAAACGATAGGGAGTAAGAAATCCCTTTTCAACGGCTTCAGTAATGGGAAGATCTATAACAGTTTTATCAAAATAATTTCTTAATTTACTACTTCCATCCTCATCAAACCATCTATCAGGTGTAGCAGAAAGACCAATTCTATAGTCGAAATTTGGATGTAGTAAGCGACTAAGCTTTCTTGCTCCTAAGTAATGTGATTCATCGGCAATATATAGAAATGGTGCTTTTACAGTTTCCATTAGTTTTAAAAACTCTTCAGAAGCACCTGTATCATGAGTAGTTATAATACATAAGTTAGTTCTTAATCCTTTATTAATATCAAATATTTTGGTGCGTAATTGCGAAATCCACGTGGAAGTTGTATCTTTACGGACTAATGGATTAAAACCAAACATTCGAACCTCTTCTTCCCATTGTTCAATTAAGTGGTTAAATGGGACAGTGATTAGAATAAAACTGCTATTTTGTTCATTCGCAAACTTTGACGCTGCAGCGAGAGAAGTGATAGTTTTTCCTGTTCCAGTTGCCATTTCAAATAATCCTTTGCCATCATTTGCAAACCAGTTATCAATAGCTTGTGATTGGAACTCATGCAAAGTAATATGCTTAGGGAGTTTAAATTGTAGCTTTTTAATTGGTACAGGAAGTTTATATGGCCTAGGTTTATTATCCTTCAGCTTAACAATATCTATTTGAATTGCTTCAGGAAGGTCATAAACATGATAAAAACTTGAATTCTGAATAAACGATTTGTCAAACCTAGTTTCATGCCCTTCTACAAATCCCTCTTGACCAGGTATCCAAGAGCGAAATATGGAAACCCCCTCACCATTGTAGCTTGCTTTCTCAGAATCATTTAATGATCCATGAAGGGCAACCTTATCTCCGTTACTATCCTCAAATATTGCAAATTTATCATGAAAATCTCCACGGTTATTCTTCGGAACAGCAATCTTAATTTCAAGTAATCCATCAGCAATGAGCCAGGCTAATATGGTAAGTTTTGCACTTGTCATATTTAATCTTAAATTCTCTACTTGTTTAGCTAATGTTTGATAAACAATATTGTTTTTTTTTGCTTCGGTTCCAAGCCTGAAAGCGTCCCAATCCATTTCACTTAAATGAGGGGAAGTGACAAGGATGATTTTCCCTTGCTCTTCGGCCATTTTTAATAAGCCATCCATACACATTTCAAGCCATGAAGACGTGAAGTATCCAACGCCTCTTTTATAAGAGATTGAATTTGAAAGTAAAGGATTAAATAAATCCTCGAAAATGTTATCATTTTCATTATCATAAATATACTTTAAATCTAGTGAACGAAAAGTCATTATCTCACCATCAATTCTTTTAGTATTACTTCATCTTTTGTTAATTGATAATCTAATTTTCTATCATCGGATTTTAAATAATAATTTGGGATTGAAGAATTACCACACATATCGATAGAATACAAGTATTTTTGCAGCTCTGACACTTTTACATATCCATCATATTTATTTTTCAATAAATAAGAAATAAAATCCTGTTCATTTTTAATACCGAATGAATTATCCTTTGATAAGATTCCTGCCTTTTTCGTCCCCAATAGAATAAAGTTATTAGTAGTTTGTAAGATTGAAATTAACAATGTGTAATTCCACTCAAATGTCGGATTAATACTCGGGAATTGCTCAATTAAGATATCATTATTAATTATGTCTCGTTCTATATGGATAAAAGGTTTATTTGAATTATGCAAGAAATTCTCTAAAACTTCTATTAGAAGGGTTTTCTTTTCTTTATTCCATTCGATTAAATTTACATGTGCAAACTCTTCTGGAAATACCTCTAGAATTACTTCTTTATTCTTAGAATAGGCCATATAATATGTTGACATTGCCCAGCCACGTTCTTGAACAAATTCCTCATAAAGCTCATCACGTAGAAAATAATCTTCGTTTTCTAAAAAGAATGTTTCAAACTGCCCTACAACAGAGAGTTGTTCCGTTTTATACTTTCCAACAGGATGAATATGTGGAAAGCGATAAAAGTCAAATTCCTCAGTATAATATTTCTCAAGTAAATGGTATAAGACTCTACTATCTTTGATATTCATTTGTAGTAATGTGGACTTTCGTTCTTCGAAAATCGTTTCAATAGAATAGCTATTTTGTAGATGATTCATCTTCTTCTTTGCATACAAGAATATTCCTTCGAGTTCTTCTTTCTCAATATTTAGACAATCAATGTGAACAAGGCCATTTGATGTTTTTAATAATACCTCTGAAGCTGATATGTTTTGTTCAAACATAGTTTTTGTCCAACCGATAGTATTAATAAAATAATTTGTAAGATCTTCATTTGAAATATAACCATTGTTATTTTTCACATATTTTTCTAAGACTTTTTTCTTTTCTAATCTCTCTTGTCCTGTTGTAACCAAAGTCGGGGAGCGACTGTAATTAAATGCATCGGGAAAATGTATCTTAAGTAAAGAAAACAATGCGTGTTCTGTATCAATCTCTAGTCTCTTTAGCTCATCTTCAAATTTGCTAAATGCTATATTTGTGTTAATTTGCTTAATTTTATCGGAAAGTTGAGACTGCAGCCATTCTTTGATTGGAGAAAGTGTATTAGTGTTAACGTCTGGGTGAACTGCTGAGATATGTTTAAAGAAACCTAATCTCCAAAGTACTATTTTATTCTCATCACGAGTTAAGTTAGCAATAATAGATCTAGCTGAATCGTTTTTAAATTCCTCTGGGAAGTACTCTAATAACTTTTTAATAAATAAATCTTGTTTTTTATATATATCCAAGCCATCAGCGAATTCTTCTTCAAAAACTATTTGGCACATACGAGCTTTTGAGAATTTTTGCTTATAGGTATAAAGATTGGACTGGTTAGTTGATTCAAACGATTCACATATTAATTGGTTTGTTACGACTTCAAATTTGTTTGAATTTAAATCTTTGTCGCTAACAGAATTTATAGTAAGGAAATTTACGACATATTTTTCAATCTCCTCACGAGAATATAGATGAGTTTCTTTTTTGTCATTTGTGATATCAGACTTAAAACTTTTAAGTTTTTGAAGGAATTCATCGCGACCATATAAGGATAAATAATCATCGTAAACATAAAATGGCATGGAATACACATTTACTAATGACCGCATTAGTTTTATTATATTTTTATCTTTACCTTTAAAAAGGTCGTAGATATTAATAAAAACATAGTCTTTTATCTCCTGTTCTAGATAATCAAAATATTTCTGATATCTTTTGAACATTTTATCTAAACTTTTTCTGACAATTTGTCTAACTCTCTCACGAGTCACATTATATTTTTCTCCTATCTCCTCTAACGTACTTTCTTCTAGTCTATGAAAAACTATTTCCCAATCTCTTTGTTCTAGGAATGGTGGTTTGTTGTTAATGATAAACTGGTTTAAAGAACGAGACAAAAGTTCCTGTAAACCTTGAATAGGTAGATGGTTGTATATCTTAGTGCTTAATTCACGTCTTGCTATTTTTTTATATCCATTTGAACGAAAGAACTCTTCAATTTCATATGGAAGATCGCCGAGTACTTTTATACCTCTTTCGAAGAATAACTTTAGGACATCTTGACCAAAATAGTCTTTCATTATAGGAATTTGCATCCATATATCTTTGAATGGAATAAATTCACCTAGATACAAAAATCCTCCTTTTTCAGTGATGGTAGAAGTAGAGTAATTCTTATTACTAGTTAGTTGAGTTGTTTCTTTTGGTTTACTACCAAGCGTTAGAAAGAATTTTTCTACTGACCTTTGACCCACTTGGGGTACCGTTAACAAAAAGCTTAAGTCACTAGGTAAATCAATAACTCTTTTGTAACCCCTCTTAATTAATGTGCTTAGAACTTTTGACGCAGGTATAATTCCACTTGACAAAGAAATGTTAGTACTTTTGCATGGTACTGAATAACTGAAATTTCCCACTTGGAAAACTAGATTTTTTTCAGTTGACTTCTTTACTTCTTTGTTGTTTGATTGAACACTAAACTCATTATCGAGATTAATAGAATCAGTTTTAATAACAGAAAATCCTTCTTTGGAAAAGAATTCAGTAGCTTTTTCAAAATTCATATACTCATTTAAAATATGTTCTATTGGCACGAGATGAAGGTCATACTTCTCATGAATTCCATTAGGAGCCAATTGTATTTTCAAAAAGGCATACTTATAATCAAAGTCTAATCTAGAATTGTGTTCTTCTTTTTGTAAAAAAAGTATATATCCGTTTCCATTATTACTAGAAAAATTATACCGTGATAATCTGCCTGAAAACTCAAATCCCTGGAAAGATAGATACTTAATCACTGTCCAAAATACATCGAAGTCTTGATTATAGACCTTTTTCAGTTCATTTTCATTAATGTCAGCATAAGTTTTCCAATTATATTTTTCTTTTAATTTAGAAATAATATTACCACCATTAGTTGGTAACAGTTTGTTCATTAAGTACGTGGGGATAATGACATTAGACATGCTTTCACCTCATACATTTTTATATTGATACACATACTTGGATCTTAACAAATAACAGAATAAAGATCTATAGATTAAATAGAAACTAATATCTATTACTACTCAAAATAGAATTACTCAATTAAATGTGCCAGAGGTAAAAGAGAATGTGTTATCAAAAGCAATTCAGGTATAGTTAAAGAGAATCTATGGAATAAACAAAATAGGGGTTAAGTTGTGACATTTTTGTGATCTAAAAGTATCAAAGGAGGAGTGCTAAAAAGAGTCGAAAGAGGTAAATACTGTTTAATAGAAGAAAAGGAAATATTAGCGTGATATTTGACTGGAGGATTAAACTAGGTTGAAATCAGAGTGATCGACGATTTAAAAGTAGTTACACTACAAGAAGTACGTAAAAATGATTTTGATTATATCACGAGTAGTCACATTTTTGATAAGTTGTATTACTCTCTCGATTTTCGAAAACCTGGTCCATATGATACCACTAATCGTAAATTAGGCTGTATGATTGGGGTTATTGGAAATTTTGATGTTGAGCAGTTTGGTGTACTTCCACGAACCGCATTTCCCGATAGAACCTTATTTTCTGATATTAATATTGATGGAATCACATTTAAAATAGTATGTTTTCATTCACTAACAGGTGTAGGGTATAAGAAAACAAAACCAGCTCAATTTACAGGTGTTGCAGAGTATCTACACTTTCACAAGGAAGTACCTACAATATGTTGCTTTGATGCAAATGAAACAGAAGTAGATCATTATGATATGGACAATGTGCAATTATTCAAACAGAATGGTGACCGAGGAGTCGGCGCATCATTAATTTTGAGTAATAGACCAGTACATAGAATGAAGGATACTTATCGAACTTGGTTCGATAAAAATAAGGAAATATTAGATGTTATTAAAGCTAAGCAGGATAGTGTTCAGGATGAGAAAGAATTGAAATATACACCATTAACAGCTTCACATATTATTAATGGTAAATTTCCTAAACGGTATGACTATATTTTCTCTTCAGAAGAATTTAAGGTAAAGAATGTTGAATATCGAATGGAAGACTCCTTAAAGGCTGGAAGTGACCATGCGATGGTGGTTACTGATTTACAGCTAGACTACAGTATGCTCTTACCACGCCTTAAGATGTAAATATATGTCTATATTATTGTGAGAAGGGTTAGACCTTTCATTTCAAAGTGTATGAGTAAAAACAATGCTCTAATGTAATATCAAAGTAACATAGATATTAAAGCTAGTTTCATACAACACAGAAAAGGTTATACATAGGAGGCCTATTACCAAATGAATAACACACTTGGTAAGTATGTACTAGGGCTAACGTAGGTACTACTTATCACGGATTGCAGTCCAAAAGGAAGATATAGAACCAGCAACAAAGGATAAGGAAGATGATGTGGCAATTGTAGAGGTAGAAGTGGAAGAGGAGGAACTACCGTGAAACCTAAAATACACAGAACTAGTTTACAAAGCAAGACTGACATATGGAATGCCGTTATCGATGTACTAAGTAATTATGATCTTCTAACTGCGGAAGACTTACAAAAAGAAAACTTCATTCTCTTTCAATATTATTCTGAGCTTGAAAGTGGGGGACATGAAAGCTTACTTAATTGGTGGGAATTCTATATTAATGAGGTAGGGATAGATAATTATTTAAACGAATTAATCGGAATTCTTGAGAAAATTGGTGCTCATGAGTATGCAAGTATTGAAAAAAGGTATGGAAGCGAAATGTGGAATTTGTACGTAGCGTTAGAGAATGACGAGATTGAAGTAGATGCATTTTATAAAGTAATCGAAAAAGCGAACGATGAATATGATAAGCTTAATAATAAGTTAGATAAGTTATTAGAAGAGCATTTTATTACCATACACACTAACATAATTGATGTAATTGAGGATTAAAACCAAATTTAACCATCATCTAGAGGCATTTGTTCAGAATAGAGAACAAATGCCTTCTTTTTTTGTCTGAAGATAATATACATATAAATATTGATTGGAACCAATGGGGAGGAGAAAAGTATTGAAACGATTAGGTGTACTAATAATCATGGCATTGTGTTTCTTAATGGTTGCTTGTACTACATCAGATAAAGCAGAAAGTGAAGATATCAATCAACAGACTGATGTAGAGCAACGTGACCAAGGTGGTAAAGAAGATGTAAATACAGACGAGGGAGAAGAACAAGAAAGTACAGAAGACGAAACAGAATCGGAAGTGGGAAATAATACAGAATATCAAAGCTGTAAAGGAATATTATTTTCTGTTAGTCAAGAAATTGAAGGTAGTGTACTAGGAGATTGTATCGTCGAGGCGATGCTCGCACAACAAAGCGGGAGTCATATTGTGAAGGATGAAAGTGGTATTCATACGACAGTTGATTTCAAATGGGATCCTCATTTTTCACTTGCTGTTGATAATGAAGAATTTGCAGTCATTCTTAAGGAAGATACTGGTTGGATGAAGACGTTGGACGGTAGATGGATACAAGAGGACCCAAATAGCAATCATCCAGAAGTGAGGATGGCAAATACTATCATCCAAGGGTATCGTGTATTTGCAGATCCACGTTTTATTGCAGAGTTATTAGGAATGGTGAATACATGGACTGTTGTTGGTGAGGAGGCGGTACCGGATGCAGAGGCTTTTACAGATACAGCCTGGAAGCTAACATCAGATGACGTCATTGATATGCAAATATCGGTCATTTCCGATTTTGAGTTTTGGATTACAAGTGACTATCTCGGTGCTTATTTTGTTGCGACTGGAAGTGCGGGGGGAATTAGTGTACAAACATCTAATACGTTTACCCAATGGGGAGACGAAGTGGATATTCCAGATCCAGAACAATAATCAGAAAGAGTACTAAGGAGCATGCTAAAATGGGCTACTAAATACTTTTTTTGTATTGACACAATCAGTACTATGTATTACTATATACTTGTAGTCGGTAATACTTATTACCAGTATCACTGAATACTGCTGGTATAGCAGAAGTGAAAATAGTAAAAAAGAGGGATAAACTTGGAAAATATTACTGAAATGCTGAAAGGGGTGCTCGAGGGGTGTGTGCTTGAAATCATTAGTCGAGGTGAAACGTATGGCTATGAAATTACGCAACAACTGAGAGAACTTGGATTTACAGATGTGGTGGAAGGTACAGTTTATACGATTACCATGAGACTCGAGAAATACAATCTAGTGGATATCGAGAAAAAGCGTTCCACAATGGGACCACCGAGGAAATTCTACACCCTCAATGCAGCAGGTCAAGAGCATCTAGAAGTCTTCTGGAGAAAGTGGGAATTTGTCTCCAGTAAAATTAACGAATTAAAACAAAACCAAAATGAAAAGGAGCAATAAGATGAATATTTTTGAGAAGATAATTGGAGATTTAGAAGAGAAAAAAGAATGGAAGGCATTGGAGGAACGAGCAAAGGCACTTCCAAGTGAATACCGGAACGCTTACAATGCTAGTCAAAAATATATGTGGAACTCAGGTGGCGTTTCTGACTGGAAAGATATAAAACGGATATTCGGTGGTATTCTTGACCTCTTTGAAGAAGGAGCTCCGCAAGGTAAGAAAGTCACAGAACTTACCGGTAATGATGTGGCAGCTTTTTGTGATGAATTAATGAAGGATAACAATACTTGGATGGATAAATACCGCACGAAGTTGAACGATACCATTAATCGAGGCTAATTAAATAATGTTTATAGATCGACAAGAAGGCCAATTCTTAAAGTGAGAACGGGCCTTCTTTTTTATATGATTCTAGATAAATTATGTTAATCTGATACTAAATCAGGCTTTTAATTATTGGTAATGGTAGTAATCCATACTCTATAATGTGCGACTGATATTCTTTTCAATGAGAGCTACGGTTCCTGTCTCCTCAAAGGTTTGAAACTAAGAAATAAATGTTGTAGTCGATATTTTTTATATAAGAAATGTCGAGTATCATAAGAATTGCTCCGGTATGATTAAGACATGAAAGGAGGGAAATCATGTTACGAGAATTAAATCAAGTGATGGATTATATTGAAGAGCATCTAACCGAAGATTTATCTCTTGAAATGATTTCTGAATATGCGGGTGTCTCTGACTATCATTTTCGAAAGATCTTCTTCTACCTCTCGGGCATGACTCTAAATGAATATATCAAAAATAGGAAGTTGTCAGAGGCAAATAAAGAATTATTACAAGGTGAAACAGTAACCGATGTCGCTTTTAAATATGGTTATCAATCCATGGATGGCTTTACAAGAGCATTTAAAAAGTGGAGTGGATTCTTACCTTCAGATGTTGGTAAGAGTGGCGTAAGTAAATCATTTCCCAAACTTTCATTTACTATAACCGTTCAAGGAGGAGTTACGATGGAATTTAGAATTGAAAAGAAACCAGCATTTAACTTAGTTGGTGTGAGTGCACGTGTCCCAATTCAATTTGAAGGAGTAAACAATGAGATTGTAAAACTTGCACAAAGTATTACAGAACAGCAAAGAGAAGAGATGCGCTCACTTCAGAACATCGCGCCATATGAAATTGTCAATGCATCTTTTGAGGCGGATGCTAATTTCTTAAAAGAAGAGGGAGACTTAACGCATTTAATAGGTGTTCTAACAACAGAAGATCAATTTAGTGTTCAACTAGATATTGTTCCTGTAGAAGCCTATACTTGGGCAGTATTTCCAAATGAAGGACCATTCCCTTCCACGTTACAAGAAACAATGGCCAAAACTTATTCGGAGTGGCTTCCATCTTCCGATTATGAAGTAATCAATGCACCTACTTTTTCATTTACGAAAATGAATGAACCAAAAGAAGGCTATGCATATAGTGAGATTTGGTTACCAGTTCGGAAAAGATAGTATGTATCAAAACAAGAAGAAGCTCAGGAGCTAACCTGAGCTTCTTAGTTGTAGGTCCAGGCAAATTCATTAAAGTACCTTCTCCACTGACTCCATATCAACCTTCTCTTCCGCCTTCTTATCTGGGAATAATAAACTAAATACAATCCCGAAGAACGCTGCAATAAAGAATGTAGTGAAGCGAGATGTCATGATTTCTTCTAGTGGTGTGCTAATCCAAAGAATGGTTGAGACAAGACCAGATACAATGGTTGCGATAACACCTGCGCCGGAATACCGTTTCCAGAAGAATGTCATTAGGATGGCAGGGGAAAGGGTACAACCTACACCGGCCCAGGCCCAACCAACAATGAGGTATACGAGTGATTCTGAAACAAGTGCAATGACCATACCAACAATCCCAAATATTGCGATGGATAGACGAGATAACCATACAAGTTGTTTATCCGTTAATTTAATCCCTAATGCCTTATGGATGATATCCTCTGTAACCGAACTGGTAACAACGAGTAGTTGTGAGTTTGCAGTTGTGATAATAGCTGCTAATACTCCAGCTAATAGAATTCCTGCAATCCAAGGTGGCATTAGTTGAAGAATCATCGTTGGAAGGATAATTTCAACATCATCAAATGACCCTTGGTTATACATGGCAATGGCAGCAAGACCAATCGTAAATGCTCCACCATACGCTAAGAATGTCCAAACAATAGCAACGATACTACCGTGATTAGCTTCTTTATCATTCTTTAATGCCATAAAACGTGAACTTAGCTGTGGTTGTCCCCCTAAGAATCCGAAGAACCAGGAGAAGTTATTAAAGAACAGTACACCAATTGCAAATCCTGTTACCCCTCCAAACCAAGAGTCGAAGGTAGGCCCTGCTGAAATGAGGGACTCCGTAATGGAAAGATCATTTGTATTAATGTAAATTAATGCAAGAATCGGTAATCCAACTAATGTAATTAGCATCATGATACTTTGAACCATATCTGTCCAAGCAACCGAGATAAAACCACCTGCAAATGTAGTTAGGATAATAACTACCGTTGCGATAATTACTCCACCTATTTCCGGCATACCAAACGTTGTTAATAATAACTTCCCTGCACCAGCCATTTGGGCACCAACATAGAACATTAAGAACCCGGCAATTAAGACACCACTTAACCACCGTATCGCTTTTGCTTTGTCTCCAAAACGAACAGCTAGATAGTCAGGCAGGGTTAATACTTTATACTTGTCTGTTTCGCGCATGAACTTCTTTGCTAAAAATAACCAAGAGAAAATGATACCAGAAGCAATACCAGCCGCAACCCAGACACCTGAAAGACCAGTCATAAATACAAAACCTGTGTATCCTAAAAGTAACCAGGCAGACTCACCAGTAGCCCGTTCGGAGAAAGCTAACACCCATCCAGGTACCTTTTTTCCACCTAGTAGGAAATCAGACTGTGTCTTACTACGTCTTCCAAAAAAGTAACCGACTGCAACAATAATCACACAGTAAATAATAAACTCTACGAGAATAATATTCATAATAACCTCCATTAATTTAGTGTGGTTCTTATCATCAGAAATCTAAACGGGTACCAACTCCTTTTTCCACCGCACGTTGATAAATAACATTTGCTGTAACGGTATCAAATAATGCCATACCTGTAGATTTGAAAATTATACTTCTGCCTGCTTTCGGTTGTATTTTGTTTGATTGAAAAAGATAAGATGACATGGTCTGAATGCTATCTTCATGAATCCAATTGTTTTCTAAAGGTGTCGTGATATCTCCAGATTCGATCACTGCATCATGAGAATCAACAAATATTTGATCAGATACTTGATAAAGTGCTTCTGGGAATTCTCTCATGGTCGGTTGAAAGGATCCAATACCAATAACGAGTTTGTCTTGAAGTAATGATGCATCATTAGGTAAAACAGGTTCATAAGAAGTAGTAGCCGTGACAATTATCTCAGCGTTATGTACTGCTTCTTCTAGCTCTTCTGTTTTGTGAAGTGTAATTGGGGAGTTGTTCCATTTCCTAAATTCCTGAATAAATGAATCTGCCCGTTCAGGAGTTCTGTTGTAGAGATAAATATCAGTAATAGGTCTTACCGTACAAGCAGCTAATGCTTGATATAATCCCTGTACACCTGTTCCAATTATGGCTAGTTTACTAGCATTCGGTTTCGCTAAATGACGAATAGCAGATCCTCCAATAGCACCTGTTCTGAATCCAGTTATAAATGAACCATCTAAAATAGCTTTTATTTCACCAGTCTCATTACTATTAAGAATGACTAATCCATGAAGTGTAGGATGATTTGTATTATTAGGAAAAGAAGTTACTAGTTTCGTAGCAATTGAGTTGTTTGTCATACAAGGCATAAGAATTAGGGTATTCTCCCCATCTGCAACTTGCATTCTTGTTGGCATGGTATAGTTTTCAGCATCGTATAAACGGTAAGCTTCATCGATAGCATTTATGGTATCTTCCATGGTAACAGCAGCTTTGATATCCTTCTGATTCAAGAATAACAAACTATTCACCTCCTTGAGGATTAATATTTGGATTATTTATAATATTTTTAACTTAAATAGAGATGAAAATCTATAGTCAATTTGACTAAAATTATGGGACTTCTAGTAATCTTTTATTCTATAGATTAGCAAATTGGTGTGTTTGACGTTGTTTAACCGTATAGAATAAGGTGATTTGGTGGGGTTTGTACATAGTGCACAATTAATTTTGTAAGCGTTTTCTTTTGTGGTGGAGAATGGAACTAAAGTACTGGGGTTTCTGGGGGAGGTGACTGAGGAATTGGAGTATGTGCCCGGGGTTTTGGATCATGAGTCCGAGGTTCCAGAGTATGTGCCCAAAGTACCGTAGTATGAGCCCGAGGTTAAGAAGCATACGCCCGAAGTACCGGATCATGAGCCCAGGGTTTTGAACCATGTGCCCGAAATTCCGTAGCATGTGCCCTAACTTCTAACCCATGCGCCCGAAGTTCCTGAGCATGTGCCCAAGCTTCTAACCCATGCGCCCGAAGTTCCAGAGCATGTGCCCAAGCTTCTAACCCATGCGCCCGAAGTTCCCCAACATGTACCCAAAGTCCCCCCATGCCCCCACCCCCTCAGTTAAAAAACAAAACACCCAACAGAATCCCAAAAAGTTAAAGGAATTACAACTCACACTGTCGAACTATATAGTTAAAATACTCACTTAGTAAACCCAAAGAAGGTGAAAATGTGCAATATATTAAACAAACAATTAGAGAACTAGAATCATATTTTCCACAGCGCAACAAAAGGGAGGATCATGATGCATTCTGGGAGCGTACGTTGAAGGATGCTCGACATCATCCATTAAATGCTCAGTTAGAAGAATTACCATACCCAATTAAACAAATTCAAGCATTTGAACTGACATATCATGGATTTGATGGAACTCCAATCAAAGCTCATTATATCCTACCAAAGAATCACCAAGATGCTCTTCCTTGTATCATCTTTTTTCATGGTTATATGGTAAATAAGGGATCCATCTCTGATTATATGAAGTGGCTAATTCAAGGGTATGCGGTAATTGCAGTGGATTGTAGGGGACAGGGGAAGAGTGCGGATTATTCGCAGTATTCTTCGGATGGACTTGGGACCTGGGTAACGAAAGGAATCCTAGATAAAGAAGAATATTATTACCGGAAAGTGTATGTAGATGGGGTGCGTGCGGTAGACTTTGCTTGTTCTCAGCCAGAAATTGATGCTGAAAGAATTTGTATCATGGGAGGTAGTATGGGTGGAGGTATTACGTTAGCGGTTGCGTCACTACACGACAAGCCAAAGCTTGCAATTGCTGATATGCCGAATATGTGTGATATCCCCTTAGCTATCGAACAGAAAATGGAAGGCTCATTAACTTATGTAGAAAACTTCCTGCACCGATATCCTGAGCATATTGAGTTAGTTTATGATAATCTAACCTATTTTGATAATTTAAATCTATCTGAGAAAATCACTTGCAAAACTAGGATATCGCAAGGACTGAAGGATCTTATTTGTCCTCCTAGGGCTACTTTTGGAGTTTATAACTTGCTTGAGGCACCTAAGTCGATTGAAATCTATCCGTTTGCTGGTCACAATATGCATTTTGAAGAACATATCGATAAGACAATCCAATTTGTGAATGAGAATCTATAGAAAAGTATGATGGTAGGTGATACAGATGAATTCATCAAACCTGTTTCACTATTCCGAACTTCACTTTTTTAATAAAGCATAGTATAATAATTACAGTTGATTAGATTTCAATGGATAACATTATATATAATAAGAGGTGCTTATTTGTGAGTGCGGTAGGTTCTAAATAGGAGAAATTTAATGAAATAAATATGATGACAGAGAGGGAATTATAATAGAATTTCATACCCTTTGTTTTGTCATGGATTTATTTCAATACCTGTGAAGATACCTACAATACTTTATAAAGCGCGTAATCATGATGAGTTAGCTATACGTTTAGATAGCTTATTTCAATATGTACAGTACACTTGCCTTGTAAATGTAATGAAAGCTACGGTATCCCCGTAGCTTTTTTGTGTTTATTTTGGTTAAAGTGATGAAGTGGCTAACCATGACATGTCAGTCATAATCTAACTTCATTGAAATCTAACGGCGAGGTATCTTCATGTATGATAAAAATTAGTCATAGTGAGGAGCAAAAAAAGTGAATGAAATGACTTTTGAAAAGTTGCAATATAACGAGTTAAAAGGAATAGTTAAATCGTATTGTGTTAGTGGATTAGGGAAAAAAATGATAGATAATTTGAGACCTAGCTCAAGTATGAAAGTAGTGAAGAATCGTTTAAATGAAACGACAGAGGCAAGAGCGATATTAGATGCGGTAGGAAATGTACCATTTTTCGGTGTCTCTAATATTGAACATATCATTCAAAATCTCGAAAAAGGTGTGATACTGGAACCGGAAGATTTGGTTAGTGTATCGGATTTCTTAAGAGGCTGTAGGAAGATTAAACAGTTCATGCTGGATAAAGAATTCTTCGCACCGGTAATCGCTTCGTATGCGAATTCGATGTCTGAATTTAAGAATGTAGAAGAAGAGGTTGATTTTTCAATAAAAGGTAATCGTGTTGATTCAAATGCGAGTAAGGAATTAAGACGAATAAGAAGAAGTATGGAAACAGTTGAAGAGAAGATTAAAGAACGATTAGATAAATTTTTAAATCATAGTACCAATAAGAAGTATATTCAAGAATATTTTATTAGTAAGAAAGACGATCGCTATACAATACCAATTAAAGCTTCCTATAAAAATCAAGTTCCAGGGACCATTATTGAAGTTTCATCTAAGGGTTCAACAGTCTTTATAGAGCCGGATACCGTTACAAAATTAAACGGAGAGCTTGCAAGTCTGAAAGCAGAAGAAGCGATTGAGGAATATCAAATATTAGCAGCTTTATCAGGTATGATCTTCGAGAACATCGATGCTATCAAAATTAATCTGGATCTTATAAGTCAATATGATATGGTGTTTGCAAAAGCAAAATTTAGTAAACTTATAGGCGGTACGGAGCCGAAGTTAAATGACTACGGATATATAAAATTAGTTAACTGCAAGCATCCACTATTATCAGGAGACGCGGTACCGCTGGATTTTGAAATTGGTCAAGACTATCGAAGCTTAATAGTTACGGGACCAAATGCGGGTGGTAAAACGATTGTACTCAAAACAATTGGATTATTAACGTTGGCGACGATGTCAGGTTTTCATATTACTGGGGATAAGGAAACGGAAATTTCTATTTTTGAAAACATCTTTGTCGATATTGGCGACAATCAAAGTATGGAAAATGCCCTTAGTACATTTTCATCGCATATGAAAAATCTTTCCGAAATCATGAGTTTATCTAATAATAATACATTGTTATTATTTGATGAAATAGGTAGTGGAACGGAGCCGAATGAAGGGGCAGCAATTGCGATATCTATTTTAGAAGAGTTTTATCATATGGGTTGTATTATTGTTGCTACCACTCATTATGGAGAAATTAAACACTTTTCAGAAATGCACCCGGATTTCATGAATGCAGCAATGCAATTTCATAATGAGACATTGGAACCGAAGTATAAGCTATTAATAGGAAAATCAGGGGAAAGTAATGCCCTTTGGATTTCAAAAAAAATGAGATTACGTGATAATGTACTACAAAGAGCAAAAGGTTATATGGAAAATAAAGAATATCATCTAGCCAGTGTAAATGAAGGTAAATTAAGGAAGCCTAAAAAAGTTAAAGAGAAAAACCAAGAGGTGTATGAGTTTAAAAAAGGGGATCGGGTGAAATTATTAGACCATGATGACGTTGGAATCGTGTATGAAGAAAGAGATAATTTCAATAATGTTGTCGTCTTTTATAACAAGGAATTTATTAAAGTTAATGATAAGCGACTCGCGCTAGAGGTACGAGCACAGGAATTGTATCCAGAGGGATATGATTTTGAAACATTGTTTATCGATTACCAGACACGGAAAATGCAGCATGATATAGAACGCGGTTCCAAAAAAGCACTTCGCAAAATTCAAAAGGAAATTCGTAAGAACAGGATGATAGATAATGAGTAAGTTTGAATGGAGAAAGCAATTGAAGGAACTATATTTACCTAAGAAGCAACCTACCAAAATTGATGTTCCAGAAATGAAGTTTTTCACTTTAAAAGGGAAAGGTAACCCGAATAGTGAACACTTTAAAGATCATATTGAAATCCTCTATGGTTTGTCCTATGCCATAAGAATGATGCCTAAAAAAGGAATCACTCCCGAAGGTTATTATGAATATACAGTTTTTCCTCTAGAGGGACATTGGGACTTAGATGAAGAGGGTAGAAAATTAGATTATTTAAGTAAAGATCATTTCGTATACAAGCTTATGATAAGACAGCCTGATTTTGTAACAGAAGATTTGTTTCAATATGCGCTAAACCATGTTCAACAAAAAAAGCCAGATTTTAATCCTAAAAGTGTTCAATTCGAGAGCATAACGGAAGGATTATGTGTTCAAGCAATGCATGAGAGAAGTTATGATGAAGAACCTAAGACCTTCCAGTTAATGGAAGAGTATTGCACACAAAACAATTTAAAAAGGGCAGAGAAGACCCATAAAGAAATATATATTTCTGACCCAAGAAAGACAGTTCCAGAAAAACTAAAGTGGATGAAGTTTAGCCTATAAAAGATGCAAAAGCGGTAATATAAAAAGGGGAGTCAATTAGGCTCCCCCTATTTTTATCCGTAAGTATTAATAATCAACAACTCTATAATGCTGCCATTCATAGGGCAATAATGCCTGATACTTCCTTTGTAAAAATCGATCATCTATTAAAGCAATTAGACCTGTATCAGAATCCGAACGAATTAGACGTCCACCAGCTTGTAGTACTTTATTCATTCCAGGGTAGACATAGGCATAATCAAAGCCATTTCTCCCAACCGATTGGAAATAGTCCTTCATAATATTTCGCTCGAAGCCAATCTGTGGCATGCCGACTCCAACTACAATAACACCTTGTAATCTTTCTCCTTTTAAATCCACACCCTCAGAAAAAATTCCGCCTAGAACTGCAAAACCTACCAATCTATTAGCTCGTTCCGACTCAAACTCTGCTAAGAAATTCTCTCTTTCAACCTCAGACATTCCCACATCCTGAATAATGGTACTCACGTCTGGGTATTGCGCAATAAATTGTTCATAGGCATCTCTCATATATTGATAGGAAGGGAAGAAGATTAAGAAGTTTCCATCCTTCTTATCTAATACATCTTTGAAGAAGCGTACCATTGGCTCCAATGTATTCTCTCGATCCCGGTATCTAGTCGATAACGGTTGGATGATTACCTCAGCATTTTCTCTTGGAAAAGGTGAGGGGACTGAGATAACATAATCGTCAGGTTGTCCACCTAGTAAATTTTTATAATAATCTGCCGGAGTTAAGGTTGCGGAAAAGAATACTCTTGCTTTAAATCCTTTTCCCGTTTTTAGAATTTGCTCAGAGGGATCAAGGCAAAATAACTTCATCTTCACTTCACTCTTATGGACTTCCACATACGTGACAAATTGGTCATTATAAAGCGTAGCGATTTTTACAAAGGCTTGGGCGGCGAAATACGTATCTAGCAATAACTCATGGTCATGACGTACTAGTTCAGCCTCTGAATCGATGATGAATGTTTCTAGTAACTCTACTAATTCTTGATCTAATTCTTTTTGTACATACTCCTCAGATTTTTTAACTGATAATAAGTGATCATTGATGGCTTTAGCCGACGTTCCAATAGGGCTGTTTTTAAATTCTCTTTTCAACTGTAAGAAGTTGGATTTATTTATTTCAGCAGAATACATTTCTCTAGCACGGTCAACAAGATTATGTGCTTCATCGACTAGTATGGCGGTTTTCTTTCTCTGATCTTCCATCAGTCGCTTCAATGATACTCTCGGGTCAAAGATATAATTGTAATCACAAATAACGGCATCCACTGCATAGGCAAGTTCTATGGAAAATTCAAAAGGGCAGACTCGATGCTTTCTAGCATACAGTTCGATTACGCTTCGGTTCATCATTTTTTCATGCTTCAAAATATCGATAACTGCATCATTTATTCGATCATAAAAGCCATCTGCAAATGGACAATCCACACTTGTACAAATGGTTTCTGCTTGAAAACAAATTTTATCTTTAGCAGTGATAGTCAGCACCTGTATATCGAGACCATTCTCAATCAATAGCCGAAATGCTTCTTCGGCAGCTGTTCGTGTAATGGTTTTTGCAGTCAGATAAAACATTTTCTCTAATTTACCTTCGCCGATTGCTTTGATAGTGGGGAAGATAGTAGAGATTGTTTTTCCAATACCAGTGGAAGCACTAGCAAATAGTGTTTTTTTATCTGCGATAGTCTTGTATACTGCGCCAGCAAGTTTACGTTGTCCTTCTCGATACGTATCAAATGGAAATTCTAGTGCTTTACTTGTTTCGTTTCGCTTTATTTTATGCTTGAGCTTCACTTTAAGGAATGAAGCATATTTTGAGATAACGTCATAAACAAAAGATTCCAATTCCTCATAGGTCATCACACGTTGAAATTGCTTTTGTTCCTGCGTTTTTACCTGCACATACGTAAGTTGAATGGTCACTTCTGATAAGTCATGGTCACCAGCATAAATATATCCGTAAAATATAGCCTGAGCCCAGTGTACTGGATGTGTATTCTCCTGTATGTCATCCAATGAATGTACAGTAGATTTTATTTCGTCAATCGTGATGGTATCCCCATCTTTAAGGAGTCCATCACAACGTCCATCAACTCGCACAATAAAGTCTTCATAAGAAATTTCAGCTTCGACGAATACTTCCTTTTCATCTTGTTCCCGGTAACTTTTTTGGATTAGTTGATGGATTCTAGTACCTTCTGTCATGGTGGAAGACGTACGAAAACCCGACTCGATACTACCACTTCGATACACATATTCTACTAAATTTCTAACTGAGATTTTCACTACGTTCGTCATCATATCACCTAACCTCAGTTTAACAGTTCAGCATGGAAAAGGGGAGATTTATCATCCACTATTTCATTAAGAAATTCTCCGTATAAAATGGCTGGTCATCTGTATTAAAGGCAACCCCTACAGCGAGAGAATTAAATTCCGTTTTTAGTATGTTTTCCCTATGTCCAAGGGAGTTCATCAGACCCTCATGGGCGAATATGCTACTTGGTTGACCTGTCGCAAGATTTTCCCCAGCGGCTCGGTAGGAAATGGCATCCTCATCCATTCGATCAAAAGGGGTCATACCTTCTAAGTTCTCATGACTAAAGTAATTGTGTTTTGCCATATCTGCACTATGGTCACGGGCTGTTTTACGTAACGGCTCTTCCCAGGAAAGAACGGATAAGCCATGATTTACTCTTGCGGCATTGGTTAAATCAAATAATTGATATTCTAATCCTTCTTTTAAAGCAGTGTTCGGCTGGCCAAAAAATCCTTCTTTTTCCTTTTCTAGTTTTGCACTTATGATTTGAATAGCAGTTACAGTGTTGTTTTCATGGATATCATAAAAGATGGTGACGTAATTATCATCGATTAAGAACGTATTATATTCTTTTGTATCCTGCACTTGATAGAGTATTCTACCTTTCCGAATGGCCTTAATCGGATCATCTAATGTAGCCAACACATGATCTCTTGTACTATCAAACGTAATACCTACCGTAGAGGTTATTAGGTCTTGATTCGTATAAAGTCCAGCTACTTGGTCAGAGGAGTCATAAGCTACCATAAGATAGTTATGATAATTCTCATGATAGGTCACCCACTCAACACCGTACTCATTTATTGTGGAGCGTTTAGGCTCACCGACTTCTTTTTCTACTTCACTACGGATATCACCTATTTCAATATTGTGAACGGAAAATGTTTGTTCTGTTGGTTGATGTAAATTTGGGGCATCAGGTGCCGGAGTTGTTGGTGTATCATCCTGTTTGTTCTGTGAGAACTTACCCCATAGTAATTCTATCTCTTGTTTAATCGTATCAATGGTAAGCGCAACTCTAGGATTCTCTTTTATCCCTTCTACATCACTCTTCATTTCATCCATGGTACCTGAGAAACCCGACTTCTGAAATGTATCCCCGTAGAAATGCCAAAGCACACCGAGTAGCAATAAAAGAAAGAATATATGTCTTAGTTTTGGCATTGTTTTTTCACCCTTAGTTCCCTAGATTTGTAGATTATTATAACATTATGCACAAAAATGAGAATGGATAGTAGTTTTTCTCATTTAAAATTAGCCTATATAGTATAAATTCGTAAATAGATAAGGAAAGGTGGCAACCATAACTATCTTTTTGGATAGAATGATGCCACCAATTTATGGTTGCTTTTCGATTATAGTATTAATTAGACTCTGCCAGGATCTTACCATCTAACATTTTAATGACACGATCGGTAAAAATAAGCATTTCTTCATCATGCGTAACTAGTAAGGTAGCAATATGGTACGTTTTAGTGATGTCACGTAGTAATGCCATTACTTCTCTAGACCTTTTGGAGTCCAAACTAGCAGTTGGTTCATCTGCAAACAGTACTTTCGGTTTATGGATAATGGCACGTGCAATCGCAACTCGTTGCTTTTCCCCACCTGATAGAGAGGTAGGATAGGAGTCTTTTCGATGTTCCATTCCAACTAGCTTTAGAATTCGATCCACTTCCTTTTTCTTATCCACTTTCTTTTGTTTTGAATCGGCAATATCAAGCATTAATAGTAGTTGTTCCTTTACTGTTAGAAACGGGACAAGATGTGCAAATTGAAATACAAAACCGAATTTGCTTGCACGTATTTTACGAATTTGATCCGATTTCATTGTTGCAATATTTTGGCCATCAAATTGTATCGTGCCTTCAGTCGCAGATTGAAGGCCAGCAGCAATAGTTAATAGTGTGCTTTTTCCTGAACCTGATGCACCGACTAATGCGGTGACTTCCCCCTCCATAAGGGAGAGGTTGATACCTTTTAAGATATCCTCTTTTGTTTCCCCATTCGTAAATGTTTTCCGTACTTTTTCCATTGTAAATCGATCCATCTTACATCTCTCCTTGTTGGATTGCTTGTAAGGCTTCTACTTTTTTAATTTGAAATCCGGACAGTGTGGCTCCTACAAACCCTATAATGAGAAATACACATGATAATTGTAAAGTCGTCTCGATGGTTAGACTAAAAGGCATTCCATTAGGTGCAAGTGAATTGAAAATTTGGCTACCAGCAATAGAAACTGTTAATGCTATGCTAGTAATAACAACCATTTGCGTCCACATCATTTGGAACAAGGTGCTTGTTTTGACTCCAATTGCCTTTAAAATCCCGTATAGACCGATCTTTTGAACATTCATCATATAGAAAAAGATAGCAAATAACATACCACTAATCACGATTAGAAACCATACAATCATGTTTAAAGACATTTGCTCGGCACTATAGCTTGGAATTGTTTTGAGAAATTCTTGATTCGTAAAAGCTTGTAAGCCGGTAAATTGCTGTACGTTTTCTGTTCCTGGGATGAAAATAAGTTGCATGTCACTAGTTTGATAGATGTCCTGATAATCCTCCGTACTGATATAAGCAACAGGGGTATGACTGTATTTCTTTTGATTCACAAATCCCTTCACTAAAAACGTTCCGTTAGATTGATTATGGGTTAACGTGTCTCCAACTTTGATCCCTTCATCTTCTAATGAACGATCCAGAATGATCTCACCGCTACTTACTTGTTCAAATAAATCAGAATCAGTCGAGGTCACAAATGCAACACTTCGCTGCTTGTCGAACTGATCATTTACAAAGCCCATTTGGATAGATAGGGCTACGGAATTCTCTTGATTCATTAAAATATCTTCTTGGGTTCCATTGTTAATAGTTGATAGATTATACATTTCCTCTGCATCTTCCGTCATATAAAAATGCCCATCTGGTAAATCCTTGATCAGTCCAGCATTATCGTGTGATAATCCGTTAGCTAAGCCAGATATAATAAATGTTAATAAGCTCACTAGAAAAATGATGGAGCCTAATATGATAAATTTCGCCTTGTTTTTCTGCATTTCTTTCCAGGCCATTTTCATGGTTATTCCTCCAATTTATGTGTGATGGAAGGGACAACAAACATGTCCTTTTAGTCCAACTAGTTATCTTCCCGGTAGAATAATGTAATCAAGAAAAACACGAAAAAGCTGACTAATAACAATACTCCACCACCAATATAAAATGCTAATGTGACTCCTTCAGGGAGATCAAATGGCTTTACCATGTACAACCACATGCCAACGGTTAAACCAACGGAACCAATAATGGCACTCCATACATGGATTTTAGTTAACAAATTTGTAGTGGTTTGGAATACCTTATAAAATACTGACCAACTAAATAATGTTAACCAACCAACTACTAGAATATGGGCATGAACTGGTCGGAAGGCATAGGAGCCAGAACCAGCCATATGGGCTCCAAGAAAAGCACCTATCAAACCAAAAACTCCTGCAAATTGTACTAGGATTTTACTATTTTTATTCATTTAAAATTCCTCCTAATAATCGTTATTCTATTTCCATCTCTAATGTACTTTTTGAATATGAACAACAGATGAACAAACGATTACAAATAAAAAAACCATGGCTCTCGTAGAGTCATGGCATGATAATGGTATTAACTTTTAGGGAGTTCAATGGTGAAGATAGTACCTTCATCTCTCTTACTTTCAACATGTATGGTACCATGATGTAATTTGACAATAGTGGCAACGATAGAAAGACCTAATCCAGTTCCTTCCACTGACCTTGTACGAGCCGTATCTACTCGGTAAAAGCGGTCAAAAATTCGATTTATATCTTTCTCGTTCAAGCCAACCCCAGTATCCTTACATAGGATTAATACGGAACTCTCCTTTTCCTTCATTGTCATTTCAATACTTCCATTCGGTCTGTTATATTTAATCGCATTGGATAACAGGTTATCCCAGACGGTATAGAGCAGGGAGGGATCGCCCTTGATTATCACTTCTGGTATGGTGTACTCTAACATAATGTCCTTCTCATTTATTAACCATTTGGAATTTCTTATTAGCTCTTTTATTTGTTTTCCAATATCAACGGATTCCTTTTTCAAAATGTCATTGTTTTTGTCTAAGGATGCTAGTAGTAATAACTGTTTCGTTAAATTAGACAGTCTTTTAATTTCATCATTAATAATCGTAATGTACTGATTTCTTTCCTCTTGACAGATCGATTCATTCTCCAAAAGGTTGGTGTATCCTTTTATATTAGAGAGTGGTGATTGTATATCATGAGAAATATTAGAGACGAATTCTTTTCTCATGTCATCCACTTGTTCTAATCTTCTCGCCATGGTTAAAAAGCTATGGGATAGTTCTCCTAATTCATCTTGTCTGCTGGTGCTAACTTTGACATTAAAATCTCCTTTTGCAAGTGATTTTGTAGCAGATGTTAGTTGCGATATGGGTTTTACTAAATATTTAGTACTAAATAATACAAAAAGGATACTTAAGACAATGGTTAATACAAGTAGCCAACCGAATAAGAGATGCATTTCGTTAAAGAGTAATTTTATGTCTGGTCGTAAGAATAGCGCATAGTTCCTATTATTATACATAAATGGCACACCAATCGTATTCTCCAGTTCATTTGCAAAGAAGCCTGTTACAAAAGTCTCTTGTGGAAAATGTAAAATACCATGATAAATAGTCCCATTCAATACTTCATCCCTAATGGAATCTGAAAGTGTCGTAACTCGAAATGGTGAACCAAAGAAGGATTCGTTTCCTAAACGGTCCGTTAAATAAAATTGATATCCAATAGAAGAAAGGTGATTTAGGTATTCCTCTATATTAATCGATGGGTGGTCTTCTATAAATGAAGAGATACTTAAGGCTATGTTGGTGTTTTTCTCATCATTATACGGCTTTAATTTCTGTTGGTAATAGGTATTAGATATAAAAAAGGATAGGACACCACTAAAAATCATAATCCCAATGGTGATAACAACAAATTTTATATATAGTGACCTCATCCTTACTTTACCTCCAATAAATAGCCTACCCCACGAATGGTTTTAATTTGGAAATCATTCGTTATATTGGTAAAACGTTCCCTTAATCGTTTAATATGGACATCTACCGTTCGTTCGTCTCCTTCAAAATCCAATCCCCAAACCTGCTCAATTATCTGATTTCTAGTAAATACCTGCATCGGATAAGAGGCCAGAAA
Organism: Paucisalibacillus globulus; assembly: GCF_900184735.1. Taxonomy (GTDB): domain Bacteria; phylum Bacillota; class Bacilli; order Bacillales; family Amphibacillaceae; genus Ornithinibacillus; species Ornithinibacillus globulus_B. The sequence goes on from NZ_LT855399.1 coordinate 110,726, forward strand.
ATAAAGTAAGTCAAATTCTTTTAATGGTAATATGACCGTTCGATCCCCAATTTGAACCTCGTAGTTATGTTTATTAATGGTAGTCATCCCTAGTTTAATAAAGGATTCAATAGGTTGTTTGTTATATCGCCTTAGTAAAGCCTCAATTCTTAAAAGCAATTCCTTTGGCTCAAATGGTTTGACCAAGTAATCGTCCGTTCCAGAGCGAAACCCTTCTTCTTTATCGTCCAATTCATTTTTTGCAGTTAGAAGAATTACTGGGATATCATATTTTTTGCGAATATGTTTTGTTAGGGTGAATCCATCCATAAAAGGCATCATGATATCCACAACGGCTAGGTCGCACGGTTTGTTTATAAGAATATTTACTGCTTCTGTACCATCCTTCGCCAGGTGAACTTGATAACCAGCTTGTGATAGATGAATAGATACGAGTTGTAAAATATATGGATCATCGTCAGCAATTAAAATACGTTTCATGTATTGTATTCTCCCTGTCCTTTTCTAATAAACCATAATAAATCCTTGTATTAATTCAAAATTGGTCATTACCTTATTATGCCAATTTTGTCCGAATTTGCTACAATTAGCTTACCATAGATTAGGTACTCGAGGTGAAGTATTGGAACAGCCCCATACAATTATAATACCTGAACAAGTTGTATGCTAAAATATGATAAGGAAGAAAGGGGCCTGAAAAGATGAAATCCTACTGGTTATGGCTACTATTTAATATCCTACTTTGGCCATTTGCTCTTCTATATGTTGATGAGTCGATAGAAGGTATGACGTTAAACCTTCTTGGAACAGCGCTATATTTTACTTTGTTTTTCATTACCCCGTTATGGAAACAGAAACCAAAAGCGATACTTATCCTACTGGGGATCAATGTAATGGTTGCTATTCTCACACTGAATCCCATTCATGAGGAAGCATTGAATCCATTTCTTTTACTCATCTTAACCCTTGTCATGGCGGAGGGGATTTATTACTTGAATAGTAGAGAAAGCTTGATACTGGCCATCTTTATTTTCATCAGTATCCTTGTAGCTTCTTTTAGCATGGAAATGACCTTATACATACAATTATTAATTATCTTCTATTGGATACTTGTTTTGGCAGCAATGCTAGTCCATAAAAGAGTAAAAGGACACGCTGATGATCTGGAGGCTCGATATGATGCATTACTTAGTGAATATCGTAGTCTGAAACGGAAAAAAGTATCGGATGATGAAGTTACGAGGCAGGAAGAACGTATGTTGATTGCGCATGAAATTCATGATTCCGTTGGACATAAACTAACTGCTCTTCTCATGCAGCTAGAAGCATTTCGGCTCGATGTATCGGAGAGTAATCAGGAGCAAGTCCAGTCGTTAAAAGTACTTGCAAGTGAAAGTCTGGAGGAGACTAGAAGGGCTGTTAAATCTCTCAAGACGACTGAAACGGGAGGGCTCCCAGGAATACTGCGCTTAATTCGTAAATTAGAAATGGAAAGCTTTATGCGGATTCATTTTTCTGTGAAGCATGGTGCATTTACTGCGCCACTAACTGGTGAACAGGCTTTTGCTATTTTTCGTTCTGTTCAGGAGGCACTCACTAATATTATGAAACATAGTACTTCCAGGGAAGCAGAGGTCATGTTTGAGGCACCTGGTGGTAGTATTTTTCGATTTGAAATTAGTAATCCCATAACTGGACACCAACCATTTCATGAAGGGTTCGGACTAACTTCCATGAGGGATCGACTAGAGCGATTTGGTGGAGGTTTGGAAGTCTTCCAAACGGATGAACAGTTTATACTTAGAGGCTATGTGAAAATTGAAATGGGGGTATAACATGGTAAGGATATTATTGGCAGAAGATCAAGTAATGGTAAGGCAAGGTCTGAAAAAAATGATTGAATCAGATGAAGAGATGAAAGTAACTGGTGAAGCTAATAATGGAAAAGAAGCCATTCTACTTTGTGAGAAACAATCCTTTGATATCGTTATTCTCGATATTCGTATGCCTGTCATGGATGGAATCGAAGCAGCTAAAGTGATTCACTCGAGATGGCCAGATGTGAAAATATTGATTTTAACTACATTTGATGATAACCAATATGTATTGGAATCGTTAAAAATTGGTGTAAGTGGATATGTGTTAAAAACAGGAGATACCGAATCTCTACTTCGCTCCATTCGTAGTGCTTTAACAGGGGGGCTTTCCATCGAGGATCATGTGGCTGCAAAAGTAATGCCGATATTATTGAAGCAGGAAGAAGGGAACGAACCAGATCCAACCTTAACACCAAGGGAAAGAGACATTTTAAAGTGTATTGGGGAAGGATTAAGCAATGGTGAGATTGCAGAACGGCTTGCTATATCTATTGGTACGGTTAAAAATAACACAAGTCAAATTCTAAACAAGCTCGAATTAAGGGATCGAACCCAGCTTGCCATCTATGCGATCCGCCACAATTTGGTATAATGTAAAAAATAAATGAAGAAAGTAATGGTAATTCGGAAACATCGTGACTGGAGATAGTGGTGACGTTGTTTCTTTTTTTGTACATTAAAAAAGGATAAACGGATTTGATTGATTAAAAGGAGTGTATGGAAATGCTCGAAACGATAAAGCTTAGTAAAACATTTAAGGAGAAAAAAGCAGTAGATGAAATTGATATGTATTTAGATGAAGGGGAATCAGTTGGATTACTTGGACCAAATGGAGCAGGCAAATCGACCACAATATCTATGATTTCCTCACTACTAAAACCCTCTTCAGGGGATGTAAAGCTAAATGGACTAAGTACGATAAAGAACCCATCAGAGATTCGAAAAGTTCTTGGAGTTGTTCCACAGGAAATTGCCTTATATGAAGAACTATCAGCCTATGAGAATCTGAAATTCTTCGGAAAGATTTACAAGGTGAAAAAAGACATTCTAGAAGAAAGAATTCAAGAAGTATTAGAAATGGTGGGTTTGAAAGAAAGACAAAAGGAACTGGTAAAGACTTTTTCTGGTGGGATGAAACGTAGGGTCAATATCGCTGCAGCATTGTTGCATAAACCAAAGATTCTGATTCTCGATGAGCCGACTGTTGGAATTGATCCCCAATCTAGAAATCATATTTTAGAAACGGTAAAGAAGTTAAATGAAGAAACTGGAATGACGATTCTTTACACCAGTCATTATATGGAAGAAGTGGAGCAGCTATGTAACCGAGTATACATTATGGATCATGGTCGAGTGGTTGCTTCAGGTAGTAAGCAGGAGTTGTTAAGTATTTTATCGACAGAGGATACGATTCAAGTTCAATTGAGTAAAAAGAGCGATGCACTGTTAGAGGCCATTAAAGGAATGGCAGCTGTTAGGCAAGTAGAAGATACTAACCACGGTATTCGAGTTATTTCGAAAAAAGGTAGTAATATCCTAGCTGACTTAGTACATGCAGCAGAGAATGTAGGGACTCAAATTACCCATTTCCAAATGGAAGACCCAAGTCTAGAAGACGTTTTTCTTCATTTAACAGGAAAAACGTTGCGAGATTAAGAGAGGAGTATTGGTATGGGCTCATTTTTGAAAAAAGATTTATTAATATTTTGGCGAGATCGAAAAGAAGTTCTAATTGCGCTTTTACTCCCTATTGTTCTTATTGTTGTGTTGAATACAGCATTATCGGGCATGTTCTCAAAAGATGGGGATTCAATTGACATACAAGTTGGGATTGTAGAGGAAGATCAAGCATTAGAGGGTTTTGAGCAATTTGCTGAATCATTAAATAACTTGGGTATAGATGAAGCAGAGAAAGAGGCTATCCTCTCCCAAGCATCTTCTATTAATCCTAGTGAGATGTTGAATAGCTTTTTTAACAATCCAGAAATAAAACAGGTTCTTACTACTCGAGTTGTGAGTGAAGCGGAAGCCCTTGAGTTGGTTGAGGAGGGAGAGTTGCATGCTTTTGTAATAATTCCTGAAGAATTTACCTATAAAGTCCTCTCTTCGATTATTTTAGGGGAAGAAGTGGATGTTGCCTTATCTATACAAGCAGAAGAACAATCGACTGAACTAAGTACACTACAAAATATGATGAATGACTTTATTGAATCAATTAATTTAGAATTTGCTCTCGGGTCTATTGCAGAAGGTGAGAATCAGGAACCTAAACTTCCACAAGGAGGTATAGAGGTCATTGAGGGAGTTGAAACATTCAGTTTCACCCAATATATTACCATCGCAATGAGTACCTTATTTGCCTTATTTATGGCACAGACTTTAGCAGTTAAAACAGTCACCGAAAAGAGAGAACGTGTTTTTAATCGTATCATTTTAACTGGAAGCAATCCATTCCACTATTTAATGGGGAAAACACTTTCCACATTCATTCTTTCTTGGTTACAAATTATGTTCACGATTACCATAACCCAATTATTATTTGATGTTTTTCCAGATAAGTCATTAGAATTTTGGTTAGGGTTACTACTTGTTATCACGGCATTTGCGCTTACAGTCGCAGGTTTAACGGCGTTATTTACAAGCATCACATTAAATGTAACGGACACAAATGCAGCAAGTGGAATTCTTACCTTGGTAATTATGTCAATAGCAGTCGTTGGTGGTAATTTCACGCCTATTCAAATTCTACCAACATTTCTCCAACGTATTGGGGAATGGACACCTAATGGCATGTCACTAACTGTACTATTAGAATGGATTCAACTAAGTAACCCTGGGAACTTAGTCATACCAATCGTGATACTTCTCGGATATTTCCTTGTTTTTCTGGTCTTAGGTATGGCCATATTTCCTGGAAGGGGGCGTAACTAATGTACCCAGTATTTTTAGCGCAATGGATGAAGGATAAACGTAAACCGTATCTTATTCTTTTATTCATCGGGTTGAGCATCTTAGCAACTATTATATTTGGTGATATTGATCGAATTGAGCAAACAACCGTCGCGGTATACAGTACGGAATCAAATGCAGAAGAACTTGAGCAGAAATGGATGGAGTTATTAGGCCACCATGACTCGATTGAGTTTGTTTGGATGGATCAGGAAAAAGCACATGCAGAGGTCCTAGAAGGGAACAGTGATGTTGCACTTCAAATAATGGAAAATGATTACCGGATAATTACTGCTAATGAAATGCCGGGAGTCTTTATTGTGAATCAACATGTCCATCAAGTATTTACGGAAGAAGCAAAGCTTGTTGCGGCGGCAGGAACGAACAGTACGACAGAGTTGAGAAATGAAGTTGGAGAATACTTGAAGACTCCTCCCATTACCATACAAACGAAGTCATTAGATGGTGGAGAATTAGCTAATCATGACATGGGAATGCAGCTATTATTTGGCTTTACACTATTTATAGCCATGTTTACCATCGGTTTTAAAGTGAATGGGATTACTGCTGATAAAGTAAGTGGGATATGGAATCGTTTAATCTTATCTCCTGTTAGTAAAACGAATATGTATATTGGTCATTTGTTTTATAGTTTTTGTGTAGCATTTTTTCAAATGATGGTTGTATTTCTTATATTTAAGTATGTGTTAGATTACGAGTTAGGGAATTTTGCGATGATTGTAACCATTGCGGCTGCTTTCACACTTAGCATGATTAGTGTAGCCATGTTAATTACAGGATTCGTGAAAACGCCGGAGCAGTTCTATATGGTGTACCCTTCTCTTATACCAATGATACCGGTCGTAAGCGGTGTCTATATGCAACCAGGAACGATAACGAATCCTATCCTTCAATTCATAGCCGATATTTTCCCACTCTCCCATGGAGTGGAAGCTATGATGGATGTTGCTTTATATAATGCAGGTTGGAATGATATCTTACTTCCGATTGTCATTATGTTATTGATTGGGGTATTGGCTATGGGAATTGGGATAAATATAGTAGAACGAAAGAAATAAGGATTCTGTAATGAGCACGGGGAACCGTGCTCATTTTTCAATTTTACACAATCCTTGTTTTTTTAATATTTGATATAATAAGAACCAAAGCCATTCATTTATATTGCGAGGGGGAAGTGTATGAAAGCAGTCATTATAGAAAAATTTGGCGGACCTGAAGTATTACAGTATAAAGAAGTACCTGACCCATCACTATCAAGTCATGACGTATTAATTAGAGTTTCCAAAACGAGTGTAAATTACGCGGATATCAAAAATAGAAATGGAAATAAGGGAAAAGGACATTTTCCGTTAATATTAGGTTTAGATTTGGTAGGTACGATTGTAAAAGTAGGAGAAGGAGTAGATAATCTTGAAATTGGCCAGAGGGTTATTGCTTTTCCTAAAACTGGCTCTTATGCAGAATATGCAGTCGCTACTGAGCAGTTAACATTTCCAATTCCAGATACTATCTCAGATGAGGTTGCTGCAGCTAGCCCGATTGTTACTTTCTTGTCTTATATGCTTCTAAAAGATGTTGGTAGGCTTATAAAAGGAGAAACGGTTCTAATTCATTCTGCAGCTGGTGGAGTTGGAACAACAGCGATTCAATTAGCAAAACTTCTTGGAGCGAAAATGGTAATTGGTACGGTCGGAAATAGACAAAAGATGGATGTTGCCAGAAATGCTGGAGCAGATTATGTATTTACATATGATCAATTTCGAAAGAACACATTGGAATTAACCAATGGATTTGGAGTTGATGTTATTCTGGATTCCATGTCGGGTAAGGTTTCGGAGGAGAGTTTAGAATGCTTAGCTGAATACGGGAGATTAGTCCACTTTGGAAATTCAAGTGGTGGAGTTGGAACTTTTAACACGAAGGCCCTTCATGCTAGTTGTCGGTCTGTATTGGGATTTAGTCTTGGGAATACACGTAAGAAAAGACCGCATTTGTTAATAGAAGCAGCGGCTGGAGTAATTCCATTATTAGCTAATGGTGATTTGAAAATGGTAATAGGTGCAGAGTATCCACTGAGTAAGGTTGCTGAGGCACATCAGGCAATAGAGAATAGGGAACATACGGGGAAAATCTTGATTGATGTAACTAGGTAAATTAAAAGCAATTAACTAAACTATAAAATACCTTCACGCCAGTAATTTGGGTGAAGGTATTTTAGATTACTGGTATTTGCAGCATGGGGAATTACTTTTGCCGCTGGGAAAGTTCAAGGAGTTTCTCATCGTGATCTGCAACCTTACGTAGTAAAAAATGTGTGGTTTTTTGTGTATCTGTTAAGTCCATGCGAATACCATCTGTTTTTGTTTCTAGTCTGTCGAAACGTTTGTCCATTTCGTCAAACCGCTTATCCATTTGTTCAAACCGCTTATCCATTTGTTCGAAACGTTTATCCATTTGTTCAAAACGTTTATCAATCTGCTCAAATCGCTTATCGATTTTCTCCGCATGCAATTTGAAAGCATTTAATATTTCTTTAAACATGGTTTCCTGTTCCATCCCTATCACCTCCTTGTCTTTAGTATAATTGAAAGTTAACAAAAAACAAGGTGTTTAGCAAAACAGTCGAAACAAAATTTGACAAATATCGCTTTACTCGTATAGCGGAAAGGATTATCATTTATCTAAGACAAGCAATAAAAATCTGAACTGATTCGAGGAGATATTATGTTTGAAAAGTTCAAGAAGAAAAAGATAGGTAAGGATCAAATGGAAGCAATTAACAAAGAAGTAGAGGGTATGAATGAGGAAGAAATACAAAAACATGGCAAGCATTATTCAGATGAAAAGCTATGGAATAAGGTTCGTAAATTTGCAAAGAAGGCTGGAGCTTCAGCGGTTTATGCTGTCTTGATTCTGTATTACACGTTACAGAAGCCGGATATTCCAGTGAAAGTTAAGGCTACTATTTTGGGAGCACTTGGTTATTTCATCTTACCAATCGATTTAATCCCAGATGTTGCATTTGGGGCCGGTTTTATTGATGACTTAGGTGTATTGACAGCTGCCTTAATACAAGTTGCAGTACATGTGGATGATGAAGTGAAAACAAAGGCTAGAGAAAAACTAGAGAAGTGGTTTGGACAAGAAGTGGATACATCGGATATTGATGCAAAGTTACAGGGGTAGTGACAGTCAATATTACTGCAATGTCGCTTATAATGATAGGACACCTAAAGAATCGCACAGAAGGCATTTCAATGCTCTGTGCGATTCTTTTGTTATAGGGAGATAATATTGAATTATTTTATATAATAGGGGGAGAAAATTGAGGCAAAAGATGTTAAAGGTAAGCTTACTTTTATCAGTAATGGTCCTCTTAGGTGCATGTAATGATGTCCAGAAAGGTCAGCATGTCGAGGTCTATACTATTGAAACACTCGAACAAAATGATGAAGGTATATGGGAGAAAGATGGTTATAAGAAAGTTAATGTTATTAATAGTAGTGAAGAGAGTGATAAACAGATTAAGACAGATATAAAAGCCATTGAAGATTACTATGACCTCAAAGGAAATTATATCAGAACAGAAGTTATCCATTCCTACTATAATAAATCACTTGTTACACTTTATGAAGAAGGTGATGAACGTAAGAAAAAGCTTTCCAAACCTTCTACTATACTAATTCCTGATGATAATTTAGAGCACTTTTCTCTTGATGATCTAACAAACGAAGAGAAAAAACGAGTGAGAGGACATATATTATCTTATATGGATTTGTTTGAATGATGTTTCAGGTGATAATTGTACTAAAAGATAGGAGGGGTACGATGCAATATTTCATTGGGATTGTTCCACCAGAATCTTATAAAGAGAAGGTAACAAAGTTTCGAGAAGGTTGGTCAAATCACTGGATTAATAAAGTGGTTGAGCCTCATATTACATTGAAAGCACAAGGCGGATTGACTCCTGATGAAAAGTGGATTACGAAGATTAAACAGGTTTGTAGTGCAGTTGAACCTTTTCAAATTACAGTAGGAAAGCCAGAGTTTTTCTTTGATTCAATTGTCTATCTAAGTATCGAATCTAAAGAATTATTTACATTACATAAAAAATTGGTTCAAAATATCTCTCCAAGTCCTGAGTCAATCAAGCAATACTTTGAGTTGGAGGATTTTGTACCACATATGTCTATAGGAAAAACATATTATGGAATGACAACGGAAGAACTTCAGGATATGGCAAGGTTAGCAGAAGAGGAACTACAGCCTTATCCTTCGTTTAACGTAGATTTTATTAGGGTTTATCGAGAGGTTGAACCACATGTATATGTGAAGTATTTTGATGTACCTTTAAATCATTAAGGAAGAGGGGTGATTACATTAAAGGCCATTTAGTCCCGATATACAGTATTGTGCTATGTTAAATCGTATTGTCAGGATGTGGTACTTCCAGTAACGACCAGTTACCAGAAGAAACAGACTGGGAACCAACCGTACATGAGACAGTAAACAATCTGGATGGTGTAGTTATGGTTGTTAAGTCTGAAACAGTCTCACCTACTGGATTAACCGTTACCTTTGAAAATAACACCGACAAACAATGTATCTATGGCGAGGACTTTTTGTTGGAGAAGAAAAAGGACGGAGAATGGTTCCAATCCCTGTTAAGTTAGAGAGCTATGGGTTTAATGATATTGGCTTTGACTTGGATCCTTCATCAGTTAGTGAGTGGACAGTGGATTGGGAATGGCTTTATGGCAGTCTTACTTCCGGGGAATACCGTATAGTAAAAGATATATTGGACTTTAAAAATCCCGGTGATTATGATAAATATTATTTGGCTGGTGAATTTACAGTGAATTAGACTGGGATTGAGATGGGCAACCTCAAGGATAGGAGGCTGCCTTTTAAAATTCTGGTAAATTATCTAGATTATTTTCTTTTATACCATCTGGTTCACTACGGATGATGTCACGCCCATATTTGTCGAAAACATCAATATTGGCAAGGTTTCCAGCCTTTGCTTCATCGAGTGCAGTAATATAATCCAACTCTTTACCAGAATCGGTTTTAAATGCAATGATATCACCATCATCATTTTTCCGTACGGCAACAATCTGCTCCTTTCCAGGTGTATTCTCTTGGTTTGTATTGGCTTGTTGTTCGCTTTGATTTCTGTATTCATTATAAATTTGTTCAAAGTCCTTTTCTGTCATCTTGGAACCTCCTTCATTACTCGGATAAGTCCTGTTGAATTTGCCTTTTAACTTCATTTGGATCGGTATCACTATATTTTGCTGTTCCATATCCGCCAGTTTGAGCAAGCATTGCTTTTACCTCATTATAGGATAGGCCTGATTCCGCATTTTTTCGCTTCGTTTCTTCAACATCAGTCCCAGCTACGGTTAATTTACGGTTGTTTTGCATGTGTATTACTCCTTTCCATTCGTTATTTTGTGCTATATTATTCAATAATATGATGTTGGGAAAAGTAGGGGGGAGTATTCATGGGGGCAAAGGCAACGTTTATTGTAGTTATGCTTATTTTTGGAAGTCTCGGGTTATTTGTGAAAAATATTGATCTATCCTCCAGTGAGATTGCTTTGTTTCGTGGGGCAATCGGTAGTGTGTTTTTAATTGGAGCAAGCTTTTTCATCAAGCAAAAAGTTAATGTAAAGTTAATCTCCAAACGGAATATGACACTACTTATTTTATCCGGAGCGGCGATGGGATTTAATTGGATTTTCTTGTTTGAAGCTTATCGTTACACAACGATTCCAAATGCAACACTTAGTTATTATTTTGCTCCAATATTTGTGTTGGTATTAGCTCCATTTTTATTAAAAGAAAAATGGACAACCAAAAAAGCAATTAGTATCGTATTTGCATTTATCGGATTATATTTAGTAATAAAACCAGGTGCTGTTGATCTAACTGATGTTTACAATCATCCAGTTGGAATTGGCTATGGTTTATTGGCTGCAGGTCTTTATGCAAGTGTTATTCTAATTAATAAGTTCATCCGGAATTTATCTGATTTTGAGACGACAATTATGCAACTAAGTATTGCGACTATTGTTATGTTTCCCTATGTTATCTTGACACAGGAAATGAATTATAGCGGTATTGATATTCAATCCATCATATTAATTGCTATTTTTGGAATAGTACATACAGGTATAGCCTACCTCCTTTATTTCTCTTCCATGAAAAAGTTAAAAGGCCAAACAATCGCTGTACTAAGTTATATCGACCCAATCTCTGCAGTTGTGTTTGCTGCATTGTTCCTGAGTGAAAACATGACTGCTGTGCAGATGTTAGGGGGAGCATTAATCTTGGGGTCTACTATGTTGAGTGAGATTGCGTTTAAGAGGAGAAGGGCAGCCTGAAGGAACTTTATATGTGGATTTAGTGTGTATACCATTTTGGTTTTTAGAATAAAATTATTGTTATAAGTTGATGATTAGTGTTCTCATAAACATTTACAGTTAAATCTGAGTAGAAAAGAAGATGATTAGTGTTCTCATCGACATTTTGAGGTAATTTCGAGTAGAAAAGATGATGAGGAGTATTCTCATCGACATTTTGAAGCAATTTCAAGTAGAAAAGTTCATGACATCTTATGTACACCGCTGATCACTCAGCGGTTTTTCAATCGTTTATTTATAAGCTTCTACCGTATAGACATTTCCAGCATTCCATATTAAATATTGCGTAATGTCCTGGTCTTGGAGTGCTTGGATTTGGTTTTTAACGTCTGTTGCAGTGTAAGTGCTTAGGTAGTCAAAATCTTGTACCCATGGGCGAATAATGGCAGCCTCTTCACCCTTGTCTTCGAGAACCTTGTTTCGTTCTTTCGCATCGATCATAGCCTGTAGCATGATTTCATATGGAGCTCGGTCGGGATTTGCGACACCGTATGATCCTGGTGCATAATGTGATGGGTAGGTCATTGGTGAGATATAGTCAACATGTGTTGCGATGTTTTCCCATATTTGGCCAATGCCCATGTCGTCCTGTGCTGTTGTAACTAGACCGAATACATCTGCTGAAACATATACTGGGTAGTTGCGTAATTGATCTTCGGAATGTTTGAGGAAAGCTAATATATTTTCAGACTTCGTGAGATTATTTGGATTGTCATACGTTACTTCTTGGTCAACCTGTTTACCTTTTTCTGGAAAACGAATATAATCATATTGGATTTCATCGAAGCCACTGTCGCTAGCTTCCTGTGCAATGGAAGTAATGTAATTCCATACTTCTTCTTTATATGGGTCTACCCATTTCGTGCCTGCTGCATCTTGCCAGATCGTTCCGTTTTTTCGTTTCATGGCGTAGTCGCTCATATTCTCTGCTAAATAGGGGTCTTTAAAGACTACAACACGCGCTATGGTGTAAATACCCGCGTCTTTGAATCGTTGAACAAGCTTTTTTAAATCTTTTGTTGCTGGTCCAGAATCCGAACCGATTTTGTTAGCTAAATCAATATTGGAGTCATAAGTGAGTTTTCCATAATCATCCTTGATATCAATAACTGCAGCATTAAGGTTGGTGCTTTTAATCAGGTCAATAAAGTGTTGAACATTCTCTTCTCTTATGGAGGTACGGTTAAGGTAAATTCCTCTTACATCAACTTTATCGGGCTTTTTGGTGGCTTTTGGTTTGGGTATTTCTACGGTGTTTTCTAATGATTGTTCTTTTTTCGTTGTTTCATCAGTGGAAGAGATTTTTCTAATACGGTTTTCAAGATTTTCTGTTGTGCTTTTTGGACTATTTCCGATGGTGATGTCTTTATTGATATGATCGTCTACATTGGACGTTGATTGATTCTCAGTAGGGGTTTTGTCTGGTATTGCTTCTTGGTTTGTACATCCTATGAGCAGGATTATTAACATTATGGAAAAAATTCTCTTTGCCAGGTTGATCCCTCCCTTTGTTGTTTTGTTATTACGTTGTGCTCAACCCATCGATTTGATTCGAGTCATAAATTAGCAAAAGCGTGTGATTTTTCAAGTACATGTTCGTGCAGTTTCAGGGAAGAATAAGGGAACCTAATGGAAAAAATTTACCTTAGGGGGAATGTATATGGGATTTATGCAACTTGTTAAAAAAGGGAACACCTCTTCTGGTATCGCCGCAGTTGGAAATTTATTCTTAGCTATCATAAAGATTATTGCTGCTAGTGTTAGTAGTAGTGGTACCATGTTTGCATCTGCTATGCACTCGTTTGCCGATGCAATCAACCAGGGATTTGTATTTTTCGGTAGTGTATTATCTGAAATGAAACCATCCAAACGATTCCCTACTGGCTTCGGTCGTGTGATTAATATCTTTTGTATGGTAGCTGTTATTGTAGTTACGGTAATGGCTTATGAGACGATAAAAGAAGGGTGGCATTTAATTCAACACCCTCAAGAAGCCACAAACTTCTGGCTCAATATCGGGATTTTAGTTGCCGCATTTCTAGTGGATGGATTTATTTTGGTTAAAGCCATGAAGGAAATCAAACATGAAGCGAAGTTAGAAGATGGTGGTAACATTTTAGTTTCTGCTTTTAAAGGGGCAAAGAAAGCATCTCCTGCAACACGTCTTGTTTTCTACGAGGATTTAGTTGCTACTTCAAGTGCTATATTAGCAATTATAGGAATTGTATTGTCGCAGTACTTTGATATTCTCCAAGCAGATGGTGTTATTTCGATATTTATCGGGATATTAATGTTATTTGTCGCTTACCGAGTTGGATATGACAATATGGTTGGTTTAATTGGAGTCGCAGCACCGTCAGATGTAGAGAATAAAATTGCTACTGACTTACTAGCAGAAGATGTTGTTGTCGATATTTATAAGTTACGTGTCATTCAAGAGGGAAGAACATATCATGTTGAGGTGACGGTTGAGCTGAAGAAAGGATTTACTTTAGCTGAAGCGGACGATATCAAGTTCCAACTCACTGACAAGTTACTTCGTGAACCAGAGATAGCAGACGTTGTACTAGGAATTATTGAAGATGATGAAAAGCTAACCTGGGAAGAAAGACAGGAAGAGAAATAAAGAAAAAGCGAAGAGTTAGAAGCTCTTCGCTTTTTCAGCTGAATTCTTACACCATTTTTCAAATTCATCAATTGGTATCGGTTTACTATAGTAATACCCTTGACCAAATAGGTTATGGACAGATAGCATTTCAATCTGTTCCTTTGTTTCGATTCCCTCAATAACAACCTTTGTATTAATCTTCTTTCCAATTTGTATGATTGCTTCTAACAAAGAGCGTACCCGGTCGTTTTTTAATGAATCATTTAGGAATGAACGATCAATTTTTAGCTCATCAATCTCGATATTCCGAATCATGCTCAATGACGAGTAGCCAATACCGAAATCATCTAGGGAAACTCCAACACCTAAATTACGAAGTGCTAGGATATTATCCTTTGCATCCTCATAGTAAAGAAAGGCACTTTCCGTAATCTCCAGTGTTACATATTTCGGATCGACTTGTTCTTCTTGAATAATGGTTTGAACTCTATCGATGAAATTTGGTGCCATTAATTGTCTAGTTGAGATATTAACAGATACCGGGAAGGAATCTAATCCATTCTTCTTAAAACGCTTAATGTCACGACAAGCTTGTCTTAAAACCCATTCACCAATCGGAATAATTAATCCGTTTTCTTCGGCTATTGGAATGAATTCATCTGGAGGGATTCGACCCATTTCACATTCCCAACGAAGTAAAACTTCCGCACCTGAAATTCGGAAGGTAGCAATATCAAATTGCGGTTGGTAGTGTACCGATAATTCATTATTCTCAATTGCTTTATGTAAATAAGTTTCTAAGATCATTTTACGTTTCATTTTTTGGTTCAATTCATCATTATAGAACTGGAAATTGTTCTTGCCATTTTCTTTTGCTAAGAACATGGCAAAATCAGCTTTTTTAATTAATACTTCTGCATCATCTTCCCAATCTAGATTGATGCTAATGCCTATACTAGGTGTAGAGATAATCTCTGTACCATCTATTTTATATGGAGCATTCATCTTCTCTACGATATCTTTAGCAAGTTCCTCTATCTCTTCTAAATTACGGCCCTCAACTAAGACTAAGAATTCATCCCCACTTTGTCTTGAAACAATATCATTTTCGAAAAGGATTGATTTTAATCTTTCAGCTATTTGTATTAACAGTTGGTCACCAGCACTATGGCCAAGTGTATCGTTTACTCGCTTGAAATTATCAAAGTCGATAAACATAACTGCTAAAGTGCGACTGTATTTTCTAGCCGAAATGAGTGCGGTATTTAGATAGTTATGGAACCAATTTTTATTAGTAAGTCCTGTTAGTGAATCATAATGAATTAGTTGGTTCATCTTCTGTTCTGCTTTAACCTGACTTGTAATGTCATAAATTACGCCATCTACCCGTGTAACATTTCCATTCTTGTCCTTCTGAGGAGTAGCTCGATCTTGCATCCACCTCATCTCTCCATTGCTATGGAAAAAGCGATACGTAATGGTTGTTTTTTTCCCAGCTTTTTGCTGTTCATGAGCATCCATCACCATAGCTTTGTCCTCTGGGTGAATGGCTTCTCTCCATAATTCTGGGTTATCATGAATAACATCACTTGAAACACCATATATAGCTGCATATCCTTCTGAGAAAGTATATTCATTTGTGTCTAGGTCCCAAGTCCAAAACGAGATATCATTATTTTCAAAGAGCTTTGTTAACTGCATTTCATTTATTCTTATTTTTGATCCTAGTGTACCAAGTGTAATCGCAATTAACAGGCCAAATACTTGTGGCATTGAATTTGTTAAAGTGAGTTCATTCGGAGTAGTAATCAGACCTATAAACATATATATTCCACTAAGAATCATGAAAAAGATTAACCCACTAAATAACCCACCAAAATAAGAAAATAATGCAACGAGGATAATATTCACTGTCCAATATAGCCCCATAGTTTCGATTGGTGTAGATGTTTCTATGTAAATGGAAGCGGATATGATGAGGACTCCAATTACCCAAAGAAGGAGTGGAATTTTATTTAAGCCCAGTTTAGTCATTTATATTCACCTGTCAAATTTTGTCGAAATCAGTATCTTCCTTTGTAGTGTATCACATTACATAACAATTGAAAAATTATTATTTTGTGAATTCACTAATTTTCATAACATTATATATAACCCCACTCTTGTATTACTATAAAATGGAATTAGTAGCAAAAACTAGTTATTCCTAATTCGAGATTTTAATGTATAATAAAGTGTTAGGGAAGTGTATGAATTACTTTTAATAGGTAAAAAGACCTATTGTTTTTCTGGGTATAATTTAGTATTTTTTAACTAGATTTGGTTCATTATTGAGAGTAGTATGTAATATATGTCAAAAGGTAGAGTGTGGGGTCACATGATCATTCAAAAAGAAAAATTTCTAAATAATGTCCTATTTAATGGAATACAAGACATGGTTTATATCATGGAAGTAACGAAGGATGGGAATTTTGTCTATCATTTTATTAATCTAGCAGTTAAGAAATTGGCTGGATTAACAGATGTAATTATTGGAAAAACCTTACACGAAGTACTGGACGTGGAGAAGGCTGATTTCTTATTTGGAAAATACCAGGAGGCAGTCCTCACTAAAGACTGTATTATATATGATGATCTATTTCCATCCCCACTTGGAGAAACGAGATATGGTGAGAATGTACTAACACCACTTTTTGATGATGATAACAGATGTACCCATATAGTTGCTGTTGTAAAAGATATTACGGAAAGAAGAATTGCTGAAGAAGCAGCAGAAGATGCACATGAAATGCTACTAGAAGGAAAACAACGCTATCAATCTCTTTTTGATTACAATTTAGATACGGTGATAGCCATTGATCAACAAGGCATGATCATTGCAGCGAATCACTCACTAGAATTAGCTACGGGCTATACCCAAGAGGACCTACAAGGTATTCATTACACATCACTTGTAAAGCCAGAAGATGTGCCAGAAGTGGAAGCTTATTTTGAAATTGCGATTAATGGAATACTTGAAGAATTCAGTATCCGTATGAGAAGTAAACAAGGTAAGCATATTGAGATGATTGTTAAGTTCACCCCTATTATTGTCAATGAGGAAACAGTAGGGATTTATGCGATTTGTAAAGATATGACTGAACAAATAAAGATTCAACATAAATATACCGAAAGTAAAAACAAATTTGAGATTATTGCGGAGAATTCTGGTGACTTGATTACGATGTTAGATCAACATGGTAAGATTACGTATGTTTCACCGTCTTATCAAGATGTGCTTCATGCTGAACCAAGTGAATATATAGGCCAAGACTTTTATCACAATGTTCATCCAGATGATATACCACCTTTAATTGAGTCATTTGAACAATCCAAAACGAGTGGCAAAGCATGGGTAGCTCAATTTAGGCAAAAACATCAAAAATTAGGATGGATTTGGTCTGAGCTACGAGGTTCTCCAGTATACAATCACGAGAAAACGTTTAAACAGATGGTTGTCTTGTCCAGGGATATTTCATTACGGAAAAATTATGAGGACAAGCTAAAGTACTTTGCTTACCATGATACTTTAACAGGAATTCCGAATCGAAGGTTTTTTAATATTAAGTTAAAGGAAGCCCTGGATGATCACGAAAGCACAGGGGAGAGATTTGCCATCATTATAATGGATCTGGATCACTTTAAGTCCATAAATGATACATTCGGCCATGACATTGGAGATAAAGCAATTTCAGAATTCTCCTTACGTGTAGGAAAAAGAATACGTAGTGTTGATACATTGGCTAGACTTGGTGGAGATGAATTTGTCCTTCTACTTCGAGGAGTAGAAACGAAAGAACAGGTAATAAAAGTAGCAGATTCTATTATTGAAGCCGTTCAAAAACCATGGCAAATCGATGATGCCAAGTTTGTCACAACTACGAGCATTGGAATCTCATTATTAAATAAGGATCAACCAAATACATTCGAGTCTCTTTATAAAAACGCTGACCAAGCATTATACGAAGCTAAAAATGCTGGTGGAAACCAATACTCAATTAAAATGTAAAAGGCAGTGCAAGGGAAAATTCCCTCGGACACTGCCTTTATTTTTACTAGGATGTGTAAACATCTAACAAGTAAACTGCTAACGCCATTGCTATTAAAGTCATAACAATCATGATTAATACAATATATTTTCCTTTCAAAAGAACCCACCCTTTTGTATCGAACTTGCTATTTGCTTTTAGCGTAGCAAATCTATTAATTAAAGTAAATACTCTTATTCAATTGCTCCACTTACAGGATAATCTTCTAAATTAATTTTCAATTCATCGCCTAGTGCTAGTTTTGCTAATTGTGCACCAAGATAAGGACCAGTTGTGAGACCAGAAGAACCTAAACCATTCGCAAGAAGTATTTGCTCTTTTTCTGGTAGGGGACCAATAACGGGAAGAAATCCTGGTGTAAAAGGTCTAAATCCAACACGTGCTTCTAGAATGGTACTATCAACTAGCCCTGGGAAAACGTCGATGGCTTTAGAAAGAATGTCGTGAACTCCACCTACCGTGACTCTAGAATCGAATCCAGTGTCATTTTCATGTGTTGCGCCTACGACTATGTGATTTTCAAAGGGAACAATGGACTGGCTAGTTGGGGGCATTAATACCGGCCAATCTTTGGTTGTGGCATTTGGCATTTCCAGATGAATAATCTGTCCCTTTTGCCCTGACGACTGGAAGTTAATACCGATTGGTAGAAGGAATTCATGCATCCATGCTCCACAAGTAGCGATGATTTTGTCTGCTTCATACAATTGATTATCGACATATACCCCTTTGCAATCAGGGGATAATTTCGCATTTCCATGGATAATCGTTGCCCCGAATTTTTCCGCTGCCCTTAGTAATGCATTGCGGAATGCGCGTCCATCTATTCGAGCAGCTCCACTAATATGAACAGCAGAATATCCCTCTTTTACAAAAGGAATTAGTACCTCAGTTTCTTGTGTATTTAAAAGGGTAACGTCACCTATTTCTGGTGCTTCTTCTCTTCTTTTTATAGCTCTATCTTTCATGGCGATTAACTTTTTCTCATCTTGATGGAGGCTAAGTCCACCAGTTCTGGCATAGCCATGATCTGTTTCGCCATCTTTTTCAAGTTCAGCTACCAACTCTGGGTAATATTTTGCCCCGTTCTTGGCAAGGTGGTACCAAGCCTTGTTCCGTCTTTGGGAGAGCCATGGACAGATTACACCGGCAGCGGCATCGGTTGCTTGGCCAATATTACTTTTATCTATGATTACTACTTCAGAACCAGCTTTAGCAAGCTTATATGCAGTGGTGGCACCAAGGATTCCAGCACCAACAATAATAAATTTTTTCTTCATGATTATCCTTCTTTTCTTTTTTAATTTCTAAACTTACTATAAGAATAATGAGGGAAAATGTAAAATAAAGCTGTGAAATTATTCATTCCAACAAAAATTTATGGTAATCTTGTAGTTGGATATCATTGTCTAATAATGTAATACATATAAAGGAGATAGAAAGATGGAAAAGACATTAGTTTTCGGTCATAAAAATCCAGATACAGATACAATCTGCTCGGCACTTGCTTATGCCAATTTAAAAAATAAATTAGGTGTTAACGCTGAGGCAGCAAGACTTGGTGAAGTAAATAAAGAAACACAGTTTGCTTTAGATTACTTCCAAGTGGAAGCACCTGTTTATATTGAGGCAGTTCCAGCCGATGTAAAAGATGTTATTTTAGTGGATCATAATGAATTTCAACAAAGTGTTAGCAACATTAAAGATGTTCGTATCGCAGAAGTAATCGATCATCACCGTGTGTCTAACTTTGAAACAAAGGAACCACTTTACTTCCGTGCGGAGCCTGTTGGCTGTACAGCAACTATCTTAAATAAAATGTACAAAGAAAACGGAGTAGAAGTTACAAAGGAAATTGCTGGACTAATGTTGTCTGCAATTATTTCTGATTCTCTATTATTAAAATCACCAACATGTACTCCAGAGGATGTAGATGCAGCACATGAACTTGCTAAAATTGCTGGTGTTGAATTAGAGAAGTATGGTCTAGATATGCTCCAAGCCGGTGCTGATTTAAGTGATAAATCTCCACTTGAATTAATCACAATGGATGCGAAAGAATTCGCAATGGGCGACGCAAAAGTGGAAATCGCTCAAGTGAATACAGTAGATGCGAGCAAAGTATATGAACTACAAGCAGAACTAGAAGCGGAAATGGATAAAGCAATTAGTGATAAAGGTTTAGATCTTTTCTTATTTGCAGTAACAGATATCCTAAATAATGATTCTGAAGTATTAGCTCGTGGTGGTGGCATTGCGAAAGTTGGAGAAGCATTTGGAGTGGAACTTGATGCAAATAACCGTGCCCTACTAAAAGGTGTAGTTTCTCGTAAAAAACAAATTGTAACAGCATTAACAGATGCATTCACAAAGTAATATACTATAGGAACATCTCTGGCGATTGCTGGGGGTGTTTTTTGTTTGGTGGTTTAATTTAAGTTCGTGGTAATAGTGTGTGTGCGAGGGTGTCTAGGGCATTTCGATTGGTGGCTTGGAGTGAAAAGTGCATGAGCAGGGTTTTCAAAGACTTTTCCAAACCATACTCTTATTAAAATGTCCCTGAGTCTGCAGCAGTGGTACGAGATTACTGCTTTGTTTCTTGCATAAAATTTTCACTCCACCCGAAACTAATGACATACCTAGAAAGGAGGAGTAATCATGAGTAGACCAAAAGGGCCCAAACAACAAAAACAACCTAATCTTCCTTTAGGACCAGAAATGCCGTATGGTGAAGGGATAGATGGATCTAAAAAGGTGAAGAACCGAAATCACTCTCGTCAAAAAAACAATCCACATCATGATATGTAGTAACCGAAAAGGCAGTCAATAGGCTGTCTTTTCTCTATTGAAATAGATTGATTATGTTTCCTAGTTAACCTATTATAAAACGTATAACAACGATAAGAGGTGGCTAAGAGAAATGAAGAATTTTTGGGAAGAATTTAAAGCTTTTGCTATGAAGGGAAATGTACTTGATTTAGCTGTTGCTGTTGTCATTGGGACAGCGTTTAGTGCGATCGTTAACTCTTTAGTGGCAAACATTATTACACCGTTAGTAGGAATATTATTTAATGGGGTAGATTTTAAAAATGAGGTATGGCTAGTTCGCGGTGTGGAAATTCAGTATGGTGTCTTCTTACAATCTGTTTTCGACTTTTTCATTATAGCTTTATCAATCTTTTTCTTTATTCGTGTACTAGCAAAATTAAAGCGTAAGAAGAAGATAGAAGAAGTAGCAGAGGAAGCACCTAAAGTTGACCCACAAGAGAAACTATTAACAGAGATTCGTGATATTTTATTAGAACAAAATAAAAAATAAATAATCTGGGGGAGATTTTCATGGTTACTATTCAAAATCCATGGTTTACAGTACAGAGAATCGATTCTACTACATATGCAATAAGTGAATATGGGCATTGGGAAAAAGTGCATTCATTTTTATTATTAGGCAAAGAAAAAGCAGCTTTAATCGATACTGGTTTAGGTATTGATAACATAAAGCGAATCACAGATCAACTAACGGATTTACCTATTGTGGTGATAACGACACATGTGCATGCTGATCATATAGGAAGCCATGGCGAATA
This sequence comes from Paucisalibacillus globulus, assembly GCF_900184735.1. Taxonomy (GTDB): domain Bacteria; phylum Bacillota; class Bacilli; order Bacillales; family Amphibacillaceae; genus Ornithinibacillus; species Ornithinibacillus globulus_B. The sequence goes on from NZ_LT855399.1 coordinate 132,284, forward strand.
TGAGACGATATTAGTTCATGAGGCGGAAGAGGACTGGTTAGTGAGTGGGATCAAAGGATTAACCATTGATCAAATCCGAAAAGAGATGTGCCGTGATATAACTGGACAAACTCCAGTTGGATTCGATCCGGAAAAATACACTCCTTATACTGGAAACCCAACTGGTCTCCTAAGAGATGGAGACTTAATTGATCTTGGTGATAGGTTATTATCTATTTTTCATACACCAGGTCATTCACCAGGGCATATTTGTGTGTTGGATAATGACCGGGAATATCTATTTACAGGAGACCTATTCTATCTGGATACACCGATTTATGCATTTTTCCCTACGACAGATCCTGTAGAGTTGTTGGATTCGTTGGAGCGAATTTCTTATCTAGAGGTTGGGAGGATATTCGGTGCTCATAATACATTGGGAATTGACCCGAGTGTATTATTGGAAGTACAGGAAGCGGTTTATGAATTGCGCCGGAAAGATGTTGTACGGCATGGGACAGGGCTTCATGAGTTTAAGTCGTTTAGTGTGAGGTTCTAACGATGTTTGATTCTTTAGCGTGGTTTATGGGGAATTATCATAAGAAGTCTAATCTTGATGGAGACAAAGGCATTAAACCATAACATAGTTTCAAAAGGAAAAAGGAATAGAAACATTCTAACGGGTTCCGTTTATAGGTGCACACAATATCATTCACATACTAAATCGCATTGTGATTAAAATTAACATTCATAGTGCGATTTTATTGTTATTTTAAGATTCTTAATGAAATTGTATACTAAATTCACACTCCCATTTACATGGTCTGAAATAGATATTGTAGGGTATGTCAATCATCGTGTGGAAAGTTCGCGAATTGGGTTGTGAATTTAAATAATACATTACTTTTAGAATCCTTCACTAAATTTGTTTGAATAGTATGATAAAATAAATAAAGATATTGTGAAAAGATGTACTTAAAGTAACTGGGCAGGTTAGTTCAAATTCTGTTTTATATAAATAAAAGACGGTGAAAACGCACCGTCTATAATTAGCTATTTATTTTGTGTTAATTCTTTGTAATAAAGGTAATCGACTTTATGCTTGGTAGCCATTAACTGTGAAGCCAAAACCGCCGTATAAACAGTGGTTAGTACAATTGCTCCAACACCAAGACCTGAAAGGTTTATCTTATTATTAGATGTACTCATTCCATTATTGCTTGTGTTCATTCCATTATTACTTGTAGGTGCTTCTTCCATTTTGTTGACCCCCTCATTTGTTATAGGGGTATTATTTGTAACGGCATTTAAACTTATACGCAAAAAATAACAGGCAGGTTCTAAAAACTTTAAACTTGTGAACAAATGTACTTAAACTAATGGGTGCAAGAGTTAAATTAATAATTGTTATTTTATAGTTCTTTTATAAACAATCAGGGGGGATTGAGATGGAAATAAGGCAATATAATCCCAAAGATGAAATTGGTTGGGTGCGATGTAGAGTTCTTTCATTTTTGGATACTGCGTATTTTGATAATGTTTTAAACAAAAAGGAAGATTATCAGAATCCCGCAATTGAATTGGTAGCAGTAGAGGAAGGACAAATTGTAGGTCTGCTGGATATTGAATATGATAATAGTGAAAAAGCAATATGTACAAAAGGTGAGGGACTTGGTGGTATGATCTGGCATATTGCAATACATCCCGATTATCAAAGAAGGGGTATCGGAACAAAGCTATTAGAAAAAGCAGAAAAGATTGCCAAAGAAAAGGGCTTAGACTACCTTGAAGCGTGGACCAGAGATGATGAATGGGTTAACGAGTGGTATAAAAAGAATGGATTTGCCAAAGTTTACTCCTATTTACATCTGTTTCTTGAAGGTAAGGAAGTTGAAGATGTAGTGAGAGTAGACAAACCTAATTTTAAGGTTATGCAGGCTTTTATTCATTATTCTGGAGATGAAAAAAGATAAGGTCAAAACTAAATATAATAGGGTTCACGAATGTAATTGTTATGAAAAAAATCTCAAATAACTTTCTTCAACTATAGGGTGCAAGAGTTGAAAAGAGCAACGCTGTTATAATCTGCGTTGCTCTTTAATATTTTAGAAATATTTTCTATAAAGCTCTTGTCGCAGTCTACCACTTAGTTCTGCGTATATCCTTGTAGTTTCACTTTTTTCGTGTCCTAATAGGCTTTGGATAACTTCTAATGGGGCACCGTTATTTAACAGGTGTGTTGCATAACTGTGCCTTAACTGGTGGGGGTGAATTGTTTTATTTATTCCTGCTCGTTTGGAAATACGTTTAATGATATACCTCATCTGAGCAATGCTCATTCTGTGTGGAGAGCGTTCTGTCACAAATATTGCTGGATCGTTATCGTATCTGTTATCTAAATATTTCTTCAGCCAAATATCACAACGTATATTAAAGTAAACTTCTCGCTCCTTATCACCCTTACCACGAACAATGGCAGATTGGCTTCCCCAATTAATACTATTTCGGTCCAAGGTAACAATTTCTCCTATTCGACAACCAGTAGAAAACATAAATTCAAATAAGGCTTTTTCCATTGGAGAAAAGCAAGCATCTCTAAGATATTCAATTTCTCTTTCAGTAAGGAATTTGGGAATCCTCTTTCCAACTCTCGGTTCCTTTATTTTACTAGCAGGATTTAACTCAATGAAACCCTCCTCGTGTAACCAACGAAATAGGGACCGTAAAAATCTAATACGATGCGACAAACTTGAAGGCTTTAAGTTATTGCTCGATTCAGCTAAATAATCCTTCAATTGTAGGGTTGATATTTTACTTATGTCGATATTCCCTAAGTAATCCATTAATAGCTTTGCTTGCAACCTATAAGCATTTAATGTGTGTACAGAAAAACCCTCAATTCTCTTATCTGCCTCATAACTCTTGGCGGCTTTTGATAATAACATAATTGCTCACTCCCAAAAATATTATTATCAACATCTTTACCATCAAGTTGAGTAAAATTAGTTTTGATAATATTCTGATGAATTGAATGGAATTTAATGTTAGAATTAAGATAGGTTATTCAACTAAAGGGGCAGAATCCTTGAAGAAGGAGTATTTATTTGTTCAAAGAGTTTATTTGAAGAAATTATTTGGGGGTGCTTTTTTGAAAAGGGTATTAATAATAATTTTACTTGTTGTGATTTTGGGAGCTTGTAGTCAGCAAGAGAATGATACCTCTGGAGAAAGAGACGAAGGCATCATTGTTGATATAAAGAAGGAGACCTCTGATGAGAATTACTACCTCATATTAACTTTACCAAGTGTAGAAGGCATTAACATTTCAGATAAAACAAGAGATGAATTGATTGAATTAGCAGTAGAAAATAATGGTGCTTTTTATAGAGTTACCCAAGAAAAGTACGAAGAATGGAACTTAGAAATAGGTCAACGAATCATCGGTTACTATAGTGATGTTGGAGAATCCCAACCCCCTGTATTGTTTACCAATAAAATAGAGGTATTTTCACAATAGTTATGATGGCTTTATTAAACAAACGGGTGCATTAGTTAAAAATAAAAAAGGTGATCTAATAGTGAATATACAAGTCAAACTGAAAGATATAATTGAAGAAATGGAAATGCAATTTGAAGAGTCACTTTCATTATTAAATATGAAAACGGGTGAAATAGTGTTAGTAACATCGGAGGACTTGAGAGCTGCTGAAGACGAAAAACCATTTGAACATTTACCTGAATGGGAACAAGAAAATAGAAAGATTGCAATTGATGTGGTTGAAAACTTTGAAAATTATATAGAGTTACCTACTAAATATGAAGTGAATGAATATGAAATAATGGAAAACTTTTGCTCGACTGTAAGTGATCAACAGAAGCAAGAATCCTTATTAAGGGCAATCAAGGGAAAGGGTGCCTTTAGAAGATTTAAGGACAAAATAATTGATTTTGAAATTGAAGAACAATGGTATACATACCGTGACGAGAGTTTTAAACAAATTGCGATTGAATGGTGTCAGGAAAATAAAATAAACTTTTTTGAATAGAGATGACAAGGGGTGATTATTGAACCAAATTGTAACCCCCTTTTCTTATTAAAGTAAAGGGGCAGGTTTGTTTAAGAAGGATTATCTAATATTTAGAAGGTAATAAGGGCAAATTTAAAAAAAGAATGTAAGAGGTGTAATATGAAACAATTTGTACTTGTGATGTTTACTGTCTCTTTTTTAGTAATTTGTCCTACATATTCAAATGCAATAACAACGCCTTGTAGTATGGTTTTAAACCCAATTGATAAAGAATTGAAAAACGCAAGGGGGGTAGCTTTGGTTTATAAAGTTCAGTTACGTCCACCAAGTTTTGAAAGAACAAATATAAGTATTCTTGGGGTCCATCTTCCTGAACCATCATCCTATGGAAATTACGATAGCTACGAAGGCTTTGCATACATACCAGAAGAAATTAGTTGGCGTTTCAAGCTATACCCATCGCCAGAACAAGATAGTCCAACTTGGGCTGGAAGGTTTGATGAAATTACAGCGAAAATTGAGAATGTAGAAGTTCAGCTACGTCTATCTAATTCAAAAACAGAAAAATTAGGACCCAGTATATTAGAAAGTAACGTCAAATATTGTAAGTAGATATTGAGTTAACGGGTGCGATTGTTTAATGGGAACAGTCGCTTTTTTACTTAATTGAACATAAAATAATATCTACTCACTGTAATGTTACGATAATTATCTATAGGGAGGTCTAAAATGAAAAGAGTAGGTAAATTTGTTTTAAGGATAAGTTTTGTATTCTATTTATTAGCACTGATAGTTTTATTATTCTTAGGTTCAAGAGGAGATATGATGGCAGGAATGTCATTAATTGAATATGTTAAAAGCTCTTCAAATTTAGTTCCATTTAAAACGATAAGTACATATATTAAGGCAATTTTTGACGGTAGTATGAATATAGACATACCAATTAAAAACCTGTTTGGAAATGCTTTTATGTTTTTACCAATGGGCATCTACCTGCCTTCCTTTTTAAGAAAAGTAAACAAATTAAGTGTATTTGCATTTGCAATGGTTATATTGTTATTCGTTATTGAGGTAATACAAATAGTTACAAGAAGAGGAAGTTTTGATGTTGATGACTTCATTCTTAATATGTTTGGAGCTTTGATTGGTTTTTCAATTTGGAAGATGAATTCTATTCAAAAATTGATAAATAGAACTTCATTTCAATCTAATAGTTTGTGAAGAAATGTTCTTAAACTAAAGGGTGCAATACTTAAACAATAGGGATCATCATTAATGATAATTCCTGTTTATTTTTTTGCTTTACTAACGGGGCAGTTTTGAAGAAGCACCAATGAACTATTTGTACTTCTGTTTGGAAAGTTTATCAAGAAGTGGAACATAAACTTCTTTCAACCGTATCAAATTATAATGCAGAAGGAGTGAAAGGCTTGAGGAAAATATTTGTATTAGTATTTTTGTTAGTTTTAATTTTATCGGCTTGTAATTCATCAAAATTGAGTTTTAGTGAAATTGAAAATGTACCTAATAATGTGCAAGACAAAGTTGATTCCAATTTAAAACTTCAATCAATCACTGATGGTGGGAAAGGATATTATATTGTTTTTCATTCAAGTGGAGATGTAGAAACTGATTTAGAAACACAAGGAGATACTGTAACAATAAAGATTAATGTAACCAATCTGCAAGATGATGTTTTAAAGCAAAATACATACTATTTAACGACAGGACCAGAACCCAATAAAATAGATGTTCTGGTAAATGGTGAATCAATACCTTTTGATAACGTAACAATTCAATAAGCAACGGGGCAATTCTCTACTAAGTTGAACTTAATATAATTTAAAAACAAAGGGAAGCCTTATTAAGCTAACGGGTGCAATAGTTAAACAAGGTGATCCAAATGGTATCGCTTTTTTCTTATGATTAAAATATCGTTTTTATTTTTGGAATCTAATGTTGGTGTTTAGATGAAAGTTATTATAGGCAGGTTAGTGGAAGAAGAGCAGTTATTTTTACAAAAAAATGAACTTGTAATTATCATATTAAAATCAAGAATCTGACGGAGGGAATGAAGTGAGTAACAGTACGAGAGAGATTTATAATAAGTTAGCCTCTACATATCAAAACGATGTTGATAAGGGGAGTCCTTATAACAGTTATTATGAACGCCCAGCCATGATGGAGGCTTTGCCTTCTCAACTATCTGGTAAAAAGGTACTTGACGCTGGTTGTTCGGCTGGGTGGTATTCTTCCCAATTATTGCAACAAGGAGCGAAAGTGACTGGTGTAGATCTAAGTCCTGAAATGGTGAGAGTAGCGAATCAACGTTTGGGGGAGAAGGTGACATTCCTTTGTCACGACCTTCAAGAACGCCTTCCGTTTAAAGACGACTCCTTCGATGTGATTTTAAGCTCACTTACGCTTCATTATCTAAAGGATTGGACTTACACATTTCAGGAATTCAACCGCATTCTAAAAGCAGGCGGAACCTTTTTATTTTCGGTTCATCACCCATTTATGGATTATACAAGATTTGATTGTGAGGATTACTTTAAAACCCAATTATTATCAGAAACCTGGAACAAACCTAATATTACAATTGATGTGAGTTTTTACAGAAGGCCCCTGCAAAGCATTGTAAATGAAACTACCCAATTTTTCAATCTCGATCAGTTGATTGAACCCAAACCGATAGAGAAGATGAAAACTGAAAAAGAAGATTCTTATTACTATCTCATGACAAAACCTCATTTTCTTATAGTGAAAGCTGCGTCAAAAAAGTAATGAAAATCTATTTTGGATTTAGTATAACTATTCAAAGGGTGAATTAGTTTAATATAATCAACTGCATACTATACTAATGGGGCAGTTTAGTTGAATAAGAAATCACAAAAGTAATGAAAATTTACTTTAAAATAAGATTAAACGGGGGGTTATATGCGAAAAGTTTATCAAGATAGAACAGCATTACCTGGAGCTATGATTGTTAATTTAGAAGATACTGAGATTATATCAGCAGGAACAACCATTTATTCAATGGGTGTTCATGATAGAAATGAGGAATATCAAAGATACGCTAACTATTATGATATTCAATTTATATTTGACGATAATATTCCACGTATAGCGTTTTTTACGGTTCCACATGTTGATATTATGGCACAAGATAGTAAAGGTGGATTTATCGGAACTGTTGACCACCAATGTGACCTAGAAAGTAATGCACCAATTTGTTATATCAATAAGGAGTTGGAGAGCTTCAAAATTTCTGAAAACGGAAAAGATTTTCTGAGCAACGTTGAATCATGGCAAGAGAACATGAAACCATATGATAAAATTACCGTTTATCGTTCGAAAGCAGATGCAGAAACGGAACTAGAATTTATCGATTTGTCTGATATTCTTCCATTATTATAAAATCTTCCTGAACTAACAGGTGCCATTGTGAAAGAAGGTGATTATTTGATTGATCGCTTTTTTTATAGGAAAATTAAAATAATGTTTTTGGAATATTATGTTAGCACTGGGATATAGATATTGGGCTATCGGGGGGATGTTGTTTGCAAATACAGAGTTTCTCATTGGTTTGGTCAATTATTATATACGGTAGTATAGTCCTTTTAATCTTCCTTTTCCCAAGGTCTCGCATATTTATTAATAGGGCTTTCGACTTCAGCGTTCTAAAAAAACCTCAAACCTATCTCATAATGTTTATCGCATTAATGACTATTTTCATTGCGAATTTAATCATCTTTAATCGTACATTAACCTCTATGTTTGATTTTTGGACAAGGGAATATTCCTATTCCTATACATCTTTGTTGGATAATATCGAGTTATTCCAATTTCTCATTTATACCGTAATAATAGCTCCCATTATGGAGGAAGTGTTGTTTAGAATACCAATATCTATTTGGATGAATAGATTAACTTACTTTATTTTAGCACTATTAATCTCATCCATTTTATTTGGATTTATACATCCAGAATATCCGTTATTTGGTTTTGTATTGGGCGTTTCATTTGGTTTTACATACAAACTATCAAGGTCAATAGTTCCCGCAATACTTATTCATGTTATTTGGAATATATTTTCACTATTTTATTTTAACTACATTTAGCTTCATTTGTTCTTAATTTATAGGATGTGTTACTTCAATAAGGAAGACGCATTCTTTATTCAACTATTGGGGCAGCTCAGTTCAACAAGGAGGGATTGTTTTGGTTACCTAAGTGTTGGTCTTGTAACTATGCTTTTAAGTGGAGAGATTCGATGTTTTTTACAAGACGAAAGAAGTGTCCTAATTGTAATAAAATCCAACACATTACTAAAGAAAGTAATTGGAAAATAGGTGTCATAGGTGCTCCTTTGCCATTTGTTCCAATTATATTAAACATTCTCAGTGTACCTTGGCTATGGATTTGCGTTATTTCTATTCCTTTAATAATGAATTATTTTATTATTTTACCTTACCAGTTAAGATTTGCGGATGAGGAACAACCATTATTTTAAATTAAGGTTATTTCACTATCGGGTGCGATTGTTCATTAAGGACAATCGCCTATTTTATTTATTATAGAAATATTGATTTTGATTTTGTGAATTACGATGAGAATTAGCTCGAAGCACCTCATAATGGAACCCGTTAGAAACATTTTGTTCCTTTTTCATTATCATCCTTCCAAACTAGAACGCTCTCCGTCTAAAGTCTGAAACTTTTTCGAACCTCAGCCCGTAGTAGGAGTATTCGAAATTATTTAAACTAAAGATAGAATAAGAAGAGGGGATGAGAGGAATGACTCAACCAATTGTAGAGGTTAAGAACCTTAAGAAGTCTTATAAAAAAAGAAAAACGAAGGAAATTATTACTGCCGTAGATCAAATTTCTTTCACCGTTAATAAGGGTGAGATTCTTGGATTGCTAGGGCCAAATGGAGCTGGGAAAACAACCACGATTAAAATGATTTGTGGTTTGGTTCGTCCTGACAGCGGAAACATCACGATTAATGGAATCGATAATCAGGACAAGCGACTTCAGGCACAGGAACATATTAGTGCTGTGCTAGAAGGAAATCGGAATCTTTATTGGCGTTTGACTGTTCGAGAAAACTTGGAGTATTTTGCAGGAAATCGCGGGAAATCAAGAAAAGAAGTTGCAGGCCAGATTGACGAACTACTTAAACAGTTTCGCTTAAAGGATAAAGAAAATGAGATGGTCAATCGCCTATCAAGAGGGATGCAGCAGAAATTGGCAATTGCAGTAGCAATGCTTGCAGGTAGTGAGGTTATTTTACTGGATGAGCCAACACTTGGTCTCGATATTGAAACTGGATATGAGGTACGTGAGCTGCTTCGTGAAATCGTGAGAACAGAGGATAAAACGATTATCATAACTTCGCATGATATGGATGTCATTCAAGATTTATGTGAGCGTACAGTCATTATAAATAGTGGGAAAGTAGTAACCAATGATCGTGTAGAGAATCTGATGAAATTGTTTGAAGTACGATCCTATACTGTGAAGTTAGATGGACATTTAAGTGAAGAGCAGCATGAATTATTGCTTGAAAAATTTCCTCAGCTTACATACACTCCGGAAACATATCAGTCTGTGCTAGAAGTGGACTTAACACAAAGTCAGGAAATCTATGATTTATTTGACATTTTAAAATTGGAGCAAATTCCAGTGGACACCATTGACCGGAAAACAATTAACTTTGAACAGGTCTTTATGAAGATTGTAAAGGGGGAGAAAGAATATGCGCTTTCTGAACGTGTTTAAGGCAAATATCCGTCGAGAATATATTATGTTAAAGCGGTATTTGCCCAATACGATTGCGATGCTAATTACGTTTTATGTGCTATTTTTGGGGATGTTTGCAGGGATTTCGTTAATTGGTGATCCGAGCACACAGGATACGAATATCCAATATGTGATTGTGAACTATATTTTCTGGTTTTTGGCCATGGTTGTGGTCAATGATATTGGGTGGCAAATTACGAATGAAGCTACGCAAGGAACTCTGGAGCAATTAGGAATGTCTCCAATGGGGATTTGGAAAATTATGTTATCTCGATTGCTCTCTTCCACATTGATTGAATTTGTCATTATCGTTGCCTTACTTTACTTAAGTATGTTTACAGCTGGCCAATGGTTAAATGTAGATGTGCTATCGATATTACCGGTATTAATTTTAACGCTTATTAGTATGTTTGGGTTAGGGTTGATCATCGCAGGATTTACGATGATATTGAAGCAGATTCAAGCATTCTTACAAATATTACAGTTCATTCTTGCTGGTCTTACGTTTGTACCGTTATCTGTCGCACCATTTTTAGCGTTTTTCCCATTTGTTAAGGGGATAGATATGGTTCGTGAAATTATGATTAATGGCATGACCTTAACCGAGTTTACGGTAGCAGATATTTCGATACTAGTGTTTAATGCCGTATTTTATTTCGGAATTGGATTATTTGTTTTCTTACGTTGTGAGCGTTTTGCAATGCATAAGGGATTACTTGCACATTATTAATTTAAAGTGGTATTGGCTACCTGGGCTGATACCACTTTTTTATTGGGAAGTAAATCACACTTGATGCATTCGACAAAATTAGTCAAAATTAGTCAAAAACCGGGTAGTGACAGGCACCTAGAAACTTTGCTAGGCTATATGGAAGGGGGGATGGCTTGTGAGGTTTTTGCGTGTTTTTGTGGGGGTTGTGTTAATTGTTTTTTCTTTATTAATTTTTCCTATTTATTCTTCTGCTTGTACTTGTGAGGAGCCATTGTCTGCTAATCGCGAGTTGGACCGGTCTTCGGCAGTTTTCCGTGGTGAGGTTAAAGAAATAAGGAAAGCTGATGATCATGAACATGGTTTAAAAGTGCTACTATCGGTTAACGAGGTATGGAAAGGTGTTCGGGAGTCTGAGATAACGGTCAGAACAGGAAAGGATGGGGCAGCTTGTGGCTTTGATTTTCAGGTTGGAAAAGAGTACTTAGTGTATGCTGGAATTAATGATGCCTATACTAGTGACAACTTGATGACTGGGATCTGTGATCGAACAAGTCAAGTTGTGATGAAGCAGGCACAAGATGATATGGTAGTTCTTGGACAGGGTTTTACACCTGGTGAAATGGGGGAACATAATCCATTACCCAATATCGTTGTGGTTGGTCTTTATGTTGGGCTTGGTATATTCTTTCTTGTCATCTTTTTAGCATTACGGAACTCCAAGAAGAAAGATTCTTAGGGCAAATATCAAACTTTTTCCCTTAAAATAGGTACGTGTCTGATACAAGTATCCGTCACCTGTCATAGGTTATTAGTGTAGCTTATCACAGAAAGGGGAAAAATAATGAGACATCGACACAGACCAAATTGTGGATGCCCAAAATGTGTAGTTCATCCAACAAAGCATAATGTTGTTCATCACTGTACTGAGGAAACTATTCAACATGTTCATCCATCTCATACAACTATCATGAATCATCATCTAATCAAGAATAATCATGTATTCCCACACTCAACTTCCGTTCAAAATACAGTGAATAGTGTTGATCAGTTTGGTGGAGCATTTAATGTACCAAGTGGCCCTGGCATGATGGGACCAGGACCAGGACCAGGTCAAGTAGCAGGCGCAATGGACCCGGGAATGATGGGACCAGGAATGGGACCAGGAATGGCACCCGGTATGGGGCAAGGCATTGGCCCTGGTATGATGAACCCAGTACTAGGTAACAACAATCAAACACCAAATCAAGTAGCAGGTGCAATGGATCCAGGTATGAATCCTGGCATGGGACCAATGGGTAACCAAGGAATGGGACCAAACAACTGGAAAAAGCCAAACAATTGGTGTTAACATGGTAAGGAGCTGGCATAGCCGGCTCTTTAGCTTTTATAAAGGTTTAGCTACTAAAAGTTTATTCGATTGGACGACGTACTGTGAAGGCAAGTATCTATGTTTAGTAGCTAAATGATTTAATATTAGAAGATTATGGTTTAAGGATGTGCCAGTTACATATGAAAGTACTAACCGTTACAGGATACAAACCTAGAGAAATCAATATTTTTAAAGAAAATGACCCTAAAATAGCTATTATTAAGGCAGCTATTGAGAAGAAATTATTAGGTTTTATAGAAGAAGGGCTGGAGTGGATTTTGATATCGGGGCAGATGGGTGTGGAGTTATGGACCGCAGAAGTTGCAATGGACCTGAAAGATGAATACGATATTCAGGTTGCGGTTATTCCACCATTTGAGAAACAGGATGAACGTTGGCCCGAGGATTTAAAACTTAAATATGAAGAATTAACCATGATAGTGGACTTTTATCAACCGTTATATAATGGAGAATATAAAGGACCATATCAATTCCGTGCAAAGAACAAGTGGTTGGTAGAAAAGAGTGATGCTTGCTTAATCCTTCTTGATGATGAGTATCCTGGTAGTAATAAGTTCTTCTACGAAGAGGCGAAGCGTGCCAACAAGAATTATCCAATCTATTTAATCACTCCTTCTGATCTAGATGAAATGGTAGAAGAAATGAGGATGGCAGATCCAGATTATTGGAATTGATAATTAGTGAGATAACTTTATGAATATTTTTTGACAATTGTGGAATAATACCTTTTCCTGTCAACATATAGCAGGGATTTGTGTTTTTAACATAGAATATAGTGTTATAACAATCTGATCCTTTTGAAGGGGAGCTGTAAATCCATGAAAAAGTTTCCATTACTTTACACAACTCGTCTTAAGTTAATAGAAATATTACCTAGTCATGCAGATGCTATTTTTGAAATTTTCTCTAAGGATGAAGTGATGAAATACTACGGAAGGGAAAGCATGAATTCCGTGGAAGAGGCAGAAGATTTGGTCGAACATTTTCAAGTGCTTTATCGAGAGGGAAAAGGAATTCGTTGGGGAATTACCACGAAGAACAACGCCGAATTTATTGGTACTATTGGAATACACAATTATAGCCCTCATACTCAAAGAGCAGAGATAGGATTTGAACTTCAACCAGAATATTGGCGAAAAGGAATTCTATCAGAAGCGCTAGCTAGTGTACTAGAATACTGCTTTGTTGAGTTAGGAATACATCGGATGGGAGCTATAACATACCCTGAAAATGTAGCTTCCAATAGTTTGCTAGAAAAAGCAGGATTTACAAGGGAAGGTTTGCTGCGAGGGTATTTATTTCAACATAATAAATTCCATGACGCTTACGTACTATCCATGCTTAAACCAGATTGGCGACGTAGAAAATATGCAGATGAAACTCCCGGTCCGTATCGCGACCACTTAACAGAGATAGTGAAACGAGCTGAAGCAGCAGGAGACTTTGATAATCTTCCTGGAAAAGGCAAACCGCTCGATTTAGGACCTAGTTCTGTTAATCCATCTGAAGCACAGCTATACAAGACCCTAAAAGATAATCATGTATTGCCTCCTTGGATTGATCTAGCCAATGAAATTGACTCTTTAAAAGAGAAGCTTGAGGAACTAGAGGGGAAAGAAAAGCGCAAGATGGTTAAAGAAATTAATAAAAAAATTAAAGCCTATAACTATGCTTGTCCCCCTTCATTACAGAAGAATAAGGTTTGGGAGTGAAAAGAACCAGTCTCGGAACGAGGCTGGTTCTTTTGTGTGCTTGGGTAACTGGTGCATGCACTTAATTTGGGGAACCATGTTTCTGATTATCTGTAGTATGTCCCCAAGTAAGGGAACCAAGTGCCCAAGCAACCGGAGCATGCCCCCAATCTAGGGAATCATGTGCCCAAGCAACCAGCGCATGCTCCCAATCTAGGAAACCATGTGCCCAAGTAACCGGAGCATGCTCCCAAATCAGGGAACCATGTGCCCAAGCAACCGGAGCATGCTCCCAAGTCAGGAAACCATGTGCCCAAGCAACCAGCGTATGCTCCCAATGTAGGGAATCATGTGCCCAAGCAACCGGAGCATACTCCCAAGTCAGGAAACCATGCGCCCATGCAACCGGAGCATGCTCCCAAATCAGGGAACCATGTGCCCAAGCAACCGGAGTATGCTCCCAAGTCAGGAAACCATGTGCCCAAGCAACCGGAGTATGTCCCCAAGTTTGGAAACTATGTGCCCAAGCAACCGGAGTATGCTCCCGATCTAGGGAATCATGTGCCCAAGCAACCGGAGCATGCTCCCAAGTTTGGAAACCATGTGCCCAAGCAACCGGAGCATGCTCCCAAAAATGAGAACCATGTGCCCAAGCAACCGGAGCATGCTCCCAAGTCAGGAAACCATGTGCCCAAGCAACCGGAGCATGCTCCCAAGTCAGGAAACCATGTGCCCAAGCAACCGGAGCATGCTCCCAAAAATGAGAACCATGTGCCCAAGCAACCAGCGCATGCTCCCAAGTCAGGAAACCATGTGCCCAAGCAACAAGCGCATGCTCCCAAATCAGAGAACCATGCGCCCATTCAACCAATAAACTCTCACAATCTACTTACCAAACAAAATCCATCATATTCCCATTAAATAGATTTGTATCTATATTACAGGTTTCCCCGTCAATAGCGTATTGCCAACCGTAAGTTTTAGCATTTTCTGGTCCTTGTGGGTTATATTCTGGGGCATCTTCTTTTGTGGTGATTTCTTCTTGAGGATATGCGGTCCATACGATGGTGTTTTCACTCGCTTCTTTTTCCATATCGTTGTAAGCATGTAGCAATTCATTTTCTTCGCTGAAAACTCCGTATACACCTGGTTCATAGTTTGAGTCTGCTAGTGTTGTGTACCATCCTTCCATAAATGCGGCATCTACAGGGTATTCTGGTTCGATATCTACAAAGATTGCTACACCTTCTGGAATTTCAAGATCTTTGGCCATGGAGATTGCTTGTTTAGCATGTTCTACCCCATTATCATGACCACGTGCGTCTTCCACATGATTGTAGATTACTAGAATCTTAATATCATTATCATGTAAAAGTTTGACCTCTTCGGAATCAAGTCCTGCTGAAATGCCTTCTTTTTCTCCAAGATAACGTCCCCATATGACTGGTTTACCATAATTGTCTACTACACAACCAAGGATTTCCTCATCGGTGTAGCTCGCAGAGTCAACGCCCCAATGGATTTCATTGCTCTTATCTTCTTTACTTGCTTCATCATTTTTATTTTTATCCTCTTCTTTGTCTTGGTCTTCTTTATTACTATCTTTATTACTATCGCCGTTATTATCTTTATTGTCTTTATCTTCATCTTTATTATCCGATTCACTGTCTTGATTTTTCTTATCAGTTTCTTCGGTTTTGGGGTCCTTTGCCTGTTCGGTGGTTTCTTGTGAATTGTAAACGAACAATATTAATACGGGGATGGCGATGACAAGAACCAAACTAATCAGGGTGATTAGTTCATATTTTCTCATAGGTTTAACCTCCCTTCAGCCCCTATAGCATTCTATTAATGGGAGAGGGTAGGAGTGTGGGCATGGTAATGTACTGTCATCCCTTGCAAATTCTGGCAGGAAAAAAGCAATCATTTGTCGAATTAAAAAGTAATAGCGTGTGTAAGGTGGTGGAATTATGCATAATGTTGCACGTACCTATTTATTAAACCGATTAAATTTTCTGCGTTTGGATGAGTTAGAACTAACAGATGAACAGAAGAAACTGTTTGATGAATTGTATGAGAACTATATTATAAACGGTGTAGGGGATGAGTTCCCTTACTTATTGCAAGAGAAGAAATATAAGTTTTTAACCTATCTTATTGAGAACAAGAACGTTCTTGTTCACGGTTCCAATAACCCGGATATTGAAGCTTTTGAGCCACGGAATTCTACCTTGTTCACTGGAGAAAAAGTAAAGGCTGTTTTTGCTTCTTCTGATGCAACATGGTCGTTGTTTTTTGCTGTCATTAATAGGAACGATTATTATGGTTCATTGCGAAATCTTTGCTTAACTGCACAAACAAGTAAAGGTGTGAAACGGTATTATTATTTCTCGTTAAATGAGGATTTTAGGGGTGAAATATGGCAGGGTGGAATGATATATCTATTTCCTAAGGACCGATTTAAACCAGGTGGGGCGAAGAATGAGTGGATTTCTGAAAAAGAGGTATATCCGTTAGCAAAGGTTCGTGTTTCTCCAGAGGATTTTATTTTTCGGGATTTCATTTTAAGACATCGCGAAGATACTTCACATATAAAGAACTTGGTTCGGCATTTGCTTTTTCCAAAAAGGAGGAGGAGGATGTAGACTATGGGGAGAATTCAAAATATACGGAAAGAAGAAAAAGACTATCATGACTATTGCTATGATAATTATAAATTATTTCAATCCGGATCATGGTTACACAAACCTGTTCAAACGGTAATGGAACTGTTGCCTCTCTTAGCGGATAAGGAAGAGGTTAAGATTCTTGATCTTGGTGCGGGGGTAGGAAGGAATGCTATCCCGATTGCAGAATGGATTCGAGATTCTAATCGGAAAGGCAAGGTTATCTGTATTGATTTTCTAGAATCTGCAATTAATAGATTAACTAGTTATTGCAAGGAGTTTCATGTTTCACAATACATTGAGCCAATTCAATCCTCCATTGAAGACTTTAACATAATGGAGGAAGATTATGATTTAGTCGTTGCCGTCTCTAGCCTGGAGCATGTTGAGTCTGAAGAACATCTCAGGTTAGTATTGAACGAAATAGAAAGAGGGACGAAAACTGGTGGGATAGTTTGTCTCATTATCAATTCAGAAATAGAAGAAATGGATTGCGAATCCGGAGAGAACCTGGAAGTTCATATAGAGGTAAATCTTCAGACTGAAGAGATGAACCAGGTTTTATTAGATACTTTCTCAAGATGGACTGTCCTAAAGAAATTGGTTAAACCACTAGAATATAAGATTACTAGAGGGCATCGGGAAGTCTTGTTAAAAACAAATGCTATTACATATGTAGCAAAAAAATAAGGAGGTCAAAAAGATGGGGAAATGGAGAAAACTATCTTCAGATTATGTATTTAAGTCACCCTTTGGAAATCTTCGTAAAGATAAGTTGGAATTACCGGACGGAAATCTCATCGATACGTACTATGTAAATGAATACGACGACTGGGTGAATGCAATCGTGCTAACAAAGGACCAACATCTTGTATTAGTGAGACAATATCGACATGGGGCACAGGAATTCTTTTTAGAGATTCCAGCTGGAAAGCCTGAAGCAAATGAATCCCACCAAGAAGCAATTATTCGAGAAGTGAGAGAAGAAACTGGCTATACTACGGATTACGAGCCGATTAAGTTGGGAGAGTTTTTCGTTAATCCAGCAACGCAAACTAATAAAGTGATTACCTACTTATTTTTGGATGCGTATCAAGCATATGAACAGGACTTAGATCCTACTGAATTTATTGATGTTCATTTGGTTGAGTTGGATGATATGGATAGATTGATTGCTAACGGTGAGGTTAATCAGTTATTTACTGCAAGTGCTTACTATATGGTGAAGTCTTTTATGATGAATCGATTAAAGGAGAACT
Organism: Paucisalibacillus globulus; assembly: GCF_900184735.1. Lineage (GTDB taxonomy): Bacteria > Bacillota > Bacilli > Bacillales > Amphibacillaceae > Ornithinibacillus > Ornithinibacillus globulus_B. The sequence goes on from NZ_LT855399.1 coordinate 149,816, forward strand.
AGTTATGGTGTTTAACTATGCAAATTGGGGCGATGGAATAATCAAGTTAACTTGGAAACAAGATTATATGCCACCTGTTGAATTAATTACGAGTGTTCATGGAATCTGTTTTTATAATGATAAAGTCTTACTTGTTGATTTGAACCACCGTGGTTGGGATATACCAGGTGGTCATATGGAAGTAGGGGAAACACCAGAACAATGCTTTAAAAGAGAGGCATTTGAGGAAGGGTATGTTGAAGGGGATTGTATCCTTCTTGGTGCAGTTGAAGTGGATCATCATGAAAATCCAAACTGGGATAAAACGAGTAAATATCCACTTGTGGGGTATCAATTGTTTTATCGAATGGATGTAAAAAGAATTCTGCCATTCAGTGCGCAATTTGAATCTCACAGAAGAATTTTTGTAGAGCCTGGTGATATGAAACAATATATAGAAATGGATAATATACGGCAAGCAATGGTCGATCACGCTATCCAACTAGAAATTAGGAGTTGATGATGTATGTGTGGGATTTAAGAAAAGGGATGTAACTCTACCAAATGAAAGAACCAAGCTACTAGAAGCAGCTTTAGAAGATTTAATTGCCGATCCGAATGTTATTGGTATCTATGAAGGTGGTTCACTTGCAAGAGGGGATTATGATGCCTACTCGGATATTGATTTACATATTGTGGTCAAATCTAATACAAAGCAAGAGTTTATTGCCGAGAAGAAAAGACGTGCTTCGAAATGGGGAAATGTTTTATTTTTTGAAGGAACAGATAGAGCTCCTTATATTGTCACGCATTATGATTGCTTTGTAAAAATGGATTCCTGGTATCACGAGGCTGATGAGTTACAATCATCAATATGGCTACAAGATATTAAAGCATATTACGACCCGGAACACATTATTAACCATGTAATCTCACAATCTAGAAAAATATCTTTTTCGGTATCATCAGAGGAAATTATTTATTGGCGAGAGAAAGTGTTCGCCTTTGCTCATGAAACATACCGGGCAGCTAAGCGGAACGAACTAAATTATGCCCTAGATAATCTGAGTGCTTTAAAATGGCTAATAGCTTCAGGATGGTACACTGAAAAGAACAAGCATCTATTCAGTCCTTACCTGGTTTGGTCAAAGATAGAACGGCAAGGAACTGTTTTATCTGAGAGTCAACTTGGTTTGCTCGCGGAATGGGATTCTCACCGTGATTCTGAGAAAATACTTCAAACGATTGCTTCTATTTACCCAGAATTTCTTCGGCTTAATAGAGTATTGTCAGAGAAAGTAGGATTAGATGAAGAACAACAACTATGCAAGAAAGTATTTGCTTTAATCATGTAGGGGTGAACGAACATGAAATTATATGGCGACTTTACAAAAGAAGATTGGATGCAAGCTCTAAAGCTTTCAGAAAAGGGTATTCCAGAATCATTTATCCTACATGGGGAATGGGAACATCAAGAAAATCTGGACCGTTGGAAGAACATATTAGCGGATGAGCAATGGATTTCCGATTGGAATACGGTTATTGGAAATAGGCATGAGAATAGAATAGGTTTTTCTAATGTGTTTGGTGGTCCTTCCGCCGCTATTACGGCACACCGTTATGCCGTACTTGGCACCAATAAATTCATTCAAACAGGATATTTTGGTGGATTATCCAGTGATGTACAATATGGTGACATTTTGATTGTAACAGGCGCCTATATGGAAGACGGCGTATCGCAGTGGTATTTACCAAGGCATACATTAGTTCATGCAGATCAAAAATTAGTGGAAGCGGCCATAACTTTCTGTAAGGAAAAAAGTTATCGCTATGTGACAGGAACTGTTATGTCAACGAGTGCTATGTATATGGAAACGACAGAACTTGTTAAAAACTGGTCAGAGGATGGGCACCTGGGTGTGGATATGGAAACAGCTACTACATTTGCCATTGCCAAGTATTTTAATCGAAGCGCAATCGGGTTACTAAATTTATCCGATCATATTATACAAGGGGAAACCTTTTATACTAGGCCAGAGGAATTAGATAACATGATGGATGAGACTGATAGTAGAATAAGAGAATTGGCGTTGTATTTGGCTTCCTTGAATGATTAATAATGTATTTTTCCTAGGTGATGTTTTCTAGATAGTTTAATCTAATAGCAGATGAAAACTATGTGTCTACTTTGCCAATGGCTGGTGAGTCTCCCAGAGCTAAAGCTCCCCGCGGGTCTCACCTATGCCTATCTCCCTACAGGACAATGGTTTTCGATGGGGGGAGTAATCGCAGTCCTAAGCAACGCTACGAAAGCGATACATCGTAAGCAGAAAATGTGATCTTTTTTTCAAGGAGTCTCGGCTCATTACCTTCGCTCGTATAGTATTTAAAATCAAAAGCAAAACTTAGTTTCAAACAATAATTAGATAACTTCTTACCGCACCATCAATCATAATTCTACTTCAATTTTTCGCTTAAATATTAATTGGCTTACTACTTGTAACTCATCAATAACGCCCAATTTGGGGATGATTGTAACTAATTCCCAGCCATCTTTTCCATACTCATTTAATTCTGTTTCAAATTCTTCCCGGTTAGTGGTATCAATAGGTATTGTCCAGTTTTCTACCATATACTCCCAATTGTTCATCATTTGCCTCCTTGGTAAAAATACCCTGTTTTTTTCTATGGTATCATAAATAATGTTATAATGTTTTTAATATTTCTTTAATAGGAGGAAACTGATTATGTCGAGCGATTTTTATTGTGATGAAGTGATGAGTGGAAAAACAAATGTAGACAAAGTGTTTGAAACAGATAATGTGCTAGCATACTATCACACACGACCATTCTATCAAGTACATATCGTTGCCATTCCTAAGAAACATATTCCATCTTTAACAAATATTGAGGAAAGTGATCAGGGGATATTGTTTGAATTAATAGAGGTTATTCAAAAGGTAGCAGCAGAAGTGGAAGAGAAATATGGTGCTTGTAGGGTGATAACTAATCTAGGAGACTATCAGGAGTCAAAGCATCTACATTGGCATATCGTGTCTGGTGATAAAATTAGAAAAGATTAAAGGTCTACCTTTAACAATCTATATTTAATGAAGGGGTGACAATATGGAGATTTTTGTAGCAATAGTGATAGTGGTTGTCGTTCTGCTAGGGATATGGCTTTTTCGGATATATGGGTACCGAGATGGTGTTATAAGAGTTGAATTGGATGATCGCTATTCGGACCGCAATGAATTTATCTTAGCAGTTCAAGATGAATTAGAAAAAAGGGGCATGGATGCGCATTATAAAGGAGACGGGATATTCATTATTAATGAGTCAGCATATTCGTTTCAAGAAGTGAACCATCCTATCGCTGGTTTTCCAGTACAACGAGCACTTTTAGAAAAAATAAAAGAATAGTTGCATCGGAGGGAGTAAGCCATGGATTTTAATAACTTTTCAGCAGTTCAAGTCAGAATTGCAAGACCAACAGATAAATATGAGGAAGTAATAGAATTCTATGAACGTGGATTAGGGTTAAAAAGATTAACAGACTTTACTGGTCATCGGGGATATACTGGGGTAATTTATGGATTGCCAGATGCACCGTATCACCTGGAATTCACCAAGCATGTTGAGGGCTCTCCTTGTCCTGCACCAACAAAAGATAATTTGCTAGTTTTCTATATTCCAAATCAAGTGGAAATAGAAAATGTAAAAGAAAGACTTAATCAAATGGGATACCCCGAAGTAGAACCAGAGAATGGTTACTGGGAAGAAAAAGGTGTTACCATCGAAGATCCGGATGGATGGAGAATTGTCTTAATGAATACGGAAGGGATTTAAAACTTGAGGGGTGAGTTTCATTAGGAAAATAACACTTTCGAACGGAAAGAAGATAGAAGTGGAGTGTCTTAGTTGTGCCATTGTAGATGGATTAATTGAACCTGATGGTGGGGTAGTAGTGGAAACAGAGTATTTTCATGCACACCAAGATGTAGCTTATCCAATAAAAGGATTAGTTATATTAGCTTCCAAGCGACATATTACCAGTTTTGATGAATTAACTCATGAAGAAAAACTAGATTACATAGATATTCTTACTAAGATTCGTAAGGCACAACGGGAAGTGCTAGGAATTGAATATGTTTACTATTTTTACAATGAGGACACAACACATCATTTTCATACATGGATGGTACCGAGATATGAGTGGATGTATGAATTTGGTCGTTCAGTAGAGTCGGTAAGACCAGTGCTTCTCCATGCAAGAGAAAATATGAATCACGATGAAAATATTCAGGAAGTAAAGAAAGCTATTCATGTCTTATCGCAAACATTAAAAGTAGATTGAGGAAAAAATGATTAATAACTATACTGCAGCTGATAAAAAAGAACTACAGAAACTGATTTCCTATCTAGACAAGGAATCAAATGCCATACATATTGCTGAATCCCCAAACTGTAAAATTGCCTTGGTGGCTTATGATAAAGAAAAAATGCTAGGGTTTCTAGTGGCATGGAAAAGCAGTTTTCACCCATACTGTACTTATTTTGACATTGTTCATCATCCTAACCACATGAATTGTATTGGTGAATTGATTGAAGCGTTAGTAGAGAACTTAGATGAAAAGGATTACCCACTACAAACTGGGGTATATGAGCACTCTATTCTCGATAACTATTATCAGGAAAATAATTTTGAAAGAATACGGAAAACTTACTTACCCACGATTCATCTCCCTTACATACTAAATATGACTAGGGAAACTACAAGTCTTCAAATGAAAACTCTTGGAGAGCTTTTGCCAACTCAAACGGAGCAACTAATAAATCTTGCCAAGAGAATATATGAAGAGACTCATTTAGTAAATCCAGTTGCAGAGTTCGATATTGATACGTGGAAGCAGTTGATCTTTGCTGAGGATTTAATTATAGAAGGAAGTTATGTTGTTGTAGATGTGAAGAAAGAAGTGGTTGCTTACTCACTACTACATGAATCAGAACATGATGATACGGTAGAATTCGGCTGGAGAGGAACAAGAAGAAAGTCAGATATCAATACTATAAATCTATTGATATCCAGCCAAATTGAATATGTTCATAGGAAAGGGTATAAAAAGCTGGAAGGAGAATTCGATACTACTGATCCATATGCAATGGGAGTGCTTGACTATTTTGAATTCCCAAGGAGTCCAGTTTTGAACACTTATCAAAAAAAGCAAGGGAGTTATCAAAATGGGTTCTAGAATTATGCACCTAATCATAGCAAAACAAATAGCCGAAAGAATAAATGTTCAGGATAAGCATGCATTTTTCATTGGTGGTGTTGCACCAGATGCTGTCTATCCAAAAGGAAAATCGCATTTTTTCATCGGACACGAGAAAGATTATACGACAACAGTAGAATTTGAAAAGTTCTTAGATAAGTACCCTAGAACCGATTATGTACTTGGATATTACACGCATCTTATTGCAGATTATGTGTGGTTAAAGGGTTTCTATCAGGGATGGTTGAGGAATAGAATGGTCGCAGATGATACGCTATATGAAAGGTATCACGGTGATTTCAGGCTACTCAATGCAAAATTACTTCATCATTATCAGATTGACGAGAGAATTCTCGATAACCTTAACTATGAAGGCGTTCATGATTTAGAAGAAGTAAAAGTGGAGGATGTTAAAGCCTTCTTCCCATATGTGAAAGAAGACATGAATTATCCAAAGGAACATCTCGATGAAGAACTCAAGGTATTTACATTTTTTCAAATGGTGGGTTACGTGGAGACATGTATTGAGCGCGGACTACTTAAGCTGCAGGAGTTAGGTGTGGACTAATGGAAATAAAATCTGTTTCATTAACGGAATTAGAACTTCAGAATATGGTACGTATTTACCATGAAGTATGGGGAGGAAATCCTAATGATTTCTTAGAGCGATTTAAACGGCAATCGACATATCCCGGTTTTCAGGGAGTCGTTGCTTATAAGGGGAAAGATATTTCAGGATTTGCTTATGGATATACTTCCAGTCCTGGACAGTACTATCATAATTTACTTCGAATGGAACTTACAAACTCCAATCAAGAATGCTGGCTAGAGGACTGCTTTGAGTTTGTAGAACTAGTTGTTCGCCCGAAGTACCGAAGAAAAAATATAGGACAAGAACTTGCAACCAAATTACTCGAAGAAAGTCATAATAAGAAGGCAGTACTAACTACACAAATGGATAATATTTCAGCTAGGAATTTGTATAAAAAGTTAAACTGGGAAATTGTAAAGGAGAACTTTTACCCCCGAGATAAAGCAGAGCCATATGTCATCATGGGGAAAATAATAAACCTTTAACAGAAGGAGTTTACTATCTTACAAAGTACCAGAATTAGAACAAGTAAAGTAAGGGGTACTGTAATGAATGGAATAAAGATATTAAGTAAATTTGGCTTTATCGTAACAGAAGAACCGCAAAGCATATATCCATTTTCGCCAGTTTATCGAGTGAAAAATGGAGATCAAGATGTGATCGTGAAGCTAACACAAAGTCGAGCAGGTTCTCTAATGAAATATACAGAAATGTTAAAAGACAATGGAATAGATGTAGTGACACCAGTAAAATTGACTGTAGATAACCCACAACAAATCGAGGATACCAACTTTGTTGTATACCCATATATAAACGGAACAGTCTATTCAGGGAAGGAACAGGAAATCTTCGATGCAGGAAAATTGTTAGGTAAGATTCACAGTCTATCCCCAAGCACCAATGCATACGACCTACTGGAATATGATGTTTATGACTTTAATCAAGATGAGGTAACCGAAAGTATGGAAGCAATATCTCAACATGCTAAACATGCAAATGTTGAGATTGATGTGGAAGGTTTGAAACAACTTTTGCTAGATAGTGTTGGTCATCAAGAAGAACTGCAACATATAGAATTACCACATATTGCAACACCCCACGATTTTAAGGCAAATAATTTAGTTCTGACCCCAGAACCATACCTAATCGATCCAGATAATGCAACCTGGATACCAAGAATCTTTGACCTTGCGTTAGTATTATTACTTTTTCATAATGAGCACAAAACTGCACCAACACGTATATTCACTGTTCCAGAATGGCAACAATTTCTTGCAGGCTATACCAAGTATGTCACTCTAACAGAGAAGGAAAAGGTATTATGGGACAAGGCAATACGACATGTCTTTCTTGATGAAGTGATGTGGTTAATGGCTGAATATGAAGAGGATTGGCAAAATCCTGCTCAACAAGATTTGTTTCAAAGTTTAATCCAAGTCTTTCTTGAGGGCTCTGACTATACGATAAATTAATAAGAATATCTATACTTCACTAAATCCAAGATCACAATGGTTTTCTTTTTCTACATGAGACGATTGACCTAAACATCACGTAGATTTTATAAATTATTTTCCAATTATTTGAAACCTTTTTGCTCCTTCAAACGTCTATATATAAGAGAGAAAAAACGCAACTCTAATATACATAGGTTTCAATCTTTGTAAGATATATTTCAGGTTGGTAACTAGACGTAACGTAGTTATATAAATAGAGAATGATGGGTTGATCATGCTCTTTTATGGGAGGAGAAAATGAGAAAGTTACTGTCGATCTTAGTGGTTGCTGCTGTAGTTGTTTTATCGGGTTGTTCATCTCAAACCCTACAGGATGCTATTAGTAGTAGTGAATATGGTAAATATGACAAACCAGAAATCTTGTATCATAATGATGAAGTAGGGGTAGTTATTTTTTTGACGAAAGATAATAAAGGCGATTTTATTATTTGTCGGAGTTCATATGAAAAAAATAACTTTAATCGGTATGTATTGGATACGGAAGATGACTATATTATGACTGTTGATATCGGTAATAAGTTAGAATTTATTCAACTAGATACTATTGGCGCTAATACAGATAATTCATTAAATATTGTCTGGGGCGGAGTTTTTCATTATCCAAATGCCGAACAAATCGCCTATAAAGTTCATAGCGGAAACGAAATGGTCGTAGAGAATCTTGTAGACATCAATAAGAAGCACGTATTTGTTGATGTTCTAACAAGTGAGGTAACAGACTCCCATACGGTTACTTTTGATGTTGTGGATAAAGAAGGAAATATATTGTTTAGTTATAATTAATGGCTGTTTAGAGTTATTACTTAAATAGAAATTGTACGGTAAAAAGTAACACCCTTTGCAAATTATGGCAAAGGGTGTTTTTCATTACTTTTTAGGTGTATTAGTTAAATCTAACTTCGGTTCCGATTTGTCAATTGGTACCCGCTTTATGAAAAATGCAAGTATCAATGCAATCACAATAATTAGTGCTGAAACAAAGAAAGAGAAGTTAATTCCATTTAGCATTGCCAGATTTTCAAGCTGCTTAGGTACTGACAATGAAGAATTCGCATCGATCATGCTCATGTCGATAGGCTCTTTACTTATTTCAGTAAGTCTTGCTTCCATTCGACTATTCATAACCGTAACCATTAACGCAGATCCGATTGCACCGGCTACCTGTGATAACGTATTATTCATTGCAGTTCCGTGTGGATAATCTTTCATTGGTAGTTGGTTTAACCCATTTGTCATAACAGGCATATTGACCAAGGACATACCAAATGCACGCACCGAGAACATAAGTCCAACTAACAAGTAAGGTGTACTCATAGTCAACTTACTGAATAAAAATGTTGTTACTGTCATAATGACAAGCCCAATAATGGCCATGTTTTTTGCACCATGTTTATCAAAAAGTCTACCTGAAATTGGAGACATTACCCCCATTACAAGAGCACCAGGAAGCATTAATAAACCAGCTTCTGTTGGTGAGAACCCACGTACCGTTTGGATGTAAAGTGGAATTAATATCATCCCTGAGAAAAGGGCAAGAGATATGGTAATCGATATTGCTGACGATAGTGCAAACATTGGATATTTAAAAATCCTAAATTCAAGTAATGGATCTTTGAGACGGAATTGACGAAGGATAAGTAATACAATTCCAATAGTTCCAGCAATAACCGTTCCATAAACTAAAGGATTACTCCATCCCATTTCTCCAGCAGAACTAAATCCGTATAAAAGTCCTCCAAACCCGATACTAGAAAGAATAATAGATAGAATATCTAATTTAATCTTATTCTGTGGGGTAAAGTTCTTGAGTTTGAAAATAGCATACACTAAAGATAAAACAGAAAATGGTAATACGATATTAAATAGCATTCTCCAACTAAAATGTTCTACTATAAATCCTGATAAAGTTGGTCCAAGAGCTGGAGCAACGATCATTACTAATCCAAAGAATCCCATTACTTGACCGCGTTTTTCAATTGGAAATGCAACAAGCATGACGTTCATTAATAACGGCATCATAATCGCAGAACCAGAAGCTTGGATTAATCTAGCTACCAAAAGCACCCCAAATGTTGGTGAAATACTAGCTAACAGTGTCCCAAGTGTGAATAAGCCCATAGCGGTAATAAAAATGCTACGATTCGTAAAACGTTGAATGAAAAAAGCACTAGCCGGAATCAGTATCCCGTTCACAAGCATGTACCCAGTTGCTAACCATTGCACTTTTGCTGGGCTTACTTGGAAATCAGTCATAATAGAAGGTAATGCTACGTTAAGAAAGGTTTCATTAAGAATAGCTACAAAGGCGCCTATAAATAATATAGCGATAACTCCATAAGGAGCTTTTTGTTCTTGAGATATATTTTCAGACATAAGTATCAAACCTACTTTCCGTATACGTAATAAAGCACTTTAGTATTTTATACCGATAGTATAAAAAAAGCAATATTTATTTTTAGCTAATAGTTGATAGGTTGATTTAAAAGGATTCCAGGTGGTAAAATTAATTATACTATTGTTCTATTAAGGTGATTGTGATGAGTGAAAATAAACGGAAAAATAACATATTAGACGCTGCCCATCGATTATTTGTTGAAAAAGGATTCCATGCAACGTCCATTCAAGATATTATCAGTGAAGCGAATATCTCAAAAGGAACATTCTACAATTATTTTGTGTCAAAGCACGAATGTTTACTTGCTATAATGGAAAGTGTCCAAGAAGAAGGCGATCAAAAGCGAATCGAGCTTTCTTTAGGAAAGTCGAAAAAGGATGAAGAGGTATTTATCCAACAAATTGCTGTAAGGTCTACAATAAATAGAAAATATAATATGCTTATTTTATTTGAATCCATTATGCATTTGGAAGAGCCAGCAGTAAAATCATTTTTAGAAGACCAGTACCGGAATGAAGTTCATTGGATAGCTAATCGAATCTGTGAAGTATATTCTCCAGAGAATTGTGATTATGCCTTAGATCATGCCGTTATGTTTCTTGGAATGTTCCAACATTTTTTGTATGTATGGAAGATGCAGGCAGAAGAGGAATTAGAATCAGAGAAAGTTATTCGGTTTATTTTAAACCGTTTGAAACCGATCATACACGAGCAAATCCAATCCGGTGAACCGTTCTTTACTAGAGATTGGTTTGGTGTTGAATTGGACGACTTATCTAATGAAGATATCCTACTACGGTTAGTAGATAAAATAGATATTTTAGAAGATAAGGTAGAGGATGAAAAGGTTGAATATCTGCACTTTTTAAAAGAAGAATTCCAATCTGATACGCCAAGAAAATTTCTAATCGAAAGTGTTATATTATCATTAACTAATATGTTTAGGGAAACAAAGCAGGAGTATGAATGCAGACAGTTGGTTCAATTAGCGGAAAAGTACTTGAAAAATATATGAAAAGAAGAGGGATTATATGGGATATGAGAAGGCTTTAAACGATTATATTGCTGCGACAAATACACATGATTTTAAAAACGTAAGAAGACTATTAGATGATAAGGCAATATATTGGTTTTCAAATAAAAGCTGCAACACAATCGATGAGATTGGTAAGTACTTTGAGAATGCCTGGAACACCATTAAAAATGAAGTATATCGGGCAACTAATGTTCACTGGTTAGTAGAGGAAGAGAACACGGCTACCTGTATTTATACTTATGAATTTGAAGGATATTATGAGGAGGAATTTATACAGGGGAGCGGAAGAGCTACAAATGTTTTTAAGAAGAATTCAGACGGGAACTGGAGGCTTATTCACGAACATCTGAGTACTATAAAATAAGGTGAAGAGATTCCAGATCCATCATTTCTGCAACAATATATCATGAAGATGTTAGCCGTATCCATAGATGGATGTGGCTTTTTGTTATTTTTCGACATTTTTGCAACTTTGGAAGGATTTCAAACGTATAAACTAGAATATTAGAATTAGGAACAGTTTTTAGGAGTGAGAAAATGATCCGACTACTAAAACCTATGGACGCAGAGCAGTATTTTGAACTACGTTTAGAGGCGTTAAAAGAGAATCCGGAAGCATTTGCAACAAGTTATGAAGAAGTAATCAGTAAGCCCAATCCAGTAGAACAATATAAAAAAACATTTGGACTAGCTAACCAATACAATTTTGGAGCATTCGAAAATGAGAAGTTAATAGGAATGGTAACATTACTTCCTGAAACAATGGATAAGTTAAAGCATAAGGCAAATATCTTTGCTATGTATGTGACTCCTGAGAAAAGGGGAAGTGGGATAGGGAAAGCACTTCTTGAAGCAGCAATCACACAAGCCCGTAAAATAGATGGTATTACAAAGATTAATCTAACTGTGGTTTCCATTAATTATGGTGCAAAAGGACTTTATCAAAGTTTTGGTTTTGAAAGTTATGGTCTGGAAGAGAAAGCATTAAAAGTAAAAAATGTCTATTTTGATGAGGAATACATGTCCTTATCGTTAGATTCCTAATGGGTGGGATAGAATTGGAATTTTCAACTAGAAAGATGACAGAACGATACGCGATAGAAATTCTTGGATGGAAATATGAGCAACCGTACGATCTATATAATAATGTCTTATCAGGGGAAGCAATCTTAGAGTTAACTCGCCATTCTTACAAAGCAATATTATCTGAGATGAAAATAGTGGGATTCTATTGTACGGGAATAGATGCACAAGTATCTGCTGGTCATGAAGTTGGCGCATATCAAGATGATTGTATTGACATTGGATTGGGGATGAGGCCCAATTTAACAGGTAAAGGGTTAGGGAATAAGTTTTTGCACTATATTTTGAAAGAACTACAAGCGGAGTATAAAGGTTGCATCAGGTTAACTGTGGCAGATTTTAATAAACGAGCAATTCATCTGTATGAGAAATTTAACTTCGTGGAAAGACATACTTTCCTACGTAATGATATGAAATTTATTGTCATGGTAAAGGAGGATTGAGATGAAATTAGGTGGAATTAATCATCTGTTATTCTCTGTTTCAAATTTAGAAAAATCGATGAAGTTTTATATGGAAGTTTTTAATGCTAAGCCATTGCTAAAAGGAAAAAGTACTGTTTACTTTGATTTAAATGGACTATGGCTAGCATTAAATGAGGAAAAGGACATTCCCCGTAGAGACATACATAAGTCTTACACTCATATTGCGTTCTCAGTAGAAGAAGAAGAGTTTGATGCCTATGTTAATAAGTTGAAAAAATTAGGGGTGACGATACTGCCGGGAAGAGAGCGAGATATTCGGGACAAACAATCAATTTATTTTATAGATCTGGATGGACATAAGTTTGAATTTCACACGGGTACGCTAAATGATCGCTTACAATATTATATGGAAGCTAAACCACATCTGGAGTTTTTTAATTGAGGACAATCATTGGTGTAATGGTAAGACGTGCATATTCTCGCACGCCTAAATTAGTAAGGATTCTCTAGTTCCCAATAAATCATGTTGCCTTCTATGCCGATTCTCCTCATTCCTAACTTCTGCAGAACTTTTACTGATGCCGAGTTATCAACTAGGCATTCAGCAACTATACGTTCTACCTTACCGGAAGAGAATGCCCACCTCACTACCTCTTTAACTGCTTCGGTTGCAAAGCCTTGATTTTGATATAGAGGTAAAATGCAAGCGCACTTCAACGGTTTTCTTTTCATTTGGCTTCCCTTTAAAACCTACATCACCTAGGGCTTTATGATTTCCTTTGTCTAAAACGAACCATGGGCCCCAACCTAAAAAAGTGTCATCACGTTTTAGCTTCTCCATATGCATCTGTATGTGTGGACCTATCTCATATTCTACTCTATACAAGGATTGTTCTGTACAGGGCACCATGATTAGCCTTTTTGTTTCTAACTTCATAATCTACTTCCTTTACTTCACCATGTTTATTAGATAAAAACTATTCTACTAGAATAGTACAATAATATAGAATTTTAGTAAAAGTATACTTGGAAAAGAGGATAACTATATGAATAAAACGTTAAATCAATTCAGTAAAACAATGGAAGAGATACTTATCCTAAAAGAGGTGGAAGAATCTAAGCTGACTGAACCAATAAGGAGTGGAAAGTGGTCAACTCGTGAAATTATTGGACATCTCTATTATTGGGATAAATTTAATTTAGAAGAGATGGTCCCTAAAATGAGTGACGGGGTAAGGTTACCAGAGTTTCCTGATCATGACCTTCATAATGAAGAGGGGATTCATTATCTGCGTGATAAATCAGTGGGAAACATCATAGATTTATTTGTGGAGACTAGAAGACAATTAGTAGAGAGTTTAGCTGCCATTCCTGAGGATACAAGATTTTTTATAGGAAAAGGCAAGCGTCAGTACTCAAGAGAAAGTTTTACAACTATTTTCTTAAAACATGATAAGCATCATGTTAAACAAATTAATGAGAAATTAAATAACGCATAGTTAAATGGTTGATTTATCATCTGAATCAAGAAATGGACTAAGGTTAATTTCTAACCTCGTCCATTTCTGTAGTGTTTTCTATGTAGGCCTTTTCTTCTTTTTCACTTAAAACACCTGTAGCTCTCCCGCCTTCTACAGCGATGCCTTCCGAGGAGACTACTTTATGTACTAAATTATGATCATAGATAATATTAGAAAAGTCACCCTTCGCCCAACGATCTAAAATAGCTACTTCTGCTTTAGTTAGTCCTATTTGATTATTATATTTTTGAACAGCATCATGTAACCAATTAATGCGTTCCTCCGTCATCTCGAAGAATCCCCATTTAGCTTTAGCGTCGACTTTTTGGTGTGACATATAATGAATATACTCTAGTACAATTTTTCTATCTAATCCTTTTTTAGATATGACATCACCAAATGGATTAACTCCTTTTCTAACGGTTGGTTTACTATTGGTATCTTTTTCTTCTTCAGTTGTTTCATCCTCTAATAAGGCCTCAACCGGTTTGTTCGTACCTATTTCCTGGTAAAAAGACCAACCGATAAACCCTATAAGTGCAATTAAACCAATTATGATAATTGGCACCATAATTTTCTTAACCATGCTATTTATTTCCCCCTGGTACCTTTTCCAACAAATAATAATAGACAATCTATGTTTCTACCATTATTTTACCATTTCACATCCATGTTACTATTAATCATATTTGTACGCAATTTTATATTCATAAAGTTTATTTTGTTTTATTCGTACTTAAAGTTTTTTTTGCTATAAATCTTGGCAAAAGGAAGGGATTATTAGTGGGTGTCTAGAAGAAGAGGAAACTAAAAAAGGAGCCTAATAGCTCCTTTTTTATAGCATGTATTAAATTATTTTAGGATTCGAACCCTAACTGTTCAATTTGATTCATAAAGTTAGTGATACTTTCTATTGTTTGGAATATCTCAGAATTCTTTAATTCATCAATTGCAATTTCGCCATTCTCTTGTACTTGATTAATCATATCAAGAAGTTTTTCATTATTTGCTAAGATGTCATTATGGATCCCTTCTGCTATTGCAGGTACTTCAATTTTATTAAATTCCTCGACGGTGCCTTCTAATTCCGTTAATGTAGTCTCAACCTCAGCAATATCTACATTTCCCTCATTTAATAAGGATTGAACTTCCTCACCATACGTACTCATTTCATTTACATATTCTGTTGCCTCTGTAGCGTAATTCAGTGTATTTTGTGTTTCTTCTAATATTCCACAACCAGAAATGAAGATTATAGTTGATAACATAAGTAAGAAAATAATTTTCTTCATATAGGATCTCCTTCTATAAAATTTCCTTGATGTAAGCATAACATGTGAGAGATTAGATGTCTTGTTAGGAATGTCTATTTAATTTTCCAAAAATTTCTTGACGAACGAAAAGATACTTGTTATATTACATATAACCATTTGGTTATACAATGAGGTGAGAGAATAAAATGTCTGACGTTTACCGTGCATTAGGAGATCCAACAAGAAGACAGATCCTTAACATGCTTAAAGATGCAGATCGAACACAAAAAGAAATAGTTGAGGCATTCGATATCTCTCAACCAGCCATTAAGAAGCATTTAACCATTTTATTGGAAGAAAACATTGTTTCAGCAACCATTCAAGGAAAGTATCGTATTTACACCTTGAATCAAGAATCACTACAAATTGCCTACCAAGAGATGCTAAAGTACATCGGAGATTTACTGGATGATCAGCTCGAAAGTTTGAAAAATTATGTGGAAAAGGGAGAAGAGCGACATGACAAAAGTTAAAGATTCCGTTAAACGAGAAGTTGTAGTAAATGCACCACTGGAGAAGGTTTGGATTGCATTAACGAAAGAAGAGCATTTGAACAAGTGGTATACGAAGGAAGCATCAATTGATTTCAGGGTTGGTGGAAAAGGTTTCATGAACCATGGATGGGGTTCTACATCAGAAGGGATATATACCGAAATTGAACCGATGGAACGTTTTGTCTTACAAGGGTCCGATGGAGATTTTAGAACGATTACTGAATTAAAACAAGTAGAAAATGGAGTCAAAGTTTCTATCGAATACCAAGCTTCCTTTATTGCGGAAATGAATGATTCGATAAAAGAAAATATGTTATTTGGAACAGGACAATTTCTAGATAATCTTAAAAGTGTATATGAATTGGGACTAGATGTTCGTGAGAAACTGTGGAGAGCATGGATTGGTATTACGCATACGACAGAACAAACGGTAACCGGTACGAAGGTATTGACTATTAAAGAAGGAACCGCTGCTGAAAAAGCTGGATTAAAGCCAGGCGATATCATCACACACCTAAATAATATTAAGATAAGCGGTTATGATTCATTTGAAACAGGACTAAACGGAGAGACTGTCCATGAATTTGTTTTGTTAAGGGTATTACGTGATACGCTAGAATTGGAAATAGAATGTTTGGTAGAACCATATCCTGTTACATATTAAGATAAAATCCTTGGTCGGAGGAACCACTAATAATGTAAAAGGATACAAAAGAATCGTTACGAAAGTATGTCATGTAAAACACTTTTAATACTAATGGTGGATAGCCAGATTCTTATTCATTCTCCATACTTAATAGTGTGAATATTTTATACGTAGGAGGAGAATGGATGAAGAAACTTATTAAAGTTGGAATGATGATTGGTGTTATAGCCCTATTTTTTTCTATGAACACAAAAGATGCTGATGCTAAGTTAGATTTATCAAAACTTGGACCAGCTTTGATTGATGAACTATCTAAAGGCTTAAGTCAATATCAGGTTATTATAACGTTTGAGGGGGATGATGAACCAACCGCATCAAACTTTAATTTATTAGAAAGTCTAGGCATTTCAAAAGGAATATCCCTTTCCTCTTTACCGATGGTGGGAACGGTTTTAACCGAATCTCAAATTGAAGCATTGCAAAACGATGACTCTGTTAAGTCTATATACTTAAATAGAAAAATGGAGTATTTCAATGAAGATTCCCGTAATATCACTGGTGTTATGGATGTTAGAAATGATGCCAACATGACCAATCAAAATGGTGGTCTTCCAGTTACTGGTGAAGGTGTTGGTGTTGTTGTGAATGACAGTGGGGTGGATGGACTTCACATGGATGTTCAATATGGGGATAATTTAGTGCAAAATGTTGCTGCTAATGTTAATTTGGGTGCCCTTGCACCTGGGCTTTTACCAGTAACTTATTTGGAAAATGTACCAAGTACTGATGTGCTTTCCGGACACGGGACACATGTTGCGGCTACAGTTGGAGGATCAGGTGAGCTTTCAGGTGGTAAGTACGAAGGTGTTGCACCTGGAGCGAATTTGATCGGCTATGGTTCTGGCGCTGCCATTCTGATGCTGGATGGTCTTGGGGGATTTGACTATGCGATTGAGCATAAAGATGAATATAACATTAAAGTAATCACGAACTCATGGGGAGCTTCTGGTGAATTTGATCCAAATGATCCGATTAATATAGCTAGTAAAAAGGCATATGATGCTGGCATTACAGTACTATTTGCTGCTGGAAATGAAGGACCTGGGGAAAATACGCATAATCCATATGCCAAAGCACCTTGGGTCATATCCGTAGCAGCAGGAAATAAAGACGGATTGACATTAGCAGACTTTTCATCTCGTGGTACAGCTGGTGTTGGAGGAACGTTTGTTATCGATGGTGAAACTTGGGAGTGGAAAGATGAGCCAACTATAACAGCACCTGGTGTGGATGTTATTTCAGCTCGTGGAGTATCGCCGCTTCCGTTATTAGCTACTACAACGGATCTGGCTCTAATTGCTCCACAGCATTTACCGTTTTATACAACAATGAGCGGTACATCGATGGCAACACCGCACGTTGCTGGTATTGTGGCTCTTATGCTTGAAGCAAATCCAACCCTCACACCTGCAGAAGTGAAGGGGATTTTACAACAGACTGCTACTGATATGCCAGGGTATGAAGCTTGGGAAGCTGGCGCAGGCTATGTAAATGCGTATAATGCGGTGGAATCGGCCTTCGCGCACTAATATTTAGAAATAATGGATAAGGGGAAATTCCTCTTATCCTTTTTTTAAGTAGGAAAGAATTTAAATCTTTCCCGTCTACGTTAGTGGTAACTAAAGCATATTCCTAAAATCTTATGAACGACAAGTTTTCTAGTCACAATTTCATTTACTGATTCGTTCTATAAGTAAAAGTGGAATGGAGTTGGCAAAATGAATAAATATACTTGTGTTGTTATAGGCGGCGGGTATGCAGGAATTCATACGATAAAGTCTATACAGAAAAATATCGGAAGAAAAATATCAATACGAATCATATTAATAGATCCCAATCCTTATCATGTTAAAAAGGTACTTCTTTTTAAACCAGCAGTTGGAAAGGAAGATATTAAAATACCTTGGAAACGAATTTTCCCATCTGGTGTAGAGGTTGTCCAAGGAGTCGTAACGAGCATCAATAAGGAAGAAAAAACAATCATCATTCTAAACAACCGGAAGGAAGAGTCAAAACTAAAGTATGATAAGGCAGTAATAGCTATTGGTAGTAGTTTTCAACAAGTTAATTCGGCTCATGGAGGCATATCTCTTTCAAGCCCCGAAAATGCTGAGCATATCTATAAGCAATGGAATGAGAATTTAAAACTAGCCTCAAAAGCAACTTGTCTTGAAGAAAAGAAGAAATTAATGACTGCAACCGTAATTGGGGCAGGTATAAGTGGAATTGAAACTTCTGCAGCATTGGCGGAACAAATGAAGACAGTTGCCAAAAGTATGGATTTGGATCCAACAGATATTCAGGTGTTTCTAATTAATTCTAGCAACAATCTATTCACGAAAGGTCCAGGTAAGTTGGGAAAGAAGCTAGAGAGCAGACTTGTGAAAATGGGTGTAAAGGTTTTGCATCATACAAGGGTAGAACGAGTGAATGATGGAATTATAGATTTGAATACTGGGCGAAGGATTCTATCTGGCTTAAGTGTTTGGACCATTGGATTAGTCCCGAACCCAAAAGTATCAAATTGGGATATTTCACTGACAACGGATGGTAGGGTTTTCGTAGATGATTCTTATCGGGTTGTTGGGACGGAGGGGATATATAGTATTGGTGATTGCGCGCGGATTGTTGACCCTAGGACTGGTATAGAAGATCGAATGACTTGTAAGGAAGCTACCATTCAAGCTAGAAGGCTAGGTAAAATCATGAGAGCGGATATTCATCATAAAAGGGCTCCCATCCATAAAACACCATTAACAACATACTGCTTTGGCCTAGGTGAAAAGCAAGGATTAGTCTGGGTGAACCTTCCAAATCTAAACATCTATCTGTCTGGAAAACTTGGCTATTGGATTAGAAAGATAACTTGGGATATTGCAAGTTTGGTAAAATAGAAGAAAAATGGGAAGCGAGCGTGTGAGGTGTATGGAAATTGATGTACTGTATGACCAATATAAGCCATTACTTTTTACACTAGCCTATCAATTAACGGGGACTACCGCTGATTCGGAAGACCTTGTTCAAGATGTATTTGTTAAGCTTCATGACATTGATATGGAAAAGTTAGATAGGCCAAAAGCATATCTTTGTAAGATGGTGACAAATCAATGCCTGGATTATTTACAATCTGCACGGAAAAAGAGAGAACAGTATGTGGGGACTTGGTTGCCGGAACCTATTATTATTTCGGATGATATTAGTGATGTTGTCGTGGAGAATGATATGTTATCCTATGCAATGCTAGTCCTGATGGAACAGCTAACCCCCATAGAACGGGCGGTATTTCTACTAAAAGAGGCATACGCATTTGATTACCGTACTATTGCAAGCTTGGTAGATAAGAGTGAAGTTAACTGCAGAAAAATATTTAGCAGGGCTAGGTTCAAGCTAGGTGAAAAAGAAACCACTAGAATCCAACCTGATAACAAGTGGATGAATGAATTGCTCATGGCGCTTAAAGAGGGGGAAGTTGAAAAACTCCTGCCACTTCTTGCAGAAGATATAACGGTAATCTCGGATGGTGGCGGTAAAGTTCCAGCAGCTATCCATCCTATTCAAACTCCAGAGAAGGTTCTCAGGTTCCTTGGTGGATTATTAAAACGCCTGCCTAAATTTGGATTAGATGCTCGCATAGAAAAGGTTATAGTAAATGGGGAAGAGGGCATCATGGTTCGCTCTGGAAAAGATGTTATTCTATTGGCATTGTTCAACATGGAGATGAATAAAATTAGCAATATCTACTTTATTCGAAATCCAGATAAACTTGAAATGTTAAGAAAGCAACTGGAATAAGCAGATTTATCTATGGAAAACAGGGTATATTTTACCAAATCTATACAATGTAACTATCAGAATCTTTTTTTATTCGGAATTAGGGTTGATTTTACCAACATATATCGGTATACTAAAAAACAATTAAATACTATTTTCATATAATCGCGGGGATATGGCCTGCAAGTTTCTACCAGCTTACCGTAAATGAGCTGACTATGAAAAGTATCGGAATGATGTTACATCTTATAGGTGTAGTTCATTCTATTTTTCGACAACCATTTTGCTCGAAAATATGCTTTCTTCATAGGGAGAAGCATATTTTCGAGCTTTTTTTGTTTGATAACTAATTTATTCATGACCATATGTAATAACTAATGGTTTATTGAGCTGGAAAGGTAGGATTCTATGGAACTATTAAAACAGGTCATTATGGAAAAAGGTAAGGTATTGTCGGAGGATGTCCTAAAAGTGGATTCATTTTTAAATCACCAGATTGATCCTGAACTTATGAAGCAAATTGGCAGAGAATTCGCGGATAGATTTAAAGAAGCAGGCATTACAAAAGTCCTTACCATTGAGTCTTCTGGTATCCCACCTGCTATCATGATAGGGCTAGAACTGGGTGTTCCAGTTGTGTTTGCACGAAAAAGAAAATCACTAACTTTAGTAGACGATCTTTTAACTGCCAAAGTACATTCATTTACGAAAAAAGAAACAAATGAGATTTCCGTATCGAAGGAATATCTCAATGAAGAGGATATCGTTTTGGTTATTGATGACTTTTTGGCAAATGGTCAGGCTGTTCGAGGTCTAATGGAGATTATTAAACAAGCTAAAGCAACGCTTACTGGAGTAGGAATAGTGATTGAAAAAGGATTTCAGGCTGGTGGAGACTTACTCAGGGAACAAGGAGTTCGTGTAGAGTCGTTAGCAATTATAGAATCCTTACAACATAATCAAATTACTTTTCGGGAGGAATAACCTATGAAAAATGTAACACTAGGAATTCAACATATTTTAGCAATGTATGCAGGTGCTATCTTAGTACCGCTTATTATCGGTGGATCGCTTGGTTTAACAGCAGAACAGCTTACTTATTTAGTTGCAATTGATATTTTAATGTGTGGGATTGCAACATTGTTACAAGTGGTTTCAAATCGATTCTTCGGAATTGGGTTACCTGTAGTGCTTGGTTGTACGTTCACTGCTGTTGGACCTATGATTGCTATTGGTGGGGAGTACGGCATTAATGCCATGTATGGTGCCATTATAGTTTCTGGGTTAATTGTTGTACTGATTAGTGGATTCTTCGGCAAACTTGTACGCTTCTTCCCTCCGATTGTGACGGGAACAGTTGTTACCATAATTGGTGTTACCTTAATTCCTGTTGCTATTAATGACCTTGGTGGTGGCCAAGGTGCAAGCGACTTTGGATCTTTAGCTAATATCGCATTAGGTTTTGGAACGTTGTTGTTTATTATTTTGTTATATCGTTTTTCTAAAGGTTTTATCCGCTCAATTTCTATTTTAATTGGATTAGTCATTGGTACAATTGCTGCAACCATTATGGGAAAGGTTGATTTCACTGCAGTAGGCGAGGCATCATATTTTCGTTTACCCGAATTATTTTACTTTGGAATGCCTACATTTGAATGGTCGGCCATTTTAACGTTGACACTGGTTGCAATGGTTTCTCTAGTAGAGTCAACAGGAGTATATTTCGCGTTAAGTGATATGACGGATAGAAAACTATCTGAACGTGATCTTTCCAAGGGATATCGAGCAGAAGGATTAGCGATTTTTATCGGTGGTTTTTTCAATGCCCTTCAATATACAGCTTTTTCACAAAACGTTGGATTAGTTCAGCTTACAGGGGTGAAAACGAGAAAGGTTGTTATGATTGCAGGAGGCATGCTAGTAGTATTAGGATTTATTCCTAAGATTGCTGCACTTACCACAATTATCCCAACTCCAGTATTAGGTGGAGCGTGTATTGCGATGTTCGGTATGGTTATTTCTCAAGGGATAAAAATGTTAAGCAAGGAAATTGGAAAGTCTAATGGGAACTCTATGATTGTTGCTTGTTCTGTTGGAATGGGATTGGGCGTTACAGTTGTTCCGGAATTATTTGCTCAGCTTCCTAATGGGATTCAAATTCTAACAAGCAATGGTATTGTAGCGGGAAGTCTTACTGCGATTGCATTAAATATTATCTTTAATATGCTACCATCTAAACAAACGGTTGCTATTTTGCAAGAGAAAGAAGCTTAACCTGAAGAATCGGTAACTTTAGAGGAGGAGGAGTAAATCATTCGTATTTACTCCTCCCTTGCTAATTACTAGAATATTTCTTGTAAAGACGTACTATTTTGACTATTTCTATTTCCAAAGCATACCTTGCATCATTCTTTTGTTATAATGAATGTATCATTTCATTTGGAGGTAACATGATGCCAAAAGTGTTAGTAAATGGGATTAAACTTTACTATGAGGATGCAGGAAATGGAGAAGTGATTATTTTTCTCCATGGATTAACTAGCAATCATCTGATGCTTAAACAAGAAATGGACTATTTGAAGGATCGATTTCGCGTGATTGGAATTGATTCTCGTGGACATGGAAAATCGGACAAGCCACTAGCTTATACACTAGATGACCATATCCAAGATGTGATCGCTTTTATGGATGAGTTCGGGATTGAAAAAGCAACGCTATTTGGTATGTCAATGGGTACCTATGTTGCTCAGGGTGTAGCAATTGCAATACCTGATCGCGTGAATAAGTTAATTCTAGTTTCTGGGAATTCACATGCAAAAGATTCATCCACTAGTTTATTAGGAAAACATGCAGACGAATTAAAAGGTCTTACCTTTGAAGAACAAATGGGTAAGTTAGCTTCACATATCTTCCATGATTTACAAACAGTTGGAAAATGGCTTCAAGGTATTCCAGGTGGATTAACTGGGGAGCAACAAGAAAGTGCAGCTAATGCCCTAGCAGAATTTGATTTTCGCCCAGAATTACATAAAGTAACTGCCAAAACATTAGTCATCAATGGGAGACATGATGGGCTAAATCCACCAGAAGATGGTAGAGAGATTGCAGAGCATATACCAAACGCCCAGTTTGTCATCTTTGAAAATTCAGGACACGCTCCAAACGTGGAGGAAAAAGAAGCATTTATTGAATTAATAGATTTATTTTTAGAGTAAGATAACCTTAAGCTAACCACAGTGTGATTTGTTGCTGTGGTTTTTTCTTTTGATTAATTATCTATTCTTTATTTCAAGCTTAATTTTAGGTGCAAATGAGGAATAGAGAGCTGCTTTACTGCATTTCAAACACAATTCCAGGTCAAAACAAACAACAAAAAAAACAACCCTATTCCCTTCAATCTATTAGAAGGTGAATAGGGTTGTTTTTAATTGATTCAATATTTATCTCACTAAGTTCTTACCTTACTTAGCGGAAAGTTTCAATTTATTATAAGCACCGTGCATGACAGGTCCTACATAATCATTAAGTTTCCAACCATGTTCAATTGCAGCGGAAACAAATTTCTTCGCATGGATTACAGCGTCTTTTACAGACTCACCGTTTGCTAGGTTTGCAGTGATTGCGGCTGCGAATGTGCATCCTGCACCATGATTGTAAGTTGTATCTATCTTGTCACTTTCAAGTAGTGTAAAGTCTTTACCATCATAGAATAAGTCAACTGCTTTTTCATGTTGAATAGCTCGTCCGCCTTTTATAACAACATTCTTCGCGCCTAATTCATGGATTTTTACAGCTGCTTCTTTCATATCCTTAATTGTTTTAATTGGGCCAGAAGTCTGTGCGAGTTGCCAAGCTTCAAAAAGGTTTGGTGTTGTTACTAGGGATAACGGAAGCAATACTTCTCGCATTGCATCTGTATTCTCAGGTAATAGTAATTCATCTTCCCCTTTACATACCATGACAGGGTCTAGTACATATTTATCAATGTTATGTTCTCTAATTTTCTTTGCACCAAGTTCGATAACGTCAACAGTTCCAAGCATACCAGACTTCATTGCATCGATGCCAACGGAAAGTGCAGTCTCCAACTGTTTCTCCACTACGCCAACATCAATCGTTGTAACATCATGATTCCACCCATTCGGATTCATGGTCACGATAGAAGTAAGTGCATTCATACCATATACGCCATGCTCCTGGAATGTTTTTAGGTCTGCCTGGATTCCTGCTCCGCCACTAGTATCTGATCCTGCTAGGGTTAATGCCTTTTTCATTGTCATGTATAATACCCCCTAAAATAATTCCTACTCGTTAACTAGGATAAATCATTTTTTTTACAAAATAAAGAATAAAAGCTTCGATGGTTATGATTCCCCTAACAAAATACTTTATCAAAAGTATAAGAGCTTGTACAATAGTAATAATAGAAGATACTGAAGAAAAAGTGATCGCCTCCATGTTATAGCAGATAAAGCATTGGAGGCTATTTTTAAAATGATGGGGGTATGATGGATGGCAACAATTGATGACTTTATGAAGCTTGATTTGCGTATTGGCACTGTTGTGAAAGCAGAAGATTTCAAAGAAGCACGAAAGCCAGCTATAAAATTGGAGATTGACTTTGGTGAATTGGGTGTGAAGCAATCATCGGCACAAATCACAAAGCGCTATAATCCGGAAAAAGTGATTGGCCGTCAAGTGGTAGCAGTAGTCAATTTTCCACCAAGAAGAATTGCTGGATATAAATCGGAGGTACTTGTCCTTGGAGGCATGCCAGGAGAAGACGATGTTGTGTTACTAAGCCCAGATGAAATTGTTGAGAATGGGACAAAAATATCATAGTAATCAGCGGACAATTTTGTAGTTCCTGTTTTGGACAAAGGAGATTCTAAGATGCCAAAAAACTCAGAACGATTTATTACAGCTTTTAA
Organism: Paucisalibacillus globulus; assembly: GCF_900184735.1. Taxonomy (GTDB): domain Bacteria; phylum Bacillota; class Bacilli; order Bacillales; family Amphibacillaceae; genus Ornithinibacillus; species Ornithinibacillus globulus_B. Next base: position 174,848 of record NZ_LT855399.1, read on the forward strand.
TCGAATCGACAAAGCAATGGATACTGAACTAAATAATAGTAGGGGCATTGGGTTTTCAAAATCGGTTCGAATCCTAACGAAATACAATGCAGTAGTTCGCCGGTATAAAGATGAGTTATTAGAGTTTGCAGAGCTACGAAATGCCATTGTACATAATCGTATTGATACTGGAGTTGTAATAGCGGAGCCACATGATTCGATTGTGGAGCAAATTGAACAGATTGAGAGGGAGATTACAAGTCCTCAGCTTGTCATTCCTTCGTTTGAGAAGAAGGTACAGCGATTTGATTTAAAAGATTCACTCTCTAATCTATTAGATGCAATACATGAAAAAGGGTACTCTAAATTCCCTGTTTATAATGGTAATGAATTTGCCGGGCTAATAACCGAAAGTGGTATTACCAAGTGGCTTGCAAAACATAAAGATACCACTATTCGAGAGACAACGATTGAAGAAATTATGCCTTACCAAAAAGATAATAATCACCAAATTATCTCCAAAGACACTTCTATCTACCAAGCCGTAGAGATTTTCAAGGAGAAAATTGGTGAAGGTAATCGCATAGATGCATTGCTCATTACTGGAAATGGTGAGAAAGATGATCAATTGCTTGGGATTATCACAGCCTGGGATATCATGGGGATAAAATAGTAATAGAAGTTCAAACGTTACCAGAGACAGACGTTTGAACTTCTTTTTAAGTTAGACAGTTTTCTAAAAGATTGTTGCTTTTTGTTAGCTTAGTCTAATAAATAGTAGGTAGAAACTGTGCGGTAACATAAAAATTTTGGTTCGCCTAAACCAAAGAACCATGCGCCCGCCCCGAAGTACCAAGTGCCCGAAAATCCAAAGCATGTGCCCGCCCCAGAGAACCATGTGCCTGAAAATCCAAAGCATGTGCCCGCCCCAACGAACCATGTGCTCGAAAACCCAGAACATGCGCCCGCCCCAGGGAACTGTGTAAGTTAAAAATTACCGCACAGTTTCTATCAAATACAACTAACTGCATGAAAACAGTCTCTAGTTATGTACTAGCCTTAAATTCAAATTTCACTTCATCAACGAATTCTCCAGCTTTATAGGTTCTTTCCATAAAAAGCACATTATCATGACGGTCTATAGTTAACACGGTTGAGCAACGCGTCCCGTAATCTGGGAGGTTTATAAATAGGGAGGAAAGTTTTTTTTCTAGTGTTAACCCGATGCCAGTATCAGGTAGAGACTCCTCAGGTGCTTCTTCTGTATCAGCAAGAATAGAAAACAGTGTATTCGGATCAACATGATCTGTGTTTTTAACATAGCTCTGTAATCGCTGCTTGCCAGTTTCGACTTTTGGCCATGGTGTATCGAGAAAATGATTACTTAGGCCATGTGTTCCAGGTTCAAGTTTTGTTACAGTATCGTTAATATTATTATAATAGAACAGCTCGTCTGGACTTCCTAAGAGTACATTAAAACCAACATAATTAGCTTTTCTTCTACTTAGCGATTGTAAAAAGCTATCTGCAGTTTCCCCTTGAGCTAAATAATTCGTGACTATTTCTCCGCGTGAATGTTTACCAGGTTTCATATGGGCGGGATCACGATAATTCGTTAACGCTCCAACTTTGCCACTTTTTGTAATTCCAAGCCATGTCCCCATTTGTTCTAAGTCCCTACCAGCTAAGATGTTCGGATAATCTTGCCAGAAGTTAGCCTGTGCGGTGGGACGATTGTATGCTTCATCTCGGTTTGCAGCTAGGATTAATTTATAATTTGTATGTTCGTGTAAATGAAAAAGAATTAAGCACATAAGTATAATCGATCCCCTTTTTTACTCATTATAAAGCGTTTTAATTCAAAAAGCATTAAAAGGTACTTTGATAAATGGAGCTAAATGATTCGTATACCGAAGTATTTTTTGCTATAATTGGACCCTATCCTGGAATTTATCATTCCTAGTACGTAATGGACATAAAATATTGTTCTTGTGGTATCAATAAAGAAGAGTAATTAGAGAAAGAAGGATATAAACATGGTGCATCATCATGAAGTTCAGCCGACTGAACCAATACGTAAAGTTCCGCTTATCATTGTACTACTAACTGGAGCTTTCGTCACAATATTAAATCAAACTCTGTTAGTAACCGCGTTACCTGTTATTAAAGCGGATTTTCAGATAGATGATTCTACTGTTCAATGGTTGCAATCCATCTTTCTATTAGTGAACGGAATTATGATTCCTATTACTGCTTTTTTAATTGCACGATTCACTACGAGAGGATTATTTCTGTTTGCAATGGGATCATTTGCTATCGGTACACTACTCTGTGCGATTGCTCCTGAATTCTTCACGTTGCTAATGGGGAGAGTACTTCAGGCTGCGGGAGCTGGAGTTATGATGCCTCTAATGCAAACCGTAATGTTTTTAATCTTTCCTGTAGAAAAAAGAGGTTCTGCGATGGGGCTATTTGGGCTAATTATCGCCTTTGCTCCAGCAATAGGACCAACTCTGTCAGGTTACATCGTGGAACATTATCCTTGGAGATGGTTATTTTACATCGTGTTACCGATTGCTGTAATTGACATCATTCTAGCTTATTTTGTATTAAAGAATGTAACTAAACAAACATTTCCCAAATTGGATATCCTTTCGATTATCTTATCAACATTAGGTTTCGGTGGTATATTATTTGCGTTCAGTACGGCTGGTTCTGCAGGTTGGGTAAGTATGGAAGTTATTCTTTCCATGGTCGTTGGTTTAGCTACACTTACTTGGTTTATCTTGAGACAACTTAAGATTAAACAACCGATACTCGAGTTTCGGATATTTAAGGATAAAGTATTTACGTTAACTACTGCTCTTGGAATGACGGTGTTTCTTGCGATGATTGGTGGGGCTGTTATATTACCGCTCCTGATGCAAGATATGTTGGGATTCTCCCCGATGCAATCAGGCTTAGCTATATTACCAGGTGCAATTATTATGGGGATAATGAACCCAATTACTGGTCGACTCTTTGATAAGTTCGGCGCAAAGTGGCTATCCCTTATCGGGTTAATTCTTGTAACGGCTACAACATTCTTGTTTGCCATCTTAACAACGGAGACGACATTTACTTATATTGCAACCGTTAATGCCTTTCGCTTGTTAGGAGTGGCAATGGTGATGATGCCAGTTACCACAGCTGGACTTAACCAACTATCACCAGAAATGTTACCACATGGTACGGCCATGAATAACACGTTCAGACAGGTTGCTGGTGCAATTGGTACGGCACTCCTTGTTACCATTATGACAACAACTTCAATCCCTGAAGAAGGATTGAGTGGAGCAATACATGGTGTCAATATGGCATTCTCAGTAGCAGGAATTACCGCTGTTATTGGGTTGGTAATCACATTCTTTATTAAATATGATGATCCGCGTAGAGCTAGAAGATAAGAGAGAAGCACTGAATTTTTTTCAGTGCTTCTTCTTTTTAAAAAAGGGAAAAGACATCACCATATCGAAATATAATGTATGAGGGGGGATGAGATTGTTAAAACGACCAGAGAAATTAAAAAGAGGAGATAAAGTCGCCACTATTAGTTTGTCGTGGGGTGGGGCAGGAGACCCTGATTTAAGATGGCGGTATGAACAAGGAATTGCTCGTTTACGAGAAAATTTTGGCCTTGAAGTAGTGGCAATGCCTAACAGTTTAAAGGGTTCTGATATTCTCTATCAAAACCCCGAAGCTAGAGCAAAGGATTTAATGGAGGCATTTATTGATCCCAGTATTAAAGCTATTTTTTCTAATATAGGTGGGGATGATAGTATTCGTTTATTGCCATATATCGATTTTGATGTCATTCGTAAAAACCCTAAGATCTTCATGGGATTTTCGGATACGACAATCACGCATTTAATATGTCTAAAAGCAGGTGTTTCATCCTTTTATGGACCAGCTATCTTAACAGATTTTGCAGAGAATGGAGCAATGCATGAATACACTGTTCATGCGATTGAAAGAACCTTGTTTTCTAATCAATTAATAGGAAACATAGAATCAGCAACTGAGTGGACAAGTGAATTTATCGCTTGGGAAGAGTCTAATAAAGACCGAATACGTACTATGAACCCTAATGCTGGTTATGAGGTACTTCAGGGAAAAGGTCGTACTCAAGGACATTTAATAGGTGGATGTATAGAAGTGCTCGAAATGGCGAAAGGAACGAATATTTGGCCAGAAGCGAATATATTTGAAAATAGCATTCTTTTCTTTGAAACATCAGAAGATACACCAGAACCAAGTATGGTCCGGTATTGGCTTCGTAACTACGGGGCACAAGGAATATTAGGGAAAGTAAATGGAATCATTTTTGGTAAGCCAATTCATGAAAAATATTATGAAGAATACAAGAAAGAAATTAGCATGGTGCTCACTGAATATCAACTTGAGAACCTGCCACTCTTATATAATATGAACTTCGGCCATACAGAGCCTAAATGTATATTACCTTATGGGAGAATGGCTGAAATTAATTGTGATGAGAAGACTTTTTCAATTATTGATCATGCGGTGGAATAGTTTCCAAACTGTCCAACATAGTTATGAAGTATTAGGTATTTAAAAAATAAAGGAGAATTGCCGATGAGGATCTTAGTTGTAGGTGCCAGTGGAACTATTGGTAGTGAAATATGTAAAGCACTTAAACATCATGAAATTATACGGGCAGGGCGTAACGGATTAGATGTTACCGTGGATAATACATCAGTGGAAAGCATCAAGCAAATGTATGAGAAAGTTGGAAAAGTAGATGCTGTGGTAAATGCAGCCGGTGGAGCAAACTTTGCTTCGGTATCGGAATTAACTCCTGAATTAAATGAGCGAGGAATAGAAAGTAAACTAAAAGGCCAAATAAACTTAGTGTTACTAGGCTTAGATTATGTTAATGATGGTGGTAGCTTTACATTAACAACAGGTGTCATGATGGATGATCCAATCCGAATGGGAGCATCAGCTGCAATGGCTAATGGTGGTGTGAAATCATTTGTAAAAGCAGCATCAATCGAGATGCCTAGAGGAATCCGAATCAATAGTGTGAGCCCAACCATAGTACAAGAATCCTTCGCTAGATTGGAAGAATACTTCGTAGGCTTTTCACCAGTTCCAGCTAGTCGTGTGGCGCTAGCCTTTCAGAAGAGTGTGGAAGGAGCACAAACTGGGCAGAATTATGAGATATACTAGAATGATAGGATTAAGAACGACGTCAAGGCAGAGTAGATTGCATTGACGTCTTTTTGCTTGAGGGAGGATTGTGCACATACGGATGAATCATGCGACCGCGAGCAGGGAGCATGAGCCCGAAGAAGAGAACCATGCGCCCCTGAGCGAAGAGCATAGCCCCGAGAAAGCAAAGTATGTGCCCAAACAGGAGGAGTATGAGCCCGAAGAAGAGAACCATGTGCCCAAGCGCAGTGAGCATGACCCCGAGGAAGCAAAGCATGTACCCACGCTCGGGGATCATGAGCCCAAAGAAGAGAACCATGTTCCCAATCCCAGTCTATGAACCATTCCCATCATACCTCCCATCAATCTATGATAAACTTAAATTAAGAAAGGTGGAGATAACATGGATGTTTTCAAAGCTATTCAAGATCGTCGTGAGATTACTAAGTTTGAGAGTAAGCCAATTCCTGAAGTTATATTAGATAAGGTTGTGGATGCTGGTCTTTTTGCACCTACAGGAAATAATCTTCCATCAAAGAATATGATCGTGGTAGAAGATAGGGATATGTTAAACAAGTTAGCGGAAACAACTCCTTATATGAAATGGTTAAAGGAAGCACAGGCTGGTATTGTGGTGACTGGGAAACCGGATGTGAGTAAGTATTGGTTACAGGATGCTTCATTTGCCTGTGCTTTCATTTGGTTAGAAGCGGTTGAGGTAGGACTTGGTTCTGCATTTGGTGCGGTTTACCATTCTGAAGATGTTGAGGAGTCTAAGAAGCGAGAGGGATATGTTAGAGAACTCATAAACCTTCCAAAAGAGCAACGAGTTGTTGCAGTGCTTGGGCTCGGATATCCGGCAATGACACCACGCCCGAAAAAACATGTTCCGAGAGAAGAAGTTATCTTTTATGAAAAGTTTGGAAAACAATCAAAATAGGAGAGTATGATGTTAAAAGCCATTATCTTTGATTTGGATGATACACTGTTAAATGACAGGAAAAGTATTCAGGAGGCGTTTAAGGCAACTTGTGAAATAGCTGCTGAGAAGCACACTATTAATCCTGCCTTGTTAGAGGAACAAGTAAGAAGGCATGCAAGAAAGCTTTATTCTTCCTATAAGACATATAATTTTACGCAAGAGATTGGTATCAATGCCTTTGAAGGGTTATGGGGTACCTTTGATGATGGAGAGGCATTCCAAGCTCTACATGATATTGCTTTAACATATCAAGAGAATACATGGCAAGAAGGATTACATGCTCTACAGATAGAAGACGCGGGGCTAGCTGTAGAGTTAGCAGAAGCATTCCCGATTTTTAGAAAAAAGCTTCCTTTCGTATTTGATGATACCTTTCATGTTTTACAAGAGCTTAAAAAGGACTATCAATTATTAATGCTAACGAACGGATCCCCTTCTTTACAACATACAAAGCTTGAAATTACCTCTGAGTTAGTTGCTTATTTTGATGATATTCTTATATCTGGGGATTTTGGAATTGGAAAGCCGGATCCTTCGATTTTTCAGTATATATTAGAACGGAACAACTTGGCGAAGGAACAAGCGATAATGGTAGGAGATAATTTGAATACGGATATTCTAGGTTCTAACCGTATTGGAATGAAAAATGTTTGGGTCAATCGTAACCAGATGGAAATAAAGGATATTCAACCAACCTATGAGATTAAACAATTGGGAGAACTTCTTCCAATTATAAAGAAAATCTAGCATGGAATCATGCTAGATTTTTTCTATTATTATCCTAAATAGCTTTTCGTAAACCACGAAAAATTGCCAAACCTAAAATAGCAACAAGACCACATAATACCAATACATCAGTATTCGTATTCCCTAAGCTTTTCACCATACCGGAAATCCTATGCAAAAATGGTTCAGGTATATAATCCACCCTGTCCTCCGAATAGGTTATATGCTTAATGGAATTCCCACCAATAGTAGGTTCCCATCCATACTCGCCATTGGAAAGGGAAATGGTAATCACATCCCCAATGGCAAGATCGACACTTGTTCCACCAACATATTCACTAGCATCCCAAGATGGGATATAGTGGTAAAATAGTTCTACTGTATTATTCTCCTCCAGTTCGGTCGGAGCTTTTATTACGTCTGAAATTTCTAAGGTCACTTTTCTTATTTGTTGAGGGTGCTTATTATTATCAGTTACATCTTTGTGTAAAACATCTGACGTTACTTTACCGGAAATCTGATAGGGTGCTTGTGCATTTCTCTTTTCGACCTCTACAGGATCCATAGCAGCAAAAACTGTACTGGAAATCGTACAGACTAGGACAATATAAATGAAAATAAAAACTACTTTATAAAACCGTTGACCTTTCATAGTATTCCCTCTCAATCAAAACTACAAGTCTATTGTTCTAACAAAATGTATATCTCCTAAGGAAAGAAGTTCTTCCATAATATTATTTCCAATGTGTCTATCAACGGTAAGCATCATGATAGCATCTCCACCCATATCAGAACGATCAACTTGCATGGTGGCAATGTTAATTTCGTGTTTGGCCAGCAAACTTCCCATGCGCCCGATAACTCCGGGTTGATCGGTATGGTGCATGACAATAATGTGGCCTGCTGGAGTGATATCCACTCGGTAATAATCGACTCTTACAATACGTGGACCAAGCCCACTTAGCAAGGTCCCAGCTACCGTTCTGACCCCGCTCTTTGTTTTTAAACTTACGGTAATAAGATTAGAGAATCCCTTTTTCTTATTAGTCTTGTTTTCATGTATTTGTATACCTTTCTTTTCAGCAAGAAAAAGAGCATTCACTTCATTGACATGTGTACCAAGATGTCTTTTTAACATCCCTTTTATTATTTTTCTGCTTAATGGAGATAGTTCTTGATTAGTTAACTCACCCGCATAAGAGATGGTGATTTCTTCCACTACATCATCGGTTAAATAAATGAGGAATTCTCCAAGCTTTTCTGCGAGGAGATAATACGGTTCTATCTTTTGAAGTAATTCACTATCCAGTGACGGCATATTAACTGGATTTCTAACCGTTCCCCCGTTGAAAAATCGTAGTATATCCTGACTTACATCAATCGCTACATTTTCTTGTGCTTCGATGGTGCTTGCCCCTAGATGTGGAGTAGCAATGACTTCAGGTAAATCTAAGAGCGGGTGATTGGAAAAGGGTTCTTCCTCAAAAACATCTAGTGCAGCTCCTGCAACTTTTCCAGAGACAATTGCTTCGTACAAGGCATCTTCATCAACAATGCCACCCCGAGCACAGTTGATAATTTGTACACCTTTTTTCACTTTCTCGAACGCTTCTCGATTAAGAAGATGTTTTGTTTCTTTTAGTAAGGGGGTATGGACTGTAATGAAGTCTGCAACCTTTAATACATCATCAACTGTTCCATATTCAATTCCCATTTTCTCTGCTTTTTCCTTTGTTAAGAATGGATCATATGCAATGACATTCATGCGCTGACCTCTTGCACGATAAGCAACTTCACGACCGATTCGACCAAGACCAATGACACCAAGTACTTTACCCTTTAATTCAACTCCAATATAATGTTTTCGCTCCCATTTTTTCTGTTTCAAAGCAAGGTATGCTTGTGGGATTTTTCTAGATAATGCCATGAGCATGGCCACTGTATGCTCGGCAGCAGAATTTGTATTCCCGTTCGGGGCATTGACAACGATAATTCCTTTTTCGGTCGCAGCATCAACATCGATATTATCCACACCGACCCCAGCACGACCAATTATTTTTAATTTGGTAGCTCTTTCAATCAAATTACGAGTAACTTGGGTTTGACTTCTTACAATTAACGCATCGAACTTATGGATATTCTTTAACAACTCCTCAGTGGTCCATTCGGTCTGGAACATAATATTCACATTAGAAGCAGCTCGAAGCGGTTGAATGCCATCCTCATTCAATGGATCAGAGATTAGTATATGGTATGTCATATGCTTTCCCCCTGTAGGTATGCTTGCTGGGCAGCCATCACGCCAAATCCTGTCTCCTGTATAGTTCCGATTTTAAACAGACCAATCTCTATACAACTGATTATTTGTAAGATATCTGCTGGAGTACAGTAACCCATATGACCAATTCGGAAAATCTTCCCTTTTAATTTGTTTTGCCCACCAGCGAGTACAATCCCAAAATCTTGTTTTAGGACTTTCCTTAATGCATCTGGTTCATCTCCATCCGGTATTATTGCAGTTACGGTTGGAGATGCAAACATATCTGTTGTTAGTAACGGGATACCAAGAGACTTAAATGCAGCCCGAGTCATTTGTTTCATCATTTGATGTCTTCTATAAACTTGAGATAGTCCTTCTAATTCTAATAAGGAAAGGGATTGTTCTAACCCGTAAAGTAATGAGAGTGCTGGTGTAAAAGGTGTCGAGAATTCAAGGGAAGTATGGTGATATTTTCTTAAGTCTAAGTAGAACCGTGGTTGTTGGTTAGTTTCGATTATGTTCCAAGCTTTTTTGCTAGCTGCAATGAAACATAGTCCAGGAGGTAGCATAAGAGCTTTTTGAGAACCTGTAACACAGATATCGATTCCCCATTCATCCAGCTTTGTTTCTACTGCTCCAACACAAGATACACCATCAATGATGACTAATGCTTCTGAAGATTGTTTAATGGTTGCTGCTAGCTCTTCAATTGGGTTAATTACTCCTGTTGAAGTTTCACAATAGGTTGCAAATACTGCTTTAATAGAAGGGTTGGCTGCAAGGACAGATGCTACTTCTTCTGGAATAAGTGCCTTTCCCCATTCGTAGTGAAGAGTATGAACATGAAGATGGTAAGCTTTGCAAATTTCAGTAAATCGTTCACCGAAAGAACCCGTAACAATAACTAGTACTTCATCTCCTGCAGCAACAGTATTAACTACAGCTGCTTCCAGTCCTGAAGTTCCACTACCAGCAATGATGACAACATCTTCATCGGTACCGAAAACTTTTTTTAGTCGTGGTTGAACTCTTTTAAGTAGGTCCTTTGTGTCCTGTTCTCGATGGCCGGTCATCGGTTTCATCATGGCTTGTTGAACACTTGGTGGAATAGGTGTTGGGCCAGGAATCCGTAGCAATTGATAGTCTTGTAACAAGATACTCACTCCTTTTATATCTGGACATTAGCCTTTGTTTAGGGCTTATAAAGCTTACTTGTAGCAACTGCCACGTCCAGCTACAAAAAAACATCAGGCTTAAACCTAATGCTTTTGTCGTCTGAAACGTCGTCGCTTTGGTGAAGCAGACTCTTCTTCGGGGGTATCATGTAATTGTTTCTTTGGTTGCTTTTTAAATGCTAAACGATTAAAGAGGAAGTATAGACCTTCTTCTATTATGATTAATATAACAATGATTGCTGCAATCCAATACCACATAGGGAGATTCCTCCTGAATATAGATATGTAGAAAAAATATTATTATCTTCCATTTTACCAAAGTTCTGGGAATTATTTTATAGTTTTTTTATTTATTCTTATTATTCTACCTAAAGAGTATAAAATTTAGTGGGGAAGGGCAGTGGACAAAAAGGGGAAATTACCTTTTTAGAAGTACAAATTGAATATTGTATAGAAAGTAGTTGCAGAAAATGGTTGGGGGGATAGTCCCCCCAACTACTTAACCCCATATTTCTTTTGTAATATCTACAATGAATTTTAACTTTTCCCATTGTTGTTCTTCTGTTAGCTTGTTCCCGTGATGGGTAGAAGAGAATCCACATTGTGGGCTCAAAGCTAACTGTTCTAAAGGTACATACTGAGTTGCTTCTTGTATGCGTTCTTTAATCAATTCTTTGTTTTCTAATTCCCCGAATTTTGATGTTATTAATCCCAATACGACTTTAGCACCCCCATTAGGGATGTATTCTAAAGGTTTAAAGTCCCCAGAACGATGATCATCATATTCTAAGAAAAAGCCATTTACCTTTTCTTTAGCAAATAGGGTGGGCGCAATTTGTGCGTAGCTTCCTTCAAATGCCCATCTAGATTCATAGTTTCCACGACATAGGTGAGTAGTTACATATAAATCCTCAGGTTTTTCCTCTAATACACCATTCATGACACGAAGAGCTAAATCAATTAATTCTTGGCGTGAAAGATCTGGCTCATAAGCTACTAGACTGTCAGCATTTAACCCCGCAATATAGACATCATCTAGTTGTAAGTAGCGGACACCTGCATCATAAAATGCTTTCAATGCATCACGGTATGTTTGAACTATATCGTTCGCATATTCCTCTACAGAAGGATAAACTGCAGTATTACGTATTCCCCTATGGAATAATTGGTTGGGGCTTGGAATGGTTTGTTTTGCAACAGCACGCCCATCTACGATTTCATTGAAAATCTTAAAGTCTTCCAAAAACGGATGATCCGGATTAAATGATATTTTACCGATATTGCGGACGTCATAGGGTTCAGTTTCTATACCTTGAAATGGAATACCGCGCTCAGGTACATAACCTTCTAGCCCGTTTAAGTTTTCAAGAAAATCAATATGCCACCATGAACGACGGAACTCCCCGTCAGTAACAAGTTCTAATCCAACCTCAATTTGCTTTTCGACGATACGTTTTAATTCCTGTGTTTCAACAGCACGTAAGTCATTTTTTGTGATGTTTCCGTTCTTATAGTCTTCTCTAGCTTTTAATAGATTCTCTGGACGTAATAGACTTCCTACATGGTCTGCTCTAAATGGTGCTGTAATCGTTTTTTGGCTCATTCTATATTCCTTCTTTCTTTAAGTTATGGTAGTAATGCAAAAGAGCGTACTGGGAATCCGGATGCTTTTTCAGCCTTTGGAACAATGTTAAAGATTACCGCTCCTTTTGCGGGAACTTTGTCTAAATTGGTTAGTAACTCCACTTGGTATGTATCTTGTTCTAACACATAGTATTCTCCTAATAGGGCTCCATTTCGCTGATAGTCAATAGCGGAATCAGTATCAAACGTTTCATGTCCGACTGCCTTGATTTTCCTCTCTTCAAAGAGAAATTTTAATGCTTCTAATCCCCAACCAGGAGCATGCGAGTTTCCATCCTTATCCTTATTATTGAATAATTCATGGTCTGGCCATCGTTTACTCCAGTCCGTTCTAAGAGCAACGAAGCTACCTGCTTCTATACGGCCGTATTCTTCTTCGAATGTAAGAATATCAGCTACGGATAGGGTAAAGTCATGATTACGCGATACTGCTTCTGATTTGTCAATTACAATTAGTGGTAACACTAACTCTTTCAACTCTAAGTCATCGAGATATCGCTGGTTTCGGACAAAGTGTATTGGAGCATCAAGATGTGTCCCGTATTGCCCAGGGAATGTAAAGCTTTGGGCAAAAAAACCATCGTCATGTGTGAATAGTGTTTTGAATTCTGCTGCTTCAAATGCAGCGAAATGCGGAGAATCTGGACCGAAAGAATGGGTTAAATCAACCCATTCTTTTTCCTTTAATAATTGAATCGCCTTCAATAACTCGTTTGAAGATAGTAAGCTTTCTTTTGTCATTTGGAATCACCTCATCATTAATTTGAACAACTAAAAAACCTCTTCCTAAAAATAAGAAGAGGTTCCGCTCAATAATTAATGATACGTTCTCTTCTTATCTTCAAGCATTACACTTCTGGAATTGGCACAGTACTCATATAAGTCCGCTGCCGAGGTTTCAAAGGGCCAGTCCCTCCACCTCTCTGGATAAGAAATCGGTAATTTAATTGTTAGCATTACTTTACCCCCACTCTGAAATAATGTCAAGAGTGAATTTTTTGCAAATTAAAAATTATGATGAATATGTATAGATATATTGTTATGATGGATGTAGCAAAAATTGATGAAGGGTGGGGGTATTATGACACAACTTAGTCCGGAAGAAAAAAGAGAGATTGTTCGGGAAGAGCTCCATCGACTTGTAAAAGCACGATACATATCGTTGAACATAGCTGCTAAGATAGTTAATGCACATACGAAGTATTATCAAAATCTTCCAAAAGTGAATCAAATTAAACAGGAAATAGAAAAACCACGTCAACCAGAGACTGAGACTCGGGTTAATGTTGTTAAACAGGAAAAAAGGGAAAAAGAAACAACCATAACACCGACTACACAACCTACTATTCAAACAACTAAAAAGCCACAAAAGACGTTAACTGCACAACAAGTAAGAGAAAGAAATATTACTTGGGCACTCAATCTTGGGGTTATTCTAGTTCTTTTAGGGGGATTAGTACTTGCTACAAGTACGTGGGATATATTAGGAAACTGGATGAAGACAGGATTAATAACAGCAGTTTCTGTTCTGTTTTTTGCATTAGCGTGGTTAACCAATCGAGTACTACATATTAAGAAAACGGCTTTTGCGTTTTTAGTATTAGGTGGGTTATTCCTACCAATTGTTGTCGTTTCCGCTGGATACTTTGAACTGTTTGGCCATTATTTATCATTCTCTGGTGATGGGAAGTATCTATTCGGGGCGATTGGAACATTGATTGTATTGCCAATTTATATGTTTTTAGCTATAAAGTTCGCATCACGACTATTCGTATGGTTCTCATACATTTCATTTAGTGTATTTGTTGGACTGCTAATTGCTTCATTATACCTCCCAATTGATGGATTTTATTTGGGGATTATGTTGTATAATGCTGCACTGATTCTCGGATACCGAGGACTGAAAAACAATCATAAGGTGAAAGGATTCATAAATGAATTTATCCCATTTATACAAGCTAACATCATTCTTTCTACGTTATTAATGCTTGTTTTTTATGATAATGAATTAATGTATAGCTTTAATTTAATTTTAACAGCAGTTATTTACTTTTCGATGATTTATGTAACCAACCATAAATCCTATCATTTTGTATTTACTGCTATGCTCATCTACGGGGCATACCAACTGGTTGAAAACTCCATCTTAGAAGGTGTGGGAGAGATTGCCTATGCATTACTTGGAGTGATCTTCTTGGTTATTCCAAAACTTATAAAAGACACTGGTTCTCTAAAGAAGGTTTTCCAGATTACCAGTGCAATTGTCTCATCGCTTGCCTTTTTATTTATAAGCTTTGAAGGTATGTTATTACAAATGGGGGAAGGGTCGTTAGTTTTAGTAATTGCATATGTGATTATTGCATTGAACTTCGCGTATCTTGCTTCAACCGTTAATAACCAACTTTTCACATACTTAAGTCCGATCTTTTTCATTAGTGCGATTTATCAGCTTGCTTTACTTGGAGAAGAATGGATGGGATATGATTCCATCATTCTACCATTCTTTATACTAGTTTCTGTGCTTTATCTGGTTGGAGGTTGCCTGATAAAAGTGAAACGATGGGAACCATTACGGAAAAGCACTAGAGATATAAGTGGGCTAATATTACTATTTAGTTTGTTATTTGGAGTAGTGGATGTAACGAAAATTGAGCTAAGTGCTATGTTAGGATTGTTTGCTGCTTTAGCTATCGTGATGGAGCGTTTTGAAACTCGCGCAATCTTTGTACGAATTGCACCATGGTTACATGGGGTTTCTGTTGGGTTAGCTGTTATGGCATTATATGACCATTTCATCCCTTATAACGAATTGGTGTATATGTATAATCCGATACGAGCAGAGGAAATCATTTTCGGTAGTTTGGCAGTATTACTGCTAAGTTATGGTTGGAGTGCAGTGAAGAAACAACAATTCTCAGATAGTAGCTTCTATCTGGCTCAACTATACTATGGATTTGGTATTCTATTGAGTCTGGGGTTTGAAACAGATTCTGTTACAAGAGCATTGATAACCCTAGGTGGAATTGGTATGGCAATTCTTTTATACAGAAAAACAAGTTGGCTAGCAATTCCTTATGTAACGAGTGGGATGACGTTAACGTTCTACCTCAGTTTATTAGTTCTTATTCACGATAGATTTACTTCAGTACCTGTTGTTTTTCAATGGTTTGAATTTATTCTTGGAACATTATTATTACTTGGAATTGGGCTTGTGATTGGAGATAAAGACGAACTAATAACGAAAGCATATTATTGTATTGGTCAAATCTTTATGCCGTTAGCGCTATTATTAAGTCTACTTAGTAATGGAGAAGATGCAATATGGGCATTTCTCACTGCTACGGGTATCTATGGAGTTACGATAAGGTTAATGAAGTCGGAGTGGAAGACGAACACATTCTTTTATGCTGGTTTAACGACATTATGGGCATTCTTACTCCTTGTCTTTATAAAACTAGATTGGTATGATTCCATAGCCTACACATTCTTTATCATTAGTATGATTCTATTTGTAGGTTGGCAGGCTAGTAACGATATATGGAAGAAACGTATTATCTACTATTTCCTTCCTTTTTCAAGTATTGGTATGTTGAGTTTTATTTTAAACTATCCATATGATCTGTTATTGTTTGTTATGACCATCTTGTATGGAGTCCTTGTCTTGTTTGTGTTACACCGAATGAAATGGGATATTCTATCTATTATTCCATTATTGCTATTATACGCTGCAGTCACAAACGTGAATGTGACGGAATACCGGTCAGATTTTGAGCCGATACAGCATGCGATTTTTGGTGTGATCTTAATGATATTAGGATTGGTATTCTACAAGTCTCTATATCAGTTAAAGAAAACCCCTTATAAATTAGATTGGTATACCATTTTGGCATTGCTTGTTTATTTAAATCTATATCAATATAGTTTTGATGGTTTAATCCAAAAGGTTCTACCAGGAATTTTAATCGTCATACTTCTTTTCCTTAATCGGAATAGAGTCGCAGATTTATCATCCAAATGGCTGATATTTATTGCATTTGTTTACCTGTTACAGCCATATTATGCAATGTTAGGACATTTCGAACTGCCAGCGTTGTTTGAACGTGAATTTTATGTATTACCATGGATTGCTGTTGTAATTGGTCTACGTAGCTATGTGATGAAGAAGAACACTGCGGTTACGGGATATCTTCAGTGGGCAGTACTCGTAATAGTTGCGTTGCTACTTGTTCAGGATGGTCTTGCAAGTAATACCATTTATGACGCACTAATTGTAGGGGTACTTTCACTTGCCTCACTTATTGCAGGCATGATGTACCAGATAAAGTCATTCTTCTTTGTTGGTACGGGAGTTCTATTATTTAATGTCTTTATGCAAACAAGACCATATTGGGGTGACTTACCATGGTGGGGATATCTATTAATAGCAGGTTCTATCTTAATCGCGGTTGCTAGCTACAATGAATGGCAAAAGCAAAAAAGTTCAGAAGGAAAAGAAACGTTAGTATCCAAATTCAAGAAAAATGTGATTGAAAGAATTAAGAAATGGGATTAATTATTCGGAAGCTTGGTTATCCAAGCTTCTTTTTGTTAGATTTGACTTGAAAAGCCTTTCATAGGTTAGAATGGGGGAAGTATAGATAGCAGATAAAAAGGAGCAGATGAATGACACAGCAAAGTATAATTTTCTTTGATATTGATGGTACATTACTTGATCATAATAAAGAGTTACCAGGCTCAACAGTAGAAGCGATAAAAGAGTTGAAGCGTGAAGGTCATATTGTTGCAATCGCAACTGGACGTGGGCCTTTTATGTATAAGGAAATTCGTGAGAAGCTAGGAATTAACACGTATGTAAGCTATAACGGACAATATGTAGTGGTTGAAGGGGAAGTAGTATACTCTAATCCTTTACAAAAAGCAGCATTGAAAAATCTAACGGAAGATGCTTTGGAGAATAATACTCCTGTTGTGTTCTTAGACCCAGACGTAATGAAGGCAAATGTCCCGGAACATTCTTATATTACGGAAAGTATAAAAACATTAAAGATGGGCTTTCCAACTTATGATCCATCTTATTATGAAAACAATGCTATCTACCAAACTCTATTATTTTGTGAAGAAAAAGATGAAAAGCAGTATATAGATGCATTTCCTGAATTTGATTTTGTTCGATGGCATCCACTATCTACAGATGTATTACCCAAAGATGGCTCTAAAGCTAAAGGGATTGAGAAAGCATTAGAAAAATTACAGATTCCAGCCGAGCGAGTGTATGCTTTTGGTGATGGATTAAATGATGTAGAAATGCTTTCTATGGTAAAGAATAGTGTGGCTATGGGAAATGGAGTGGACGAAGTTAAAGCATGTGCAAAATATGTAACCAAGCCTGTTGATGAAGATGGAATTTATCACGGATTGAAGATGGTTGGACTGCTTTAGAACTGTTTGTCGTTATTTTTATGGTTGATAGAAAAATGCGCTATAACTAAGTATTTCCGTAGCGGGTATGTTGCGCTAGCAATAACTATTAGTTACCGCACAGTTTCTATCAATTATACATCAATCATTTCCGAGAAATTAGTATTTTTAGTTACAGCCCGAAAGCTGTTCATGTTATCATGGTAATAAAGTTATTCATAAAGGAATGTATTGAAATGAACTTTGTATCTATCGACTTTGAAACGGCAAATGAAAAACGTAGTAGCCCATGTGCAGTTGGTATTGTCATTGCCAATGAAACAGAAATACTAGATGAATATTATAGCCTGATAAATCCCGAAACGTATTTTAACCCGTTCAATATCCGGGTTCACGGAATTCGTGAGGAGCATGTTTTAGATGCAATGACATTTTCAGAGATTTGGCCAACAATGGAAAACTATCTCTCTGGCAATTTAGTCGTTGCACATAATGCAAGTTTTGATATGAGTGTTATTCGCCAAACATTGGATAGAGATAAGCTTACATATCCAGAGTTGGATTATCTTTGTACTGCAAATATTGCAAAACAAGTCTGGCCAGATATAGAGAATCATAAGCTGAATACTCTAGCAGATTATCATGGTATCCAATTTAATCACCATAATGCGTTAGAAGATGCTCGTGTTGCAGCAAGGGTTATGCAAAAAGCCATGGAATTGTATGAATCAGATTCAATTGATATGTTCCTTGAACGTTGCAAGATATCTAAAGGTAGGATATATGAAAGAGGATATTATCCACCAAAGGTAAAACGGACGAAGAAGCATACAAAGTTGTATATATAATCTAAAGGAGAAGCGAAATCTAGATTCGCTTCTCCTTTTGTAGTTAATGGCTATTTCTTAAATTCTGTTATGAACGATTGATTTTATTGTTTTTGGAAGATAATCAATTTGAAATGCACTTTTGAGTAATGATTAGATATCCGGAATTAAATAGTGTATCCTTTTACTGTAGATATTTTTGGTAAAACAGGAGGATTTTTCATGAATAAGAAACGCTGGTTTGCGATACTTGCAGCTGCTGTTCTATTTTTTGTTTCACTAGGCTTTCAATTCGTAACTAGTATTGCCAGTACAAATTTTGAACAGTTGTTTGCTTTTCCCGAAAGTAAATTCCAGGAAGAAGTAATAGAAGAAGGTGCAAATGGTAAGATTGTTGTCTTACATCTGGATGGTGTCATTCAAGATACGGCACCAAGCACTTTACTTAATACGACATCCTATAATCATCGTCAGTTTTTAGAAATGTTAGATGAGGCCGGTAAGGATGCTAATGTAGATGGAATTATATTGCGCGTGAACACACCAGGTGGTGGTGTTGTTGAAAGTGCTGAAGTACATGATAAGATAGTAGAAATACAAGAACAATATGAAAAGCCAATCTATGTATCAATGGGGAACACCGCAGCATCAGGTGGTTATTATATTGCTGCCCCTGCAGACAAAATTGTGGCCCATTCTGCTACATTAACAGGCTCAATCGGAGTTATTATGCAAGGGTATAATCTTGCTGGGTTAACAGAAAAATTAGGTGTGGATGTTAATACAATTAAAAGTGGAAAACATAAAGACATTATGTCTACTTTCCGTGAAATGACAGATGAGGAAAGGGCATTACTTCAAGAGATGATTGATGACATGTATGGAGAGTTTGTTCAAGTCATTGTCGATGGAAGAGAAATGTCGGAAGCGAAAGTTCGTGAGCTTGGTGATGGGCGAGTATACACTGGAAACCAAGCAAAGGAAAATGGACTTGTTGATGAACTAGGGTCATTAGACGATACCATTGCATTAATGAAGAAAGACTACGAACTTGATAATGCAACCGTTGTGAAATATAACAAACCACTCGGGTTCGAACAACTATTAGGTATGTCTGTACAGAACTTTGTAGGTAAGGATCAAGAATTAATGAGTGTCTTAGAAATAGTTAAGGAATCTAATACACCAAGAGCAATGTATCTTTACTCTAATTAAGGGGGCCTTATAATGAGTGAACAAGTAATATATGCAAATGAGGCCCGTGCTTCAGAGCATCGATATGCTGGTTTTTGGATGAGGTTTTGGGCTTTTCTGATTGATTTAATTGTGATCAGTAGCTTGAATGGAATTTTGGTTTCTCCATTTAAGTTTGTCAACGATGGCATTGCCATAAGCGTTGGGTTCTGGACCGTTCCTGGAATTATCAGTGCGATTGTCTTTTATCTATACTTTATTCTAATGACTAAGTTTTTTGGTCAGACCATAGGTAAAATGATTCTTGGCATTAGAGTAATCCGTGAAAATGAAGAACCCCTTAGATGGAGCGATGTACTTTTCAGGGAGCTAGTGGGAAGATTCCTTTACCGAGCATTCTGGTTCTTAGCAGTTTTATATATCGTTGTCGGGTTTATGGATGAAAAACAAGGTATACATGATATGATTGCAGATACACGAGTTGTATTTGATCGATAAAATTGGAAGACACGGGCAAACCGTGTCTTCTTTATGTTTGTTTGGGTGAAGTTTTCCGAATGTGATTCAGAGCTAGAGTTAAGAATCACTACAATATGATGAATAGCAATTCTATTCAACATTTCAATTTAAACTCACATACAAATAGGCAAATAGGTCTCCCCTAATAATCATTTCCTTCCAATACCTAGTTCCAAAAGGCGAATAGGCGGTCCCTAATCTTCACTTCAATCCAATCTCTAGTTCCAAAAGGCGAATAGACCTATCCTAATCATCATTTCAATCCAATCTCCAGTTCCAAAAGGCGAAAAGGCCGTCTCTAATCATCATTTCAATCCAATCTCCAGTTCCAAAAGGCGAATAGGCGGTCTCTAATCATCATTTCAATCCAATCTCCAGTTCCAAAAGGCGAATAGGCGGTCTCTAATCATCATTTCAATCCAATCTCCAGTTCCAAAAGGCGAAAAGGCCGTCTCTAATCATCATTTCAATCCAAACCTCAGCTCAATAAGGCGAATAGCCCCCCTATTCATCATTTCAACCCAAACTCCAGTACGAAATGACGAATTCTCTGCCAATAATTATCACTACTTTAATAGTTCATATCAATAGCCATATTGGCCATGTTCATATCGTTTTCTAAAAGCTTCTCCAGATTATAGGCTGGGTACATTCCATTCTCATACATAAAGTTAAATACATCTGCATGGCATTGAATGGCTTTTTGTAAGTGGTTGGTTAACGTTTCTCGTACCATTGGTGTTGCGGTTTCTGTTATGGCGATTGCGTAATTTCGAACAGAAGTCTTCGCTAGTGCTAATAAATCACCAGCATAGAAACCAGTACCTAGCTCCAGTGGATTTGCTGCCTCAGCCCTTGGTGCCATTCCATAAAATTGGAGTAGTTCTTTTAAATTGTTTTCTAGGTCCCCGATAGTTCGTTGATATAATGTGCGTAGGTTCTCATCTTGTACGTCCACTATTGCTTTTTTTAGCTTCATTAATCCAATGGATTGAAAAGCAACCAATTCATGTATTTCCAATGTTTCATGATATGCCAAGTGCTGTGGCTGTCTGTTCATGGATTCTTCCATTTTGTTTCCCCCTAGTAAGTAGTCAGTTAACTATATGAAGCGCTGGTTCGTAAAGTAGCTTGTTAGGTCGAAATTAGGCGAATATCATGAAGTTTTGACAAGTATATTGCTTCCTTTAGTTTACTGAATTAATATAATAGATAGAATATTATGACTTATAAGACATCAAATTATTTGAAGGGGTTGTGATGGATGAACACAGATTCAAATGTAATTGATGGACTAGATAGGTTATTGGAACGTGCACGTAGAAATACATTAGGAGATATATTAGCAAGAACAAGTGATAGAATGCCGGATAAGTTTGCTCTTGCTTACCGGGATAAGCGTTTAAATTACGAAGAACTCGATGATTTAGTAAATCAGACTGCAATTGCATTTAGGCAAAGGGGCATGAAAAAGGGAGATATGATTACAGTCATGTCCAAAAATAGCTTAGACTTTGTTATTGTGAACTTTGCACTTGCTCGTATAGGGGCAGTTATGATTCCAATCAACTATATGCTCACGAAGGAAGATGTCGCATTTATTATAAAACATGCGGGTGCTTGTGGGTTAATTGCTTCTGAGGAATATGCTAAGGTCCTAGATCAGGCTTCTATAGGACAGGGGATTTCCTTCCGTTATTTAATGGATATAGAAGAGGGAGAGATGCCCGATGAAAGCTTAGATGATTGGACTATATTACGTGATGTTCGCTTAGAGCAGCCAACAGATTTTGTTGACTGTGACTTATCTGATGAAACTCTTGCTCATGTACTTTATACGAGTGGAACGGAATCGAAGCCAAAAGGTGTCATGCTGACACATAAAAGTATTGTAAGTGAGTATGTGAGTTGTATCGTAGATGGTCATATGGATGAAAAAGATGTATTGATTCATGCATTGCCCATGTATCATAGTGCACAGCTACACTGCTTTTTAGGTCCGAGTATATATTTAGGATCCAGTGGGATCATTCTAGATGGTGCTAGTCCTGAGGTCATTCTACGAACTATTGAAAAAGAAGGTGCAACACAACTTTTCTGTCCACCGACTGTCTGGATTGCCTTACTAAGACATCCAGAATTTGACACACGAGATTTATCTACTTTAGAAAAATGTTATTATGGTGCAGCCATCATGCCAAGAGAAATTTTGAAAGAGTTATCAGAACGGCTGCCTAACGCGAAGTTCTGGAATTTCTATGGGCAAACTGAAGTAGCACCGTTAGCTACGGCATTGCAACCCGAGGATCAATTACGTAAGCTTGGTTCAGCCGGAAAGCCAACGTTAAATATGCAAACAAAAATTGTAGATGAACAGGATCAAGAAGTTCCACGAGGAGAAGTTGGAGAGATTGTACACCGAACACCACATGCCATGAAAGGGTATTTATTTGATCCTGAAAAAACAGCTGAGGCTTTCCGGGGTGGATGGTTCCATAGTGGAGACCTTGGGGTGATGGATGAAGAGGGATTTATCACCATTATTGATCGGAAAAAGGACATGATTAACACAGGTGGTGTTAATGTATCCAGTCGAGAAGTGGAAGAAACCATTTATCAATTAGATGGAGTTTCAGAGGTTGCTGTAATTGGGATTCCTGACAAGTACTGGATTGAAGCAGTAACAGCCATTATAGTTCCAAAAGAAGGTGCTCATTTAACGGAAGAAGCAGTAGTGGATTACTGCCGTAGTGTGTTATCAAAGTTTAAAGTACCTAAATATGTTGCTTTTGCAGATTCTCTTCCAAAAAATCCAAGTGGTAAAGTGTTAAAACGAGAGTTACGTGATGAATATGAGGGATTAGGAGAGGAATAGTTTAAAAAGGAAGTGAGGTCAAAATAGTTTGGACTCTTACTTCCTTTTTAATTAGTGGTTTTAAATATCTTATAACGGGTATATAACTTGTACAGAAGAAAACATGCCGATCTCATTTAGGATAAATCCATTTATTTTAGCAATAATAACAAATGGAGGTGTCCTAAATGGCAGAAAAAAGCGATAACTGGAGCAAGAGACGTCCCATTTCAAGTGTTAACCCACAAGGGCTTACAGAGGAAACGGCAGATCACCGTCCAAAGTCTCAGTTAGAAGATCGTGCAAAGAAAAGAAATACTAAAGTTTAAAGCGGGTGAAGACAATCGACCATACATTACTATACTTACGTGAATCATTATCCAATTACGAGGGTAATGAGTTGAGTCAGTCTATTCATCAAAAGCTACAAAATAAGAACTATCAGAGTGAAAGAGAATTTGTTGAGGATTTAGATGATAGAGAGATGCAGTATTTAGACAAAATACTAGCACGTGAAATTAGTTATGCTGAAAACGTTCAAGATGATATGCGAGTCCAACAATTACGAGAGGTCTATGAAATCATCTTTTAGAACACTAGGTTTAATAGCCTATTTTTGTCAATTGGATAACATTGACATTGATATTTTACCTTCGAAATAGTAATATAAGGATACAAGCTACGATGTACGTGTTTTACTAAGTTTTAACCTCTAATGCGATAATAGGGAGTTTTAAATTGAAGCTCTAATGCCGAGCCGCCATGGATTAGCGGAAGGCAGGAAGGTTTCTGCGAACACCCACTTAGTGAAGTGGTGGTTTAAAACTTTTTATGACAAATACGGCATATGTGGCTGATAAAAATGAACTTGAGCGACCAGTTTCCTAATGGAGACTGGTCATTTTCTTATTCTCCAGGCACCATACCATGGTTATCCAACAATTATTTTCTTTTCAATTCAAAAAGCTGATAAGCAAAATCATTCATATGGTATTTGTTTTAAGTATTATAAATTATCTGTATGTAATACTATAATAGAAGCAAGAGGGGGGACTGGAGATGAAATTTCGATATGAACAATTGGACCATATACAGTTGGCTGCTCCAAGAGGTGGAGAAGACCAAGCGCGTGCATTTTATGAGAGACTACTCGGATTTCAAGAAGTAGAGAAACCGGAGAACTTAAAAAAGCGTGGGGGAGTTTGGTTCTCAGATGGTGTAATCCATATACATATTGGTATTGAAGAACCATTCCAGCCCGCAAAAAAGGCACATCCAGCATTTAGGGTTAAGAATATTGAGGAAATGAAAAAGTATTTGAAAAGTAAAGAAGTAGCATATCAAGTCGATCATGATTTGCCTGGTGCAAACCGTTTTTACTTGCATGACCCGTTTGGCAATCGTTTAGAGTTTTTAGAGTGGCAATAGAGGCATGGGATTTCTCCTACTAGTGAGAAATCCCTATTTTTATGATAAAATTGTTTGAAAAGTTTTTATTCTTTAGGTACCAGGGGGAAATAAGTTGAAGAAGAAAATAGGAATTATAGGAGGAAGTATCTTTACCATATTAGTTGTTGTCTTATTAATCGGCGGGAATTATTTCTACAGTGAAGGGATTAAACGTGGAACAGAAGTAGAATTACATACAGAGCTAGAGAGTGTTAATAGAGAGGCAACTCAAACGGCTTTATCAATTATCGAGGAAGCGGAGGAATGGTATTCCATTCAAAATCCTGTAGAATTAGAAATTGTTTCCTATGATGATTTACGATTAAAGGCGGGCTTTTTTGACAATGAAGCAGAAACAGGGAAAGTAGTAATTCTAGCACATGGTTACCGCGGTACACGTGATCATATGGATGACTTAGTAAAATTCTATTATGATCAAGGGTTTGATGTGCTAATGCCAGATTCCAGAGGGCACGGTAAAAGCGAAGGTGATTATATTGGTTATGGTTGGCATGATAGACTCGATTATTTAACATGGATTGATTTACTAATTGAAGAACATGATGCAGAACAAATTTTATTACATGGCAATTCAATGGGAGCTTCACTTGTGTTAATGACAAGTGGGGAAGAATTGCCTGATGAAGTAAAAGGAATCATTGCTGATAGTGGGTATACTTCGGTTAAGGAAGAGTTAAAACATCAATTAAAGCACTTATATCATCTACCAAGTTTTCCGATTTTAGATGTAACTAGTATGATTACTAAAGTTCGTGCTGGATACTTCTTCGGGGAGGCTTCAGCGGTGGAACAGGTGAAGAAAAACACGAAGCCACTCTTTATTATTCATGGCGATGCAGATGAATTAGTTCCGACCGAAATGGCTTATGAATTATATGAGGCAGCTGGTGGAGAAAAAGAACTTTGGATTGTCCCAAATGCTGGTCATACAAAGGCTTACTCCATTGCAACAGAGGAGTTTCAAAGTAGATTACAACTATTTATTGATAAGACAATAGATAATTAGGTAGACTTTTTTGTTCTAGTATAAGAATAATGTGGATAAGATGATTATAATTTTAAATTCAACTGCCAAGGGAATGGTACGTTATGAGGAAAAGGCTAACAGGTAAGATCATATTTTTTGTAACTGCTCTCTTACTCGTGTTAGTAGGTTGCACACAAGAAAAACAAGAAGCAAACCGAGATACTAACAGAAAGGATACCTCCGAGGAAGAAGTAGAAACGCAAACCAAGGAATATATTCCAGAAGAAACCGATGTTGTATTCAAAAATGATGCACTAAGAAATAAGGATGCCTTAGAAAACTTTATTGAGACTGCGGGCGCAAACGGAAAAGACAATGAAAGCCAGATTAGAATTGTAAAATATGAGCCTGAAGGCGTACTTATTTTTAATCTGCAATCAAGGTATGATGAAAATGCCAATCAAGCTTGGATTGAAGTAGAACCAGATTTGGAATACTTTGATGAATCAAAAGTAATATCACAGGATGTATTTTATAATGCACCTCAACAATGTTGGTATATGTCTAAAGATATGGAACAAGGCTTTTATAAATTCCATGAATGCAGAACGAACTGGGAATACCACTTGTTTCCAATAGTTGATCGCACATTGACCTATGAGGAATTAATAAATCCAGAACCAGAAGATAAACAGAAAGAAGTTGTACCTTTCCAATTTTATCATTTACAAGATATTGCACTAGAAATATTCTTATCAAAAAAAGATGCCAAAGAGTGGCAGCGACACTTTGAGGCGGACAATCAAGAAAAAATGGAAGAAGTAAAAGATAGAAATATTAAGAAGCTTATACTAGGGAATGTTGATATTGCTAAAGTCACTGATAATAAGGTCTTAGTGACATCATGTGAGGATGGATTATGCGAAATATACACAGACCATTCTTTTCTTATCAGAGGTTATGTTGTTCCAGAGATTAGAATTGAAGTGGAATCGGCAGAGGGATGGGCAATAGAACAACCAGATAACGAAGAAGATGATCTTGAATCAATCTGGAAGGACTTAGACGAACAAGTTGGGAATCTTCTGGAGGAATCATCTGATTTAATTTCAATATACGAAAATGATGTACCTGGAGCTTCTAATTCAAACGCTAAATTGTATTATGATAAAGTGAACGGAAGAATTAATATGTTGCGATATATACTTCCAGAAGAAACGGAATTAGTAGAGGAATATTATCAACTATTAATGGCCTCAGAATTGCTTTTTAATAGTATAGATTTAGGCAAATACTATTTTGAAAATGGTGAGGGGAAAGATCTGGAGACGCTGCTAGAGGAAGAAATCGTCCCGTTAAGAGAGGAACTAGAGGAGTTGGTAACATCGATTAGAGAGCTAAACGAAGAATAATCGTATCATACCGAAACTTTTAATAGTATTAGAACGTATGATAACTGTTACAAATAAGATAAGGAGCTTGACAGTAGGAGGAATAACTGTGGAAAGCCAAAGAGTTGAGGACCTATACAAGAGTCTGGAAGAAATTATAAACACTGTTGATAAACAAGTTGTTTCTAAATTGGAAATAGATAAGTGTAAACGAATCATTAATAGGTTGAGCTCTTTCTCAACTGAGTGTGAAGTATGTTATCAACACTTTACAGATTTGGAAAAACACGTTACATCCCTTAAGGATAAGAAAAGTGAACTTACAGCAGATGATATTAAACATCATAAACAAATCGTAAGTAACATTAGCTCTCATCTGCAAAAGCAGCATAAGCTAGTACCTAGTGGGTATTATCTGGGGATATATATGTCGATAGGTACCAGTTTAGGGATAGTATTTGGATTGGTATTATTTGATAATATTGCACTCGGATTACCACTGGGAATAGGTATTGGCGTGGCAATTGGATCAGGTCTAGATGCCGATGTTAAGAAAAAAGGATTATCCTTATAGCACTCTCTAACAAACCCATACAACGTGTTGCCTTACGTATAATAGTAAATGGAGCCGCAATTATTTACGGCTCCATTTACTTATTCCTTAATAAAATACTCCATTACTAACTCATCTTCAATTTTTTCATCTGTCATGATGAACCCAACTTTTTTATAAAAGTCGATTGCTCCTTTGTTTTCAGGTACAACGGATAATCGAATCCGTTCACAGTCATCATGTTTGGAAATCATATCAATTAATGCTTTCATGGCAAGCATTCCAAAACCTTTCCCTTGAAATTGTTCTCCAATCATAAATCGTGGTATCCAGTGCTTATCCTCCAGATCATTACCTGGTATGTATTCAACTGCAGCTACCCCGACCACGTTATCTTGGTGACAGATTGCATACGGTGTGAAGGTTTCGTCTACATAGGCCCAAGCAATTGTTGCGATGTTCCTGGCTACAAATTCCTTTTGATCCTCTGACACTTCCAACCTTACACAATCTCGAATATTTTCTTTTGTTATAGCTTTGATTTCTATCGTCATGTTATTAGTCTCCTACTCTACTAAATAAGTTACCTTAGGCCATCTGTTGTGCCATTTTTTCTTTTGTATTCGGTGGTGATAGATTTGCATTCTTTGATTAGAATCTGTGAAATATGGTGTTGGACGGACTGCCATGTTTAATATATCATCAACACCGTGTGGAGCTACTAATCTCAGTGAGTCATTTGTGTCTAATTTAATTCCTATTGCGGTAACCGTTTCTGGAAACTTTGAAATGGCGTCAATCGTATCAATATACGGTTCTAATCCATTCACATGATGCATCCGTGCCTCATTTTTTACTGACCATGGTATGGTTGGTAAAGTGCTTCTTAATCTTTGTTCTAACTCTTTTTCTATTGACTCATCGGTATTATGTTGATCAAAGTAGACCACATCCACATCATCTACCAAAGTGGTATGTGAAAAACCATGTTGCTTGTCCCATATTTTGGAACGAACAAATCCTGCACAAATCCACCAGTCTGGAAGGTCTAGCGATTGAACTATTCTGAGTGCAGACATCGTTTCCTTATCACTAGACAATAAATCTACTATGGCTTGTTCATTTGCTAGTATCACGAGTTCTCCCTCCGTTAATCAAAAATATCATACACCAATTCTATGGTGGTGGCTACTACTAATCTTAAATTTCCTACTGATTAATTAGAGCAATTTTTTACCAGTTTTATAGTATGTTTGTCATGAAACAAACATATAATTTCTCAGGAGAAACCAATTATTTTTTTAGGAGGATTCAAATGGGGGATAAGTTAATCAAAATCTCTGTTGTCTATTTTTTAATCGGTGTTTTTCTAGGGTTATACATGTCTATAGCACATAATTATATGTTAACAGGCGTGCACGTACATATTAACTTGTTAGGGTGGATGTCGCTTGTGGTAGCCGGTATCCTCTATAAGTTATATCCTCATTTAGAAAATACGGCTGTCGCAAAGATTCATTTTTGGTTACATAATCTAGGTCTTCCAGTCATGATGGGTGGTTTGACACTTGTCCTATTAGGCAATCGTGGAATAGTCGTTTTAGTTTCTATTGGAAGTATGGTTGTTGTTTTAGGAATCGTATTCTTTGTATATAATGTATTAGCTAATTTAAGTAAAAACTAAAATGAAAAGCTGACTCTGTGATGTTACTCTGCATCACTAGAGACAGCTTTTATGTTGAATTTCTTTAATTCTCGAACAACACGTGATATGGGTAGACCAACGACATTGAAATAATCACCTATAATTTGTTTTACTAGAACTGCCCCATTACTTTGAATACCGTATGCTCCAGCCTTATCAAATGGGTCCTTAGTTGAAATATACGCATGGATCTCTGCTTCTGTTAGGGGCCAAAACTCAACTGTTGTTTTTTCCACAAATGAAATTTTCTTGTCTTTGGATACAATGGCTACACCGGAATAAACATCGTGCTTTTCACCACTTAAATTGGAGAGCATATGGAATGCTTCATCGTGGCTTTTTGGTTTACCATAAATATCTCCTCTATATGCTACGACAGTATCTGCAGCCAGAATGACCTCGTGGTCGTTTTGAAAGGGAACATGCTGAGATGCTTTAAGTAAGGCTAGTTTCTCTGCCATTTGAGCAGGTTCAATGGTTGTGATGACTGATTCATCCACTGTTTGGTTTCGAATTGTAAATGGAATTTGTGCAAGCTCTAATAATTCTTTTCGTCGGGGTGAGTTAGAAGCTAAAATTAATTCAGGGATCAAAATAATATATCCTCCTACTAAAATCTAACATAATCTCTTGATACGTTTAGTATACTCAAAATGAGTACAAATTTGAAATAGGTACGAAGGGAAATAAAAGTTACTATATACATAATCGACAAACTTTGATATTTTAATAATAATGTATTTTATGAATGAAAAGGGGGAGCATTGTGCAGACGCAAGAAACGAATGGAAAAGCAGTTGCTGCTTTAGTACTTGGTATTTTGGCAATTGTAATTCCTTATATTGGATTAATTATTGGAATAGTTGGCCTAGTGTTGGCTGGTAGTAGCCTTAAAGAAATCACCCTAACGAATCAGGGCGGTAGAGGACTTGCTATTGCTGGAAGAGTAACAAGTATTGTTGGTATTTGTATTTGGGGAATTATTCTTATCTTTTTAATTATTGGTTTTGTATTAATAGCATCAGATCCATATTATTGGTAAAAAACTTATCAAATATAATAGGGGAGCCATTATGGCTCCCTTTTTATTTGCTCTTCTTATAGGTTATGGTACTATTTTCCTTTAGAAGTAGATTTTGCATAAAGTCATTGGTGATTTTCAATAGTCCAATGTTGTTTTGATTATGCAAAACCGTACCATCTGGTGCAGACAAATACTTAATTAGTTCATGCCATAATATCCTCTTACTTTGCGCTTTAGGATGTTTTTCGATTGTTAACTTATTATTGTGGTCACAAGAACGAATAATAGATTTGCTTCTTATACTATACGTTTTCAAGGAGACTACTAGTTTAAGAATTTGTCCCCAAATTCCAGAAAAACTCATATTATGAATTGGGCTACTTGTAAATTGGTTGATTGTTAAGCGTTTTTTATTTTGACTATAAATAGTAGATCGTACCGCATTAGAATAGTGGACATCTCCTGACAAAATGATACAAGGGTCAGGTCTCCATCTCAATAAATGTTGGATAAATTGATTAAACCCTTTCCCATTATATTTCCAAGCTTCAAAATCGAGGGTATAGTGAACAGGAAGTCCTAAAGCTCTTAGAGGGTAAACAAATCGTTTTAGAAAGGATTCGATTATTCCCAATCCATAAAGCGGTGTCGGTGATACAATAATTAATGGGTCACCTGTTTTCCATCTACTGTTAAACAAGGTTCTTGATACGACACTCCATCCCTTCTTACCAATTAATTGTGGAGCTGTATTTCCTTCACGATAGATTGTTCCTACTCTAAGCGGTTTTGGGTGATAATCATATTCCCTCATGGTTCTAATATCCAGAAATAACGCTTTAGGACTTGTCGGAGTAACAAAACACCAATTCTTCATATTAGGTAGTTGCTCTGTCCATCTATCTGGAAATACTGAATGATTCAGATGATATCTGAAGAAGGAAGAGTAATAGGGAAGGTTTGCTTGGAAAGCATTGGGGTCGTTGCCCCAACCTTGAAATAGCCAGTACGCCGCTAGCCCATTCGTAACAGTATGTTTTCCTAAAGTTGTTAGATTAACACGATCAATCCATTCCTTAGATATATTCCAATCATCGGTAATATCATGATCATCAAATATCATAAAGGTTGGTGTATTTGCTAGAACTCTTCGGGTAGAGGAAACTGTTGGGATAAATCTCTTTAATTCTTTAAGTTGGGTTCTATATTGCTTTTTTAATCGTTTTATCTCTCTTTTTCTATTTCTTTCATTGAGATTTGAAAACATAACATAGTATTCATCATGTTTTATCAGTGTATCAAAATTTGGGAAGCCACTATTATTCTCCCAAAGAGAGGGACTTAAGGTTAGTAGATACATGGTTGCGTATTCTTGAAACCTGATTAAGTGATTTCCCGCATTATTAGACGTAAAGTTAGCGAAAGTCTCCATAATAAATTGGCGACCATTTAATTGATCGATTCTTTTGTTAAATGGTGACTTCTTTAGTTCAGGCTCAAGGTCTTCTAGATTGTGTATCTCTTCTCCAATTACCTCTTGGGCTACCTCTTTTAGTTTATAAAAAAGTGGAACAGCTACGTCATCTGCGTATATTTGATCTCCCATTAGAAATAGGGTGTTGGGCCTTTCTTCAAGATTGAGAGCATTTCGCTCAATCCTAGCATCTGCTTTTACAATAGCGCTTAGTTTTTTCCCGTGCGGTTTTTGGCAAGAGCCATAAAGAATGTTTGAAGGTTTATCCTGTTGAATGATAAATGTCGGATATTGAAGGTTCCCATACACGATATTATCTGGGTTATCTTTGGAGAGTAGACCAAGGTCAGTAAGACTCTTTTGGCCATCCCTATTAGTAAATGTAATATTGTAACCAAGTAATGTGTCTAGTGGAAAAGAATTAGCTCTCGGAGTTATTTTTAATAGATAGGTGTATAATTGCTTGCCTGAACGAATCATCTCAAAATCTGTTTTGGTATCGATTGGACTATAGGTTACTGATTTGCTCTCTAATTCTTCAACCTCATACAGTGATGCTTCCGGTTTTATATTATTACTAGTTGTTAGCCAGATGTATACGCAGTTTTTTTCGACGCGCCTTACAATCGGACCTGCTAACAAAAAAGGCAGTGTCTTAATAGTTTCACCCCCTTACTAAAGATAGTCTATTCTTATGAAAGTAGGATGATTGTTTTTCTGCCTAGGGAATATTGTGCTAATAAAGTATTCTAATCTACAAATACAGAAAATTTACTATATAATAAAAATTAAAGGGAGTGAAACCATGAAACGGCCAAGAATAATATTAAATATTTTTTCGTCGGTGGATGGGAAAACAACTACTGCAAGAGACCGGAATGTAACAGAGTGGACAGCTAAAGGATTGGACGGAGACGCTCACGAATATACGAACCGACTATATGATGAATTAAATTGTGATGGACTAGTTTCTGGAAGTGAGACATTAATGGTATTTGGAAATCACTGGGTAGAGTTGGATAGGCCTTTATATGAACCAAAGAAGTCAAAGGCATATATCGTTTTTGATGGTAGGGGAAGAATTAATTGGTATCAGAGTGATGGGTTACTAGTGGTTACAAGAGAAGACGTATCAAATGATTACATACAGCAACTTAAGGAAAAAGAAATTCCTTATATTCAAGCGGGGAAGGGAGATTACATAGACTTACATCTCGCCCTAGAAAAATTATATGAAAAGGGCTTCAGAAGATTGGGGTTAAATGGAGGTGCTTTAATGAATGGTGCTTTTCTAAGGGAAGGCCTGATTGATGAGGTTAGCTTGTTCTTCGCTCCACTGGCAATTGGAGGTTCTAATACGCCTTCTATTTTTGACGGACCTGAGCTAGAAACTTTAGATGATGCTGCAAAACTAGAATTATTAGACATGAAGAAACTAAGAGGCGGGACAGTTTGGCTTCATTATCTTGTAAAACAATAAAAAGGAGAATACAAAATGAAGGTATTATTTTTAGCTTATCCAATGTATGCAGATTTTGAAATTGGACATACACTTTACTTTCTAAGAAAACTTGGCAAGGCTAAGGTGACGACAGCTACTGTAGATGGTAAGCCGGTTGAAAGCCTTGGTGGTATTATCACTCAAGCACAAACCGAGATATCAAATGTGGATCCTACGGAATATGATTTGCTTCTAATTTCTGGTGGAGATGGAGTGGCACAGGTTCTGGATGATATTTCAATACAAGAATTTCTAAACGATTACAACAACCTTAAAAAGCCAATTGCAGCAATATGTGCTTCCTCAACACTACTTGGAAAAGCAGGACTGCTTAAAGGGAGAAAGTTTACTTGTGCTCCAAACACAATGGAGTTGTTTAGGAATGTTTTTAGTGATGCAGAATATACTGGAAATCGTATAGAAAAAACAGACCATATCATTACGGCTAAAGGAACAGCATTTCCGGAGTTCACCATTGCTGTAATAGATCAATTAGGATTATGGAAAAATAAAGAGCAACGAGAAGGAGCATTGAAATTTTGCAAAGGAGAAGTTTAAAGCCTTGACTGATAAAATTTTTGGACTGCCACCAATTGTAACAAAAGATGCAAAAGTTATCATCTTAGGTTCTATGCCAAGTATACTTTCACTTGAGAATCAAGAATATTACGGGAATCCACGTAATCATTTTTGGAGGATTATTTATGGGTTGTTTGAAGAAGATATACCGCATACTTATGAGGAAAAAATCGAATTTGTAAAGCGAAAGGGCATTGCACTTTGGGATACAATTGGAACATGTTACCGAGAGGGGAGTCTAGACTCTTCTATCAAGGGCGAAGAGCCAAATAATATTCCGGGCTTTCTCCAAGAGTACCCTTCGATTAAACTCATTGCTTGTAATGGAACTAAATCGTATAAAACCTTAACAAAGTATTTTTCACCAGAGATGCTAGAAGGTAGGCAGGTTATTCAACTCCCATCATCTAGTCCGGTTCCAGGTAAGTATAACAAAACATTTGAGGAAAAGCTGGAAATCTGGAAGCAAATACTAAAGTATCAATAGAAAAATATGTAATTTTCAAAAAAGTGTTGTATGGGACATATTCAATTCGGTATAATTGAATTTGGGAGTGTCGCGAGCCTAAAAGTAGGGCGAGTCGTAAGCTGCAACTTACGACTCGGACAATTTTCGTAGGCTGCGGCGACTTCCGTTCTTGGTGAAAAAGGTAATTATCCTGGTTCCGTATGAGATACAGGGTGATTACTTTTTTTCACGGGTGTTCACAACTAACAATACAAGTGTTGAGAACATAATCATCAGCTCAATAGTCTTGTCAATCGGTATCACAAGCTTCAGCCCCTTTCATGGGGGATTTTTTGAAGCCGCCGATATGCCAATTTGATAAGTCGGTTCTCCGCCTACAGTATTGTCCACTTTATTATACTACATTTGAAGGGGTCTCGTATCGGGATTATTGCGAAATGGTAAAATATTCTCATAATTTTAGGTTGCTACTGAAAAATACCTACCTATAGCGGTTTTAAGAGAAAGTTGTCGTACGAGGGACTATGTGACTAGAATGTCTGCATAGTTTTTTTTATGCGGTTTTATGAAGTAAAGTATCTCCACTTATCTTAGGCTGGCTAATTTACAATAGATAAAAACTGCGTGGTAACTAGTTTAATTAAAACAGAATTAGTTATTGGGTATAGCTGTTCGACACCGCTCCGGCAGAATACTCCGCTTTCCGCGGGCCCGGCCTCAGCCTCCTCGAGGAAAGTTCGCCTCTACGGGGTCTTCGGACACGTGCTATTCCCGCAGGACAAGGAATGCTTCTGCAGCATAAACATCGCACGAAGAAAATTGTTCTTTATTTTCGAGGAGTCTCCGTATTCTGCCTGCGCTGGTTTTGATCTTCTATTCCTAGGTAGTATTAGATTCTGTTTATTATTGATATGAAAATAAGCTTATTCACTCTACACTAGCGAAGGAAATACACGGAGACTCCTGCGGGAGGATAGGCATCGGTGAGACCCCGCAGTGCGTAAGCGCGAGGAGGCTCACCAGCCGCCCGCGGAAAGCGGAGTGTATTTCCGTAGCGGGTATGAAGCTCTATCCATAATACTTACTTACCGCACAGTTTCTATGAAAAGTACGGTTCGGTCATCTGTATCTAATTAATTTTAATATGCTTACTACTATCATCTTTATATTTTCGGTAGAAACTTACCATTGGTTCCAATGTGTCTTTTAAATCGGGGCAACTGATGCCAGACCCCTCTAAATCTCGTATAGTTTCACTGCAGTCGTATGACGAGTGAATCGTGAAGTAATCTAATGCTTCTGCCTCTGCTCGTAACCACTTTCTAATTGGCTTTAAACGAAGTGATGCCTTAGTTGCTGATAGTGGGATTCTTCCCTTCGGTGTTCTACCTAAATATTCTTCAGTAAGCATTTTCTGCAGTTCCCACATCTTGTATGGTTTAGGATCTGTTAAATGATACGTTTTCCCTTCACCTACTGGACGAATGGCCAAATAACTAGTTGCTTTCAGTACATAGTCTGAGGGGACGAAATTCCCTTCTGCAGTTCCTTTCCCAAAGTACGGGATGACTGGTAAAAATTTCAATCTGTCTAAAACATTCAACTGAAAATATAAGCCATCAAACTTAATGGTCTCTCCAGTTTTAGAATGACCTTTTACAACACCAGGGCGGATAATAGTAGTTGGTATATCTTTCATGATGTCTTGTACAAGTAGTTCAGCTAAGTACTTGGTATACTCATAATGATTCCGGAACTCTTGTCCTTTTTTAAGTTCATTCTCATAAATTTTCCCTTCACGTTTCCCGGATACATAGGCCGTACTGTAGTAAATATAACGTTTAAGATTACGTAGTTTTGTTAGCCACTTGTTTACATTCTTAGTTCCGTTAACATTTACCTCATAGGCGATATCTTTCGGAACTGCCAAGTCGTAAATAGCGGCTAGGTGAAAGACATGAGTGATTTGTTTTGATAGCGTTTCCAAAATAGCTGTGCCAAGTCCTATGTCTTGTTTAGTAATATCCCCTTCCACTATTATAAATAGTTCGGTCGAGACACCTGTTTGATTAATAATCTCATCTAGAGTACTTTTAGCAAGCTCCTTTTGGCTGGGTAAGATTAATAGATACATATGTTGTATATCATCACGATGATCCTGTATCATCTGTTTTATTAAACTTGATGCAAGAAAACCTGGAAAACCAGTAATAAAAAATGAATAATTCATGATATTACCCCCTTACCTTAATAATTCGACAAATACAAACGAATTTCCTTTCTTGTCAAAATTTACATTCTTAATTTGATGTCCTATGTTAAAATAATATTAATATTTTATAAAATTATAAGGCTAGGAAAGTAGGGTATTATGAAATACTTTTGGGTTCGATTCATCGTATTTGTTGCACTATGGACCTATTCCATCTTTCAATACAGTAACCATTTTGGAATAAGTATATTGTTTTTTGCAGGGGCGTTGGGGGTCTTTTTCTTCCTGTCTTTAAAACAGGTCTATGTTTCCTTATACATACTTTTGTCGGTTGTCATCGTTTTGCACGATGTTCTAATTACGGACGGAAATCTATTCACCATCATTTTATTGTTTTATGTTTCGATTGTAGCTTCCTTCCGTTTACGTGCAAAAAAACTATTAATCTATCTTGGTATTAATTTGTTTTTTTCTATAACCATTGGATACATCCAAGGGAACCAAATTATAGGTATTGTACTACTCTCAATATTACTTTATTTTGTTATAGTGGCATTAAGTGAGTCACAAGTTCAGTTAACTGAACAACGGACTCTATATGAGCAATTACTTGGCGAATATCGTAAGCAAAAAAGGGTTATTTTACTTGCAGAACAAGATGCTAGGACAGAGGAACGGAACAGAATTGCACGGGATATTCATGACTCTGTGGGCCATCGATTAACTGCATTAATCATGAAGCTTGAAATGCTGGCAATTCAGAATAAAAACGAGGAGTATCGTGATTTAAAGAAAATGGCAGAGGAAAGTCTAGATGAAACCCGGCATGCGGTTAAAACATTGCAAGCAGATGATAATGAAGGAATTGCTGCTGTGGTGAATCTAATTCGGAAGCTAGAAGTAGAGAATCAAATTGTCATCCAGTTTACAATCAAACAAGGGGTACTAACCGTTCCTTTATCTAATCAAAATAGTGTTGTGTTATATCGTGTTATACAAGAGGCCTTGACAAATGCTATGCGACATGGTCATTCTAGGGAAGTTCAGGTAATATTAGGGAAATCAGCTATTGGTGATGTTACATTCGAGGTATCCAATGCTGTTTATGAGAGCAAGTCGTTTGTATTGGGCTTTGGTTTAATAAATATGAAAAAAAGAGTGGAAGAGGTAAATGGTCGCTTGGATGTATTCCAGAAAGAGAACCGATTTACCATTATGGGTATTATTCCAGCCGTGACCGTGAATGGGGGATAATTATGTGGCGAGTATTGTTGGTAGAGGATCAGGCAATTGTGAGACAGGGTTTAAAGGTAATTCTAGAGCAAGATGAGAATATAAAGGTAACACATGAGGCTGAGAATGGCGAAGAGGCAATTGAAATATTGAATCAATATTCGATTGACTTTATCATGATGGATGTTAGAATGCCTGTGATGAATGGAATTGAGGCCACACGAATAATTAAAAAACAGTGGCCAGAAGTGAAAATATTGATCTTAACTACCTTTAATGATGACGAATATGCCCTAGAAGCCTTAAAGGAAGGGGCGAATGGATTTCTATTGAAAACAGCTGATTCCCAGAAGTTGATTGATGCGGTATATAGTTGTATGAGTGGTGGTTTAACGATTCATGATGAAGTAGCAGCAAAAGTGATGCCAAGATTACTACAACGTGAACAAAAGGAGGCAATATCCATCGATTTGTCCCCGAGAGAAATAACCATTACGAAGTTAGTAGGGGAGGGAAAGACAAATAAGGAGATTGCCGACGAGCTTTATTTATCTATTGGAACAGTAAAAAATCATATAACACAGATTCTTCAAAAGTCAGGATTGCGAGATAGAACACAGCTTGCAATTTATGCAATTAAACATGATTTATAAAATGCTCCTACCCTGAGTATGCTAATTTGAGATTCGGGCTTTTCTCCCTACTTTACAGACTAATCGCATTAATGAATGGTGTAATGGAGGGAAAATTGCAAAGATGACGTCCATTGTTTTTCTCATGGGCATTGGACATATGATAGGTTTATTTTTATGAACACCCTTAATAGCCATCTTTGCTAATTTTTGAGGAGACATCAATTTCTGCTTTTCCAATTGTTTGGTCATAACAGATTTATCGATTTTAATAGCCCTTGCTTCTTTAAAAATGGGAGTATCAACAAATGTTGGACAAAGTGTACTTACTTTTATACAAAATTCCTCTCCTTCATAATGGAGAGATGTCGTTAAGCCTACAACTGCATGCTTTGTAGTAGAGTAGGCTGAAGAAAGAGGAGAGGGACCGAGACCTGCAGCTGATGATGTGTTAACGATGTGTCCGAAGGCTTGCTCTTTCATTATTTTATAACCTATTTCTGTACCATAAATGACACCCCATAAATTAATATCCATGATTTCCTTCCAGTCTTCTAATGTCACGTCATACATTTCACCATACATAGCTATGCCAGCATTGTTAAAGAGGTAATCTAACCTACCGAATTCTCGATATATTCCTTTAATTACATTCTCTACGTTCTCGTAGTTGGTTACATCTAAACGAACAAATCTAGACGTCTTAAATTCATGATTGAGTTCTGCTTCAAGGATTAACCCATTCTTTTCATTAATATCTGCGATTATGACAAATACATCTTGAGCCATTAATTCTTTACAGATTTCCTTTCCTATACCGGATGCACCACCAGTTACAATTGCAACTTTTCTCGTTCCCTCCATCCACAACCTCTCCTTTAATGGTGTACTATTTTCATTAAGGATATTTACGTATAGTTTGTTGCTGTTTTGATAGAAACTGCACAGTAAATAAGCATTTTGTATAGAGCAGCATACCCGCTACGGAAATACACTCCGCTTTCCGCGGGCGGCTGGTGAGCCTCCTCGTGCTAGCGCACTGCGGGGTCTCACCGATGCCCGCGGAAAGCGAAGTATTCTGCCGGAGCGGTATCGTCCCACTATCCCACTTTAATTACGGTGGATGTACCGCACAGTTTCTAACATACTATTTGTTAACTTAATCTATCCAGAGTGACAACAACCGTTTTGAAAATAGCCTTTTTAAAATAGATTTACAAATAAACATAACTTAGATTGAATAATCTTATTAATTAAATTATACACAATTTTCAATATTACAAAGTTGGTTTCGGTCATAATTCATTTTATTGTCATATTTCGTAACAACA
This sequence comes from Paucisalibacillus globulus, assembly GCF_900184735.1. GTDB lineage: Bacteria > Bacillota > Bacilli > Bacillales > Amphibacillaceae > Ornithinibacillus > Ornithinibacillus globulus_B. The sequence continues at coordinate 214,181 of NZ_LT855399.1, forward strand.
ACTTAAATAATTATTTAGTATGTCAAGTGTCTTATCCTAAGTGTGTTACTCTTCAATAATTTGTAATATCTAGAATAAATTAGAGGCGCAACTTTCTATTATAATGACAGTATGGATCCTAAATAAGAAGGTGTTTCTAGATGCTTGATATTATGTTGGAGGAATTTCCTTTCTCCTCACTATGGAATTCAGGGATATTTCTTTTCCTAGCGTTTTCTGCTGTAATTTATTTATTTATCCTACCACAGGAAAAGAAACACCCATTTTGGAAGTCGGCAGTATTCTTTATTGGTCTTGTTGTTATATTCTTCAGTGCTGCTAGTCCATTGAACATTATTGGTAGAATTCAGTTTAGTGCTCATATCGTGCAGATTGTTTTGCTTGTGTTTATTGCACCACCACTTCTGATTATTGGAATGAAGCGAAGAATATTGGTTCAAGCTTTCAAAATTAAGATTCTTGCTAAGATTTTTGACTTTATTACCAAACCAGTTGTTACGATTGGACTTTTCTTTTTAGCACTTTACGGCTATCACCATCCACCTATCTTTGATCAGGCAAGAGTAGACTTATATGGGAATTATTTATATTTATTCATTTTATTCTTAACGGCTATTCTCCTATGGGTACCCATCTTATCGAAGAAAAATACCAAAAAAATGTTGACTATTTATCATCTCATTTGCATGGCTTTTATTTTGCCGCTTGGAGGTATCTTGCTTCTTTCAAAAGAGATATTATATCAAGCCTATACAGATTTAACGACGTTTACCCAGGCATTAGAAGTCTGCTTACCAACAGGGCAGACACTCTCCCCGGAATTAGTGTTATTGCTATTGCCATTTGAACCAATTGGAGAACAATATACAGGTGGGATAATTTGGGTAGTAGCTGGACTAGTCATCTTTAGTATCTCGTTACTGGTTAATAGAATAATAGTGAAATGATTTACTCGTAGCTCTCTTGATTAATAGGGGGCTTTTTTTATTGAGTGGAGTTTCGATAAATGATTTAGAGCTAGTGTATATATCCGGGGATAAAGAGATGATAATTTGTAATTCTGGAAAAAAGTGACTGGAGTCATGTTCCAATTTCTAATTGTTATGACTCCAGATAGTATTGATTTTATTCAAACAGCCGTATTCTTATGGTAGGAGGGGAATCGAATGATCGAATTAGTAGATTTAACGAAGAAATTTAAACAAATGTACGCTGTGAAGAATTTAAATATGTTTATTGAACGAGGAGAAATTGTTGGGTTATTAGGTCCAAACGGGGCGGGTAAATCAACTGCCATATCGATGCTATCATCATTAGTTGAGCCAACTAGTGGTGATGTTCGGTTTGAAAATAATAGTATCTTGAAAAAACCTGCCCCTTTCCGGAAAGTCGTTGGAATGGTCCCTCAGAATATTGCATTATATACAGATTTGACTGCGGAAGAAAATTTATTGTTTTTCGGAAGAATCTATCGACTACATGGGAAAGAATTGGAGCGCAAAGTTGATGAAGTACTAGAACAAATTGGCCTTACAGATCGAAGAAAGGATGTCGTTAAGAAGTTTTCGGGTGGGATGCAACGAAGACTTAATATAGGTGTGGCTATGTTACATGATCCTGAAGTACTGATAATGGATGAACCTACTGTTGGGATTGACCCACAATCAAGAAATTATATATTAGAGACGGTCAAACGACTGAATGAAGATAGAAACATGACCGTATTGTATACCAGTCATTATATGGAGGAAGTGGAGTTTCTTTGTGATCGCATTTATATCATGGATAAAGGGAACCTCATTGCTTCAGGAACAAAGGATGAGATTAAGCAAATCCTTTCATCAGAAAAAACTATTTCTATAACGATGGAACGATTAAATGATGAGTTTGTAGAAGTTTTAAAACAAAATCCACAGGTAAATCGCGTAACTACAGGGGAAAAAGAGGTAACAATTTTAGTTCCCCGTGATGCTAATGTCTTTTCTGAGATTATCAGATTAGCAGAATCTACTGGTATTGAGTTAAATTCTGTAGATAACAAAACACCTACCCTTGAGGATGTATTCTTACATCTAACTGGTAGAGCCTTAAGGGATTAGAGGTGAGATAATGATCTGGCATATTATTAAAAAACAGGGGCTATTATTCTGGCGTAATAAGCAGCAGTTAATTCTTCTTATTGCATTACCTATTATTTTGATTGCTATATTAGGAGCTGCTTTAGGTAGTGGTTTTGATAATGAAAGTAGTCCTATTAAGATGAAGGTTGCATTTATAGAACAGGTAGAAGAACAAGATCAGATTGAACAATTTCTTACTGATTTACAGGAACAGGTTCCAAGTGGAGTCGTTGATGAAATTAAGTCTAATATCGATATGATGGCACCGATAACCAATATCAAAGCAGTACTAGAAAGTGAAGAAGTGAAGGAGTTCTTGGAAATCACCTATATGGATCCTTCGGAGAAAAGTGTGATAGTCGATGATGAATCGTATACTGCTATTGTAGAGGTTCCAGAAGGTTTTTCCTATGATGTTCTTGAATCTATGGTATTTAACAATGTAATATCTCCAACTCTCCTCATAACTTATAACGAGGAACAGCAGGTTGGAACAAGTATTGTTTCAAGTTTTTTTACCCAGTTTCAGGAGCAGCTAACTTTAGGAACTTTCCTAGGTGAAAAAGGGATTGATTTATCCGCTATCGATTACCAGGAAGTTAATGGCGAAGTTATTTCAATCAATGAGCAAAAGCCAGTTTCAGCAAGCGCATACTACACAATTGGAATGACGGTTATGAATGTCCTATTCTTAGCTGGAGCCGTTGGTTATTATGCATATTATGAGAAAGAAATAAATGTATTTAATCGGATTATTATGGCGAATATTTCGAGATGGGTTTACTTCTCAGGGGTTCTGGCGTCGGGCACAATCTTTGCTTTTATTCAGAGCTTGATAATATTTGGATTTTCGTGGCTTGTTTATGGTATCCGTTTCCCTGATATCCTTGATTTCCTTGTTGTAACCGTAGCATACTCGTTTGCTATTGGTGGTCTTGCAGTTCTATTGTCAGCATTAAATTACCGATTGAATTCCGAGACAATTACCAATTTCTTTATGAATATTATTGCTACATTGTTAGCGGTTCTTGGGGGGAGTTTTTATCCTATTGGAGATTTTTCTTCTTTGTTTCAAACGCTTGGAAATATGACTCCTAATGGTGCGGGTTTAACAGCTTATTTAACACTATTAAGAGGAGAAGGGATTGCTGGAATAAGCGATAATCTTATGTATCTAGTAATCTTCGCATTAATGACTGTAGTAGTAGCAGCACTATGTTTTCCGAAGAGAGGAGTATCGGCATGATTGGAATCTTATTAGCTAAATTTAAAGGATTCATTCGTAACCCTTGGACTTTTGTCATATTTACCGGCATGTCAATGCTTATGGCTTTTATCTTCGGTGGAACCGGTGTTGATAAGGCCTATGTTCCCATCCACGGAGATGAAAAGATAAAAGATTCTTTTATTGGTCAAGAACTTAAAGAACTGGAAGGCTTTCAGTTTAGTTGGATGACTGAAGAAGAAATAAAGGAAAAGATTGAGTCAGGAAAAGCAGAAATTGGAGTTGTTCTAGGAGATAATGATTTTTCAATTATCGTTGGGGTAGATTCCTTTAATGCCGATTTAGTACAGCAAATTATTTCTGGTATTTATCAGGAAAAATTGGAACGAGAACAAATTCTATTAGCAGCAGGTCAGAATTCTTCCGATGAAAAAAATATATTAAATGAAATGGATTTAGCCATGGAGCAACCTATTTTTGAAATAAAATCGGCAAGTTTTCGTGGGGAAGGGGCTTTTGTATACGATAATTCCCTACACCGAGTATTTGGCTTTTCATTATTCTTTGTTATTTACACAATCGCTTATAATGTATTGCCTATACTGATTGAAAAGAGACAGGGTATTTGGGATAGAATGATTTTGTCTCCACTGAAAAAGTCAGAGATGTATGTAGCTAATTTATTGTATAGCTTTATAACTGGTTACTTTCAAGTATTAGTTATATTTCTCATGTTCCGCTATGTCGTTGGTGTTGATTTTCACGGTAGGTTCTTTGAAACGCTAATACTTTTAATTCCATATGTATTCTCAGTAGTTGCACTTGCTATGTTAATCTCGTCCATTGTCAAAAACGTACAACAGTTCAATGCCGCCTTACCAATACTTGCAGTTAGCATGGCCATGATTGGTGGAGCATATTGGCCAATTGAAATTGTAGAATCAAAATTTTTACTGATGTTGTCTAAGATTAATCCTCTAACCTATGGAATGGAAGTACTGCACGGGGTAGCGGTCTACGGATATCCGATGGAAGAACTATTATTCCCAATAAGTATCTTGATATTAATGGGGGTAGTGATGATGGGGATTGGGATTCATTTGATGGAGAGAAGACATGTTTGATTAATAGAAGTAATAATGTTTAAAAAGGTACCATCACACAATATGGTGCCTTTTCAAATATCTACCAATGAAATAGTGTGAAAATTTTTAGTATAATAGTATTATAGACAACAAGAGAGCACATCTAGGGGGAAGTAAGGTGAAGAAAAAGGTATTTAAAATCGTAGCAGGGCTTTTTGTCATACTGTTCATTATAGATATTATTGCGAGTTTTTATTTTTACGATCTTGCTATCAATCGAGGCCCAAAGGATTTCCTTAGTGGGAATAAGGATTTAGAAGTATCGGCAGAAACCATGGAGGTTTTGCTTGATGGTGGTTGGCGTGATTGGGTAGCTAATCAGGAGTTTGAATCTTTAGAAATGACATCAAGAGATGGCTTACTTTTACAAGGATATTTTCTTGAGGCAAAGGAACCAACTAATAAACTCGTCATTGCTGCACACGGATACTTAGGACGTGGAAGTGATATGGGCCTCTATGGGCAATATTATTATGAGGAATTAGGATACCATTTCTTTACCGCCGATTCCCGTGGACATGGGAGAAGTGAAGGGGACTACATCGGATTTGGTTGGCCAGATCGATTAGATTACCTGGATTGGATTAATAAAATGATACAAAAACTTGGACCTGATACTGAAATTATTTTGCATGGATTATCTATGGGTGCTGGAACTGTCTTGATGGCGGCAGGGGAAGAGCTTCCAGAGAATGTAAAATTGGTTATAGCTGATAGCCCTTATACAAGTGTTCATGATTTATTCTCTTATCAGATTAAAAGAATGTTTAAGCTCCCACCATTTCCTTTCATTCACACAACTAGTATCGTAACAAATGCCAAAGCAGGTTATTCATTTAAAGAGGCATCTGCATTGGAACAAGTGAAAAAAGCAGAAGTTCCTATTCTGTATATTACAGGGAACGGGGATACATTCGTCCCTACAGAAATGGCTCATGAACTCTATGAAAATACCGGTAGTGAAGCTGAAATCGTCACATTTGATGGAGCTAATCACGGTGAGTCATTTGTGATGGATGAGGAGAAGTACATTCGCGTGTTGAATGACTTTTTGGAAGAAAATTTGGATTAATAATATAGTTTGTTACATAGGGATATGAATCTATCGATTTGTATCCTTATTTTTTAAATATACAAATAATTCATAAATTTATGATAAAATGATAGGTGAACTTAATTAAATGTGGTCCAGGGGGGATATGATGAATAAGAATACGTTGTTTTTTACTATAGGTATCATAATCGGATTGTTTATATTGCCAGGGATATTAGAATGGCTTGGCTTACCTTCATTTGCTGATGTTATTACGATGATATTTGGCGAACCAAATACTGTTAATAGGTTGGTAGTTGGCCTATTGGGAGTATTAATATTCTTCTTTTTTATAAAAGTATTTTTGAAGAAGAAAGTGGGTTAAAAATTGCGGACGTCTCTAAATCTTTAGAGACATCCGCTACAATTAATCTTACAAATACTTCTCAAACCAATCACAAATATGATTTAAACGTTCAATACGTAATTCAGGCTTACCACTACGGCTTAACTCATGGTTTGAACCAGGGAATCGAACAAATTCAGTTTCTTTCTTAAGATGTTTTAATGTGACAAATAATTGTTCCCCTTGTTCAATTGGGCAACGGTAGTCATTTTCACTATGCAAGATTAATAGTGGTGTTTCCACTTTGTCTGCATATTTCAATGGAGATATATCCCATAGAGCTTTTGGATCATCAAGTAGATCATAACCATGTTGCCATTTATTAAAGAAGTAACCAATATCACTAACACCGTAGAAGCTTAACCAGTTACTGATTGAACGTTGTGTAACTGCGGCTTTGAATCGGTTAGTATGACCAACAATCCAGTTTGTCATGAATCCACCATAGCTTCCTCCAGTAACACCTAGACGTTCTTTATCAATAAAGTCGAATGTTTCAACAGCATAATCTACAGCAGACATTAAGTCACGATAATCTCCACCGCCATAATCACCGCGGCATGCATTTACAAATTCTTGACCATATCCATGTCCACCACGTGGGTTCGTATATAGAACTACATATCCTTGTGCAGCTAATAGTTGCATTTCATGGAAGAATGTTTGACCGTACATGACATGTGGGCCACCGTGAATTTCTAGTACCATTGGATATTTTTTTCCTTCTTCAAAACCATACGGGCGTAACAACCATCCATGTACATCCCAGCCATCTTCAGCTTTAAAGGAAATTGCCTCCGGTTTACCTACTTCCACTTCATCAAGGAAATCTCTATTGGCATCTGTTAGTTGTTTTGAATTTAACTTAGCATCTAATAGATAAAAGTTACAAGGTTCTACTGGGCTACTTACACCAATTACAAAAGAGTCGTTAGTTGGATCGTAAGCGAAACCAAATACATGGCTATCCACATTGTAAAGTTCTTTTAACTCACCTTGTAGAGTTACTTCATATAGGTTCGTTGCACCTTTGTCAGAGCCAATGAAAAATACACGGTTTTCATCTTTAGACCAAACAGGACCATTTTCAGAAGAACCTAAGCGAGTATCTCCGGCAATCATATCTCCTAATTGGAAGTCCCAGCCATCACTTAGACAAGTGTGCTCTTTTGAATCAACATCATAGATATATAGTTTGGTGAGTGTTGCATTTAGGAATTCTTGCTTATGACCTAAATAAGCAATTCTTTTACCACTTGGAGAGAACTTAGCTGTATAGTAAGAACCCTCACCGTCTGTTAATCTGGTAATCTCTTTTGTTGCTACATCTAATGAATATACATCACTCTTTAACTCATATTCTTCATCTTCACTTAAGTTTGCAGCAAATAGAATAGTCGAACCATCAGGTGAAATATCTTGAAATCCATGATGATGATTTCCGCTTGTTAACTGTGTGAAGGTTTCTTCTTCTACATCATACAGGACAATCTGTGACTTTTTATCATCTAAAAACCCTTGAGCATCTGATTTATAGCGTAAGTTTTTTACATGTAGAGGTTTTTTGCTTTTTTCCTCTTTTTCTTTTTTCATTTCTTCTTTGGAAAGTTCTTTTTGACTTGTGACATCATCACCTTGTTCTAATGAAGCCGTGAAGATGATGTACTTTCCATCTTTAGACCATGTTGGACTTACTGCGCCATTTTTGAAAGTAGTAAGTTGCTTAGCTTCTCCGCCATCTAGTGGTAGTAACCATAATTGTGGTACCCCGCTTCGAGTGGACTGGAACACTACTGATTTCCCATCCGGTGAAAAGCGAGGATTACTGTTTTTATCATGGCCAAATGTCCATTGTTTTGAATTCTCCTCGTCCACATTTTGAACGAATAAATTTGATTCATATTCTTTCTTATCGTTTACAGTGGTGGAAACATATGCAAAAGCTGTTCCATCAGGTGAAAACTGTGGGTCGCTGAATACATCAAGATTCATAAAGTCTTCGGTAGTTATAGCACGTTTAGCCATTCGAGAAAAACCTCCAAATATAAGTAGTATTTTGAAAACTTGTTCTTATTCTAAACTATTTCGGGTTACGAAGCAATTAGAAAATACTAGTTTTTTAGATTATATTCAAGGCTCCTTAAAAACTTGTTTAATTGAATGCGGTTTTTAAAAATATGTATGTCTTTATTTTGTAATCTCGCTAGTCTATCATGCATTTTGGGTGCTTTATTTTTGTTATAATTCTTAGTCCATAAAATAAAGTCCCAGTCTAATTTTTCAGGACAGTCCTTGCCGATGTCGGGTCGTGTTTTCTTACTATACATGATTCGCCTTTTAGTAATTCCATATAAACATCGGAGGGTAGAGTAGTTTAAGAAGATAATAGTATCAGCATCCTCCAGGCGCTTTGGTAATGTAATCCCATAGTTTCCGTCAATGATCCAGCTATCTTGTTTTAGAAGCTCTGCATGTCTCTTGAGTAAAATAGACTCTTCTGCAGGTGTCCAACCTGGTTCCCAGTATAGGGCATCCATATGATGGACCGGTATATCTAATAATTGTCCCAGTTTCTTAGCGAGGGTAGACTTACCCGCTCCAGGGTTTCCTAGAATGGTTATTTTTTTCATCTCTTCCTCCTTTAAAGTGGAATATTCAGAATACGTATCATGAAATAGGAGGCTGTCTCATACCTTATCTCTGAGACAGCCTTGTTTTAGACGTTTGCAATTAAATTTTCTTGAATGTTAGCATCCTTTTCATAGGCTACTTGTAATTTTCTCGTAATGGTACCTGGCTTACCGTCCCCTACCTGGTGACCGTCTACAGAAACAATGGGTGTGATTTCCGATGTACTACTGGATAAGAAGATCTCGTCAGCTTCAAAAATATCTTCAATTAAAAAGGCTTCCTCCACTAGTGGGATTTCAAGTTCTTGTACAAATCGTTCAATTGCCATGCGGACACAACCATGTAAGATGTTTTTCGTTGTAGGGTGTGTGAAAATCTTCCCATCCTTAACTAGATATACGTTAGAAGCAGAACATTCTGTCACAAGACCATTCCGGTGAAGGATTGCTTCATAACATCCATGCTCCTTAGCAACTTGTTTTGCCATGACATTTGGCAATAAATTTAGGCTCTTAATATAGCAATTCTCCCACCGCATATCACGGTGTGTAATCACAGAGACACCGCCTTTTAAGGATGATAGATTACGAGGGAAGGATTGGACATAGGCATAAATATTGGGTGCGACACCTTCTGGGAAAATATGGTCCCTAGGTGCTGAACCTCTAGATACTTGCATATACAGCTTTGCATCTTCGGTTATGTTATTTCGTTTCAATAACTCTAGTAATAATCCTTTTAAGACTTCTTTGGATTGGGAGAGTTTTATTTTAATAGCTTCAGCAGAACGATATAAACGGTCTATATGCTCATCAAGTAAGTAGTAACTACCTTTGTATATCCGTATTACTTCATATACTCCATCCCCAAACTGAAGAGCACGCTCCTCTACAGGGAATTTCAAACTGTCGCGATGGATGAATTTATCTTGTGATAAAATAACTGGAAATACTGACAAGCTATTCGCCTCCTTATTGTTATGACTATTTTATTACTTCCATATGCGGTTGTAAATGTTTGTTTGTATATACTATTCATTCGAAAACTATCTGTTATAAGTGTCAGATTATGTGTAGGTATTTATAATCATTTACAAGATAGGGCGAATTCAATAATTCAATCAAAAGTTTTACATTTTCCCTTGCCAAGTGAAGAAGTTATTGATATAATAAATTCTGCGTTCGAAAAATGAACAGTTATTCTAATAAAATTTGCGGGTGTAGTTTAATGGTAAAACTCCAGCCTTCCAAGCTGATGTCGTGGGTTCGATTCCCATCACCCGCTCCATACATATGTCCTAACGCAGTATTTCGTAAAAACTTACGAAGTGTTGCGTTTTTCCATTTCTTCATTAAAATCCTCAGAACACTTAACAAACTTATTTCCAAGTAGTATCTTAGAGTTAGTAAAATATGACATCAGAAGGGAGGCGCTGCAAATGAATACTAATCAGTTGAAACAAGAAATCATCGAGTACAGTAAAGAAATTGGAATCGATAAAATTGGTTTTACAACAGCTGATGTTTTCAGCGAATTAAAAGAACGTCTAAAACGCCAACAAGAATTAAACTATCAATCCGGTTTTGAAAAGGGCTCCAATGAAGAGCGTACAGAACCAAGGCGATTATTACCAGAGGCTCAATCGATCATTTCTATTGCAGTTGCCTATCCTTCAAGAATGAGAAAAGATGCACCAAAGAGTACGAAGGAAGAACGTAGAGGATTTTTCTGTCGTGCGTCATGGGGAGTAGATTATCATGATGCTCTTCGCGAACGGTTAAGAAAATTAGAGACCTTTATACATGAGCGGGTAAAAGATGCGGTTACGAAAATAATGGTTGATACTGGGGAATTATCAGATAAGGCTGTGGCAGAGCGTGCTGGGGTTGGTTTCGTTGGAAAAAACACCATTCTGATAACGGAAGAATATGGTTCATTTGTTTACCTTGGTGAAATGATGACCAATATACCATTTGTACCAGATTCTCCGGCCGAAGATGGATGTGGTGATTGTCGCAAATGTATTGATGCTTGTCCAACAGGTGCCATAATCCAAGGCGGACAATTGAATGCGCAGCGCTGTATTGCATTCTTAACACAAACAAAGGATTTCCTTCCAGATGAGTTCAGGAGTAAGCTAGGGAATCGAGTGTATGGTTGTGATACCTGCCAATTAGTTTGTCCGAAAAATAAAAAGATAGATTTTCATATTCACCCTGAATTTGAACCGGAAGATGATGTTGCAAAACCAAAGTTGAAGCCTATGCTATCCATTTCCAACCGTGAATTTAAAGAAACATTTGGCCATATTGCAGGATCTTGGAGAGGTAAGAAGCCAATTCAGCGTAATGCCATTATTGGTCTTGGTCACTATAAAGATAAAACAGCAGTGGATGACTTAATAGCTATCATGCAACACGATCCACGTCCAGTGATTCGTGGTACTGCTGCATGGTCCCTTGGGAAAATAGGTACAGAAGAAGCATTTATTGCAATACAACAAGCAATGCATAAAGAAAAAGATTCGGATGTACTCTTCGAAATGGAAAAGGGATTAGCTTTTCGTGAAATACAACTCACAAAAAAATAAGGGAGAAGATGATGAACCTTTATTATGGCGAAATCAACACACCTATAGGAATGTTAATAGCCGTTAGTGATGGTAACAAGATAGTTCGAATTGATTATGGGACGTTTACCGGTAATCAAGATAAACTGATGAATTGGGTGAAACGGTATATTAAAGAAGGTCACTTCATCCATGCACCTGAAATGGTTGCTTTAGTGGACAAGCAATTACAAGAGTATTTTGATAAAGAAAGATTGTCCTTTGAAATTGGGTTCTCATTCTATGGTACGGAATTCCAGAAGAAAGTGTGGCAAGCATTAGTAGATGAACTCCCATACGGAAAAGCAAAGTCTTACAAAGATATTGCGATAGCTATTGGTAATCCAAAGGCTGTTCGAGCGGTTGGAGGGGCAATTAATAAAAACCCATTCTCTATTGTAGTTCCCTGTCACCGGGTAGTAGGAACAAGTGGAAAATTAGTAGGGTATAATGGTGGTTTAAGTAAAAAAGAATACTTATTAAAGCACGAAGAAATATTGATTTAGACAAGTCTCCCCTCCATATATTCTAATGGAGGGGATTTTTATGAAGTTATTAGAAGAGTTTTGGAAAGAAATTTTTGAAACGAAATCTAAAGGATTAGAATGGTGGGAAAGGCAACAGGCATTAAATGAAAAGCGAAATGCGAAGCTAGTCAAAGTAAACGGGAAGGGTCATATATACCAACGAATGAAATATGACCAGGAGGAAAAAGTATATTATCACCTACATCTATCCATGTTGATGAAACAGGGCAAACATTTTTTTAGAGAAGAACGAACTATTCCATATGAATTCAGACTAAGGGCCGGTGAGATTATGGATCATAGGCCGACTGTTATAAATGAACAAGTTGAACCGACGGAAAAGTTATTTCCTGATGTAGGAAAAGGTGAAAAATCGGAACGGTTTGTATATGACCGCCTTGCTGCTGTTCAATATGCAGAAAGATGGTGGAATAGTTATAATCCCCAATATCGTAAATTCGAAGTAGATTGCACGAATTATGTTTCACAATGCTTACGTGCAGGAGGTGCTCCGATGAGGGGGGCACCAAATCGAAATCAGGGTTGGTGGTACTCAGGGAGCAATTGGAGTTATAGTTGGGCAGTAGCCCACTCCTTAAGGTGGTACTTAGCAGGGTCTACACAAGGGTTAACCGGAACAGAAGTAGATTCTCCAGCTGAACTACAACCTGGTGATGTTATCTGTTACGACTTTGAAGGAGATGGTAGGTGGAATCATAATACGATTGTTGTCGCAAAAGATGCCTATGGTATGCCACTTGTTAATGCGCATACATCTAATAGCCGACAACGTTATTGGTCCTATGAGGATTCCACAGCCTACACACCAAATATCCAATATAAGTTTTTCCGTATCGGATAAAAGTGATATAATAATAAAGTTGATTATAGAAAGGTAAAGAGCAAGGAGAAATGAATTGTGAGTGTACATGTTGTATTATTTGAACCAGAAATCCCAGCCAATACAGGGAATATCGGAAGAACTTGCCTAGCTACAGATACAAAACTTCATCTTATCCATCCACTTGGATTCTCTACAGAAGATAAAGCAGTTCGCAGAGCAGGTCTAGATTATTGGAAAGATGTTGATATTGAGGAACATCAAACCATTTTTGACTTATATGAGCAATATCCAGAGGGTAAGTTTTATTATATTGAAAACTTCGGGACAAAGCATTATACCGATTTCGACTTTAGTAACACAGAAGAAGATTTATTCTTTGTATTTGGAAAAGAATCTACCGGAATACCAAAGGATCTATTGGTAGGCAAAGAGGATCAATGCCTCAGAATTCATATGAATGATAAAGTACGTTCCTTAAATTTATCAAATACAGCTGCAATTATTGTTTATGAAGTATTAAGGCAACAAGGTTTTCCTCATTTAACTTAAAATTTGAACGCTATTCACTATGTTGAGTAGCGTTTTTTGTTTGGTTTGTTGTGGATTCTGGGTAGAAGATTGGAGGTAACGGGCACAAGTACCGGATTTCTGGTCGCAAGGTTACTGGTATTGGGCACAAGTACCGGATTTCTGGTCGCAAGGTTACTGGTATTGGGCACAAGTACTGGATACAAGGTCACAAGGTTGCTGTTATCGGGTAAAAGCACCAGATTCCCGGTCGCAAGGTTGCTGGTATTGGGCACAAGTACTGGATACAAGGTCACAAGGTTGCTGGTATTGGGCACAAGCACCAGCCCCTCGGTCGCAAGGTTTCTAGTATGAGTCACAAGCACCGAATTCCCGGTCACAAGGTTGCAGTTATCGGTCACAAGCACTAGCCCCTCGGTCGCAAGGTTGCTGGTATTGGGCACAAGTACTGGATACAAGGTCACAAGGTTGCTGGTATTGGGCACAAGCACCAGCCCCTCGGTCGCAAGGTTTCTAGTATGAGTCACAAGCACCGAATTCCCGGTCACAAGGTTGCAGTTATCGGTCACAAGCACCAGCCCCGCGGTCGCAAGGTTTCTAGTATGAGTCACAAGCACCGAATTCCCGGTCACAAGGTTGCAGTTATCGGTCACAAGCACTAGCCCCTCGGTCGCAAGGTTTCTAGTATCAGTCACAAGCACCCGATTACCCACACTAAATAAAAAAACTAGCCCCTCCAAAAAGAGCTAGTTTTACCAACATTATTGATTTTTCTTTGGTACTCCTGGCTTTGCATCATATCCAGCAGCGAAGATTGATACTAGGAATGTCACGATAACACCCATTAGAAGTGCTAATTTCATATGTAATCCTCCTTTAATAAAGTCCATATGTAAAGATGAGCTTATCATATCTGTCCCCATTATAGCGAAAAAATTACAGAAAGTGAACTAAGAATGGTTACAAAATCATGAATGTATAAATTAGAAAATTCACTATCTTTGTAATTTGATACATTTCTGTGTAAAGGCACATAAGATATATTGTTCTCCTATGAAAAATAAGGTATATTAGTTGATGAAGTTTGATGTCAGTTCTATAATAAGAATTGTCGAATAATAACCGTTTTCAAACGGAGAAAGTTAACTTCTAATGGGGGTATAAGACGTGGCACAAAATGACGAATCTTCACAAAGATTCTGGGGAGAGTTTCATGGTCCTAATATAGGATATTTAGAAGAACAATATGAGTTGTATAAAGAGGACCCTCAAGCAGTTGATCCTAGTATAAAAGAATTATTTGATCAACATGGAGCTCCTATTTGGTTGAATACTTCAACCAATACGGTACAAGAAAGTTCTGGAAGTACTTCTATTAATGATGTCAAGAAGATTACCTCAACAGTGAAATTAGTTGAGGCTATTCGTCGTTTCGGTCATTTAGAAGCAGATATTTATCCAGTGAGTATTCATGAGGAAAGAAAATCTGAATTACTCAATCCGGGGAATTATGGTCTTACTGAAGCAGATTTAAAAGAAATTCCTGCTTCTTGGGTATGGGAAAAGGCACCAGCTGGTGTTGATAATGCATTTGATGTTGTGCAAGAGTTACGAAAATACTATACTGGCACGATTACATTTGAATATGACCATGTAGATAGTGACGAAGAGCGTGACTGGTTATCGAATTATATCGAATCTGGAAAAGCTCGATTAAATCTATCTGATGATGAGAAAAAACAATTACTAGATCGATTAGCAAATGTTGAAGGATTCGAATCATTTCTTCAAAAGACATTTGTTGGACAAAAGCGTTTCTCTATTGAGGGACTTGAAGCTATGGTTCCGATGCTTGATCACATTGTTAAGTACGCAATAGAGGATAAAGTTGAAAATATTATGATGGGGATGGCACACCGAGGTAGATTAAGTGTATTGGCCCATGTGTTAGGAAAACCAATGGATAAAATTTTCTCAGAATTCCATCATTCACCTAATAAGGAATTGATGCCTTCTGAGGGTTCTAGAGGAATTACCTATGGTTGGACTGGTGACGTTAAATATCACTTTGGTGCTGTTAAAGATGTAAAAGACGGTAACGAAACCAAGATTAAAATCACACTTGCACACAACCCATCTCACTTAGAATTTGTCAATCCTGTAGTAGAGGGGTTTGCTAGAGCAGCACAGGATGACCGTTCAGAAAGTGGTTATCCAAAACAAGATGTCTCAAAAGCTATTCCAGTATTAATTCATGGGGATGCTGCTTTTATCGGAGAAGGTGTAGTAGCTGAAACACTTAATCTTGCAAATCTACCTGGATATCGCACTGGTGGTACACTTCACATCATTGCGAACAACTTACTTGGATATACAACAAACCAGGAGGATGGTCGCTCTACTCGCTATGCAAGTGACTTAGCAAAGGGCTTTGAGATTCCAGTCATGCATGTAAATGCGGATGATCCAATTGCATGTGTATCTGCAATTAAACTTGCTTATGACTATCGTCAAAAATTCAATAAGGATATTTTAATAGACTTAGTAGGATATCGCCGCTATGGTCACAATGAAATGGATGAGCCAAGAGTTACACAACCTAAACTTTATGGTTTGATTGATAAACACCCTACAGCAGCTAATGTATTTGCTCATGAATTGGCAGAGAAGGGAATTGTCTCTAAAGAAGAATTTGACCAAATGGTAGCTAAGATTGAAGAAAACTTAAAAGCTATTATTGATGGCATGGATGAAACTGAAATTGTTAAAGTCGAATGTAAAGATATGCCTGATGCTTTAAATACCGACTTAGAAAAATATGAAACTGCGGTAGCGAAGGAAGAACTGGAAGAGCTTAATAATGGACTATTTACACGTCCTGAA
Organism: Paucisalibacillus globulus; assembly: GCF_900184735.1. Taxonomy (GTDB): domain Bacteria; phylum Bacillota; class Bacilli; order Bacillales; family Amphibacillaceae; genus Ornithinibacillus; species Ornithinibacillus globulus_B. The sequence continues at coordinate 230,131 of NZ_LT855399.1, forward strand.
GGCTTTACAGAAAATAAAAAGCTAGCAAGAATTTTCAAACGACGTAAAGAAGCATTGCAAGAAGGAAACTATGTTGACTGGGGTGCAGGGGAAGCGCTTGCTTATGCCTCCATCTTAAAAGACGGTATTCCAATCCGTTTAACTGGTCAGGATTCAGAGCGTGGAACATTTGCTCACCGTCATGCGGTACTAAATGATGCTGTGACAAATGAAAAATATAGTATCTTTCACGGGTTAAGTGCTAATGCATCGTTTGATATACGTAATAGCCCTCTTTCTGAAGTTGCGGTATTAGGTTTCGAATATGGATATAGTGTTCAATCTCCTAATACACTAGTTCTTTGGGAGGCACAGTTTGGTGACTTTGCAAACGTAGCACAAACTATTTTTGATCAATTCATCTCATCCGCTCGTGCTAAATGGGGAGATAAGTCCAATATGGTATTATTACTTCCTCATGGACATGAAGGAGCTGGACCAGAGCACTCAAGTGCAAGATTAGAACGGTTCTTACAAATGGCTGCTGAGAATAACTGGATTGTTGCATATGTAACATCATCTGCACAATTCTTCCATTTAATTCGTCGTCAAGCAGCATTACGTGGAAAAGAAGAAGCTCGTCCGTTAGTGTTAATGACACCGAAAAGTAGCTTGCTTCGAAATCAACGTATTGCTTCAGAGGCAAAAGAATTTACAGAAGGAAAATTCCAGTTGCTACGTAACCAACCAAACTTAAAAGTGAGCAAGAAGAATGCAAAGCGCTTACTAATTGGAACTGGTAAAGTCATGATTGATATTGAGGAAGCACTTGATGGTTCAGATGAGAAATTAGATTGGCTACGCGCTGTTCGTCTTGAACAAATATATCCATTCCCAACAAAAGAATTGGAGAAAGTTCTAAAAGAGCTTCCAAATCTTGAAGAAATAGTTTGGGTACAAGAAGAGCCTAAAAATCAGGGAGCATGGGATTTCGTAGATGATTATTTACGTGATCTATTAAAACCGGGTCAAACATTACGCTATATTGGCCGTCCAGATCGCTCAGCACCAGCTGTTGGGGATCCAAATGTCCATAAAGCCGAACAAGAGACAATCATACAACAAGCAATTAACCCGACATTAGGAGGAGAATCCAAATGAGTGAAATTAAAGTACCAGAACTTGCAGAGTCTATTACAGAAGGAACGATAGCAGAATGGTTAGTTAGAGTAGGGGACAAAGTTGAAAAAGGTGACCCAGTTGTTGAACTAGAAACGGATAAGGTTAATGTTGAAGTGAACTCAGAAGTTTCTGGTGTAATTACTGAAATTGTGAAAGAAGAAGGCGAAGATGTTGTGGTTGGTGACGTCATCGCATTAGCAAGTGAAGAAGGTGGAGCTACTCCTGAGCCTGTAAAAGAGGAAGCACCAGCTGCAAAAGAAGAAGCACCTAAAGAAGAGCCAAAAGCTGCACCAGCACCAGCTGCTAAGCATGAAGAAGAAGCTTCAAACCGTGATGTCATTGCTTCACCAGCAGCTAGAAAGCGTGCTCGTGAATTAAACATTGATTTAAGTACAGTAGCAACTCGTGATCCACTAGGTCGTGTTCGTCCTGAGGATGTTGAGGCCGCTGCAAGTGCACCAAAACAACAAGCTGCTCCTGCCAAGAAAGAAGAGCCAAAAGCTGCTGTAACAACTGAACCTAATAAGCCAGTTGAAGTGGTGAAGATGTCTCGTCGTCGTCAAACCATTGCAAAACGCTTAGTTGAAGCTCAACAGACTGCAGCAATGTTAACTACTTTTAACGAAGTAGATTTAACAAATGTTATGAAACTACGTAGTGAACGAAAAGATAAATTCTTAGATAAACATGGAGTAAAACTTGGATTCATGTCATTCTTTACTAAAGCAGTGGTAGGAGCATTAAAAGACTTCCCACTACTAAATGCTGAAATCCAAGGAACTGATCTATTAGTTAAGAAGTTCTATGATATTGGTATTGCAGTATCTACAGATGATGGTCTAGTAGTTCCGGTAGTACGCGATGCTGACCGTTTAGACTTCGCTGGAGTAGAACGCGAAATTGCTAACTTAGGTAAAAAAGCCCGTAATAAGGAATTAGGCTTGAATGACTTATCAGGCGGAACATTCACGATAACAAATGGTGGAACTTTTGGTTCTATGCTATCTACACCAATCTTGAATGCACCTCAAGTTGGTATTCTAGGAATGCACAACATCATTAAGCGTCCTGTTGCAATGCCGGATGATTCGATTGAAGTACGTCCAATGATGTACCTTGCACTTTCTTATGATCACCGAATTGTTGATGGTAAAGAAGCAGTACAATTCCTTGTACGTGTGAAACAATTACTTGAAGATCCATATGATTTATTATTAGAAGGTTAATATATGAAGGAAGCCCCGCTCAAGCGGGGCTTTCCTTGTTTAGGTTAATAATGTATCAGCATTTATTATCCTATGTTCCTTTTGCAAATCAAATAAGAATAATTGAAAAACTTGACCGAAGACGGATATAAAAGTCCTTCTTTGGTCTTTTCGTTGCCTGAATATAAAGTCATATGCCTTTATACTGGATTATTATATCTACTTTTGTATAAAATGAAAAACGGAGTCCGTCCACATATAAAAACAATATTTCAAGAATCCTATTATTCAATCACAATTTGGGTATTACTAATAGGGTAATCATTAACTAACTTAGGAGGCACATCTATGAGTATTATTCTCGGTATACTTGCCATCATTGTAGTCATTGGACTTTCATATCTTTTATCCAACAATCGTAAAATCATTAATTTCAAAGGAATTGGGATTATGATTCTGGCTCAACTCCTTACAACGTGGTTCATGTTTTCTACTACGATTGGAGAAGCAATAATTAATGGAATATCAGCTGTTTTTGATAAGTTAATTGAATTTGGTACGGCTGGTGTTAACTTTATACTTGGTGGTGTTATGCGAGGAGAAGGTGGGATATTTTTCTTTGACGTACTTCTACTTATCATCTTTTTCGCAACGATACTACAAGTCCTTACGTATTTAAAGATCTTACCGATTATTATTAAGTATATTGGTGGAATCATCTCTAAAATAACTGGTCTACCAAAAGTTGAATCTTTTAATGCAGTAAATAGTATTTTCTTTGGTCAATCGGAAGCATTACTTGCAGTTCGCTCTCAGTTTCATCATTTAACTGCTAATCGATTGTATATTGTTAGTGCTTCAGCAATGGGGTCTGTATCGGCATCAATTGTTGGGGCTTATATGCAAATGTTGCCGCCGAAATATGTATTAGTTGCGTTACCATTAAATATGTTTAGTGCGTTAATTGTTGCATCTATTATTGCCCCTGTAAAAGTACCAAAAGAAGAAGATAGAGTTGATATTGCGGATGTTTCAAATGAGAAAAGTATATTCGAAGCGATGGGAAATGGAGCTCTAGAAGGTGGAAAAATTGCTTTAATTGTGGGAACGATGCTAGTTGCCTTTATTGCATCACTTGAGCTTATAAACTGGATTATTCAAGCCGTATTTGCTGGGGTAACACTACAGCAAATACTGGGATATATTTTATCTCCTATCGGAATTCTTATGGGAATTCCAACAAGTGAAGTAATTGATGCAGGAAGTATAATGGGAACCAAAATTGTTACAAATGAATTTGTGGCGATGTTAGAATTTCAAGACATGCTAGGTAAAGTTTCCGAAAAAACAACGGGAATAGTAACCGTGTTTTTAACTTCATTTGCAAACTTCTCTTCGATTGGAATAATCGCTGGAACGGTTCAAGGAATTGATCGAGAGAAGGGTGGAGAAGTTTCCGGTTTTGGACTAAAGCTATTGCTGGGTGCAACTCTTGCCTCGATCCTCTCTGCAACAATTGCAGGGTTATTTATCTAAATTTGTAGCACAATATGATGGAGGATTGTCCCACATAAAAAACTCATCTACAATATTACATTGTGGATGAGTTTTGTTGTACTATTAAACGATATTTTTTCTGAATATGCAACAGTCTTATTAATAAGAGTAGAGCACCGAAGCTCAGTCCAGTAATAATTCCAACCCAATAACCAAATGGACCAAGGTTTGTGTGATTTGCTAGGATCCAGCCGGTTGGGAGGCCGATAACCCAATAAGAAATAAGTGCGATTATCAATGTCGTGTTCACATCTTTGTACCCACGCAGTGCTCCTTGAATCGGTGCACCAAAGGCATCAGCAAGCTGGTAAACAATAGCATAGCCGATAAACTGAACGGTTAGCGCTATTACATCTGGATCTCCATTATATAAGCTAGCTACGAAATCATTAAATACATAAAGAATGATACCGTTAAATATAGCAATAAAAATACCACCTGTAATCCCGATATATCCATATAGTTTTGCGTCAACCATCCTTCTTGCTCCGACCTCAAATCCTACTGTAATGGTTAACGCCATTCCCACACTTAATGGAATCATGTATAGTAAAGCTGAGAAGTTCATGGCTGCTTGGTGAGCCGCAATGGTGTTGGTGCTATACTCACTCATTAATAAGGTTACAGCTGAAAAAATACTGGTTTCAAAGAAAATGGCAAAACCAATTGGAATTCCTATCTTTAATTGTTCCAACCAGTCTGAAATCTTTGGTTTAACCCAAGTAGAAAATATCTGATAATCACGAAATGGTTTTAATCGAATTAATATGGCAACTGCAAAAATGCAAATCATCCAATAGGTTAGCGCAGTTGCAATCCCAGCACCAATTCCTCCCATGGCAGGGAGACCAAATTTGCCAAAAATAAAGATATAATTAAAAACGATATTAATAGGCAAGGCAATTAAAATGATAAACATAGAAATTCTAGTTTGGCCTAAAGCATCCATAAAACAACGTAAGGTATTAAAAATAAATAAAGGAATAATCCCAGCACCTAAGGTAATAAGATAGTATTTGGCAATATGTCGTACTTCCATTTCTAAATCCATTGTATTTAGAATAGGATTCAATGCAAATACGCCTAATAAAAGAATAATGCCTGCAAGTCCAATGGATAGGTAAATGGCCTGTTGTACTTTCTTCGCTATGGAAATATTATCTTTAGCACCAAGCAAATGGGCGATTATCGGTGTAATAGCTAATAAGATGCCATTAATTCCGGTAAATACAGGTACCCATAGACTTGAACCAATGGCCACGCCAGCTAAATCCTGTGCACCTGCTCGACCGGACATTACCGTATCAAAGAACGTCATTAGGTTTAAGCTTACCTGAGTAATGAGTATTGGAAAGAATATCATGATAAATAATTTAATCTTTTCTTTTATTGAAGTTGTTTGATACATATATAATGCTTCCTTTTTCTGTTGATTTTTAATAGGATAGAGAGGTAACAGAATTACACATATAGAAGTTATTATACGCTTGATGTTGTGTAATTGGAAAGAGGGGACCACAAAAGTAATGAAAAATAAACGAATACTCTTCACTGGCGGAGGAACTGCGGGCCATGTGATTGTTAATCTAGCATTAATTCCTGTTTTCCAACGTGAAGGATGGGAAATTGATTATATTGGTTCGAAAAATGGAATTGAACGTGATTTAATAGAACAATTAGAAGATGTTACTTATTATCCAATTTCTACAGGTAAGTTACGACGGTATATGTCGTTAGAGAACCTAAAGGATCCATTTAAAGTAGTGAAGGGAACACTTCAAGCTTGGAGAATTATTGGGAAGCGAAAACCATCTGTGATTTTCTCAAAAGGAGGATTCGTGTCAGTTCCAGTTGTTCTAGCTTCGAAAATGCGTGGTGTTTCTGCAGTAATTCATGAATCAGATTATACTCCTGGCTTAGCGAATAAGTTAGCCATTCCTTTTTCAAAAAAAGTACTAGCAACTTTTCCAGAGACTTTGGAATACTTACCTGAGAATAAAGCCGAGTATGTTGGAGCAGTTATTCGGGAGGAGTTATTTCAGGGGGATAAAGGGAAGGGTCTTGCGTTATGTGGATTCCAAAATCATAAACCCGTACTTCTAATTATGGGCGGGAGTGGTGGTTCCCAAAAAATTAATGAAACAGTTCGTCAAAGCTTGGATGAATTACTAACCCAGTTTCAAATCGTTCATATTTGTGGAAATGGAAAAATTGACAACTCAATTCAAAGAGAGGGCTATATTCAATTTGAGTATGTCAACGAGGAATTAAAAGATATCTTTGCTGCCACCAATTTTGTCTTATCACGTGCAGGTTCTAATGCTATCTTTGAATTTCTGGCTTTGCATATTCCTATGTTATTAATTCCACTCTCGAGAGAAGCTAGTAGAGGAGATCAAATTATTAATGCTAAATCCTTCCGTGAAAAGAACTATGCCAGGGTACTAGAAGAAGAGGAATTAACGGAAGAAAAGCTTGTGAAAGAACTTGAAAAATTAGTACAGCAAGCACCAGTAATAGTAGACAAAATGAAAAGATATCACAGTGAGAAATCACGCGACCGAGTAGTACAGATTATAAAAGAATCTACAAAATATTAGATGGAGAATGTTCTTGTTTCATAATCGAAGCAAGAACATTTTTAATTCCTGCTGATAAATATGGCAAAGATAGGAAACAATAAAACTAGCTATGATACTGCTTAGGAGGAACAACATGTCATCTAATATTAGATTAACATCAGGAGAGATTGCCTCACTTTGGACAAATTATATGAATGATAGTATGTCTAAATTGATCTTAAATTTTATGATAAAAGATATTAAGGATAATGAAATACTCCCAATTGTTCAGTACGCACGTGACATGTCTAATGCACATTTGAATGATTTTACAAAAATATTCGAAGTAGAAGAATTTGCAATCCCAAAGGCTTTTGGGGAAGAAGATGTTAATATGGAAGCACCTTGGCTATACACGGATACTTTTTGTTTAACATATGTGAACCATATGGCAAGAGTGGGGATGATTGCATATACTGGTTTCCTTACCATGTGCACGAGACAGGATATACGTGATTTTTATACGCAAGCCTTAAAAATGACAACTGAACTATATAATCGGACATTGGATCTCCAACTTGTAAAAGGAATTAATGCAAGACATCCTAACATTACGGTACCAAAGGAAACGGATTTTGTTGATAGTAAGGATTATTTAAGTGGTCTAAATCCTTTTCACGAGAAGCGACCATTGAATGCAATAGAGATTTCTTATCTGTATATGAATATTATGACCAATTCATTAGGAATGAAAATTTGTTTATCTTATGCGCAAACTTCCCCAAATAAAGAAGTGCAGGAGTATATGTTGAGGGGAAAAGAGATAGCCAAAAAACATATAAAACTATTTGTCGATATATTAATGGACAATGACATTGATGCCCCGAGATTGCCAGATATTGCGGTAAGTGATTCTACCACATGGACATTTTCCGATAAAATGATGATGTTTCAGGTGTCCTTGTTAATGCAGGCTGGGATAGGAAATTATGCAACAGCAGCAGCAGCTAGTCAACGGAGTGATCTAATGATTAACTATGAGAGGTTATCATTAGAGGTTGCGAGGTATTCGAAAAGTGGTGCAGATATCATGATAAAAAATAGTTGGCTTGAGCAACCACCGGGTACCAATAATCGAAATCAATTAGCTAGAAAAAAAGAAGAAAGCTAAAAGTTAGCTTTCTTCTAATTGTAGTTTAGTGAGTACGACGGAACGGCCACCAATTAGCTTTTCCGAATAGTTTTACCATAACTGGTATGAATAAAGGTAACATTACGAAAGCATATAGTGCTAACCCAACTAATACAACTGTCGCAATTTGTAAAATGGATAATACGCCAGATGGGAGCATCGCCCCAAAAGTACCACCTAGGATAACTGCTGCCGAGATAATAACTGTTCCCATTTTCTTCATCGAAGTAATCATGGCTTCCTTAATATTCACATCGCGATATTCATTAAAGCGGTCCATTAAGAAAATACTGTAATCAATACCGAGTGCAGTTAACATAACAAAGGCAAAGAATGGTACGGCCCATGTTAACCCATCATAACCCATAATATTAACAAAGATAATTTCACTGATTGCCATGGATGTGAAATAAGTTAATACTAGTGAACCAATTAGATAGATAGGCATAATAATGGAACGTAGTAAAATTATTAAGATGATGAAGATACCAATGATCATATATAATACAGTTTTTGAATAATCCTCATCTGAAACATTTTGAAGGTCATTATTGGTACTACTAATCCCGCCTAGTAAGGCTTCACTATTTTCAAAAATAGTATTTTGTTTTACCTCATCTGCCTTCTCACGGATGGAATCAACCATTGTTAATGCCTCTGTTGAATAAGGGTTATATTCAAGAATTACTTCAAATTTGGCTATGGTCTTATCTTCGGAAAGGTACATATTAGCACCTTCCATAAACGCTTCATTTTCTAAGGCTTCCTCTGGAATCATGACAATTGGATTATTTTCGTCAGTTTCGATTTCGGATAGATACCCTTGCACCTCTGATAATCCATTTCCAATTTGTTGTAGCCCATTTGCACCCTCTGTTAATCCTGATGATAATTGTCCAAGTTGGTCTTGCATTTCCTGGAATGCCGATTTTAATTGTTCCTGGCCACCATACATTTCGGATAAACCTTCCTGTAGGCTAGGTATATTAGTAACAACTTTGTCTTGACCATCTGCTGCTTGATTTAAACCTGACTCCAGTTCACCAACTCCAGCGATTAAATCACCAATTCCTGCAGAAAGTTGTTCTTGTGCGGAAATAGATTTTGCTAAATTAAACTGCTCATTCTTTTCGTTAAGCGCATTGAATGGAGCAATAACTTGTGTTTCCATAAGTTGTTGAATGCCAGATAGCGGCTCAACTTGTTTAGATATATTTTCTAACGTAACGTATGCAGTCATAAAATCCTGATCTTTCTCTAAATCGGGATGATTCGAAAGGACAGTACTTAGACTACTGTACACTTGATTTATTATGCTTGGCAGTTGACTTAGACTATCAAATTGTTGACTGTTTATGTCTGATAACCCTTGGGCTAATTGCTGATATCCATTTAGTAGTTCTTTATTACCGGCAATCGTTTGATCTAAATTATCTTTAATGGTTTGTAAGTTCTCCTTAACTTCACCTGCACCCATAGCACCAGACTCAATACCATTTTCAATTTGCTCTAATGCAGCTTGGATATCACTCACTCCGGTACGAGCAGCTTCTGTTCCGTCAAGTAATTGGTCAACTCCGTCTTTTGCTTCCTCTAACTGTGGTCCTGATTCTTCTAATTTACTAGAAGCTTCTTGTAAGCCACTTTGTACTTCTGTTATTCCGTCTGTACTCTTACCAACACCATCAGCTAGCTGACCAGTGAAGGTATCCACTTTAAAGTCTTCAATAATGGAACCGGTTGGTCTGGTTGCACTTCTCACTTGTTCTACTCCATTTAATTTTGCAAGTGATTCGGCAATCCGTTCCATTTGCTGGAACTCTTCTGCGGTGTCGATTGGATTTTCTGATTCCAATACGACTGTAGTTGGCATTGTTTGTCCTGGTCCAAAGCTATCAGAAATATAGTTAAATCCTTTCACTGATTTATAAGAATCTCCTATTTCTTCAAGTGAGTTATAGGATTTATCACCATCATAGCTTACTAGAGCAGGGACAACTATTACAGCAACAATCAGTAGAGCAATTAGTGGTCTTGCCCATGCGAATGTTCCAACAGTACCCCATAATTTACTCTCTTTATGAGAAACCGATTTATCAAATGGCCAGAATAACTTTTTCCCTAGAACAACTAAGAAAAATGGTACTAATGTTGCAAGGGCAATTAGTACAACCGCAACACCAACTGCTACAGCTACTGCTGATTGATAGAGGGAGAAGGTTGAAAGTCCAATGGTAGAGAAACCTATTAGTACAGCAATACCTGCATAGAGAATCGTTTTACCGCTTGTTTTGTACGTGCGGATGACAGCATCTTTAATGGAAGTACCACCTGCAAGTTCCTCTTTAAATCTACTAATCAATAAAATACAATAATCGGTTCCAATTCCAAACATAACGGCAACCATGAATATTTGTGTGAAGGTCGAAAGAGGAAAATCAACCTTATCTGCCAAGATGGATACAATCCCTTGTGCAGCCAAATATGAAATACCGACTGTTAATAACGGAATAAATGGAGCTACAAAGGATTTAAATACAATAAATAGAATAACGAGAATTAAGCCTACTGTAATAATTTCTGTTTTCTTTAACCCTTCTTCAGAGTTGGTAATAATATCCTGGGAAATAAATGCTTCACCAGTAAGATAGTGCTCCACATCAATACTCTCAAGTGTTGAATATATAGTCTCACGAGCTTCATCAATGTCTTGATTTTCTAATGATACCTGAAAAGGAACAATAATAGTTTTGTCATCAGATGATACAGTTTGTTCTTCAATGGCAGGATCATCCATAAAACTAAGGATATTAGAGATGCCTAGTGCCTCACTCTTTTCCTCTAAAATCGAAATGGACTCGGCTACTTTTTCTCTTTCTGCGCTATCAAAACTATCAGCCTCGTGAAAAACAAGAACGGCACTAGTTTGATTGCCTTTTTGATTTTCTTGCATCGATTCTAGTAATTGTTGTGCTTGGACAGATGGTGAATCCTCTGGCGCAGCAATTTGTCCTTTTTCTCTAACAAGATCTTGCAGATTTGGTGCAAATACAAATAATGAAACAGCTGCACCAATCCACAATACAGCAATCAACCATCTGAAGCGGATGATATGTTTCATACGTAATCTCTCCCTTTATTCATCATTCATTATCTTTGCTAGCTTCTCTAGTGATTGAATGAATGTGTAGATTTCATCTTTTTCAAAGTTCTTTAAATAATCCCCTAGTACTTCATATAGAGCTTTTTCTGTATAATTCACGAAATTAACTCCTTTTTCTGTTACGTGGAGATAAACAACACGGCGATCTTCTTCATCACGTTCTCTTTCAATTAGTTCTTTATCGACTAAACGATTTATTTGCGCTGTTACAGCACTTTTCCCAATGCCAAATTCATTCGCAACATCCGTACTAGTACATTTTGCGTTTTTAATAATGTAATGCAACGTGGAGAATTGATCCGTTGTGATATCGGAATGTATTTTATCTTTTAGGATGAGATTAACCCGACGATAAACTTGGTTAATCGCAGTTTGATATCGTTCGATAAGCTCTTTTAATTCCATTGAAATATGGGCACCCCCAAACATAAATAGTTCATCTATTAAATAGTTCACCTTGTGAACTATATTATCATAACAGGATATTTAGAATGTCGCAATTATTATTTCCAATTATTTTTAGTTTAACAGGGGTGAGGATTGGGTAAGTATCATTATGAATTGATAAGGAGATGATAATCCAAAGAATTAATTACAAACAGATTACATGCAAAGTAAATGATGCAACTGATAATTGAAAATGATGGAGTCTCGCCATTATTAAATACTAAGAATTCGAGAGTTATATGGAGGATTATAGGTAATAAAGCTAGATAGATAAGTTTTATTATAGTAGAGGGTGGATTCTCATAGATAATCTTCGAATATTCCTCTATACGTAGTTTGATAGATTTTAAATTGTTCTGTAACATTAAATGTGTTGCGTTTATGAAAAACCCTTTCTTAACCCCCAAATAAATCAATTACTATTCTTCATACATATCGTGTTCTTTTTACCAATAAACATATTAGCGCTAATTTTTTTACAATGTATGTGCAATCAATTTTTGGATTATTGGGAATTTTTATGGGAAGGTTTTATCATGAATATCTTGGGAAGGTAATTTATTTTAACAAAAGGAGATTTATGGATGAAAAAAATAGGTGTTGCATTAATTATAGGTTTTCTAATTATATTATCAGCCTGTAGTTCGGAGTCTAGTGGGGACTTAGAAACTATTGTACTAGCAGATGCTGGTTGGGACAGTATTCGTGTTCACAACAGCATTGCTCAAACAATTATTGAGGAAGGTTTTGGTTATAAAACAGAGGTTACTTCTGGTTCCACAGCAGCAACCGTTCAAGGTTTGCGCCAAGGCGATATAAATGTATATATGGAAATTTGGACAGACAATATTAAAGAAGTATATGAAGAAGCAACCGAAGCAGGAGATTTTGAAACGGTTTCTGTTAACTTTGATGATAATGAACAAGGGCTATATGTTCCTACTTATGTAATTGAGGGGGATGAAGAAAGAGGGATTGAGCCCGTAGCCCCTGATTTAAAAACAGTAGAGGATTTGAAAAAGTATCCAGATGTCTTTGCTGATCCAGAAGATCCAGGGCGTGGACGTATTCTTAATGCTCCAAGTGGCTGGGCTGTAGCAGACGCAATTAATGCGAAGTTTGAAGCATACGGTTTAGATGAAACGATGAATAACTTTATGCCTGGTTCAGATGCTGCAGCAGTAGCTGATCTAGTAGACAAATACGAGGCTGGTGAGCCATGGGTTGGCTATTATTGGTCACCAACTGCTATAACAGCAAAGTATAATTTAACATTACTAGAAGAACCGGCCTATGAAGAGGAAGTTTGGAATGAAACAAAAGCAACAGAATTTCCTCCAAATGATGTAGTAGTTGCTGTTCATAAAGATTTTCCAGAACAAGCACCAGATGTTTATGATTTCTTAAGTAACTATGAAACTAGCAGTGCACTAACAGAGGAAGCATTAAATTATATGGATGAAAATGGTGCTGAACCGGAAGAGGCTGCAATTTGGTGGATGGAGCAACATGAGGATATTTGGACTAGCTGGGTAGATGAGGAAATCGCTGAAAAGGTAAAAGATGCTTTAAAGTAATGAACGTTTAGCGGCTGGCCTGTTTGGTTAGCTGCTTTTCTTTCCTTTAATTTAAATGATAAAAGAGAGGTGAAGGGCTGTTATTAGGCAGCCTAACTATGGGAAGTTTTCCTGATATACGAACAAACTTAGGTGATTATGTTAAACAATTTGTTGATTTCTTAGATACAACATTAGAAGGATTTTTTGATTTTATTTTTTTCATTTCTTCCAGAACCATTAATTTTTTAGATGATTTATTAGTTACCATGCCTTGGTGGTGTTTTGTACTTATCATTTTCCTGTTAGGATGGTATTTTAAATCCGTGTTCTCTGGGATATTATATAGTTTATTTATTTTCCTAATTGGAAGTTTTGGATTATGGGAAGACATGATGACAACAATAGCTATTATATTAACCGCAGTTATTATCTGTCTATTAATCGGTATACCAGTTGGTATTTGGATGGCATTTAGTAAAGGTTTTTCAAATGTGATGCGCCCATTACTTGATGCGATGCAGACCATGCCAAGTTTTGTTTATCTCATACCTGCAATCTTCTTCTTTGGATTAGGTAATGTTTCTGCGATTTTTGCCACTTTAATATATGCCTTGCCTCCGGTCATTCGTTTAACAGAGCTTGCAATTCGTGGTGTGGATCAGGAAGTGATTGAATCGGCTCAATCTTTTGGTTCTTCAAGAGGACAGATGCTTAGAAAGGTACAGTTGCCTCAAGCACTTCCTACTATTATGGCAGGTGTTAACCAAACAACAATGATGGCACTTTCCATGGTTGTTATTGCTTCCATGGTAGGAGCAAAAGGGCTTGGAGAGCAAGTGCTTGTTTCTATAAACCGTATTGATATTGCTTTAGGATTTGAAGCGGGGATCAGTATTGTATTTTTAGCCATTATTATTGACCGGGTTACAAATGGAATTGCAGCTAAGTTCCAAAGGGGGATTAAATAATGGAAACGAAGATTAAAATTGATCATGTCTCCAAAATATTTGGACCAAAACCGAAATCGGTAATTCCATTAATTAAAGAAGGAAAAACAAAAAATGAAATCCTAGCGGAGACAGGACATACGGTTGGAGTTTATGATGCTTCCTTTGATATTAAGAAGGGGGAAGTCTTTGTCATAATGGGATTGTCTGGCAGTGGGAAGTCTACCTTAATTCGTTGCTTCAATTTATTGAACAAACCTACAGACGGTTCAATTTATATTGATGGCGAGGATATAGTAACATATAAAAAGCAAGATCTAAAAAAAGTTAGACAAGAAAAAATAGCAATGGTTTTCCAACACTTTGGCTTGTTTAGTCATCGTACCATCTTAGCAAATGTGGAGTATGGGTTAGAAATACGTGGCGTGTCAAAAGACGAACGCCGAGCGATAGCACTTAAAAATATTGAAATAGTAGGATTGAAAGGGTATGAGGATAAGTATCCAGATGAACTCTCTGGCGGAATGCAACAGCGTGTTGGTCTTGCTCGCGCACTTGCAAATGATCCAGATATCCTGTTAATGGATGAACCATTTAGTGCGCTTGATCCGCTTATTAGACGTGAGATGCAGCTTGAGCTTTTAGATATCCAAGACCGTTTACAGAAGACCATTATTTTTATCACGCATGATGTCAATGAAGCGTTTAAGTTAGGGGACCGAGTTGCGGTTATGAAAGATGGTCATGTTGTCCAGGTTGGAACACCGGAAGAAATTATTGAGTCACCGGCAAATCATTATATTTCTGAGTTTATTAAGGACATTGATCGTTCCAAAGTATTCCAGGCAGAGCATATCATGATTAAGCCAAATGCCTTAGTGTCATTAAAGGATGGACTAAATGTAGCGATTAAGGAAATGGAAGAGAATGGGATTTCTAGCGTATTTGTAGTGGATCGTGGGCGTAGAGTAAAAGGAATTGTTACGATAGATGATGCTATTCAGGCGAAGAAAGAACAAAAATCCTTATCGGATATATTACGTGATGATTATGCTGTTGTAGAAAAAGAGGAGTATATTAATGATTTGATTCCGAAAGCATTAGAGTCGAAATATCCGTTAGCAGTAGTAAATGATGAAGATAAATTAATTGGTTTTATTCTACGGGTTCATGTACTTTCTGGATTGGTTTCAGATGATATAGAAGAAAGTAATGAGTATTATTATTAAGTAAATAGAGATAGATACAGACTAAGAATATTTGTCTAGAACAACTTGAAAGGGCATGTGGAATCAAGCTAGATTTCATATGCCCTTTCTGTTTTACAATATTGAACGTTTCTATCTATTCACAGTACCGTGGCGGATAATATTGACGTTGACATTAAAATTTGAATGTATGGTAGGGAAACTTTTATCCCATTCCTTATCTGACAATTTACCACCCTTCTTTTTTATACGGTACTTCTCTCCATAACCGAAAACATCGGTATTCACTTCTTTTAAGTAACTAAAGATTTCCTCGTATCGGGATGTTATGACCTTTTCTATTTCTTGTTCTAGTTTTTTCAAAGCTTTAGCATCATCTAATTTATATTCTCTTGATATTTCTAACAGACTTAATTCAATCTTTATGTTGGTATCGAAGTGAAGTTTATCTTTGTCCGTCAGTTGAATATCTCCAGTTCCTTTTTCAATTAACAGGACTATTTTTAATTGTTCTTCACCTCCATTACCATGTATTAAGTACTTTTCTACGCTATCTGTTGGAATTTCTATTTCTATGAGCTCTTCCTGTGTCAACCCCTCAATAATAGTAAAGTAATACTCATCCTTAATCGGCAATTGCCCTTTCATTTTGTCATCTTTGAAGAGCGCAATACCTGTAATTACTGGAGTTTCTTCCCTTAGACCAATAATAGGTAGGATTGGATCTATTCCTTCATCATTTATAATTCTAGCGAATTTTTGTAGAGATACTTCTGGGAAGAGTCTTTGTTCAGCACCAGGTTGAACAAGGCCATGAAGAAATTCACCTACGTTAGTCGAAATATGTTCTTCTTGGGTATGTAAGATTTCTCTACTGTTATCTTCTGTTACTGCTAAACGTACAGTATCGGGAATATTTGCATCTCTTTTAAGGGTATCAATATACGATTTTAGGCCATCTTCTGCTAGTTCCCTACTATACATTTCTAACTCTAACTTTCCTGGAACTAATTCTTGACTAACTTTTTTTCCTGCATCTTCTACTGCTCCTTTAATCGTACTGCCAACACCTGAAACTATTATGGTAGGTTTAGTAGAATTTGCTTGAAATTGTAATACAGACATAGTAATCTCAATGTCATTATTGTCTGCTCGATCCACTCCACGGGAAGTGATAATTCCAAGATCTTCTAACTGGAAGGTCTGAACACAACTAGATAAGAAAAGTATCATTGACAGAATCATCAAAGTGATTTTTCTCATGATGCGTTGTCCCCTCCTTGACTCTTCCGTTTCTTCTTGATTAACACGATTGGAAGGAGTAGTAGTGGGTATATATAAACTACCCAAAAACTAATCCTAGCAATCGTGTCCGTAAGTTTCGTAATCTGATAATCAAAGTGAAAAAAATTGACTACGATTAGAATAATGCCTGCAAAGATATAGTGGGTCTTTCTTTGTTGAAAATTATATAGACGTTTTATACCATAAGCAATTGCCCACATAAGTAATACTAAATTTGGGATTATCACCATAATCCATGTAATAACTACTATATAATCTAAACGTTCTAAGAATGTAAAAGAGGCACTCTTAACAAGTATCAATAAAGCCCAGTCAATATTTTTTAATCCTAATGCACTAAAGTAACCTATTGAAATCATCGTAATTAAAATAAAAATTATGGTTGTGAAAGTCAGACCAAGATAAACCGGAAGTTTTGCCTTCTGTTTATCCTTGATAAATGGATAAATAAACATTAATATCTCAAACCCTGAAAACGTGTAAGCAGTTGCTTTGGCACCCTTTAATAAATCAGGTAAAGGAGTTTGGAACATTGGAAGATAGTTATACATATTGAGTCGTAATAATGGATCGTAAAGTACTACTAGTAGTGAAATTGTAATGATAAAAAATACGAACGTCACACCTACAACAACTCTTATACCTCCCAAAACAGTATAAAGAGCTAAAATCAGTATGAGTGATGTAATAATCCAATTCGGTAGACCATGGTATAAAAAGATTTGAATAACCTGGATATAGGTCATCAGAATGGAAAGAAAGCTCCCGGCCAAGAACAAGATGAGGATGGTCCCCATTAATTTACCTAACCAGTTTCCGAATAAGTCAATATGAATACCATAGTAATCTGCATTCTCATATTGCTGCAATATCATAAACATAGCCCCTACAACAATGCATATAAACAAAAAACCAATAAGAATTGCTAACCACGAGTCGCGTTCTGCCTCCAAGAATACAAACCTTGGTGCTCCTATGATCCCAACACCTATTTGAACACCTGCAATAATAAAAAACAGATAAAAGGCCCGTATCTGGAGATTTGATTTAACTGTTACATTAATATCCATATTTCACCTACTCATCAATATCACGTTTTTGTTTAGCATCTTTTTTATTAAAGCGGAGTAAATCTTTTGGACGATACGACTTTGCACGCTTCGATACAAAGCTGAAGGGTGTTCTAAAAAATACTTTGTTAAAGTCTGCTAATCGTAACGGATAAATTGGAACTAGATATGGTCGTCCTAATGATGTTAAGCGTAAAACGTGAATGATTAGCCAACATAAACCAAATACGATTCCAGCTAAACCCAGTAAACCTGCCAAAATTATAAGTGGGAAGCGAATTAATCGTATTGTAGTTCCAAATAAATAGCTAGGAGTAGTAAATGAAGATAGTGCACTCATAGCAACCACGATAATTAGGATATTACTTGTTAGTCCTGCCTCTACTGCTGCTTGCCCAATTACTATACCACCCACAATACCCATTGTTTGACCTACCTTGGTTGGCAATCTAGCACCGGCTTCACGCAAGAGCTCTATTAAGAATTCCAATAATAATGCCTCAAATATTGGTGGGAAAGGTACTGCTGCTCTTGATTGTCCAATGGATATAAGTAACTGACTTGGTATAATAGCATACTGATACGTCGCTGCAGCAACATAAGTAGGTGTAACTAAAATCGAAAAAATCATTGCCAAAAATCGCAAAATACGTAGAAATGAACCAGCTTGCCATCTCATATAAAGATCTTCTGTTGATTCTAAGAAACTAAACAGCGTTGCAGGAGCAGTAAAAGAAGTTGGGCTTCCGTCTACTAAGACTCCTATTTTTCCTCTTGTGACATTATAAGCAAGCCGGTCAGGTAATTCCGTCTCATCGAACTGGGGGAAAAGGTTCATTTGGGAGTCCTCTAAGTATTGTTTTAAAACAATTGTACCTTCAATTTGATCAACATCTAACTCTTGTATCCGTTGACGCATTGTATTGACATCATCTTCATTTGCAATAGACTTCATGTAGACAATTCTTACTTCCCGAGGGGCTTGAGTACCTACTGTGAATTTTTCAAATACAAGGTCTGTTGAATTGATTTGCCATCTAATTACGTTCATATTTATTAGGATGGATTCTGAGAATGCAATCTTAGAACCGAGAACGAGAGATTCTGTTTCAGCCTTTTCAACCGAACGGGTTTCTTTCATGGAAAATGGATAAGCTAGCACGGCTTTTTCCATTTCTATATATATAAATACAAAACCAATAATTAATTTCTTATGTATGTCCTCTATTGTGTTGGTACTGGTTCCGGAACTATATGGAAGTTCATTTAGTAAATTTTTGTTTGTAAGATCTATTTCTGGATTTAGATCAACTAATGGTTCAATTATTTGCCCTAATTTATTACCCTCAATTAAATAATCAATATAAAATACTGCAACTTTTTTCTTGTTTACTGTATACTTGGTAAACTTTAAGTCGTCATGATAATTAAATTTTTCTTTGAAGAATTTCTCTAATGCATCTACCTTTAACGGGAATATATTTGTTTCACTTTGGTTAGTTTTTTCCGTTTTCTTTCTTCTCCACATATGAACCTCCAAGGATAAAGCTACTCAGAGTTAGTATGTGTATGAATGGAAAAAATATAAGCAATCGCTATTAATTGGGAAACTAAAAAGACGAGCACTAATATGCTCGTCTCATCTTACTATCTATTAATCGCCTCTTGTGACGACATCTACTTTACCTGTTCCTGGATCAATTACTAATCCATGCACTTTTACATATGGTGGTAGTAAAGGGTGATTTCGAATCACATTAACACTTTGGATAACTGACTCTTCCACGGTTTCAAATCCATGAAATTCATAATCAAAATCAATGCCCGCATGTTCCAACGTTTTAATTGTTTCCGTGTCAATCCCTTTTTGTATCATTTTATTCGTGAGTTCTTTCGTATCCACTCGTGACATACCACAATCATGATGACCAATAACCGTTACTTCTTCAGCTTGTAATTCAAAGATAGCAACAAGAATCCCTTTCATAATACTATCGAAAGGTTTACGGATAATAGCACCTGCATTTTTGACCATTTTCACATCACCATTTTCGATGTTCAAAGCCCGGTGTAACAGTTCAACTAAACGAGATTCCATACAAGTAAAGATAACCATTTTCTTGTTAGGGATGCTATCAGTAGCATACTTTTCATATTCTTTTCCTTCAACAAACTTTTCATTAAAGGCAAGCATATCATCAAGATGCATATTTTTCCACTCCTTTTAACTTAAGATACCCCATAAAAAACTATAGCAGTAATCGAACAATATATAAAATAAAAAATAATTATTGGGGGAGGGGAATCGATGAGTAACAATGTACGAATTTGTAAATTATGTAAAAATACTATGTCTTACAGTGCTTTTTACATGTGCAACAGTTGTCTACGTGAGCTTGATCAGGTAAGTGCTTATATAAAAAAACATCCCTATGCACCATTAGAAGAAATTTCACAAGAAACAAGCCTTACACTTGATTGTGTTGAACGGACCATCGAGTTCTTCCGGCAATCTAATACATCCATGAAACATTGAAATGTTAGAAAACTATTTATTTTTAATAAATGTATTGACTTCTTATTTTTACCAATTTATAATGATGAGGTATTTAAAAAACGTAAAGGAGGGCATGAAAATGGAAAACGTAATTGTAAAAGGAATTGGATACAACTTTATATTTCATGTGACCTCTGATAAGCGGAGAAGTGTGTTCTAAAAATCAGTACATAATTCTATTGTTTATTAAAGGTCACCATGTGCTGTGGCCTTTTTGTAATATATGGGGGATTTATATCAATTTTCCGGTCCCTAATTTTACATGCATGCGTCAATGGCGCATGCATTTTTTGTGTTTTGGTCTGACTAATTAATTATTTCTATGCCATACCTGAACGGTTTTCTTCATTAAATGGCTTGTTTTCTGAATGTTAGTAGTAATTGTCTCATAATTGATAGAAACTGTGCGGTGAATATTTTTTATTTGGGAGCAACATACCCGCTACGGAAATACACTCCGCTTTCCGCGGGCGGCTGGTGAGCCTCCTCGCGCTTACGCACTGCGGGGTCTCACCGAAGCCTATCCTCCCGCAGGAGTCTCCGTGTATTTCCTTCGCTAGTATTGAGTGAAAAAAATATAGGCAATTAAAACCAACACAATAATTACTTGCTAACTTAAAGTTAGAAGACCCAAACTAGCGCAGGCAGAATACGGAGACTCCTGCGGGAATAGCACGTGTCCGAAGACCCCGCAGAGGCGAACTTTCCTCGAGGAGGCTGAGGCCGTGCCCGCGGAAAGCGGAGTATTCTGCCGGAGCGGTATATTTATACTACTCTCATTAATTAACAGTCGTTAGCACACAGTCTCTATAAGTAATGTAATTTAACACCAATAAAGAAAACAGCCAATTAAAACAACCAAAGAGATAGAGAAGGTGATTCATGTGTTTTCAGTTTTTAAAAAGTTAGATTGGTTTTTTAAACATTATTGGAAGCGGTATACATTTGCAATCATAACGCTAATTATGGCAAGTGCAATTGGTTTAATACCACCGCGGCTTCTAGGATATGCCATTGATCATATTCAGTTTGAGACATTAACATCTCAACTACTTACGATTATTATTGTTGGCTATCTTGTATTGATAATTGTCCATTATAGTATTTCATTTATTTGGGATTATACACTTTTCAGTGGGGCAGTAATCCTAGAAAGATGGACTCGTTCAAAGTTAATTAATCATTTTCTAAGAATGACACCCACTTTTTATGGTAAATACAAAACAGGGGACTTAATGGCCAGAAGTACAAATGATTTGAAGGCTATCGCACAAACTGCAGGTTTCGGGGTTTTAACATTAGTAGACTCCACAACATTCATGTTTATGTTAATTGCAGTTATGGGGTTTACGATTAGTTGGAAGCTAACCCTTGCAGCATTAATTCCACTACCAATAATGGCTATTATTATGAATAAATACGGTGCTGCTATCCATTCTCGCTTTACAGAGGCTCAAGCTGCATTCGGAAATATGAATAATGACGTATTGGAATCGATTCGGGGAGTTCGAGTCATCCGTGCTTTCGTTCAGGAGAAGCAAGATAAAGAACGTT
Source organism: Paucisalibacillus globulus (assembly GCF_900184735.1). Classification (GTDB taxonomy): domain Bacteria; phylum Bacillota; class Bacilli; order Bacillales; family Amphibacillaceae; genus Ornithinibacillus; species Ornithinibacillus globulus_B. Next base: position 251,617 of record NZ_LT855399.1, read on the forward strand.
TCGAGGCTATGACAGAAGATGTATACCAGAAGAATATTGCCGTTGCCAAAATAGATGCAATGTTTGAACCGACAATGAAAATATTAGTTGGACTCTCGTATACGATTGGTCTTGGATATGGAACGATGCTTGTCTTTCAAAATGTCATTTCCTTAGGTGACTTAGTTTCATTTAATGTTTACTTAGGGATGTTGATTTGGCCAATGTTTGCAGTTGGGGAATTGATAAATGTATTACAACGTGGTAACGCATCTTTAGACAGAGTAAATGAAACAATTGGATATGAGGCAGACGTAAAAGAATCGGAGAATCCAGTCTCGGTCTCTAACGTGAACTCCATTCAATTTGAAGAAATATCTTTCTCCTATCCTGGAACAAAGATCAATCAATTAGAGAAAATCAATCTAACTATCTCTAAGGGGCAGACAATTGGAGTTGTTGGTAAAACTGGATCTGGTAAAACTACCTTGTTCAAGTTGATGCTTCGTCAATATCCTGGGGTAGACGGAAAGATTAAAATGTCTAATGTCGATATCGAAAAAATGAGCCTAGACCAAGTCCGTTCCTGGATTGGCTATGTACCACAGGATCAGATCATGTTTTCGAAAAGTGTGAGAGAGAACATTCAATTTGGTAAAAGTGATGCGACGGATGAAGAAATTTATCGGGTCATGGAGCTTGCCCATTTCTTAGAGGATATTAAGCAATTGCCAAAAGGCCTGGATACGAAAGTAGGGGAGAGTGGTGTAACACTTTCCGGTGGACAGAAACAACGAGTTGCATTGGCAAGAGCCTTTATAAAGGATCCGGAAATTCTACTATTAGATGATTCTTTATCTGCAGTAGACGGGAAAACAGAATCAAAAATTATTGAGCATTTACGAGAAGAAAGAAAAAATAAAACAACATTTATTGCTGCACACCGTTTATCTGCTGTAACTCATGCCGACCATATTATTGTGCTTGAAGATGGAAATATCGTCGAGGAAGGCACACATGAAGAACTGATGCAAAATGGTGCATGGTATAAAGAACAGTATGAACAACAGCAGCTAGAAGATGACGAGGAGGCGATCTCCTAATGAAAAAGAAGACGACAGAGAAAAGATTATTTCAATATGCTTTACAGTTTAAGAAAAAAATTATCATCGGTATTATTTTTCTCATGATTGCAACTGCACTAGAATTGGCTGGACCATTAATTGCGAAGACGATTATTGATGAACATGTTGTCGGGGTAGAAGGCACATGGTATGAGTTAAGTGAAAATGACGATCGTAATACGGTTGAATTTAATAACCGTTATTATAAACGTGCCGACCGTGTGAAAGAAAATGATGAGATTATCGGTACAACAACATTGTTGCAAATTGGAAGAGCGTACTACCTAGTAGAGGGAGAGGTACCATTACTAGGGGAGCGTAAGGCAGATGGGAATACGATTATGGTAGTATCTGGTTCTGAAGAGACGTCATTCACAGGTCAGAAGATATCTGTTACTAACATCTATAGCTTCTTCCAACCAGAGCAACGTCCGATTTTATTATTGTTAGGATTATATGTCGGGTTATTATTAATTGCGGGTATTTTCCAGTTTTACAAGACATTTCTATTACAACAAGCATCTAATCAGATAGTGAAAAAGATGCGTAATGATATTTTTGAACATACACAAAGAATTCCAATTAACTACTATGTTAATCAACCAGCAGGTAAGATTGTTGCTCGTGTTACGAACGATACAGAGGCAATTCGCGATCTCTACGAACGAGTACTAAGTATTATTATTACAAGTGCCATTTATATGGCGGGAATTTTTGTTGCCTTATTCATCTTAAATGCCAAGCTTGCAATCTGGTTTTTACTCTTAATACCTTTAATCATCGTATGGATGAAGCTATATAAATATTATGGAACAAAATATAATAAAGTAATTCGTTCTACAATAAGTGAGATTAACGGTAAGATTAACGAGGCCATTCAAGGGATGACCATTATACAAGCATTCCGACGAGAAAAGCAAACGAAGGAAGAATTTGAAGAGTTAAATACAAGGCATTTCAAGTATCAACGTAAACTATTAAAGCTCAGTGCTCTAACACAATATAATCTTGTAACGGTATTTCGTAATATCGCGTTTGTAGCTTTTATATGGTATTTTGGCTCGGCATCTTTGAACTTAGAAAGTATCATTTCCATTGGGATGTTGTATGCTATTGTTGATCTATTAACTAGATTATTTGAACCTGTTAGTGACATCGTGAATCAATTACCACTATTAGAGCAAGCAAGAGTTGCTGGGGGCCGTGTTTTCGAATTATTGGATTTAGATGGGGAAGAAGTCAATCAGAAGGAAATCAAACGTTACCAAGGAAATATTAAGTTTGAACGTGTTTCTTTTGCCTATGAAGAGGATGAGTATGTACTCAAGGATTTATCCTTATCGATAAACGCTGGTGAAACAGTAGCTTTTGTTGGTCATACTGGTTCAGGGAAAAGTTCGATTATGAACCTGTTATTCCGCTTTTATGATCCGCAAAAAGGAACCATTACCATTGACGGAAATGACACTAGTAAATGGTCCAGACAACAAGTAAGAAGTCATATGGGAATTGTGTTACAGGATCCATTTCTATTCTCAGGTACAATTTTGACCAATGTTACCATGAATGATCCGAAGATTTCTCGAGAAAGAGCTATAGAAGCGTTAAAAACAGTTGGTGCTGATCGATTTATTGAGAAATTACCGAAAAAGTATGATGAACGGGTTACAGAGGGTGGAAGTACCTATTCATTAGGGGAAAGACAGTTAATCTCCTTTGCTCGCGCCTTAGCGTTTGATCCAGCTATCTTAATTTTGGATGAGGCGACGGCAAATATTGATACGGAGACCGAGATGGTCATTCAACATGCGTTAGATGTATTAAAACAGGGTAGAACGACATTAGTTATTGCTCATAGACTATCTACCATTCAACAAGCTAATACCATTTTTGTACTAGAACATGGTAAGATTATAGAAGAAGGGGACCATGAAGCATTAATTGCCGAAAAAGGTACGTATTATCAAATGTACAAAATGCAACAAGGAATTTCCCAGAAAGCTATTTAATCTAGTACAATGTGGGGTGTCTAGCTAGTGGAAAAAGATGAAAAGCAAAAACCTGACATTATTGATGAAGATTTATATGAAGAGTTCGACGATGAAGAGCTTTATGAGATTGTAGAACAAGCAAGAAAAGATGCACTCATAAAAGCTACTATAGAATACAGTGATAAAAAGCCGAAGCGTCCATTTCCAAAATGGGTGTTTTGGCTTATTGCTATTGCCATGATGTTAAACGTCATAGCAATATTACCATCTACTTTCTCCATTCCAGCTATTGATTTTTTAATCACATCAGCTAAATTATCTACCAATGAAGAAATTAAAACCTATAAAGAAGCAGTCGTTGTCATTGAGACGGGGGAAAGTAAAGGGACAGGATTTGCTATATCAAGCGATGGTTTTATCTTAACAAACTATCATGTTATTGATGAGGGAAGCAGTTTAGCAGTAGCCTTTCCTGAGGAAGGATTATTTAGCGCGGAAATAATAGAAGAATACCCGGATGTAGATTTAGCCTTAATAAAAGCGGATAGTACTATAGAACTCCCTTATCTGAACTTAGCTGACCAAAGCCTATTTGATGCAAATGAGCAAATATCATTTATCGGGAACCCACTTGCCTTTAATGGGATTGCAAACCAAGGAACTATTATAGGCTATACACAATTAGATAGCTGGGACAAACCTGTACTGATGATTGAAGCGCCAGTATACAGAGGGAACAGTGGAAGCCCAATTATTAATCAAAAGGGCGAGGTTATCGGAGTAATCTTTGCTACACTAAATCATGATACCCACGGAAAAGTGGGGCTATTTATCCCAATCGACTATTTCCATCTATACAAAATGAAATAATACTTCTTAAATGTGATCATCAACCGATAGTATAGAAGAGGGTTAATTTACTTCATAAAAGTAGGGCAAGAGGATATATTACGTGAAAAGAGAAATTTTATGGGTGATGATACCTACTTTTAAACAAATTGTAATCCTCTCGTGACACTCTCTGTAATACTTGTACGGTAATATAGTCATATTCATGAAAATGGAAAATATTAAAGTAATGGTGGGTTAATCATGACCTGTTTATATACAATATACGATAATTTGATAAAATTAATATTCGACACACCCAAAAAAATTGTAACACAATCGAAATATATGAGTGATTGGGGTGGTCTTCTTTGACACGTGAACTTTTAAAAGACATCCCTCTAGATGAATTAATAACAAATGCTCAAGAAGGTGATGAAACTGCTCAAGACTTCCTATTAAAAAATTATCAACCTTTTATAGCTAAATGTGTCTCGGAAGTCTGCAAGCGATATATAGACCCAGAGCGAGATGATGAATTTAGTATTGGATTATCCGCATTTAACGAAGCGATTCGCTTATTTTCAAAAGAAAAAGGAAGTTCCTTTTTAACGTTTGCTAATTTGGTTATCAAACGAAAAGTTATTGACTATATACGATCACAGAGTAAGTATCCTACAGCTATCTCATTGGATGAAACCTATGATGTAGAAAAAATGGAGAATCCAACAGAAATAGAAGCAGTAAAAGACATCTATCAGCAGGAACAAGAAGCCTGGTATCGTAGGCAGGAAATTCTGGAGTTTAAAGATAAGCTAGCTACGTATAAATTGACATTATTAGAGCTTTCCGAAGTTGCACCTAAACACCGAGATGCTCGAGAAAGTGCTGTGAAAATAGCCAGAGTACTTCGAGAGGATTCGAAACTTCGGGATTTTGTCGAGCAAAAGAAAAAACTTCCTATTAAGGAATTAGCCAAAAAAGTAGATGTTAGTAAAAAAACGTTGGAACGTAATAGAAAATTTATCCTAGCAATATTTATTGTTCTTGGAGAAGATTATGTATTTCTAAATGATTATTTGAAAGGGGTGGGCCAGTGAAAAAAGGGATTGTAATGGAGCAACATCGAAAATTTACCATTGTGATGACAACCGATGGTTTAATTGAAAAAGCTCATCCAATTAAAAATACTGATATTGGTATTGAGGTCAACTATGAGCCATTTGTAAAAAAACAATGGCAAACAGCCTTAACAGAGAAAATTTTCACGATGCGTGTTGCGGCCTTAGCATGTATTTTCCTTATTGCATTATTGCCTCTCTATATGGCAATAACTAGTAATGAAACTTATGCATATGTAGATATTGATATCAATCCTAGCATGGAACTTGAAATTGATAGTGACTTAGAAGTATCTGGCATAACACCTTTTAATGATGACGCTAAACAGATTCTAGATCAAATAGGCGAATTAGAAGGTAAGAATATTGAGGATGCTATTGATATCATTATCAAAACAAGTGAAGAAAAAGGACTTATTAATCCAACCAAAAACGTATTGATTGGGGTTCACTATCTGAAAGATGACGAAAAGGACCCAATTATTAAGACAATTGAAGAACATTTCAATAAAAAGACAACGGATTGGGAAGTTGTTGCGGTCGTCATTCCTGAAGAAGTAAGAGAAACAGCAGAAGAAAAACAACAGTCCATGAATAAAACGTTAGCAAATGCGGTTACAGGACAGTCAGATAATCAGGTAAAATCAATTATTACAGAAGAAGATAAAGAGGTATTGCAATCATTTTTTAATAAAGAAAAATCTGAAGTTGAAATAACGGATGATTCACAGAAAAAACGTATCCCAGCTATTACCAATGAAAAGGATAAAACGTTTAAAGAAGACATACATCCTAGTGAGTTGAAAGCTAAAAATGGCGAAATTAACTCGAAAAAAAATGGAAATGGTCATGAGAACGGTAAAGCAAAAGGACACCATAAAGATAAACAGCAAGATAAGTTCAACCGTGACAATCGTAATCATAATGGTAAAGCGAATGATGGGAAAGGTCACAATTGGGACAACGAAAATAATGGGAAAAATAACAATAAAAATATAGAAAAGTCTAAACAGAAAGACCATCATAAGAGAGATCATCATCAAAAGGATAAACGAGAAGGTAACAATGGAAAAGGTCATAATGGGAAGGGCGACCATGGGAAGCATAATGGAAAAGGCCATGATAAAAAAGGAAATAGTAACAATGGAAAGAATAAAGATGATGATTACTCCTATATTTTCCCACTATATAAATAACGATATAATAAGGGCTTAACTCAATACAGAGTTAAGCCCTTTTCATTAAACTTCCATAATAGCCGATGGCGTGTATTTCATTGCATGGTCAATATAATAAAGAAGGTTTTCATGTGATTCGACTATTTTTTTGTCATCTAAAGAATAATGGTAAGCGTGTAGGAAATTCTGTATTCTTTTGGATAACAAGTCATCCTTTGTGCGGACCATTAATACGAGCAAATCATCCCATTGTCCCCATAACGTATAGTACAAAGCCTTGTCGTAGTCTGGTATATCCATCCTGAATTCCCCTCCTTAAAAACTTACAAGGGTAGTAATAGCTTCCCCGTATTATATATATATTTTCCCTTAACAATTTTGGTGTTCTTTCCAATTTAAGGCGAGCTTTAGTTAGGATAAACAGTTCTATCTGAACCATACTAAAAAAACAAAAGGGAGGGATATTTAATGAAAAAAACCATACTAGGAGTTGCTGCAGCAGCTTTGATAGTTGCATCTGGATGTGGTGCAGAAAATGAAGAAGGTCAACAAGGGACTACCAATCAAAATATCGAGCCAGTCAGGTATCAAAACCATCCTGATGGACTTGATCAAAACCGTAATTACACACTTCAACGTGACATGGAAGAGCCCAAAAGAACAGACATTAATACACAAAATATAAATAACACAAATAATCGAGCAGATAATGGGGATTCAAATCAAAGTGCAGATGAATATGATGTTGCAAATGAGGCTGCAGATATTATTGAGAAGAAAATTAAAGTAATCGATAATGCGTATGTCATAACAACTGACAATAATGCATATGTTGCTGCAGAATTAGATACAGATAATGGTGAACGAAATAATAATGGTGATAATTTAACAGATGAAGTCAAAGAACAAATAGCAGCTATTGTTAAATCCGTTGACCATGATATTGATAATGTTTATGTTTCAACCAACCCAGATTTTATGGACTTAGCCAATAACTATGCAAACGATATAGACAATGGTGAACCAGTAGAAGGGTTTTTTGAAGAATTTGGAACTATGATTGAACGAATCTTTCCCCAGAATAAATAATTAAATAAATCATTATTATTCGACAGGTGCCAGGCACCTGTCGATTTTTATTGATTCCTATTTACTATTTATAAATGATTCAACATATGTTAGTCTATTACATATAATCCTTATTAAACATAGTGTTTTACTATGAATTTAAGTTAACATGGGGTTGAGTGCAAATGGGGCGTGAATTTCTTGAGATTTTTGAGGAATGGGCAGAGGATTATGATAAGACTGTAACAGGAATGGATCCTGAATATATAGAAGTTTTTCGGGATTATCAATCCATTTTACAAGCTGTAACGGATAACTCTTTTGGTAATATTCTTGAATTTGGTGTAGGGACTGGAAATCTTACAGAAAAACTAGTAGACAATGGACATCGAGTCATAGGAATTGAACCCTCTATAGCTATGCGTGAAATTACTAAAGTAAAGCTGCCAGAGGCAATTGTTTTGGATGGGGACTTTCTTCATTACCCAAAACCAGATATACCAATTAATACTATTGTGAGTACCTATGCCTTTCATCATTTGACAGATGCTGAAAAGGAATTGGCAGTAAAGCAATTCTCAACGCTACTCAATACGGGTGGTAAGGTAGTTTTTGCAGATACCATGTTTGAGTCTGCTCAAGCAATGCAAAGGAAAATTGATGAAGCGGTTGAAGTAGGGTATACAAACTTGGCCGAAGACTTAAGGCGGGAATATTATCCACTGACTCAAACAATCGAAAAAATATTTGTAGAAAATAATTTTACTATTAATTTCAAACAGATGAATGAATTTGTTTGGTTAATCATAGCTAACTATATAAAAGGATAAAGGAGAGTCTGGAGAATGAAGAAGATGAATGTTGAGAGTTTTAATTTAGATCATACAAAAGTAAAGGCACCATATGTAAGACTTGTAGGTGTAACGGAAGGTGTTAATGGGGATAAAGTCTATAAATACGATATTCGGTTTAAGCAGCCTAATAAAGAACATATGAAAATGGATGGACTACATTCTATAGAACATCTAATGGCAGAGAACATTCGAAATCATATGGATAATGTATTAGATATTAGCCCAATGGGTTGCCAAACAGGTTTTTATTTGTCCATTATTAACAATGATTCTTATGATGAGGTCCTTGTGACATTGGAAAAGACTTTACAGGATGTACTAGATGCAAGTGAAGTACCAGCTTGTAATGAAGTTCAATGTGGATGGGCTGCTAATCATAGCTTAGAAGGCGCGAAGAACATTGCGAAAGAGATGCTTGCTAAAAAGGACGAGTGGAGAGATGTCTTTTAATTAATGGGGTGACGTAATGGCATTATATCAATCATTACATGAACTAATTGGCCAAACTCCTCTCTTAAGGATTCATAACTTTGATATTCCGAATGATGTAAAAGTATATGCCAAACTAGAATATTACAATCCTGGTGGGAGTATTAAAGACCGCTTAGGAGTTGAACTTATAGCGGACGCACTTAGAACGGAAAAAGTTAGTCCTGGAGGTACCATTATTGAACCAACTGCAGGTAATACTGGTATTGGCTTGGCGTTGGCTGCTAAAGAAAAAGGTCTAAAGGTTATCTTTGTTGTTCCCGAGCATTTTAGTCAGGAGAAACAAATACTCATGCAAGCTCTTGGTGCGACCATTATTCATACACCAAAAGTAGCCGGAATGGTTGGAGCAATTGAAAAGACAGAGGAGTTGTTGAAGCAAATTCCAAATAGCTATTCTCCAAGACAGTTTGCTAATCCAGCTAATCCAGACACATATTATAAATCTCTTGCACCTGAAATTTGGAAAGACCTTGAAGGAGAGATTGATATTTTTATTGCCGGAGCTGGTTCGGGTGGCACCTTTATGGGGTGCTCAAGATATTTTAAAGAAAAGAATGCAAATATAAAAACAATGATTGTCGAACCTGAGGGGTCTATTATAGCTGGTGGTGAATCTGGTCCACATCGAACAGAAGGAATTGGTATGGAATTTTTACCTTCCTTTGTAGATCCTAAATTTTTCGATCGAATTTATACGGTAAAGGATAATCATGTGTTTGAGATGGTGGAGAAACTAGCTAGAAACGAAGGGTTATTAGTGGGAAGTTCTTCCGGTGCAGCGATGTATGCGGCTCTAGAAGAGGCTAAATTTGCTAAAGAAGGATCAAGCATCGTTACCATTTTTCCTGATAGTAGCGATCGCTATTTAAGTAAACATATATATCCTGAAGTGAAGGTTGAGGAGATATAACATGCGTTCAAAAACTAAAATGGTACATGGGGGTATAACACGTGATGAACAGACAGGTGCTGTATCTGTACCGATTTATCAAGTGAGTACCTACAAACAAGATGGTGTTGGTGATTTCCGTGGATATGAATACTCCCGAACAGGAAACCCAACCCGTCATGCACTAGAAACAGTAATTGCAGATTTAGAAAATGGAAAACATGGATTTGCATTTGGATCTGGTATGGCAGCAATTACAACGGTTATGATGCTACTCCATGCAGGTGAGCATGTGATTTTAACGGATGATGTTTATGGCGGTTCCTACCGCTTAATGACTAAAGTCCTAAATCGCTTTGAGTTAAATCACACTTTTGTAGACACCAGTAAACCGGCTAACGTCGAGGATGCAATCCAATCAAATACGAAAGCATTATTTATTGAAACACCAACCAATCCATTACTGAAAATAACCGATTTAAATAAAATGGCAGAAATAGCAAAAAAGCATAATTTGTTATTGATTGTTGATAATACGTTTGCGACATCTTATTGGCAGCAACCATTAGATTTAGGAGCTGACATTGTATTGCACAGTGCAACGAAGTATATTGGTGGACACAGTGATGTAGTTGCTGGAGTGGTTGCAGTAAAGACAAAGGAACTAGCGGAGAAGATTCACTTCTTACAAAACTCAGTTGGAGCTGTATTGGGACCACAAGATTCGTGGCTTCTGATGCGTGGGATAAAGACATTAGCACTACGGATGGAAGCCATTGAGGCTAATAGTAAGAAATTGGTGGAATACCTACTTTCACATCCGAAAGTATCTTCTGTCTACTATCCTGGAATAGAAACTCATCCAGGTCATCAGATTGCTAAAAGCCAATCCAATGGGTTTGGTGGTATGATTTCATTCGATGTAGGTAGCGAAGATTTGGCTGAGGATGTTCTAAAACGGGTTAAATATTTTACCTTAGCAGAAAGCCTTGGAGCAGTAGAAAGCCTGATTTCCCTACCAGCAAAAATGACACATGCTTCGATACCAGCAGAAAGAAGAGCAGAATTGGGAATTACAGATGGATTGATTAGAATTTCGGTTGGTATAGAGGATGCAGAGGATTTAATAGAGGACTTAGAACAGGCTTTAGGTGATTGATTAAAGGCAGCTTAGATTGCTGCCTTTTTTTGTTGGATTGATATGGCTGGTAGTGAGGAGCATGAGCCCGAGGACCATAAAGATGCTCCCGTTAGAGAGGATCATGAGCCCGAGGACCAGAAAGATGCTCCCAATAGTGTAGATCATAAGCCCGAGGACCAGAAGGATGCTCCCGTTAGTGAGGATCATGAGCCCGAGAACCATAAAGATGTTCCCAATAGTGAGGATCATGAGCCCGAGGACCATAAAGATGCTCCCGTTGGAGGGGATCATGAGCCCGAGAACCAGAAGGATGCTCCCAATAGTGAGGATCATGAGCCCGAGGACCAGAAAGATGCTCCCGTTGGAGGGGATCATGAGCCCGAGAACCAGAAGGATGCTCCCAATAGTGAGGATCATGAGCCCGAGGACCAGAAGAATGCTCCCGTTAGAGAGGATCATGAGCCCGAGAATCATAAAGATGCTACCGATATTGTAAATCATGTGCCCGAGGACCAGAAAAATACTACCTTTAGCGTGAAGCATACACAAATATATTACATTTGTCTTATCGCTCAAAGTATGGAACCTATAGAAAATGATTCACTTTTCCCATCTATCTAAAAACTAATATTAAACCAGTCTAAAATATGCTAGAATAAACACAATATTAGAAAGAAGGGATGTTACATTATGAGTGAAAAAGCATTAGCATATCTAACTGAAAATAGAGATCGCTTACTAGAAAAGTTAAATGATTTTTTATCCATTCCAAGTGTTAGTACGGATAGTGTACATAAAGAAGATGTAAGAAATGCAGCGAGTTTTCTAGAGACATATTTAGCGGACACAGGTTTTGAGAATGTACAACAAATCGAGACTAAAAAACACCCAATCGTTTATGCGGAGTATACAAAAGCAGGACCAAATGCCCCAACAGTACTTCTTTATGGCCATTATGATGTTCAACCAGTTGACCCGATTGAGCTATGGAAAAGCGAACCATTTAAGCCTGAAGTAAGAGATGGACGTTTGTATGCTCGAGGTTCTAGTGATGATAAGGGACAAGTATTCATGCATTTAGCTGTATTTGAAGCATTGATGAAAACAGAAGGTAAACTTCCTCTTAATGTAAAGGTTTGTTTAGAAGGGGAAGAGGAGATTGGTAGTGAGAATCTTTACCGTACTCTACAGGAGAAAAAGGAATTATTCCAGGCAGATTTTGCTGTCATCTCAGATTCCGGTATGGTGGCTAAAAATCAACCAACGATTCTTTATGGATTAAAAGGATTCACAGGTATTGAGATTACGGTTTCAGGTCCAGACCATGACTTGCATTCGGGTATGTATGGTGGGGCAGTAAGAAACCCAATCATGGCACTTTCCCATATCCTTGCATCCATGAAAGATGAAAATGAAGTAGTAACAGTAGACGGATTCTATGATGGTGTGGAAGATTTGACTGAAGAGGAAAGACATTTGATTGAACAAGTACCAAGTGAAGATTTTGTAAGAGCAACTGGCATTACGGAAACGGTGTCAGAAAAAGGGTACACTGCAAAAGAACATACAATGGCCAGACCAACTTTTGAGGTGAATGGAATATACGGTGGTTATCAAGGGGAAGGGACAAAAACGATTATTCCAACATCTGCAACAGCAAAAATTACCTGTCGATTAGTACCAGGACAAGAACCAGATAGGATTCAAGAAGCTTTGGAAGCACATGTGAAAAAAGTCGCACCAAAAGGTGTTACGGTTAAAGTGAAAAAAGAAAAACTATCTGCTAAAGCTTATAAAGTTGAACCGAACCATCCACTCATACAAAAAGCTGCTGATAGCTATACTAAAGCCTTTGGTAAAGAGACTGTATATGTACGGATGGGGGGTTCTATTCCAGTAGTAGAGTGGATAGAAGATATATACAATATCCCGATTGTATTACTAGGTTTTGGTACACCAGATGATAGACTTCATTCTCCAAATGAAAGCTTTCCATTAGATAGCTATGATAAAGGAATGGAGACGTTGGTTTATTATTGGAACGAAATAAAGTAGTACGTCATGATTTTTTAAATGAATGCTTCTCTAAGAAATTGTTGTTAAATACACAATTGATAGAAACTGTGCGGTAACTACTGTCAATTTTCTAAATCAATTGCAGTGTATAGTGGTACAACACCGCTCCGGCAGAATACTTCGCTTTCCGCGGGCACGGCCTCAGCCTCCTCGAGGAAAGTTCGCCTCTGCGGGGTCTTCGGACACGTGCTATTCCCGCAGGAGTCTACGTATTCTGCCTGCGCTGGTTTAGTTTTCTAATTAATGTTAGAGGTTAAATTACGTATTTTAATAATTAAATGCTATTAAATTTATTCATTTACTTCTTACTAGCGAAGGAAATACACGGAGACTCCTGCGGGAGGATAGGCATCGGTGAGACCCCGCAAGAGCTTTAGCTCTGAGGAGGCTCACCAGCCGCCCGCGGAAAGCGGAGTGTATTTCCGAAGCGGGTATGATGCGCTACCATAATGCTTAGTTACCGCGCAGTTTCTAACAAACCGTGAAATAAATGCGGGCAAACATTTTTAAGAACAGATTATTAAATAGACAGGGAAAGTTAAGGGGGAATACGATGGAGAAAGTTGTAGAAGCAGTATATAATCAAGAAATTATTGAGAGATTTCTCGATGCTTACGGTCTTGACGCATCCTATAAATTATTAGGTGACTTTGAAAATTATGTGTATGAGGTTACGAAAGAGGGAAAGCCATATATATTAAGAATCACCCATAGTTCCCATCGAAGTGAGAATGAAATCTTAGGTGAGCTAGATTGGATTAATTATTTGCATGAACATGGTGCCAATGTTTCCATTGTCTACCCATCGAATCAACACAACCTTGTTGAAAAACAAGTCACGTCAGACCAAACCATCTTTTATGCTTGCCTTTTTTCAAAAGTAATAGGGAAACCAATTCGGTCTACTGAGGATGAATTTAATGAGACGTTATTTGAATGTTGGGGGAAAGAAATAGGAAAGTTACATCGAATAACTAAAAATTATCAACCAGAGGAGCAGGCTCGTAAATATTGGTATGAAGATGATTTATTTGAGATGGAGAAATATGTACCTGAGGAATTAATAGTAATCGAACGTGCTAAAGAAATAATGAACGAATTGAATAAGCTTTCAAAAGATAATTTTGGGTTAATCCATAACGATGTTCATAGTGGAAATTTCTTTTTTGATGGAAATGCGATCTATATTTTCGATTTCGATGATGCATGCTATTTTTGGAATGTATCGGACATTGCAATTCCACTGTATTATACTTGCTTTTCTAGATTTACAGACAAGACAACTTCAGAGGAAAAAACACAATTTGCAGAACGATTTATGAACGCCTTTATGAAAGGGTATAGTAAAGAGATGACACCTCCTAAAGGTTGGAAAGCATTAATACCATTATTCTTGAGGGTTCGAGATCTAACTTTATATGCAGCATTAAATAAAAAAATATCACCAGAAGATCGTGATGAACGGTTGCAGAAGAAAATGAAGGAAATTAAAGAACGAATTGAAAGTAATCATGCAATTGTACCGAGTACATAAAGGACTAGAGGGTGGTAAACCATGAAGATAGCTTTAATTACTGGCGTTTCGAAGGGCTTAGGTGAGTCTATAGCGAAATTGTTCTTAGAATCTGGTATCCATGTTCTTGGTATATCAAGGAATCCCAATAATCGCTTAGGGAAAATTGCTCAAAAAAATAATGTTAATTATCAACATTATCCGTGTGACCTTGGAAATATTAGTGAGATAGAAAAAACGGTTAAAAAAATAAAAGAAGATGTGGAACGGTACAGTCCAACGATTTTTTATTTGATTAATAATGCAGCTGTCGTCGAGCCGATAAACCAAGTCACCCTAATTGGCAATCAAGAGTTGACAAATCATTTTCAAATAAATACTCTAGCACCAATCATATTAATGAATTCGATGCTTCAATTTTCCACTAACTCAAATAATGCCTTTATAGGAGTTAATATAACATCAGGTGCAGCCGAGAGACCAATCTATGGTTGGGGGGCCTATTGCAGTTCAAAGGCAAGTATAAATATGTATACGAAAACAGCAGCACTTGAGCAAGATACATTAAAAACAGGACATAAGATAGTTGCATTTAATCCTGGAATAATGGATACCAACATGCAACAGACGATTCGTTCTAGTTCAAAAGATTCTTTTATTGAAATAGATAAATTTAAAGGGTACAAAGAAAATAAACAATTGCGTGATACGGATACAGTTGGTGGAATTTTGATTGATATTTTAAATGATGAAGCAAGTATCGAGAATGGAAAAATTTATAATGTTAATGAGTACTTTTAATATTTGAGTAAACATAATTTAAGACCTTGAAGAGAACGATCTCCTCAAGGCCTTATTTCTTTTATATTAGTAGTATCCTCTACCATAACCACCTGCACCAACAATAATTAGCAGGATGAATAGAACTACGATTAACGCAAATCCACCTTCAAATCCACGGCCCATTATATCACCTCCTAAAATGTAGTTATATTATTGAAAGTTGGAAATTAATAATTCCAACCTCCACCGTATCCATAACCATAGCCACCACCATTGTTATATCCACTAGCACCTACTATGATTAACAGGATAAAAAGAACAACGATTAAAGCAAAGCCCTTACCATATCCATATTCATTACTCATGAATTGCCACCTCCTCTAGTTACAATGTATGTGTGGATTCATTAGGTGACAGGGCGAATGTACAGATGGACTGGCTTGAATTTGGGTATTTTAATATGGGTAGTTGTACATATAGCACGGTGGTATTTTACTTAAATGAAAGTGCAGTAAAAATGTGGTACACTTATGAAATGGAAAATACTATATAATAGCTAACAGTTATGCTGATAAATAGAAAGGACGATTATATGATTACTAGAAAAAGTAAGCGAGAAATCGAGCAAATGCAGAAGGCTGCTGACCTATTAGTTGAGATTCATAAAGAAATTGCAAAACTAATTAAGCCTGGAATTAGTACCATGGAAATTGATACTTTTGTTGATCGTTTTTTAGAAAAACATGGCGCAACTCCAGAACAAAAAGGGTATAATGGCTTCCCATATGCAACTTGTGCTTCTATTAACGATGAAATTTGCCATGGTTTTCCACGAGAAGAGAAGTTAAAGGACGGAGATATTGTAACTATTGATATGGTAGTAAACCTTAATGGAGGCTTAGCCGATTCTGCTTGGACCTATGCGGTGGGGAATGTAGATGAAAAAGGGCTACGTCTTATGGAAGTTACTAAGAAATCACTGTATGTTGGGATTGAACAAGCAAAAGCAGGTAACCGTATTGGAGATATCGGCCATGCGATACAGACTTATGCAGAAGGGGAAGGATTTTCTGTTGTACGGGACTTCACTGGTCATGGCATTGGTCCTACGATTCACGAAGATCCGCATATACCACATTTTGGCTTACCAAATAAAGGTCTTCGTTTAAAGCCTGGAATGGTAATTACCATCGAACCAATGTTGAACGAAGGGGATTGGCGTAGTAAATTAGACAGTAATGAATGGACTGCAAGAACAGTAGATGGCGGCCGCTCTGCACAATATGAACATACTATTGTAATTACGGATGGGGATCCCATTATTTTAACGGAACAAGATAAATAGTTCTAGAGAAGAATCTGTACGATAGGTGCGGGTTCTTTTTTTGGGGTTATTTGCTTAAAGAAAGTTGTTAATTACATAATTTAAAGAAACTGCGCGGTAACTAAGCATTATGGTAGTGCATCATACCCGCTACGGAAATACACTCCGCTTTTACTGTCAGCACAGGGGCGACATCTGCTCGAAAGAACCGTCGCAGTGCCTACCTTGCCGCGGGCGGCTGGTGAGCCTCCTCAGAGCTAAAGCTCTTGCGGGGTCTCACCGATGCCTATCCTCCCGCAGGAGTCTCCGTGTATTTCCTTCGCTAGTAAGAAGTAAATGAATAAATTTAATAGCATTTAATTATTAAAATACGTAATTTAACCTCTAACATTAATTAGAAAACTAAACCAGCGCAGGCAGAATACTTAGACTCCTGCGGGAATAGCACGTGTCCGAAGACCCCGCAGAGGCGAACTTTCCTCGAGGAGGCTGAGGCAGTGCCCGCGGAAAGCGAAGTATTCTGCCGGAGCGGTGTTGTACCACTATACACTGCAATTGATTTAGAAAATTGACAGTAGTTACCGCACAGTTTCTATCAACTGTAAAAAAACTAAGCAACAATCATTTCAAAAACTGCCTTTGAAATCGAGGAGTATCCTCCCAGTAGATAAATCCATCACCAACATTCCATAAAACGAAATAAAATTAACAATTTTAAGTCTCATGTATTCTCACAACACTAAAAATCAGTTATAATTATGAGAAATTTAGATGGGGGAGACGTATATGGATACTGTCAGTGAAAATAAAAAAAACTATTTCTCATCCATGTTGATGATTAAGCGTGGTTTAGCGGTTGGCTTTCCAATTATGCTTGGATATATTCCAATTGCCATAACCTATGGTGTGCTGGCAAAGCAAGCTGGTTTATCACTTATGGAACTTACGTTAATGAGTGTTCTTGTATTTGCTGGAGCTAGTCAATTCATGGGTGCAAATATGATTGCACTAGGTGCAGGAGCAGTTGAAATAATTATTGCTACCTTTGTCTTAAACTTTCGCCATTTTGTTATGAGTCTTTCTTTTATGAATCGATTGCGTGAAGTAGATTTGAAATGGAAGTTTCCACTTTCATTAGGATTAACAGATGAAACGTTTGCCGTCTCTTCCTTACATACGAATGAAGCAAAAGAAGAAAAGGGTTTTCTATTCTATGGTGCTCTAACCTTAACTGCATATCTTTCCTGGGTGATTGGTTCCTTCTTAGGTGGAGTATTAGGTAAAGTGATTCCGGAAACTTTAAGTCAAAGCATGGGAATTGCTCTTTATGCAATGTTTATCGGTTTATTAGTTCCATCTGTGAAGAAAGAATTACGAGTGGGATTGATTGCAGTAATCGCAATGTTGATAAACGTTATTTGTTTACAATTTATGAGTAGTGGATGGGCAATTGTTGCTGGTACGGTTCTTGGAGGATTAAGTGGAGTGTTTTTATTAAAGGAGGAGCGCAGATGATAATTCTACTAATCATTATTGGGATGTCTGTTGTGACGATGCTTCCAAGAGTAATTCCTGCCTTTATAGTGGATAAATTGCAATTTAAGGATTGGGTAAATCGTTGGCTTAACGCGATACCATATGCAGCGTTAGGAGCACTTATTTTTCCTGGTGTTCTCTCGATTAATGCTGATAAACCACATATCGGGTTAATTGGAGGATTTGTTGCTATTATACTTGCATATGTTGGTTTAAATGTTATTTTTGTGGTAATTGGAGCCATTTTGTCAGTCTTTTTATTAACTACTTTATTATAAAGAGGAACAGTGCACTATGGACTGCTCCTCTTTTTGTTAGTGCAATTTTAGGACATGTAGTGATAGTCATTTATTCATTGTAAGGTTCAATATGAATATGGGTGTACAAAATTCCATGCTTTGCTGCTAATTCTTCTTCAATATAGACCGTGATGTCGTGACTCTGCCTTACATTAAGCTCTGGGTTCACTTTAATCGTTACGTCCAACACGGATTGGTTACCGAGAGCACGACCTTTAATATCCTCAACTAGTTTGACCTCAGGGAATTTAGAAATTTCTTCTTTTATTTTCTTTAGACGTTCTTCATCAAAACCATCCGTTAACATAAGAGTGGAGTCTTTAAAAATATCCCATGCTGTCTTACAAATAATGATTCCAACGATAAAGCCTGCCAATGGGTCTAACCAGAACACGCCAAACTGAGCACCAATAATACCAATAAATGCCCCTATACTCACCAGGGCATCAGAACGATTATCTTGCGATGCAGCATACAAGGCACTACTATTTATTTTGCGTGATAGTGAAAGGTTGTAGCGGTGAACCACATACATGACTAAAGCAGCACCAAGAGCCGTCCATGCAGTGATCATATCTGGCCTCGCTATGTTCCCATCAAACATTTTCGTGATGGTTGAAAATAGGACTTGTAATCCAACAGCAACCATGATGAAAGCAGCTAATAAGGAAGCAATGGTTTCTGCTCGGTAGTGTCCATAACGGTGGTTTTGATCAGGTGGCTTTTGAGAGATCCTGAGTCCGATTAGTATTGCTATAGAAGCAACCACGTCGGTTGAGTTGTTTAGCCCGTCTGCCCATAAAGCATCTGATGTTCCTATGTAAGCTATTATTAGCTTTGATCCTGCAAGGAAGAGATAGGCAATAATACTTATCCATGCGCCTTTTTCTCCGCGTTTCATATTATTTATATGATCCATTTTATTGCCTCCAGTTTTTCCGATAACTACATTACTATAACAAAGTGAGATATGGTGGGTCTAGAGAAAAAGAGAAGCGCAAGCGAATATCAATTGACATGTTATAAGTATGTTTCCTGTGTCCAATAAATATGAGCAAGTTCTAAGGAATAAATTACATCAAATTTCCATTGCAATTATTCGCAAAATTTAGGATAATAGTAATAAAGGAGCAGAAGGGGCGTATCCCAATGAAAAAGGAAAAGGTAAGTTACCGCTTTTATCCGTATGATGGAAAGGTCCTAAACGCTAGAAGAGAATTATCCTTTGAGATTCGATTAACTTCACGACTAATACTTGATGAGATATGTTTTAATTGGAATAAAAAGATGTTAGAGGAAAGAATAGATCGATCCATACAAAAGGGAAATAAAGAAGAATTTGCAAGTGTTCGCAAAGAATATTTACAATATATTTGGGAATAATCGTACGCAATCTTCATTTAGCCTTGCCTATGTTTGGTAAGGCTATTTTCATGTATGATTTTACCGAATCAATAGGGGGATTTTATGAGAATAGATGGGGCTATCTTAAAACGACAGAATCGAATATTAATCTACATATTATTATTTGCTATGGCTCTCGGTTTGGGTGCTGAAATTGTTGTTGGCGCACCAATAGAAAATATGTTGGCAATTGGATTTGGTGGAGTCTTTTGTGTGGGATTGATGGCATACTTCAGCTACAAAGGAATCCTAAGTCATGTAGTTCCTTATCTTGCTATTGTTTGCTTATCAGGTGTATCACTTATTATCATGTTAAGTTCTGATTATGTCACTAACATGTTATTTACTTTCTTTTTGTTAGCTGTAGCGGCTGTATCGCTTTCTAAAGCAGTTTTGACGACAGGTGCGGTCTTAGGGATATCACTATTGGGCTTTTTTATCGCAATAAAAGGGGATATTGTTGGATTTGATACACGCTCAGCAGCTATAACACTCGTATTCTTTACATTGATATTTCTTGTGTTATTTATACAAATTCGTGTTTCAAGAGGTTTTATCACGACTATGCAACAAAGCCTTATAGAAATTGAGGAAAAGTCTCAAAGTGAAACGGAGAGATCCAAACTCGTACAAGCTGGTGCGATAGAAGTTCGTAACCAAATGAATATAATCGAACAAGATAGTAGTTTAAATCAGCATCAAATGAAAGAAATGTTAGAAGGGTTTCAGGAAATTGCTAAGGCAAGCCAACAGCAAGCTGAGTCTGCTTCAGAAATTTCAGAAGCCACTAATTCTACTAATCAGGCACTAGACAAAATGATTGTGTCCTTCTCAAAAAGTGTTGCTGATGGTGAGAATTTAATTGACTTATCTACAAAGGGCAAAGTATCCATGGATACTTTGACTGATACGATTCAAGACTTCCAATCATCTTTCGACCAGTTAACTTTGAATATGGAAAATTTAGTTCAACGTATTGATGAAAATAATTCTAATACAGAAAAAATCCAAGATATTGCGGAACAAACCAATCTTTTAGCATTGAATGCTAGTATTGAAGCAGCAAGAGCAGGTGAATTTGGAAAAGGATTTTCTGTTGTTGCAGCAGAAATTCGAAAATTAGCAGAAGTGTCTCAAATAACTGCAAAACAGATGCGTGAAAACCTGGAAATGATTGAGCATGATGCGAAAAGTACTCAAGTTGAAGTAAATAATAATAAAGAGAAATTATCAATTAGTACAGAGCATACAATAGCATCAAGAGATAATTTTGAGATTATTACTACTCAATTACAAAGCTTTATTAAGTACTTACAGTATTTAAATAAGCAAGCTAATGATATTAAAGGTTCGTCAGGAAATATAGAACAATCCGTAGATCAATTAGCTTCAATTATCGAGGAAACTACGGCAACAATTGAAGAATTAGAAGCAATGGTGGATGAGCAGGTAAACCGTATGAGCATTTTAGTCCAGGCTATTGAAACTACAAATGAAGCAGCTGCATCTTTAGAGAAAGCATAATGATATTTACGAATAATTAACATATTCAATTGATTTAATTTGCTATGCTAAAGATGAGGGGAGTGTTTGTATTTGAAAAAGGATAAAAAAACACAATTGAGCTGGGCTCTCTACGATTTTGGAAATTCAGCCTTTGCAACAACCATGTTAGCCGCAATTCTTCCAATTTTTTATTCAAGTGTTGCTGCAAACAATATTGATGATGGCTTAGCAACAAGTTATTGGGGCTATGCAAACTCTATTGCTGTACTAATCGTGGCTATTTTAGCACCAATACTTGGAGCAATTGCTGATTTCTCAGCTGCTAAGAAAAAGTTTCTTCGATTCTTCGCATTTATGGGGATGGTTGCGAGTGTCTCATTAGCTTTTACTGGCGAAGGGGATTATATCTTTGTTGCTGTGTTATTTATTATCGGATCCATTGGCTTTTCAGGAGCAAATATTTTCTATGACGCATTTTTACCTGAGGTCGCAGATGAAAATGATATAGATAAAGTCTCATCAAAAGGATTTGCTCTTGGCTATGTTGGTGGAGGAATTTTACTATTAATTAATGTTGTGATGATTTTAAAACCAGCAATGTTTGGCTTAGATGTAATTGGAGCAATGAAAGTTTCCTTTGCAATGGTTGGAATTTGGTGGCTAATCTTTTCTATCCCATTATTAAAAAACATCCATGACGAAAAAAGAGAGCCTGTTAAACGTGATAAAGCATACATTGCAATTGGTTTCTCTAGAATTGGACATACGTTTAAGGAAATAAGACAATTTAAGCAATTACTCCTATTCTTATTTGCATTCTGGTTATTTAATGATGGTATATCTACGATTATTCGAATGGCGACCATATATGGTACAGAGATAGGAATTGGTCAGAATGATTTAATTGTTGCTCTTTTAATCACACAATTTGTTGGAA
This sequence comes from Paucisalibacillus globulus, assembly GCF_900184735.1. Classification (GTDB taxonomy): domain Bacteria; phylum Bacillota; class Bacilli; order Bacillales; family Amphibacillaceae; genus Ornithinibacillus; species Ornithinibacillus globulus_B. The sequence goes on from NZ_LT855399.1 coordinate 273,660, forward strand.
TTCCGTCTACCTTCTTCTTTGGTTGGTTAGCAGGCAAGATTTCACCGAAAAGGGCATTGTTGATTACACTGTTTGTCTACTTAGGGATTGTTATAATAGGGTACTTTATGAATTCTGCACTTCACTTTTACATTTTAGCAACGATAGTCGGGCTTGTTCAGGGTGGTGCTCAAGCACTTAGTAGATCCATTTATGGAAGGATGGTTCCGGCAAATAAGAAAGGTGAATTCTTTGGGTTCTATGGAATTTCATCTAAATTCTCTGCAGTGTTTGGACCGTTCTTATTTGGATTTGTTGGGCAATTGACTGGAAACAGTAGATACGGAATACTTTCTTTGATTTTCTTCTTTATAGCTGGAATTATTATTTTAAGTTTTGTAAACGTACAAAAAGGTGTGGAAGCTGCGAAAAACCATACCGTAGATTAATTATTATTCAATAAAATTACCGCACAGAGCCAATTATCTGTGCGGTTTTAAACATATCTGGAGGATTATAGTGCATGAAACGATTAGTAGTGATTACTGTTGGGAAAACACATAGTGGCAAAACAACATTTGCAAAAGCATTAGAAAAGAAGTTGGACAACTCTATTGTAATGGACCAAGATAATCATGCAGAATTCATTAATACATATTATAAAAAGATACAACCAAAAACAGGTCCGAATACATTAAAGCACGCTTTATCAAGATTAATTGTTGACTATACGAAAGAAAATACTGATTATCATTTGATTATTTGTAATTCTAATCGAAGTATTCATGATCGAAATTATCTCTTAAACGAATTATTTCCTGCTAAAGATTTCACTCGGATCCTTGTACATTTTGATATTCCTGATTATATTCTGAAAGCTAGGGTCCATCAAAGTGAACGTAGAACCACTATTTTTAGAAGTGCAACAAACTTTGAACAGGTTCTTCTACGTCAACAAGTAGATGACGCAAGAGAAGATGTCAAAAGCCCGACCAAAGAGGAAGCAGATTATTTATTTCATATTAAGGATAGTCAAGAATTGGAGTCCGTAATAAATGCTATTATTAGAATTTCTCTAAATGAAAAAGCACTATAATAATTGTGGGTGAGGAAAATGAAAAAGATACGGCTCTTAGTTGTTGTGATTTGCACTATAAGTATGATTGGTTGTTCTAAATCGTATGATAACGACGACATCGCCGCTATTGTCCGTGGAGAAGAAATTACCGTAGGTGAATTACGCTTTCTCTATCCAGATAATAAGATTTTGGATAATTTAGATGGAACCATTAAGGCAACACTTGCCATTCAAGAGGTTAATAAAATGAATATCGATTTATCTGAGGAATTGAAAGAAATGGATGTCGATAAAGAGTATTTAACCAATAATTTTCTTAATGCTGATGTAAACAATCCCATGGCTGCACAGTTAAAGGAATTTGTAGAATCCCAAGCTGAAAAGTTTGATATGGAAGTGGAAGAGTATTATGAAAAGTATTACGAAGAAACTCAAAAAATAAGCATCTATGTAGTTGCTTATATTAAACAAAAGTTAGGCGAACAACAAACTAGTGATGATACATACACTGTTCGGGCTAACCAATTATTAGATGATTTAGTAGATGAAAATGAGGATGAAATTGAAATCCTAATCCAAAGATAGACGGAAAAAGCTTAGTGAATAACTAAGCTTTTTCAGATCATTATATAATAGGTTCACTGTATTTATTGTTTCTATTTAAACTAAGTGGTAAACCAGTATCATAAGATATTTCTCCAAGTACCTTCTCTAATTCCTTACGATTTGTTCCATCCTTACGCCAAAATTCCAGTACATTCTTCATAATATCAATGCTTTCAATTCTTGCCTGTTCATATAAATCGATAAAACTCTTCGAACTTGGCACCCTAGTTGCTGGGTGGTACCAGGTTGCATGTTCCAGGTTAAGATAATCTGTATGGTCAACAATTGGTTGATGTGAAAAAGAGGACACCGTTGAATGTAATAATTTATTTTTCCACCCATGTGGATCTGCTAATAGTTTTAGTGCTAACTTCATGTCATTAAATGCTTTCATGATATTTTTAGAAGAGTTTTGATTAATATCTGGAAAATGTTTTTTGATTGTTCGATGTAGTAACTCTGCAATTTCAATTTTAATTTTCCGGCTAAGTTGAATTTCTTTATGAACTGGAGTTTTCCAAGTCTTAAGGTTTTTGTATCGTTCCATCATCAACGTATCGATAATGATTTCCAATTTTGAGTGTTTATTTCCTTCATAACCTGCACGATAATGAATATATGGATGTGCATTACGATCAAGGATATGGTGTGTTACAAAGCCGAAAACATATGATTTTAATTCATCTGATTTATCTCTAACATCGTCAATTAAATCCATAAGAAATTCCCCACATTTTTCAGTGTGGAGCAAATTTCCGATATGATTAACTGGACCATCTTCCATCCAAGGCCAAAAATTAAAGTAGAAAAATGGATCTGGACCTTGAGCACCTAAGTTTAATATATAACTATGCTTTGGTATAGACATTGAAATTCCAATCGTGTCTACCACATCTTCGCAAAAAAGCATATGTGTCCATATATTAGGCATATTAAAGTCCTCCTAACAAACTAATGATACATACTAGTATAATGGTAAAACATATAACTTGGCATTACAATTTTGTGAATTTAACTTACTTTATTAGAAAATGGGAATATTTTGCCCGAGGAATAGTTGAATTTGATTTTCATTTTATAAAAATTTGATACAATAGAAGGGGATTGAAATTACTATCAACAAAGGGGAGGAAATACATATGGATTTTCGTATTGAACATGATACACTTGGCGAAGTAAAAGTTCCAGCGGACAAGTTCTGGGGGGCACAAACACAACGCAGTAAGGAAAACTTTCCAATTGGAAATGAAAAAATGCCAACTGAAATAATAAAAGCGTTTGCAATTCTAAAGATGAGTGCAGCGAAAGCAAATAGTGATTTAGGATTAATGGATGCTACAAAAGCTAAAGCTATTGAGTATGCAGCTAAACAAATTATCGAGGGTACAATAGACGACCATTTTCCATTAGTAGTTTGGCAAACTGGAAGTGGTACGCAGTCTAATATGAATGTTAATGAAGTAATTGCATATGTCGGGAATGAATGGTTAAAAGAACAAGGCAGTGATCTTGTACTTCACCCTAATGATGATGTAAACAAATCACAAAGCTCGAATGATACCTACCCAACTGCGATGCATGTGGCAGAAGTATTAAAAATTGAAGATGTGTTGTTACCTGCTTTACGCACTTTAAAAGATACTTTTAAAACGAAAATGGACGCTTTTCAAGATATTGTTAAAATTGGACGTACGCATTTACAAGATGCAACACCACTAACACTTGGACAAGAAATTAGTGGATGGCATCGCATGCTAGAAAAATCGGAAAGTATGATTGTATCTAGCTTACCTTATTTAAAGGAGCTAGCAATCGGGGGAACAGCTGTTGGAACAGGACTAAATGCACATCCAGAGTTCTCTGACCGTGTATGTGCAGAAATCAGTGAGTTCACCGGTAAAGAATTTGTGTCTTCACCAAATAAGTTCCATGCTTTAACAAGCCATGATGAAACGGTCTTTGCTCATGGGGCTCTAAAAGGACTAGCAGCTGACTTAATGAAGATTGCCAACGATGTTCGCTGGTTAGCAAGTGGTCCACGTTGTGGAATTGGTGAAATTACAATCCCAGAGAATGAACCAGGAAGTTCTATCATGCCAGGGAAAGTGAACCCAACTCAAAGCGAAGCTGTAACCATGGTAGCGGCGCAAGTAATGGGTAATGATGCAGCAATTGGTTTTGCGGCTAGTCAAGGTAACTTTGAATTAAACGTATTTAAACCTGTAATTGCATATAACTTTTTACAATCATGTGAGTTACTAGCAGATAGCATTCTTTCATTTGATGAACGCTGTGCACAAGGAATTGAACCAAATCTTGACCAAATTGAAAAGAACTTAAATGATTCCCTGATGCTTGTTACTGCTTTAAACCCACATATTGGCTATGAAAATGCTGCAAAGATTGCTAAAAAAGCATTTGCAGATAATGCTACATTGAAAGAAACGGCAGTTGAACTAGGGTTACTAACGGCTGAAGAATTTGATCAATATGTAAATCCTAGAGAAATGACATATCCTAAATAACTATTAAAAGAATCCTGCAGTGTTGTAGGATTCTTTTTTTTATTAGAGGAATATAGAGAAAGTGTTTAAACCTTGTTTGGTAATCTCAAAAACTACCCACAATTTACCAATAGATTTTTGTGATAAGTTTTTTGATTCTGTTCACAATATATATCACAGGAGGTGATAAAACATGGCTAACAACAACAATTCAAACCAATTAGTAGTGCCTGGTGCACAACAAGCTTTAGACCAAATGAAATATGAAATCGCTTCTGAGTTTGGCGTAAACCTTGGTGCTGATACAACTTCTCGTGCTAACGGTTCAGTTGGTGGAGAAATCACTAAGCGTCTAGTTCAAACTGCTCAACAACAAATGTCAGGACAAATTCAATAATGATGGCTTAGGGTAAAAAAACCCTTATACAAAGGGAAAGTCTTCTTGACTTTCCCTTTTATGTCCCCTTTTTTGCTAAATAAAGATCATGTGAATCTTCTAATCTAAGGCAGATGCAGAATGAATAGGAGAAACCTTTAAATATATGAATTACCAATGATTTCTTGTGATAAGAACAACTCGTTCTGCTCACAATATTCATACAGGAGGTGATAATATGGCAAGCAGAAATTCTAATCAATTGCTTGTACCTGGTATAGAACAGGCTCTAGACCAAATGAAATATGAGATCGCTTCTGAGTTTGGTGTAAACCTTAGTGCTGATGACACATCACGTTCTAATGGATCTGTTGGTGGAGAAATCACGAAGCGTCTAGTTCAAACAGCACAACAACAGTTAAACGGTAAATAAGTAAGTATATGTCATGGGATATAGTCCCTCAATAATAACTTATCTAACAATAGAGTAAGACTCTAATCAATCAGGAGGTCATACAACATGGCAAACAATAATTCAAATAACTCAAATCAATTATTAGTACCTGGAGCACAACAAGCTTTAGACCAAATGAAATATGAAATTGCTTCTGAATTTGGTGTAAATCTTGGTGCTGACACAACTTCCCGTGCTAACGGATCTGTTGGTGGAGAGATTACGAAGCGTCTAGTTCAAGCTGCTCAACAACAATTTGCTGGTAAATAATTGAATATGGATGGCTACTTTAAAGGGAAAGCTTAATTGCTTTCCCTTTTAAAATATTGATATCAGTATTATTTACAACTTTATAGAAATAATTCCCTTTAATTAACAAAAATGTTTCTTTCTTGTATCACAAAAAAATGTAGTGCAATTAAAAAAAGAGGGATTTTTTTCCCTCTTTCTAAGATGAAATTAGTAAATTCTTTCTTCTGTTTCTGCGTCAAAGAAGTGTGCTTTGTTCATATCTAAAGCTAAGTCAAGTGTTTCTCCACCTTGTATATCAGAACGAGAATCAATACGTGCAATGAAATCTTGATCTGCAACTTTTGAATAAAGGTAAGTTTCTGCACCCATTAATTCTGCAACTTCAATATGGGCAGTTATTTTGGTATCTGGAGTGGATTCGATAAATACTAATTCATCATGAATATCTTCTGGACGAATACCTAGAATTACTTCTTTACCTGTATAACCTTTTTCTTTTAGTAACTTTAGTTTCCCTTCAGGAATTCTAACTTTGATATCACCCATTACAAAATCTGAATCTTTAATAGCTCCTGTAAGGAAATTCATTGCTGGTGATCCAATGAATCCACCAACAAATACATTATTCGGGTTGTCATATACCTCTTTTGGAGCACCGACTTGTTGAATCACTCCATCTTTCATAACAACAAGACGTGTAGCCATGGTCATCGCTTCTGTCTGGTCGTGTGTTACGTAAATAGTAGTAGTTTGAAGACGCTTATGAAGTTTTTGGATTTCAGCACGCATTTGTACACGTAATTTAGCATCTAGGTTTGATAAAGGTTCATCCATTAAGAATACTTTAGCATCACGGACAATGGCACGACCTAATGCAACACGTTGGCGTTGCCCACCAGAAAGTGCTTTCGGTTTACGATCTAGGTATGCTTCAAGACCTAATATTTTAGCCGCGTTTTGAACACGTTTATCAATTTCGTCTTTTTTAAACTTACGTAATTTTAATCCAAATGCCATGTTATCATACACATTCATATGTGGGTACAATGCATAGTTTTGGAATACCATAGCAATATCACGGTCTTTAGGGGCGACATCGTTCATCTTTTTATCATCAATGAAAAGACCACCCTCAGTAATTTCCTCTAGACCAGCAATCATACGAAGTGTTGTTGATTTACCACAACCTGATGGTCCTACGAAAACGATAAATTCCTTATCTTGGATGTGCAAGTTAAAATCATTAACTGCAACAACATCTTTGTCATATTTCTTCTGGATATGTTCTAAGCGTAATTCTGCCATGAATTCTTCCCCCTCGATTTTTTAAAGCGTTTTATTTATACCTTTATTATACTGAAATCATAAACTGGGCTAAATAGTAAACATGCACAAAGAATAAGAGGGACTTTGTGCATGTTTACTAGAATTGCTATTTTGTTCTTGAAATAAGGGCTAGATATACGGTAAGTGCTTGTTGAAATACACGGATATCAATGCCAGTATTTTCGTGGAATTTATCAATTCGATATTGTAAGCTGTTACGATGCATGTACAACTTTTTGGCAGCAACGGATATATTTAAGTTGCTTTCAAGAAATACTTCTATCATTTTAATGAATTCAACATCATCAGTGAAATCTTGAAGGATTAAATGATTTAATTCTTCTTTAAATTGCGGACTAACTTGCTCCATTAAGAGATAGGGAATTGCTTCTATATAGGATACAACACTTTTTTCAGAGTATGTTAATGCAGTGAGTGCTCCTGAAATAAGTTGTTCATAGTGTTCTTTAATTCCATCTAATGTGGAAAGATACGGACCAACAAAAAATTGAATATTAATATATAGATCACTCATTAATATATCGATTATTTCAGTGTAGGAAATTTCTTCTTCTAAATCACTACGGAGGTATTCGACAATAACACCTTCCGATTTATTTTCCCATAATATTGTTGTCTCTTTTTCAAACAACTGATTTATCGCTTCCTTGAACTCTTGTGGTTGAATTTGATTAGATGGTATTTTAAAGTAGACCAAACGATAACTTCTGTTAAGTCTTGGGTGCCCATCTTTCATCTTAATCCATTGTTTCCATCTTTGTTCGTCTTCAGTCAATATAGGAAAGTGATTCTCATACGGTTTTAATAATGTATGCAAAAGTACAAGATCTTTTTCTTCAAGTTCAGATGGATGAATTCCGACCAATTGTCCATTATCCATTTGAAACCATTTAAAATCAAGGTTTATATCTGTAGGAACTGTTTCATAATGTTGAAGAGACGGGAAATACTTCTTAAGCTTATCAATCAATAGAAAGACCCCATTTTTCAATGTTTTCTTCATTATATCAATAGAATCACTATTTTATAAAGCGACAAAGATATCAGTATACATCAAGCTTTTCGTTTGTTATAGTGAGTAGTAACCTATCCAAGGAGGAATTTGTTTTGTCAAATATGTATGATAGTGCCTATGATTTAGAAAAGGCAATTCGTGAGAGTGAAGAATTTAAAGGATTACAAGCTGCATTTGATGCAGTAATGAGCGATCCTACAGCTAAAAAAACATTCGAGGATTTCCGAGATACACAAATGGAACTGCAACAAAAACAAATGCAGGGTCAAGATATCACGGAAGAAGAAGTTGAAAAAGCTCGTAAAGTTGTAGAGTTGGTGCAACAACATGAAGGTATTTCTTCACTTATGGAGCAAGAACAACGCTTAAATATGGTCATTAATGAATTAAGCCAAATCATTACCAAGCCTTTAGAGGAACTATACGGTTCTCAACAAGGATAATAATATATAAAGAGGCAGGGACAAAAGAGTTTTAGTTGATTAAAATCCGAACGAACATGAAAAGCGCATAGACCCGCTCCGGAAATATACTACGCTTTCCACGGGCGGCTGGTGAGCCTCCTCAGAGCTAAAGCTCTTCCGGGG
>NZ_LT855400.1 GCF_900184735.1 Paucisalibacillus globulus
ATTTTGCACTTTTAATCGATCTATTTCGTCAACAATTATAAGATCAATATCTTCATAAGTATCAGTAGAATATTCTTCTTCCCCTCCGTTATTTACCTTATAAATAGCTTTAGTCATACCCATTTTACCACCAATAATACTAATTTCGTCAGTCATTTTAGTAGCACGTATTGCTGGCGCTGTATAAAAAATTGTTCTAGCTTTAAGAATCCTTTCATCTGTATCTAAACCAATTTTTTTCTTATATTTATAATCTATTTGTTTTTCGATATAATCCCAGTTTGAATAATATCTTGAGGATAACGTTTTTCCTACTCCCGGTAGTCCGTAACAAATTCCTATATATTTATATTTGATACAAGCATCACAAAACTCTGCAAATCTTTTATACTCTTTTGTTTCAATAAACTTCTGTGATTTATTCATTGAAATACCTCTTGAGTTTTGACTTTTTAGAATCAGATTTATTCGACTTGTTCTCCAAATCTTTTTGCTGTGATAAAGCAATTTCTTCTGCAACAGTTCTTCTGGTATCAATTTGCTTATTGAGATTTTTACGCACCTTATTTCGTGCGGAAACAATATCTTTTAAATCTACTTGGTAATCAGATATCTCAGGGGAAATAGCAGTACATAAGTATTTGTCTTGATAGAACACTCGAATCTCTGCAATATCCCTTGGATCATAACGAATAATGACTGTTTCACCAATATATGCAGCTAGATTTGTATCTATATACCTTAAACCTTGGAAGTGAATACCATCCGAATGAACCTTCCTCGGTTTTGCTACATTTAACAATAATAAATCTAGGCTTTCCAAACTATCTGGCATATTGGGGAGGAATCCAGAATTATTCCAAGCTTTGATGGGTTCTTTTTTTGTTGTACCGTGAACCCTATGATGATAATTATATATAATGAAATTTGATAATTTATCATCAAGTTCTTTAAGAGTAAGAAGAGCAGGGCTGTGCTGATTTCCAATATATCCAGGTAAATCTTGTAGAAACAACTGATTAATAGTTAAAAAGAATCTTTCAATTTTCCCACGCCCTCTTGGAACTCCTACTGTAGAAAAAACAAGATTAATTTTTAAATCAATTGCTACTTGTTCCAAATGATTGGAGGTAAAGTCACTTCCATGATCTGTATAAAACTTTTCAGGGATACCACATATTTGCCAATCGGGGTTTCTTTTTCTCCATATTGCTTGGTGCAAAACTAAAGATGTTTGTATAGCAGACGGGTCTTGAAAAGTTAAAAAATATCCAGCAACTGCTCGACTATAGTCATCTAAAATAATTGTTAGCCAAGGTCTTTCCGGTTTTCCCTTTTCATTTAAAACAATTATATCTAATGGGGTATGATCAGCTTGCCAAATTTGATTAGGATAACTAGCCTCTCGTCGGTGAATTAAATCATAAGTGTTTTGATATTCTTTTTTTCCTTCATAAGCTAGTTTTTTTAGTCCTTGTGATAAAGACTTTGAAATAGCATAAACCTGATAGTAACTGGGTTGCTTCCAATTATTCTTTTTGCATGTCTCACAAATCTTCCTATGAATAGAAGTGACTGAATTTCTTTTGTGACTAAGTATTAAATTCTTAATCTCTTCTTGTACTTCATTTTCCACTTTAAATATTCCAGAATCTGTTCGACTCTTTCGAATCAATCCAATTAATCCAAATTGCTGATACTTACTAACCCAATAGTGAAGTGTACGTTTTGAAACACCAGATTCCTCAGCAATAGCTTTCAAGTTTTTCTCACGGTTAATATATGGCTCAATTAACCTGTATTTTTCCATAGCTATTTGTCTCTGCTCTTCTGAATACGAAGTCAATGATGGAAGTTCTTTTCCCATATAGAAACAGCTCCTTTTAATTAATGAAGCTAATGCTATTAGTTCCTCTAATTGTTGTCATTGTTTAAATATCGATATAGAGTGGCTCTACTTATACCAGTCATTTCTACAATTTCTTTAACGCTGTATTCTCTAGTATTATAAAGATTAATGGCTTTTGTAATATCTTTAGTTCCTACTTTTGGTCGTCCTCCTTTTCTTCCTCTTGCTCTAGCACTTTTTAGCCCCTCTTTAGTTCGTTCAACAATCAAATCTCGTTCGAACTGGCTAAAAGCTTGAAAAACAGTCATCATTAACCTCCCTTGCGGGGTGGTAGCATCAAAATTTTCTTTCACACTGATTAATTTTACATTTTTCTCTTCAAAGTAATTAACTAGATCGATTAAGTCTTTTGTGCTTCTACCTAATCTTGAAAAACTTTCTACTACAACAATATCCCCAGGTCTCAATTTGTCTTTTAGACGATTTAGCTCTGGTCGGTTTGATTTTGTTCCTGTCATTTTTTCTGTAAGAATTTCATTACAATTATATTTTTCTAATAAATCTAATTGCCGTGCTAAATCTTGCTGACGAGTACTTACTCGAGCATAACCATAAATGTACTGACTCATAAAAAAATACCACCTTTTCAATATAATTATATCATAAAGGGTGGTATATGAAACATAGATTTTGAGCAATCTTTAAAGACAATATTTCTTATGGCTTTAAGCTATTTAATATTCATAGTAAAAACGTCTCAAAAACATTCGTTTTTGAAATGTAGGTCTCTCCAAAAAATATCATTATATAATATTTGTTTAAAATCGGAGAATGCGAATAGTCTTAAGTAATTTAGCCAATATAATATTATAAATAGATTTTATAGGGAGTTTTTTGATGACAAAAATCAACATCATACAGCTTTTTGCGATTTTTTTATTAAGTATGGGGTTAACTAATCATGTCATTGTTATCCCATTTTTAATTAATGCTGCAGGTCGTGATGCATGGATAAGTGTAATTATTGGTTATATATTTACCCTTTTGTTCTCCTTATTATTATTGTATGTTACAAGGAAATTTCAATCAGTATCTATTTTTGAATGGATATCATCTACATATTCCAGACTGCTTAGTCGAACAATTGCTTTTTTATTGTTCATTTATTTGTCTATTACTGGTTTTATTACTTTAAAAGAAACGGTATTGTGGATAAATGAAACTTTTTTGTTTAATACACCCGTAGTAGTGGTATCTTTATTCATTCTAACTGCATCCATTTATATTTCATACGGGAAGATAAATGTAATTGCCATTTGCGCAGGTGTTGTACTTCCATTAGTTATTATATTGGGTTTGTTTGTCGCAATTGGTACCACTCCTGATAAAAACTATACACTTATTACACCTGTATTAGTGGAGAATGGGTGGAAGGAAGTGTTTCATGGTTCGCTTTTTGCATTTGGTTCAGCCATTGAAATAATTTTACTGATATTTTTACAGCATCACGTCGATAGGAAACTGAAGTTTTTACACATTTTACTTCTCATCACTTTTTTATTCATTCTAACTGTCGGACCACTACTTGGCAGTATCTCAACCTTTGGAGTAGAGGAAGCAGAGAAATTGAGATATCCTGCTTTTTTTCAGTGGCGTATCTTAGGGATTGGTAATTATTTCAATCACCTCGACTTTTTTTCCATTTATCAATGGTTATCTGGTGCCTTTATCCATATAAGTATGATTTTGTATATGATTACACTGCCCTTTGACATTAAGAAGAAAAAGCAGCGTTTTTATATTCAAGCCTTTATTTGTGTTATCTATCTAATTGTCATTACATTACCTATTTCAAATGAAGAATTCTTCACCATTTTAACACGATTTTATTACATTGGAAGTATCTTTTTTGGTGTTTTTATCACAGTTTTTATTGCCTTTTTAATTAAAACTTCAACGAACAGGGTGTCTACAAATGAAAAGGGATAATTATCAAATAGATGAACGGTATATTAAGAATCTTTTCCGACATTCAACAGATGTATCGGTTGAGAAACAACACCTATATGGAAATAATAATAAGGAACAAATACTTATTATTTACTGCAATGGGTTAATTGAACATAAATTATTAATAAATAGTATACTTCCAGACATTCAAAACAAATATTACCGTGATGGATTAAAAGGTGTTGATAATATAAATTGTTCCGAACGCATTACATTGCGTAAGCATGAAATAAATGTTGATAATACGCTTCAAGAAAAAGTTTTCAATGGCTATACAGCAATACTGATTACTGAAACTTTATATTTCTTTAATACATCCAGTCCACCAAAACGATCACCAGAGGAATCTCATACCGAGGTATCTTTGCGTGGTCCAAGAGACGCTTTTGTTGAAGATTTAAGTACAAACATTGCTTTAGTGCGAAAACGGCTTAAATCGAATTCTTTTGTAACAAAGTCTTTTACCCTTGGTAAAAGAAGTCAAACGCAAGTTCGATTAGTATACATAACGGATATACAAAATAAAAAAGTAATTAAGGAAGTTACACATCGTTTAAAAAATATAGATATAGATATTGTAAACAGCGACAACCAATTACTAGCACTCCTTGGTGGTTCTAATTACTCTCTTTTTCCATTAATGCGATCTGTCTCTCGACCAGATGGTGTTGTCAGTAGTCTAGTTAGAGGCAGATTTGCTATTTTTATTGATAATGTTCCTAATGTTTTAGTTGCACCAGCAAATTTAGGAGTGATTCTCCATACTGCAGAGGATGAACATACACCTTATTTCTATGCTTCTTTTGAGCTTTTACTTAGACTTTTGGGGTTGATGTTGTCCTTATTTTTACCAGCTTTTTGGGTATCGTTATCTGCATTTAATGTAGACCAAATTCCACTTCCGTTACTTGCAACAATATCATCTTCTAGACTAGGTATACCTTTTAATACAGTAGTTGAAGTAATATTAATGATTAGTTTATTCGAATTATTTCGCGAGGCTGGTGTCAGATTGCCAAAAGCGGTGGGGCAAACTGTAGCAGTTGTAGGTGGATTAATCATAGGTGATGCAGCAATTAGAGCAGGTTTAACGTCTCCAACTATGTTGGTTATTACTGCAATTACAGTTATATCAACCTTTACACTAGGTAGTCAGGTTCTTTATGGTACAGTTTCAATCATACGACTCTTTTCAATTCTTCTTTCTTCTGTTCTAGGAATGTTTGGTTTTTTTATTAGTATCTATTTAACACTTGGCTATCTTGCTAAGCTAGAATCTTTTGGTATTCCTTATCTAAGTCCAGTCTCACCATATGTAAAAAACGATTTCTCTAAATCTTTACTGAAATATCCTGTTGACCAACAAAATGAACGCGCAAGAATCCTTGACACAAATGATACTGACCGTCAGGGAGATGAAAAAAAATGAAACAATTAATCGTCCTGCTGATGATAGCATTCGTATTATTGATTTTAACAGGATGCTGGGATGAACACGAAATTGGTGAAGTGAATTACGTCACAACAATAGGAATTGACTATAAAGATGAAAAATATATAATGTATGTTCAATTACTTGATTTTTCCAATGTAGCTAAAACGGAAGGTGGCAAATCGGGACAACCCGTGCCATTATATATAGGCACTGGTTCAGGTCGTACTATTAATGATGCTATCTTCGATTTATATCGAACATCCCAACAAACTATGAACTGGTCACATATAGGAGCAATTATCTATTCAGAGTCTGTTTTGGAAAAAGGTATAAAAAAAGTGGAGGAATCCTTAAAGAAAAATGGAGAATTTCGTTATACACCATGGATGTTCGGAACAAAAGAGTCAATTGAAAAAATACTTAGCTCAACTGGCTTTTTTCAACTGCCACCATTATACACGATCTTGTATAAGCCAACAGATACATATTATCAATATTCTTATATAAAACCGATGCGTTTGCATAAATTTATTTCGATTTATAATGAACCAGGAGGAACAGCTTTGCTGCCTTCTATTTCTATTAACGAAACAGATTGGAAGGAATCTGTTACAGAACCAAAAACTAAAAGCACCTTAAAAATAAATGGTGCTTTTCCTGTAAGTGAAGGAAAGTATAAAGAATGGTTGTCATATGAAGAGCTTACTGGTCTCAGATGGACGCAAAAAAACATTAAAAATACACCAGTAGATATTATTGAAGATAATAAAATTAAGGGTGTTGTAAGAATAACGTCACCTTCTGTAAAAATAAATGTAGTTAGGGATGGAGAAAAATTCCATTTCAACATACATGTTGATGCAAAAGGAACATTAACAGATTTGGAAGAACACCTTTCCTCAAAAAAAATAGAAGAATTGGTAACAAAACAGATTGAAGCAGAAATAAGGTCCACTTATCAAAATGGAATTGATAAGGAAATTGACGTATATAGTCTAAAAAATATACTTTTCCATGATAGGGTTAAACCACAACAATTAAAAGATTATACATTATCTGCTAATTCTATAAAAAATGTTACAGTAAATTTTCTCTTAGAAAACAGGGGTTTATATGATTGAAACTGGAGTTAGATAAACTTAGTTGCTAATTCAAATAATTTATTTATAAATATTTAAAACAGTAAGACAAGGAGAATAAATTACTAAACAATGAAAAAGATTAAAATAAAAATGTCTGAGAGGTTAATTCAAAACTTTTGTTAAAACCGTTTTAATTTATCTATTCTCCTTCATAATATCCATGAAGGGAAATATTACTCCGAGTTACAATTGTTTAGTAGTCATATTGAGAAACTAAAGGAAGAAATGCTTCTATGTGAAAATCCTGAACTTTAAAGAATTATTAAGGAGAAAATCACCTTTATAAACAACATAATTAAACATTTAGATAGAGAAACAATATAAAAAATCTCTCTTATCTTGGACTGCCCCTCAATAACAAATGGGGGTGCTTTTTTATGCCAAAATCCTCTCTCACATATTCTGGAATATTTTCCACATACTAAGACTACTAGTTCATTACATAGTGGAGGTTCATATGTGGAAAAGGAAACAGGATAACAAGAAAAAAAACATTCCAAGGGGACATCCACTTTTTCCATGAAA
>NZ_LT855401.1 GCF_900184735.1 Paucisalibacillus globulus
GGATGACGTACAATAGTTTGTGTAAATAAGTATAAATAAAAAAGGTAAGGTAAATCCTCTAGTTAATAACCACAAAAACCAGAAAGGAAGTACCTTACCTATGTCTAATAGTATAACTAATAATATCTTTTCTAAACCAATGGAAGAACTTGTTCAAGACTTTGTTAAAGAAAACCTGGAGTTAATTTTAAAAGAGGAGTTTAAAAACTTCTTTGAGGTAGAATACCCTGAATTAAAAAATAGTAAAAACGGATTTTATGAGCGTATTTTGGATACTAGATACGGTCGTATTGAGGATTTAACAGTACCGAGAGATCGGAATGGACATTTTCAAACTAGTTTATTTGATCCCTATCAAAGACGAGAAAAATGGCTTGGGGAAACGATTATCACAATGTACCATAAAGGATTTAGCACACGAGAAATAGGCAGCTTTATGGAAAGAATCCTTGGCGATTCTTATTCTGCCGCAACGGTAAGCAATATTACGGATGTTGTTGTAGAAAAAAATCGAAGAATGGCAACAACGACCTCTTGAAAAAAGGTACTCCGTCCTTTATCTAGATGGTACTTATATAAAATTACGTCGTCAAGACGTAGATAGTGAAGTTATTTATATGGTTGTTGGTATTACAGAAGAAGGTTTTAAAGAGATTGTAGGATTTTATGTAGGTGGAAAAGAAAGTTCCTTGGGATGGAAAGAAATACTAGTAGATCTTCGTAATCGCGGTCTTGAAGAAGTACTGTTAGCTGTATTCGATGGACTTTCTGGCCTTGAAACAGCTGTAAAAGAAGTGTATCCCAAGGCTGATGTACAACGCTGCGTCGTTCATAAAGTTAGGAATGTACTTCATTCTGTTCGTAAGAAAGACAAAGAACAAATTACACAAGACCTTAAACAAATATATAGGGCTGGTACAAAAGAAGAGGCCACTATAAAGTTCAATGAATTTAAAGTTAATTGGAACAAGATATATCCAAAAGTTGTTTCATCATGGGAAGAAGACCTCCCTGTACTTTTAACGTTTTATGATTATCCAAGAGTAATACAATCACAAATTTATACAACTAACACCATAGAACGCACTATTAAAGAGGTTAAAAAACGAACAAAGACTATGAATAGCCTACCAAACGAGAAAGCTGTTGAAAAGATTGTATACCTCGTATCCCAGGACTTCAATGAGAGATGG
>NZ_LT855402.1 GCF_900184735.1 Paucisalibacillus globulus
ACTCTCGAACAGATGTCGCCCCTGTGCTGACAGTAAAAGCGTAGTATATTTCCGGAGCGGGTCTATGCGCTTTTCATGTTCGTTCGGATTTTAATCAACTAAAACTCTTTTGTCCCAGCCTCTTTTTGTCCCATTATCCTTCCCATAAGAACATAGGTAAAATTATTTAAGTGAGTTGACAATAATCAACAAATATTTGACAGATTAGTGAATACTAATATATTATATACAATATATGAAATGTTCAAAAATCATTTTCCTGTAACGCGAAGTGAAAGCGTTTTCGTTCTTAGAGGGTCAAAGGGCTTTTTGTCATTGATTATATAAAAATATAGGTCTGATACCTTTTACTAGGATGAAAGACCTAAAAAACAAGGAGGAGAAGTTATGTCGAGTGAAGATATTTATCAGCTAATAGCCATAATTATTTACATGGTAGCCATGCTCGGTATTGGTTGGTATGCATATCGACGTATATCAAATCTAAATGACTACATGTTAGGAGGACGTTCATTAGGGCCAGGAGTAACTGCACTTAGTGCTGGGGCTGCCGATATGTCAGGCTGGTTACTAATGGGGCTACCAGGTGCTATTTATGTCTCTGGTCTTGATCAGGCATGGTTAGCAATTGGTCTTACAATTGGAGCCTACCTAAACTGGTTGTTTGTTGCACCACGACTTCGTACTTACACACAAGTGTCCAATGACTCTATCACTATACCAAGTTATTTGGATAATAGATTAAAAGACAACTCAAAAATTCTACGTATCGCATCAGGAATCATCATATTACTCTTCTTCACATTTTATGTATCTTCAGGAATGGTTGCAGGTGGGGTATTCTTTGAAAGTTCATTTGGATTAGATTATCAAAGTGGATTATTAATTGTATCTGCAGTTGTTGTGGCTTACACATTATTCGGAGGATTCCTTGCTGTTAGTTACACAGATGCTGTTCAAGGTTTAATTATGTTTTTAGCACTAATTCTTGTTCCGACAATAGCTGTATTTATAACGGGTGGAATTGGAGAGACTGTAGACTCTATTAAAGCAGTTGACCCGGCATTATTAAGCTTGTTTGCAGGTGCATCTACTGCAGGAATTATCTCTTCTCTAGCTTGGGGCTTAGGATATTTTGGACAACCACATATTATCGTTCGTTTCATGGCGATTAAGAGTGTTCAAGAGACGAAGCAAGCAAGAAGAATTGGTATTGGTTGGATGATTCTTTCACTATTAGGTGCTATTCTGGTTGCTCTAATCGGTGTTGCTTACTTCCAACAAAATCCAGGGGAAACACTTGTAGATCCTGAAGCAATCTTCATCGCAATTGGTCAAGTTGTATTCCATCCATTTATTGCTGGGATCATGCTTGCAGCTGTACTAGCAGCTATCATGAGTACCATTTCATCTCAATTAATTGTAACGTCATCTGCATTAATTGAAGACCTTTATAAAGCAGTAGTAAAGAAGGATGCTTCGGAAGCTAGATACGTATTCTTGGGTAGAATTTCGATCCTTGTTGTAGCAGCGGCAGCGATGTTCTTTGCTTGGACAAGAAACGAAACAATCCTTGATTTAGTTGGATTTGCTTGGGCAGGCTTCGGGGCTTCCTTTGGTCCAGCAATTCTATTATCACTTTACTGGAGAAAAATTACTGGACTGGGTACACTTGCTGGTATGGTAGTTGGTGCTGTTACTGTAGTAATCTGGGGAAGTTCAGATGCCTTATCTGGAATGTTATACGAAATAGTTCCTGGATTTGTACTTAGTTTAATCGTAACAGTTGTAGTTAGTTTACTAACCTATAAACCAAACCCAGAAATTGAAGCAGAATTTGATGAATCTATCAGACTGCTAAAAGAAGAAAAATAAAAGATTATAAATACTACTAGATAGAGGCTGGGACATAACTAAAAGTATAAGTTGAGAACCTGAACGAAACACCACATCAGCTCCGGAAATATACGGAGACTCCTACGGGAGGATAGGCATCGGTGAGACCCCGGAAGAGCTTTAGCTCTG
>NZ_LT855403.1 GCF_900184735.1 Paucisalibacillus globulus
GCGCCTCCGTTACCTTTTAGGAGGCGACCGCCCCAGTCAAACTGCCCGCCTGACACTGTCTCCGAACCGGATCACGGTCCTGGGTTAGAAGGTCCATACAGCCAGGGTGGTATCCCACGGATGCCTCCACCGTAAGCTAGCGCTCACGAGTCAATGGCTCCCACCTATCCTGTACAAGCTGCACAGACATTCAATATCAGGCTACAGTAAAGCTCCACGGGGTCTTTCCGTCCTGTCGCGGGTAATGCGCATCTTCACGCATAGTATAATTTCACCGGGTCTCTCGTTGAGACAGTGCCCAAATCGTTACACCTTTCGTGCGGGTCGGAACTTACCCGACAAGGAATTTCGCTACCTTAGGACCGTTATAGTTACGGCCGCCGTTTACTGGGGCTTCGGTTCAAAGCTTCGGACCTAAGTCCTAACCCATCCCCTTAACCTTCCAGCACCGGGCAGGTGTCAGCCCCTATACTTCGCCTTTCGGCTTCGCAGAGACCTGTGTTTTTGCTAAACAGTCGCTTGGGCCTATTCACTGCGGCTTCTCATGCAAGAAGCACCCCTTCTCCCGAAGTTACGGGGTCATTTTGCCGAGTTCCTTAACGAGAGTTCTCCCGCTCACCTTAGGATTCTCTCCTCGCCTACCTGTGTCGGTTTGCGGTACGGGCACCTATGATCTGGCTAGAGGCTTTTCTTGGCAGTGTGAAATCAGGAACTTCGCTACTATATTTCGCTCCCCATCACAGCTTGAGCTTACGCCAGGCGGATTTGCCTACCTGACACTCTCACTGCTTGGGCGCACACATCCAGTGGTGCGCATTCCCTATCCTACTGCGTCCCCCCATCGCTCATAACGATCATGAGGTGGTACAGGAATATCAACCTGTTGTCCATCGCCTACGCCTTTCGGCCTCGGCTTAGGTCCCGACTAACCCTGAGAGGACGAGCCTTCCTCAGGAAACCTTAGGCATTCGGTGAAAGAGATTCTCACTCTTTTTTCGCTACTCATACCGGCATTCTCACTTCTAAGCGCTCCACCAGTCCTCACGGTCTGACTTCACAGCACTTAGAACGCTCTCCTACCATTGTTCGTAAGAACAATCCGCAGCTTCGGTGATACGTTTAGCCCCGGTATATTTTCGGCGCAGAGTCACTCGACCAGTGAGCTATTACGCACTCTTTAAATGGTGGCTGCTTCTAAGCCAACATCCTGGTTGTCTGTGCAACTCCACATCCTTTTCCACTTAACGTATACTTTGGGACCTTAGCTGGCGGTCTGGGCTGTTTCCCTTTCGTCTATGAACCTTATCACCCATAGACTGACTCCCAAGGTAAAGTAGTTGGCATTCGGAGTTTGACTGAATTCGGTAACCCGATGAGGGCCCCTAGTCCAATCAGTGCTCTACCTCCAATACTCATCCCTTGAGGCTAGCCCTAAAGCTATTTCGGAGAGAACCAGCTATCTCCGTGTTCGATTGGCATTTCACCCCTACCCACACCTCATCCCCGCATTTTTCAACATACGTGGGTTCGGGCCTCCAGTCAGTGTTACCTGACCTTCACCCTGGACATGGGTAGATCACACGGTTTCGGGTCTACGACCGCATACTAATTCGCCCTATTCAGACTCGCTTTCGCTACGGCTCCGTGTCTTCCACTTAACCTCGCATACAATCGTAACTCGCCGGTCCATTCTACAAAAGGTACGCCGTCACCCATTAACGGGCTCCGACTACTTGTAGGCACACGGTTTCAGGTTCTCTTTCACTCCCCTCCCGGGGTGCTTTTCACCTTTCCCTCACGGTACTGGTTCACTATCGGTCACTAGGTAGTATTTAGCCTTGGGAGATGGTCCTCCCGGATTCCGACGGAATTTCACGTGTTCCGCCGTACTCAGGATACACTCCGGAGAGAATTCTTTTTCGATTACAGGGCTGTTACCTTCTACGGCTTACCTTTCCAGGTAGCTTCATCTAAAGAATTCCTTTGTAACTCCGTGTGGAGTGTCCTACAACCCCAAGAAGCAAGCTTCTTGGTTTGGGCTAATTCCGTTTCGCTCGCCGCTACTCAGGAAATCGCATTTGCTTTCTCTTCCTCCGGGTAATGAGATGTTTCAGTTCCCCGGGTCTGCCTTCCATACCCTATGTATTCAGATATGGATACTGCTCCATTACGAACAGTGGGTTTCCCCATTCGGAAATCCTCGGATCGAAGTCTACTTACGACTCCCCGAGGCATATCGGTGTTAGTCCCGTCCTTCATCGGCTCCTAGTGCCAAGGCATCCACCGTGCGCCCTTATTCACTTAACTATCA
>NZ_LT855404.1 GCF_900184735.1 Paucisalibacillus globulus
CGTTTAAATCCGTATTTGTCGGTTCGATGGGACACATGGCTGAATAATAATTTCTTTCCATTCGGACAAATGAATGCATCATCCTCTTCATTGTATTCCCAATTGTCTACATGAAAAGCATTGTTTTTGTGTTTTCTTTTCTTCTCCTTTCGATACTGATTATATGTAATAAGAGGTGTTCTATTTCTATTATTCATAATATCTTCATAGTTTTGTTCACTACCATACCCTGCGTCTGCCACGATATATTTAGGTAGTTCAAAGAAGCTTTCTTCAATCGTATTCAAAAAGGGAATCAACGTACGGGTGTCGGTTGGATTTGGATACACATCATAAGCGAGCGCATATTGGCCTTCCGTCGCAACTTGAATATTATATCCAGCCTTCAGTTGTCCGTTTCCCATATAGTCATCTTTCATCCGCATAAATGTGGCATCATGATCTGTTTTTGAGTAACTATGGCGGTCTTCAAAAATCTCCATATCTTTTTGATAATTTTGTTTACGCACAATAAAATCTTCAAATTGCTTACGATATTGTTTTGGTGCTTTTCGCTCGGAACGAAGCTGTTTCCGCTCAACACCAACGTCACTCGCTTCAATTTCCTTGTCGTATGCTTCAATTTTTTCACTCAGTTTTTCCACAATTTCTTTCATTTCTTCAACCGAAAGCTCTTCGAAATCGTCCCGTTCTATTTCAGGAATGATTCGCTTCTCAATTAACTCATCGTACATTTGATTGGACTTTTCAATTAGTTTTTCACTATAATTTTCAACCGATTTTCGCCATACAAATGTGAATTTATTCGCATTGGCTTCAATCTTTGTGCCATCAATAAAAATAGCCTCTTCTTCAATTACTTCTTCCTTTACCAAC
This sequence comes from Paucisalibacillus globulus, assembly GCF_900184735.1. GTDB lineage: Bacteria > Bacillota > Bacilli > Bacillales > Amphibacillaceae > Ornithinibacillus > Ornithinibacillus globulus_B. Next base: position 877 of record NZ_LT855404.1, read on the forward strand.
TGAGATCGAAACTGTACAAAGCACTCACGTAATAACCCTTTCGCTAATGGGTGCACACGAAAGCGATTAATCGTTCTGTAACTTGGTTGATGCTCCTGAGATAACCACATCATTCGTACACTATCTTCTAATAAGGCTTCAATCTTCCTGCCCGAAAAGGCAGACTGCGTATAACCACAAAGGATAATTTTCAACATCATCCGCGAAGCATATGGCGGACGACCTGTATCTTTTCTAAGTGGTTCAAGAGCACTTTCTGGAATACTTTCTACTAAATCATTAATGGCAAAGG
>NZ_LT855405.1 GCF_900184735.1 Paucisalibacillus globulus
TTCGCCCTTGACACCACACCCGTAAACCATTGTCGTGTTTGTCAAGAGCGATGGCGGTAAGATTTCCACCATCAAAAGTGTGGGTATTTTATTTTTATGGGCTTTTCATAGAACTTTTTACACTACCAACTAATTTATTTCTACCTGCTCCTAAACCAAACAGTACAACTAATATCGCTACAATAATTACCGTGATTAACGGAACTGTCCAAGCATGTGTCACATCATATAAAAATCCGATAAACATTGGTCCCACAGCTGCCAGGATATAACCAAGAGCTTGAGCCATACCAGATAGTGCAGCAGCTTGCTTTGCATCTCTTGCACGTAATCCCAAGAATGTGAGCGCCAAGGCAAAAGTTCCACTTAGAGCTAATCCGATAAGCGTAATACTAATAAACAACATGACAGGTGAGGTACCTAGTAATAACCCACTAAATCCTAAAACGGAACACACTCCTAGCGCAATAACTATCAGCCGTTGAGAAGCGAACTTCCCAGCTAACATGGGAACAATGAAGCTCGCTGGTAACCCAATAAACTGGGTGAAAGATAACATCCACCCTGCCGACTCCATACTCATTCCTGTTGAATGTAGAATCTCAGGCAACCAGGAGACCGTCACATAAAATAAAAATGACTGTAATCCCATATATAAAGCTATTTGCCATGCTAATGCAGAACGCCAAAGATTTGTATTATGATTCGTTAAGAATGGTGTCTCTTTAGCAGTTGACTTATTCTTATTGATCACAAGTACCCAAACGACTATACCAAGTATGGCCGGCGTTATCCAGACAAATAAGGCAAGTTGCCACCCTAACCCCAATCCACTAGCAAGTGGAACACTAACACCAGATGCCGTCGCAGCAAAAATATTCATCGCTGTAGAATACACGCTTGTCATTAATCCTACTTTTAATGGAAACTTATCTTTAATTACTCCAGGCAAAAGAACATTACAAATCGCAATCCCAATACCCACCAATAACGTTCCAGCAAACAACAAAATCATCATCGATATCGAGCGAACCGAAATTCCAATTAAAAGGAAAAACAATCCCCATAACATCACCCGCTCATTCGTAAACCGATTACCAAGTTTTGCTGCAATTGGAGACATAATTGCAAAGGCAATCAAAGGTAAGCTGGTTAACAACCCAACACTCCAATTCGATAATCCAATATCATCCCGAATCGTACTCATTAATGGACCAACAGACGTAATTGCAGGTCGAAGGTTAAATGCTATCAGTATAATTCCTGATATTAATAAAAATTTATGTAATTGATTTTCTTTGTCTACATGTTGATCTAACCCCAAAGCTGTTGCCCCTTCCGAATGCTTACTGACATAACTATAGCATAACTCAGGTCGGGAGGGAAAATGTTAGTATTCGTTGTTTGGGCAGTTAGGTAATTGGGGAAATCAGACTACTTTGAACCTTCTTATGATGGGTGTGAAGGCTTTTTAATACGAATTCATGATTACTTTTATCCTATTATTTCCTCGGAAATAATCTAATCTTGTCGAATTAGTAGTTTGAGATGTCATACTTTTGGGCTATATATCATTTGGCGTTGGGATTTGGGTTGAAGTGATGAATGGGAGTGTTCTATACATCATTCAGTGTTGAGATTGGGGTTGAAATGATGAATAGGAGTGCGCTATGAGTCTTTTCATACTGAATTTGTGGGTGAAATGATGAATTGGAGGGTGCTATGAATCTTTTCACACTGATTTTGCCGGTGAAATGATGAATTGGAGGGTGCTATGAATCTTTTCATGCTGAGTTTACGGGTGAAATGATGAATAGAAGGACTCTATGAATCTTTTCATACTGAGTTTACGGGTGAAATGATGAATTGGAGGACGCTATGAATCTTTTCATACTGTGTTTATGGGTCAAATGATGAATAGAAGGACTCTATGAATCTTTTCATACTGTGTTTATGGGTCAAATGATGAATAGAAGGACGCTATGAATCTTTTCATTCTAAATTTACGGGTGAAATGATGAATAGAAGGACGCTATGAATCTTTTCATGCTGAATTTCCAGGTGAAATGAAGTATGGGAGGAGACTATGAATCTTTTCATGCTGGTTTTGCCGCTGAAGTGAGGAATAGGGTGACTTTATAAATCATTTCATGCTGACATTGTATGCAAAGCAAAATAAAGAATTGGAGTGTTCACTTTACTTAATCCTATCATGCTTCTTCATAGCATTAAAAAAGAAGATGCGGAGCATACTCATCCACATCTTCAAACGATTACTTCAGATCTATTCGTGTCTCCAACTCCGGAAAGACTTGATAACTTGCTTCATACAATAAGAATTTAGTTTTACTATTTACTGATACTTTAGGATACGTAACTTCTACCTTGTCTCCATTATTCTTAAATGAAACTGCATAAGTATACTCATCTTTTTCTTTATTTACTATACTTGGAAAATTAGGTATTAAGACGTTCGTTTCATAAGTTACAATTGTAGCATCTTTCTCATGTTTAATATTCTCAACCCTAAATTCCTCATTGGATCCAATTATTTCTCCTTCTTTAAATGGCGTGGTATGTTCATTTGCAATGAATCCTTCACCATGCTCCTCTTTAACTTCTACTCCTTGCAGGGTTACGATATAGGGAATGATCTTATAAGAATAAACGTTTACGTCTCGTGAAACTTTAATCGAATCATAAAACCTTTCAACTCGATTATAACCCACTTTTGGATCAAGATAACTTGATATACTAACCGACTCTGGTAGAAACATTTCACCATCTTCACCAATTCCAATTACTTCAATCTGAAACGTTTTATTACCACTTATAGATTTATCAACTAATAAATCAGTACTTACAATAAATTTTAACGTAGTTGGAGTCATTTCCACATTTTTCATATCGAACGAATTTCCTTGGTCATCCTTTTTACTAGGTATGTCCTTAATCACAAGATATTCTGTTTGTTTTTCCGAATCAAATATAAAGCTCCATTCTTCTTGTACACCATTAATTTCTGTTATTTGAAGCATTAATTCTGAATGTGCTTCGATCTCTTTTGTATGTTCAAAAGTAAACCTACCTCCATTTGCTAATAATTCTTTCGTATCAAAAAGACTAATTCCCTCACCTTGGGGCTTCCCATCCACAAACAACTCATATGCAATTTGCGTAAGTTTGGGTAAGGATTCTATCGCAGCTTCTGTTTCCAATCGAAAGGAAACAGCCATTTGATGATTATCTACATAACTCTCTTCTAGTATTATTTTTAACCCTTCATTTTCCACTTCCAATCCAAGTGCTTGAGTATGCCCCTCTATCACCATTCTTTGTAGTCCTACATCACCTTGCTGGTATAGAATACTTTTATTTCCAATATCTCCGCTCGCCGTTTCCTGAAAAGATTGTAACAACATTATTCCGAAAGCCACTACAAATACCGATGCAAGACTTGCAATTATATTTTGTTTTCTAAACATGGTTTGTTTTCCCTGTTTTTTAGCCTTGATTAAAGCAGCCTGAACGGTCTCATCTAGCTTTATATCAGGGATAGGAATGTTATCTACCATACTATTAATCTCATGTCGAAGCTTTTCCATAAACATCTCCTCCATTCGTTAACTTTTTCCTGAGGACTTGGAGTGTTCTATGTAATTGGGATTTTACTGTCCCCTCAGGTTTTCCTATTATTTCAGCAATTTCTGGAATAGAATATCCATAATAAAAGCGAAGTAAAAGTATTGTCTTTTGATTAGGTCGTAAATTTTCAAATGCTGAAGCTAAGTCCATTGACATAATGGCATTGTTTTCCTCATTATTTCCTGTTCGATACCATTCAACATCCAATGGAATAACATCAATTGAACGTTTTATATAATCGAGGGAGGTATTAATTAGAATTCTTGTTATCCAAGTAGAAAACACACTAATATCTTTTAATTTATGAAAAGCTTTGTACGCTTTAATGATCGTTTCCTGAACTATATCTAAGGCAGTTTGTTCATTCTTTACGTATGTATACGCAATTCTATATAACTTTTTCTGTTCACTAACTACCAAGGTCTCAAAGGTCTGCTCGTCTATTCTTTTGTTATCAGGTTTAAATATAGACATATGCTCCCTCCTCTCGCATTTCATTTTACTACAAAAGTTGGCCAACTTTGTAAATACTTCTGCTTATTAGACATTGAAAAAATGCATTTCGTTCCATTAAAAATTTAGATTTGACATTGAGTTGATTTACATTAATACAAATAGTAGAGTTATAGATACAACGTAATATAGTACTACTTTGGAAGTAGTTATGTATTTTAAACCACCGACTTCACTCCGTAATAATAACAATGGAATCTCTATGCTATGTATAGAATCCGGTGAACCTATTTATTTAACTAAAAATGGTGAAGGGAGCTAGTTATATGAACATTGAATCTTCCAATCGTGGTGAAAAAATGATAAATCTAAGAGGAAAATTAGTTTCAGTTGAAAAAGAAAGATTGGCTGGTAAAAAGGGGTACCTTGTAACTGAAGTTGATAATTTGATGAAGAAAGCAATTGCGGAAAAACATCTTGAGAGATAAATATTCTCTGAGCGCATTGTAGGCTAGCTTATTCAACACACTTCTTACTGAAGTCAGTAGAGGTGTTTTTAAAACTATTTTATCAACAAAAAGGGACGAGGAGCAAGATTCTCTTCGTCCCATTATTTTATACCGTAGCTCTTAACTCCATTTCACCACCATCATCAATACGTTGTTTTTGGATGAACCAAATAGCCCCCATCATCACAACTCCAATAACAGTTGTGACTAATTCTGGATATATCATTAATAATCCACCTACAAATAAGACAAGACGTTCCCAAATTCTTGAATTACGAACTAGGAAACCAATTACTGCACTACTTACCGCTATCATTCCTATTAGTGAGGTAGTCAGTGCAAAAATCAACTTCAATGGTGTCACATCAACCAGCACTAATATTGGATTAAAGATAAATATATACGGAATGATAAAGGCAGCTATGGCGAGTTTGACAGCCGTTACTCCAGACTTAAATGGATTCGCCCTGGCTATACCTGCACCAGCATAAGCTGCTAAGCAAACTGGTGGTGTAATATCAGCTACAATTCCGAAGTAGAAAACAAACATATGGGCTGCGATTGCTGCAACACCAAATTCATTGATAAGAACTGGCGCAGCAATGGTTGCTGTTACAACATAGTTTGCTGTTGTTGGTAATCCCATGCCAAGTATAATACAAGCAATCATCGTAAAGAACAAAGCAAATGGTAAGATTCCACCTGATAACGCAATAATACCAGCTGCGAATTTCGTACCCAATCCTGTAATACTAACAACACCAGCTATAATACCTGCAGTCGCACAGGCAGCAATAACCGGAAGTGCAACTCGCGCACCTTGCTCAAAAACCTCAACAATTTGTCTGAGATTCATTCGTGTTTCTCTACGAATAAAACTAATTAGAAATGCAGAAACAACTCCCATTAATGCTGCACGTTGTGGGGTAAAGCCTGCTAATATGGTGCCGACAATAATGATTAATGGGAGAAGCATGAATCCATTTTTCATCATTAATTTTCGGAAACTTGGAAGCTCTGATTTTGGTAGTCCATGAATTTTAAGTTTCTTGGCTTCAAAGTGTGTTCCAATGAAAATACCAGTAAAGTAAAGAATTGCCGGTATGATCGCTGCTAACATAATGGTTGAATAATCTACTGAAAGGTATTCCATCATGATAAATGCTGCTGCTCCCATGAGCGGTGGCATGATTTGGCCCCCAGTAGAGGCTGAAGCTTCCGTTGCAGCCGCGAACTCTGGTTTAAACCCAGACTTTTTCATCATTGGTATCGTAAATGAACCTGATGATACCGTGTTACCTACAGAGCTTCCTGAGACCATACCAGTCATTGCACTTGCAACTACAGCGGTCTTCGCCGTACCTCCTGTGTATCTTCCGGTTAGAGATAATGCAAGGTCATTAAAGAATTGCCCGATCTTCGTGTGCACCAGAATAACGCCAAAGAATAGGAAGAGGAAAATGAACTTTGCGGATATTTGGATCGGTGTTCCAAAAACACCACTACTACGGAACCATAGATTCGTAGACATATCATTCACTGCAAACCCTGCGTGGGATAACACCTTTGTAGGAATTAAATTTCCAAATATCGTATACAGAATCATAATACTTGCTACAATTACAATTGGAACCCCAACCGTACGACGTGTAGCTTCTAGCAATAATAAGATACCGATAATAGATACGATAACATCTAGAGTGGTGTAGCCGTTTATAGTTGCTAGTGTAAGGTCATCATAAAAGATAATCTTGTGGTAACCTGCATACATGGCAACAAAAGCTAAGAGAACATCGTACCATGGAACGGTCCTTTGCTTTTTTTGTAACCCCTTCTTTGCCGGAAATAATAAAAAGATAATTCCAAGTGCCGTACCTAAGTGAATGGCTCCTTGTTGTTGTGAGGGTAGAACACTAGTGAAAGCAGTATATAAATGAAAGACGGTTAGTGAAACACCCAAGAATGTTACTACCCATGCCCATTTACCAAGCTTTATGCGAAAATTACTTTCTTTGTCGTATTTTTCTAGTATCTCTTTGGCATCAATTTGCTCGTTTGGAACGTGCTTGTTTTCATGATTTTCTTTCATCCAACCACATCCTATCATGTTTCATTAGAAAGAAAGGGATCTCCTTTTAAAAAGACCCCTTTCGTATTGACAAACAACTTATTTCGCTAAATCATCAAAGCTTTCAATACCTGTTGCTTCTCGTGTAACGATTTGGATGATTTCTGGGTAGATATGACCGATGAATGCAACGTTTTCAATTGGTGCATCGAAGTCTCCCTCACCATTTACAGCGTCGATTGCTGGTCCATGAACTGTCATTCCTAAGTCCATATTGCCATCACGCATTGCTGCTAGGTTTTCTAATGATGCACTTGTTTCTCTATTCGTTACGTTTATTCCATCAATATTATTATTCCAAACGGTTGCCATTTCTCCCCCTAGTGGGTAGTAAGTTCCACCGGAGCTACCAGTTCCTAATACTAATTCAGATGGTTGTTCGGAGACATTTAATTCAGCTATCGGATTATCGAATTCTAATCCTTGTTCTTGATAATACTTAGCTGCTCCTGGATGGATTGGTAAATCTTCTAATCCATTTAATGCATTATCAAGTGTCATTTGCGCACCTTGTGCATGGCTAATCTCGCTAGAATTCTCAATCATAACCTTTGCTAATTCATAGCCTAACTCTTCACTAATCGTATCCGTATTCCCCATTAGAATGGCATATGCTGTAACAGTCGTCACATCTTCCTCTAGGAAATCATAAGACTCTTTCGGGATAATAAATTCTCTGTAGGCACTATTTTTCTCAATATGTGCAATGGCATCTTTCGAAAGGCTAAGCATCTTTACATCACCTGCTGATGCTTGTAAGTTAGAAATACTCGCAGCAGGTAACCCTAGAATCCCAATCGAAATATCAATATTTCCATCCTGTACGCCATCTGCAGCATCTCCAAATCCTTCTTCATAGGCATTGTAATCTTCAATACCATATGCATCTAAGATAAGCTTGGAGACTGTATTTGTCGCACTTCCAGCCGGTCCAATTGCAATATTCTTCGCCTCTCCACCACAAGCTACAAGAACTAGGACCATACTCAATAAAATTCCAATAAAACCTATTACCCTCAGTTTTCTCATGTACATACCCCTTTTATATGTAGATTTAGCTCCCATGGTAACGTTTTCAACTATGAAAGTACGTGTGTATGTCATGAACGAAATTTTAGAAGCTTACTATAAGTATACTTGTTTTTAATGAAAATTCAACAGTTTATTTAGTATTTTCTGAGTATTAGGACATAGGTAAAATTTTCTACAATGCTATTTCAATAAATTAAAAAGGGTTTAGCCTACTGTGAAATTAACTCACAATAAGTCTAAACCCTCTAATTTTATAATGTAATCCAATTATTTTTAATGGCCTTTATTACAGCATTGGTACGGTCTGACACATGTAATTTTTTCAAGATAGAACTTACATGATTATTTACGGTTCTAGTTGAAATGTAAAGCTCTTTCGCTATACTTCCATTATTTAAACCTCTGCCCAGCTCCTCCAACACATTCCATTCTTGCTCAGTTAGAATTCCTGCTGGTCTGTTTGGCTCTTTGCTTGTTAATTTTACATAATCATTCAATAGAACGGTTGAAAGCTTCGGATGGATGTACTGTTGATCATTAAGCATCATCTTGGTTGCAAGTATTAGTTCACTTAATTCCATCCCATTAAAAAAGTAACCATGAAGACCGTATCGGAAAAGTTCCCGTAATAAAGGACTATCGATTTCTGACGTCCATACTGCAACACGGACATTATTTTCTAAGAAGTTCTCAATTGTTTCTATGATGTCAATTTTGGTATTTAAGTCTATAATTACCAAGTTACTAGTAATCTTATTTTCTAGTGCATTGAATTCAGTTGAATCTAAAGCATTCCATGTATTTTCTGGTAAATTTTCTTCCAGTTTTTCCACTATAATATCACGTACTAAATCTTTTTCCTTAATAAGTATAATCTCAGTCATAGCAGATTCTCCCATCCCATCGTTTTTTTCTTTGTCTTAATGGTAGAAATCGCCAATATGAATTATCCCATAGAAAATGGCTATTCTATAATAGAATAGCCAAAATAATTCAATCCATTTTGGCAACCAGGCGATCATAGTTTTATTAAACCTTAGACCCTTAGCTTTGCGTCCTACCCTTTCAGATAGTTTGCCTTTATCAATTTGTTTGTTATATAACTTTTTTCCTATAGACTATAGTAAACCATATCTAGTAAAAAAAGCAACTAAAAATACATAATATAGATTACAACAAAATATGGTAACGAAGGAAGACAGCCAAATTCTATTGATCGTATACTATATTTACAACTTAAATTTTGCTACTAATCCATTTAACTCTTCTGCCAATTTAGCCAATTGTTCTGAACTTCCAGCAACTTCTTCCATGGATCCACTCACTTGTTGTGCTGATGCTGATGTTTGTTCCACTCCTGCAGCGGATTCTTCTGAAATTGCTGCAATCTCTTCAATGGAACTATTCATTTCCTGGCTACTTGCCGCAATACTAGAAAGATTGCTTGTAATTGTTTGAATGTTTTTCACCATATTGGAAACGGCAGTACTGATATGAGTAAACGTTTCATCGGTTGATTCAATTTTCTCTGTACCGATTTGGACTTCTTTATACCCCTCTTGAAGGGATTCCGTGACATTGCTAGATTCCCGTTGGATACTAGTTACAATTCCAGTAATATCATTAACAGATAAGGATACTTGTTCTGCCAGCTTTCTAACTTCATCTGCCACGACTGCAAATCCTTTACCATGCTCCCCAGCTCTTGCAGCTTCAATGGCTGCATTTAAAGCAAGTAAATTAGTTTGATCTGCGATATCCCTTATAACCGATACTAGGTTCGTAATCTTCTTAGTATGGGAATCAAGCCCTTCCACTTTACCTACAGCATCTTGGACAATTTGATCAATCTTCCGCATTTGCGTTGTGGATGTTTTCATTAAATTACTACCTTCGTTTGTTAAACGTAATACATCATTTGAATCGTTAACAATTTGATCGCCACTATCATTTGCCTCTTGTGTTTTACCTGTAAAAGAACTCATTGCGGATGATAGGTCTCCTGCGCTATTTGCTTGAGTTTCTGTACCTGTAGCCAGTTCTTCCATCGTCATCGCGATTTGTTCTGCACCTGTACGAACTTCACTTGCAGACTGCGTAAGCTCCTCAGATTGGCTGGATACGGTTTCTGACACATCTTGAATCTCATTTAATAATTGACGGATACTGTCATTCATTTCATTAGAGGCATGCACTAGTTGTGCAATTTCATCACGGTCTTTTGTTTGAATTGGCTCTTGGCTTAGATCACCAGCTGCAATTGCCTTCATTTTTGCCAATACTTTATGAATGGATTTCGTCATTAGGTTAGCTGAGAAGAATGATAGGAAAATCCCTAGGGCAATTACGGCGATGCTTAGATAAAAGCTAACTCTAACGGTCGACAGTCCATTTTCAATTATTGATTGTCCCATTTCGTTAATAATTTCTTCACGATGTTTGGCATTTTCTGAGAAACCATTAATAATCTCATCTTCTAACGGCCCCATCTGGTCTGCCAAAATCATTTCCAAGGCACCCGTATCTCCACGATCATACGCTGCAAATGCTTCATCTGTTAAAGTGCCCCATTGGAATTTTTTATCGATTAATTCTTTCGTTTTTTCAGAATCACTTATTTCTAGTAGTTGATTTTCTAATGCAATACTGTTTTCTGTTTGTTCTTCAAATAACGTTCTGTACTTATTTTCTTCATATAAAAAGTAAGCTCTCAATAACCCAGCTCGATTTGCCATGTCAAAGGTAATTTCCTCATCAGCAATCAGTAACGGTATTTGTTTATTGATCATTTCCTCCGCATTTTTGTTCATTTTATCTAATGAGTATAGTGTAAAAGCAGAAAATAAAATAACTAAAATCATGACGAACGAAAATGCTAGTAACAATTTCGCACGTATTGTTCTAAAATTAAGTAAATTTTTCATTATGTTCCCCTCTTTGTTGTATTCTAGTCTATATGGTTTCCGATATCGTAGTTTGGTAGAATCAATACTTCCACACGTCGGTTTTTCGATCGATTCGCATCACTATCATTTGGTACGATAGGTTGATGTTCTCCAAATCCTTTAGCACTGAATTTAGCCGGATCTAGCCTGTCGTTCTCTAAAACTAAACTCATGAAATTAACTGCTCGCATAACACTTAGTTCCCAATTTGAACCGAACCTTGCACTATTCTGTGGCACATCATCTGTATGCCCACTGATTATAATTTGATGTGGCGGGTCGGTAATGAGAAGTTTTGATATCTCACTCGCAATTTCACTTCCTTCATCATTCACTTCAGCAGTTCCCGGGTCAAAGGAAATATCATTCTTAATAGAAATCATTAACCCTTCGTCGGACAATTTCGTTTCTAGGGATTCAGTAAGATTATTTTTAGCAATATAGTTATTAATTTTCTTTTGGAGCTCCTGTAAATTTAATAATTCCTCTTGCCCCTTATCCGGCTTTTCTTTTTTCTCTTTTTCTTCGTTTTCTTGTTCTTCTACTTCAGGAACTGGTATGGGGTGTTCCATAATCCCTTTATCTCCACTTGAAAATTCACTCTTAAAAAACGCCGACATTTCTTCATACTTTTGAACATCAATCTCACTCATTGCAAATAGGACAATAAATAAAGCCACGAGCAAGGTTAATAAATCAGAATAGGGGAGTAACCATGATTCATCAACATGATGGTCTTCTTTTTTGCGCCTATTTTTACGCATTTTCTTGTTCCTTCAAGCGTTCCAATTCTTTAGTAGTTAAATAAGAACCAAGCTTGTCCTGCACAACCTTTGCAGACTCCCCTGCTGTGATGGAAACAACACCTTCGATAATGATTTCCTTGATTTCTACTTCTTTTTTAGACTTTTGTCTTAACTTGTTTGCAAATGGATGCCATAACACATAACCAGTAAAGATACCGAGTAATGTCGCGACAAAGGCAGCAGAAATTGCTTTTCCTAATGCCGTAATATCAGCCATATCAGCAAGTGCCGCAATTAACCCAATAACCGCACCAAGCACTCCAAGTGTCGGAGCATATGTACCAGCTTGTGAGAAAATTGCTGCGCCCTCTTGATGGCGGCTTTCCATTGCTTCAATTTTTTCTAACATAACATCGCGAATGAACTCCGGAGTCTGCCCATCTACTGCAAGCTGAATTCCGGATGCTAAAAATGGATCATTCATGCTTTCTATTTTAGGCTCCAAAGATAGAATTCCCTCTTTACGTGCAATGTCAGCCATGTCTGAGAACTGATGAATTAAGTCTTCTACACTTTGTTCTTGTTTATCAGTGAATAGAATTCTAAAAAGTGCTGGAATTTTTTTCAATGTGCTAGTTGGGAATGCAATCATAACAGATGCTACAGTTCCAACTAAGATAATGATAATAGCAGCTGGGTTGATAAGTGCACCGAGCCCAACACCTTTTAACACCATTCCAACTCCAACGGCAAGAATCCCCAATATAATTCCGATTAGTGATGATTTATCCATGTGTAAACCTCCAATTTAAAATAAAAAAAGCCTATCCTTACGAAAGAATAGCCAATTAGATATCCATATCTATCATTGGTAGCCTGGCAATCATAGTGTAAAAACCTTAGATCCATGGCTTTGCGTCCTTACCTTTCAGTAAGTTTGCCTTTGTCTGTTATGTGGTTGTAACTTTAGACCTATTATATATATCGTACGAATTCGGGATAAGTTGAGAGGAAATTTATAAATGATATAAAGTAAATCCTTTTAAGTAGTCAATAAAGGTAAGTAATATAAATTTTTTAATACAAATATTTTTTATGTGTTATACTAGAACGAAACAAACATACGTTCTGTTAGTTGGGAGGAGATTTATTCATGGATAAGGAATGGCTAGATACTGATAATTCTTTCAAAGCAAGAATCATTGGAAAGTTGCTTGGAGATGGTAGTATTACCATACAGAAAGGGAGGAAACCAAGATTTCAATTTACCCATACATCAACTGATATTGGCTGGAGCAAATATAGTTATAATATGTTAAAAGAATATATTCCATTAAATCCACCTAAATTTAAAAAGACCATAGACCCCAGACTAAAGAAAGGTTTTAGTCTTGCATATTCAGTCCAATCAAGAACTTCGCCAATTAACACTTATCTACGCACAGAATGGTATAACAACGGCCAAAAAGTGATTCCAAATAATCTGCTTAATCATTTCTTTAATGAAGAAACCCTAGCATGGTGGTATATGGACGATGGTCACCTTAAAACACATAATAATAAACCTCAAAAAGTTATTCTCTCAACTGAGGGTTTTACAAAACAAGAAAATATATGGCTTATAGAGTTCTTAAAGGACCGCTACAATTTACAATTTCGAGGTGATAAGCAGAATCGTATTATTTTATATGATCAATTCCAGATATTACATTTCCTATCTTTTGTTTCACCTTATATGCATAATAGTATGTGGAGAAAATTACCGACCAGGTGCGATTTCATACATGAATTACCTAGTAGAAGATCCACTCTATATCTGCCTGAAACAACGCAGTTTACATCACCCACAAAAGAAATAAATCTTTTACTGAGTAGTCTTAATTCACTTATTCTAGACTATAAAAATGGAAAGTTTTATGATAAATGGTTGACCCCTGTATTATCTCATTCATTAATTAGTTTAAGAGGTTATCAGATAGTTTTATCGAGTAAAGTCTCTAGTAATCTCCAATTTCTTTATGAAACTACTGGACTTACATATAGTCAGCTAGCTTTTTTATGTATTTTTCTTAAGAATTCGGAATGCTAATAATCTAGTAAGTCCTCTCACTTAAATATAAAAAAAGAAAAGACCCTAGAGAAACTAGAGCCTTTCTAACTGAATAAAATTAACGAAGAAGTTGTAGAACTCCTTGCGGTTGTTGGTTAGCTTGCGCTAACATGCTTTGAGCCGCTTGTTGAAGAATGTTGTTCTTAGTGAACTCCATCATTTCTTTCGCCATCGTGCGAACATTTACTTTCATAAATGACCAGACTATATCTTCACCCTCTAGTTATCTAGTAAGGGCCGGGCACTTCGGATTCAGATGAATATGCGGCTTCACCTTTCACCTACGAATTTCATCACCATTGCATTATGCTTTAGGTGGTCTATTCTAGTCGTTGAACCTTCTCCAGAGTTTCCTCGTAGGAGCTTGGCTGCTGATTGCCCAATCTTGTCTTTTTTCAAACCTTCACGGTTGCTGTTTCCAGCTACGTTGTGGTAAGACAAGCTCTAAGGGTTTTCCAGCAATTCACCCGGTCGTAATCGCTAACCGTTACCAGTTAGGACGACTGTGACTGTCACTGCTTAAGCAGCAGCTAAGTCATAATCCACGTCACGGATACGTGATTCTGCAGCTGTTAGGTTTTCTGAAGATGCACCTAGGTTGTTAATTGTATGTTCTAGGCGGTTTTGTACTGCTCCTAATGAAGACCTTTCAGATGATACAGATTTGATAGCTTCATCAATTGCAATTAATTGATTATCAAATGTTTTATTTGCAAAGTCCTCAACATCAATATCAGACATCTTAATCGTAGCAGATCCCAATGCACTTGCTTGCATGTTACCAATATTAAGAGTTAATTGTTGACTTTCATTAGCTCCAATTTGGAAGGTTAAATCAGTTGCCGTTCCATCAAGTAATTCCTTACCGTTAAATTGTGTACGGTTTGCAATACCATTACCATCAGTAGTTCCTAATTCTTTTACTAATTCATCGATTTCATTTTGGATAGCGCTAAGTTCATCATCGCCTTGAGTACCAGTATTACCAGCTTGAACAGTTAATTCACGCATTCTTTGAAGGATAGCATGAGTTTCATTTAAAGCACCTTCAGCTGTTTGGATTAAAGAAATGCCATCTTGAGCATTTTTAGAAGCCATCTCTAATCCACGGATTTGCCCACGCATTTTTTCAGAGATAGCTAGACCCGCAGCGTCATCCCCAGCTTTATTGATACGAAGTCCAGAAGATAGCTTTTCTAAAGAATTTTGTGTTGCGCCTTGATTTGCACCAAGTTGACGGTGTGCGTTAAGTGCTGAAATATTGTGATTGATAATCATTATATATTACCTCCATGTAATTTCTTTTGCGAGTCACATCCCTATGTCTCGCTTCTATAACAACTCTAAAAAATTATTATTTAAAAATTCGTTATTATATGCTTGGCCAAAAAAATACTAATTTAATTTATTTTCGTACAATTTTCATTCGAATCAATCAATATAAATATGGGAGAATTCAACAAAAATAATATATTAATAAATTAATTAACGAAGTAATTGTAATACTCCTTGTGGCTGTTGATTTGCTTGAGCCAACATACTTTGAGCTGCTTGAGTTAAGATGTTATTCTTTGTGAATTCCATCATTTCTTTCGCCATCGTGCGAACATTTACTTTCATAAATGACCAGACTATATCTTCACCCTCTAGCTATCTAGTAAGGGCCGGGCACTTCGGATTCCGATGAATGTGCGGCTTCATCTTGCACCTACGAATTTCATCACCATTGCATTACGCTTTAGGTGGTCTATTCTAGTCGTTGAACCTTCTCCAGAGTTTCCTCGTAGGAGCTTGGCTGCTGATTGCCCAATCTTGCCTTTTTTCAAACCTTCACGGTTGCTGTTTCCAGCTACGTTGTGGTGAGACAAGCTCTAAGGGTTTTCCAGCAATTCACCCGGTAGTAATCGCTAACCGTTACCAGTTAGGACGACTGTGACTGTTACTGCTTAAGCAGCAGCTAAGTCATAATCCACGTCACGGATACGTGATTCTGCAGCTGTTAGGTTTTCTGAAGATGCACCTAGGTTGTTAATTGTATGTTCTAGGCGGTTTTGTACTGCTCCTAATGATGATCGTTGTGATGAAACCTTCTCAATAGCCGTATCGATTAATTGAATGTCTGCATTAAAATCAACATCGGCTACAGGAGGATCAACAGTATCGTCAACAAATGCAATATCGGATACTCCTAGTGCAACTGCACTCATATTATCAATATTAATTGACATTTGTTGCTTTTCATTTGCTCCTATTTGGAAAGTAAGGGAAACAGCAGTAGTAATATCAGTTGTTCCATCGGTACCAGGTGTACCCGCAGTTCCGAACGTACCATTTAGTAAAGTCTTACCATTAAACTGTGTACGATCTGAAATACCACTACTAGTACCCATACCACCTAATTCCTCTTTTAAAGCGTCTACCTCATCCTGTATAGCTTGTAAATCATCTACATCTTGTGTTCCTGTATTACCAGCCTGAACAGTTAATTCGCGCATACGTTGTAAAATTGCATGAGTTTCATTTAAAGCGCCTTCTGCAGTTTGGATAAGCGAAATACCGTCTTGAGCATTTTTAGAAGCCATTTCTAATCCACGAATTTGTCCACGCATTTTTTCAGAGATTGCTAGACCTGCTGCGTCATCTCCAGCTTTGTTGATACGAAGACCTGAAGAAAGTTTTTCTAAAGAGTTTTGAGTTGCACCTGTGTTAACACCTAATTGACGGTGTGCATTTAATGCAGAAATATTGTGATTGATTATCATAATTTCCTTACCTCCATGTAATGTAATTTTTTTCGTGAGTCACATCCTTGTGTCCCACACTATAACAACTCATTTCGGAGTTATTACCTAGCTGATAAATGTTTGGCCAAAACATATATACATCATCATGATGTATACCACTTATATCGACAATATTTTTTATTTATTAATACTTCGTTTAAAGAAAAAAGAGTTTCCACATTTATGGGAAACTCTTTACTTTATTAACGAAGAAGTTGTAAAACTCCTTGAGGTTGTTGATTTGCTTGAGCCAACATACTTTGAGCCGCTTGAGTTAAGATGTTATTCTTTGTGAATTCCATCATTTCTTTCGCCATCGTGCGAACATTTACTTTCATAAATGACTAGACTATATCTTCACCCTCTAGTTTTCTAGTAAGGGCCGGGCACTTCGGATTCAGATGAATTTGCGGCTTCATCTTGCACCTACGAATTTCATCACCATAGCATTTTGCATTAGGTGGTCTATTCTAGTCGTTGAACCTTCGCCAGGTTTTCACCACAGGCGCTTGGCTGCTGATTATCCAATCTTCCTTCTTTTAAACCCTTCACGTCTGCCGTTTCCAGCTGCGTTGTGGGGAACAAAGCTCTAAGGATTTCCCAGCAATTCACCCGGTCGTAATCGCTAACCGTTACCAGTTAGGACGACTGTGACTGTTACTGCTTAAGCAGCAGCTAAGTCATAATCCACGTCACGGATACGTGATTCTGCAGCTGTTAGGTTTTCAGCAGAAGCACCTAGGTTATTAATGGTATGTTCTAGGCGGTTTTGTACTGCTCCTAACGATGATCTTTGCTCAGATACCTTAGTAATTGCTCCATCTATAAGAGTTAATTGATCATCAAAAGCATCTGCTACAGGTGCACCATTACCATCTACAAACGCAGTAACATCTATTACAGCTTTTATTTCAGCTTTAGTAGCAGTTCCGTCTGCAGCTGCCCCAGTCACTCCAAATAGCGCTGAAGCAGACATATTATCAATATTAATTTCTAGTTGTTGTCCGTCATTAGCACCTATTTGGAATACTAAATTGGCAGTCCCACTAGCAAAGTCACCAGTTAATAAGTCTTTTCCATTAAACTGTGTTCTGTCAGATATCCCCGAACTACCATCAGAAACTCCACCAAGTTCCTCAACTAACGAATCTAATTCATCCTGAATAGCCGATAAATCTTCAGCTTCCTGTGTTCCTGTATTACCTGCTTGCACAGTCAATTCACGCATACGTTGTAAAATTGCATGAGTTTCATTTAAAGCCCCTTCTGCAGTTTGGATAAGCGAAATACCGTCTTGAGCATTTTTAGAAGCCATTTCTAATCCACGAATTTGTCCACGCATTTTTTCAGAGATTGCTAGACCTGCTGCGTCATCTCCAGCTTTGTTGATACGAAGACCTGAAGAAAGTTTTTCTAAAGAGTTTTGAGTTGCACCTGTGTTAACACCTAATTGACGGTGTGCATTTAATGCAGAAATATTGTGATTGATTATCATAATTTCCTTACCTCCATGTAATGTAATTTTTTTCGTGAGTCACATCCTTGTGTCCCACACTATAACAACTCATTTCGGAGTTATTACCTAGCTGATAAATGTTTGGCCAAAACATATATACATCATCATGATGTATACCACTTATATCGACAATATTTTTTATTTATTAATACTTCGTTTAAAGAAAAAAAGAGTTTCCACATTTATGGGAAACTCTTTACTTTATTAACGAAGAAGTTGTAAAACTCCTTGAGGTTGTTGATTTGCTTGAGCCAACATACTTTGAGCCGCTTGAGTTAAGATGTTATTCTTTGTGAATTCCATCATTTCTTTTGCCATCGTGCGAACATTTACTTTCATAAATGACTAGACTATATCTTCACCCTCTAGTTTTCTAGTAAGGGCCGGGCACTTCGGATTCAGATGAATTTGCGGCTTCATCTTGCACCTACGAATTTCATCACCATAGCATTTTGCATTAGGTGGTCTATTCTAGTCGTTGAACCTTCGCCAGGTTTTCACCACAGGCGCTTGGCTGCTGATTATCCAATCTTCCTTCTTTTAAACCCTTCACGTCTGCCGTTTCCAGCTGCGTTGTGGGGAACAAAGCTCTAAGGATTTCCCAGCAATTCACCCGGTCGTAATCGCTAACCGTTACCAGTTAGGACGACTGTGACTGTTACTGCTTAAGCAGCAGCTAAGTCATAATCCACGTCACGGATACGTGATTCTGCAGCTGTTAGGTTTTCTGAAGATGCACCTAGGTTATTAATGGTATGTTCTAGGCGGTTTTGTACCGCTCCCAATGAAGACCTTTCAGATGATACAGATTTGATAGCCGCATCAATTGATTTCAATGATGCATCGAAGCCTGTTGTTGCGTTATCAAAACCAGCAGTAGTTGAGAATAGCTCGACGTCAATAGAATTTACTGTATGACCAGCTGTTCCTAAATTACTTGCTTGCATATCATTTATTGTTATGCTTAATTGTTGACCTTCATTTGCTCCAATTTGGAAAGTAAGTGCTCCTGCTGAACCATCAAGTAAGTTCTTTCCATTGAATTGTGTTCTATTAGCAATACCATTTCCATTTGCGGTCCCAAGTTCATTAACTAAATTGTCAATTTCATCCTGAATAGCTTTTAATTCATCTCCACCTTGAGTACCAGTATTACCAGCTTGTACAGTGAGTTCACGCATACGCTGTAAAATTGCATGAGTTTCATTTAAAGCACCTTCAGCAGTTTGTATTAATGAAATTCCGTCTTGTGCATTCTTCGAAGCCATTTCTAACCCGCGGATTTGTCCACGCATTTTTTCAGAGATTGCTAGACCCGCAGCGTCATCTCCTGCTTTGTTAATACGAAGACCTGAAGAAAGTTTTTCTAAAGAATTTTGAGTTGCACCAGTGTTAACGCCTAATTGACGGTGTGCGTTAAGTGCTGAAATATTGTGATTGATAATCATATTTTCCTTACCTCCATGTATTGTACTTTTTGTGAGTCACGTCCTTGTGTCTCACTTCTTAAATGTTTGGCCAAAACATTTACTAACATCTATGATGTTGTACCTATTATATCGACATAAAAAAAAGAAGTTTAATCTTTTTGGTAAAAAATTAATCTTTTAGAAGCAATATGTATCAAGACTCCTTTTAATAGTTTTAAAATCAAAAAAGCCCATGGCACTACCCCATAGACTCCTCACCAACCAAACTATTAGACACCAACTTCCGCCGTCTATCAACCATTACCCGATTCAAAATCTGATACAACAACTCCCGATCCTCATCAAACAAATTTGTAAACTGCACTCCATAACCAAATATGTCCCTTTCAGTATAAAGTTCCTTCCTAATAATTCTCCCTTTTAAGATAAACATACTATTCTTCAGAGAGAATCTGACCTTAATCATCAAGTCATCCGTCATTGGATATTCATGTTCACAGACAAATTTCACTCCACCAAGACTAATATTCTTCAATTCTGCATTAAAGAACTTAGGATTTAATTCCTCATTATCGACATCTAGAAATTCAATAAAGCAGTTAACATCCTCCAAGTTAACTCGGAAGTTTTCTCTAAGATTTACCCCTGTAAAGGAAGGATATTTAGGAGTTTCTCTTTTTTCACTACTAACTACTGGTTCTTTTTCATTTTTTCTAAAAGATCGCTTCATTATTAAATATAAGGACAAAATTACTACAAGAATAATTCCAATAAGAATATATACCCATACCTTGTAATCCAAATCTTGCACCTCCTATCCCCAAAGGTGGTATCCGAAAAGTTAGGTCCTCGCAACAAAAAAGGGAGAACCAAAGAAATGGTCCTCCATTAAACTCCAGTCCCAGTTTTCTTCGGTAGCTAGGCTGCCATAACAATAGTGCTTTAGGCCCTTGGCTTTGCGTCCTTACCTTTCAGTAAGTTTGCCATTTTCGGTAAAACCTATTTATTTAGTGCCATTATACTATAAATATTTCCATAATTCGACAAAATTTGATAAGAAAGTATTAATATTTTTCATTATTTAAATTTCGCCAACAAAAAAAAGCATGCCGAAGCACGCTTTTCATCTATAATATTAAACTAATAACTTCCGATCCTTCCGACTAGTAAATCTCATAAAGATCATCAACGACAATAGCACCAATATCATAAGTAGAAGTGAAAGTGCCGCACCAAGCTGCCAATTCATCTCCACTAAGAATGCATCCCGAATCACATTACCAACCATCAACAGTTTTCCACCTGTGAACAAGTCTGTCACAACGAACACACTAATAGCCGGGACAAACGTAATAATAAATCCTGCAAGAATTCCAGGGAAAGTCAAAGGTAGCGTTACATTTAAGAAAGTCCTCACCGGTCCTGCCCCTAAATCCTCTGCAGCATCCAAATACGTTTTATCCAACTGTTCAATAGAAGAATATATCGGCAATATCATAAATGGAAGGAACCCGTATACAAGGCCTAGGATAACTCCACCAGGAGAATACATCAACTGCAATGGTTCCTCGATAAAGCCAAGGTCCATTAAGAAGTTATTTACGACACCCTGATTATTTAATAAAATAATCCAAGCATACAAACGAATCAGTAAGTTGGTCCAAAACGGTACCATCACTAATAACAACAATATGTTCTTCCATTTACCAGCATTAGCAATGAAATACGCAAATGGATAAGCAATAACCAAACAAACCAATGTTGCAACAAATGCCCACCATACTGACTGCCATATTACTTTCGCATACAATGAACTGAATGCTGACGTATAGGCTTCTGTACTAAACTCGTAAATAATTGCGCCAAAGTCACCATTCGTTGTAAAACTAATCACCGCAATAAAGAGAACCGGAATGACTAAGAAAAGCGTAAGCCAGAATAAACTTGGGGATAACAATAAATAAGCTTTCTTAAAACTTCTTCTCATTTCGCTTCTCCCCCTTTTCGCATCCTCAATCCAACCACAAATACTACAATAAACATAATCGCTATTATAATAGTAGAAAGTACGTTAACTTCTGGTGATACTCCTAGACGAACCATTGAGTAAACGAGTACTGGAAGGGTATTATCTCCAGGCCCCAAGGTAAAGAATGAAATAACAAACTCATCAAGTGAAATTGTAAATGCTAGAAGTGCTCCAGCAAGAACCCCTGGGAAAATCAATGGGAATGTAACCTTCCAGAACGTTTGCCACTCATTTGCTCCTAGATCCTTAGCCGCTTCCTCCAATGAATTATCAAACGATGACAATCTAGCAAGCACAACCAACATCACATACGAAATCGTAATTGCCACATGCCCTGGGACAGCCGTATTTAGCCCCAGTGACATATTCAACAATCCATAAATCGCAAGCAACGCAACCGCAACAACGATATCCGGAATTACCACGGGTATATAGAATAGAAACTCCACTGACTTTTTCCCAATAAATGTGTAACGATGCAGTGCTAGTGCTGCGAGCGTTCCTAAAATCGTTGAGATAATCGTTGTAATAACCGCTAAGTAAATACTGTTCATCGTAGCGCTTATCAATTGTTTATTTTGCAGAATGGATCCGTACCATTCCAGTGTGAATCCCGTCCATACAGTACCAAGCTTAGAATCATTAAATGAGAATATAACGACGAATATAATAGGAATATAAAAGAATAAAAAGACGAGTAGGGAAAACGAAAACAAAATCTTCTTCGTTCTAGGTCTCATCATTTTCCACCTACCTTCTTAAGAATACTGATAGGGACAGTCCATCATCGTTCTAGCACAAAAACGCTTTAACGTGGTGAGGGACTGTCCCCCTAACATTTAACTATTCAACCTTTGTTTCTTGGAACAAACGGTTCATTAATTGTGTACGGTCTGCATCAAGTGGAAGGTTCCACTCAGCACGCTTAATCACTTCTTCAGGGAAGTTTAAGCCAGGGCTGTTTTTAATATTGTCTGGTAAAATTTTCACTGCTTCTTCATTCGGATTTCCATAAGGAATGAATTCAGATAATTGTTTACTTACCTCTGGGCGAAGCAGGTAGTCAATAAATACTTCGGCAGTGTACTTGTTCTTGGATGTTTTAGGAATAACCATCATATCCATCCAAGCAACACCACCCTCTTCAGGTAGTACAAAGTCAATATTCTCATTTTCTAACCAAGCTGTTGCAGCTGCACCAGAATAACCATGTGCAATCCAAGCTTCCCCGCTAACTAAGCGGTCAGATGGTGTTCCATCAAATGCTAATACATTTGGTACTAACTCTTTCAGTTTATCGAATCCTTCTTGAAGTTGTTCTTCAGTAGGATCATTCATATCATTTCCTAATAATTGTTGAAGCATATTGGATATTTCTTTTGATTCTTCTAGTAAAAGAACTTTTCCAGCATATTCAGGATTCCAAAGGTCTTCCCAGCTAGTAGGCGCTTCTTTTACGAATTCTTTATTATAAGCAATCCCGTCATATCCACCCATAAATGGAACAGAGTATTTATTGTCAGGATCAAAAGGTAGGTTATGCCATGCATCCCCGATATTTTCGTAGTTTGGAATGCTATCAAAATCAATTTCTAATAGCAAGTCATTATCAGCCATCTGCTTTACATAATAGTCAGATGGAAAAACTAAATCATAAGCAACAGTACCACTTTGAACTTTTGTAAGCATTTCATGGTTTGAGTTGTATGTAGAGTACACAACATCTACCCCGAACTCATCTTCAAAACCATCTAGTACTTCCTGTGGAATATATTCACTCCAGTTAAAAACGATCAGCTCATCACTTAATTCCTTATCTCCACCAGCGTTATCCGCGTCCTCATTATCAGAACCACATGCTGCTAGAAAAACGATTAACATACTTAAAAGTGCAAATACAAGAAACTTTTTCAATACTTCCCATCTCCAATCCATTTTTTTATATTATTTTTTTAGAACTACCGTATTTTTCGGATTCCAGCTTACATACACATCATTAGTATTGGTTAATTCCTCGATATTATCATGGGATTCATGAATCGTAAGCTCTTTCCCATTTGGCATGGTGACTACTATTTTCGTCACTGATCCAACATAAATTCTCTCTTTAAAGGTACCTTTTAGATTGATAGTCCCTTCAAACGGAACTGCGCTAGCCTTCATCTTTTCCGGTCGTACCGAAATAAATGCTTCTTCGTTTAGTGCGACATTCTGGCTATTCGGGATTTCAATCGTTTGACCTGAGAATTCCATGGTAGCCTTGTCACCATTGATCGCGGTGACTGTCCCTTCGATGATATTGGTTTGACCAATAAAGTCAGCCACAAATCGTGTTGTTGGATTTTCATATATTTCACGAGGCAGACCGATCTGCTCGATTTTTCCTTTATTCATGACCACGATTCTGTCAGACATCGTTAATGCTTCTTCCTGATCGTGGGTTACATAGATAAACGTAATGCCCAATGTTTGTTGGAGGTGTTTTAATTCCAACTGCATTTGTTTACGTAGTTTTAAGTCGAGTGCTCCTAGTGGTTCATCCAATAGAAGGACCTTGGGATTGTTCACGATAGCACGGGCAATGGCGATTCGTTGTTGCTGTCCACCACTTAGTTGCTTCGGTTTACGATTACCGTATTCCTCTAATTGAACAAGCTTCAGTGCCTTTGTCACACGCTCTCTTATTTCGTCTTTACCTACTTTTTTCATCTTTAATCCGAATGCCACATTATCGTATACATTCATATGTGGAAATAAAGAATAGCTTTGAAACACTGTATTAACTTCTCGTTTGTATGGCTCCATGTCATCGACTTGCTTGCCATTAAGTAGAATCTTTCCTGATGTTGGTTTTTCAAAACCAGCAATCATACGAAGTGTTGTTGTCTTCCCACATCCAGACGGACCTAGCAAAGTTAAAAACTCCCCAGCTCGAATATCTAGATTGATATCATCCACTACATTTGCTTCATCAAACTCTTTCGTTACATGTTCTAATTGCACCATCTGAACACTCAAACTTCCATCCCTCCTTTAATCTTTCACTAGAGGTGGACAACCCTCTATGCTTCACGAGTCACTACCATAACAATTACTTTTTCCTTATGGCGTATAACTATACTAATGCCCGATAAATCGACAATATAAGCCTGCTATTTCATGCGCTTCATGAAAAAGAATGACAATCAGTCATAATTTTTGGCATTAAAAATACACCCTTCTCTACCAGGCAAAGGCATTGCATCACGCAAGCTGTCCTTACCCGTTGGGTGCGTACTGTTCGGTAAAACTATAAGATATAAGATTACGAAATCAATAAATTAAATTTCTCTAAAAAGAGGCTTTCTGTCCTTTCCCCATTAATGTATGTAAGTCAACTAGTACATATCACTTTTTTGCTCTATTTATAGTTAATTCTCATTTCAACTACTTCTGCTAGTAGGAAAGATTATATAACTTTCCTATTTGCTAAAAAAAATATAGCAGTTTTTGTTCCGTAATTCAATAGTTTTTTTTAATAATTTATTTGTTTTATGTTCGTGTTAGAGAAAGTAGGTAACTTTTAGAAAGAGTAACGCTTGTTTTGTTATATATTAACAAGATTTATGATATAATAAAGTAAGAAAACCGAGTGGCGGTAACCACTCGGTAGTAACAATTATAAACCGCATAAAGAGCGGTTGACCTCGGGAAAAGCATTATGTATAGTCTAGGATGGAAATAACCGCCACATCCTTTGGTCAGGGGGCGGTTATTTTCTGTTTATAAAGACGATTACCGTTACAACCAGGGTTATAGCTGAAATTAAAGCAATATTGTATTGTACCAATAAGCTTAACGCCTCGTAAATCGTCATGTTACCACCTCCCTTAAAAGGAGATGGTCAACCGCCCACCATGCTTATATAATTGTTATCTTAATTGTAACACTGTTAATCGCCAGTTATTTAAGAACAAACGTTCTAATCCAGCTTACGAATTACTTCACGTTTCTTCATTCCAAACCCTCGGATCTAATTCTTCTTATCTATATAGCCAAACACCCATTCGATAAAGAAAGTTCGCGAATACTGTCATTCACCACTTCTGTTATCTCATACTCTAAAAACAACAAGTTATACATACACACCATATTTATACTCAAATCACTGCCATAATGAAGAAAAAGGCGGTGATTTTTTTTGTTGGAAATAAAAAATGTTAAAAAGCACTATAGAAAAGAGGTAGCCCTTGACCATGTTTCACTCACGATTCCAACAGGCTCTTGCTTTGGGTTAGTGGGTCCTAATGGTGCTGGAAAATCCACCTTATTAAAGATTTTGGCTTCTATTATCCAAGATTATCATGGTGATATACAACTAACTAAGAAGAATGATCAACTAAAAAGGATAACTGGTTATGTACCTCAGGAGTTATGCCTTGAACAAACACTATCAACCATTGACAATTTATATTTTTTCGGAAAATTGTATGGACTTAGTGGGAAGGAATTAAAGAAGCGAGCGACGGAAGTATTACACGATATTGGACTATCGAACCGATCAAAAGACAAAGTAATGCATTTCTCGGGTGGCATGAAACGTCGTTTAAACATTGGTTGTGCACTCATGCATAATCCGGAGCTAATCATCATGGATGAACCGACTGTCGGGATAGACCCGCAATCGAGAAGGTATATTTTCCAGATGATCCAAGGGTTGCAGAGTAAAGGTTGTACTGTTATATACGCTACGCATTACATGGAAGAGGTGGAACAGCTTTGTGATCAAATTGCTTTTATTGATCGAGGAAAAATTATTGAAACCGGATCAATTCCTAGTTTACTGCAAAAGTATGCCATTCCTTCCGTTTTTGCTAAAGCAAAAAATCATTTCCCCAATAAGATTGGCGAGTTTGGCAAGATCACAAAACGAAAGGATGGACACCTAATCAAAACTGACACTCCACTAGAAGTGATGGAGGAAATACTAACATGCTATAAAACAAACCCTAAAGACCTAGAGCGTTTGGAACTTGTCCAACCCCGGCTAGAGGATGTGTTCTTTACATTGACGGGTAGTGAGCTTCGAGAGGGAAATCCATCCATACGTCCAGAAAATACGATCAAACAGGAGGTTTATCAATGAGTGCGATGCTTATTTTAGAAATGAAGAAGAACCTACAAGATCGAGGATTACTTTTTTGGATGGTAATTCTCCCAATTGCTTTTATCGTTCTAGCAGTTAGTATTTTCGCATCTGGAACGGAGGAAGCTTCCAAACAAGATATAATATTGTCCATTATTCCGGGATACGCAGTCATGTTTGTGTTTTTCATCATGATTTCAATGGTCTCTGCTTTTCTAAAAGATAGAGACCTTGGAATGACAGCAAGAATAGCCAGTACACCCCTTTCCCCTAAACTGTATTTACTTGGCAAATGGATACCATACACGCTTATCGTGTTCATACAAATTGTAATTCTAATAGTTTTCGGCAAACTTGTATACCAAGTACCAATCGAACAGCCTATATTTCTAGTTATCTTAGCAATTGCGCTATCCTTCACTGCAACAGGGCTCGGGCTTGCACTAGGATTATTTGTCCAAACAGAAAACATGGGCATTGCTATCACGCAGGTAATTGGACTTGGCGGCGCGATGTTAGGCGGACTTTGGGTACCACTGGAGCTCATGCCCAAATTCATCCAAACTATTGCCCACTTTCTCCCACAATTTTGGGCACATCAAGCCTTTCAAGATGCATTAAATGGTACACTAATAGAAAAAGATCTCTTTCTAGCTGTACTTATCATTTTGGCATTCGGCTTTGGGGCATTTATTGTTGCCATATTACGGTATCCGCACTTTTTGAAACAAGCACGAGGCTAATGGAGTTCTTCAGGGGTAAGGGGGATGAAGATGAAGATGAAGGTAAACATTGATATTGATGATAAGCATGATGAAACAACCATTACGATTCAAGCAAAGCAGTGGTCAGAGGAGCTGGAGGAAATCATCCAAGTACTCCAAAAGCGAAAATCTAAGCGCCTATTCGGCATGGAAAACGATCAAACTGTTTTGCTAGAGCCTGGGGACATTGATTATATTTATGCAGAGAACCGAAAAGTATTTGCTGCGCTTTCTAATCTGAACATCGAAATAAAAATGAAACTTTACGAAGTGGAAGAAATTTTGATACCTCATGATTTTATGCGATTTTCCAAATCAGTAATCGGCAATTTAAATCATATTCAGCGTTTTGAATTATCGTTTAATGGGAATCTTTGTGTTTACTTTCATTCCGGAAACAAAGAATATATCACGCGTAACAATGTGGCAAAAGTTAAAGAAAAACTATTTATGGGAGGGCAAACAAATGATTAAGGAAATATTGAAACGTAGTCTGGTGGGTATTGCATTTGGTGGTATTGCGACATTTATTGCCCTCACTATTATTAAATTTTCCCATATTGAACAAAGTGCAGCAGAGGTTTGGAATCATATGTTAGCAAGCATGCTTTTAGGTGTATACTTCGGTATAGCATCTTTAATATATGAAACGGATAAATGGAATCCATTGAAAAAAACAATCATCCATTTCGGACTTTCGATTTCTGCTTACTTCTTAATTGCTCTTCCTGTCGGCTGGATCCCTTTTACTCCACTATCGGTTGGGGTAGGTATTTTGTTATTTACTGTTTTGTATAGTCTATATTGGATTGGATTCCTTCTTTACTTTAAAAGGGTGGAGGCTTCTATGAATAAACAATTGAATCAAAAGGGATAAAGCCTATAGCTAACTCATGGTTACGGAGCTAAGTATTGTTATATTTCATCAGGTTTTATGGTATAATAAAGTAAGAAAACCGAGTGGCGGTAACCACTCGGTAGAACAATGATAAACCGCATAAAGAGCGGTTGACCTCGAGAAAAAGCAATGTGTATGTCATAGATGTAACCGCCTAATCCTTTGGTCGAGGGGGCGGTTATTTTCTATTTACCATGACGCATTGAACTCAACTAGCAAGAAACGAACGAACATTGCATTTTTTTCTAAAACAATTGCATTTGTTGGGTGTCTTCTAATATAGATGAATTATCCTCAACAACATATCCTAAAGCCTTATACTCTTTTTTCCTTTTTTCATACATTTTCTGTAACATTTCACAATGACTATCTACATAATCATATACTCTAACCTCATGTTTGTTTTCATCCAGCCGATGAAGTCTACCGATATATTGTTGAAGTGTACCCTTCCATGAAAATGGGAAAGTTAAGAACATGGTATCTAAGCGTGCAAAGTCAAATCCCTCACCTATATATTTTCCTGTCGCGATAATCAAAAGCTCTTCTTCCTCTGGTAATGTACTTAATTCCTTTAAGGCACTTTCTTCTTCTTGTTTAGTCAAATTGCCCATAAGGATTACGATATTTCTTGCAAAACCAGTAAACATAGATTGAAGTTCTAAAACATGTTCTCTTCTTTCGGTAAGAATAATAGGTGTAGAACCTTTCCCTAACTCAAGAAGAACATCGTTGAATATCATTTCATTTCGCTTCTTATCTTCTACTAATGCGGTGTATAAATCATGTATATTTTCATCCTTAGATTTAAACTCTGTAAACCTCGGTATTAATACATGTCTAAAAGGCCGAACTTTTGCTTGTTCCTTTGCACTAACTTTATATCGAATAGGCCCACATTGCATGGTCATAAGCGGGTGGAGCCCATCTTTCCTTGTAGGTGTTGCAGTTAGACCGTGCACGTATTTTGCTTCAACTTCCTTTAATACACTTTCAAAACTAAATGCTGAGATATGATGACATTCATCAACAATCACTTGACCGTACTGTTTTACAATGTCTTTCACTTCTCCACCAGAATTTAGACTTTGTATTACTGCTTCCTCTTGCGTTGAAAGTAGTTTCCCTTTAAATTCTACATTTATTGCCTTCCCACTATTAGAGTGGTTGACTAATGAAAATTCAATTGACTCGTCTATTAATAGACTTTCAATCTCACTTAGGCACCCACGGGGAAATATTAAATATTCTCCATCATCTTCAAATCCCTTAATATTCCTAGGTATATTATTAAGCGATAGTCTTTGTGCCTTTGCTTTGTAGTAAGCTGGATTAGAAAATGATGCAAGTTTTGTTAGCTTAAGAATTAATTCAGAAGGGATTCCCTTCTTAGCAATATAAATTTCATTACGAAAAATAGCTGTAATCTTATTTGGATTTGAATCAGCGTTTTCATCGATTATTTTTATTGTTGGTTCCTGCTCGATTGTTGATATCATTAATCTTTTAATATCATTTATATCTAATTTTTTAACGCTAGCTATTCCCATTGTTCAGGACAGACTTTGAAATTTTCATCTACAAAAACACTATGACCATTTTTTCTTGGATTGTATTGAAGTGGAAGTGCGATCAAATTACCGATGCCGCCCTCCCGAAGTGTATCCTGGTTCGGAAACATTCGGTCAAAGGAATCAATATTCTTTCCCTTTTCCATAACTTTAGATAATAATTGTTTTCCTAATTTTCTAGTAAGCACAGCAGGTATTGGCTCCTTAAAAAATATCCAAACATGACAACCGTTTCCTGACCGAGATATCTCTGTATAAGCAGGAATGCTATGCTCTTTGCAAACATCTAAAAACATTCTAGCCTCTTCTTGCCAAGCACCTTTATCAAAATCAACGGCTAGAAACCAACTAGTGTTATCTTTTAAAAGGGGATAAATGCCTATGGTTTGTTTACCGGACAGATGATCATAAATAACTTGATCCGTTAAAGGAAGGTAGTGTTTAGTTGGTGATTTTCCAACTTTAGCCGGTGAATAATTTGTTTGACCCTTTTTATCCGTCCAATGATACGCATAAACATCTTCTCTTCCCCTAAATAGGCTTCTAAAAATTTGCATTCTTTTCCTTATTTTAATTTCACGGTTATCGAAAGATTCCTTCGGTAGATTTATAGGAATATTATGTATATTTAATAGTTGCTTCAAAGTACTATTTTCTTTTTCTAATTGGGTAATCCTTTTTAATAAAGATTGTATTTGTTTTTCAGTAGTCACCTTATAACTCCCCGAATTCTATACATATTTGTTATTATTATACTAACCAAAAATATGTTGATTCAACCAATATATAAGTCTTCATAATTGGAGTGTTATCAGTATGGCTAAGAAGAAGAAAAAGAAAGATACCCCAAAGCATAAGCGATTAAATCGCCAGAGCAGAATCCAATCTGCGAGACTTTGGATACCAAAATACGAAGGTAAGAATCTTGTTCACGGATATAGTAAACATTTTGCTGTAAATAAATTTTGTGCAGTATCTGAACTGGGGTTCCTTGGTTATACTTTTAAAGAAACCTACAAGCAAAAATTAAAAGATTCAGAGATTCAAAAACAACGAGATGCTGAAAAACGTAAAGAGGCTAAGAAGAAGCAACAGAAAGATGATTTATTTTTTGATAGTGATGAAACCTTTGCACACATTGCAGGTTATACTGCAGGGGGAGTTCCATACGGTTTTACATGGGAAGAGGAAGGTACTATGCAAGAACTGTTTGACTCTAATAATAATGAGAATCAGGAGAATGGAAAGAATTCCGCAAAAATAGACGTTCATGATGAAAATTTACCGTTTTGAAACCGAATGAAAGAAGGATGTTCTATGAAGAAACCTAAAGAAGAACGTAAACGTGATATAGAAATTTTGGATAAGTATCATCAACATTTAACGGAAAAAGAGCTCGAGCCACTTTTTCAACACTTTAATCAATGGAAATCAGGAGAGTTAGCATACTACGAACTTACTGAATTTATTCATGAATTTCATAAGAAAAATCAAAAAATATGGTCTACTTTTAATTGTACCGGTCTCGATAGGGAGAATTTGATTTTTCATGCTAAAAGAGATTTAAATATGTTTAATGAAAAAGATTTGCAGAATGAGCTATATCAAAGATGGATGCATTTTTATGACACAATGTAAGTGTCATTTAACAAGACTTCGTACGAAAGAGATTACAAAAGAATAACGTTTTTATCATAATTCCTTTCAGAATGTGCTATAATGAAGATAGAAAACCGAGTGGCTGCAACCACCCGGCAAACACAATTACAAACCGCATAAAGAGCGGTTGACCTCGGAAAAAGCATTATGTATATTCTAAGATGGGAATAACCGCCACATCCTTTGGTCAAGTGGGGCGGTTATTTTCTATTTAAAATGACGATCAGAGTTACTATCAATGTCAAAGTCGCAATAAATGCTACAATAACTTGTACTGATAGAGTTAGTGCTTCGAAAATCGTCATATTACCACCTCCTTTTAAAGGAGATGATCAACCGCCCACCATGCTTATATAATTGCTATTTTTATTATAGTATATTACCAATCTGACAAGAACATACATTCTGTAGTAGTTTTTTCTATAAAATTCCGAGTAATAACTATCCCTTAATTGCCCCTTCCGTCATCCCCTTCGCAATTCTCCTCTGGAAGATCCCATAAAGAATAATCACCGGTACAATCGCAATCACAAGACTCGCAAATAAAGTGCCCCAAGCATTTGTATATTGCGCTTCATTACTAATATAATCGATTGCTAGAGCCAGCGTATAATTGGTTTTGGTTTGGAGGAAGATGAGCGCCATAAAATACTCATTCCAAAATTGAATACAATTCATAATCGTGACGGTTATAATGCCTGACATGGAAAGTGGCGTTACGATCTTAAATAAAATTCCATATGGAGACAGGCCATCTATTGCAGCAGACTCTTCCAATGACTTCGGGATGGTGCTCATAAAGCTCGTGAGGACAAAAATGCTAAAAGGTAATTGACTGACTGCATAGACAATAGCTAGACCAAAAATATTATCAAGCAAATTCAAATCGTCTAGGAGGAAAAACAACGGGATCCAGCCTAATACCATTGGAATCATCATAGCAGATATGTAAACAGTGAAAAGCACTTTACTTCCTCGGAAATTCATTCGTTCAATAGCATAGGCTGTAGGAATCGCTAATACAAGTGTCAAAACAGCACCAAGCAACGTAACTAGTAAACTATTAAACACACTGACATCAATATTATAATTCGTCCATGCCTGGCTAAAGTTCGCAATGTTAAACGTTTCTGGCCATCCCCAAGGATTCCGGTAAATCTCTGCATTGGATTTAAACGACCCCAGAAACATCCAAAAAATTGGATACAGTACAGCAATGGTCCACAATATGAGCGGTATTCGAATGCCCGTCCTACCCATAATTTGTCCAACACTCCGCTTCATGTCCACCCCTCCTTAGTACTCTACTTTCTCACGTCTCATAAGAAACTGTAAGAATAATACGGTTATCAAAGACAATACCAAAATCATCACACCAATCGTGGCACCATAACCGAAATTATATTGCTTAAAGGCCTGTTGATATAGGTAGGAACCCATCACATGTGTGGAATTATTTGGTCCACCACCTGTCATGACTTGAACCAGGATGAAGGATCCATTTAATGTGGTAATGACAATGTATAAAATAGAAACTTTCACCTGTGGCCAAACTAGCGGTAATGTGATTTTCCAAAACTGTTGCCATTCCGAAGCCCCATCAATCTTAGCCGCTTCATAAAAACTTTTCGAGATATTCGCAATACCTCCCATTAACATCAACATAAATAATCCTATCCCAGCCCATACAGCAGGTAAAACAATACTTGGGAGTGCCCACTTCTCATCTCCAAGCCAAGGTTTTGCCCACTCTTCTAACCCTAAAAACTCTAGACCTGAATTTACTAATCCTAAGCTAGGATTATAAATAAATGTCCACAAAATACCGATTACTACCACGGACATGATATTTGGAAAGAAGAACACTATTCGATAGAACGGTGCTTCTTTTATTTTCAATTGAGTAAGTGCAACCGCAAAGAACATGGCTAGAACCATAATTCCCAATATCTTGGTCACCACTAGAAAGTAATCATGCATAATCGTATCGGGAATAATGCTATCTTTAAATAATTTAATATAATTTGCAAAACCGACAAATTCCTTAACACTAGACGATCCAGACCAATCAAAAAATGAAAAATATAGCCCACTAAACAAGGGATACAAGGTAAAAATAGAAAACAATATGAAAGTAGGAACTAAGCAGAAAGCTAAAAAAATATATTTTTGCTTTTTAGACTGCACCATTCGAATCACTCATTTCTATTGGGGACAAACCCTCATTATTAACACGAGTGACTGTCCCCATCATTCTTATTCTAGTCCTGCACGATATTCTTCAGCTGCTTTTTCTGCTTCTGCTACGAATTCTTCTGCTGTCATGTTCCCTAGCATTAAAGAGATTAGCGCATTGCCAATAGGAGTTTCTAAATCAGCACTCATTGGATGTGGTTTTTCATAAATCTGTACCACGTCCGGATCATTTATCATCGCATTTGCTTCCATCAAGTATTCTGGTACATTTTCATTCTGTGTTAAGTCCACCCCATTGAGGTTCATAATGGCCCCTGTATGTTCCGAGAAAGAACTAGCATATTCTCTAGTGAATACAAACTCCACGAAAGCTTTCGCTGCATCTGGATTTTCCGCTTCCTGCGCTATGGCTAACGGTCGTAAATCCGGAACAATCGCATACTTCTCATCTGCTGCATTCATTGGTGATGGAATAAATCCAAAATCAAATCCATCTGGAATATCATTTTTCATCTCATTTGGTAACCAGAATCCAACTGGGATGAACGCATTCTCATGAAGCAAGAAGTTCATTTGAGACTGGGTATGGTTCAATGCCCCTAGACCAGAATCAAACATACCTTCCTCTACCATTTTTTCAACCCGTTGCATAATTTCTAATACTTGCTCACTAGACCAAGCACCCTCTTTTCCAGTAATCACATCAGCTAGTAACTCTTCCCCGCCTGCTGCTGCAAATGCTGGATAAAGCATTCCGCGTAGGAAGTAATATGGATGTTGACCAGTCGTTACAAACGGATCAATTCCTTCACCAGCTTTAATCTCACTCATCGATTCCATAAACTCATCAAAATTCGTTGGTACGGTATAGCCATTTTCTTCAAATAATGCTTTGTCATACCATGTACCCCATGTATCAAAGACAAGCGGTAGTGAATAAATTTTCCCGTCATAATTAGCCGGCTTTACAATAAAACTATCCGCAAGCTTATCACCACCTTCGAGTTCAACCCCCGCTACCCAATCAGTCAAATCCATTAGTTGGCCATCTTCAACCATCTGTGTTTCACTAGATCCTGCCCCATCAATGTACACGACATCAGGTGGATCATTGGATACCCATCTCGAACGCATTTCTTCATTGATATTTGGACCAGCATGTTCAATGATATTGACATCAGGATAGGCTTCTTTAAAATCGGCAATTACTTCCTTCCACCAGGAATCACCATAACCACCAACAAAATATTGAATCTCCAAATCCCCCGCTATTTCACCATCTTTTCCAACATTTGAACCAGAATCCTTATCATCGGAACAAGCAACTACAAAAGCTAGCAGAAATGCCATGATTAATGTTAACCAAATATTCCTCTTCATTTTCTGTTTAACCCCCTTTTTATGCTTACTCTCAAGAGCTGGTGGCATTTAGGTAATCCACCCCTCTTTCTTCTTAAAAATATATGTACAACTTAGAAATTCATGCTTGAAAAAAATTCCTTCTAAAAAGCTATTATGGCGGATTTTGGTTTCTTGGGAGTTAGGGGGAGGATAGGGCTTTATTCTTCATTTCAAGAGTGATTCTGTTTAATAATGATGTGCTAAGTTCGTTCATTATTCTTTTCATAACAAGTTTTATTCTGAAATGATGTGCGAGAGTCTCTTATTCTTCATTTCAACATCAGTCCCTTTCCGAAATGATGTGCGAGAGTCTCTCATTCTTCTTTTAACACCAGTTCTATTCCGAAATGATGTGCGAGAGTCTCTTATTCTTCATTTCAACATCAGTCCCTTTCCGAAATGATGTGCGAGAGTCTCTCATTCTTCATTTCATCATCAGTCCCTTTCCGAAATGATGTGCGAGAGTCTCTCATTCTTCATTTCATCTCCAGTTCCAATCCAAAATGATGTGCGAGAGTCTCTCATTCTTCATTTCATCTCCAGTTCCAATCTAAAATGATGTGCGAGAGTCTCTCATTCTTCATTTCATCTCCAGTTCCAAACTAAAATGATGTGCGAGAGTCTCTCATTCTTCATTTCATCTCCAGTTCCAATCCAAAATGATGTGCGAGAGTCTCTCATTCTTCATTTCATCTCCAGTTCCAATCTAAAATGATGTGCGAGAGTCTCTCATTCTTCTTTTCATCTCCAGTTCCAATCTAAAATGATGTGCGAGGGTCTCTCATTCTTCATTTCATCTCCAGTTCCAATCTAAAATGATGTGCGAGAGTCTCTCATTCTTCATTTCATCTCCAGTTCCAATCCAAAATGATGTGCGAGAGTCTCTCATTCTTCATTTCATCTCCAGTTCCAATCTAAAATGATGTGCGAGAGTCTCTCATTCTTCATTTCATCTCCAAATCTCTCACCAAATGTTGCAAGAAATTCTATCAATCTTCACTTCAACACAAAACTAACATCAAAATGAACAATAACCCGAGCAACTTGTTCTATTATGCCTACCAGGAAAATATATTTTAACTAATAGAAAGGGGGATTCTTTATGTCTGGTAAATATATTGAAGTAGATTCCGGTGTAGAGCTTTTTGTTCAAGATGTTGGGGAAGGTGATCCCATTGTGTTTATACCAGGGTTTACGTTTACGACCGAGGTATTTGATAAACAAGTGGAGTACTTTTCCAAAACGAATCGGGTAATTGTTATCGACCCAAGAAGTCACGGGAGGTCTACGATAACGGTACATGGGAATGATTATGTTACACATGGTGCAGATTTGGCTAGTGTTCTGCAGCAATTAGAAGTAAGAGATGCAACACTTGTGGGATGGTCCTTTGGCTGTCTGACAGCTTGGGAATATTTCAAGGAATATGGTACAGATGGTATTAAATCGATGGTTTTGGTGGATATGCCACCGAAGTCACTATCCGCTGATCCGGAAGATTGGGTTGAAGGGGCACTTGATGATATTGCAGCTATCTACAATAACTCTCTTAGGACCCCACAAGGGCAGCGTGAATTTATAAAAGCCTACATAACCGGGGTGATGGTACAGCGGGATATGAGTGAGGCTGAGTTGACTTGGCTGGTTGAGCAGTCTATGAAAACACCATATTACATTGCTGGTAATCTTTTTGCATCGGGAATGTTTGCGGACTATCGAAAAGAGGCCAAGCAAGCGTATGAGACACTTCCAACATTAACGGTTGTAGCGGATCATTGGGCAGAGACTGCCGTTGAATTCACAAAATTTCTATCTCTAGATACTAGAGTTGAAATTCTTGGTGGTCATATGATGTTTTGGGAACATGCCGAGAAGTTTAATAGAATACTAGAGGACTTTATTAAATCTAACTAATTAATAAGAGTGCCATTTCTCGCCCTGTTCATGAGCAGAAATGGCACTCTCCTATTTATTATTTATTTCCTCTAAAAGTTCAATGATTTTTTGATTTTGTTGAACTTGTACTTCACTATTTGCCTTAATTCCATGGATCCATACCAAAAGAAAAACTGTAACCGCAATTGGAATAATTAAACCAACTAAAGAAAATAACAAACCAATAAGTCCAAAAGCCTCCATCTATTCCTCACTCCATTCTCTATTAGTTAAGTGTACCAATATCCTGAACAATATGTTGCTCTTTAAGAAATTTCTCTGTTGCTTTTTCTAGCCCAACCAAGACCTCGACCCAGAAATCTTTTTCTATCGTTTTTTCAAAATATGCGTCAGTATAGGAACTATGGTCAATAGGACTATGTTCACTCACACCTTCCATATTTTCAACTAACACATCTACCCATTCTTGATTCAAATCTCGAATCATTGTAATGTTTTTTATCATATCATCATCTAACTTAAAGGACTCGTTCGACAGTAAATCGACTGGGTAGATTCCGTAAGTCTCTTCATTATATACTCCTAGTTCTTCAGCAAATTGACTTGCTAAGCGAAAAAAGTAAATACCCGTACTAGCAGCATTATTAGAGGTTAGATTAGAAACTTCTTCACCATCTAATCGATTTATATCAATCGCAAAAAGTTGATAATCTTGTGCATTCATCTTAATATTACTATTACTCTCAATCAGAAAGCGCAAATGCTCGGCGCTAATTCTACCTGTTTCCAAAATCTCATTGTAATACTTGTGACCTTGTAAAATATTAAAAGCCATTTCTGAGTAATCATTAAACACCTGTAGTGACAAATATTCCTCATATCGCTTGTTTTCCTGTGTTTGTTTGAAGGCAAAAACCCCGACTAATGCGACTAGTCCGGCCAACAATAGCATACTTATTTTACTTCTCATAATAAACCCTTCCTTACCTTGCTTTTCGTTTTCTTACAATATCAAACAATATAGGAATAAACACTAATACTGGAATTAGCTTAACTAAACAGTAGAAATTAAAATGCTCAATCTCACTTGCATCAAATTCTTTAATAACCTATTCAACTTTTCCGTATCTAAAGAAGATAACATTATTTTTTATATACTACCCTAAACTCCTCACAAACAATAGGGAGTTTATCATGAAACTCTTCATCTGTTCCTTCTAATTCTGTTTTGAAGAACCATTCATGAACTTCTCGCCAATATCGTAGTGAACGGTCTCCTTCTCCTTCTAAATAAGCAAATTCCTCTGTCACTTCATCAAATGGAACGATGTCGATTGATGTTGTTTCGATAATGGCTACTGCTTCTCCATCTCCGTTAAGGATAATGCTTAAATCACCGACCTGTGGTAATGGTTCGTTATCTCCACCAAAATAATTATAATTTGATGCAGTCGCTGTTTTGGTTCCTTCAAGGACTAGTCCAAGTAGTTTATCAGCTAATTCTTTAGAATTACCAAACGCCCACGCTTCATATTTATCCGGAGCATTCGGATTTGTTTTCTTGTACGCTTCCCAGATTTCTAGGACAGATTCTTTGTTCAATTAAAACACCTAGCTTTCTAAATAAAAATGGATACTCCAAGGTTGTAGACGGAATGAATGATAATAACAGACCACAAGGAGTTAGATTTTCGATAAATAAGTCCAAAAATAAATCCTATAATAAAGACCTGAATGAATGTGAATAGGATTCCAGGACGTTCAAACAATTCATGATGAAACCAGATTGGAAAATGAATTGTTAAGAATAGCAATGCCGTTATGGAATTCGCCTTCCAAAAAGTGAATTGTTGCATGAGTTTTCTCAAGATAAAGCCACGGAAAACAATTTCTTCTGTAATACCAACTAGAATGACCGTATTTAGCCAAGTATGAAGCCCCAAATTAAGATTTATTTCTGTTTGCGAGAATAGTAGATTTGCCATTATGAAAAAAATGACCAATGCAAATGAAACCCACGTTGCCCAACCAAAGCCCTTACTTAAGTTCTCCCTTAATCCTAAGAATTTTAATGGTTCCTTCTTTTCAACTAGTTTAACTAGTATGATGATAGGCGCAACCCATACGAGTAATTTAATCACCGCTCCAACAATCGAAGCTACAGTAGGATCCATTGTATTTATAAAATCTACCAACCAAAGCTCACGGATTGTCCATATCAGATAAAAGAGGATAAAATACACCCAAAGATAATGTTTATGTAAAAGAATCGTCATCACCCCTTAAACAGGACTTTCCAATGTCTTTTCTAGCGTTTTCTTATGTAAATCAGCTAAATTGAAAAGGTCGAATATGCCTTCCTTTATTTCTTTCAATAAACGCTTGGCTTCTGTCCAAGCCAAATCATAAATCTTTTGATCGATGACATCTGTAGTAAGAGCTTCTTCCAACTCATCTTCGTCTAATAAATAGACTTCTCCCGTTGGCAGTGCAACAATATCCAGAAACAAATCATCTATAGTTGGGATTCCATTATCTGTTCCATATGCCTGACAAATATCAATGTACCACTGCACGATATTTCCATTCTGGTCGAATGTGGTGGTTACCATGTGATTCTTACCAAAAGGAAATTGCTGAAGCCACATGTAACCATCATCGACTAAACATAACTCTCTATTTTCATATGTGATCCAGAGGGGCTCCCTTACTTTAACCATATCAATTAAGGTAATATAACCCTTAAACGATTCAGCATCTAAATAGGATTGAGCATATCGTCTCTTCGTAATCCGCTGCCAATCATGACGGTTCCCATACTTACGCTTCAGCAAGCCATCTCTTCCTTTCTATCAAAAGTTTGAACGAATAATATTATGCAGTCTCGGACGTAATCTTAGTATTGGTGGTTTTCTACCAAAATGTACTCTGTTCGTTAGTAGAATCACGTGTAAATCTACCTCGGGGTCGAACCAGATACTAGTACCAGTAAAACCTGTATGACCATAAGAACTTTCTGAGAAATAATCACCACAAGAAGAGTATGTCGGACCCTTTAATATCCAACCAAGTCCACGATGTTCCGCATCAAATCCGGTATAGTTTTTTCGAGATAGATGGAGGGCTACCTCCGATAAGATACGCTTCCCATTATATACACCATTATTCTCAATCATTTGGGTATACTTAGCAAGGTCACCAACCGTAGAAAACAGCCCAGCATGACCACTAATACCACCCATAGACTCTGTATTCTCGTCATGAACAATACCAGATTTATAGACTTGAAGTGTTTCACTAAACTCTGTAACTGCATAACGATTCTGTTCAAAGCTTGGGTTAAACCCAGTTTCATGCATTTCTAGCGGGACAAAAATCTCACGCCCGACAAAGTCAGTAAACTTCTCACCCGTCACGGTCTCAACAATTTTGTATAGTGTAATTAATCCCAGATCACTGTACACCACTTTTTCCCCTGTTGGATAGACAAGTTCCTGGTTATAAATACGATTCAGAATCTGTTCGGTATTCAAATTTTCTTTAAAATATTCAATATGTGATGGTAATCCAGAAGTATGTGTTAATAAATGCCTTATCGTTAACTCTTCTTTTCCTTGTTGACCAAATTCAGGTAGGAAAAAGGAAACCCGGTCATCCAGTCTAATTTCCCCATCATCCATTAGTTCTAACAACGCAGGTAACGTTGCCACTACCTTGGTCAGGGAAGCTAGGTCAAACACAGTATCTAGCTGCATCGGAGCCTTTTCTGGGAACACGACTCGATTTCCAACCGCTTCTTGCAAAATCACATTTCCTTTATGCGAAACATGGATAACTGCTCCTGGAATATGGTTCAACTCTACTTCTTTTTGTAAAAAATCAATTACTTTATCGCGCATGGTTAAATCTCCTTTTGATAGCCTTCATAGCTTTTCCAAACTTCATAGCCTAATTTACCGTAGAAATCAATTAATCCCGTCCAATCAATGACAATCTGGTTAATTCCTCTTTCTCTAAGAAAAGCAATACCTGCTTGAACAATAGCAAGACCGTAACCCTTTTTTCGCTTCTTGGCATCCACGCCAAGCGGACCTACACCACCAAGTTTATCATCAAATAGCGGAGCCCAGTTAATATTCCCCATAATAATCGGAGAATCTGGATCATTTATCCGACAAAATCCAACCATCTCCCCATTCTCTTTCAACACTACAAATTCACGGCCAGTTCCACCTTCTTGAAAATAAAGTACTGCCTCATGCTCCCATCTCCCAGGGAAACAGCGATGAAGAAAGCCTAGAAATTCTTCTTTCTCGGATTCTTGTAAAATACTAAACTCCGCATCTGGTTTACTTGGCCAATCAATTTCCTCGGCCTGGTCATAGGAACGAGTCATATCTACATTAGACTGGTCATGTTGATAACCCTTTTTTTCAAACCAGGATATGGTGTGCTGATCTTCTTGCGGTATTCCTGGAAGATAATGATACATATCCCGCCCTAAGAAGATAGTCTTAAGCCCTCTCTGTTTAATAATTGCTTCTGCATGTTTAAGAAGTTCAGATCCAATTCCCTTGTTACGATATTGAGAATCTACTAAAATAGCTTGAATCCAACCAATATCATCACGCATTTTCACTTCTGTTTCTTCTTTTAGAACTTTCACAATGACAAAGCCAATTACCTCGTCCTCATCATTCACAACAATACGTGACCCTTCATACGAGATATTTTTATCTAGAAAACTATTCTGTCTAAAAAGCTCTGTCCGCATTGGAAATCGTTCTTGCAATTCCTTATTCCATAAAGCTACTAATTCATCCAATCGTTCTATGTGCCAAGGCATATACCGCATGACTTTTTCCTCCTTAAGTAAAATAAGCCAACCCTCAAATGAGTTAGCCTATTTTCTTACTTTTTCTTACCATTCTGTGTAATGAAGTCAATCGCGTCTCTCGTGACATCAATATACTCCACTGTTTCATCATATTTTAATGTTGCTACTCGCATGAATAGAATATCAATAACTTGTAATTGCCCAATACGTGAAGAAGTAGCACCACTTCTAAAAGTTGGCTCTCTAGTTGCCGATGTGTATAGCCTAATATCTGCTTGTTCGGTCACTTTTGAGCTCCCGTATCGCGTTAAGCTAATGGTCTTCATATTCTTTTGCTTTGCTAGTTCAAGCACTTTAGCAACTTCATTGGTTTCACCTGAGAACGATATCCCAACAACAACTTCATCTTCATCCCCATTAGCGACTAGCGTTGCCGCCATATGGATATCTGAAAAGGCATGCACCGTTTTATTGATTCGTAAAAATTTCTGTTGAGCATCTTTAGCAATAATGCCAGATGCACCGACACCAATAAAATGGATCTTCTTCGCATTCAATAACAATTGTACAGCCTTCTCCAATTCATCGATTTGTAGAAGTTCCGCTGTTTCTTTAATCGTTTGTATGCTATTCGTTGTCATCTTCTCAATAATGGATTGTAATCCCTCATCCGGTCTAATATCACGAAAACCTTCATTTGTTGTTTTTTGTAAATCCCCTGCAATCCGGAACTTTAAATCTTGGAATCCCTTTAAGTCTAAAGATTTACAAAGCCGAATGACCGCAGCCCCACTCGTATCGCTTCTTTTTCCTAACTCTTGCGCTGTTAACTTGATCGCCTCTTCTGGTTGTTCAATGATAAAAGCTGCTATTTTCCTCTCTGAGGGAGGTAACGACGGTAACATCTCTGTTAGCATCGTTAAACCTCCTGTCATGTAAGACATGAGATCAACTCTTTTCTTCTTTCTATACTACCTATATATCCTTTTTCATTACATGAAATTTTCTTGTGATATGGAATCCAGTTTTTAAATACAAATGGCCAGCTGCACTCTTCTCACCAGTCCATAAGAACCAAGCATTGTGAAGCCCCTCTGCCTTCATTTGGAATAAACACTCTTGAAGTAAAAGTTTCCCCAAACCTTTACCTTGTTGATTAGGATCGACTCCAAATGGGCCGAATCGCTCTGGTATTCCTTCATATCCACCATATAAACAAAATCCTACCAATTCTTGGTGGTGTCTGGCAATTAAAACCCTCTCCATTGGTAAGACCTGAAGAAGTCCCTCACGAATTGCTCTTCCCCAATCTGGGTTAAATACATGATTCGCAAATTGGATAACTTCATATAAATCCTTATCTTCTGCAATAGAAATGGTATAGCCTTCTGCCTCACGCTTCTTTTTCAGTTCAAGGATTTCATCTGAAAGCTTAAAATCTAATAAATTGCGGTCCATAGCTACAGGTGAATACAGTTTCTGGAAACCATGGTTTAATAAAAACTCATATGCTTCCGGATAACTCTCCTCATCCAAACCAGGTAATATATAGTTTGGCGCATAAGAGGCAAAGAATATACTGGTACGATTATTCTCCTTAAAGAACGCATCGACTTGGTTCAATAATTCAGAACCAATCCCTTTACGATGGTATTCTGGATCAACGAAGAAGAACGTAATCCAACCATTCTCTTCTTCTAACTCTGTTCCAATCATCGGTAGAAGACGGCGTAAACCGTAAACCACTCCGACTAATTTATCCTCATCAAATGCTAAAGAAAGTCCTTTCGGATCAAAGTT
Source organism: Paucisalibacillus globulus (assembly GCF_900184735.1). GTDB lineage: Bacteria > Bacillota > Bacilli > Bacillales > Amphibacillaceae > Ornithinibacillus > Ornithinibacillus globulus_B. The sequence goes on from NZ_LT855405.1 coordinate 43,475, forward strand.
TGCATCTAATAATACTAAATTACGAAATCTTTTAGCTGTGATTGGATCTCGTGGTAGACTATTATTCCAAAGGTTGACGATCTGTACCTCATCCCCAGATTGATAGCTTCGATATGTTATCATGTGGAATCCCCCTTCAGTTGCCAGTACTTGCGATTTCGATTGCTTTTCGAACAAATCCATTTGCTTGGTCAATTGCATTCTTAGCTTCTTCTAACGTAACTTTCGCCTTAATCATCACGATTGCCGGCTTCACTTCATTATTCGACTGCTCTAAAGTTTCTTTTGCTTTCTCATAGGAGACATTTGTAATAGTAGATACAATATTAATAGCACGTTCTTTTAATTTATGATTGCTTACTTTCACATCCACCATAAGGTTCTCATAAACCTTACCAATCTTGATCATCGTAGTCGTAGTCAACATATTAAGAATAAGTTTATGAGCTGTGGCTGCTTTCATTCTGGTAGAACCAGTGATCACTTCTGGCCCAGTAACCACCTCAATTTTCACATCCGCAAATTGACTGATAATAGCATTGGCATTACTTGTTAAACTGATTGTCGCAGCTCCAATTTTCTGAGCATATTTTAGTGCCCCCGCAACAAAAGGAGTCCGACCGCTTGCAGCGATTCCAACTACTACATCAATTTCGGTTAATCCTCTTTCTTCTAAATCATGGGCACCTAGCTCTTCACTGTCCTCAGCACCTTCAACTGCCTTTTCAATTGCTTTCATCCCACCAGCCATAACACCTTGCACAAGGTCAGGTGGCGTACTATAAGTTGGCGGACATTCCACCGCATCAAGGATTCCAAGTCTACCACTGGTACCAGCACCAACATAAAATAATCTCCCACCATTTTTCAAAGAATGATAGATTTTCTCCACAGCCTGCTCCACTTGCGGTAACACTTGTTGAACGGCCTGAGCCACTTTAAAATCTTCATTATTAATAACCGACAATATCTCACCAGTAGACATATTATCAATAGCCATCGAATGTTCATTTCTCATTTCCGTAACCAAAGCTGAAAGTTTATTCATTCGCATACCATCCTATTTTATTTCTTTTAGTAGTTGGGTAGAGGGTTGATTGTTTTGAGATTAGTGGGTGCATGATGCTTGAGTTTGGGCATATGGTCTCGTTTGGGCACATGCTCCAGAGTTCCGGGCACATGGTGCACTCGTTTGGGCGCATGGGCCAGATTTCCGGGTACATCCTACTCGCGTTTGGGCGCATGCTCCAGAGTTCCGGGCGCATGGTGCGCTCGTTTGGGCGCATGCTCTAGAGTTCCGGGCTCATCCTACTCGCGTTTGGGCGCATGGGCCAGATTTCCGGGCACATGATGCGCTCATTTGGGAGCATAGTCCAGATTTCTGGGCTCATCCTACTCGCGTTTGGGTGCATGCTCCAGAGTTCCGGGCTCATCCTGCGCTCGTTTGGGCGCATGTTCCAGATTTCCGGGTACATCCTGCGCTCGTTTGGGCGCATGCTCCAGAGTTCCGGGCTCATCCTGCTCTCGTTTGGGCGCATGCTCCAGAGTTCCGGGCTCATCCTACTCTCATTTGGGCGTATGGGCCAGATTTCCGGGCACATGGTGCGCTCATTTGGGCGCATAGTCCAGATTTCCGGGCTCATCCTACTCGCGTTTGGGCGTATGCTCCAGATTTCCGGGCTCATCCTACTCGCGTTTGGGCGTATACTCAAGATTTCCGGGCTCATCCTGCTCTCGTTTGGGCGCATAGTCCAGATTTCCGGGCTCATCCTGCGCTCGTTTGGGCACATGTTCCAGTTTTTCAGGCACATCCTACTCCCATTTGGGCGCATGATCCATACTCACGAGCACATCCCCCCACATACTCCACCAAACTATAAAACAACTCCACTATCCCAACAACAATCCCTCTACTCTTTCACGCCTCCCAGGGTCAATCCTTTTACAAAGTGACGTTGGAAGATTAAAAATACAATAATCATTGGTATTGCTGCTATTGCTGCACCACTCATTAGTAGTTTGAAATCGGCTAAGTTTGCATCTTGTAAAGTTTTCAAACCAACTGGTAATGTGTAAAGCTTTGCACTGTTTAATACGATAATTGGCCATAGGAATGAGTTCCACACGTTCATAAATGTGAATATTCCTAGTGCTGCTAGACCTGGCCTTGCTAGTGGTAGGACAATTTTCCAATATGTTTTCCATTCACTTGCTCCGTCAATTTTGGCGGCTTCTATTAATTCATCTGGAATGGATAACATAAATTGCCGCATGAGGAATACCCCAAATACCATGGATAGATCTGGTAAGATGAGTGCCCAGTGTGTATCCATTAATCCTAGATCTCGAATCATAATGAACATTGGAACAAGTGTTACTTGTGAAGGAATCATCATAGTTGAAATGATTAACCAGAAGATGAGATTCCGTCCTGGAAATCGCTTTTTGGCGAGAACATAGCCTGCCATTGAATCAAGTAACAGGATTCCGATGGTAACAACAATTCCGATATAGAGACTGTTAAAGAACCACATTCCCATTTGATTTTTCTCGAATAAGTTTTTAAATCCTGAGAAAGTATCCTTTACAATCATGCTCATGACTTCACGATGATAGGCTTCTTGTTCAGCGTCTCCTGCTTTCTCAGCATCTCTTGCTTTTCCCCAATGCTCCAAGTATTCCGTAATCCCAATCGGATACATTTTTGGTGGGTTGGCATTTACATAGGAGGTTGGGCGCTCCAATTCTTCATCCTGAAAACTTTTAAGCTGTAAAGATGTACTAAACACCCAATAAAGTGGTAAAAGGGAAATAACAGCTGCTACTGATAACAACAAGTAAGTAATTAGCTTATTTACTTTAAATCGCTTCTTCATGTATTTCCCTCCTATTTATTCCGATTCAAGACTTTGTATTGTAGTACGGATATGATGAAAATAATTACGAATAGTACAACAGATTGTGCTGCAGCTAATCCAAATTCAAAGTCTCTAAAACCAGTTTTGTAGATTAAGTGTACTAATGTTTCCGTTGCATAACCTGGTCCTCCACCAGTCATTAAGATAATCTGTGTAAACACTTGGAAGGATCCAATCGTACTTAGAAGTGTTAAGTATACAGTTGAAGGTGTTAGCATTGGGATGGTGATTTTAAGCCATTTTTGAAATGCATTGGCACCATCAATCGTAGCCGCTTCATATAGTGAGTCTGAAATAGAACTCATAGAAGCCATATATAGAATAATTCCAACACCAAATGGAATTAACATTTGCATAATGATAATTGCCCATAAAGCTGAATCCGTCTGACCGAGCCAGTTTATCGGCTCCATTCCAAACCAACCCATAACATGGTTAAATAAACCAAACTCATAGTTGTACATCCAACGCCAAACCATCGCGATAATTACCATGGATGTAACGGTTGGTAAATAAAATGCTGCTCGGAAAAAGTTCTGAGCAAACCTTCCTAATGAATGGATTAATGATGCTGCGATTAATGCCGTGATAACGTTAAAAGGTACGGTTACTACGGTATAAATCGTTGTATTAAGTAATGCCTGTCTAAATGCTTCACTTTGAAAAACTTTCAGGTAATTATCAATTCCAGCAAATGTATTGGCTTCTATAATCTGATATTCCTGGAAAGATAATAGAAATGCCCACACTACTGGTATGGCAATAAACAATGTGAATAAAATCAACTTCGGGAGTAAAAAGAGGTATGCCGCATAGTTTTTACGCATTTGTTTTCCTGTTCTTTTTAAACTCTCTCCAGCATTTTTAAATCGAGCTGATAATTGCAATTTTCTCCCTCCCCGTTGTCTTTCCTGGGTATGTAATACTTTACTTTCGTCTGAAATGACCGGTATCTTCATTCAACTTTCAGTGTAAAACGTGTTGGAGAGGCGGAACCTTACTTGAAGTACCCCATATCCAACACTCAGATTAAAATCCGGTAGACTCCGGAACGAGCCGAAGTCTACCAGACTACTAATTATTCTCCTAGTAATGCTTCAACTTCTGGTTTGGCTGTTGCCATTGCTTCTTCAGCTGTTTTCTCACCGTTGAATACTAGTTGTAGTTCACGTTGGATGATTTCGTCGATTTTCTTCCATTCTGGATGACGAGGAAGCATCACAACTTGTTCTGACATTTCTTGTGCACGAGCCATTTCTGGGTTTTCAGCAAATGGATCCATTTCTGCAGCACTGATACGTGCAGGGAAGATTCCATAAGACTGAGACATTAAGAATTGCTCATCAGTATCAGAGATAGATTTCATGAACTCTGCTACTACTTCTTTCTTAGCGTCGCTATCTTGTTTGAACATAGTCCAACCACCAACTCCACCGATTGTCACAGGCTCACCACTTGAACCTGTTGGGTAGTTAGCAACCATGAAGTTAGTTGGGTATGCTGTTTGAGCAGAAGAAATTGCCCATGTTGCCCATGGCTCCATTGCTACTGTACGTTGTTCTTCACTAGCCCAAGCTTGGAATGTACCACCTACATCAGCACCACCCATGGATACTGGAGCTGCTTCATGTTTTAGTTTGATATCTGCTAATGCTTGAATAGCTTCAATTGCTTCAGGTGAATCGAATGTGAACTCTGTTAGATCGTCACTTAATGGCTGACCACCATTCATGTAGAAGAACGGCCATGCTTCATAATATCCAGGTAGGATATAAGTAGAGAATCCATATACATCAATTTCTCCATCGCCATCACGATCAAATGTTAATTTCTCTGCCGCTTCAACAAACTCATCCCAAGTCCATTCGCCATTTTCAGGTACTGTTGCACCAGCTTCTTCAAATAGGTCTAAGTTTAATAGCATAGAGTGAACCGTAATAGAGTTTGGAATACCGTATAGTTTGTCATTATACGTATAAGCATCTAATGCATTCTCATAGAAATCACCAAGTTCTTCTTCTGTGAAGAAATCATTTAGAGGCTCAATAACACCTTGGTCGATGTGATCAATACTTACTGCACTACCACTAATGTCTACTGGTGCGATATCCGGCCAAGATTGACCTGCAATGTTTACACCTAATTTGTCAGGCATTTCAGCCCAAGGTACTTGAACTAATTCAATTTCTACTCCTGGATGATCCTTTTCAAATTCCTCAATTTTTTCTTCTAACCAGAAGTATTGGTTACCTTTACCTTCTTCACCAGAAGTGTCCCCTTCTTTTGCCCAACGAGGACCATCCCAGATTGTGATCTTACCAGTCCATTCGCCATCTTCCCCTGTTTCACCGTCTGAATCGTCACCACATGCGCTAAGTACTAGTACAAAGCTGATTGCAAGTAGCATCATGACAAATAACTTCATTTTTCCTTTCATGATTAACTTCCCCCTAACTATTTTTTGAGATAATAAGTAAAAACTAATGTATGAATGCTAAAAGTCATTTCACCTCCTTAACGTTTCCCCAAGCTACTTTGCCCATCATGACTTTCCGTTTAGCTCCTGTAGCTGGTGGAAAATTATTCGTTCTTTTATTCAAATACTGATACCCCAGTAACGCAAAGACCATTGCTTCTTTGGCATCAGCAGGCATACCAATCTCATCCATCTTACGGAGCCTGACATCGGTCGGTAAACCGCTTTCAATTTCTTTCATTAGTGATGGATTGTAACATCCTCCACCACTTATAAATACTTCTTGAATTGATGCTGACGGTAAATGAGCCTTTATTTGATCGGTTAATGTTATAGCCGTTAACTTAGTCACCGTTGCCATTCTATCTGGTAAACTTATCGAAAGTTTATCTGCAGTATCCCAAAGCTTACTTGCGTAGTCCTCACCAAAAAGCTCTCTCCCAGTTGATTTAGGTGGTGCTAGTGCATAATACGGTTCATTTAATAGATCTTCTAACCAATCGTCGATCACCTTGCCACTAGCTGCGATTGCACCGTCCTTGTCATAACTATGTTTTCCATTTGTAATTCTATTTGCGAAGTAATCCATAATCATGTTTCCAGGACCAGTGTCATAAGCCTTAACCTGATTCTCTTCCCCATTTGCTGGTAAGATGGTTAGATTCGTAATTCCGCCAATATTAACTAGTACTCTACCTATCTCTTTATCACGGAAAAGTAGATAATCAGCGTAAGGAACAAGTGGTGCCCCTTGGCCACCAACAGCCATATCTCTAGTTCGGAAATCGCCAACAGTTGTAATTCTTGTCTGTTCCGCAATCGTACTAATATCGCCAATTTGCAGAGTTGATGTTATATGATGACCACCAATCGTTATTGCTTCCGGTTGATGGAATATCGTTTGACCATGTGAACTAATGAAGGCTATTTCCTCTGGACGTAGACCTGCATCTTTAATCACTGTCAATGCTGCATCCCCATATAATCTTCCAAGCAACATATTCATGCTTGAAATCATTTGTATGGTTGCTTGATTAGGATCACATAGTGCTAATATTGCCTGCTTCACCTCATCCGAGTAAGAAATGGAATCGAAATGTTTCAATTCCAATTGGACGTTCTCCTTCTCTTCAGAAATCTTCACTACAGCAACATCAATTCCATCTAAGGAAGTTCCTGACATGATACCGACCGCATAACAAAAACCATTCTTTAACAACTTGGTCACCATCCCTTCTTATTGTGGAAGTGTAACTGGTAATCTCCCTTTAACTTTCACTCTTCCAAATATCGCTTCTACAGCCGCTTGTAATGCTGGTGCTGTAAATTCATAGGTTGCAAGATAGCCTGGCACTTCTGGTAAATACGCAATATCATATGGACTTCTTGTTGCGATAACAATTACTTGTGGGTTTGCCTGATAGAGTTCTTCTACCATTTTTGCTTGTTGATCACCCGGTTTAACGGATAATGTTCCAACAATCACTGCTTTATAATCTTTTGCAAGCACTGATACACTCGCTATTTCAGACGCGGTTGGCGGGTTTGATAGTTCAAATACCTCTGTATTGTCATGCAAACGTTGAACGGTTTCACCTAAAGAAAAGGTGGCATAACGTTTATCTTCCACTTGCATGGCATAGTTATTCTTTGGATAAACAACTAATACACGGTCTGATTCCTCCACAGCTAATGGAAGGATAGAGTCATTTTTCACAACGGTAATTCCTTGTTTGTAAATTTCATAAGCTTCCACCTCATGAAGCTTAGAACCTACAACACTAGCAACAACTGGCTCTGAATCTAGCGGAATATCATTCCAATCTAAGTAGTTTTCTTTCAGTACCATAACACGCTGATAAGCATCATTTATCGTATCCTCTGAAATTTCACCAGACAACAGCGATTCTTTTACGTAACTAATCGCCTCATATTGTCTGGATTGAAGATGGGAAATCATAATTAAATCTACGCCGGCCTTTAGTGCCTCCACTGCCCCTTCTGCCGTTCCAATTCCTTCTGATATCGCATTCATTTCCATACAGTCAGTCGTCACAACGCCATTGTACCCAATTTCCTCGCGTAGTAATCCCGTGATGACCTTCTTGGACAATGTCGCTGGTACATTTTCCTCTGTTTCAATTGCAGGAAAATAGACATGTGCTGACATAATCGTGTCTGCACCTTGTTCAATGACATCAATGAATGGTTTTAACTCAATCTCTTTCAATCGGTCCATATCATGGGCAATGGTTGGTAGATCCAAATGGGAATCTACATTTGTATCTCCATGTCCGGGGAAGTGTTTTAATGTCGTAATCACCCCAGCATCCTGCATCCCTTTCACAGCCTGCTTACCAAATTCCGAAACTACCGAAGCAGATTCTCCGTAAGAACGAACACCTATTACTGGATTGTCCGGATTATTATTAACGTCTAGTACTGGAGCCAAATTCCAATTTACGCCTAACGCTTTTAATTCACGCCCAGTAAGAAGTCCTGTAATATAGGCATTTTCACTTCTACCAGTTGCTCCCAGTAACATAGAACCAGGAAAAATAGTTGCACCTTCTCCTAGCCTACGAACAACTCCATTTTCTTGGTCAATACAGATTAATAATGGTTTTTCATGTCCGGCATTTTTTGCTTCTCGCTGTAATTCCGTTGTTAGAGCAAGAACCTCTTCTGGTGTTCCAATGTTTCTAGCAAATAAAATAACCCCACCAACATGATGTTCTCGAATTAGTTTTTTAATCTCCGGTGTCGCTTTCTTTCCTTTAAATCCGAACACCATCAACTGTCCTATTTTCTGTTCTATTGTTTTATCCATATGTATCACTCCATGTTTATCTATAATTCAAATCCAGGAATAGATTTTCCTTTTCTTGTATTCATTCCCACTGGGAATTTTAATGTCTGAGCATATGTTGTTCTGGCCACACATCCCCTTACCGTGCCAAGTGCTTTATAATAGTCATAGTAGCGAAAATCACTAGAATTCATAATGAACCAATATTGGGATAATGCTTCTAAATAGGTATCGAATTCTTCCGATACATCTACAAAGATATCGGGTACATACCCTTCCATGTCCTCCCAGTTTTCACTATGAAACATTCTAGTAAGAGAGTGTGGAGCTAACCCATCTATATCAAATCCAGGGAGGGCCGCTTTTAACCATGCTGCCTGAACAATTCTAGGGCAAAGTGCATGATCCGGATGCATACTGTTCTCCCAATGCGTAATGACAATGTTTGGTTTTAGTTCTCTGAAAATCTTTGCAACTCTCGTTACAGTTTCCTCATCCTCTTTTAATTCGGCATCCTTGTAATCTAGTGTTATACTTTTTCCACCTAAAATAGCAGCAGCCTTTTCCGCTTCTTTGATCTTCTGTTCTCGATATTTATTAGGATGTATGTGAGGTGGATTTCCTTTTTCACCTGCAGTTAAATGTAGAAATGTTACTTCATGACCAGCCTTCGCATATTTATGAGCAATTGCACCTGCTTGGATTTCCCCATCTCCACAATGTGCTCCAACTACCATTACATGATGTTTCTTTTCGTTCATCTGTCACACCTCACCTTTTGATTTCTATATCTTATAAATCTTTGATATCGCTTACATTTTACTATTAAAAATAAGAAATTATCCGTAATTCAGAAAACTCCTTTGAGAATACTAATATTTTTTCACTCATAATTCACTATTATTATACATGAATATAATGTAATTGAAATACTAATTCACAATTTTTTATAAAAAATTGTTTTCTTATTTCAACAAAATACACCAATTTACCTATTTGATTCATAAAAAGGTAATATCTACCTACAAGAAATTAGCAGGGTTATTTGAGTATTTGTTGAATAGTAATTATATATAGTACTTTATAAAAAACGGAGGTGTTCGTTATGTCGAAGGGAATAAAGAAAATACTTCTAGTGAGTTTACTAGCATTTCTCACCTTGCTTACACAAGCGATTATTACTCATGCCGAAAGTGAGACACAATTGATTCGTATTGGTGTTGTTCCTTCCAGTGACTCTGTAAGTATTGGAAGTGATGAGGATTTTACAATCACAAATAAGGATACTGGGGAAATCATTTACAGCGGGGAAGCCGAAGTAGTTTCAGTAGAATTATCCTCATCGTCCACTGTTGAAACCAACTATCGTCTTCAAACAGCCTGGACTTCTGATGAGGCTAATATGCTAGATTGGATGACTAGAGCTGAAGCAGCAGGTTATGAGACTTACATTGAAGACTATAATGGTGGTTGGCGCTTATTAATAGGGAAGTTTCCTCAGGATGCTGGTTGGGGAGAGCGAGAAGCATTTCGGCAAGAAGTGATTGCATTAGGACTTGCTGGAAATGACTCTTATTGGCGATTAATTACCATTTCTTCTGGTGAATCTGAGATACGGGTAGTTGCTGACGGATTTGAAGAGATTGTAACTGCAGCTGTCCAAATTAGTTCTGAAAATGGATTAATTAAGATTAATGGTAAGCAATATCGTGGAATCGGGGAAGTTGGTTTTAATAGTAGTGGTACTCTAGCAGGTATTAATGAATTGCCACTAGAAGAATACTTATATGGAGTTGTACCGTTAGAATTACCACCTGTTCCTTATGAAGAACTAGAAGCTCAGAAGTCACAGGCAGTTGCCGCTAGAACGTATGCCATTTCTGGATTAGGAAAACGCAATGCAGATGGATATGACTTATTACCTACCACTTCTGACCAAGTGTATGGAGGGTATGATGCAGAGCACCCTATCTCTACACAGGCTGTTCAAGAAACAAATGGGGTTGTTGCTACTTATAACGGGCAGTTAATTAATGCTGTCTATCATTCTACTAGTGGGGGTATTACGGCAAACAATGAGGATGTCTGGTCATCAGGTCCGGTTCCTTATCTACGCTCTGTTCCTGTTAGTGAAAGAGTCATCTCTGCTGATAAAAAAGAAGGCAGAAATTCTCAACAAATTAATAGAGTACTAGAGTTTGAAAAAGAATGGTCCCGTTATTATCGATGGAATCATGAATGGACTAACGAAGAGATGAGTCAAGTAGTTAATGATCACTTTAATGTAGAGGTAAATGAAGTCTATGAAGTAAATGCATTAGACTACTCTAATGGTAGAGTGATGGAAATCGAGTTTGTAACAGATAACGGAACCTTCTATGAATACAAAGATCAAATTCGATGGGCTCTAAAGTATGTAAATGACAATGGGACACTGAGTGTTTTACGAAGTACATTCTTCCAGATTGAGCCTATCATCGATGAAGAAACAGATACTGTCACCGGGTTTTCGGCAGAAGGTGGTGGCTGGGGACACGGTGTAGGAATGTCCCAGGTAGGTGCAATGGGAATGGCAGTTTATGGGTATTCGTATGAAGAGATATTGAAACACTTTTATACAGGAATTGAATTAGAGGAACGTTATTAACAATAAATTTGGAGGGCCAGTATTAAACTGGCCCTTCCTTGATTATTCACCTAGAATAATTCCCATTCTACCTCAAAACATGTGAACAAAAAATATCCTGACATAATATCCCATTGCCTTTAGCAATTAGATCCTCCTGTCAGGATATACTTGTTATTTATTTTTCGCATTCATTTGCCCTTTAAAATATTCCACCGCTTCACGAGTCGCATCAAGACGTTCTACGGTCTTCTCATATTCCTCTGAAGCAACACACATAAATAGAATATCAATCAAGTGAAGCTGCGCTATTCTAGATGAAGTTGCACCACTTCGATTTACTGCTTCTCTGGCAGAGGAAGTGAATAGATTAATATCTGCATAATTAGTTAACATCGTATTTCCATATTTGGTGATACTGATGGTTTTAGTATCCTTCTTTTTGGCAAGTTCCAATAGCTTGGCAACCTCTAACGTATTACCAGAAAAGGAAATACCAACCACCACATCATTCGGGCCTTTATTCGCTATAGCCGTTGATGCCATATGCAAATCAGAATAAGCATGAACATGTTTATTAATACGAATGAACTTCTGCTCAGCATCTTTCGCCGTTATAAAAGAGGCTCCAAATCCTATAAAGGTGATAGAATCTGCATGGATTAATGTTTTCACAGCTTCCTTCAAACGCGAAATATTTACCATATTTACTGTATCTTTTAAGGTTTGCATCGTGTTTGCTGTAACTTTTTCAATAATCTTCAAATAATCTTCATGAGGTTCTATATCACGAAATTCAGCATTGCTACCTTCCTGAAGATCACCAGCAACACGTAGCTTTAATTCCTGGAAACCACTAAAACCTAAGGACTTACATAAACGTATCACCGCTGCCCCACTTGTGTTGCTCTCCTGCCCCAAAGCTTGGGCAGTGAGTAATACCGCTTCTTTCGGATGTTCCAGGATAAATTGTGCGATTTTCCTTTCCGATTTCGGTAGGCTTTCGATCATTTCTTTTATGATGGTTAATCCGCCCTTTAAATGGGACATACGCTATTCACCTACCTTATGATTAAATAGTGGCCAACCTACGAAGATTCCTTTCAACATCAGCTGTTACATCGATACCAATCTGTAAATAAGCACCGACCAACGAGCCAACCACCGGTGGAAATTCCGGAGTGACCAAGGACATTCTCTTCGGATAATCAATTAGCGCATCTTGAAGTAGAGTCGAAAGAATACTGGAATTTGCAAATAATCCACCACATAAAATAACGGCAACTTTTTCTTCCTCTGTAAAGAGCTTCTGATCGAGTGTAATGATACTTTGCGCTATCTCCTTTGCAACTTCTCTTAAAATAGAAACGGCAACAGCATCCTTTTTCTCAAACGCTTTAAATACTAGTTTTGAAAGTCGAGATATTTCGAGTTTTGGACTATCCGAATGATAAATTTTATCGATAAGTTCTCTACCTGTACGAACATTATATAAATCAAATAGCATCTCTAGTAATAACGTATTGGGTCCACGACCATCTACAAATTGTAATACAGCCTGAATTCCTTTTTTACCGACATCATAACCGCTTCCTTCGTCTCCTAGCAGGTAGCCCCAACCACCGACACGTCCTTGTTCTTGGTTACGATTTATTCCATACGTAATGGATCCGGTTCCTGAAATTTGAACAATTCCAGGCTTACCAAATGTTCCAGAATAAAGCGCATTAATAGAATCAGGTTCAACTTTAATTGTTGTTTCCTGGGAAAAGTAAGGGGTTAGGATATCCGCAATATGTAATGCAGATTCTGTCGTACCGGCTCCGGCTATCCCAGCAAAAACACTAGTAACATACTGTAAACTATTTGGCACTTCACCTTCGATATCTTGAAACACTTGATTGAATATTTCCATTAGTGCTTCCTTAGAGACAGCATTAGGATTAGTCGATCCGTATACTTTATTCGTAACGACATTCCCATCTCTATCCGCTAAAACTACTTGTGTTTTTGTTCCGCCACCATCTATTCCAATTACATAATTCATATCACATCACCCTAAAACAGCACTTTTTGTTTCTAGATACGTTATTGATTCTCGTAAATTATCTTCGTAGTCTGTTAAAATTTCGAAAGCTTCTTCAGAGGATATATTAAACTTGCTTACTAGTACAGCAGCTTTCAAACGATTATCACAAGCTTGAAGTGCTTCTTTGGCAGTATCCTCACTGACTTCAGCAATCTCACAGATAATCCCAATGGTTCTTTTTCTTAATTTATGATTGGATGCTCGAACATCGACCATATAATCCTCGTAAACTTTTCCTAGTTTAATCATCGTGATAGTCGAAATCATATTCAGTACTAGTTTTTGAGCAGTTCCAGCTTTTAAACGTGTTGAACCACGTACGATTTCTTCTCCGACCAATAATTCAATTGGCCCATCCACAATTTCCGCAATCTTAGTATCCGGCTTGCAGACAATCCCTGCCGTAAACACTCCTAGTTCCTTTGCTTTTTCAATTCCACCAATAACATATGGCGTTCTACCACTCGCAGCAATTCCGATTAATACATCTTTGTCGGTCAAGATATTTTCAACATCAATTGCCCCTTGAAATTGATTATCCTCTGCATTTTCAACTGCAAAGCGAATAGCATGATCGCCACCAGCAATAATCCCTTTAAATACATCAGGACTTACTCCAAAGGTTGGTGGGCATTCTGATGCATCGAGAACACCTAATCTACCACTAGTCCCTGATCCCATATAGATTACTTTTCCACCATTTCTAATTGCTTCGACACATGCATCAATGACAGGTTTTATTTGAGTTAATGCGTTTTCTACAGCTAATGGAACGGATTTGTCTTGATTATTCATCGCCGTAAGTAAATCCTCCACAGCCATTTGATCTAAGTGTTGTGTCATTTTCACCTCTCCTTTACGCATTGTCTTATGTTGTATATAGTAAATAGTTCTTTCTAATCGCTTCAAATTGTTGTGTTTGTTCTCTGGATTGAGTCCTTATTGCACTTGTGTTGCCTAGCTCAATTTGTTTACGTAATTGGTCGGTACCTGCTAATAAATCCAAGAAGTATTGGTTTCTCTTACCTGCTTGAATAAATTCAACCTTATCCGGATAAAGGCGGTAGATCGTTTCTAATAACGAAATACCAATTTCAAATGCATGAAGATTATGTCGGTCTGATACATGGACTTGAACCCCTTCACAAACCTCCCCCTCATGCTTGGAATACATGGGTTTAAAAACAGCCTGCCGAAAACGTACTCCCTTTAAGTTTAGTGCGTTCATCTCATCGGCTAATTCTCTTCCATCGATAAAAGGAGCACCAATTACCTCGAATGGCTTTGTTGTACCTCTTCCCTCGGATAGATTAGTTCCTTCTATTAAACATGTTCCTGGATATAAGACACACATATCCATTGTCGTTGTATTAGGTGTCGGGGAAACCCAGAAGAGATCTGTCTGATCAAAGTACATATCCCTTGACCATCCTTCCATTGGAACAACTTCTAAGTCACAATCAATGGAAAACTCATTCTTAAACAAATGTGCTAACTCACCAATTGTCATCCCATGCCTTACTGGAATTGGAAATTTACCAACAAAAGAACGAAAGTCTTCGTCTACTAGATTCCCTTCCATCGTTACCCCATTGATCGGGTTCGGACGGTCTAGTACGACCACCTTCTTGCCTTCTCGACCGCAAATTTGCATCGTATTGGCTAATGAGTATATAAACGTATAGTAACGAGTTCCGATGTCTTGTAAATCACAAAACACAACATCTACATTTTTCAGCATTTCTACATTGGGCTTTTTCTCTTTGTTATATAAGCTATATACAGGGACTCCGGTATACGCATCTACACTGGAGTCTATTAACTTTCCTTCTTGCACTTCTCCTCTTAAACCATGCTCAGGTCCAAAGAGAGCTGTTAATTGAATATTAGGATGTTTATAAAACAGATCAATAGTTGATTCTAAGTCGTGGTTGACTCCAGTTAGATTTGTTAACAGACCAATCTTCTTCCCAATGTATTCTTCTGTATTGTTTTCTAAAAATACTTCTAAGCCGAGTTTCATTGTCATTCCTCCTGCTTAACCTTTGATTGCACCTTTCATTGCACCACCGATAAAGAAGCGTTGCAGTAAAAGGAAAATGGTTATGATTGGAATCATAGAAATGATCGCTCCAGCTGCAATTAAACGCCAATCTGATGTAAAGGTACCAGATAACATGTTTAGTCCAAGTGGTAATGTGTACATATCATTGTCATTTACAATAATTAATGGCCATAAGAAATCTCCCCATGCCGATACAAAGGTAAAGATGGTTAACGTTACCATTGCTGGTTTTACCAATGGCATTAAGACACGTAGCCAAATTTGGAAACTGTTTGCTCCATCCATTCTCGCTGATTCGTCCAATGATTTTGGTACCGTCATGAATGCTTGACGCATAAGGAATACACCAAATGCAGTAGTCACATGTGGTAATACCATTCCAAGATAGGTATTCTGTAAGCCTAGCTTTAATGAAATGATATAAACCGGAATCATTAATAATTGGAATGGAATCATCATGGTTGCAATAATCAGTACGAAAATAATATTTTTCCCTTTAAAGTTCATTCTTGCTAATGGATACGCAGCAAGAGAACAGAATAGTACGTTTAATACAACGGTTAATACGGCTACGACTGCACTATTGAATAGGTATCGCCAAAAAGGAAATACTTCCATTACCGTACCGAAGTTCTTGAAAGTTGGCTCTTCTGGTAATAATTTTGGTGGGTATTGAAAGATATTTTCACCACCAGATTTTAATGCTGTTGATAATAACCAGAGAAAAGGTCCAATCATAAATAGAGTCACAACAATTAATAGAATATATAGGGATATCTTCTTAACTATTTTCCGATAAGGTGCTTGATTCTTTTGTTTAGCCATCATGATTCCCCCTATTCCGAATTATCCTTACCCATAACTTTTAAGTTAATGAGTGAGAATACTAGAGTTAATATGAATAAAATAACACCAGCCGCACTTGCATATCCCATATTCAAACGGTCAAATGCTTCTGTATAAATGTAAAATACTAGTGTTTCTGAACTATGAAGTGGTCCCCCACCAGTCATCACATATATTTCTTCAAAAACTTTCATAGCAGCAATGGAAGACATAATCGTTACAATCAGCACAAATGGCATTAACATTGGAATCGTAATACGGGTCATCTTCTGCCACCAGTTTGCACCATCAATATCTGCTGCTTCATATAAACTATCAGGAATAGATTGTAAGCCTGCTAGATAAATAATCATATAGTAACCTAAACCCTTCCAAACGGTTACAACCATAACTGCAAATAACGCAGTATTGGTAGATGTTAGCCATGGGATTGGTTCAGAAATTATATTCAATAGATCAAGTACATAGTTTAAAAGTCCATTTTCTTTATAAACCCAGTCCCAAGCAATACCTGCTACGACTAGGGAAGTTACTACTGGAATATAAAATGCACTACGGAAGAATGCAATTCCTTTTAGCTTTTGGTTTACTAATACAGCTAAAAAGATTGGTATTATTACTAGTGCTGGCACTACGCCAACTAAGTAGATTAATGTATTGGTTAGTGTTTTCCAGAATAGGTCATCTTGGAAAAGCTGCTTGTAGTTATCAAATTGTACAAATGATGGATCGGTGATCATATTGTAGTCGGTGAAGCTCATCCAGATTGCTTGTAGCATTGGATAGAAGATGAAGGCTCCTAGTATGATGCAGCCTGGTAATAAAAATAAGTATGGTGTAAGCTTATTTGTTCTCAAGGATTCCACCCCGTTCTTTTGGAGGTTTTGATAAAAATTTATTTTATGCTTCCTAATGAAGACCGCGGCCCGAATACACTCCGCTTTCCATGGGCGGCTGGTGAGCCTCGGGCCAACAGGATGTTGGTCACAAAGGCGTTGCCACAGGACGTGGCGTTCTTAGCCTTTGAACCCCCATTTCCTGCTGTGGGGTCTCACCTATGCCTGTCCTCCCATAGGACTAGGAGCGCTTCGTCAGCGTAACATCGCACGCAGAAAAAGCGCTCTTCTTTTTCAAGGAGTCTCCGTGTATTCGGGCCGCTCAGTGCTTCAATCTAAATTAGTTTTCTAAATCTATTAATTCAGTCAATACTCAACAAAATAACTTAACAGTAAAGTTTCACTGGAATAATAGAATTCCCTAATCTTTAGTTCCTATTATTTTGCTAGGATCTCATTCCATGCTTGTTCTGCTTGGTCTAGGGCTTCTTGTGGTTCCATTTCCCCTAGCATAGATGCTGAGATTGCATCGTACATTGCTTGTCTTAGTTCGTCATAGTTTTCCATTGGTGGTACTAGTAGTTCTGCTGACTCTAATTGAGATGCAGATACGATACGTACTAAGTCAGTTGCTTCAGCATCTTCTCCTGCTTCTGTGAAGAATGGATCTGCTAATGCTTCTACGTTAGATGGTAGAATTGGTGTTAATTTAGAGAATTCTAATTGATTTTCACCGTTTGTTAAGAATAAAGCGAATTTAACTGCTGCTTCTTCATGTTCTGTTTGACTTGGAACAACAACGTTTTGTACAGACATTGTTTTCTTACCAGACTTACCTGTGATTGCTTCTGAAGGTAATGTATTTTCATAGATTTCTGGTGAGTTTTCTTTAACTTGTACAATGAATTGTGAACCGTCAAAGAAAGCAACTTGACCTGCTTGATACATATCAATTGTAGAACGTTGGTCACCAGTTAATGCTTCTCTTGGAATTAATCCATCTTGGTATAATTTAGTGAAATATTCAAACGCATATAGCCCTTCAGCTGTGTTGAATGCAGCTTGTGTTCCGTCTTCGTTTGTTAATTCAGCACCCATCATTACCATATGTTGAAGTACTAAAGATAAATCCATAGATGGGAAGTAACCGTATTTACCAGTTTCTTCTTTAATAATTTTTGCATATTCTGCTGCTTCTTCATAAGTAGTTGCAGGTTTTTCAGGATCTAATCCTGCTTCTTCAAAAATTAATTTGTTATTTAATGTTACAGATGTAGAAAGATACCAAGGAATAGCGAATGTTTTACCATCGATTTGGTTTGCTTCCCATGCACCTTTAACATATAGAGCTTTATCTTCTTCTGATACAGCTTCTTCCATATTTACAAGTGCATCCAATTCAGCAAGCTGAGATGCGAATGTTGGGTTAAGGTTCACCACATCAGGAGCTGTATCTGTACTTACTGCAGTAAGAATTTTTTTACTTAAATCTGCTGCTGGTACATCTAACCAGTCTACTTTAATATTTGGATTTTCAGCTTCGAAATCCTCAATAATACCGTTGATGTAATCAGTGAATGTTGGTTGTAATTGCATAGTCCAGAATTCAATTGTGACTTGTTCATCACTATTTGAAGACCCCTTACTTTCATCTGAGCCTTTTTTGTCATCGTTACCACATGCTGCAAGTAGAAGCATCGTTATAACAAGTACAAAGGCTACAAAACCTAATTTCTTGTTCATCATTATTCCCCTTTCAACCTTTTGATTGTTCTTACGAAGCAATAACCTTTCCCTAATACCCCCATAAACTGGCTTAATCTAAAAATCTAGTAGACTTAGAGCCTGTTTATATGTAAACCCTTTCAATTAGAGAAAAAAATTATTTGGGTTATTCTTTTACCCAAACCAAGTATATTAAATAATATTCCACTAGTCAACTATATTTTTTGAAATAATATTTCAATATAAATTCATCAAGCCCCTTATATTACTAACTCAAGCAAGCATACTACAATAACGTACTAAAATTTAGAATAATTTTATTTTATTATGTTTTGTATTTTTTAAAATTTATTTTAATATCAATTACAGAAAAAAGAACAGATGAAACCATATGGGGTTTCATCTGTTCTTCTAACTATTATTTAGGGTTTCGTATTCTTAAATAAAACGTTAAGATAATACACTATCGGCTAATTGGGATAGGGAACCTGTCCCGCTACGACAACATTAGTATCCGATAATCTCTAGGAATTCGTCATCTTCGATTAAGTTATGGAACATGGGGTCTTCGTATGCCCAATCCTTATAGCTTGGATCAATCTCTATCGTTTTGGCTAACAGCTTGAGTGCTTCTTCTTTTTGTTCCATGTACATTAACGTAAGGCTTTTCCCATAATATCCATATGGGGACTCAGGAAACTTTTCTATCATTGTGTCGTACACGTTAATAGCTTCCTCTACCTTATCTAAATCAACTAAGACAGAACCTTTATAATAGTAGGCATCAATTTGTGATGGGTCTAAGGCAATAATTTGATCACTAAACGAAACTACTTCTTCAAAATTTCCAATCTCATCATGGATATACATCAAATACCACAATGCATCAATATCTCCAGGATTCTTTTCGTTATATTTGTTAAGCGCTTCTAATGCTGTTTCATATTCACCGATAAAATAATTTGCAATCCCTTTTCCATAAAAGGCATATGCACTATTGGGGTTAATTTTTAACGCCTCTTAATAGTAAGTCAATGCTTCTTGATCTCGATTCATTGCTGACAGTGCATTTCCCATATTAATAAATTCCGAATCATCGTCTGGTTTTAAATTAATTGCTTCTTTGGCAAAGTCAATTGCCTCTTCAAATCTACCTAACTCATTTAAAGCCCAAGATTTATTACTGAGCGATGCTTCAAAGTCTGGGTCTAACTCCAATGACTTATCTAATGAAACTAATGCTTCATCAGCACGTCCAAGTTCAAGTAAGAGATATCCGCGCTCTCCATGTAGACTTGCATCATTTGGATATTTTTCAATTCTTTCATCGATATACAATAACGCCTCTTCAAATTCACCATTTTCATAGTAAGCTTGTACCTTCTCACTATCGAAATTCATGTCAACCTGAAACAAAGTTGCTGGACTACAACCAAATAATAATGAAGCTCCTAAAAATAGAATTAGTATAGATATTTTTTTCATTCTAGTTATCCCCTTATGATAGATAATAGTTCAAAAATCTTAAATAGTACCTTGTCACCCAATTGCTTTATTCAACATTCACATTATTTATAGAATAGCATATTCAACTATTTTGTGGGGACGAGTGTAATTAATTTTCGGGATTATCTTGTCTATAGAGTTAAAGTCTATCCTCATACAAAAGTCCTTACGCAAAAATAGACCATTTGGCGAATATCTAACGATACCCCGAAATGATAATATGATTGCGAGAATGGAAATTATATAATTATGAATTTTATGTAAATTTTAGGAGGTGTTAATGATAAAGGGGGTTTTTTATCTTCATTTTTCTAGGTGAATATTTTTAGCTTAATTGCCGTAACAAATTACTACTTGCCAGTAAAGCTTTACATGATAGATTGATGTCAAGATTCAGTAATACTAGGAGATCAAGGAAGCTTTATAAGAAAAACTGAAGATACCATCTTGTGAGTAGCTGATAAGATATACCCAAAATTTTATCCTTTGGAGGTATGTGGTGTGAAAAGAGCGTTTAAAATGTTGATTAGTGTTATTGGTTTTACTTTGTTAATCACTTTAGGTATGACTGTTATGAATTCGGATGAAGCATCTGCTTATAATTGGACTCGTACATTACAAGAAGGTTCCAGCGGTACCGATGTGCGAGAATTACAAATAAGGGTAGCCGGTTGGGCTGCTGATTCCCCTACAAAAACATATCTTGTTGTTGATGGACATTTTGGTGCTGCAACAAAGGCAGCCGTAAAACGGTTTCAACGAGCATATGGATTAGTAGCTGATGGAATTGTCGGTACTGCTACACAAGCAAAGTTAAATTCATTAGAAAGTTCAACTGGAACCAAAAACTTTACGTATAGTGAATTTTATTCCGGTGATGGGCAGGTATTTAATGGTGGTAGAGTGTCAGCAACAACGGTTAAAGAAAATGTGCGTAGGCAGATGTATAAACTAGAAGCTGTTCGTGTTAAGATTGGTAATAAACCAATTGTAGTCAACTCTGGATTTAGAAGTATTGCCTTTAATGATAGCCTTTCAAATTCTCATCCGAACAGTCAGCACACATATGGAGTTGCAGCCGATATTAAAGCTCCAGGTGTTTCCTTAAATACTGTGTTAAATGCGACTAGATCTTCCGGATTTAGTGGTTCCTATAATGGTGGTACCTATATTCACGTAGATAGCGGAATAGAATACCCATATGGAGCACAGTTCTGGTATTGGCCTTAATTAGTCCATCTAAAATGGGGATTACCCCTCTGTGAATTAATTTACAGAGGGGCAATCCCCCATTTAAATTCTTTCAACGTTCTTTTTTCATTTTTTTTGAAACTCAATAACAATCGTTGAACAAGTAAAATAGAAAGAAGAACTAAAAAACGTTTGGATTTTTTTCCAAACGTTTTGTGTTATTTAAGGTGTTCATGTCGGTTAATTCGATATGACTTTAACCTATATTTTGCTTTTTCTCCACGTAATCTGAACAACTAATTAAATTGTTTTCTTATTCTATGAATTTTCACTAACTGAATCGCGATATACAATTTTATGAGGTATGATAATCCTTTTGGCTGGCTCGTTTTTGTTCTTGGTTTTTTCAATCAACACCTTTGCTGATTGCGCTCCTAGATCATAAATTTGAATATCAACCGTTGTTAGTGCCGGTCGAGTGATTTCTGAAAGGTAGACGTTGTTAAAACTCACCATGGATACATCTTGTGGTACCCGAACACCATACTCTTCTAACATGCTTAGCATCCCTAAACTGATAAGGTCATCACTGACAACTAATCCGGTTGGAGGTGTATCCAGCGACATCAAGTGTTCTACCGCTTCCCGACCACCAGATTTTAAGAATTCCGTATGAATCATGAATGATTCACGGTCTTCAATACCAGCTTCTTGTAGTGCTGCCAAGTATCCACTTTCACGGTCACGAGTCACGAACAAATCCCTTGAACCACCAATAAACCCAATTTGTTTATGCCCCAAGCTAATCAAATGCCCGGTAATCTCTTTTCCAGCTTTAAAGTTATCATTGTCCACATGAGTAATTTCTGTTTCAAAGTCGTATGGTTTACCTACAATCACAAATGGAAAGTCCTGTTCTCGTAAGAAATTAGTTACTTTGTCATTAATACGTGAGTAAAGCAAAATAACTCCATCTACATAACTACCATAAACCATACGCTGTACTTCATGGAAAATTTCTTCCTCAGTCTCGCCTGTTGATAAGGACATGGAATACTCTACTTCATGAATGACAGACATAATCCCTCGTAAAATCTCAGGAAAAAATGGATTTTGTAATGCTTTATTAGCGGATGATGGTAAGATTACCCCAATTGCTTTAGTTGATTTCGCAACTAGATTTCGAGCACTGATATTAGGATGATAACCTAATTCCTTCATCGCTTTTCTAACTTTCTTCTTCGTTTCTTCACTAATTCTTGGATTATTAGCGATGACTCGAGATACTGTAGAGGGTGAAACCCCACTTACTTTTGCCACGTCTTTAATAGTTACCATATCCTCACCCTCTACCCTCACAATTTTATAACTTGATTACAGTGCTTTCTTTTCCATTTATTAAGACAGGATTGTTAGACCCAATTACTTCAACTCGAATTTCCTGATACGAAGGTTTATAGTTCCCCTCCATATCTAATACAACTACTTCAATGCTATCCTCAGAAGATTTAATTTCTAAATCAACTTTCAAATATTCACCATTCTCATAGGAAAATGTTTCGCCATCATCATCATAGAAAGTGAAACGGTAATTCTCATCTGGATTCGAAGCATAAATCTTCATCGTTAATGATTTCGTTGCTTTATCCTGATTGGAATTCCATTCTCCTTGCATAACAGCTGAACCTTTACGAACAAAAATCGGTAAATCTTCTAGTTCTGCATGCACAAGGTGAACTTTTTCACCTTCATAGCTTTCTCCTGTAGCATATGATACCCATTCACCTTTAGGTAAGTATACCACGCGATCCGTCAGCGATGGAGCTAAAATTGGTGACATAATCACATTATCACCTATCATAAATTGATCATTTAAGTTATAGGTTTTCTCATCATCAGGGTACTCCATTAATAATGGGCGCATAACAGGTAAGCCTTGCTTACTCGCTTGGTAAAACAAACTATAAAGTTGTGGCATCCATACATAGCGCATTTGGATATATTTCTTCATAATCGCTTCATACTTTTCCCCAAACTGCCATGGCTCTTGATAACGGAAACCAATTGCAGAATGGTTACGGAAAAATGGGGTAAATGCTCCGACTTGAGTCCAACGTGTTAATAGTTCTGCATTCGTATCATGGGCAAACCCACCGACATCAGGTCCAGTGAACGCTACACCAGATAATCCAAGGTTCATGACCATCGGAAGAGACATTTGGAGATGTTCCCAGAAACTACGGTTATCTCCAGTCCAAACCGAACCATATCGTTGCACACCAGCAAAGCCTGCACGTGTTAATAAGAATGGCCGCTTTCCTTGAAGGTTTTCTTTCATCCCCTCATATGTCGCTTTCCCCATTAATAATCCATAGACATTGTGTAATTCCCGGTGTGTGGTTGGGTTACCGTCATTACGGTGCATCACTTCAACATCCATTGTCTTTGTTTCATTAAATACAGCAGGCTCATTCATATCATTCCAGATACCTTCAATCCCCATGGAGGTATAGAATGCATGCTTTTCACCCCACCATTTACGAACACGCTCCTCTGTAAAATCAGGGAATGAACTTATACCAGGCCAAACTTCACCATAGTAAATATCTCCCTCGATGTATTTACAGAAATTATCTTCTGATACACCCTCTTGATAAATTGGATACTCTGAATCCTTTTTCACCCCAGGGTCAACAATTGGTACGACACGAATTCCCATCTCCTTCAAATCAGAAATAAGCTTTTCTGGATTAGGAAAGCGTTCTTTATCAAATGTAAAGACGCGGTAGCCATTCATATAGTGGATATCTAAATGGATGACATCAACTGGAATATCCTTATCAATGAAGTTTTTCGCTAATTCTCTAACTTCCACCTCTGTTTCATAGCTATAACGGGATTGGTGATAGCCCAGTGACCATTTTGGTGGTAGCGGCATTCTTCCAGTTAAGTACGTATATTGCTCCAGCACCATTTTAGGATGTGGTCCTGCCATCACATAATAATCTAACTGGCCACCTTCCGCAGAGAAGGAGTAATAGTCTTCTGATGTTTTCATGTCAAAGAAAGTTCGGAATGTATTATCAAAGAAAATTCCATGTGCCTTGCCATCTCGTAATGTCATGAAATATGGAATAGATTCGTATAGTGCATTTGTTTCCGGGTTATGTGGTGCATATACATCTGTGTTCCACATTTCTAATCTTTCACCGCGTTTATTTAAATGACCAGATTTCTCTCCAAAACCATAGAAGTGATCATTTTCTTCCATTTGTTTAAATGCAATTACTTCCCCATTTTCGCGATAAGCCATTCCATGTTTATCCTCTGAAACAATTACTCTGCCATTCTGATCAATAATGTTTATTCGAAATGGTTTCTTCTGGACATGTAGAACTAATTTCGAAGACTTTACATTAAATGTTTCCTTTGTATCTTCTTCTTCAACAGCCACTACTTCCGGGTTCACGATAACAGCTTTGGAATGATTCAATTCTGGATTCTGTTTTTGGTTCATCGTTACGCGGACAATTGAATCTGTATAAAATTGGATAGCTACCTTACCATTAGTACACTGAAACAAATAGGTTGTACCAGCTTTTTCAACATGGACTAGGTCACCTATATCCCGGTAAATTACCGCATTATCTTTTTTCTCTTTACCTGGGTGTATGGCAAAACTCGTATCTCCAAGCATGTTATACCTCCTATAGAATAGTTTTTGTTTAGGTCTATAACAATTCGGTATTTTCCGTATAATAATCTATTAAACTAGTTTGTAAACTCGAGCTTCATAAGGTTTCAGTATATTTTCATCATTGCTGTCGTAGTTGCTAAGCAATAACTCTTTGTTCCTAACATCTAATTCTTCTGGTAAAACAAATCCTGTTTCTTTTGCAAACAAATTAGCCACAATTAGGGCTTTCTCATCCCCTAGTGTTCTGGTATACGCATAAATTTGATCATGCTCTTCCAATGTAATGTCATAGCTACCATAAACAAGAACCTCATACTCTTTTCGTAATTGGATGAGTTTTTTATAATAGTGATAGATAGAATTTGGATTTTTCATTTCCGCTTCCACATTAATTTCCGTGTAATTCGGATTTACTTTCATCCATGGACTACCCGTACTAAATCCACCATTTCTCTCCGTTGTCCACTGCATTGGTGTTCTTGAATTGTCACGACCTGTTTTCCAAATTACCTCCATTATCTCTTCCACAGGTGTTCCTTTTTCCAATTCATTATAATAATAATTCCTCATTCCTACATCATCATAATCATCAATTGATGGGAATTGTACATTAGTCATTCCAATCTCTTGGCCTTGATAGATAAAAGGAGTTCCATGCATTAAGAAGTACATGGTTGCTAATGCTTTAGCAGACTCCACACGGTACTTTCCATCATTACCCCAGGTCGATACGGAACGCGGTTGATCATGGTTTTCTAAGAATAATGCATTCCATCCCGTTCCATCTAAGCCTTTTTGCCACTTTGTTAACGTCTTCTTCAACGCTGGTAAATCGATTCCATTTTCGGTTTCTTTTCTCCAAAGACCTAAGTGTTCAAATTGGAAAATCATATCAAACTTGCCGTTCGTTTCTCCAACCCATTCATCAGCTTGTTCAAGGCTAACACCATTCGCTTCTCCAACTGTCATGATGTCATAGTTTGCGAAAGTGTTTTGTTTTAACTCTTCCATGAAAACCTGGATACCATCACGGTTCATATGCCCTTCATAGGAAGGTACATATTTTAAGTTGTCCGGATTAGGCATATCTGGAAAACCAGCAATTTTCTTAATATGAGAGATTGCATCCACTCGGAATCCATCAATCCCTTTATCTAGCCACCAGTTGACCATTTTGTATAATTCATTACGGACCTTTGGATTTTCCCAGTTTAAATCTGGTTGTTTACTAGAGAAAACATGCATAAAATATTCTTTTGTTTTCTCATCGTATTTCCATGCAGAACCACCAAAGATGGATTCCCAATTATTAGGTTCTTTTCCATCTTTCCCTGGGTGCCAAATATAATAATCTCTGTATGGATTATCTTTGGACTTACGTGATTCAATGAACCATGGATGTTCATCGGAAGTATGATTTATAACTAAATCCATAATTAATTTCATATCTCTACGATGTACCTCAGAAAGAAGTAAATCGAAGTCTTCCATTGTACCAAACTCATCCATAATATCTTGATAGTCACTAATATCGTAGCCATTATCATCATTAGGAGATTTGTAGATTGGGCTAATCCAAATAACATCAATACCTAGGTCTTTCAGGTAGTCTAGTTTAGAGACCACACCTTTAATATCCCCAATTCCATCTCCATTTGAATCCATAAAACTACGTGGATAAACTTGATATGCAACTGCTTCCTTCCACCATACTTGTTTCATCATAATTCTCCTTGCTCATCATTATTCTGGTTGCTATTAGAAATAGAGACCGGATCCAATAAATACTTACTAAAAAAAGATTAGAGTAAATCTTCAAACAGAGCACCAAACCCGCTCCGGAAATATACTTCGCTTTTACTTCCAGCACAGGGGCGACATCTGCTCGAAAGAACCTTCGCAGTGTCTACCTTGCCGCGTGCGGCTGGAGTCTTCGTATATTCCCGGAGCTAGTGTAGCTGAATTTCATCTTTTAAGTGAGTAAAATAGTCGTTGTCCAAGTCCCCATCAATTAATCCATTACCCCTTAGTCGCTCCAGATGTTAATCCAGATATCAGGTAACGTTGTAGTACTAAGAATACAAGTGCAATTGGCAATGCTATAAGGATTGCACCAGCTGCGAATCGTGTAAAGTTAGTCGAGAACTGATCATTTATAAAGTTATACAGACCTAGTGCTAGTGTATAATTCTCTGGACTTGTTAAAACAATTCTTGGTAGTAGGAAGTCCATGAATGGTGCCATGAAGTTAAATAACGCTACAACTGCCAAGATAGGCTTCGCTAACGGAAGCATGATTGTCCAAAAAATTCGTAGGTGACCAGCACCATCGATTTTAGCTGCTTCATCTAATTCTTTAGGAATCGTGTCAAAGTACCCTTTTACTAACCAAGCATTAAATGGAATTTGTCCACCTAGGTAGATTAATAATAATCCCCATAAGGAATCAGTTAGGCCTATTGTATTTAATAGAATATATAGAGCTACCATTCCCATAAGTGCTGGGAACATTTGAAGTAGTAAGAACATATATAAACCGTACTTACGTCCAATAAACTTATAACGTGAGAATGCGTACGCAATTAAAGATGTGATTACAACAGAACCAACAGCATTTAATACAGCTACAAACAAACTATTTTTATACCATGTTAAATAATTACTATTTGGATCAGTGAATAACCACTTATAATGCTCTAATGTAGGATTATCCGGAAATAAATCGGTTACTAACATATTCGTACCTGGGTTTACACTCATCATAACTGCCCAGAACAAAGGATAACCAATGATAACAAACATAATTAAGAAAAAGATATAGATGAACGCTACCTCAATTTTCGATTTTGTTTTACGTCCCATAGCCATTAGTAACGTCCCTCCTCTTTAAATGCAGCAGTTTTTCTGAATTGGAAGAAAGCAAATCCCATAACGAGAAGCCCCATAATAATGGTAATTGCAGCTGCCATATTGTAGTTATTTGTTTCAAATGTCAATTTGTACACCCACGAGATAAGGATGTCTGTTCCCCCTGCATTTTGTCCGCGGACGGCAGGGTTACCTTCATTAAATAGATAGATAATATTAAAGTTATTAAAGTTACCAGCATATTGCATGATTAATAGAGGTGCTGTTGCATAAAGCACGTGTGGTAATGTAATGTGGCGTAATTTTTGCCAACGGGAACCACCGTCTACATCAGCTGCTTCATACATATCGGCTGGAACACTTTGGAGTACTCCAGTAAACAAGGCAAACACAAACGGGAAACCTAGCCAAGTTTGAATCATAATCAGTGCAATCTTAGCCCAGAATGGATCAGATAACCATGGAATCATAATCTCAAACTGACTTAGGATATCACGGTTAATCGCCCCAAACGTCGGATTAAATAGTGCAGAGAAAATTAAGATAGAAACAAACGCCGGTACAGCCCAAGGTAAAATTAGCACTGTACGGATAGTACGTTTAAACTTAACGCGCTTGTCATTCACTAACAAGGCTAAGAAAAATCCGAGGACAATTTGTAATGTGGTAGCAACAACTGTCCATACAATCGTCCAAGTAAACACACTAAAGAAGGTATCTTTCCAAACACCAATATTCACTAAATCTACAAAGTTATCAAAGCCTACCCAAGAAAGTAGATTACGAGGTGGTGCATTGTACTGGTTATAATCGGTAAATGCTAATGCAAGCATAAATAGTAGTGGTAAAACTACGATAAATACTAGCATGATTAAACCAGGAATAATCATAAAATATGGAAATCCACCATCATAAAAATCTAGCATTCCTTTTAGAAGAGTTGGTTTCTTCCTTCCCTCTTCTCTTGCAATTGCATCCTTCCTTGCATCTCGAATATTATAGATATAAACGATAATTCCAAAGAACAATACAATTAATGAGATAAGTCCTTGTAACAACAGTTGTATGGAATGGTGTTCACGTGGAATTGTTCCTAATGTAAACAATCCCCAAATACCGATATCTAAGTAGTCCCATGTCGCGACTAGAAAGGATACCGCTACGAGTAGAAAAATAAATCCTTTTAGTATTCTACGATTGTAAAACTGCCCTAAACCTGGAACAAGGACAGATAACAGTGTAGCAATATTTCGAGGTTGGCTTAATCCGGTTTTCCTCTTATCTTGATTCTGTGCCATGTTTTTGTTTCCTCCTTAGAAAACTTGATATTCACCTCTCTTTGGCGAATCGATTAGTTTTCTCTATACTTCATACGCAAAATTTTAACGCTATCGATTCTAATTCCTTCACGTACTCAATCTAAAATCCTATTATAAATCTAATAAACTAGTATTTTCTGAAAAGGTAGTGAAATAGGATATGGGAGCACGAAGCCCCCATATTCCTTAACATTTATAATTAGTTAGCACCAGAAGCTTCAATATTGCTTAGAATCATTTCAACAGCTTCTTCCATTACTTCATCAACAGGCTCACCCTTAGAAATAAAGTTCAGTGCGTTGTTGATTGGCTCCCATACTTGTTGCATTGCTGGTACGTTAGGCATTGGTTCACCATAGTTTGTTTGCTCAGCAAATGCAGAGTAGATTTCATCATCAGCGATGATTGGGTTTTCAATAGCGTCATAACGTGGCGG
Organism: Paucisalibacillus globulus; assembly: GCF_900184735.1. Classification (GTDB taxonomy): domain Bacteria; phylum Bacillota; class Bacilli; order Bacillales; family Amphibacillaceae; genus Ornithinibacillus; species Ornithinibacillus globulus_B. The sequence goes on from NZ_LT855405.1 coordinate 72,882, forward strand.
GATTTCTCCTGCAACTTCATAGTAAACCATTGAGTTTTCTTCGTTTGTAATATATTTCAATAGATCAGTTGCCCACTCTTTGTTATCTGAGTAGTAAGAAAGCATGTAAGATTTTACCCCTACAAATGACTTTGGATTTTCACCGTTATCAAGAAGTGGAAGAGGCACAACGCCTAAGTCTTCACCAAGTGCTTCTTGGTATTCACGAACCATCCAAGGACCGTTTAATACTGTTGCAACTTTACCTTCTTTAAATAGACCATTCATAATATCAGGTGTTAAATCTTGTGGAATATATCCATTATTGAACCAAGATTGAACTAAGTCTCCACCTTCTTTTGCACCATCATTAGCTAAACCAACATCAGCGATGTCATAGTTTTCACCATCGTTAGCAAATACATAAGCACCATATCCAGAGAAGAATGGATATACGAAGTAGAAGTTAGCAGCTTCCATTAGGAAACCATATTTGTCTTGGCTAGCATCTGTAAAGTCTGCTGCTACTGCCATAATATCTTCCATTGTTTCAGGAGCATCAGTTAACGATTTATTGTAGTACATTGCATATGTTTCCATAACTGCTGGAGCACCCCAGTAGTCGCCATCATATGTTACAGCTTTTAATGCGATATCTGTATACTCAGATTCAACATCACTTAAATCAACTGGATCTACCAATCCACGCATTGCAAGGTCACCAATACGGTCATGTGGTTGGAAGATAATGTCTGGACCGTTACCCGCAGGGCCTTCCACATCTAATTTTTCAACTTGGTCAAGCATGTTAATTGGAACAAGCTCAACTGCGATACCAGTTTCTTCGGTATATTTATCAGTAATTTGTTTTACCGCTTGTTCTTGTTTTTCTTCCGCATTTACCCAGATAGTTAGACTTTCTGGTTTTTCAGGCATACTGCTTTCTGCAGATTCACCGCTATTTGAAGTCGAATCCTTCTTATCTGAATCTTTCGCTTCATCTGGTCCACATGCTGCAAGTACGGCAAAAAGTACTAAAGCAACAAATAATCCTAACCATTTTTTCATTATAATTTACCCCCCAGAGGATGTAGTGATAACGTTTGCACAACACAATTTAGGAAAACGTTTGCACAACCATTTCTATTTCATTATACAAGGTTACTAGTTTTTTGCAACCCCTTTCACTTAAATATTTTTCTATTTATTTAAGTTACGTTAACGCTTTCATAGTTTCGTATTTCTGTTATACTATTTTTAAAGATTTAACAGTTATATCTATGAAATTGCAAATGTTTATGCAAACGATTGTACAAAGAGGAGTGTTTAATATGTTAAGAGAAGCCATCTATCATCGGCCTAAAAATAACTTTGCTTATGCCTATGATGAAGATACATTACATATCATGCTGCAAACAAAAGCAGGAGATGTAAACCATGTAGAATTAATTTATGGTGATCCATATGAATGGGAGAATGACCTTTGGCAAACCAAAACATTATCGATGGAAAGAACTGGTTCTACATCCCAATTAGATTATTGGTCTGTTGCCGTAAAGCCTGAATTCCGTAGAATGCGGTATGGTTTTCGACTAGAGAGTATAGAGGAAGTTTGTTTTTACACAGAAGGTGGAATCTTTGATGAACAACCTACTGATATCGCTAACTTCTTTTGTTTCCCATACGTAAATAAAGTAGATGTTTTCACAGCACCATCTTGGGTCAAAGATACAATTTGGTATCAGATTTTTCCCGAACGCTTTGGGAATGGAGATCCTAGCATTAACCCTAAGGGGGTTTTGCCATGGGGGAGCGCAGAACCAAAACCCAATAACTTCTTTGGCGGAGATTTTCAAGGAGTAATCGACCACCTAGATCATTTAGAAGACCTAGGAATAGGTGGAATATATTTTACTCCAATTTTCAAGGCCCATTCAAACCACAAGTATGACACCATTGATTATATGGAAATAGACCCACAGTTTGGTGATAAAGAAACATTCCGCCGTCTCGTAAAAGAATGCCATAAACGAGGTATTCGCGTAATGTTAGACGCCGTGTTTAACCATAGCGGCTATTATTTTGCACCGTTCCAAGATGTTTTAAAAAACCAAGAGAAATCTAGGTATAAAGAGTGGTTCCATCTATGGGATTTCCCAGTTGTAACAGAACCAAAACCGAATTATGATACATTTGCTTTTGTTTCAGCAATGCCAAAATTAAATACAGAAAACCCGGAAGTGCGGGAATACCTATTACAAGTTGCTCGCTACTGGGTTGAGGAATTTGATATTGATGGCTGGCGACTTGATGTGGCAAACGAGGTTGACCATGCTTTTTGGAGAGATTTTAGAAGAACTGTTAAAGAAGTAAAACCAGATGCTTATATATTAGGAGAGATTTGGCATGATTCCATGCCTTGGCTACAAGGGGACCAGTTTGATGCTGTAATGAATTATCCATTTACCAATAGTGCTATCAACTTCTTTGCCAAAGAGGAAATTAGTGCTCAGAAATTCCAAGACTCACTCGTAAAGGTTCAGCATATGTACCCCAAAAATGTGAATGAAGTAGCATTTAATTTGCTCGGTAGTCATGACACGCCTAGAGTTCTTACCTTAGCAAATGAAAATATAGACCGCGTTAAACTCTTATACTTATTCCAATTAAGCTTTATTGGCTCCCCTTGTATTTACTACGGGGATGAGATTGGTATGAGTGGCGGACAAGATCCTGGTTGTCGTGCATGTATGGAATGGGAAGAAGAAAACCAAAATCGAGAATTGTTTACTTATATAAAGAAGTTAATCGAATGGCGCAAGAAAGACCCAGTATTCGGTAATGATGCCGAATTTCGTTTTATACATGCAGATGACAAGTACAACTATGCAATCTATGAGAAGTTTAATCATGAGAAGCGTATGGTCTTCATTTTGAATAATAGTACTCAAGAAATACAAGTCCCTATTGGAAAAATCTTTAAAACGAATAATCCAATTAAGGAAGTCTTGTTAGCTAGTGATTCTAAGACAGAACTAACCAATGACCAAGTTCATGTTAGCAGTATGGGCTACCGGATTCTGGAACAAACAATTTAGCTAATTGGATTTATACAAAGGGAGAAATTACAATGAAAAAAATATCGATTGCTTGCCTTATCATGATATTTTGTTTAACCGGAAAAGCTATCATTCATGCTGATGACCATACATGGCAGGACGAAACTATTTATTTTATTATGGTGGACCGTTTTGCAAATGGAGACACATCTAATGATTATGAAGTTGACTTAAATGACCCGGCTGCATATCATGGAGGAGATTTCCAAGGTATTATTGATAAGTTGGATTATATAAAAGAAATGGGTTTTACCGCTATTTGGTTAACTCCTATTGTAAAAAATGAACCAAAGGGCTACCACGGATACTGGACAGAAGATTTCTACGAAGTGGAAGAACATTTTGGGACTATGGAAGAATTTAAAACACTTGTCCAAGAAGCACATAATCGAGATATTAAGATTATCTTGGATTTAGTTGTGAATCATACTGGCTATCAACATCCATGGTTAGATGACCCGGATAAACAAGATTGGTTTCATGAGGATGAAGCCATTCTCGATTGGGATAATCAAGAAAATGTGGAGAATGGCCGTTTAGCAGGATTACCAGACCTTGCCCAGGAGAACCCAGAAGTGCGAGAGTATTTGTTGGACATGGCAAAATGGTGGATTCAAGAGACCGATGTAGACGGTTACCGATTAGATACCGTTAAACATGTACCAAAAGATTTTTGGGAGGAGTTCGCAAGAGAAGTAAAATCAGTTAAAGATAACTTTTTCCTAATTGGTGAGGTGTGGCATAATGACCCTACTTATGTTGCAGATTATGCTGAAACTGGAATTGACTCGTTTGTAGATTACCCATTCTATAATGAGGCAACCAGAATCTTTAGTAGACCCGATCAGCGTATTGGTAAGTATATGCAAGGAATCTGGGAACGAAATAAATCCTTATATGAAAACCCCTATGTGTTGGGGAATTTTATCGACAATCATGATAATCAACGATTTGTACGTTTAGCGATTGAAAATAAGCAGGACCCCGTTACAAGATTAAAATTGGCACTAACGTATATGTATACTGCTCCAGGAATACCAATCGTTTATTACGGAACCGAGATTGCTATGGACGGTGGGAATGACCCGGACAATAGGAGAATGATGGACTTCACCGATCATGAATTAGTATCTTATATCTCAACTTTAGGTGATATAAGAAAAGATCACCCCGCACTAACCCATGGTGACCTAGAAGTATTAGTAGATAAGGTAGGAACGACGGTCTTTAGTAGAACATATGAAAAGAATAATGTAATTGTCGCTATGAATAATACAACCGAAGATCAAGAAATCATTCTAACAGATGATATGCTTACAGGAGATTCTCAACTTATCCCCGTTTTTGGAGATAAGGTAATCAAGAAAGAGAAGGATGGCTATGTCATCACATTACCAAAAGAATCTTCGGAGATATTTATACTGGAAGAAGACAATGATAATACTAATGAAGTAACGTTTCCTTATTGGTACCTTGTTTTAGGTCTTATTGCAGTAGGTGTTATTGGATTCTTGATCATTAGGAAAAAACACCAATAAAGAAAAGGAATTGGATTAGCTTCCAATTCCTTTTCTCTTAGTTTTTCTCTATCCTTACTTGTGAACGAAATACCGTTTTATCATCTTCTGCCCGAATTCCCTCTACATATACAAGATTATCTTCTAATTGAGACACATCTTTTCTAAGAATCAACGTATCCCCAGGCAGTGCCTCATTTAAATAATTAACCTCAATAGAACTTGTATAGTAGTTTTGATGCTCTTCTAATGGAAAACAATCCATAATGAAGTCCACATATCGTGAGTTATTTAAATGTCCATTAAAATCAATATCGCTGTAGCCAATCGTTTTATGATAAACAGTTTCCAGATTCTCAGATGCTTTTAATTTTCCTAGGTCCACATCGATAGCCTTTTCTGTAATTAACTCAGGGTATTCTAAATTAATAGCTTCACTACGCTTTAGTCTACGCCTCTTTAAATCCATAATTACCCAAACTGAAACAGCTCTAGCAATTGCTTCCCCGCTTTGATCATAGACAATATAATCCCGTTCAAATTCGAGCTTTCCTGGTTTTAGTGGCCAAGTTTCGATGGTGATTTCCTCATCAAATTCTAGATTTCGAATTATATCAATACGAATTCGCATTAGCACAAAGGCAACCCCATAATTTTCAACTAATTGATTAATTCCTACTCCTAAGTTTTCTGCAGCTAAATTAGCAACATCTTGAAAATAACCAAATAGTGAGCTAAGTTTTAATTCCTTTTTAAAATCTACATCATTGAGATCGATATGATAGTTTTTCTTATATTTCGTCAGGCGTTCCATGCTATCTCTCCTAGTTGGTGTATTCCATATTATAACAATTACTTTATCATATTATAGGCTTGGAATGGTTGTTTGAGGTTTTGATTGGGATGTTGTTCTCTAATGGACAGATTTCCTGGCATGTATTGGAGTTTGTCTGTTAGAGCTATTCTAATAGACATGTCTGTTGCTTTTTCTTTAACTTTGTCTTTTAGAACCCATCTATTAGACAGAGTTTCTGCTTTTCTCAGAAATTTGTCTTTTAGAATCCATCTATTGGACATAGTTACTGATTTTCTCAAAACTTTGTCCTTTAGAATCCTTCTATTTGACAGAGTTACTGCTTTTTTCAAAACTTTGTCTTTTAGAACCCCTCTATTAGACAGAGTTACTGCTTTTTTCAAAACTTTGTCTTTTAGAATCCTTCTATTTGACAGAGTTACTGCTTTTTTCAAAACTTTGTCTTTTAGAACCCCTCTATTAGACAGAGTTATCAGTTCTCCGTTAACTTTGTCTTTGATATATGCTATGAATAGACTAATATCCTAACGTGTAATTTAATAGAAACTGTGCGGTAAATACCCTCTAAAATTAATTAGTATGGAGGAATGATACAGCTCCGGCAGATCACTCCGCTTTCCTGAGGCCCCGACCTCAGCCTGCATTTCAAAAACAGCCTTCATAAAAAAAAGCTGACCCCCGAATCAGGATATCCCGATTCGGGGTCAGCTTTTCTGAAAGCTTAATTCAAGCCTTTCATAAACTCTTTTAGTTTTGGCGAGAACATAAATAATACAATTCCTAGTACGATGGCAATACCACCAATAACACCGAAGTACATGATTTCTGTTTCTTCTGTATAGAAACGTACAACCTGTGCGTTAATAGCTTGCGCGGATGAATTGGAAAGGTTCCAGAGACTCATCATCTGTGCTGCAAAAGCTGCAGGTGCAAGTTTGGTTGAAGCAGATAATCCTACTGGTGATATTAGTAATTCACCCATTACAATTAGGAAGAAACATAGTACTAACCACAATGGACTTACTAATGTACCTGTACCACCGTTTAAATATGCTGGTAGCATCATGACAATAAATGCTAAACCGGCAAAAACAAGACCAAATGAGAATTTTTGAGCAACAGATGGTTGCTTGTCTCCGAGTTTAGTCCATAGTCCCGCAAATAAAGGTGCAAACATAATAATGAACAATGGGTTCAGTGACTGGAACCATGATGCGTGTAACTCAATTCCCATGAAGTTTAAGTCTGTACGCTCATTAGCAAATGTCGCAAGGATACTAGACTGCTGTTCTGCAATTGCCCAGAATACCATTGCTGCTACGAACAAAGGAATATATGCTAACAGACGAGATTTTTCATCTTTTGTTGTTTTAGGACTACGATACATAAAGATAAAGTATGCAGTTGGTATAATAATACCTAGAATACTAATTGAAAAGATAACACGTTCAACAGTTAACCATCCACCAGAAATTCCAGCCCAGCCAACTATACCTAAGACAACAAGTACAAGAAGAATAATCTTCGTAATACGACCTTTTTCAGGTTTCGTTAATGGATTTGGAACTACAGTACCTGCTAGTCCAAGAAACTTTTTACGCGTGATAACATACACAATTAACCCAATAGCCATTCCAATTGCTGCAACACCAAATCCTAAGTGGAAGTTAACTCCTTCACCTAGTGTTCCAACAATATATGGAGCGATAAAAGCACCCATGTTAATACCCATATAATAGATACTAAAACCTGAATCACGGCGTGGGTCTTTCATGCTATAAAGATCCCCAACCATACCACCAACGTTTGGCTTTAGTAATCCAGTACCGATAATAATAAAGAACATAGAGATAAATAATCCTGGTGCACCTAGCGGTAAAGCTAGAATAATGTGACCAACCATAATGAGTACTCCACCATGGAATACGGTCCGGGCTGTTCCTAAGATTCGGTCAGCAATCCATCCACCGATAATACCGGACATATAAACAAGCGATCCATAAATCGCCATAATGGAATTAGCTGTAGTTTGCTCAATACCAAGTCCACCATCTTTAACTTCATAGTACATATAGAATAGTAAGATGGCACGCATTCCATAGTACGAGAAACGTTCCCAGAACTCAGTGAAAAATAGCGTTGATAAACCTTTCGGATGACCAAAAAAACCTTTTTGAGGAATGGTTTTTAAAATGGACTCCTTATCATGTGATTTCATTGAAGAATAGCCTCCTGATGTTTAAATTTCGTAAATAAACTGAAAACTTTCAAGTAGTTGACTTGAACAGTGTAAAATAAATATCTGGTCACGTAAAGGGTTTATCAAGAAGTGAAATTGTTCAAAAAAGTAGTAATATGATGAATCATTTATATGTAATCGTTTCATTTACTATTGTTTCCACGTTTTCGCTTTTGAGTAGTAGTAAGAATATGGAAATGGGATTAATATTTTCTATTTTCAATTTCGTGCAACACCTTTTAAAATATGAGATACTCTATAAAAATGATGAAGAAAGGTGACTGTTTATTGGTGGAATTGCAAGATTTACGAAAGGAATTGAATAACAAAGGATTTACATATACTGCCGTCCAATTAGAAAATGTTATAAAAAGCGACGTTAATATTGATGTACTCCAGTCCATTCTTAAGGAGTGTATTTCTCCTACACTTTATCTTCCGGATGATATTAATTTGTTATACAACCAATTATCTAATTTAACAAATTTTAGTGAGGAATATAGATTCATAATTACACGAAACTTACAGGAAATTCTAATGGAAATCGTCACCCCAACAAACGGATTATCGGTTATTTACATGGAAGATGAAGAATTAGAAGAAGCTATCATACTATATCAAAATGCAGTTCTCGGAGATGTACAGGCGCAATTAGAACTTAGCCACTTATATAAAGACATTGAACGTGATGATTGGGCATTTCCTTGGTTTGAAGCATTAGGAAAAGCTGGGAATGCAGAGGCACTTTATTGGGTGGGTAATTATTATTACATGGGAAACGTTGTAGATAAAGATTTAAAAAAGACTTATCTCAGTTATAAAGAGGCAGCTGAGAAAGGATTTCCTGACGCAATCAATAACTATGCCGATATGTATTTACGTGGCGAATATATCGAAAAAGATTTAACTCGCGCATTGGAACTATTTAAACAGGCAGCTAAAAAAGGAGTTCCCGAAGCCATGTATACACTAGGGTATATGTATGAAAATGGGGTTGGGACAAAGATGGACCTTACCAAATCAAGAGATTGGTATACAAAATCAGCTTTAGCTGGTGATGTATTCGCAGCCAATAAACTTGGGCATGAAGCAGTAGAACATGGACTAGGGGAGGAAGCCATTTCCTGGTATAAAATGGCCGCTGATCATGGAGACTCTTATGGAGAATTTAATCTGGGGCATTGTTACGAGAATGGGATAGGGACACCGGTAAACCTAAAAAGAGCGAAAACATGGTATCAAAAAGCGGCATTAAAAGGGGATAAACAAGCTAAAGTTAGGTTAAAAGAGTTATAAAAGCCCTTATAATTTTTTTTAGGCTTGTTCCAAAGTTTCTTTTAGAACATTTAAATTCTGACCAACTGCCCTTTTCAATTGATTCTTAGCCAAAAGCAATGGCACATACTTAATTAGATTTGGGTATAATCGAGCAAGATTAGTTAGTTCTATTTTATTCTCTTTCCCACTGAGATTGTATTCCACCTCATATGGAAACCATCCGCCATTTATTGTGAATACAATTCTCTCCCCCCTCTTTAGATTCTTTATAAATCCTTCTTCATAGCGGGGGCCACTTGAGTTTCTATAAATACCATATAGTTCATACCCATTATTATTAGTCTTATTTAATTTTTCTACTTTTGAGACTGAATAATTCCAATAAGGAAAGTTTTCAAAGTCACATAAGTAATTAAATACTTGATCCTTATTAGAATGAATAATTACGCTATTTTTAATTTCAATCATTTTTTCTCCCTCCTACTAGCAAATTAGGAATTATATAAAGCTAAAGATAAAAATAGTAATTTACATTAACACACCTAAAATCCTTTATAATTTATTTATGGCTCTACCATTCATCAATAAAGAATCAAGTGTATTATGTAACCAGCCTTTAGTAGAACTTGAAGAAGGTGCTGAACCACTTGAATTAACAAATTTATCTGAAGTGTTTTGTTATCCCCGGCATTCAATAATTAAAAATAAGTTGATGCAGTGTAAACTTTATAATACTAACGTTTTCTTTATTGGTGAAGGCATGAAAGACAGAAAAAAATACACACGTATCTATGTTAATCCTTTTGTAGCTGGTAGAAGTGCAAAAGCACCAAACACTTCACTTCTTGAAATGTTTCCAGATACAGAAAAAGCTATTGTAAAGAATCATAAAGAAAAGCGTAAATAACTAATGGTCATACTTTGTATGCATAGTACTATACAGATAAGGGAAGATGTTCCCTTTCTTTTTCGGTCTTTTAGTTATTAGTTGCTTTTTCTGTACGAAAAAAAAACTCAACTCTGTTACTCATCTCTTGTTGGAAAGATTTTCTATTGATGTTAAGGGATTTTTTTATTCTTAATTATAATTAAATTGAATCAAAACGGTAAATCATCACTTTGTGCATCTTCTATATACTTTATAAGAACATCATTCTGTATAGCATATGGGTCAATATTCTTATCTTTTAAAAATGAATTAAATTCCTCTTTCTGAATGATTATACTAGGTTTATCAAAGTCAAATGGGTTTATATTATTAAAATACTCCTTTATTATGTTTTTCAAATTAACTGGAATAAAACCTCTACTATTTCGGTTCTTATTATATAGAGATTCTTTTTTTATATTGCTGATTTCTTTCCGTACTGAACCCAACTCATCAAGTATTAATTGATTAACATCTGAAACAGTGGTTTGATTTAGACTTGGTACTTTAAATTCTCCAAAATTACCAAGAAAAGTAGAAAAATTATTGTCACTTTTAGCTTTCTCATATGTTAACTTAATTCTATTAGATAATTCTTTTTTAAATTTTACTATACTTCCATAACGTAAGTCCCGTGGATAAGTTATGTGTTCAATAACTCCAGTATCGAAAATAAAATCTGTAACATCATCTTTTATTAGAATTGTTGGCTTATCGAACGTTAATCTCATACCTAATTCAAACAATACATTCGGATTTCTTCCACTAATATCACAAACAACTATATCGGAATTATAAATGTTTTGTATTATTCTTTTATGTATTACATCTACTTCACCGTCAGAATTACTAACCAATTTGGTGTTAAATTTTATTCCATCAATAGATTCAGTAGCTTGTACAATTATATTTTTAACTTCAACCCAATGTTCAGCTGAATAGTTGTTCATAGCTGCGATAGGCATAATAATCCCACACTCTTTAGTATTAGCTGACACTTCTTCAGCAACATCTTTAACCACTTCTTTAACTGCTTCTACCATTTAACCACCCTTCCCCACTTTTACATAATTTTACCATAGTTCTACAATGTTATTAAAATATATATAACATAAAAATCCATTTATGGTTTAATCCAATCCCTTACTTCTTTTAATCCTTTATAAGTCTTTGCCCAGCCACTGTTTTCTTCTAAAAAGTCTATACCTTTAATTGTTAGTTTTGGTGAAGAATATATAACTAAATAAACATTATCATCTGCATATAAAACATTAATACCAGTTGCATATCCTTCATTTTTAATAAGTGAAGCAATTTCACCCCATTGTTCCATTTCAAGTTCATAATCTTCTTTTTTTGGTTCATTACCTTTGTCTATTTCTTTCAGAATGCTATAAATAATCTTCTTTCTATTCACTGATATGTTCCCCCTTTATTTTCTATATTTCTTTATTTCGACAAAAAGAAAGAAATTCCTTTATTTTGTTATAATGCTTCCTAGACCCATTAAATAAATCCTGCATCCACTGTTCTATTTTAATATTGAGTCCTTATTCAATATTTCCCAATTTATATTGGTTTGACTTTACTTCTAATCCTATTTTTTGGAATTAAATTGGTGAGTTGTGGTAAAGTAACCGTATATAGTTAAATGAAAAGGTAGGTGATGCCCTATGACAACTAACAGAAAACCCAATAGATTAATTGCTGAAAAATCGCCTTATTTACTTCAACATGCATATAATCCAGTGAAATGGTATGCATGGGAAGATGAAGCATTTGATAAAGCAAAAAGAGAAGGTAAACCAATCTTCTTATCTATTGGGTATAGTTAGTGGTTATTCTAACGCACTTGCCACTGGTGTCACGTTATGGCACATGAATCGTTTGAAGATGCAGAAGTCGCTAGATTATTAAATGAACACTATATATCGATAAAGGTAGACCGTGAAGAAAGACCAGATATTGATTCCATCTATATGAAAGTATGCCAGATGATGGCCGGACATGGTGGTTGGCCACTCACTATTTTTATGACACCAGATAAAATCCCTTTCTATGCCGGTACCTATTTCCCTAAAGAAAGTAAATATGGAAGACCTGGATTAATTGAAGCAATAGAACAACTACATAAAAAATATTCTACTGATCCGGAACATATCGCTGAGGTAACCGAAAGTGTAAAGCAAGCATTAGAAGGTACTACTCGTGAAAAAAGTAAAGAGCGATTAACAATTGAAACCACAGACAAAGCCTTTCAACAATTAGGTCGAGGGTTTGACTTTTCATATGGTGGTTTCTGGGAAGCACCAAAGTTTCCTCAACCCCAAAATCTAATGTTCTTACTTCGCTATTACCATTTCACAGGTAAAATTGCTGCCTTAAAAATGGTTGAAAGTACATTGCAGCATATGGCTGCAGGTGGTATTTGGGACCATGTAGGGTATGGTTTTGCGAGGTATTCAACCGATGAAAAGTGGCTTGTCCCACACTTTGAGAAAATGCTTTATGATAATGCACTATTACTTTCGGTGTATACAGAATGCTATCAAATTACTAAAAATCCGTTCTATAAACAAATCGCCGAACAGATTGTGGATTTCATTAAGCGGGAGATGACCAGCAAAGAAGGATCATTCTATTCTGCTATTGATGCCGATTCTGAAGGTGTCGAAGGGAAATATTATGTTTGGGAAGATGAAGAAATTTACGACATACTTGGCGAGGATTTAGGTGAGATTTATACGATCGCCTATGGGATCACACCTTATGGTAACTTTGAGGGTAAAAACATTCCAAATCTAATTAAAGCCAATTTAGAAAGTGTTGCTGAAGAATTTAATCTCACATTATCTGAATTAAATAAACAGTTAGAGAAAGCTAGGGGAAAACTTTTAACAGAACGTGAAAAGAGAATATATCCTCATGTGGATGATAAGATATTAACCTCCTGGAATGCGATGATGATTGCTGGATTGGCTAAAGCAAGTAGTGTATTTCAATCAGAAGACTATTTACATATGGCAGAGAAAGCTATTCAGTTCATTGAATCCAAGCTGGTTGAGGATAATCGCGTAATGGCTCGCTACCGGGATGGTGAAACCAAGTATAAAGGTTACTTAGATGATTATGCTTATCTCATCTTGGCTTATCTTGAACTTTATCAAACGACCTATAAAGTGGATTACTTAATAAGAGGAAAATCACTTGTTAGAGATATGAACGCTCTATTCTGGGACGATGAAAATGGCGGGTATTTCTTTAGTGGTAAAGATAATGAGAAACTAATTTCTAATGATAAGGAAATTTATGACAGTGCTACTCCTTCTGGAAATAGTGTTGCTGCAATTGCCCTTGTTCAGATGGGGTATTTGACTGGTGAGACTGAATTTCTGGATAAAGTAGATGACATGTACTATACCTTCTTTGAGGATATAAACAGACAAGCATCCGCAGGGACTTTCTTTATGCAGAGTATACTACTAACGGAGAATCCGACTAAAGAAGTGGTTATCTTAAGGGGAAGTAATACATCTAATGAGTTGTTCCGCTCCCTAGCTGAAGCATTCACACCGGACATTTCTTTACTTATCGCAGAAGATCCGAGTATATTTAGCGACGTAGCATCTTTCGCTTCAGAATATAAGATGTTAGAAGACAAGCCTACAATATATGTTTGCGAAAATTTTGCATGTCAGCAGCCAACTACAAAACTTCATGAGGCAATTTCAAAACTGATAACAAATAAATAGAGAGGTGCCTTAGTGCACCTCTCATTTTTATTGTTTTAACTCATTTAGATCTTCTATACTCTCTTGCACTAGTGTAACCGCCTGACTCATTGCTGCCCCTCCACCAAATGCTGCAGTCACTCCAACAGCCTCTAGAATTTCTTCTTCTGAGCACCCTTGGTCCAGACAGCCTTTTAGATGATAAATAATGCAATATTCATCTTGGGCAAACAAACTTATCCCTAATGCAATAAGCTGCTTTTCCTTTTGGGACAATACCCCCTCTTTGAAACACTCTTGCGTAAACGCGTTATACTGCTCTGCTAACTTTGGCATTTTCTTAGTAAATGTGCCTAATCCAGCTTTATAATCAAGTAATACTTCTTCTGTAAGATTTCTAGCTTCCATTTCCAAGTCTATTCATCTCCTTCCATTATTTTTTTACAAATCTAAAGTTAGTATGAACAAAACAAGAGAGAGTACTCTTAACAAGTAATAATTAAATGTAAAATCCTTTCTTCGTATCTATCTACTCATAAAATTAAGCTAACTTCTTATTGCAATATTTGCTCACCATGTTAAAATATTGTACAAGTATTCTGAATGAATACAAAATTTTATAAGAGGTGAGTTTAGAGAGATGAGAGAGCAGAGTGTAGTTGAGAAAGGTTTTTATGGTGAGTTCGGAGGAAGTTTCATCCCAGAGGATTTACAAAAGGTGTTAGGTATTCTTGATGCTGAATTTGAAAAGTACAAGGATGACCCGGATTTTCAAGAGGAATTTCGCTATTATTTAAGGGAATATGTAGGTCGAGAAAATCCATTAACCTTTGCCAGAAATTTAACAAACAAATTAGGTGGAGCCAAAATCTACCTTAAACGTGAGGACCTCAATCATACCGGTGCCCATAAGATCAATAATGTAATCGGGCAAATTCTATTAGCAAAAAGAATGGGTGCAACGCGAATTATTGCTGAAACTGGAGCAGGTCAGCATGGTGTAGCAACTGCTACTGCTTGTGCCATGTTTGATATTCCGTGTACAGTTTATATGGGTAAGGTAGACACCAAAAGGCAAGCACTAAATGTATTCCGAATGGAGCTTTTAGGAGCTAAAGTCATACCTGTTGAAAAAGGTCAAGGACGCTTAAAAGATGCGGTTGATGCTGCCCTAGAAGACCTGGTGGCAAACTATCAAAACACATTTTACTTATTAGGATCAGCTGTTGGACCACATCCGTATCCATCGATTGTGAAACATTTCCAAGCTGTTATTAGTGAAGAGTCAAAAAGACAAATCATGGAAAAAGAAGGTAAACTTCCAAAAGCAGTCATTGCTTGTGTTGGTGGTGGCAGTAATGCCATTGGCTCATTTGCTCATTATTTAGATGAACAAGAAGTTCGTCTCATTGGTGTAGAACCAAAAGAGGCGCCCACTATGGCAGAAGGTGTTCCAGCTATCATTCATGGGTTCAAATGTTTAACTCTACTTGATGAGCTTGGTAATCCCCAACCAACTTACTCAATAGCTGCTGGATTAGATTATCCTGGGGTTGGTCCAGAACACAGCTATCTAAAAACGATTGGTAGAGCTGAATATGTTAGTGTAACGGGAGAAGAGGCCTTAGAAGCCTTTCAAGTCCTATCTAAAACAGAAGGTATAATTCCCGCTTTAGAAAGCTCCCATGCAGTTGCACATGCGATTAAACTCGCCAAGTCTTTATCCAAAGATGATTGTATAATCGTCAATCTATCCGGCAGAGGAGATAAGGACGTTAACCAAGTCTTTGACATGTTAGATAATGTTCAATAACGAAACTATCCCCCCACACTCGTGGGGGGATTTTTAACTACCAATTGAATGGATTTAATATCTTTTCCAATAGCCGTTTTAAGAAACTATCTTTATAAGGATTCAGTAATTCACCAGTTTCCTGGTTAAACACTCGATCTACGATTTCACCAGTAAGAGGATTTATGATTTTACCAGTTAGTGGATTTAGAATTGGTATGATCACCTTCCCTGTTATTGGGTCTAATAAATTCTCTGATATAGGATCAAGAATTAAATCAATTACTTCACCGGTAATTGGTTCTAATAGTTTGCCGGTTATCGGGTCTAGTATTGGCTCTAGTACCTCCTCTTTAACAGGGTCTAGAACATTATCCTCAACTGGCTCCAGAACAGGATCTAATACATTTTCCTTTACTGGATCGAGGACATTATCTTTTACGGGATCTAAGACTGGATCTAGAACATTATCTTTTATCGGGTCTAGTACAGGATCTAATACTTCTTCCTTAATTGGGTCTAACACATTTTCTTCAACAGGATCTAGAACCGGATCCAACAATCCATCCTCAGAGTCACCACCATCAGAACCTAAGCCAAGTTGCTCCAGTAATGCCTGTAACTCTTTTATGTCTTCTTCCGCTATTTCCCGCTCAGCTTCTAATGTTTCCACATCCGAGCTTAATTTTCCAAACCGCTTCTTTTGTTTTTCAAACTTAGCTTTCAAATTATCGTATCTGTCACGTAAAGCTTGAATTCCGTTCTCATTTTCTGTTTTCTCTTCCAGAATTTCTTCTAATGAATATTCAATTTCTTTACCAGCTTTCTGAAGTTTAGCCAGTTCAATTAGCGTCGCATATACACCATTCTGCCCCTGTAGTTTAATTAATTCTTCATGGTTCTTCTCATAATCCGCTAATAATTTCTCGATAGTTGGTAGGCTAGCCTCAATATCCTCAATCATCGTTCCGCCTTCATTTATGAACTCTGCGGAAGTAGTAAGTTGTGTATCAACGTATGCCATTATGGATGGTATATCATGAATTGATGGCAGCAGATCATCTAATCCTAATTTACTCGTAATAGCATCTTCAACTTCTGTGACGAGTTGGATTACATTTCCAACTAAGTCCTGATTTAATAATTCATTTATGATGTCAGAAACATGACCCAAGAGCCCTTCCAGTTGTTCAACTAGCTCTTCTTGATCGTCAATCAAATCCATAATATCTTGGATTTCTTCCTCAGATTCCTGATCACTTCCATTTAAAAGTTCTTCCAACTGTTCCAGACTAATTAACGGATTATAGTTAGGTAAGGAACCACATTCACTTAGATAACATGTATGAACATTTGCATTGGTTAGGGAGATGCTTTCTACAAATTGCTCTTCTACATTCATGACAACATTCTCCATACAAATCCAACTAGGCTGACCTGGTTTACAAAGCCCACCAATATTAGGCAGCTCATTGTTCATGGTTTGGGCATTCAAGTTTTTAACAGGTATTGGACCCGGCGCAGAGATCCTTACCACCAATGGCTCAAGACCATTCCCTCGCTCCATTACTTTTGTTATCGTTAGCCCATGGATTTCCCCTTCATATATGGTAATATTGCCAGTTAATGCACCAATTAAATCCATAGAGCCATCCACTTTTGCCGTTTCGATTATAAACCCACCACTATTTCCAGAAGGGTCTTGTGATGAACTACTAGCAAATATGTGACTCATTGGTACAAGTACTGTGGAAATAACCAATATGAAAATCAAACTAACCGATAGTTGTTGCTTTCGTTTGGTTTTCATTAAAACTCTCCTCGTTTACCAGACTCACCTTATACCGCTTCATTCACCTGTTCTAATTTCTCCTGTTTTCGGTTTCGTTCCCATGTATCCATGTCAATTTCTTCCTTATCCCAGGCAATATTTAGAGCTCCTGCAACGATACCAAGTAGTGTTCCGATTAAGAATCCTCCTAGTGCTCCCATGATGGAAAGAACGGATAAAAATATGGTAGCAATCCCAAAAAAGGTTGATAGCTGTGGATAAAAGTATTCACACAGCCCAATAATTAAGACAAGTCCACCAAAGATAAATCCCACAAAAACTAAACTGCCTGGAATAAATGCAATAGCATAGAGATGTAAAGGAATATAAAGTATCATTAGTCCTGCTAGAACGGTGAGTGTAGCACCCCAAAAAGGTCGTCTGCTTCTCCATTGTTTAAATCGACTTCCATCCACTACCTTTTCAAACTTCCTATCTTGCTTTGCTTGTTTTTTAAGTGCCTTTTGTTCTTTTCGATTCATGACAATCCCCTTTCTGAAATCATGAACATTACTTTCCGCTTCCAGGGAAGGTCGTCATATCTGGCCCATCGATTCTTTCGGCAGAAATCTTTGCTCCATCTAAACTAACCACTGTCTGGAATAAATAATCTGTTACAATTTTGGCACCCTTAATATTGATTGTGGCTGCATTTTGAGACCAGTTTTGAGAAAACTCAGTCGTGTTCTTTTCTTCAATTTCCAGCTCATTAAAGCTTAAATCCGCTTCGATTAAACGAGCATCATGAATTAATCCAGTAATATTCGTTGGACCTGTTGATCGAATATGGAATCTAACCCAACCGATTCCCGGTAATTCTAGGTCCTTATAGATATGCAAGTTGGTAATGACCACTTCATCCATCTTATTTCGAACCATAGGCTCTGCATCCGAGTTCCCTGTTTCTCCTACATGTGGTAAGAGTTGAAAATTTGTACCTTGCAATTCATCAAATTCAACATAGAAATCCCCAATACCACCGAGAGGTAAAGCAAATGCTGTTCCTGTAAACCCAAAGGCAGCTATTAAACCACCAAAAGCTAAAAAACCAGCCATTAACGCTGTAAAGAATTTCTTCTTCATGGTTTTTCCTACAATAATCTTCTGTTCCTTATTCAAAGACATTCACCTCTATGTTTTATTATAAAAAAAGATAGCTTTACACGTTTCAAATAGAACTAGAAGTTTGACACCCCCCAAAGAAATTGATACCGCTTACAAACAATAAATGGTAAGATTACATTAAACTAACTATTGCTTCTATTTTAATTCAGAATTTTCAATTATAGTACCCTACAAATCTAGGCATTTTCAAAATAACTACTAGTTCCATCTACCCTATTTATCTTAATTTTCTTCTAATTTAACTATAGGACTCCCTCAAATCGTAGGACTCTATCGAACTATTTTATGAATGGTTATTCATTTCAAGATTGGGATAATCCATAGCTTGGGTGAATATTTATTAGTAATCTATATTGTTTTTCTAACAAGATAAAATTGATTGTGAAAGGAGTGAATTCCATGACATATACATTAAATGAACAAATGAATACCATATTCCAAAATGGACTCAACATTATTCAAAGTCATAAGGAGGAGATCTTGGAGGAATGGAATACGGTTACTGCTCGTCTTAACCTGAACAGAAATCGTTCACCTAAAAATATAGAAGACACCATTCAATACTTCTCTGATCGATTATTTCATACCACTAACAGAAATGCGTTAACTCTATCTCTTCAAACAAACAAATTTATCATCACATTGCTTGAAAATGCAGTACATAAAGTAATTCAACAAAATAATGCTTTCTCCCATAAAGATCATCAGGCTATTCAATATGTCTTTATCAAACTTAGTGAAGACGTCCTAGCTCAACCATATCAGCAATATTTTGCCATTGATTCCTTCCTTCAAAACCTTGTTGCATCTAATCAATTACCGATCATTTGGACTGCCATCGTTCTAAAACGGAATCATTATTTTCTAGTTGAAAAATGGTTTAATCATATGAGCCAAGATTTATTACATGGTAATGATGATGTGAAGGAAAGCACAATTTATGGATTATCTGAACGATTATTAAATCAAATGTCCCCAGAGGAAAAACGAAAATATACCGTATTCCCAGTTCCATACGAAGACATTACCATCTTAATTTGTGTTCAAAAAGAAGACAGTACCCATGTTGTTCCATTTGTTTCTTATGCACTTCAGGTCTTCCAAAATGGAAAAGAATCCTTTCATGTAACGAAACAGGACCAACAATGGAAAGACTCTGTGATTATGTTTAATGAAACCATCATGCGATCACAAAATCATCATGAAGCCGTTGAAAATATCTCTGCTGGATTTGTGAATTATCTACCTTTTGAGCGCTGTGCTTTATTTTCTTATTCGGTCGATAAGCAAATGGGATTTGGTCTCTTTGGTCATCACCTAGATAACCAAGCGATCCAGAACATAACCGAGGATATTAGTAATCTCCCAATCATCCAAAACAATCTACAAATCTTGGAGTTATTTGGAAAAAGTTTAGATTACGTCCAACCAATCTATATTGCAGATGCAAAGGTCGGTTTCCCAAATGAATATATTAAACAATTTAATTTACAAACCGTCATCATCGCCCCTATCTTTCTAAGCTCTAACAATAAACTATTGGGTGCCGCGATTCTTGATCAAGGCCCAGGAAAACACTTTAAAGTCGGACAGGAAATCTTCTCTGCACTTATCAAATTCGGTCAAAGCGCCGGAGAAATACTAGCAAAATTTTCATCAGAACAGGACACAAGACCCCAATCTGACATCAATCTTACACCACGAGAAATAGAAGTACTTCAATTAATGGCAGAAGGATACTCTACCACCGAAGCCGCTAGCTTCTTAAACTTAAGTGAATACACCGTGCGCGACTATGTATCTGCTATCATGCAAAAGATGGATGCAAGAAATCGAACAGAAGCAGTTGCTAGAGCATTACGTGAAGGGTTGATTGAATAAAATAAGGAGCTTGAGGGCTCCTTATTTTATTTGTGTATTTGTGTATTTGGGTATTTGTTTTGGATTTGGGTGTATGGTGCTGGGTTTTGGGCATATGCTCCTCACATTTGGGCGCATGATGCTCCAGTTCGGGAGCATTTTACTCTTACTTGGGCGCAACGTCACTGGGTTCGGGAACATGCTCCTCACGCTTGGGCGCATGACGCTCCAGTTCGGGTACATTATACTCATACTTGGGCTCAACGTCCCTGGGTTCGGGCACATCGTCACTGGATTAGGGCACATGCTCCTCATGCTTGGGCGCATGACGCTCCAGTTCGGGCACATTATACTCATACTTGGGTACATCTTCCCTGGGTTCGGGCACATGCTCCTCACGCTTGGGCGCATAACGCTCCAGTTCGGGCACATTATACTCATACTTGGGCGCAACGTCACTGGGTTCGGGCGCATTTTACTAGAATTCAAGCACATGCTTCAGAGTACAAGGTGCATACTCCCCCCTACAAAGGCCTACTTCTGACCAACCACTTCCCTATTCCCAACCTCCCCCTCTCGATAGGACTCCTCAATCAAGTCCTGATACTTCTCCATGATCACATTAATCCGAAGTGATAACTTAGGTGTTAATTCTCCACTATCAACTGTCCATGGTTCACTAATGATTAGTATCTTTTTTGGTTGCTCAAAATTTGCAAATTTTTCGGTTCTGTCCTTTACTTCCTGCTCTAAAAACTCTTTCACAACCTTGTAACTGGTGATTTCCTCAGCCGAATCTGTACGTACGCCATTTTTCTTCGCCCATGGAAGTAAATTATCATAATCTGGGTTGATCAGACACATGATAAATTTTCGGTTATCCCCCACAACTAATGATTGCGCAATATACGGACTTTCATTGATAGCGTTTTCAATTGGTTGTGGTGCGACATTCTTACCAGTGGATAGTACTAGGATACGTTTCTTACGATCAATTATTTTTAAATAGCCGTCATCTGTCCATTCTCCGATATCACCGGTTTTAAACCAATCATCTATAAAGGTTTCGGTTGTGGCTTTTTCATTTTTATAGTAGCCTTTCATAACACTTGGTCCTTTTACAAGTACTTCCCCATCATCTAGAAGTTTTACCTCTAAATTAGGAAGTACCTTTCCAACCGTACCTACTTTAGAACGTGCCATTGGATTTAACGTGATTACAGGTGAAGTTTCTGTCAATCCATACCCTTCTAAAATCGGCATATCTAGAGACCAGAAAAATCTAGCAATATCCGGGTTTAATGTGCCTCCACCAGAAACAAGGCCCCGTAATCTACCACCTAGTTTTTCTTTTACTTTCTTATAAACGAGTCGATTTGCTAGATTCCATTTCCTCGTGAAACTTTTCGGCATGGCATCTCCAAGAACTAAATCTTGAACAGTGGAATCTAAATAGCGTTCATATCGTTCGTTTCCTACTTCAACAGCCCAATGGAAGATTTTCTTTTTTAATGGTGGTCCACCATTGATTTCATCCATTACTCTTGCATATACCTTTTCAAATAGGCGTGGCACACTCGTCATAATGGTTGGTTTTATTTCGACTAAATTATCCTGGATAGTTTCAATACTCTCTGCATAAGCAATGGTTGTTCCTATCGATAACAATGTGTAATGCCCTGCCATTCGTTCAAAAACATGGGACAAAGGCAAATAGGATAAAGCAAGGTCTTCTGGACGCAACTCGATAAACCAGAACTTAACTGTTTCCACATTCGATAAAAAGTTCCCATGTGTTAGCATTGTTCCTTTGGGGTTCCCTGTTGTTCCAGATGTATAAATAATGGTTACTAGCTGTTCCCTATCAATCTCACGCCATATATCCTCCCAATTGGTAAGTAGACTTTCCTTACCGATTCTTTCAAAGTTTTCATAAGATAATTCTCCGCCTGATGAAAACTCTTCTTCTGGGTAGATGGTAATGATATAATCAAGCTTTGTACCACCTGTAATAACCTTTTGCCTCTGTACCTCATTTTCGACTATAATTGCTCGTGCATCTGAATTCTCTAATACATAGGCAACCTGATCAAATGGCAAGGTTGGGTAGACAGGGACACTTACTGCCCCTATACTTGCTAATGCAAAGTCTGTTATCCCCCACATTGGATTACTATTGGACAGAATTGCAACTTTATCGCCTGGGTTGATTCCAAGAGCCTTAAAGGCTGAGGCAGCATAGTGTATCTTTTCCCAAAAGACACCATAGGTCATATGCTGGTAGATGCCGTTCACTTTCCACATATAGGCATCTTTCTCACCATATTTCATGACAGTCCTATAAAGCATTTCTACTAGATTATTAGGCTTCATCTAAAAACCTCCTTTTATCGTCTTATAAGCGATACCCCTTTAAGAAACATATATTAAAAAGAAAACGAATTAAGAACTGTTTGTAGTTTTAAGGCAAGCCCCATATTTCCTTTAATTTTCAGTTTGCCACTCATAAATGCTGCTGTAGGGTTTAGTGAACCTGCAACCAAATCTTTAAAATCATCCGCCTTCATGGTCAGTACAACACTAGGGGTTTTCTCTTCCCCTTTTATCGCTCTTGCCTCCCTGGGATCAATAATCATTTGGAATGTTCCACCATCATCACCTGTTAAATTAAATTGATAAACGCCCTCCTTTCCTTTCAAAGCAGCAGGATCATAATGTAATGCCGCATCAATCATTTGGAACACATCCTCTGTTTTTGGCTTTACAAATTCCATTTAGCATCCTCCTAATCACATTTTTTCAATAATCGTGGCAGTCGCCATTCCAAATCCTATACACATAACTTGAAGTCCATATCTTCCGTTCGTATCCTCCAGTGTATGGAGCAATGTGGTCATAATTCTTGCTCCACTAGCACCTAATGGGTGGCCGAGTGCAATTGCTCCTCCTCTACTATTCACTTTCGACATATCTGGCTTTAGTTCCTTCTCCCAAGCCTTCACTACAGAAGCAAATGCCTCGTTAATTTCAATCACATCCATTTGTTCAAACGTTAATCCTGCCTTTTCAAGTACTTGCTTGGTTGCTGGGATAACACCGGTGAGCATCATAACCGGGTCAACCCCAACGACTGTTCTTGCTACGATTCTCGCCCTTGGGCTAAAGCCTAGCTCTTCCGCTTTCTCACGAGACATAAGTAATAACCCCGCTGCACCATCACTAATCTGACTTGAATTACCTGCTGTAACAACACCACCATCCGGGTTAAACGATGGAATTAGTCCGGAAAGCTTTTCCATTGATGTGTTTGTTCGAATGCCTTCATCTCTTGAAAACACCTCACCATTCCTAAGCTTGATTGGTAAAATCTCTCGATCAAATAACCCTTTCTCCCTTGCATTTGCAGCCTTTTGGTGGCTTTCAAGCGAGAATTCATCCAGTTCCTCTCGAGAAATTCCCCACTGGGAAGCTATCATTTCTGCAGAAAACCCCTGAGGGACGATATTGTACTGTTCAATTAACATATTACTAAATGCACCTAAGTCACTCCCCATCGGTACTTGACTCATATTTTCTACACCACAGGCAATGGCAATGTCGGCATCCCCTGCAAGAATTGCTTGCGCTGCATTATGTACAGCCTGCTGGCTCGAGCCACACATGCGATTAATCGAATAGGCAGGGACATCAACTGGAAATCCAGCAGCAAGGACCGCCATTCGACCGATATTCCCACCTTGCTCTTCTGTCATAGTGACACAACCACATGCTACATCTTCCACCATAGAAGGGTCTAACTTGTTACGGTCAATCAGTGATGTAAGAACAGGTGCTAGTAAATCAACTGGATGAACACTTGATAAAGATCCATTTTTCTTCCCTACAGCAGTCCGAATCGCATCCACAATCACTACTTCATGCATATGAACACCTCCATGTTAAAACGTAAATAATTCAATACCACCTGAAACATTTAGTCCAACTCCAGTAATATATTTCGCTTTATCGGAAACTAAGAACGTAATCGCATTGGCTATATCTTCTGGTTCACCTGGTCGTTTAAAAGCAGTTCTTTTAATCATCCGCTCATTCATCTTCGGGTTGCCAAAATGAAAAGCCTCTGTCCCGATAATACCTGGAATAATTGCATTTACATTTATCCCAAACCGAGCACCTTCTAGCGCCATACTTTTCGTAAATCCTAATAATCCTGACTTTGTTGTGGAATAACTTGCTTGACCAAACCCACCAAGGGTACCAGCTACAGAAGCCATATTAATGATTTTTCCATATCCTTGTTCCTTCATATACGGCCAAACTGCCTTTGTGCAGTTATATGCTCCTGTTAAATTCACATTCAGATCCCGTTCCCAGTAATCATCATTTTGATCTTCAATTTGTGAGACGTGATCCAATGTACCGGCATTATTAATCAATATATCAATCCGACCAAACTCTTCTTTCACCTTTGCAAATACTTGTTTTACTTGGTTACGATCAGTTACATCCATTTTCATTGCGAACGATCTCCGGCCCATATTTTCAATTTCTTTCGCCGTTTTGTCCGCATACATCACATTCGTGCTTTGCATAATTTGTGCTATTGGACCATACTTTTCGGCTTCTTTCTCATTGGTTTCGTCTGATTCTATTAAAATATCTGTTATCACAACATCTGCTCCAGATGCTGCTAATGCCAGTGCATCAGCACGTCCCAAGCCTCTTGAGGCACCTGTTACAACAGCTACTTTCCCTTTTAACAAATCATTCCAAGACAATATCATCCCTCCTAATCTATTAACCTTCTAGGAAATTTGCTTTTTGCTTTAGAAAAAAAGCAGCTAGGCCAATACTTGGTTCATCAGAAGAAAAGGTTTCTGCAAAAGCTCTGGCTTCCACTTTTAAGCCTTCAGACAAACTCTTATCGGTTGCATTGATAGCCTTTTTTGCCAATCCCATAGCTTTGACTGCTCCTATTGCTAGCTTCTCTGAAAAAGATGTCACTTCCTCCTCAAAATTATCTCGGTCTATAGCGCGGTGAATTAAACCAATTTTTTCCGCTTCCTTTGCCTCTATTTTTTTGGCTAGAAAAATCATCTCCATTGCCTTGGCCCTGCCAAGAATTTGTGTCATTCTTTGCGTTCCTCCTGCACCTGGAATTAACCCAAGAGAAACTTCCGTCAATCCAATTTTCCCACCGCCCATTAAGCGAAAATCACAGGCTAATGCTAGTTCACAGCCTCCACCTAGGGCATATCCATTAATTGCAGCAATAACGGGCTTCGGCATGTTTTGAAACTTTTGGAAACAGCTTTGCATTCTAGCACTCTCTTTTTCTATAAAATTATCAGCGATAGAATCTTCTACCAGATCACTACTACCGGAAATCATCCCCTTAAGATCAGCCCCCGCTAAGAAAATCTTAGAGTTCTTAGAAGCGACGACAACAACCCTTGTTTTGCTATCGTGCGTTAATTCTTCCACAGCCTCCTCTAGCTCCTGCATCAATTCTTTGCCGATAGCATTTGCTGGTGGATTATCTATTTGAATCCATGTCACACCTTTATCTCGTCGTTCAATCTCAATCAGTTGATAAGCCAACGTCTACCTCCTCCCCCATTACACTCGAATATCGTATGGTGCATATTGTCTACGTGCAATAACTAAATGCTGTATTTCATTCGTGCCCTCAAAAATATCAAATACCTTCACATCACGATAAAGCTTTTCTACTAGGTGTCCTTCCAGTCCGGTAGGTCCCAATAATTCAAGAGCTTTAGAACACACATCTAGCGCCATTTGTCCTGCATATGCTTTACACATTGCTGCTTCCTTTGCATTGGCGATTCCAAGGTCAGCCATCCATGCAGCTTCCCAAGTAAGAAGTCTTGCTGCCTGAATATCCTGCTCTGCTTCGGCTAATATCTCAGATGCCAAATAATAGAACTTCCCATGACTTGGATATTCTCTTCTTACGATATCTAACGTATATTCATAAGCTGCTCTAGCGATACCAATAGCCATCGAAGCTACAATTGGACGAGTAGAATCAAAGGTCTTCATGGCAACCTGAAACCCAGATGGCTTGGTTCCACTTGTTTCATAAAGTTCCTCTCCACCTAGCAAATTCTCCGTAGGTACGAAACAATCCTCTAATAATAACTCTGCCGTTTCATTTGCTCTTAAGCCCATTTTCTTAACTAACTTTGTACAACTAAACCCTGGTGTTCCTTTTTCCACCACAAAAGCTCTTTGTCCCGCGCGACCAAGCTTTGCATCAACCGTTGCAAATACTACTACCCATGAAGCACGGCCACCATTTGTAATAAATATTTTTTGCCCGTTTAGAATATAGCCACCCTCAACTTTTTTGGCCGTCGTACGGACACCCGACGCATCGGAACCAGCTTCAGGCTCTGTTAACGCATATGCTCCCCAACGCGGTATATCCGTAGTAAATATGGATAGAAATCGTTCTTTTTGTTCTGGTGTTCCACTACTTTCTATTGGTGGACCGCCGAGTCCTGCTCCGGGTAGTGAGAGCGTGATTGCAGGATCCCCCCAAGCCATTTCTTCTGTTGCTAGAACACCCATCCGATTTCCTTCTCGCTCACGCTTCTTCTTCCCTTTGGATGATCCTTTTCCTCCACCAAAAGAAGATGTATTTAATTGAATCCCCATTTGATTCACTTGGTGTAACCATTCATCTGGAACTTTGCCAAGTTCATCGGCCACTAAGGCAATGGGTCGGATTTCTTTTTCTGCGAACCAATGGGTCATTTCTTTGATTTGCATTTGTTGTTCGGACAGTTTAAATGAAATCATTCTACTGTCACCCACCCTTCATCTTTCCATAATTCCTCACCACGTTTTATTAACAAATTACGTTCGCGACCATAAAGCGAAACTTGTGCCTGTGCATCACGCATCCACTTTTCCACTGGGAATTCTTGAACAAATCCATGACCACCTAGAAGCTGTACCGCTGCATCTGTTACAAAACGAACTCCCTTATGTGCACGGTGTAACGCGCTTAAAGCTAAACCAAATGCAGCCTTAGAATTTTCATCAGCTTTGATTGCTGCATCCCATGTTAAGTGATTTACAATTCGAGTTTCCATCACCATCTTGGCAATCTTAAAGGATACCCCTTGAAACTTGGCAATTTCCTGTCCAAATGCCTTACGTTCTGCTGTATACTGTGTTGCATAATCAAGTGCTGCTTCCATTAGACCATTTTGTTTGGCAGCTTGCAGAATATAGTTGCGAGTTTGTACCTTTTCTATGAGACTTGCTGCTTCTACCCCAATTGCCAGGACTTTACCCGCTACAATATTTTCAAACTTTAGCTTTCCTAACCCAGATGCTAGGAGTCCTAAACGATAGTCTCCTTCAGCCACTTCCCATTCTTGGTCATGAAGTAGAAGTACGATAGGTTCACCTTCCTCGACTCTAGCAAATACAACTACTATCTCCGCAAATTGTGCGAAACGTACTGGTTCTGTTTCTCCATTTATGACATAGTATTTTCCATCTTTTCGAACCGAGATGGACTTACGAAATGGTTCTCTAGAATCTGTTAAATCTACTAATGCCACGGGATAATTTGCTTCTGATACAACTCTTTCTTTTGTTGCTTGTAAATCCGCATGATTTGGAAGTAATCGAAATACTGTTGCTGCATCTCCTGGACTGGTTAAACCTTGAACAATTCCTAGATCACCCTTGCTTAAGGCCTTCATAAGCTGTACTTGTGTCAGTAATGGTAATTCTAACCCACCCCATTCTTCCGGTAATTCTAGAGATAAAAACCCCAATTCCTTTGCTTCTTCAACCAAATCATCATGTACTTTACGTTCTATTTCAGACTGCCTAGCCAGCTTTCGAATTCTTTCCTTAGCAAAATCTCTAGCAACTTCAACAAATGCAGTTTCATCATTTGTAGGTTGAAATGATATCACTATTTATCACCCCTTCAAAAAGAGGGAGCTAATCTCCCCCTAATTTTTCGTTGTATTATAAGATGCGAGGATTTCTTGTAATTTCAATGCAAGCCCCATATTACCTTTAATTTTCAAGCGGCCACTCATAAAAGCTTTTGTTCCATTCAGATCTACTCTTGCCATGGATAGGAAGTCTTCTTTTACCATGACAAGCGTACAGTCAGGTTTTTCTTGCACTCCTTCAGCTGCATAGCTATTGTCACCTTTTAATACAAGTTGAAATGTATGGGTATTATCATGATGAAAATTAAATTGATAAACAGCATGAACACCTTTTGCTTTTTGTGGATCCTCTTTCAATGCCAAATCAATTTCTTGAAATAATTGTTTTACCTCTTCCATTTTTATTCCTCCCAAAAAATCAAGTTGTTAGGCTTACTTTTAGTGTACGGTTCCAGAGCGCGCCTGAGAATTCCGTTTTATGTAGGGGCAAACTTCTCAGGGTTTGCATACTATACCTACATTAGTATGTAAGAGTAAGCACTTGTAGAAATCTATTCTCCTAATCAAAATGGCTTAACTTTCAACCGGTAAGGGGTGACGTTTTACGTAGCCTATTTTCATAAAAGAGACTATTATCAAAAAACTATTAGAAATAACTACTATTTTTCGTTATAATAGAGTAAGGAAGGAGTTTTTAACTATGATGATTAAAGTAAAAATGAATGTTCAAACTGCCTACCATGGAGAGCTATTTCGTGCTGGAAAAGTATACGAGGTTGATGAAGCAACGGCAAAGCGTTGGATTGCTAGTAAACTAGCAGTAGCTATTGAAGAAGAATAGTATTATTTATTTTCTATTATCATCCCTGAGAGTACTTAATTAAATTATCTTCATTCTAATACTCCGGAATAACACACAGGGAATTCTACATCATACATAAAAAATCCCGTTAGCAATTGGCTAACGGGATTTTCTACTATATTTATTAACGATCAGCAAAAAATGCTTCTGCTTTTTCTAAGAAAATTTCTTGTTCTGGTGTCAAATCATATTCTTCCTCAATCGCTGCAACTGGGCATGCTGCTTTACAAGCTCCACAGTCAATGCAAATATCTGGATCTATGTAGAATTGATCTGGACCTTCTTCTATACAGTCAACCGGGCAGACACTGACACATTCAGCTGCTTTTTCTTGTCTGCATGGGTCTAAAATTACGAAAGCCATCTATATTAACCCTCCCTAATGTATTCAAGGTACACTTCCATTTTAATGATACATCTTCTATTGATTCAAGTAAACTGCTTCACAGGATGTTCACAGTTAGATGGCTGAAAAGGAGGTTGGTATAAATATTCATAATTAGGATTCGACATCGCACAATTAATGACCGATTTTTATCAATTTTTATTTAATAACTCTTTATATTTTTCTATGTCATCAAATTTCGTTGAATTATATATAGGAGTATCATCTATATTATCTAGTTTAATTGGTTTTCCGTCATTAATTTTATCAATTATTATATCAAAAGAGTTGTTTGAATCTAATGTGATTTCAAAATCTTGCAGTTCACTTTTTATCTTATACACATTATTTATTTTTTCATAGGTTCCCTTATCGACTTCCCTATTATTAATATATTCAACAAAGCTGTTATCTTCTGGTTGAAAAATCATTTGAATAACATAATTTATTCCTTGTAGTTCACTCTGGTAAGTACCCTCTAAAGTAGGTTCTGCGTTAGATGTACATCCTCCCAAAAGTAAACCAACTATCAAAGTTAAGGTAATAAATATCTTCTTCATAATTTACCTCCTCTATATATGGACTAAGCTGCACAAACATTACTTCTAAAAAAAGAGATTAAATAGCCAAGGAATCAACTCTTTCCGGCTAAAATCAAGTAATTGTTTTACAATTTATAATAAGTTCTTCTATAATTATACGATAAAATCCAATAAATAATTATAGAGGTCCAGAATAATTTTTCTTTCTGTACCTCTATAATGTTAATTATTTAGTATATAAACTAGTTAACCCTTTGTGCATATGCACGCTCTCTATAAACATCTTTCCAAGTAGTCCAGTAAGAATATTTATATGAACCATATTGATAGCGATCAACTAAAACATGACGTAATCTTATAGTCCTGTCAATCATAGCTTTATAATAATACTTTGTGCTAGGAGCTAGAACTAAAACACCACCAATATTATACGTTTTAGCATATCCTACACTAACACTGTAATCAATAGGTCCCCAACTTGAGCCTAGGGTAAAGCTTGTATTGTACCCTCCATCTAGATTAACATAAAACCCACCGCCAGTACTAAATTTCATACCACCTGGATTTTGCCCTGTGGGTGTTGTAATTTTTGTATGATATTCCGTTTTCTTTACAGTAGAATATTCACGTACGCCATAATCATTTTGAATACCTATTTCATTACTTTGTTGAGATTTAGCAAATTCTTCAGTTACGAATTTTCTCTCCTTTGGCTCTTCATATGAGCTATCGGTAAGTGATTCTGGGTCATCATTATTGTAATATATGGTCACCCCATCATTTTTATCGGATATAACGTTTGTTGCTGCAGTAACATTTGAAAATGACGTAATTGTAAGAATCATTGTAATTATAATTACAGATAGTGTCCTGATTTTTTTCATCGTCCTCTAATCCCCTTTTAATATAATTTAGTCCCAAGTCGTTAGTTTTAGTCATGTCCGTTTAGATTATTTCATCTCTCCTTTCCTCTTTAGGTTTTAATTGGTTCTAGTATTCTATAACTAGTGTTCTTAACATTTAACCAATTAAAAAATATCTAGCATAGTAATTGTACCAAAAATATCATTGCAAGAACTTGGGAAACTAAAGGGTAAAAAGTACTAATAAAGCCATAAAAACTTTCCTGTTTTCCTCCAATGCTCAACTGATTTGTCAACCTTTTTACGATCCAAACAAAATTAATTAATAGTCAAGAAGAGAGATTATCCACTATAATGGTTAATGAAGTTAATAACAAAAAATGTAGTGCGAAACTCTATAGGGGTTATCACAACTACATTTACTGTTTTGGATAATTTTTCCATGAAAACTGAATACATATCAAGAAGGTTACTCCCTTTAATACCTAGTTATACTTACTTCAATGTCCGTGGTTACCTGGAATGCAACCTCACAAAAACTCGGGATTATTTTTAATCGTATATTTAATTAACATTCTATTTATTTTTCGCAGTCTGAAACTGCATTAATTATTCTATCAAATAATAAATAATTGATAACTTTCTTCCCCCCATATTTTAATTATCTTTTTATATTTTCGTATACCTGATAAGAATGAAAAATCTTTTCCACCCTGGCTTGTGTTTTTAATTTACTAATATAGTTATCCAACTCATCGGAACTTTCATCTTTGTAATTACCAATTATAGTTAATTTTGTTTTGTTTTGTTCCTTATTAATGAAATACTCTGATGGTTAGCCGTTTAGGTGGGAGTCTGTGGTTAAATAATTTCGAAACTGAAGAACAATATTCTTGCTTATTCTAACAATCGCTTCATCACCTCTGATAAAAGATAGGGAACCATACCCTTTTGGCTCTTCTTTGAACATTGCTCATAACCATAAGCATAAATCTTAACGTAATATGAATAATCCAATTTCTTTATAAAAGGATAAATAAATACGTATAACTTAATTTATTCTAATATTTTTATTTAAATTTAGCTATTTGTCCAGACAGGCATTTAATACTTTATTGATATTACCATAATAAAATAAGGTATTAACATTCCCACCATATCTTTATACTTTAACAATCAAAAAGTATTTTGACACAGAACAAAATAAACCCCTCCTGAGAATGTCCATACACTCAAAGGGGGGTGTTCTGATTACTTATTCTTTAACTTAGCAAGTGCTTCAGCCAATGCATTATTGGTAAATCCATCATCTTGCTTCTTCAGGTACTTATTCACATCTTTTTTCGAAACTTTTCCCTTTTTCTCTTGCTCTTTTCGTTTATTGAAAGTAGACAACTTTTCGCGATGTCCACAAGAGCACGTAAACATTTGTCCTTCTCCTTCACCACGTAGCTCTAATCGTTTGTGACAATTCGGACAGCGAGCATTGGTCTTTCTTGCTATATTTTTCTTATGACCACAAGAACGGTCCTGACAAACTAGCATCCGACCATGTTTATTATTGATTTCAAGCATGAGCTTCCCACAATCTGGACACTTTGTACCAGTCATGTTATCATGCTTAAACTTACTATCCTTACTTTTAATTTCCTGGATAATCGTTTTCGTATAGTCTTTAATTTCCGAGATGAATTTATTCTTATTTAGTTTACCTTCTGCAATAAGGCCTAATTTTTGTTCCCATTCCGCAGTTAGTGCAGGGGAACGTAAATCTTCTGGAGCTAAATCTAATAACTGTTTTCCTTTAGATGTAATGAAAATATGTTTCCCTTTAAGCTCCATATATCCACCATTGAAAAGCTTATCAATGATGTCCGCGCGGGTTGCTACCGTTCCAATACCACCCGACTTCTGTAGGGTGCCTGCCAAATGCTTTTCATCTGGATTCATGTACCTAGTTGGATTCTCCATTGCTTGAAGTAATGCACCCTCTGTTAGGCGTTCTGGTGGTTTTGTTTCTCCTTTAGTTAAGGAAACAGTAACCGGGGTGAACTCTTCCCCTTGTTTGATGACAGGTAAACGTTGGTCATCAGTCTCTTCTTCATCAAAATGACGATCATAAATAGCCTTCCATCCTTGTTTCTTTACAACTTTTCCTTTAGCAGTAAATGCCTCAGAGCTAATTGCAGCGTGAATGGTAGTCTGTTCATATTCATAAGGATCCATTAAGACAGATAAGAAACGCTTAACAACCAAATCATAAATTCTTCTCTCTTTATCATCTAAGTCTTCCAAAATAACGGACTCTTCAGTAGGGATAATAGCATGGTGGTCACTAACCTTCGCATTATCTACTACCGATTTTGGTAGTTTACCAATACCTTTATTAAGGATTGTTTGTGCAAAACGAGCATATTGGTCCACACCGCAAGCTTTCAAACGATCCTTTAAGGTTGGCACGATATCGGTTGAAATAACTCGAGAATCTGTTCTTGGATAAGTTAACACCTTATGTCGTTCATAAAGCTTTTGCATGATGGATAGGGTTTGTTTCCCTGAAAAGCCAAATATCCGGTTTGCGTCCCTTTGTAACTCAGTTAAGTCATACAACTGTGGAGCAAATTTCTTCTTTGCTACGGTATCAATTTTATTCACGATAAGAGGCTGACTTTTTAATTTCCCAAGTAAAGACTCTGCTTTTTCCTTTGAGAATATGCGTGTATTGTTTTTGTTATCTTGCCAAGTAAATGTAATTCCATTTTTAGTTTTTGCTTTAAGTCCGAAATATTCCTGAGGTTTAAAGTTCTTTATTTCTTGTTCTCTTGCGGCCACCATCCCTAAGGTTGGTGTTTGAACACGGCCACTGGATAATTGTGCATTAAATTTAGTTGTTAGTGCCCTTGTAGCATTAAGCCCTACATACCAATCGGCTTCTGAACGTGCAACAGCTGAGGCATACAAGTTTTCGTAGTTTTTACCAGGCTTTAATTGTTTAAAGCCGTCACGAATTGCTTTATCTGTAACGGATGAAATCCAAAGTCTTTTTACTGGTTTTTGTACTCGTGCTTTTTCAATAATCCATCTTGCAACAAGTTCACCTTCACGACCAGCATCTGTTGCGATTACAATTTCGCCAACATCTTTACGATTCATCTGTGTTTTCACAGCACTAAATTGCTTCCCTGTTTTCTTCATGACCACTAACTTAAGGTCTGAAGGAAGCATTGGTAAGTCTTCTAAATTCCATGTTTTATACTTCTCATCATAAGTTTCTGGGTCTGCTAAAGTTACTAAATGACCCAGTGCCCAGGTGACAATATAGGTAGAACCTTCCAGATAGCCGTTTCCTTTTTTAGTACAATTAAGCACCCTTGCAATATCACGACCGACGGATGGTTTTTCTGCTAATACTAGTGTTTTACTCATATTTGTATTTCCTTTCTTAGAGAAGCTCACATTCGCTTATCACTGACGTATGTGTTCGTCCTTCTTATGCTAGCAGGAAAGGATTGCTATACGTTCCTACTACTAAAAAATCTATCCTCTAACTATAACATAGTTTATCTAGTTTCTTTTTTATTCATAATTAGAGATACATAATAAAAGATTAGTGAAGCAAGGATTCCCCCCACAATATATGTAATAAGATCTTGTGAAAGAAACTGAACTCCATCCTCTGCTATGGATAGAATTGCTTTGTAAACCACCGCAATTAGAATACCTACTAATATATAAAGGCCATATCTTGTGTAGTGGCTAGCTAGTTGAGATGAAAAGTTCATTCTTTTCATTAGTTTGTCAATTAGGTATGAAATTGGTATACCACCTATTAAGTAAACAGGTGCAGCATAAATTGCAAAAAAGAACATGGTTTCCCAAAAACTACCACTTGTAGACGTCATGTAATTTATGAATCCCATTAGTGTTCCAAATAATAAAGTTGATATGATTGCAGTAAGCACTCTTTTTAACATTTCTTTTCCTCCACATTTTTCGTACAAAGCGAATCTTCCTATTCCAACCATACCAAAAGCTTACGGACAAGAACAGGATTTTGTTAATGGATATTCCAATAGTTACAACTAAGATACTTGTTGAACTTTCTGCAATACTCCTTAACAGAAAAAATTGGCAAAGCACATAACTTTCTCAAATCCCATAGAATACCCTAGAACAAGTAAAGGATATGGTGCTATGCTATTTTTCACTGGGCTATTCTTCCTAGTAATTGCGGTAAGTTTGGATGGATTTGGTGTTGGAGTCTCTTATGGAATGCGAAAAATCCTTGTACCGAAAAGCGCTCTAGCTGTAATCATGGTTTGTTCAGGAATTGTTGTTCTCGTTTCCATGATGGTTGGTACAATGATGCATGCATTTTTATCAGTTAGTTTTGCAAAAGTAATTGGAGGATCGATCCTAATCTTTATTGGGATTTTTTCCCTCATTAACACCATTCGTAGTCAAATAAAAAGAACAGATGAAAAAGAACACCCCTCCTCACCTAATTTTCAAAGCCTGCGAACTGTCATTACGACACCAGACAAAGCAGACCTAGACCGCTCAGGTACTATTTCGATTGGAGAAGCAATATTGTTAGGTACCGCCTTAGCATTAGATGCTTTTGGGGCAGGAATTGGAGCAGCAATCTTAGGTTATTCGCCAATATATACCCCACTTTTAATTGCTGTTATGAGTGGTGCATTTGTTCATTATGGGATTAAGGTTGGTATTGTGCTATCTCGAAATAAACGATTAGAGCGAATGAACTTTTTGCCCCCTGTTTTATTAATTGCATTAGGTGTATTTAATCTAATATAAAAAGTAACCCGAAATCTTCTCAGAGATTCCGGGTTTCGTATAGTTGAGGCGGATTGACTTTACGATTTCTATGGTCAGTACCCCTCAATTATCTTATAACTTTGCAAATAGAATATTATTTTCTAAATGAATATGTTGGAATGTATCCTCTTCTAATTCCGCAAGTCTTGCATATGTGATACGATAAGAACCGCAAGCATCTACCGGTGGAATGAAGTCACCAGTGATTCTTCTCATTTCTTTCAACATATTTCCAACTTCATTATGATCATCTTCAAGTCCACCATTTGCTATACGAATCCTTTCCAGTAGTTCCACACTAGGATTCACTTCATATTCCTTTATTAATGGAAAGACTTCATTTTCCTCTTTAATAGTA
The DNA here is from genome assembly GCF_900184735.1 of Paucisalibacillus globulus. GTDB lineage: Bacteria > Bacillota > Bacilli > Bacillales > Amphibacillaceae > Ornithinibacillus > Ornithinibacillus globulus_B. Next base: position 108,890 of record NZ_LT855405.1, read on the forward strand.
TGCTCTTCCATCTCCACTTTAAAATCATTGTAGATTTGATATAATTCTTTCAATTCTGGATGAGTACCACCGTGTCTAGAGTATACCTTTGTCACAAACTGACCTAGAGCAGGCAGTTCCTCCATAAGTGGTGCATGATAAGTGTGTCTAATATGGTCAATTAGCTCAGATAATGATTTTGCATCCCAATCAACAATATTATGGTCTTCTTGATTCCACTGTTCATAGGATGTATTCAATTCTTCTATTACGATGGATTCATCCAAATCCTTTTCAACAAAGCTTTCCTTCAATGGTTGATTACCACCACAACAGAAGTCAATTCTGTATTTTTTAAATATGTCACTAGACTTTGGATAAACCTTTACGATATTTGCAGGTGTATGTTCTGTAGTAAATTTCACTAAAATCCCTCCTAGTATTGTAAGCTTGATTTCATTGTACTGTTATAGGAGAGATTCTTCTGTGATGGAAATCACTTGAATATGAGATTCATTACATTTCTATAAAGTTAACAACTAAATTACAAAATAAAACCCAAAATCTATTAAAGATTTCAGGTCCTTTATGCTAACGATATCGTCGATGAATATTATTCTTTTTATACGTCGGGTGCATGAATTCATAAAGTTCCATGGATAATGCTAAATAACGATTGGTGAAGTGCTCTTCAAAATGGTTTTCTACCACTTCAAATAATCGGTCACATGCAGTTTTCTTTACTACTTCTGACCGTCCACTCCCTATTTTTAGGGTTACATGCACAAATGCATCATCACCAGTTCCATCAGCAATGACATAGTCTTTCAGCTCAATTGCACGGGAGCGAATTCCTCCAACTGGAAATCCCTCTGCAATTAACACTTCATTTATTTTCTTTAATAATCCCTTTATATTACTATCATCTCGAAGGTTATCCGTATATTCTACCGTAATATGTGGCATTTTAATTCACCTCTTATCTTGCAAACACGGTATCGCCAACAATCGTATTTCTTAACTCACCAATTCCTTCAATCCCTACGACAACTTCATCACCTTCTACAACATTTACTGTACCTTTAGGAGTACCTGTCAAAATGATGTCATTTTCATTTAGGGTCATAAAACTACTTAAATACTCTATAAGAAAAGGAATATCAAATACCATATCCTTCGTGGATCCCTCTTGCTTTAATTCTCCATTCACATAGGTATAAAGTTTCAAGTTCATCGGATCACTGATATCTACCTTATCAACAAACCAAGGGCCTATTGGAGTTAATGTATCACGGTTTTTAACTGCTAAATTTGGTCGATAATAGTTTTCAAGATAATCACGAATTGCATAGTCATTTGCTACCGTATAACCGGAAACAAAGTCATAGGCATCCTCACGTTTTACATTTCGTGCTTTCTTTCCAATTACTACGGCAAGTTCACACTCATAATGCATCATGTCAACATCTTTAGGTCTACGTGTCTCTCCATTATGACCTATTAATGTATTGGGTCCTTTCAAGAATACAAGTGGTTCATCTGGGGCTTTAAAACTGATTTCACTTGCATGATCTGCATAATTTAAACCTAATGCGAAAATAGTTCCCGGCTCTACCGGTGGTAGCCATACTACTTCCTTTTCATTTACAAATCTACCATCTGAAAGCTTAATTCTACTATTTACTTCTGTTGCTTCATGAATGGCACCATGGCAAGCTATTCTAGCATGTTTCATACTTTCTCACCCCCGGCAACCTGAACATCTTCATAGACAAATCGGTTTTCCAAACTTCCGATTTCATCGATTTCAATTCGAATAGTATCTCCGGCTACTGCCAACGGGGGATTATGTGGCACACCTACAAGTAAGACATCCCCTCGTGATAAGGTCATATATTCCGTTACATCCTGGATAAGTCGTGGAATGGAACGAACCAAATCTTTAACACTTGTAACTTGAATTAATTCTTCATTTTTAAAGGTCCAAATCATCAAGCTATCGGGATTAGATAGATTCTCCTTCGTAACCATCCATGGACCAATTGGACAAAATCCGTCTCGTGCTTTTTGTTTGATGGCAGGCCGATAATAACTATCATGTGGAATGGTTACATCATTAACTATCGTATAACCTTGGACATATTCTAATGCATTTTCTTCCTTCACATTGGTAGCTGTATGGCCAATTATTACGCCTAATGTGGCATTGATTTCGACCGCTTCAATCCCCTTAGGTATGGCAACTTCCTTAAGATGAGTATTAATTGTATTTCGCGGTTTAATATATAGTATTGGACGATTAGGTGGATTATTATATGGAGCTTGATTAAATTCACCACTTAAAGCATCTACCTGCTCGCCTAAATTTAATAAAGTACCGTAAATAGTACCTGTGACAGGAGATTGCCAGTCAAAAGCATCCTCTGTGAGTTTCTCACCTTTCCATTCAATATGAGAATGTCCTACAACAATATCCTCAAGCCCTATCGTGGAAGAAAATCTTGCTTTCGCATGAATAACCATGAGTGCCATCACTCCTATTTCAATAAATATACGTTTACTATATTCATAGGTTAACGGGCAGTAGAACCACTTTCGGATACTAGCTGCCCGTATTCCTCTCTTTAGCGCAAATATAATAAGAGTTTTTTCGGTTGTTCAATTAATTCTATAAATCGATTGGTGAACATAACAGAATCTGCCCCATCAATAATCCGGTGATCAAAGGATAGAGACATTGTCATGATTGAACGAATAACTATATCATCATTTTCCATCACGACAGGTTTTCTTTTTGTCTTATGGAATGCAATGATACTTGTTTGTGGATGGTTAATGATTGGTGTGGCAGCTGTTCCACCAAGTGGTCCAACATTACTAATCGTAAAGGTACCATCCTTCATTTCAGAAACAGCTAATTTCTGTTCTTGAGCCTTTTTAGTTAGAGCTTTCATCTCGTCATGTAATTCTTTTAAGGACTTTTTATCGGCATCACGAAGAACAGGAACAAGAAGCCCCTTATCCGTATTAGTTGCAAGTCCAATATGATACTCTTTTAACAATCTAATAACCTGATTCGCTTCATCTAAACGTGCATTAAATACCGGAAACTCTTTTAGAGTTAAGACTAAAGCTTTTAAGAAAAAGGCAACAACGGAGATATTTTCTCCAGATTCTTTTAATTCCTTCCTAAATTCTAGTAAGTTCGTTAAATCCGCTTCATCAAAATGTGTTACATGAGGTATCGTAGATAAAGATTCTGTCATCTTCATTGCAATTTGCTTACGAATGCCTGTGTACGGAATCGTATCATCTGAAGATAAGTTCGATCCTTCTACTTCTTTTACAGTTGGTTCCACTGTTATTTCTACTTTCGGCTCCGCCTTGCCTTCTCTTTCACGGACAAATCGAAAAATATCTTCATCTGTCACTCTTCCAGCAGACCCAGTACCAATAACTTGCTCAATATCAACATCATTCTCTCGAGCAATTCTTCTTGTATGTGGTGCAGCAATAATCCGCTTAGGGGGCGTCTTGACCTCTGGTGCAACATTCTTCTTTTCCTTCTTCTCTGGAATCAATACGGCTGCCGATACTTCCTGTTCAGAACTAGGTGACGATACTGTCCCATTCTTACCATCGTCGATTTCTAGTAATACCGATCCAATTGTAATCGTGGATCCCACATCAACATTAATTTTTTTAACTGTCCCGGAAGTTGGTGAAGGAATCTCCGCAACCATTTTATCGGTTTGCATTTCAACAAGTGGTTGGTCAACTTTAACGGTATCCCCAACCTTGACGAAATAATTTACTACTTCGCCCTCTGTCATGCCTTCCCCAATATCATGAAATTTTACTTCAACCATTGGTTACACCTCATTTATAAATGTCCACTTAGGGCTCTTCTGTCTTCGATAAAAGTTATTACGTACACGCTGCTCTTCTAGACGCTCGCGACACTTACGGTTAGCCGCTTCTAGTGTCGAAATCGCATCAAGTTCTGATTGCTTATACACTTCCAAAATAGATTGATAGATTGCTTTCGTCTTCATTAGAACACGAGCCTTATTTGCTCCATATAATTCATCTGCCACCTGAATTAGCCCACCAGAATTCACAATATAATCAGGTGCGTATAGAATGCCCTTTTCATGCAGTAATTTCGCATCCTGTTCTGTCTTTAGCTGGTTATTTGCAGAACCAACAACCGCTCTAACTTTTAATTTATCAATTGTATTGTCGTTAAGAATTCCTCCCATAGCACATGGGATAAAAATATCGGCATCTGCATGGTAGATTTCTTCACTCTCTACTACTGTTACATTGCCTGGATGAGACTCCGCTTGAGTTTGAATGGCCGCTATTGCGTCATTATTAATATCGGTTACAACCAAGTTAGCACCCATTTCTAATAGTTGTTGGCCAACTTTATACCCGACTTTCCCTAGTCCTTGGATCGCAAAAGTTTTACCTGCCAAGGTCTCATCACCGAAAAGATATTGAGCAGTTGCTTTCAAGCCATAAATAACACCTTGTGCAGTAGGAACAGAGGAATCCCCGCCACCACCAAACTCAACAGGAATACCATTAATAAAAGGGGTTTCCCTGGATGCTTGCACAAAATCGTCCATTGTTGTCCCCATATCAGTTCCAGTGAAAAATCTACCATTCAAAGAATCTACAAATTGTCCATAAGCTCGGAACATGGCTGGGCTTTTATCTGTTTTAGGATCACCAATAATAACACCCTTTCCCCCACCAAAATCAATGTCGGCAGCGGCACATTTATAAGTCATCCCTTCTGATAGTCGAAGGACATCATCCAATGCATCATCTAAACTAGCATATGGATACATCCTTGTACCCCCAAGTGCAGGGCCTAGTGTAGTATTGTGAATGGCAATTATTGCCTGTAAGCCTGTACTAGGATCATTACAAAATACGACCTGTTCATGCCCACTTATCTTTTCAAAAATATCCATTGTCATCCCGGATGATTGATCTAATTGCTGTTTCATGGTCTTACCCCCAATCAGCATATAAAAATCTATTATTTGACCCGTTCATTATTTTCCAATTCTCGATACTTTCCCTCATAGAATGCTAGTGGATCACCTTCTCTGATAACTAAATCTGTTACCTTTCCTATAAAAAGGGTGTGATCCCCTGCATCCACTACGTCGTGTAACTCACAAACCATATTAACTAGGGCTTCTTTTATTGTTGGTAGCTCTTGTAGCCAATGAAAGTCAATCTTTCTAGTCTCATTAATTTGGCCAGCAAAATAAGCAGATAAATCTTTCTGGTCTTGCTTTAAGATGCTAATGGCAAACTTACCTGAGTGAGAGATATAACGCTTCATGGTCGCTTTATGATCAACCGAAACTACTACCAATTTTGGATTTAACGATACAGACATAAAAGCATTTGCGGTCATGCCATGGATTTCTTCACCTAACTTGGTCGTAACCACCGTAACACCAGTTGCGAATTTCCCCATCGCGTTACGGAACATACGATCATCCATTATTTGACCCCCTTTTCACTATTTTGTGTTGAACCACTATTCCTTGTGGAGAGTGGTTCTAACACGAGCATTTCGAACTATTAACTTATTGAAGTGTCTATGTGTGTCCTTCTCTGGACTTTTACTGCAATCTAGATAGAAACTGCGCCGTAACAACTGTACTTTACTTACATGCATAATTAAAGAGAATAGTGGTAGACTACCGCTCCGGCTGAATACTCCGCTTTCCGCGGGCCCGGCCTCAGCCTCCTCGAGGAAAGTTCGCCTCTGCGGGGTCTTCGGACACGTGCTATTCCCGCAGGAGTCTCCGTATTCTGCCTACGCTAGTTTTGATTTTCTAATTATTGTTAGTAATTGAATCATGTCTTAGATATTGATACTAACATCTTTTTCACTCTATACTAGCGAAGGAAATACACGGAGACTCCTGCGGGAGGATAGGCATCGGTGAGACCCCGCAAGAGCTTTAGCTCTGAGGAGGCTCACCAGCCGCCCGCGGAAAGCGGAGTGTATTTCCGTAGCGGGTATGATGCTCTATCCAAAATCCTTAGGTTACCGCACAGTTTCTGTAAAATGGCTATTAGAACCTACTTACCTTCCGTCTATATCACAAAGGTAGGCTTATGCTGCTTGAGCTTTGCATCCTGTGGCTCTACTATTTTTCCTGTATGCACATTTAATACAGTCGAAGCTTCTGTAAACCATCTATCAGGCGCTTCGTGGCCCCAGAAAGTCTGGCGCATTGGATCATTAATATCCCAGCGAATTGGTTTAAAGTCAGGATCACTTGTTAGGTAATCTCCACTATATAATTCAATGCGGTGTCCATCTGGGTCACGTAAATAAAGGAAAAAGGCGTTGGATAGTCCGTGTCTTCCTGGTCCACGTTCTAATGCTTCTCCATATCCCATCGAAGCAAGTACATCACATGTATGAATCAGTGCTAATTGATCTGGTAACCAAAATCCAATATGATGTAGCCTTGGACCCTTTCCATTCATGAAGGCAACATCATGGACATTTTGTTTACGATGTAACCATGCAGCCCAAATATTCCCTTCTGGTGTATCAGTATATTCTGAGCACTGAAAGCCGAGTTTCTCCTTATAAAAGGCATATGCTGCTTCTACATCGGTCACGGCGCAGTTAAAATGATCGATTCGTTGCATTCTAGAACCCTTGTATAAATCGTAGCGCTGCAGAAGTCTCTCTACAGTATCCATTTCAGCAAAAAACTCTAAAGGTAAACCTGAAGGGTCATTTACTCGTAAAGCACGGCCAAGGGCATGTTGTTCTCCCTTTTCCAACCATCTTGTACTACAACCCTCCTCTTCAAACATAAGGGCAAGTGCTTCTAAATCACTATTGGAAGATACCTTATAGCCTAAAGCTTCTACAACGGGGGTATCTCCCTTTTTCAAAACTAAGCTATGGTGGTTATGTTCTTCCAATCCGCGAAGATAGATATGCTCATCATCGGACTCTGTTTCAATGAATCCAAGTGCATCCACATAAAACTTTCTTGAGACATCTAGATCTCTGACATGTAATATTGCTCTGGCACATCGAATCACATTAAAATCCATTAAGTTCCCCTCCTTAATTAGGGGCTTTTACGCCATTAGATTTTTTCAAGAAATCCTGCACATATTGCTTAAACGGTTCTTTATCATACCCATCAAAATACGTCATTCCCATCCGTATGGGGTCCCCAAAGAAGTAGTACTCATAATGTGTTTGACGACTTCCAAATGCACTTAATGTCATATCCCATGCTAAACGGAATAATTGGACACGCTCATATCCTTCTAGATTTTTCCCTTGTAAGCCGCGATGGATAATTGGTCCAATTTCAGCATGATTAAAGTCTGCTTCCGTTGGTATGCCCATTAACCCAGATGCTCCTAAAATACGGACAATTTCCGTTAACCTAGGGTAGACTCTTGGATACCAGTTACGTGCTGCATCTAGAGCTGCAAAGTCAGGGGTCATTGTTCCAGAGTTATCTAGCTTTGCATTATGCTCTGCACGATATAAGTGGGATTTCATTGTTTCTAGTGTCAGCATAATTTCAGAACCCTTATCCTGTACATGCTGGAAACCATCAATACCAATTGCATCCATCATGCTAAGCGCTACCCCTAAAACAAATTCCGTCTTTACAATGTTTTTGGCAAGAACTTGGTGGGCCATGTGAACCACTGCATTTGTTTCCTTAAATGTACGGTTACATACAGAGGAGTTCCCACATACAAATACGCGCTCCCATGGTACAAACACATTTTCAAACGAAACAATGGCATCTCCTTCTTCAAAACGTGAACCAAGTGGATGATCCCATTCATTTTTCCCATAATCAAAGGACTCACGGCTAATAAATTTCAAGCCTGGTGTGTTATTTGGAATAGCAAAAGCAAGCGAGTATGGGTCGTCAAGTTCTCCTGCTTTTTTAACCGTTGATGGGAATACAAGAATTTCATCGGTAATTCCACCTTGCGTCGCTAACAATCGAATCCCATCAACAATAATTCCGTCTGGACGCTCTTCCACTAAATGAAGGGCAACATTCGCATCTTTTTGTTGGTGCTGCATTTTGGCACGGTTTACTTGTGGATGAATTAATGTATGGGTTAAACTGATATCATTTTCACGAGCATATTCATAATAATTACGAGCATTCTCTGCAAAACGAGGATCCCCTTCTGCAAATAAGCTATTGTTCACACCCATTGCCATCACTTCTGCATTTAAGTAGTCTGGTGAACGTCCCATCATCCCACCAGAAGTTCTAGCCCACTCCTGCATAGCTTCCCGTCTCTTGATCAAGTCATCAACAGAACGTGGCTGCAAGAAAGTCATCCCTACCTTATGTCCCGAAGTCGGAGAAGTATAAAGCATTTTCTCAGGTTTTTCATACTGTAAATCATATAAGTTTGCCATTGATTTAATGACATTTTTAAAAGCAGGATGTTCGGTCACATCATCTACTCTTTCTCCATGAATATAGATATTGTTATTTGCTTTTTTTAATCCATCAATATAATCTCTTCCTGTTTTCGCTGGCATGTTAAAGTCCCTCCTTATTTTCCTCTTCCGAATTTTGGTATAGGATGGTCGCCGATTGCGACATGAATTGCTTTTGGTTCCGTATAGAATTCAAAGATGGCAAAATGTCCACCTTCACGTCCAATGCCACTAGCTTTCATTCCCCCAAATGGAATTCGTAAGTCGCGTACATTCTGAGAATTCACCCAAATCATACCCGAATCCACTGCTTGAGCTACACGGTGAGCCCGCTTTATATCATTCGTCCAAACATAGCCCGCAAGACCGTATTCCACATCGTTTGCTAACTGAACTACTTCCTCTTCTGTTTCAAATTCGATGACTGCCATCACGGGACCAAAAATCTCTTCCTGACAAACTCTCATTTCGTTTTTTGCATTCAATAATAATGTTGGTGGAACATAATTGCCCGAAGAAAATTCTTCTGGAACAGTTCCTTGAAATACCTCACAGCCTTCTTCTTTTGCAAGCTCAATATATCCTTTAACCTTGTTAAAATGTCCTTTATCAATTAATGGACCAATCTCAGTCGCATTATTTTTTGGATCTCCTACCACAATATTTTGAACACGTTCTTTTAATGCAGTAGAAAACCTTTCCTTTATATTCTTGTGGACAAACACTCTTGAATTTGCAGTACAACGTTCCCCGTTAAAAGAGAATATCCCCCAGACAGCAGCATCCAGAGCTTTTTCAAAATCTGCATCTTCAAAAACAATTAGTGGCGACTTACCCCCTAATTCCATGGAAGTTTTCTTTAAGGAGTCTGCACTATTTTTAATAATCCGTTTCCCTGTCGTTGTTTCTCCAGTAAATGAAATAGCTTTTACAGTTGGATGTTTAACAAGCGATTCCCCCGCTGTTTCTCCAAAACCGTGAACAACATTAAATACCCCTTTAGGCAATTCTGCTTTCTGAATAACATTCGCTAAAATATTGGCCGATAATGGAGACAATTCCGCAGGCTTTAGCACAACTGTATTTCCAGTTGCTAGAGCGGGTGCAACCTTCCATGTTAATAACATAAATGGAGCATTCCATGGAGTAATTAGCCCAACAACTCCAAGCGGCTGATAGACTGTGTAATTGATAAATTCTGCATCAACCTGATAGGCATCCCCATGCATTCTCGCTTGAACCATTCGTGAATAGAAACGGAAATTCTCCGCCCCACGCGCTGCCATTTTACGAGTTTGGCTGATTGGTAGACCAGAATCTAGTGATTCTAGATGGGCAATGGTTTCTGCCTCTTCTTCAATTAAATCTGCTATTCTTTCTATATATTTCATACGTTCTTTCAGTTTCATCGAACCCCATGGTCCATTATGAAAAGCTTTATTAGCTGCATTTACTGCCTGTTCAATATCAGCACAATCACCTTTTGCAACAACGTTTATAACCTCATTGGTAAAAGGATTAACATTTTCAAAGGTGCTCCCATCATCTGCATCTACAAATTCTCCATTTATGTAGAGTTTTACATCCTCAATCTTCTCAGCCAAATTCTGTCCCTCCTATAGACTTATATCTTCTGTTATTAATTGATAATCTAGTAATACTTCTCGTATCTCAGCTTGAATCTCTGACGATGGAACATCTAAAGGCTTTCTTAAGATCGGTTTAATCTTACCCATCATTCCAAGAGCAGCCTTTGCTGGTGCTGGGTTCGTATCACGGAAAAGCACATCGTTTAATGGCATTAATTCATAATGCAAGTCTTGAGCACCCTGCACATCCCCTTTCGCCCAGCGATTATATACTTCTGCTACTTCTCGCGGAGCAACGTTTGCCGTCGCACTAATATGTCCTGCTCCTCCAATGGCTAACATAGGATAACAGAGTACCTCAATGCCTGAGTATAGATTGAAATCACGGCCACAATGAAGTAATACCTTATTAACATGTTCGAAATCTTTATTCGATTCTTTGACTCCGATAATATTTGGACAATCCTCTGCTAATCTAGCAATTGTAACCGCTTCCAAATTTATCGCTGTTCGACCTGGAATATTGTATAGAATGATTGGAATATCTACTGAATCTGCAATTGCCTTGAAGTGTTTGTATAAAGCGTGTTGGTTAGGTTTATTGTAGTATGGGACAATGACCATGGCACCATCTGCTCCCATTTCTTGTGCAGCCTTGGTCATGCGGAGTGTTTCTTGGTGGTTAGTTGATCCGGTTCCTGGGATGAATGGAACCCTTCCTTTTACTGTTTTACATGCGACTTCCATTACTTGAATTCGTTCCTCAATTGACATGGAGCTTGGTTCTCCTGAAGTTCCTGTAACGGATATACCATGACTGCCACTTTCAATTTGCCAATTGATTAATTCCTTAAACTTATCAAAATCAATTCGCTCGTCCTCATGAAATGGTGTTATCACAGGTGCTATCGAGCCTCGGAATCTTTCTTTTGCTTCTTCAAAAGCCATTTGATTACCTCCAACTCTAGATTCTAATAAATTGAATAACTATAAATTTTCTGAACAATTAAATCATATATGATTTCATATGTCATGTCAACAGGAATATATGCTTGGTTCGCACCCGGAATTAATCTGTTAGATGCCCTTGCTATGTACCCATTTGGAATAACCATCTACCCAAACTTTCATAGCATAGTCCCTACATAATTAGCCATAAGACCGTTTTTCACAAGCTTAAGACCATTAGAATAATTCATGTGACCAATTAATATAACCATGTGCTCAAAATCCAAAATAATCAACCTAAACAAGTTTTCGAAACAGACCCTCCCAATAAAAAAAGAACTAGATAAAAATTCCAGTTCTCTTCTTATGAAGTAATTGTATTGGTTTGGATTAAATTCTTTCGTCTCTTTTCAAAGTTCTCCGCTGTCCTTATTTTATGAGCACGTGCTACTCTTTCGATTTCTTTTGTTGCTCCTGATTGCAATAATGCAATAATTTCCTTATGCTCTTCAATTGATTCCTTTACCCGTTTCGAGTATAAGGTTGATCCTGTTCCTCGTATAGAATCAATTCGATTCCAAGCATTCTGAATGGATTCCAATAAAAAGTTATTTCCTGATTCCTCACATATAATTCGGTGGAATGTTGCATTTAATCTACTGAACAGGATAATATCAAACTCTTCTAGTGCCTCCTCCATTAATTGATTAAGTTCGATTAACTCATTTAATTTCTCCTCTGGAAAGTTTTCTGCAGCTAATGATGCAGCATATCCTTCCAGTAATGCCAAGACATGTACCGTGTCCAAATAATCGGATTCATTTACTTCAGCAACAACTGGGCCAACATTTCGTTTGTAGACCACTAACCTCTCTGCTTCCAATTGACGCAGCGCTTCCCGGACTGGGATAGAACTTGTCTCTAACTCCTTTGCAATTTGATCAATAACAATTCTCTGTCCTGGTACATATTCCCGCTCTATAATTCTACCTTTTACAATTCGATACACTTTTTGTTGTTTGTTTTCTTTTATCATAGTACTCATTATAGTATAGGAAATAATATATAATGTCAATATTCAGAAAATGATTATTTTAAATTATAGCATTTTAATCAATACATATTTGGCTAATAGGTTTTGGACGTCATTAAGATTATCTATACAAAAGAATGTAACTTAATGAAACGTGGGATATCATATGGAGTTTATTAGGTAGGAATATTTTTTGGCGTTGCTTAAGACTGGATATTTTCCAAAAATCACCGTATATATTTTCAATAGTGAAATGATCATTTTGTTTAACTATACCCTTATTGTATAGGTGCAGAGAACTATTATATACCTCTCATTTTTATACCACTTATTACTTTTAGACTTGACCTCTTCTATAAAGAAATAAGCTGCACGCTAGGATAGATTCTACTATACTAGGTGCAGTTTTTATTTATTTTAAACTTCCACAGTATAATTTTCCGTTAGAACCAATTGCTTCCCCTCCCCTTCTTTTGCACTAGATATTTCCCAGGAAATTTTTTGTAGAACTTTGGCGAAGAAATGTTTTTTATATTTATCCTTGACACAACATTGTACATAATGTATATATTGTATATATAAACTATACACAATTATTTTCACCAGGAGGTGTCAATGTGAATATAACAATTTCCACCAACAACAAAGATCCACTCTTTCTACAAATAAAAGAACAAATTAAGCAGCATATATTTTCGGGCGAACTTAATGAAGGGGATGCTCTTCCTTCTATGAGGGTTCTTGCAAAGGAATTAAAGGTAAGTGTCATCACTACTAAACGAGCATATGAGGAGCTGGAAAAGGAAGGGTACTTAGTATCAGCAGTTGGAAAAGGTACTTTTGTCGCTGGCCAACAACCACATGTATTGAGAGAATGGCAGATTCGTGAATTAGAGAATGAATTGGAAAAGATAGTGAAAGCTGGAAGACACTTGGGACTAACCAAGGAAGATTTGACTGAAATGATGTTGATTTATTATGAGGAGGAAAATGGATGAATACAGTAGAATTCCAAAAAGTTACTAAGCTCCGAAAAGATTTTCCCATTGAGGATTTAACATTTACTATACCTAGAGGTTTTATTACAGGATTTATTGGACCAAATGGGAGTGGAAAGACTTCAACGATTCAAATGTTAATGGATATTTTACAAATTGACAAAGGGAGTATTACTGTTTTCGGTAACTCACACAAAGACCATAAAATTAAACAAAGAATAGGATTTGTATATGATGAACTATTCATGTATGAGGATTTTACAATCCAACACATGAAGTCTTTTATAGCACCAATCTATGAAACCTGGAACGAAGACTTATTTCAAAAGTATCTAGTGAAATTTGGGCTCCCTTTACGAAAGAAAATCAAAAAGTTTTCCAAAGGAATGAAAATGAAAACCTCCCTTCTGTTTGCATTAAGCCATGAACCAGAATTTATCGTAATGGATGAACCAACATCTGGTCTGGATCCCATTTTCCGTAGAGAGCTGCTAGATATATTACAGGAGTTAATGGTTAATGAAAATCAAACAATCTTCCTATCTACACACATAACAAATGATTTAGACCGTATTGCTGATTATATCGTGTTTATTTATCAAGGAAAGATACTTTTTCAGAAAAGCATGGATGACATTAGGGAGAGCTTTCATGTTATAAAAGGTGCAAAGAACATGATAGATGAGGATACAAAAGATTTATTTATTGGGTTACAGATTACTGAAGTGGGGTTTCAAGGTTTATATGAAGGTAATCCAACCATATTTGAAACATTTGGAGATGAAGTAGTGATTGAGAAAGCTACTTTGGAGGATATTATGTTTCTCATGACTAGAAAGGAAGAGTAAGATGCTGCAATTACTAAGAAAAGATTTCACTATAACAAGACTCTATTTGTTATTATTCTTCTTATTTATTCTAGTAACCTATATTTTTCATGTAAACAATATCACTATCTTTATGGCTTTGATGATCGGTTTTCCGGTATTGTTATTTTATTTCGATAGTCACAATCGGGTTAATACATTTCTTGTTAGTATGCCATTTAAACGGGGGAAAATTGTCTTGGCTAGGTATTTGTATCTAATGTTCTTTCTGATCAGTTCGTTTATTTTTATCGGGATTATCGAATACCTTGCATTTCATCAGTTAACATTTCTAGGAAACTTTAGTTACCTTACTTTTAGCAGTATCGTGCTAAACTTTACAATCCTAACTATTCTATTAGCCATATCCATACCCATTTTTTATTTCTTTCGCAGTTTCAACCATGGGATTTCAGTGTTTATGATTTTTCAAGTTTTTCTAGTGTATGCTTATACTTTAATCACTTCGAATGAATATATAAGGTTTGATGACAAATTGTTTTCCATTATACAACCTGTCATCAATATACAGCCAGTAGTCATGCAACTAATAATTTCTGGTTTATTTCTAGCAGGATCTTACTTTGTATCAGTCGGATTGAGTTATAAGAAGGATGTTTTCTAAACTACTCAATTGATAGAAACTATGCGGTAAATAAGCATTTTGGATAGAGCATCATACCCGCTACGGAAAAACACTACGCTTTCCGCGGGCACGGCCTCAGCCTCCTCGAGGAAAGTTCACCTCTGCGGGGTCTTCGGACACGTGCTATTCCCGCAGGAGTCTTCGTGTTTTCCCTTCGCTAGCATGTGTGTCAATTTATTACTGCGAATATTTAATATAGATAATCAACTAATAGCAGACACCTCTCAATAGAAGAATTCACTAGCGTAGGCAGAATACGGAGACTCCTGCGGGAGGATAGGCATAGGTGAGACCCCGCAGTGCGATAGCATGAGGAGGCTCACCAGCCGCCCGCGGAAAGCGGAGTATTCTGCCGGAGCGGTAATCGTTCCACTATCCCCTTTTAAATATGAGGGTTAATAGTACAGTTACCGCCCAGTTTCTATCAAATGTGAAATTAAAACCAACAAAACCTTTCAGAAACAACCTATAAGAAAGAAATTAATCAGGAGGTGCAATCATGAAAAGCCTTTTAAAGAGGGATTTTATTAATTATATTAATATAGCTATAACAGCAGCGATATTAATACCAATCGGATTTATCTTATCCATGCCACCCTATGTAATAAGCTTATTTTTGGTACTACTTTCATTGGTCATTGGAGTATTTTTCTCTGAGCATCACTCATCTGTAAACCGCTTCATGGTCAGTTTACCCATAGATAAAAGCAAACTAGCATCTAGTAGATACTTATCCATATTCATTTTCTGGATAGGTACCATCACGTATCAATTCCTACTCGGATATTTCTTTGATTACTTTGTACCATATTCTGTTTTTGTATTTGGTTGGAAAGAACTGATTACATTACTAAATTTGGGATTAATTACTCTAGCTATTTATGTCCCACTGTACTACTTATTTAACTCTTTTGTTTTACCGACGATGATTATATTTATTTGTTACTTTGTAGTATTTCTTTTCGCTATTGATGCTTTAGTTACCATATCAGGTATGAAAACAGAAATTATTTTTAATAATTTAGATCAGTGGGTTGTTCCACTGGTTGAATCTAGCATATCCTTTCAACCATTTTTCCTATTAACCCTTCTTGGATTTGGTTTATATTTTTTATCCATGAAGTTTTCTATGAAAATAATAAAAAGAAAGAGTATGATATAAATTGATATTCTGATATATTGTGAGTCACATTTCCGTGACTCACACTTTTTCATAATAGAAAAAACGAGCCTCTTATAATAGACTCGCTTCAGTGATACTACCTCTCACAACCATAAATAATACCATTCTGTCTTCTTGCTTCTTCCGTAATGGAAAGTGTTAGTAAACTTAGTTCCTTTAATTCTTGATATTCTTCCTTATTATTACTGGATATGATTCGCATAAAATTATTGATTTCAAACTTCATATCATCATCCATATTATAGGTCTCAATAAGTGTCACTTGGCCTGTTTCATTATCAACCCATCTTAAGTCTTTAATAGTCCCAGCATCTTCAAATACTACAGTGCCTTTTTCACCTTGAATTTCACATGGGATATAAGAAGTGGAGATTTTCGAACACATGATTGTCGAGATAAAACCATCGTATCCTAATGTTAGTGTTCCACTTCCATCAATTCCTGAGTCCAACACATTCGCAGAATAATCGATTTGTGTAGGGTTACCAAACAATCCTGTGGAAATGTATAAGGGATATATCCCCAAATCTGTTAATGCTCCGCCTGAGAACTCTGGAGAGAATACATTTGGTCTACCACCAGATAAGTATTCATTATACTTAGACGAATAGCGGCTTCTGTGTAAATTAGCAGCCCTTACTGGTCCGATTTTTTCAATTACATTCTTTAATGCTTTAAAATTTGGTGAATGCAGATTGCGGATAGCTTCGAATAAATAGACCCCGTTTTCCTCTGCCACTTGGAATGCCTCTTTTAGCTCTTCCATGTTCGAAAAAATAGGCTTTTCACAAATGACATGCTTCTTATTTTTTAAAAATAACAGAGCATGTTCAAAATGTAAGGAGTTTGGTGAAGCTATATAAACGCAGTCAATCTCTTCACTCTTCGCCATTTCTTCTAGTTCAGTATAAATAAATGCTGCCTGATGTTTTTCAGCAAATGCTTTTGCCTTCATTTCTGATCGGGAATAAACTGCTTTGAGTATAAAATCAGTTGCTTTACGTGATGCATCAATAAATGATGATGTTATCCAACTTGTTCCAATTGTACCGAATCTCATTTTTCATCCTCACTTCCAAGACTACCTGTTCTCTACAAAATATGGAAAGCCGCTTACTTTTGGTTTAATTATTCCCTACAGCATCATTCATTATTTTCTTCATTTCCGCTGCTACTTCTGCTGGATGATCAGCCTTAGAAATTGCACTTCCAATAATTAGTGTATCTGGTCCTTTTTCTACGACATCTGAAATAGTATTTAAATCAATTCCACCAGCAACGGTTACTTCAACATTACTATCTTCAACAAGGGAGAAGTATTTTACATCAAACTTTCCTTCTCGTTGTTTATCTTTTCCAATATGAATACTTACCAAGTCTACGCCAAGTGCTTCCAGTTCCTTTACTCGTTCCTTGTTAGACACTTCAAGGAGGTCTACCATAATACGTCCACCGTATTCTTTAGCTACTTTTAAGGAATCCACAATCGTTAAATCAGATGCTAAAGCCATTACCGTAGTAATATCTGCACCTGCTTTAAAAGCCTGGATGGCCTCATGACCACCAGCATCCATGGTCTTCATGTCAGTAACAATAACTTTTTCAGGATATTTCTCTTTTATTTCACGTACGATAGCCATTCCATATTCTTTAATAACACTAGTTCCAACTTCAATCCAATCAATAGATTCCCTTGTTTCATCTATAATTCTAAAGCATTCTTCTCTCGTTAGTCGATCTAAAGCTAATTGTAAATTCATGAACAAACACCTCTATTATCTTTCTATATTTTCCTTTTCACCTAAACGAATTTTCACATCGTCCATGTAAGGCAGTCCTTCGTTATCACCTTTTACACTGACAACCATGGAACCCACCGTATTACCTAGTTCAAGTGATTTTCGTAAAGACCAGCCATTTACTAATCCATAAATAAAACCGGCATTAAAACCGTCTCCAGCACCTACCGTGTCAACTACTTTTCTTGCTTTGAAGGCTTCGACTGTGACAACTTCACCATTATGATAGCCAACCGAACCTTTTTCCCCTTGTTTAATGGCTACATATGGAATACCAATTTCCTTTGCTTTATTAATGATGGCTTCTGGGTCTTTTAAGCCCCAGATGATTTCCATCTCTTCATCACCTGCAAGCAATATATCAACCTGTGGCAGGATTTCAGATAAGTAGTTTCGCGCCTCTTCTTTGCTCCATAACTTCAAGCGAATATTTGGATCCAATGAGATTTTTACCCCGTGCTTTTTAGCCAGACTAATTGCCTTTTCAAACACTTGTCTATTTACAGGGTCTATTGCTGGGTATATTCCAGTCAAATGCAATATCTTGGCATGTTTAAAATAAGACTCATCCAAGTCATCTGGTTTGATAGTTAATGTCGGTGATTTGTCTCGATAGTAAAACGTTCGGACAGAACCATCTTCCATAATTTCTTTAAAGTTTAACGAGGTCGGGTAGCCATCAATGAAGTCAACCTGTGATACATCAACTCCCTCACCTCTAGCAAAATTGCGAATATGTTTACCAAACTCATCGTTTCCCAATCGACTAATCCAACCTGCATTCAGACCAAGTCTTGTACAACCTATTGCAAAGTTTAACTCTGCTCCACCAACTTTTTTCTCGAAGTTATTAACAAATCTCATCGGCCCTGTTGCTGATGGGTCGAAAACAATCATAGCCTCGCCGATCGTAATGATATCATTCATTATTCTTCCCCCAATTATACTTCTTAGGTGTTATAGCTATTTCTTAGTTATGATTTCTGTACCTTTTTCATTGCCTATAATGACAGTATCAACCATATTGACAAACAATCCCGTTTCAACAACACCAACAAGGGCTTTGATTTTTTCATGGAGCTGTTCTGGATTGTTAATGGACGTAAATTGACAATCCAGAATATAATTTCCGTTGTTGGATACAAAAACATCTCCATCTTTAATCCTTAGAGTTGGAATTGCTCCTAATTTTTCAATACGTTTCGCAGTAGCTTGATACCCAAACGGAACAACCTCCACCGGTAATGGAAATGTGCCAAGTGTTTCTACCACTTTGGTTTTATCTGCAATGATAATAAGTTTTTCTGCTAAAGCATCGACTATTTTTTCTCGAACAAGAGAACCCCCACCGCCTTTGGTAAGTTGAAATTCAGGATCAATCTCATCTGCACCGTCAATAGCTAGATCAATCTTATCTACTTGGGAAAAATCTACTAATGGAATTCCGAATTCCTTCGCCCATCCCTCAGTACGTTTTGATGACGGTACCCCTTTTATATCCATTCCCTGTTGCACAAGTTCCGCTAGTCTTTTCATCATCCAATAAACCGTGGACCCTGACCCTAAGCCAAGTATCATACCATTTTCAATAAAATCCACAGCCTTTTCACCAGCTGCTCTTTTATAACGTTCTAATTTGTCCATTTTAAATCTCCTTTCATCTCTACTAAGTAAACGACTCCAGCATTTCTACTGGAGTCATCTATATCACATTTCCTATCTAAAATAGACTTGGATTAATTAATTTTGGAATATAGAATGCGATGTCCGGGAAGAAAGCGATAAATAACAGGACAACTAGGATAATAGCAATATATGGAATAACAGCTATAAACGATCTCTCTATTGACATTTCACCAATCTTGGATGCTAGTAATAAACATAAGCCGTATGGTGGTGTAATTAGACCAATTGCCAGAGTAATAACTACGATTAATCCTAAGTGAACTGGATCGATACCAAACGCTGTTGCAGTCGGTAAGATAACCGGAACGAATAGAATCATAGCAGGTATTGCATCCATAAATGTACCAATAAATAGGAAGAATACGATAATGATAATTAAGAATACTGCTGTTGAACCAATATTGTTAGCAAAGAAGTTCTGAGCAATAGTACTTAATTGGTAATAACTCATTAATTCCCCAAGTGCACTAGCTGCTGCCAATGCGAATAGAGATAACGAACTAAGTGCTAACGTATCAAATAGTATTTTCGGTAAGTCTTTTAGTTTTAATGTTCTATAGTAAAACATGCTAATTAATAATGTGTAAAGTGAAGCAATTGCTGCTGCTTCTGTAGCAGTGAAAAATCCGGTAGTGATCCCACCAATAATGATGATAATGGTAAATAGTGCCGGAGCAGATTCAAGGATTAACTTGATCAGTTTCTTGAACTCTGTACGCTTGGATTTTGGATAATTTCGTTTTAATGAAATAATATAAATGAAAAGCATCATCCCTAAACCTATTAGAATACCAGGAACAATTCCGCCTAGGAATAGTGCACCCACAGACGCATTCGCGATACCTGCAAAGATAATCATTGGAATACTCGGTGGTATAACAACACCAATTGTGGATGATGCTGCCGTTACAGCAACTGCCGTTTCCGTATCATAACCATTCTTCTTCATGCTTGGGATTAATATTTTACCTACACCAGCAGTGTCTGCTTGGGATGCACCGGATACACCAGCAAAAAGCATGGAAACAAGAATGTTTGCGTGAGCTAAGCCACCACGAATAGGGCCAACAAGCGCAAGGGCTAGTTCAATTAGTTTGGTAGAAATTTTACCAGAATTCATGAGATTAGCTGCCAATATAAACAATGGCACGGCTAGTAGTACGAAGGAGTCTAGTCCATTTAACATCTTCATCGGAACGGTTACTTCTGGTACATACGGAATATTCATGATACCAAGTAACGCAACAATTCCAATAACAAAGGCAATCGGAATCCCGATAAGCATTAATATGACGAATAATGCTAATAAAATAAAGCCCATTATGCTTGTCCCCCTTTCCATGCTTTTAGATGGTTGATAATATGGTTAACAGAATAAATAATCATGGTTCCTC
The DNA here is from genome assembly GCF_900184735.1 of Paucisalibacillus globulus. Lineage (GTDB taxonomy): Bacteria > Bacillota > Bacilli > Bacillales > Amphibacillaceae > Ornithinibacillus > Ornithinibacillus globulus_B. The sequence goes on from NZ_LT855405.1 coordinate 129,505, forward strand.
CCATTATGGGAATGGCAATCCAAACATAGCCCATCTTTAGATCTGGAAGGGATGTCCAATTGTAATCCCAGAACTGTTGACATACTTGAATACCATAAATAAAAATAGCAATATTGAAAAGTATGAGGACTAAATCATTAAAGATGTTTAACATAAATCTCTTTTTACCTGTAAGTTTTTTCAGAAGGATATCAAAATTGAAGTGTTCTTTACGGTTCACCATAACGGCTGCCCCCATAAACATTGCCCAAATAAATGAATTGGAAGCCATTTCTACTGTCCAAATAGCTGAGATGCCTAAATGCCTCGTGATTATTTGGTACAAAATAACTAGAAAGAAGATGGATAAAAATGCTATCCCTATCGTAATTTGTATTTTCTCAAGTACTTTAACAAAGCGGTTCATAGTAATCCTCCTATATAAAAGCTAAAGAGAGGGGGCAGATTTGCCCCAACTCACTAGCCAAATAATCATAACTGATTATTCTGTTTCTCTAATCTGTTTTAATAGATCTTCTGCACCCATATCTTTAGCAGCTTGATCTTGTAATGGTTTTGCTAACTCAATGAATGGAGCTCTGTCAATTTCATTCACTTCTGCACCTTCATCAAGTGCTTTTTGTTTATATTCTTCCTCTTGCTTATAAACTGCTTCTCTTTCCGCTTCAACAGATGCTTCCGCTGCTGCTAGAAGTACTTCTTGTTGTTCTTTTGTGAAAGAATCAAACTTCTTACCATTTACAAGTAGGAATCTAGTTGTATAGTCATGACCTGTTTCTGTAATATATTTACCATTTTTCGTTGTATGGTGATTTTGTTGCACAAAGTAAGGGTAAGCGTTTTCAGCTGATGCAACAACGTCTTGTTGTAGTGCTTGATACAATTCACCCCATGCTACGTCAGTTGGAACAGCACCTGCTTGTTTCCAATAATCAGCAACAACACCAGATGTTTGTGTTCTAATTGTTAAACCTTTTAAGTCATCCATTGATTCAAGTGGCTTGTTTCCGTAGAAATGACGAACACCAGCAGACCAGTAACCAAGTAATTTAAAGTCGTTATTAGATCCTTCATTGATCATGTCAGCCATTTTTTGACCAACTTCTCCATCTACAACGGTTTCCCAATGGTCATAGCTTTCAAACAAATAAGGTAGTGCAAATAGGTCAACTTCTTTAATTCCTGTAGAAGACATGAAACCAGGTGATACAAGAACGACATCAGCAGCACCAAGTTTTAGCTTTTCAACAAGCTCTGATTCTTCAGTACCAATTGTACCTGCATGAACCTCTACTTCAATGCTTCCGTTAGACTCCGCTTCAGCAACTTCTTTAAACTTTAATAAACCTGCTTGATATGGATTTTCTTGGTCAGTTTGGTTATGTGCAGCGATAATCTTGATTTTCCCATCTTCACTTCCAGATTTATTACCTTCATCATTTCCACATGCTGCTAATAAGGTAAATGCTATAAATACTAATGCTAATGATAGAAATTTCAACTTCTTTGTCATTTGGTTATCCCCCAATATTGTTTTCTTAATTTAGTTTAATTCCCTATATTTGTTTACATATTGTCTTGCTGTATTGGTCAATTGCTGATAATCTTCATCATTGTTTAATTTACTTACATTAACCAAATTACTACCTATACCTACTGCGACACCTCCTTTAGTGAAATATTCATTCATGTTCTCCAGTGTAATCCCGCCTGTTACCATTAATGGGATATGTGGTAGTGGACCATGTACACTCTTAATATAATCAGGGCCAAATACATTTGCTGGAAATACTTTCACCATCTGGGCGCCGTTTTCATAAGCAGTTAAGATTTCTGTCGGAGTAAGTGCTCCCGAAACATTTAATACTCCGTATCTACTAGTTAGACGGATGGTATCCACATTGACCGTTGGTGAAACAATGAATTTCGCTCCCGCAATAATAGTAGCTCGTGCAGTTTCAGGATCTAAGACGGTACCAACTCCGATTAACACGTCTCCCTCAAATTCACCCACCGCCATCTCTATTAAGTTGGTTACTCTTGGTGTTTCAGCGGTAATCTCAACAGCCTTCACCCCACCTTCAGATAACGCTTTTATTATCGGGATAATATTCGTTTCATCTGCTTTTCGTATTACTGCTACTATTGGATTTTTCTTTAATTGATCTAGTGCATTCATCTACAATCCTTCTTTCTGATCTATTCCAAATTGGCATGTCTACTCTTTAGTTCTTCATGATCTTTCTCTCCACTAGTTTTCATGTTGTAGACGATTAATGCGTCTAATAATAAATGAGCGGACTGATCAAATTGGCTACCAAGTGGCTGGATAGTTTTTGGTTCCTCTGGGTTACGTTTCTTAGTCGCTGCCGGAATAGTTACTACACAATCACTCATTTCTGCTATAGCTGACTGTGGATTAGTTGTGACCAAAGCAAGCTTAGCTCCCACTTCATTTGCCTTCTTTGCAAAGTTGACAAGTGTGGCTGTATTTCCTGAACCAGAAATAAGTAGTAAAGTGTCCCCGTTCTGAATACTTGGAGTTGTTGTTTCACCGACAATAAACACATTAAAACCATTGTGCATTAATCGCATACCGAATACTTTTCCAATCAGCCCCGAACGGCCTGTACCAGCGATAAATACACGATTGGAAGTTGTGATTACATCATGTAATTGAACGACTTCCTCTTCTTTTATCCGGTCCAACACCTCGGAAATTTCATTTGAAACCGTTTTAATTATTGTTTTCATAACACTAACTCCTTCTATCTTTATAGATATAAATTCTAGGATTAACTGGATGTACGAATAATTAGTTTTGGTTCAAAACGAAATATCTCCTCACTTGGACTCGTTTTGTTTTTGATTTTCTCAAATAAAAGATTGGCTGCTTTCGTTCCCATTTCAAAAGCTGGTTGAGCGATCGATGTAATGGTTGGATAGTAAATATTTGCAAAGGGTACATCATCTATTGCAACTAGAGCCAAGTCTTCTGGAATTCGTATCCCTTGTTGTTTCGTATACTTAAGTACTTCATATAAAGTCAAGTCATTTCCTGCTATAATTGCGTTAGGAGGTTCAGGTAATGTCAACATTTCTTTAAGTCCCTCTTGCATCCCTTGAACTTCTACACTCCTGATATATTCCGGATAAAAGGTTAGCCCATTTTCTTGTAAAGCACTTTTATATCCTTCAATACGCTCTTTCCGAGGTGTAATACTTTCAGCTTTTTCCGGCATCATTACCCCAATCCGGTCATATCCCTTACTTACTAATTCATCCACAGCAAGTGTAGCCGCTTTCACATTATCTAATAAGATAGCACTTGCCTTAATCCCCGGAACATGACGGTCAACAAAGACGATTGGAAAATTCTCTTTAATCATTTGTTGATAAGACTGGACGTTACTACCTGTTGGAAAAATAATAATTCCATCAACTTGTTTAGCTCGAAGCATATCAATGTATTTTTTTTCTTTTTCAGGATCGTCATCTGCATTACAGAGAATGACATGGAAATCTTGCTGATTGCAAAAATCCTCGATAGCACGGATGACTTGGGTTGAAAATACATGTAGTATGTTCGCCGTAATGACCCCAATGGTTGTAGTCGACTTTTGCTTTAAACTTCTAGCAATATAATTTGGATGATAACCTAGTTCATCAATTGCCTGTTCTATCTTTTTTTTCGTCTTATCAGCCATATAATCATAACGTTTATTTAAATACTGGGAAACGGTACTTTTGGAAACCCCAGCCTGCCTTGCTACATCTGTGATTGTCACCGTTTTCATAACTTCTATTACTCCTACGCGGTTTATCACTAAACCGATTTACTAAACCGGTTTACTAAACCGATTTAGTGTAAGTATAAAACAAATGTAAACGCTTTACAATAGTTTTTTTTATTTTTTTATTTCGTTTTATTTTTTCAAATTTACACTTACACTATTGGTATCGATAACTCAAGAAAGCGGATACTTAATAATCTTGACAAAATCATCTCCACATGCGATAATCATAAAGTTACCTAAAGTAACATACGAATCTGGCAGTCTACAATGTTTTTGTTGATGCTTATTCACACTGGCGCGACTAAGGGGTCGCAAGGACGTAAGAGAAGGTTGGGCTTGCGTTGCTTAAGTTAGAAGACATCGGATTAATTTCAGTAACTTCCTTTCACCACTGAGATCGGAATGATATTAATCAAGGTGGAAAGTTTACCGCGGTTAAAGTGAAATTCTAGAAAGAACTCGGGAAGCGTTACCGAGATAACAACTTTTGATAAATAAAATTAATTTGAATTTCCCACCCGAATTATATCGGGATATATATAAACGATGTGTTACTTTAGAAATATAAGGGGTACCCTAAATACTAGGGTATCCCTTTTCCAATACATAAGAAATGAGGGTTAAGTATGAACGAATTAGGTACAATTCAATCGATGTCAGTTGATCGTAAAATTGATAATGGATATGTGTTAAAAAAGGATACAACAGAAGCATTACTTCATTATAATGAGGCTGATGGTGAGTTAGAGATTGAACAGGAAGTTGACGTGTTTTTATACCAAGATAAAAAAGGAAATTTAACAGCTACTATGAAACTCCCTAATGCGATGATGGATCACTATGGTTGGGGAACAGTTGTGAATGTACTTCCGCACTTAGGAGCATTTGTAGACATTGGAACTACAAAAGAATTCTTAGTTTCCAAAGATGATTTACCATTATTTGAAGATGTTTGGCCAAAAGAAAATGATATGCTTTATGTAACATTAGGCAAGGATCGCAAAGGTAGACTACTTGCTATCCCTGCTACTGAAGGCGTCATTGCTCGAGAAATTGAACTTGCTCCTGATTCTTTATTAAATCAAACCGTTTCCGGACGCGTTTACCATACGAGCAGGGAAGGTACTGCAATCATTTCAGATGAGAATTATCGCGGATTTATTCACCATACTGAAAGAAAAACAGAGCCCCGTTTAGGCGAGCTAGTCCAAGGCCGAGTTATAGAAGTTAAATATGACGGGACATTAAATATTTCCCTTCGTCCATTAAAGCAACACGGTATGGTTGAGGATTCGGATATGATATTAGAACATTTAGAAGATCATGATGGGATGATACCTTTTAGTGATAAAAGCGACCCTGAAGATATCCGCGGAACATTTAATATAAGTAAGGCCGCATTTAAACGGGCTTTAGGGAAACTGATGAAAGAAGGAAAAATCGAGCAGCGTGATGGAAATACGTATTTAAAATAAGCTAAAACAAAAACATCGCACAGTGTAACAACTGTACGATGTTTTTTTACTATGTGGAAAAAGTTCCAAATCATTTTTTGCTTATGCCTTTGCTTTATCATCATGGACTTGATATGCATGACTAATACTAGTCACTAAGAAACTGATACCAGCAGCGAATAGGCATGCAATTCCCCATCCACCTAGTCCAGCTTCCCAAATCATGATCTTCTGTGGAGTAGCTGCGCAAACAACGATGATACCGCCAAAGAATAGAATAGCACTTGGGAAATATGCTAAATAACCATTGCCACCCGAAGCTTTCAAGAAAATAAATCCTAAGATAATAGCTACTACTGCTAAGACGGCAGCTATTGTTATAACCGCTTGAACTAACATGCTTACACCTCACTTTTATGATGTATTTATAGTAAATATCAAAAGTTTTTTTGATATACTAATATAATTTCTGAATTGTTTGAATACAAATTAACAAACACTTTTTAAGAAAGTGCTTCCATCCCTATTATAGAAAGGATGTGACTATGATTTTATGACATAATTATTTTTATCATACCAAAAGAAAGGAGAATTATCTATGAAAAAGAGTTTTTTATGGCAAATACTTGCCGCTTTTGTATTAGCTATTATTGTTGGTTTAATTTTCGGAGAACGCGCAACGTTTGTTCAGCCACTTGGAGATTTGTTTCTACGATTAATTAAGTTTATTATTGTACCTTTAATTTTAGCAACCATAGTCGTTGGTGTTACCAGTGCTGGTGATCTTAAAAAACTTGGAAGACTCGGTGGAAAAACAATTATATTTTACTTAGCTACCAGTTTCCTTGCTGTTGCAATCGGATTAACGGTTGCATCCATACTTTCACCAGGCACAGGTGTTGATGTACAGTTGAATGAAGAAAACATTCCATCAGGTGAAACACAAAGTGTTGTTGATACCCTACTCAACATAGTACCTACAAATCCTATTGAATCCCTCGCAACGGCAAATGTACTACAAATTATCTTTTTTGCTATTTTCCTTGGACTTGGAATTACGATGGTAGGAGAAAAAGCAGCACCTGTCCAACGTTTCTTTGATGGACTGGCTGAAATAATGTATAAAATTACATCTGTCGTCATGACACTTGTCCCGCTTGGGATCTTCGGATTACTAGCACCGATAGTCGGTCAATATGGATTGGACGTACTAATGCCATTAATGAAATTAATTCTAGCCGTACTAATTGCTTGTCTAATTCAAGTACTAGTCGTTTACTCCATTGCACTAAAGTCCCTCGGAAAAATGAGCCCAATGCACTTCTTTAAAGGTATCTTACCCGCAGCAACCGTTGCATTCACAACCTGTAGTAGTTCTGGAACACTACCAGTAACCATGAAAAACACACAAGAGAATCTTGGTGTCTCCAAAGAAACTTCCAGTTTTGTTTTACCATTAGGCGCAACCATTAACATGGACGGAACAGCAATCTATCAGGGAATAGCTGTTATGTTTACCGCACAATACTTTGGCCAATCCCTGTCCATTAGCCAACTCATCATTGTTGCCCTGGTTGCAACCTTAGCATCCATTGGTGCAGCAGGCGTACCAGGCGCAGGAATGGTAATGCTTACCATGACATTAGCAGCAGTTAATTTACCTCTTGAAGCAATTGCCTTGATTGCTGGAATTGACCGTATATTAGATATGATGCGTACTTCGGTTAATATTATGGGAGATGCTGCAGCAAGTGTTGTGATTGAAAGATCTGAGAGGAAAGCTGATGTAAAGGCGGCTTGATTTATGGTGTAGAGAACCGACCTTGGGGAGGTCGGTTCTTTTATTTAATTGTGTGCTTGTGAACTTGGGGGTGCACCTTGTGACCGCGGATGGGAATCTTGGGACCATTGGAGTACACCTTGTGACCGCGGATGGGATACTTGTGACCATGGGACTGCATCTTGTAACCGCAGATGGGAATCTTGGGACCATTGGAGTACACCTTGTGACCTTGGATGGGATACTTGTGACCGCGGATGGGAATCTTGTGACCATTGGAGTACACCTTGTGACCTTGGATGGGATACTTGTGACCATGGGCGTGCACCTTGTGACCGCGGATGGGATACTTGTACCCATTGGAGTGGACCTTGTGACCTTGAATGGGTTACTTGTGCCCATGGGCGTGCACCTTGTGTCCTTAATTGAGAACCTTGAGCCCGGGGTGAAACACCTTGTACCCTTAATTGAGAACCTTGAGCCCGAGTGAAACACCTTGTACCCTTAGTTGAGAACCTTGGGCCCGGGAATTCTGAAGGCCATAGAATGTCGATAAAATGTGAATTAAAAATATCTTATTTTTCCCAAAAATAGTGTACACTAGAAAAGTAAGAATTTTTCATTTAGGGGGAACAGTCATGCAGACATTTGAAAATTATACATACGAGCGTCCTGATCTTGAACAGAGTAAAGAAAAATTTGCAGTATTGCTTGATGCTTTTAAAAATGCTACGTCAGCGGATGAGCAAAATGAGGCAATTGAACAGATTAATGCGTTTCGTGCTCATTTTTCAACATTATTCAACCTAGTGTATATTCGTGCTTCCATTGATACTAATGATGAGTATTATCAAAAAGAACGTGATTACATGGATGAGATTGCTCCTGAGGTACAAAAGCTAGATACTGATTTTTATAAGGAATTAATCAAAACCCCATTTCGTTCTGAATTAGAGAAAAAATGGGGAACACAACTATTTGAGATTGCAGATTACTCCATTAAAGCATTTGCTCCAGAGGTAATTGGATTACTTCAAAAAGAGAACAAGCTTACTTCTGAGTACTCTAGATTGGTTGCATCTGCTCAAGTTGAGTTTAATGGGGAAACATATACATTAGCACAACTTGGACCTTTCATGCAGGATAAAGACCGTGATGTTCGTAAAAAAGCTGCTTCTGCTGCTTCTGGATTCTTTGAAGCAAACGCAGAAAAGTTTGATGCTATCTACGATCAATTAGTGAAATTACGTCATGAAATTGCAACAACACTTGGATATAAGAATTTTGTTGAACTAGGTTATATTCGTATGATGCGAATTGATTATAATGCGGATATGGTTGCTAACTACCGAAAACAAGTTCAGGAATCCATTGTTCCATTAGTATCGAAACTTTATAAGAAACAAGCGGAGCGTATTGGTATTGATTCCTTGAAGTTTTACGATGAAAGCATTGAATATAAAACTGGTAATGCAACTCCAAAAGGTTCACCAGAGTGGATTATTGAAAATGGTAAGAAGATGTATGAAGAACTTTCACCAGAAACAAATGAATTCTTCCATTACATGCTGGATCGTAATTTGATGGATTTAGAAGCGAAAAAAGGTAAAGAATCCGGTGGATATTGCACCTTTATCGAGGATTATCAGTCTCCATTTATTTTCTCTAATTTCAATGGTACTTCAGACGATATTGACGTGCTTACCCATGAAGCTGGTCATGCTTTCCAAGTGTATCAAAGCCGTGGTATTGGAATTCCAGAATATATTTGGCCAACACATGAAGCCGCAGAAATTCATTCCATGAGTATGGAATTCTTAACATGGCCATGGATGGAGTTATTCTTCCAGGAGGATACGGATAAATATAAGTATTCTCACTTAGCAAGTGGACTTCGATTCCTACCATATGGCGTAGCTGTTGACGAGTTTCAGCATCTGGTTTATGAAAATCCTGAATGGTCTCCTGAAGAGCGTAAAGCTGCATGGAAACAATTAGAAGAGAAATATTTACCACATCGTGATTATGGTGATATGCCATATTGGGGAACTGGTGCCATCTGGCAACGTCAAGGTCATATTTATGAATCACCATTCTATTATATTGATTATACACTTGCACAAATTTGTGCATTCCAGTTCTGGAAACGTTCTAGGGAAGATCGAGAAGCTGCATGGAATGATTATTTAAATCTATGTAAACTTGGAGGTTCTAAATCCTTCCTAGGCTTAGTAGAAGCAGCTAATCTTCAGTCACCATTTGAAGATGGCACAGTAGAATCAACTGTTCAAGCTATTGAAGAATGGCTTGAATCTGTGGATGACAAATCATTATAAAGACAATATAAAAAGGATTAGGGCGCAAATACCCTAATCCTTTTTTTTATGCTACTAACTTTTGTAGTATCTTTATATTTAGTTTACAAATCAGATAAATAAACCCTTTATATAGATAAAATCCCAATGCAGTACCTATAACATTACAAATTAGGTCATCAATGTCAGTAATCCTTCCTACCGTACCCAAGGAGGATTCTAGTAGTTGTAAGGACTCTATTCCTAAAGAAATAATGAATCCGGCAAGTAAAGTATATCGGAGCGACCTTAATTTCCCCCATAATATCGGAGCTAAAAAACCAAAAGGCAGTAATAATAAAATATTACCAAGTACATTCCTGGCGATTAGGCCAATCATGAAAAGTGTATCCCCACCATATGCAATACCTATCTGACTTATATCCATCACTATCGACTTGAATGGGATCACATTTACATTTCTAAAAATACTTTCCACGGTATAAAACTGCCCCAAAGGTAAAGGAAATAAGGTTACGGATATTACCATGGACATATATAACACAAAGAGAAAATAAATAATCTCTCTCGTCCAATTTATGTGTATGGGTTTCTTTCTAATGGCAACTATGAATCGAAGAGCTACATAAATTACCATTGCTAGTACTACGAATACATTTCCATCAATATAATAATACACGGATCCACACCCTTACTTTCGACTCACCAAAAAGGTTCTTGTTCATTAGAAAGTTTCATGACAAATGGATAGTAACTGAATACAAGTAGATATAGCACAAGGAGTATGATGATTGCGGGTAATATAGAAGTGTCCGTAAACCAATACAACGGTAATAGAACAGCTGGGAGTGCTGATATCACCCATGTCTTTTTCCTAGATGCTGCAGACTCATATTGCTTAACTCCACAATATGGGCACTTTAGGCGAAACATCGTTCTCATTGTTTGTTTCCATGTCCATTGACGATTACAATTTTGACAAGTTGGCAATTGTCTTCCCCCTCACTAAAATTATTTCCTCTTAGATGAAGGCTGTTTTTTTAGTCAACATACAATTAATAGAAACTGTGCGGTAATTCTTATTAGATCAGGTGAGGATTTATGCTACCGCTCCGGCAGAATACTCCGCTTTCCACGGGCACGGCCTCAGCCTCCTCGAGGAAAAACCGCCTCTGCGGGGTCTTCGGACACGTGCAATTCCCGTAGGACAAGGAATGCTTCGTCAGCGTAATCATCGCACGAAGAAAATTGTTCTTTATTTTCGAGGAGTCTCCGTATTCTGCCTGCGCTAGTTTAGTTTTCTAATCAAAGTTAGAGTTTAAATTATGTTTAATAATAATTAGTTGCCATGAATTTTATTCATTTACTTCTTACTAGCGAAGGAAATACACGGAGACACATGCGGGAGGCTCACCAGCCGCCCGCGGCAAGGTAGACACTGCGACGGTTCTTTCGAGCAGATGTCGCCCCTGTGCTAGCAGTAAAAGCGGAGTGTATTTCCGTAGCGGGTATGTTGCGCTATCCATAATACTTAGTTACCGCACAGTTTCTATCCAAAATGCAGAAGAAAAACTTCTAATCAATTACAAATCTAGTTTCAATCGAATCATATCCCTACATGGAATACCAAATTCAATAATCTCTTCTGAGTAATTTCGAATGAAGAAGTCTGTATCTATTCCAATAATTCTAAAGCCACATTTCTGATAAAGTGCTAGTTGATTAATACTAGAATTACCTGTACCAATCTCGATGGCATTGTATCCACCCAACCTTGCTTTGCGAATGGCATCAGAAACTAGCTTTTTACCAATCCCTTTACCGCGGTGGTCATCTGCCACGGCTACATTCACAATTTCCATCGTTCCTGGTCTTGTTGGGAGTAATACATAGACGCCAACAATCTCATTATTCAATTCACCAACATAACAATCTCCGCGTTGAAGATAACCCATAATCATCTCTTCTGAAGGATCTGCTAATAACAATAATTCAATTGGTGGTACTTCCTCTTTGCTAAGTTTTCTTATGTCCATATATTTCTCCTGCCTTATCAGTAAATAGAGTGAATACGATTACTTTTTTACTTTAGTATAAATTCAAAAATCTATAAATATTATACTACCTCTTCCCTTATCTTAACATAAATATATACCGTTTTTACTACTGTTTTCGGTTAATTTGTATAATCCATCTTGTTCGATTACTTTTGTTTTCTATGATAAACTAGCTTCATCATGAGATGTTGAGGAGATGCATATGACATACAAGATTTTATTCTTAGATATTGATGGCACTATTTTAAAACCAGATCATACATACCACCCGAAAACAAAGGAAGCTATTAAACAGATTCAGGAACAGGGTATGGAAGTTTTCTTAGCTACTGGGAGACCTGCCCATGAACTAAGTGAACTAGCGGAGGATCTAAACATTCAATCTTACATAGGTTATAATGGCGCTTATGCTGTTTACCAAGGTAGCAATATATTGGATGCACCAATGAAAAAAGACATCGTATTAGATTATATAAAAATAGCTAAAGAGCATAACCATGAACTAATCCTTTATACTAGCGAAAGTAATTATACAATAAATGTCGATTCTCCAATTGTTAAGCATTTTACAGAACTATTTCAAGTAACAAATAAGGCTCTTTACGCTATTCAGGAAGAGATGACCAACTATGTACTTGGAGCTTCATTGATTAATGTACGTCCAGAAGAAGCTTATTTATATCAAATAGATGATGATATTCGACTTGCTGATGTAAATGTTAATGGGTTAAATAACTGTTATGATGTTATTCGATTGTCCGCCAACAAGGGGGAGGCAGTTAAAGTTGCACTAAAACACTTAGATATTTCACCTCAAGAGGCAATTGCTTTTGGAGATGGAATGAATGATAAAGAAATGTTCGAGACAGTCGGTGCGAGTTTTGCTATGGGAAATGCTCATCCAGATGTATTTCAATTTGCGAAGTATACCACAACCAATGTGGAAGAGGCTGGAGTTTATCAGGGATTGAAGCAGCTCGGGTTAGTTAAGTAATTGGTTACATTTAAAATGCTATACCAAAAATGCTACGTACCCACCAGATACGTAGCATTTTTATTATAATAATAATCCACCATATACAAATGCACCTAAAATTACAAATGCTGGATGTACCTTAATCCGTTCAATTAATACATAGCTTAGAACGCCAATAATTGCGGTGTGTAATAGTCCTATCCCTACATAAGATTCTGAGAAAAATCTCCAAGCCATTAGTCCTAACAGGATTGCTATTACCGGACGAACAAATAATGTGATTCGTTTTACTTTCGGAGATTCCTTATATTTGTATAACAGTCCAAGTAATGCAATCAGAATAATTAGTGATGGTGCAACGGTTGCAAATACTCCGATTATCGCTCCTGGAATTCCTCCTACTTCGAACCCAATGTAACCTGCCATTTTAGTAGCGATTGGTCCTGGAAGGGAGTTTGCTACTGCTAATACTTCACTAAATTCTTGAACAGACATCCAACCATATCTACCTACTACCTCATTTTCAACTAGTGGAATCGAGGCAGGTCCACCACCATAGCCAAGTATCCCTGGAATGAAAAAGGCCAAGAATATTTCCCAATACGTTAGCATTAGGCTTTCACTCCTTTTTCACGTTTTTTATCCCGGATTACGAGTGCAGAAGTGATTAAGACAGCTATTATGATTCCAGGATGTATATCCAAGAAGAAAAGGAATATAAAGACAGCAGCTGTCATGATAATCGTTTGGAGCCATCCCATCCCTTTTCTTGCTTTATCAAAAAACTGCCAGGTCAAGGTGGCCATCATCATCCCTACAACAGGGATTACTGCTGCTGTCATTCCCTTCACCCAATCAATATCTTTAAAAGAGGCAAGCGTCGAAAGTAAGATAATTAATAATACAATAGTAGGTAGAATTGTTGCTAATACAGCATTAATCAAACCAAGTACACCAGATACTCGATACCCTATATAACCCGCTAGTTTAGTGGCGATTGGACCTGGAAGGGTGTTAGCTAGTGCTAGCATGTCACCAAATTCTTCGTCTTTCATCCACTTATACGTTGAAACCACTTCTTTATGAATGAGAGGAATCGAAGCAGGGCCACCACCGTAGCCCAAGATTCCTACCCGAAAGAAAGCTAAGAATAAATTCCATTGTGTTCTCATAAATGTATATTCACCTTTCAGTTAGACGTCTTACCAAGCTGCAACAGTACCATCCGTTCTTGATTCCGTCCCACCAACTAATACACCTGTTTCGGGATTCCGCCAGATAATTTGTCCCCGACCAAAGCTATTTGGCTCTAATGCTATTTTTATATGATGCCCTTTTTCAGCTAAACCTTGTGCTAAATGGTGTGGAAAGCGATTTTCTACCTCCACAACTTTCTCCTTCATCCATTGCCAACGTGGTGCATCCAGAGCTGCTTGTGGATTCATTCCAAAATCAATCGTATTCATCACGACTTGGACATGTCCCTGTGGTTGCATAAAACCTCCCATGACACCAAATGGACCAACTGGTTGATCTCCCTTTGTCATAAATCCAGGGATAATGGTATGATACGTACGCTTTCCACCAGCTAGTGCATTGACGTGTTCTGGGTCCATTGAAAAGTTATGCCCACGGTTTTGTAAAGCAATTCCAGTGCCAGGAACTACTAGACCAGAACCAAATCCCATGTAGTTACTCTGAATATAGGAAATCATATTGCCTTCACCATCAGCAGCTGCTAAATATACTGTTCCACTTAATGACGGGTCACCCGCTTCAGGTAATAATGCTTCCTCTCCAATAAGTTTTCTGCGCAGCTCACCATAGTCATCACTAAGTAGTTGTTCAGCTTTTACCTTCATATGCCCTTCATCGGTTACATGTTTTCCAGCGTCAGCAAATGCTAATTTTAATGCTTCTATCTGCTTATGGAATGTATTTACAGAGTCACGCTCTGGAAATTCAAAACCTTTTAGGATGTTTAAAGCTTGTAGTGCAACAATACCTTGACCATTTGGTGGTATTTCCCAAACATCATAACCACGATAATTGACGTTGATTGGCTTCACCCATTCTGGTTGAAACTCTGCTAGGTCCTCTGCCGTTAAATAGCCACCCGTTTCATTTGAGAATTGAGAAATTTTTTCTGCTAATTCCCCATGATAAAAGGATTTCGCATTTGTTTTGCCAATGGACCTTAGGGTTTCTGCATGGCCTTTTGATGACCATACTTCCCCTACCTTAGGTGCTCTTCCATTTGGTGCAAAAGTATCAAACCAGTGCTTGAACACATCGTCCGTTAATTTTTCCTTAAAAGATTTATAGGCAAAGTTCCAGTACTTCCCTAACGTTGGAGAAACCGGATACCCCTCTTGAGCATACTGAATAGCAGGCTCTAACACTTCTTCAAGTGGTAGTCTCCCAAACTTCTCTGAAAGCTCCGCCCATGCACCAGGGACACCTGGTACGGTAACAGGGATCCAACCATGAGTTGGAATTTCATCATGTCCGGCTTCTTTGACTGCATCAATTGAAATAGCCTTTGGCGCTTTCCCACTGGAGTTTAATCCATGTAATTCATCTTTTGTCCAAACCAATGCAAATGCATCTCCACCAATGCCATTAGATGTTGGTTCTACAACGGTTAAGCATGCAGCTGTTGCAATTGCTGCATCAATAGCATTTCCGCCTTTTTTTAAGATTTCTAGCCCAGCTTGTGCTGCTAGTGGTTGGGATGTGGCTACCATACCCTTTTTTCCATATGTAGAATGTCTAGTATTAGAATGTGGATAAGATTGATGATTAAACGTAAGCATTTAATACCCTCCCTAAGAATCTTCGAAATTATATATCATATTACGAAAGATATAGTATTCTGTCAATCTAATATTCTTCAAAAATTAAGCATATACGAATACACCCTTAACTTTTAAAGCCATTTTCTTTCAATTACTTTCTTTTTGGTCATATTTAACCTATAATAATACCAATATATGACATGGAGATGAATGAATATGAAAATCGATGAAATTGATAAACAGTTACTATCGCTTTTATCAGAAGATGGTCGGTTATCCTATGTGGAACTAGCAGAAAAAGTTGGACTTTCACGCGTTGCAGTAAAGGATCGCGTTAAAAACCTGAAAGATAAAGGAATCATAGAGAAGTTTTCTGTTGTTATTAATTCTGAAAAAATAGGAATGAAGGTGTCCGCATTTTTTGAAGTCGATGTGGAACCTAGACAATTACAAAAGGTAGCACAGAATTTAGCTAACAATCCAAATGTCGCAAGTATCTATCAAATGACAGGACCTAGTACACTCCATACCCATGTATTGGTGGAGGATTTTCAAAAGCTTGAAACCTTTATTAATGATCAACTTTACTCTGTTGAGGGAATAACAAGAGTTGAGAGTTCGGTTATTTTGAAGCGATTTAAGAGTAGGACAGGTTATAAATTGTAGTTGACTTTCATAGGTTTGTAGGGTTGGGACGGATTGTTCCCCACCCTACAAGTTAAACTAGTATATTACCAACCTAAAAACCTACCACAAAATCCGTTACACCACGCTTAAAACTAGACTTTTCGTGCTATAATTATAGTACTTACTACATGGAAAGAGGTTCGATTATGTTCTGTCAATCGTGTGGAAGAGAGCGGCGGCCTAATTCAAATTTTTGTCCTCATTGTGGAGCTAAACAGAAAATTAAGCAGAAGTTGAATCCATTTACTATTATATTCTTATCCCTTTTATTAGTCGGTTCCATAGCACTAAGTGTTTTTGTTGTGACTACTTTTTATTCAAACGTACCGGAAAACTTGGCATCAGAGAACGTTACTTCTCAGGTACCTGAACCAGAACAAGAGCCTGAAGTTGTGGAAACTACTGCACCTACTACGGAGAAACAAGAATTACAAGATGAGCAAAAACGAGAACTAACGGATATTATCGCAACTGCACAGGAAACCGTCTATACCGTTTTTACACAGTACAGCCAAGGGTCTGGTTTTCTATATAATGATAATGGTGCCGTTGTTACGAATGCTCATGTAGTCGAGGGGGAAACCAAGGTATTCATCAAAACCATTAACGGTACCGAGTATCCTGGAACGGTTATTGGTTATTCGAACGAAACTGATGTTGCCGTTATACATGTTCCAGACTTAGTAGGTATTGAACCTTTCGAACTAGAAATCTCGGACTCTTCTAAAATAGGTGAAGAAATCATTGCTCTTGGTAGCCCGCTTGGACTAGAAAACACTGCCACAATGGGTTACATTACCGGGAAGAATCGTAGCTTTGTAATTGATCCTTACGTTTATGAAAACTTGTATCAAATTTCGGCTCCAATATCACCCGGAAGTAGTGGTGGTCCCTTAATAAATAAGGTGTCGGAAAAAATTGTGGCTATTAACTCAGCAGAAAGTATTGAGGAAGCTTCCATCGGATTTAGCATTCCACTCTATACCGTCCATTCTCTAATTGAGTCCTGGATTAATCAACCGATGAATGAAGAGGATATTCTCGCACAATTTTATGGAGATACGTACAACGAGGAATCATGGAGTGAAGGCTACTTTGATGGTGGTGAGTATTCCGAGGATGAGGATTACTATAATTACTGGGAGTATGATTATGAGGACTTCTGGGCAGAGTTTGGTGATGCGCTTTGGGAATACTTTGAAGATGAAAATTCTAACTATGACAACTGGTATGACGAGGGAAATGAGTACCATGAAGAATATTGGTCTGAGGAAGAGAGTATAGATTCCTTTACTGATGAAGGGTATGTTGATCCAAATACTGACCCTAATATGCATTACGATGAGGAAACCGGGGAATGGAGTTATTATGACGAAGTCGAGGACCAGTGGTATTACTATGATGAGTATTTACAGGCTTGGACATACTTTGATGAATACGATGGTCTATGGTACTACTATGATGAAGAACTAGAAGAATATTTCCCATTTTAACTTTCGTACAATTTGTTGCTAATTACAAAGTGCACTGATAATATTTGGGAGCATCATACTCGCTTCGGAAATACACTCCGCTTTCCGCGGGCGGCTGGTGAGCCTCCTCGTGCTTACTTCTTTAGGGGTCTCACCGATGCCTTTCCTCCCGCAGGACAAGGAACGCTACGAAGCGATACATCGCACGCAGAAAAAGTGATTTTCTTTTTCAAGGAGTCTCCGTGTATTTCCTTCGCTAGTATGAAGTAAAAGAATAAAATTAATGGCATCTAATTATGTAATTACATAATTTTACTTCTAACATTAATTAGAAAACTAAACTAGCGCAGGCAGAATACGGAGACTCCTACGGGAATAGCACGTGTCCGAAGACCCCGCAGAGGCGATCTTTCCTCGAGGAGGCTGAGGCCGTGCCCGTGGAAAGCGGAGTATTCTGCCGGAGCGGTAGCATCGAGCTTCACCATATCTAATAATGTTACCACACAGTTTCTATCAACTATTCGCTAGATTAACTAACGGGACGTATTAAATATTGGAGTTATAAAGGGTCTAGCGTCCTTAGATAAGGACGCTAACCCTTTTGATTAAAATTCTTTTATAACCGCTTCATAAACTTCATCAAGTGTCTTGCCCATGTTAGACTCGACTGCAGCAACATACGCTCCTTCTATTAATGGAGCATCTACTATTTTTATCTCTATTGAATCTAGCATTTCTCCTGCAATTTCAGCATTCATTTTGGCACTGCCAAGGTCATAGAATACGAGAACTCCCTTACCAGTGTTAGCGGTTGTTATGGCGGACATGATCATTTCAACGTTTGTACCGATCTCATATTCATCTGTTCCACCTGCTATTGCTATTGGTACATCATGAATTACTTGCCTAATGATTTCGGATAATCCCTCGACTATTTTTGAACTATGTGACACTAGTACAATCCCTACATAATCCATCTTATTCTTTCTCCTTCATCACTTCAGCTAGAGCCTCGAAAATATAGAAGGAAGATGCTGATCCAGGGTCTATATGACCAATGGACTTTTCCTTGAAATATGCTGCCCTACCTTTTGTTGCCATCGTATCTTTTGATGACTCTAAAGCTTCCCTGATAATTTCAATTAAACCATCTGAACGGAACTCTTCTCCGGTTATATACTCAACCACTGGATTCCAAACATCTACTAGTGTTTTTTCCCCAACATCAGATTTCCCACGTTGTTTTAATCCTGTAAGACCTGCTTCTACCCCCTTTGCAAGTGTAGCCAAACTAAGTACCTCATGCCCCTTCACCGCTACTGACATTTTCAAGAAAGCTGTTCCATATAATGGTCCGGAAGCTCCGCCAACCTTTGCTAATAATGCCATAGATGCATCTTTTAATACCTCTGATGGCTCGGTATAACTCTTGGCCATAATTTTATTCACTGCTTCTTGGTAGCCTCTAGCCATGTTAATCCCATGATCACCATCCCCAATTGGTCGGTCGAGTGCAGTTAAATAATCCTTATGATGTTGAATTTTTTCGTTTGCCAACTCAAACCACTTTATGATATCTGGAACGCCTAATTCCATGAAATCTCCCCTTCTCTATATACGAAATGCTGGAGCAGCTGATTCTCTGTCTAATAATTCCTTTAGTTCATCATCTAACTGAAGGATGGTGACGGAACATCCTGCCATTTCGAGAGATGTCATATATTCGCCAACGAATGTTTTATAGACATTAATCCCCTTGTTAGTTAACAATTCATGAACCTTTTTATTCATGATATATAATTCCATCTCAGGAGTAGCCCCTAACCCATTGACTAATACAGCAACATCCCCAGTGAAATCACGGTCTTCCAATATTTTTTCTGTTAACGTAGTGGCTATTTCATCAGCGGTTGCAATTGTCCCTCGATTAATACCTGGTTCTCCATGGATTCCCATGCCAATTTCCATTTCATTCTCTGCAAGTTCAAAGCTTGGTTCACCTGCTGCCGGAACAGTACATGGTGTGAGTGCCATTCCCATTGAGCGCACATTAGTAACTACTTTTTCCGCGACTGCTTTTACTTCTTCTAAACTTGCACCGCTATCTGCCATTGCACCTGCAATTTTATGGACAAATACTGTCCCAGCAATTCCACGGCGTCCAGTTGTAAAGGAGCTATCCTCTACCGCTACATCATCATTGACAATAACAGTCTCAACTTGAATCCCATCTGCTTCAGCAAGCTCTCTAGCCATTTCAAAGTTCATTACATCCCCAGTATAATTCTTGATTACAAGGAATACACCTGCACCACCGTCTACAGCTTTAATAGCTTCATAGACTTGGTCAGGAGTTGGCGATGTAAAAACCTCTCCACAAACCGCTGCATCAAGCATTCCTTTTCCAATATAGCCTGCATGTGCTGGTTCATGTCCACTTCCACCACCACTTATCAGTGCAACCTTTCCGCTTACTGGTGCATCTTTTCGCGCTACTACAAATGTGTCCGGTACTTGTTTTATGTGCTTAGGATTTGCTGCAACCAAGCCATCAATCATGTCCTGTACTACTTGATTTGGATCATTAATAATTTTTTTCATCCAAAATCCCCCCGATTTATTTTAAAAAGGACCCTAGCGTCATCTTGTCGTTAGGGTCCATTGGTCTCTGTTTGATATATTTAATTAGCGTTTAAATGCTCGTGTTGCTTCAACAGCCTTTTGCCAGCCAGCATATAAATCATCCTTAACACTAGCATCCATCGTGTTTTCGAATGTTTTGTCATTTTGCCATTGCTGTGCAATTTCCTCTTTATTCTCCCAATAACCAACAGCTAAACCTGCTAAGTATGCTGCACCGAGCGCAGTTGTTTCCTGAACTACAGGGCGATCAACAGGTACACCAAGAATGTCACTTTGGAACTGCATTAAGAAGTCATTCTTTACAGCCCCACCATCCACGCGTAGTGTTTTTAAGTCAATTCCTGAATCCGCAATCATCGCGTCTAAAACATCTCTTGTTTGGTAGGCAAGAGACTCCAGTGTTGCACGAATGAAATGCTCTTTAGAGGTACCACGAGTTATACCAAATACAGCACCACGGGCATCACTATCCCAGTACGGTGTTCCTAGTCCAACGAATGCCGGTACTAAGTACACGCCATCTGTTGATTCTACCTTTGTAGCATACCCTTCACTTTCCGGTGCACTATTAATGATTCGTAAACCATCACGAAGCCATTGAATAGCTGATCCTGCAACAAATATACTACCTTCCAGTGCGTATTCTACTTTTCCATCAACACCCCATGCTAAGGTGGTTAGTAGACCATGCTCTGATTTCACACCTTTATCCCCAGTGTTCATTAGCATGAAGCAACCAGTGCCGTACGTGTTTTTCGCCATTCCTGTTTCAAAGCAAGCCTGACCGAATAATGCTGCTTGTTGGTCACCAGCAATCCCCGCAATTGGCACTTCATGACCAAAGAAATGATAGTCCACTGTATTAGCATATATTTCTGATGATTGACGAACTTCAGGAAGCATACTCTTAGGTACCGTTAAGATATCTAATAATTCATCATCCCATTTTAAATCATAGATATTGAACATTAATGTACGGGAAGCATTAGAATAATCGGTTACATGAGCTTTTCCGCCAGATAGCTTATAAACTAACCATGTATCAATGGTTCCGAACAGAAGATCACCATTCTCCGCCTTTTCACGTGCACCCTCAACATTATCTAGAATCCATTTTACTTTTGTTCCAGAGAAATACGCATCAATCAACAGTCCCGTTTTATCTCGGAATAAATCATTGTAACCCTTTTCATTTAATTCATTACAAATATCTGCCGTTTGCCGTGATTGCCAAACAATTGCTTTATAAACTGGTCTGCCCGTATTTTTATCCCAAACTACTGTAGTTTCACGCTGGTTAGTAATTCCGATACCAGCAACTTGGCTTGGATTCACATCTGCTTTCCTTAGGACTTCCGCAATACATGCTAGAACTGATGTCCAAATTTCATTCGCGTCATGCTCTACCCAACCAGGTTTTGGAAAGAATTGCTCAAACTCTCTTTGAGCCGTTTCTACAATTTGTCCTTGATGGTCAAATAATATAGCTCTAGAACTTGTTGTTCCTTGGTCTAACGCCATAATAAATTTCTCTTCCATGAAGACACCCCTCTCATATTTAAAAATTACTTATTAATACTTGTTATGCACTTACACCTTGTTTTTTAAAATCTTCATTAACTGCTCCAATAATAACTAATAACACCAACACACTCATAATCCAGAATAATGCCGAAAAATTACCTTCGAAAAATGCCTTAAAGAATACCGCACCATAAATTCCACCAAAGATAGGTCCAGCAACTGGTATCCATGAGTACCCCCAGTCATTTCCGCCTTTACCTGGAATCGGTAGCAATGCATGTGCAATTCTTGGTCCTAAATCACGAGCAGGGTTAATTGCATACCCAGTAGGTCCACCTAAAGAAACCCCAATAGCTACAATAAGTAAACCGACAATTAAGGGATTTAGGCCTTCTGTAAATTCATTTGTTCCAATAAACATTAGACCTAGTAATAACACGAAAGTCCCAATTGTCTCCGTCAAGAAATTTGCAAACGTGCTGCGCTCTGCTGGAGCAGTTGAAAATACGGCAAGCTTTGTGGCTGGGTCATCAGTCTTACGCCAATGGGCTAAGTAGGTTAAGTATACTACTGCTCCCCCAATTATAGCACCAAGCATTTGTGCCGCAATATATAATGGTACTTTTGCCCATGCAAACTCACCTACTGCAGCAAAACCGACCGTAACCGCTGGGTTAACATGCGCTCCAGAAATCCCACCTACAGCATAAACTGCCATTGCCACCGCGAGACCCCATCCGACGGTAATTACAATCCATCCGGCCCCTTCTGCTTTGGAGTTCTTCAACACAACTCCACCTACCACACCGCCACCAAAGATAATCAAAATCATTGTGCCAACCAATTCTGCCATAAATTCAGACATCTTAACAACACCCCTTTTCATAGAATATGAATTAGGAAAATTGGCATATCGATGCATGTACCAATTTTTCTATTACAATATATTCATATGAAACTAATACATGCCTATTTTGTTAGTTGCTTTATAATTTTTTTGCTAACATCTAAAAGACTGTTGTTTTTCAGCTCACATTAATTTAACAATTAGTAGATAGAAACTATGCGGTAAATAAGCATTTTTGTATAGCGCATCATACCCGCTACGGAAATACACTCCGCTTTCCGCGGGCGGCTGGTGAGCCTCCTCGCGCTATCGCACTGCGGGGTCTCACCGATGCCTATCCTCCCGCAGGAGTCTCCGTGTATTTCCTGCGCTAGTGTTGAGTGAAATAAATTAAAACAAATGAAATTAAAACCAATACAAAAATCATTTGCTACCTTCAATTAGAAAGCTTAAACTAGCGCAGGCAGAATACGGAGACTCCTCGAAAATAAAGAACAATTTTCTTCGTGCGATGATTACGCTGCCGTAGACTTCCTTGTCCTGCGGGATTAGCACGTGTCCGAAGACCCCTAGAGAGGCGAACTTTCCTCGAGGAGGCTGAGGCCGGGCCCGCGGCAAGGTAGACACTGCGACGGTCTTTTCGAGCAGATGTCGCCACTGTGCTGACAGTAAAAGCGGAGTATTCTGCCGGAGCGGTAACATACCACTATCCCGACTTAATTATGGGGGTTAACAGTATGTACTGCGCAGTTTCTATTAAAAAAGCGACAAACTCTTCGAATACAACCAATTTTTAAGTATATTCCTAGAGATATGTTCATTCGAATTCATTATAAAAAGCAGTGGTTACGATGCCACTGCTTTTTCATGTTTTTCAATATTTCCTGAGCTTAGTATGACCTCCTGAGAAAAGCAAGGAATGACCTTGTGGTAATTCTTTTATATTGTTGCTTTCTTCTTGAAGATAGTTAACGATTGGATCTACCTTGGTCCCAAAAATGATAAACTGGGAGTCATGCACATAAAAAACAGGTTCATCAGCAGATGGACTACGTGTAATAAATAACTGTTGGTAAGCCTCATCCCATATCGCAAAAATAAAACTGCCATTTAGTACTTCCAGGCATTTTTCTCTCCATTCTATAAATGCATGTAACACCATCTCAGCCTCGGACGGCGTTTGAAATGAGTGCCCTTTTTCGAAAAGCAAAGATTGAACACGCCCCATATCAGATAAAAAACCACCAAAAACGATTGAATACATATCTCCATTTGCTTTTGTTTGCATGATCCGTTGATCTTTACCAGCATATTTACTTCCAAACCCTACGAATGTACTAAACCATACATTTGATGTTCCGTTTGTTGTTAATGAATCCGTTAATTCTAAAAATGCTTTCCGATTTTTTCTTACATAATTATTCAAATCAACAATACCGGTTATTCCACACATGATTGCATAATCCTCCTCACACAAGTTGTGAAATGACTTTACCGGCATTCCCCTGTATAGGAAAAAATGCTTTATTCATCATATGCAACTTAGTGAGTAGGCATTCCAAATAACATAACAGTATATGACTGGAAACTTTTTCTATGCATTTTTTTATGGACTTGATAGCAATAAATACATCTCTAATCTCAACAATTACGATTTTACATAGTGATTGATAAAATTCTGATGTGCAAATCCTTTAACTTCTTCTTCTGAGTAATGTTTAAGAAGTTGATTAATCAGATTTTGATACTTGGAAGCATTCTCTAAATCCGTAACAAAGGAAGAAATTCCATCAAAGTCTGATCCAAGTCCAATATGGCGAACTCCACCAAGCTCACATAAATAATCAATATGGCGAATTAAGTCATTGATAGTAGCATCATTTCGCTCATGATTAATAAAAGGTGGCCAGAAGACCACGTGAATCATAGCATTACGTTCAAACATTGCTTTTATTTGTTCGTCGTTCAAATTACGGGGATGTTCGCACAATGTAAATGCATTGGAGTGACTTGCAATTGGATATTTTGCAATTTCCATTACATCCCAAAAGGCTTTTACGGAAAGATGGGAAACATCTGTTAGAACGCCATGTTCATTATTTAGTTGGACGACTTCTTTACCAAACGACGTTAAACCAGCACCTCTCGGCTCTTCCACACCATCTGCACATAGATTTGCGTTATTCCATGTTAACCCAATAGAAAGAACACCAAGTTGATATAACATACGTAACTTTGCTAGGTCATTCCCAAATGCATCTGCACCTTCCAACGTTAATACGGCACCTATTTCCCCTTCTTTTAAATCTTTAATATCCTGCCACTTTTTGATATGCTTCATCTCAGGATTCTTTCTGATAATCTCATGATAAAAAATATCGATTTGTTCTAGGGCATGTTGCCATTTTTCATTAGTTGGGACATCGGGCATCATAAAAATCGCAAAGAACTGTACGTTGATGTTTCCTTTTTTTAAGAATTGAAGATTGGTATTTAGCTCTGGTGAATCGTTGAATCGGAGTTGTGTTTTATTAAATGGAATGCGTTTTGAATATTGAAGTTTCAATAGGGCGTCACAGTGTGTATCAATTATTTTCAACTTAAAGATCCTTTCTTTTATGGGATTAGAAGTTATGAGCCTCTCTATTATCTATCGCGTACAAGCTTTGATAAAACCGTTGAAGATGGCTTCAGAATCTTCGTCTTTTACTTCTAGCATATTTTCCGGGTGCCATTGAAGAGCCAATACAAACCGATGTGCAGTACTTTCAATTGCTTCAATTACCCCATCACTTGCCTGTGCACATATTTGAAGTGGTTCTATAACACTGCGATTTGCTTGATGATGGCGACTATTTACTCTAAGTCTAGCTTTTCCGGTTAGTTGATTCAATAGGGAACCTTCTTTTACAGCCACAAAATGAGATCCATGTTTATTCGGGGCTTTTTGTTGATGTTGCAATAGTTGGTTCGGAATTTGCGCATATATGTCCTGATACATATCTCCACCAAGTGCAATATTCAAGGTCTGACTCCCTCGACAAACACCTAAAAGTGGTTTATCCAACTCCAATACTTTTCTCATCAAAGCAATTTCAAATTGATCTCTCTCCGGAATAATCGTCCCTAATTTAGGATGTGGTTCCTCTCCAAACAAAGTTGGATCAATATCATATCCACCCGTTGCATATAGACCATCTATTTTTCTAGCAATCTCTTCCACTGTCTCTTGATCTTGGTAATAAGGTAATAGTACAGGTATTCCACCCGCCATTATAATCGCGTTTACATTATCAGTAGATGTAAAATAATAATCCTGTTCTAACTCGGTTGAGGTTACAATACCAATTAACGGTTTCATCAAGAATCCTCCTCAGAATATTCTTTACTCTCTTTAGATTATGATACACTTTTTACAATCAATATGGGAAGGTTTTATGATAAAGACATTATGTTTTCTCTATTTGAATTTTGATTCAGGAACTAAACCCAGTATAGAAAAGAGGAGCCCTAAAAATGAGCTCCTCCCTTCTGAGCATGCTACTTTTTACCATTTTGCATGCTTTGTTCGGCGATTCTGATCATTCGTTTAACCATCTCGCCACCCACAGACCCGTTCTCACGTGCAGTTGTGTCAGCTCCTGGCTGAACACCAAGTTCATTTGCAATTTCTTCTTTCATTTGATTCATTGCACTCTTTGCACCTGGCACTAACAACTTATTTCTATTGTTATTCGCCACAGCTGATCACTCCTAGTGGGTATTGAACAGATTTATCTGTTCTCTCGTAGGTTGCGAATTCTATATGTTTTCTATTCAATTGAAATAATAACTTAATAATATATTGCTAAAAATCCCCAATAGTATTATTAACTTGTGTCTTGACAGGTCTTAAGTACTAATTTATATTTTAAATGATAGGATTTTTCAGAATTTTTTAATGTTAGGGGGTAAGTAGTTGAAGTTATTCAGATCAGATAAGCGTATTAATCAGGTTATACAAGAAGTAGAAGAATCATCTTTCTATGGTAGGAATAACGAATTAATGTTGTTTTACAATCTCATTCAAGATGAAAATCCAGCGTATAAAGTAATTCATTTTCATGGCAAAGGTGGTATTGGTAAGACCTATTTACTATATGAGTTTACCATCATTGCTGAAAAGCAAAATATCCCTTTTCTCCATTTGGATACGCAGGATTTCAACCAAACTATTACAGGATTCACAGACTACTTACATTCCATGCTATCTACTCATATAGATAGCGGTGTAACCATACCAAAAACGTTACAGGATTGTATTCAACTCATTAATAATCTTGGGAAAAAGAATAAAGTGATTATTGCTGTTGATACCTATGAACAAATGGATAATCTTGATCGGTGGTTCCGCAATGTATTTATTCGCAAACTCCACCCCAGAGTTTCCATTATACTTGCTGGAAGGAAAGAATTAACAGGGGAATGGCAAGAGGCACCAGCCTGGAGGACCGTTACAAAACAAATAGAGGTTACGTCTTTTAATTTTCAGGATACATATGATTTCTTACATAAAAATGGAATAACAAGTGAAGCTTCCATTCAAAAAATATGGCAATTCACAAAAGGACATCCCTTGTTGCTATCACTAGCAACGATAAGTAATGGTCTGGTAGAGGAAGATAGTTCATGCTTCAAGGGTAACACAGAAGTATTAAGTGCTTTAACCAGTAGATGGTTAAGTGAAGTAAAGAATGAAAGATTAATCAATTTAATTGAGGTTGCTGCTCTATTAAATCATTTTGATCAACATACGATATCCGAAATACTTAATATAGAAATCTCAACTAATACATTTCATGAATTAACTTCCTTCTCTTTCATTCGAAAAACTCAGGAGGGATGGAGTATTCATGAACTAATTCGAGACGCAATTCGAATTGAACTAAAGCAAAGAAACTATGAACGATATCAATCATTAACTAACCAAATCACACATTACTATTATACTCGAATCATTACTCAACCGAACAAAGAAGATATTGCTTCTTTCTTCTACCACCTTGGTGACGAGGTTATTCAGTCTGTTTTCTTTCAAGATACCTCAATCGATCATTCTATGTATCTTGAGCCAATAGAAGAATATAATTACCATGAGGTAGAAGAATTTTTCAAATATCTAATAGACAATCCAAGCATAAGCAGAACTAATTTTTACAGCCGAACTAGCAATACATCCATTACATTGAATGCATCATTAGAACATAATCTACTAGAATATGAATTAATAGGACCTGATTACATTAAAAAGATGGGCTACCAAGGTTCAAGTCTGCTTAAAAAGAATGGGGAAGCGATTGGGATATCTGTTAATGTTCCTATTAACGAAAAGACACTTCCACTCCTTGAGAGTGAGCCTGTTTCGAGGGCATATTTTTCTAATCTATCCAAAGAAGAAAAACAATACTATAATGTCCCTGTTGAGGAAACAGCAGGCTACTTTATACGCTACCAAGAGTACAAAGATCCAACCGATAACGCAGCACGTGCTTATATATTGTATAGTTTATTTCCTTTAATTTTCTCTGGTGGAAAATTAGTTGCCTCAACACCATTAAAGTTGTTCCAAGATTTGTTATATAAGTTTGGGTTCCAGACCGTAGACGGGGCGTCACACCATGATTATCATGAGGAAGTACCTACACCTACTTTTCTATTAGACTTAAGCGGCCCTAAACTAATACCTTACTTGAAACAATTTATAGCTGGTCTAAACACAGATAAAATGGAAATATTGACGAAAGAATTTTCTCTAACACCAAGAGAGCAAGATATCATCACTCTGTTAATAGAAGATAAACCAATCCTTGATATTGCCAAAGAATTGTATATCGCTGAGATTACGGTTAAAAAAGCTCTAAGTCGTATCTATCAAAAGGCAAACGTTAAAAATAGAATTCAGTTGATGAAACGAATAATGGAAATTACGTGAGAAAGGTAAGCTTTAAGAGCTTACCTTTTTCTATCTAGTAATTTATGTTCAGAACAGAAAAGATTATCTGGATCATATTCTAATTTTAGTTTTACTAATTGACTGATAATACAACTGTAAGAGTTTTGAATAACCTCTTCCGAGACTTTAGAACTGTTTAAATAGGAAACTTGTTTATAAGAATAAGGTAGAAGCATATCATACATCTCTTGTACCCATAGCTTTGTATGAACTGGATCACTTCCAATATCAGCATCAATGACTAATAAATAGCTAGCATCACGAATAGCAAAAGCTGTTTCATATTTCGAAATTCGATTAACTTTACCATGAATTTCTAGTAAATGAACAACGACATTCCCATTTGCTTTCTCCAACCCACTAATTAACATCTGTACAACTTCGTCACCTAACTCTTCAAAGAAAAGCGAGATTCCTTCAATTGCAAAACTGTTACCAACTAAGGAGTCGAACTTTTTCTGCATATCGGTGTATAACAATATTTCTGTGTTATCAATAATTGGCGTAGCGAATTCTAGCAATGGTTGAATAATTTCCCGCTCTACAAGCAAATTCAATTCCCCGACATACATTCCAATGAGACGAATATGTACTTCACCGTTATCCCCTTTAGAAATGGCAATGTTAAAGGATACTTCATCAACTGCAGATTGACGGTACTCCTCAACCCTTTTTATAATTTTCTGTAAATCTTTGAAATCATATAGGACATCAATGCCTAAAACATGGCGACCAACAGGATGCAAGTTCATCTCTAATTTGGTTACAATTCCAAAGTTTTCACCTGCACCACGTATGGACCAGAATAATTCTGCATGTTCAAAACGGTTAACATAGAGTAACTTCCCTTCTCCTGTTACCACATGAACTCCGACTACATTTTCACATGTTAGTCCATATTTTCCTCGTAGATAACCTAAACCACCACCCAGAGCAAGTCCTGAAACGCCAATATTAGAAACCATTCCTAATGGAACAGCTAATCCATACTCCTGTGTAATGGTATCTACTTCATATATTTTCGCTCCTGCACCTACTGTTACAGTCTTACTTATCTCATCCACATGAACATCATTCATTTGGGATAAGTCGATGAGAACTGCCCCATCTTTAACAGACTTCCCTGCAGGATGAAATCCTCCACCACGTACAGTAATCTTTAATCCATTCTTATTAGCATAATGAACAGCTCTTATGACATCTTCATCATTCTTACATTCAAATATAACAGCTGGATCCCTGTCCACATTTGAATTCCATACCTGCCGTTTAAAATGATACAACGGATGATTACATTCAATTTTCTGGCCATACATTTGACGTTTTACCTCATGACCCATGAAAATCCCTCCATTATTAAGAAATTGGTGGGGAACAACTAACCTTTCTATTTTTTCACTATTTAATCTACCATCTGAATTATAGTAAGTTTATCATAGGCTAGGCATTTTGTAATGTATACGTAGGTATACATCTATCAGTATCTTTCCTTTTAAATATGGTATCTTTTCTTGCTATGCGCTATTTTGAGAAAAGCAAAAAAAGATCATAATTTCTCATGATCTTTTTATTCCTTATTAGTAACACTTATCGTTGCCCGACTGAATTAATAGTTTTCCAGGTTCGTTCTATCCCATCTACAATCGGTTTAATAACTTCCTTATCTGTATCATACTTTAGATGGGAAAGTGGGTTCCAGCTCGTAACCATACCACCTGCATTCACCTCAATATCTTCTGTAACAGCCTCTTGATAGGCATTATTTATACCTTGTAATGGGAATGCTAGCACATCATCCTTGTCATAAAAGTTTAACCATTCACCTTCCAGATTAGGATACAGGGTTTGTAAGGATGGAGATGGGACATCTATTGGGGATCCAAAATCAATATAGCGAAGAGACCACATCGCCATTGGGCTACCCAACGTATAAAAGAGTGTAAGGGTCTTACCTTGTTCAATTGGACTATTACTCTTACACGCAAGAGTCTCGGTACCAATATTCTCCTGTTTATATTGTAAGTCATAAAAGTAATTACTCGCTATGATGGTGCCAAGGCTATGGCTAATCACACAAAGTGGCGCATCTTCCCCTGCCTTTACCCGTAATTCTTGAATGGATTTTGCTACAAGAGAATGTACTTTATCATAATTTTGGTTTCCAATTCTAGTAGGTTGATAGGCAACCGCATCTGCGAGAAACTCTAGCACAAAACGTCTCAATCTACCAAAATCCAGATCTCTATATTCCCGAAGCTGTTCCCATAATTTAACCTGTTCGGGAGCAAAAACAGTTGACCAGAATACAGGCTCAAAAACAAGCTCTGTTTCTGATTTTCCCTTTGATAACTTTTTATCAAAACCCACTTTAACCCTATCAATCAACTTATCTGCAAAATCTTCCTCAGGAGTACCCGCACCATGTAGAATCAAAATTGCAATTTTTTGACTCATGACCCTTCCCCCTTCATTAATAATCGATCTTATGGACAAGTGTTGTCATTATCATACGGGAAAGTCGATAGAAATATAAGGTGAAGATTACCTAATTTTCTTCTAATTCTAGTGAAGTTTCTGATTTTTTATAATCCCAAAGTATGGTCCATTCCTCATCTAAGTTGGTTACATAAACATCTTGCACAATGGAAAAATTTCCATACTTTCCTTGGTAATACTGTGTAACCGGAATGTGATAAACTTCATCTATGGTTTCAGCATCCTCTTCAATTTGCCAATCATGGACTACTTCCGCATCCTCAATTGAAAATGTAAATGTATTAACACCAAAATGGTTTAAGAACACATGAGCACGATCCTGTAAATAATGTCCTTTTTCAAAACGTTCCTTCATGAACGGGTGGAACATTTCCCATGAGTCGGAAAAGGCACCTTCCTGTTCATAGGAATAAAACTCCTCTACCGCGTTCTCTGCTTGATTGGAAGGTGTATTAAGGAAAAAGGTATAAAACAAATAACAGCTTAGTAAACTAATAATTATTAGAATAAGTAATATAAACATTGGCCTACGATTTGTTCGTTTCATGGAGTAATCCTCCTCCTAAATAGTTGGACTACTATATAAATATTCATAAATCTTATAAATATAATAAAATCACTCCATCTGTCAAATTTAAACTC
The DNA here is from genome assembly GCF_900184735.1 of Paucisalibacillus globulus. Classification (GTDB taxonomy): domain Bacteria; phylum Bacillota; class Bacilli; order Bacillales; family Amphibacillaceae; genus Ornithinibacillus; species Ornithinibacillus globulus_B. Next base: position 160,985 of record NZ_LT855405.1, read on the forward strand.
ACAAAATTAGACACCTTCCACAGAATTTTTACAAAATTATGTCGATATAGGTCAAAAGTTGCGCCATTATTTTAATGCAATAATATTTTATTTCAACATACATATATGTAATGCCGGAGGTGAAATTAATGTCAACTTCAAGAATTCTGAAGTGGGTAACTGGTGCTTTAGAAGCATTATTAGGTATTCCTGTCTTAGGTGGAATGATTATCGTAGGTTTACTTTGGACTCCACTTTTAATTATGCTTATCTTACATATTATTACTTTAGTCCTAACTAAAAAAGATGGTGGAGCATCTACAGGAAGTATTCTAGGTATCGTTACTTCATGTATTGGCTGGATTCCAGTTGTAGGTATGATTATGCATATTCTTTCTGCAGTCTTCCTAATGGTAAATGCTGCAAAAGAAGATAATCCTTCAAACGGTGTTGTAGCTTAATAATTATTTCATGAAAAAAGACTTCAATAGGAGTCTTTTTTCTTTTGGGCTATTTTTTGTATTGCTTGTCGCTAATTTAATAGAAACTGTGCGGCTAGTATTCTTTTTGGGGAGCACCATACCCGCTACGGAAATACACTCCGCTTTCCGCGGGCGGCTGGTGAGCCTCCTCGCGCTTACGCACTGCGGGGTCTCACCGATGCCTATCCTCCCGCAGGAGTCTCCGTGTATTTCCTTCGCTAGTATAGAGTGAAAGAATAATTTAAACACCACTTATCTCAAAAACATAGATTATTCCTTATAATAATTAGAAATAAAAACCAGCGCAGGCAGAATACGGAGACTCCTGCGGGAATAGCGCGTGTCCGAAGACCCCGCAGAGGCGAACTTTCCTCGAGGAGGCTGAGGCCGGGCCCGCGGAAAGCGGAGTATTCTGCCGGAGCGGTATATTAATACTACACTCATTATTTGACAGTGGTTACCGTACAGTTTCTATCAACTATTTGTAAGATTAAACTAACCAAACCAACAACAACCTTTTAGCAAACAACCCTAATTACAAAGACAAAAAAACCACAAACAAGAAAATTTTCCTGTTTGTGGTTTAATTATTGAACAATCATAGCATGACTGCCGGCTTTTTCATATATTTCGAAGAATCTTTCCTTAGGATATGCAACATTCCCTTTTAAAGGGTCCATAACATAAACCTCATTCTCGCTAAAGCCAGTTAAGACTACTGTGTGTGAGTTTCTAATAATATCTAATTTTTCTTCTGAACCGGTCACGATCCAAGAATAATTAAAATTCGGTTCTTGTTGATCAATGGTTGTCCAAATAATTACCGGTATACCTTCACGCACATAATCTAATAGTTCTGTTGGTGAACTCCCCGTTAAATCTTTGGGTGTTAGACTTCCACTTACTTCATCCAGATACTTATTAGCAGCCTCTATTATTGGTGGGACATAACTGAAAAATCCTTGATTTTTGCTTCTAGGATCCCCAGCATATGCTTTGCTTGGATCGGCACCGTATAGATTACCATTAATAACCTCAAATGGTACTTTACTTAGATACTTATCTGCAAGTACCGTCTTCTCAACATCATACCCATTATAGTGTAAAACAGAAGCCAGAGCCGTTACCTCACAACCGTTCGGTAACTCAGGCTTCTGCATGACGGCTTCCACCGGAAGATTCATTTCTGTCGCAAATACACCATGTTCATCTGTTCTCTTATAAGTCATGATCGATGGATACACAGTATTTTCAAATGTAACTTGCTCATGTTCTGCAAGTAACTCAATTGTTTTAGGTTCAGTTGTAACTTGGTAGGGTGTTTTTATACCCTTTTGAATAACCTGATACGTTTTATTTCGTGGAATGCTTTCAACTTGAACCATTCCATCTTGATTTGTAACAAGATTATCTTGAACTATCTCATTCGTTTCCATATCAATCAACTGATATGTTGCCTCACTAATAGGATATCCGGCTTTTGCGTCAACACTAACAATAGAAAGTACACCTTCATTCTTTTCGAACATTTCATAAACAAACGCATAGATTCTATCATGATTTGTTGTAATAAGAATGGTGGTAATGAATATAAGGGAAAATAATATTGAGTTTCGTATAATTAATTTCACCTTTGAGCTACTCCCTATCATGATTCACTTACATCTTATAAGAGAATCGTATAATGGCAATACCTAGTCTTCCATATCCACAAAGAAACGTTTATACCAAACTAAGAACACGTAAACTGTCCAAACATAACGGGCATGGTTTGCTTGTCCTTGATAATGTTCTTCTAAATACTTTAGAAGCTCATCTACGTTGAAGAATTCTTTCGCAATATCAGATTCAAAGACTTCACGAACTAAAGTATAATATTTTTCCTTTTTGATCCAATCACGGAATGGAACAGGAAAACCAACTTTCGGACGATTTGCCCATTCATCTGGTAATACTTCATTTGCTGCTTTACGTAGTACATATTTTGTGTCAATATCATTCACTTTTAAATGAGCTGGAATTTTGCCAGCCATTTCCATTACTTCTTTATCCAAGAATGGGACACGAAGTTCGATGGAATGCGCAGAACTCATTTTATCTGCCTTCAACAGGATATCCCCTGGTAACCAATGCTTCATATCTACGTATTGCATTTTAGAAACATTATCTTTGCCAGCAACCCTATCGTAGGATTCCCTAACAATTTCCTCAGGTGTTGGCGCATCTTGGTATTCATCTTTCAATACTTTTGTAGCATCTTTCAAATCAAAGATTTTCGCCTGACCAATAAACTTCTCTTCTACCTTTTGACCACCTTTTACAAAGAAAGTCGTGATACGATTTTCAGGAAGTTTCTTCGCTACATTAGAAACGATCCGACGCATGAAAAATGGAGCTTTCTCATATATACGCATCTCTTTTGATGTTTCATACCATGCATATCCACCAAAGATTTCATCCGCACCTTCACCGGAAAGAAGTACAGTTGCATGTTTACTCGCAAGTTCTGCTAAGAAGTATAGTGGTACAGATGAAAGGTTTGATTGTGGTTCATCCATATGGTATTGAACTGTTGGAATGACATTAAAGAATTCATCTGCACTAATAATTTTCTTGTGGTTCTCAATTCCAAGTTGTTTGGAAAGATCCGCAGCAATGTTAGTTTCATTGAAAATACCTTCATAATCTTCAAAACCAACTGAGAATGTCTTATCTGGCTTCAACAACGCAGTAATATAACTAGAGTCAACACCGCCTGATAAGAAAGAACCAACTTTCACATCACTAATTCGGTGGTATTTTACAGACTCTTCCATGGTTTCTTTAATTTTTTGCACATAAAATTCCAGGCTATTTTCTTCTGTATCAAATTGAACATCCCAATATTGTTTGATGTCAATCTCACCATTTTTGTAAATCATATAGTGCCCTGGTCTTAACTTATAAACACCTTTAAAGAATGTTTCATCTAAAGCAGAATATTGGAAGGTTAAATATGGCTTAAGTGCCTTCTTATTTAATTCTTTTTGGAATCCAGGAAATTGTAAGAATGATTTTATTTCAGATCCAAAAAGGAATGAATTGTCAGTCGTATTATGTGTATAGTAAAGTGGTTTGATACCAAAGAAATCTCTTGCGATAAATAACGACTCTTCTTTTTTATCCCACAGTGCAAATGCAAACATTCCACGAAGTTTCTGTAAAATGTCAACGCCATATTCTTCGTAGCCGTGAATGATTACTTCTGTATCACTTTGACTTTTAAATACATGGCCCTTTTCCTTTAAATCATCCATTAAGGATTGATAATTATAAATTTCACCATTGAAAATCAAGGAAATATTATGATCCTCATTGAACATTGGCTGACTAGCATCTGTTGTTAAATCGATAATTTGTAGTCTTCTAAATCCTAGTGTGACATTATCATCAACAAAATAACCGTCACTATCAGGTCCCCTATGACCAATTGTATTCATCATTTCTTGTATTACACTCTGTTTATCTATATCAATTGAATTTGTTGAAAAGCCAACAAAACCACACATAGCATGATCTCCTCTTAATTAGGTTTAAATTACAATTCTATTAACTTACTATAAAAATTCATACTTACTAATTTTATCAATTTAATAGAACAATCACAAGAAGAAATCACGACAACATTCATCAATTTTCAACTTTTTTCTTTAAAAGTGGAATAAGGATCTGTCCGGGGATGAACAGATCCTTATATTTGTTAACGGGGAGAGGACGCCTTACGAGGAAACTTGAGGGATTTTGTTGTTATATGTAGGGTAGGAGGTTCAGTAGTTGATTTCATGTCTGATAATAAACGGTTAGTAGCAGCTAATATTTCCATAAGTTGAACAATCGTCTTCTCATGTTGATCCACCTTCCTTTTTAATTCCATTATTTCATTTTTATTCAATAATTTTTCCCTCCTTCTTACTAGTTGCTTCTATCATAATCGCATAGAACGATTAAATCCAATCCACATTTTTATGATTTTAGACCAAATTCGACATGAAAAATGAGCAATAATAGAAAAAACGGAACATTTTTTATATAAAAGCGCTAATATTAAGCAAAATACAAGGACAAAAGGCAATAACTTTCTTTTGTTCGACAATTTTCAACATCTCTTCAAAAAGACGTGAATAGTAATATGAATTTAATACAAAGTACTGGTACTTTTCATACGAAATTCATCAATTATTAACGTATAAAGAATGATTTCCCTAATATACTTTTTAACATGAGTAAAAGGAGGTTTTTGCATGCCTGGAGGTACATTTTCAAAAGAAGTGGATTTACCGATTGAGACCATTTGGAATTTTGTTAGTGATATGAACAATTGGGCACCACTAGTCCCTGGATATCTAGATCATCAAATTCTAAATGACAGACAATCCACCTGGAAATTTAAAGGAGATGTAGGAAAAATTCAAAAGACAATTAATATGCGAATCGATATTACCGAATGGAAAGAACCAACCAGTGTGAGGTTTACCTTAACAGGTATTAGTGAAAAGGTTTCCGGGAAAGGTTCTTTTGAAGCGAAAAGCATTACTGACTATCAAACGAAAATGACCGGAAACCTGGATATGACGGCAAGAGGAATTATGGGTCCAGTTGTTAATCCAGTGTTAAAGACAGTCCTTCCAAAAACAGCCAAACGTTTAACGGAGGCAGTGGTTTCTAAAATAATAGAGAATCAGCGTGTTATCGCGAGGGGATATTAACTGAGAAAATTTTATATATATAAAAGAGAAAAGGACCATAAGCTCCTCAGCTTTGGTCCTTTCTTCTTACCCTACTGTCATTCCCCATTCGTGAATCTCATAACCCCTAGCACCATTTATGACATACGGATCCTGCCTTACCATTGTCTCTACTTGTTCAAAATTGTTAGCAGTATAAATAACTAACCCTCCAGATCCATCCACAAATGGACCTTTTGCAAAAATATATCCATCTTCTAGCTTTTCTTGTAAAAACGATAGATGTTCCGGACGATATTTTTTGCTTTTCTCTTCATCCTTCATTGGTAAAAATACGGCAAAGTACTTCATAAGCCCAACCCCTTATTAATTTGTCCAATGTATAAATATCATATTTTACAAGGAATAACAAATACTAAGGAAAATGGTCTTCTCTGAAAGGATGAATAATAAGCATGAACCTAAAAGCACTTGGCATAAAGTTTATTGCCACCACCATTATTATCTTCTCTATTTTTGGTATTTTCTATGATGTTTCCTTTTTCAATTTATTCTTAGTCAGTATCTTAACCACTGCCATTTCCTATGTTATTGGTGACTTATTTATTTTAGGTCGCTTCGGAAATGTAGTTGCTAGTATTTCTGATTTCTTTTTAGCATTTATAACTGTCGCAACACTTGGTTACTTTTTCATTGAAACAACCATGCCAATTATTGTGGCGTCATTGTTTTCCGCATTTTTCATGTCGTTAGTAGAACCTTTCTTACACGCTTATATGCAGGAACAAGATGTATCTAGTGGTCATAAGGAATATCGTACACCTCCTATTGGTGATCTCCAGTTTGAAATTTCTGAGGAAACAGAAGCACAATCGATTAATAGGAAAAATGATCCGAAAAGGGATAATACAAAATAAATGCACACATAGCTAATAATGTAAAAATTAACAAAGGCATTTCACTATGAAGTGATAGCCTTTCTTTTATCATTACGTAATTGTTTTCCTGGCAATCCAAATCCAGGATGAATAGTATCCATAAAAAATACTACCTAGGAAGTCCAACTCCAGGTAGTATTTTTAGATTAATCATGGTCGTGTTTTACACTATGAATAATCTCATCTAATATCGTTTCTGATTTCGTATGGCCATGAATATCACAGTAATAAACTACTGTCTTAACTCGGTGAGATATATGACAAGTACGAGAGTGTTTCATAAAATTCTTCCAGTAACTAAATTCATGTTCTCCTACTTCAATAATATGGTAATCTATGCTTGTTTGCTTCCAATTGTGTTCCTCAGTGGTGGATGGTGTTCTTTCCATGCTATCTGTTGTTGCAAAAGCTATTCCACTTCCAAGGAGAGTGGTTATAAGGAATATCCCCAAAATTCTACTAATTGATTTAATCTTAATCACCAGACCTTATGTAGTTTTAATTAAATCATTACCTAAATTCGGAAGATTATTCTTGAGGGAGAAATTTACTTTACTTAACTAAACAAAAAAAGTAACAGGATATCTAACAAAATATCCTGCTACTCTTGCCATAGAAACTAATACATATTATTGAATCTCAACAATGCTTTTCTCTTCTCGTTCAACCAAACCTTGCTTTTGAATTACGATCTTCTCATCAGCCTGAAGGTTAGTAAACACAACCGGTGTAATAGTTGACTTCGCATGCTTACCAATATAATCTAGGTCTACTTTCAACAAGGTCTGGCCAACTTTAACTTCATCACCTTCATCGACGAATAACTCGAAACCTTCTCCCTTTAGGTTAACGGTATCTAGTCCCACATGGATTAGGATTTCTCTTCCACTTTCAGACTTAATACCAAGTGCATGCTTCGTTGGGAATGCATTAATGATTGTACCATTAACCGGTGAAACAACTAGCCCGTCTTTTGGCTTAATGGCAAACCCGTCACCCATCATTTTCTCTGAGAAAACTTGGTCAGGCACTTCAGCTATTGGAACAACTTCACCCTTCATTGGAGCAAAGATATCTTCTTTGATGATTTCATTTTGTAAAACTTCTGGATTTACTTCCTCAATTTGTTGTTTTACTTCTGCATCTTGATCGACACTTTTCACTGGACGTGGTTTTTTACCAGCTATAATATCCTGCATCTGCCCTTTAATAATCTCTGAACGTGGACCGAAGATAGCTTGAATATTATTACCAACCTCCAGTACACCTGCAGCTCCTAACTGCTTCAATTCCTGTTTATTTACACTTTTAATATCATTAACGGACACACGAAGTCTCGTGATACAAGCATCTAAGTGAGCAATGTTTTCTTGTCCACCCATTGCATCTAAAACATTATACGCTAAGTCTCCAGCTTGTCCTTTTCCTTGTGTTTCCTCTTCTTTAACTTCCTCCCGACCTGGAGTCATTAAGTTAAATTTCTTAATAAAGAATCTAAATAAGAAGTAATAAAGAACTCCAAATGCAAGTCCTACTAGAATTGCAAGCCACCAAGGTTCTTTACCAGGAAGAATTCCAAATAAAGCAAAGTCAATAAACCCTCCAGAGAATGTGTAACCAATATTAACACTTAAGAATGTCATGATCATAAATGATAATCCATCTAAGATTGCATGGATTAAGAATAGTAATGGTGAGATAAACATAAATGAGAACTCAAGTGGTTCGGTAATACCAGTTAAAAATGATGTTAGTGCACCAGATGCTAATAATCCTGCAACTAACTTTTTCCGTTCTGGTCTAGCAGCATGGTACATTGCTAATGCTGCTGCTGGAAGACCAAACATCATAATTGGATATTCCCCTGCCATAAAGTTACCAGCAGTGATTTCAACATTATCACGTAGCTGGGCAAAGAAAATCGTCATATCTCCACGTACAATTTCTCCAGCAACAGTAGTATAAGTACCAAATTCATACCAGAATGGTGCATGGAAAATATGATGTAATCCAAATGGTATTAATAATCGTTTAATGAACCCGAACATAAATACCGCTAAGTACGTACCTTCTTCAATTAACCAATAAGATGCACTGTTCATTGCGGATTGAACAGGTGGCCAGATAAACATTAATAATAAACCAGCAATAAATGAAAATACTGCTGTTGCAATTGGTACAAATCGTTTACCAGCAAAGAATCCAAGGAATGAAGGCATCTCTATATCATGGTACCGATTATAGGCAAAGGCGGCAATCAGGCCGACAATAATACCCCCGAATACCCCAGTTTGTAATGTCGGAATCCCAAGCACATTAGCAAAACCTGGATCTGATGCAACCATGTCGGCATTAACACCCATCCAAGAACCCATTACCTGATTCAATACTAAATAACCAACAAGAGCAGCAAGTCCTGCAGCCCCATCAGCAGCTAATCCAATAGCGACACCAACAGCAAAGATGAGTGCTAAGTTACTAAAAATAATATTACCAGCATCTTCCATAACAGATGCAGTAAGTTGAATCCAATCAGCACTTAGGAAAGGTAAGTATTCTAACGTTGTTTCCTGTTGTGCTGCATTTCCTAGCCCAAGTAATAACCCTGCAGCAGGCAGTAATGCAACTGGAAGCATTAAAGCTTTACCAATCTTTTGTAAAACACCAAAAGCCTTCTTGAACATAAAAATCCTCCTCTGAAAATGTATTTCTTGCAGCAAGTTCAAAAAGAAACATTAGAAAACTTGCATTTACCAATCTCATTGGCAAATGAGCCTGTTCTCTTTATCTTGTTACGTACGTATAAAAAGACAATTACGTTTAAATAACGCAAAAAAGGCATGAATAGAGTAATGAAAAGGATGTGGGTTATTTTTCCCCCATTCTCACATTTTCATTAACCTCTACTCATGCCTGATCGAATCAGTAACACGTAGTTTATTTAATTAAATTTAACAAGTAATCGCTGTAAGTGCATCGTCAGGTAAACTGCTTCCGCATCATATACAGGTTTCCTTAATGTTTGCTGCATTATTTTTATCAGTTTCCAAGCAAGATTATAGCACACTGGATATTCTTTTTTCAATAGAATTGCAAATTTCGCTGGTTCTTCCATTTTTTCTTCCTTTAGAACACGCTCAATCGTAAATCGCATATGGCGGATCAAACGAATATAATCAATACCTTCACGGTCTATCACAATCTGTAGTTGTTCTTCAATTGTATCTACCAATCTAGAAAGTAAATTTGAATAAGAACTAATCTCAGACATAGTTGTATGGCTAATAGCACTATGGACATGGAGGGCGATAAATCCAACTTCCCCTACCGGCATTTGTATGGCTAATGTTTGATTCATATAATCTACAACTTCTTCAGCTATTTCATATTCTTTTGGATATAATGCTTTTGTTTCTGACAAAAAAGGGTTCTTAATTTCCATTCCTCGCTGAAGTCTTGTAATCGCAAACAAAATATGATCCGTTAAAGCAACATGGACCTTTTCGTCTAATAATGTATTTGAGTTCTTCTTGATTATTTCTATAGCCGTAATAATTGTTGCAAGGGTTGTTTCATCAATATTCGGAAGTAATTTGATATAACTCTCTTGTTCCTTCTTATCCCGAAGCACAAAAAGCTTTTCTACCGTATCTTCCTGTATGACATCCTTACGCTTTTTATTAAAACCGATACCCTTTCCAATTAACACTACTTCTTCTTGTTCCTCATTAACAGCAATAATGACATTATTGTTTAATGCCTTTAATACGCTAAACTTCTTCAAACCTGACGACTCCTTTTACTCCTACCATGTATCCCATTCTAAAAAAGTACTTCAAACATTATATCACCGTCCAAAAAGAAAACCTACTTGATAATTTAATGTAGCGTCTTAAAAATGCGACTAATTATATGGTTTTGTGCTTAGACATCATATTATCCTTATGTTTGTATTACTTTTGAACGATTTTTAAACTTTCCCAATCTCATTTCCACATGAAAACTATTATACCCGAATAAAATCGGAAGGACTAAAAATGAGGAGGAAGAGAACTTGAAAAAAATATGGATGATATTTTTGTTTACCTTACTGGTATTTGTTTCGGCTATCCCGTTGTCTGTAACAGCAAAAGATAATGATTCCACATCGATTCCAGATCCTATTCCATTTAAGCAATCTGGACCCATCTTTTCAATAACAGGTAAAGTAGGAAACGGTAATACTGAAACTCCCGGAGAATGGTATATTGGCACCACACCTTCTAATTTAATTCCTAATGCACCAGTACTACTTTTTGTTCCCGGCTTAAATAATGTTGCACAAATTTTTTGGGAAGATAATGATATGTATCAAACAGCTGTTAATGCAGGGTATCAAACGGCTTTTGTTCAGTTATACGATGCCGGTGGTGCCTCTAGAGACATGTGGGATAATGGGGCATTACTTGCTGATAAGATTCGAGAAATTTCCAACCATTTTGGAAAACCTGTTACGGTTGTTGCCTATAGTAAAGGTGGAGTAGATACCCAAACAGCACTAACCTATTATGGAGCATGGTCCTATGTACAAAACGTCATCACCTTATCTAGTCCACATCATGGATCACAATTAGCTGATTTGGCTTATAGTTCCTCCGCTGGTTGGCTTGCTGATTTAATTGGCGCACAGGGAGACGGAACCTATTCGATGCAAATGGCTAATATGGCAAATTATCGTTCTCAAACTGACACACAACCTAGAGCTTATTATAATGATTACTATACTTTAGGTGGCACCGACTGGGGTAGTGCATTTTCCTCGACCTGGTTTGGGGGCATGTATTTGTCGCAATATGGTTCCAATGATGGTGTGGTGACAACTGCTAGTAGTAGATTACCAGGCGGATACCAGCTTGCTATTGGAGACTGGAACCATACGTCGATTCGAAGTGGCATTACGTTTTCTGTTTTTGATGACTATTTATCGGATAATACTTTTTATGGCAATAAATTAATGAATACAAGAGAGGAACCTATAGTTCAAAACAACCCCATCCATAATCAATGGGTCGATGGTGGACCATTATTTGCTGAAAAAGAATCTGTAATAAATGTGACAGTGGAGGATCATGTTCAAGAACTTAACCTTAACCTAATGACAACTAGTGATGTAAAAGAAATAAAACTAATTTCCCCCAAAGGAAAAATGGTTAAACCAAAAGTCTCTTCACATAAAATTGATGAAGGCGTTTTTATTGGAGCACTGAATCATTCCATTACATTCGACGCTCCTCAAGAGGGTGAATGGAAATTAAAACTAACCCCTGATGAAGATGATGCCTACTTATTAATTACAAACTATCAATCCCCTATTACACTACATAGTACAAAATCAGCAACCAAAGATGCTGCAAAAATCACGTACAACATTACCCCGGATAAAAACGTTGTTCAGGAGAATTCCCTTAAGGCTACCTATACGATTACACAATCTCGAAATCCAACTAATACCAAGACCACTACTGCAGAAGGTAAACTATCACAAGTATTAACTTTTGATTACTCCAACGAAGTATATAATATCACCATCCAAATAGAAGGATTGACAAAAAACGGTCATCCATTTAAACGAACGATTATTGATTCTATTCTCATCCCGGAATAGGAACATCAACAAACACCCTCAAGGTACTAGGCCCGAAATTCCAAAATAATATAAATTGGTGCTTGGTACCTTTTTTTCTATATTGACTATGGTGCTAGGACCTTTGACCGATTATAATACTACCATGGGGGTGTTTTTTCTATGCCAATTCAACCAAAGTTTCAGATTGGACGAAAAGAACGTCGGTATTTTGCAACCAAAACTTTTACCGACCGTGAATTACCGAGAGAAGTCTTCTTTAATCATTTAAACAGTATTAATCAACGACCTAGTCACACGGAGGAATATGATGTGATCGTATATTATGGTGTGGGAGGAATTGGAAAAACTAGTTTACAAAAGCAACTTAAATTAGAGCTTTCAGACTACGATTCTCATGCACTTTATACGTCGATTGATTTTAGAGATACAACATTTCATTCTCCAGCACGGGCACTACTTGAGTTAGTTAGAGAGATAAAGTATCAAAAGAAGATTTCATTTCCACATTTTGAGCTTGCCTATTCTCTATATTTTTACAAAAGAAATCCGGATACTACATACAATGAGAAAAAATTTCGCTTTGCAAATGAACTTTCCATCCTTGGAAATATTATTGGTACGTTAGATGGTTTAGGAATCGCAGGCTCCCTCACAGGCATTGTTGGGAAGCTATATGACTCAGGGAAAAGATGGAATCTTAAAAAGGAAGTAAAAGAACAACTGATAGAATTAGAGAATTGCTCTATTCAAGAAATCGAAGAGAGACTTATTGCATTTTTTGCCTATGATATACAACAAGCAATAGAGAAATACAACATAAAAAACACGGTCATTTTCTTAGATACGTTCGAAGCATTGTGGGCTAGCGTGACCAATAAAATAACTGTCCATTCAAAAGACAAATGGGTACGCGAACTAATTGGCTCATTACCAAATGTACTATTTGTTATCTGTGGAAGAGAGTATTTAGAATGGGAAAAATACGATTCTGATTGGAAGGATATTTTGGATCACCATATTATAGAAAACCTTTCCTCAAAAGACGCTGAGAGTTTTCTAGTAAACTGTGGAATTGAAGAAAAAGATATTAGAAGTAAAATCATTTCTTCAAGTGTTGGACATCCGTATCATCTTGATTTATCAGTAGATACATACTTTGAAATAAAAAACCGCGGGGAAACGATGGAAGTTAGTAAATTTGGTTCCAATCAACGGGAAATATTAGATCGGTTCCTTCAATATTTAACAGACGAAGAAATCGAGACATTAAAAATAATGACCATTCCAAGATATTATACGGAAGAATTGTTTAGCTATTTACTTAACGAACATCCAACTGGTTATGCGGTGACAAGATACCATGATTTTAATAAATTCTCTTTTATATCAAAAGAAGAGGAGAAGCTCTTTATCCATGCATTGATGCGTCAAGGCATATTGGAATATTCTAATCAAGCACTAGTAACCAAAGTTCACCAGTCTCTTGCCGTATATTTTGACGGACTTGTGCAGAAATATTCTACAGCTAACCTGAATACTGAAAAGGAAATTCAAGCACTTGAAGAATCGATATTTCACCATCAGGCTTATATGGATAAAGAAGAATTTCTCCATTGGCTTTCTTCTACCTGTTTACCAACACTTAGGAAACTACAACTACGTGGAGAAACAAATTTCCTTCGACAAGTACTAGAACAACTATATCTTGAGCATGGTGCTAGTTCTCTCGGAATTCATTTAATGCAAATATTAATAGATATGGTTCACCTAAATGGGGAGTACGGTTCTGCTATTACGATGATTGAGGAATTGTTCGCTAATCAAGATATAAAAGAAATTTTAGCTTCCAAAGAAAAAGCACATTTGATCATTCGCAAAGTTCATCATAAAATGTTTTCATTGCCTGTTAAACCATTAATTAACGAACTACTAAGCTACGAAAATATAGTAAGAGAGAAAAAATGGCCTGAAGAATATAATGAGTTATTGTTTATGCTTGGTGGTAATTTAGGAGTTCTATCTGGGGATTTAACATTTAGTAGAGAATGGTTAGTACGCTCTATCTGTTATGCAAACGAAACAGGGTTGAATAATTATTTGATACGGGCACTTAGAAAGTATGCAGATATTCTTAAAGTAAATGGACATCTGAAATGGGCAATAGACTGTTGTGAAATTGGTATTGATATTGCTCGTAAAGGTGGATATGACAGGTACGAAGCTATACTCGTTTGTACATTAGCTGATATTCATCGTATGAAAGAAGACTACACATTAGCTGAAGATTTGCTAAGTGAAGCAATGAAGCAGATTAAGAAAGTTGGCATCAAAGGATGGGAGGCACATGTCTACCTATCAAAAGGTGAACTTAACCTGCAAAGAGGAATGTTAGAAGAAGCCGGTCATTACTTTAACTTGGCAATTGATATCTATCAAACCATTAAACAAGAATGGGGACTAATTCAAGCTAACATTGGACTAGAGCGGTGCCGAATCAAAGGAGGCACAGGTTCAGTACAGCCAATCAGCCACTGGGCGGAGCAAGCTAACCGTTTAAATTATACGTTACAAGAAAAACAAGCTGCACAAACAAGTCTAGGAAAAGCAGATATCATTGCATTACCATTTTTATAAAAAACTTAAGGTGTTAGAGCTAATCTATTTAGCTTTAGCACCTTTTTCTTTAAGCTAATATTGTTTAATTTATGATTGTTGTTATTACATAATTGATAGAAACTGTGCGGCGGCTAATAATTTATTTTGGGAGCATCATACCCGCTACGGAATTACACTCCGCACTCGCTGAGCGGCTGGTGAGCCTCCTCGCGCTTACTTCTTTAGGGGTCTCACCTATGCCTATCCTCCCGCAGGAGTCTCCGTGTATTTCCTTCGCTAGTATTGAGTAAATGAATAAATTTAATGGCATTTAATTATAAAAAACGTAATGTAACCTCTAACATTAATTAGAAAACTAAACCAGCGCAGGCAGAATACGGAGACTCCTCGAAAATAGAGAACAATTTTCTTCGTGCGATGATTACGCTGCCGAAGCCTTCCTTGGGACTGCGATTACTCGCCCCACCGAAAACAATTGTCCTGCGGGAATAGCACGTGTCCGAAGACCCCTAGAGAGGCGATCTTTCCTCGAGGAGGCTGAGGCCGGGCCCGCGGCAAGGTAGACACTGCGACGGTCTTTTCGAGCAGATGTCGCCCCTGTGCTGACAGTAAAAGCGGAGTATTCTGCCGGAGCGGGGTCGACAGCTATATCCAATAACTAATCTGTTGTAATTAAACTAGTTACCGCACAGTTACTATCCTCTATTTGTTAATTCAGCTAACTGGTGAAGCAAACACTCTCTTAGAAAACTACCTTTCCTTTTAATGAAACCACACTTACAATGGTACATCATTACAAACATATAACAATGGCATAGGACAATTCACTTTCATCATACCCTTTAGAAACCAAGCGGAAAGGACTGAGAAGATTGGATTTTATTAGAATTGAATGGGTTCCTCTTCGAAAAATAAAAGCCCCACACACTACTACCGAATACTTTACTCGAAATTCCTTCCACAAATATACAACTGCAAACATTCCCTATATCCATGTCATACGAAATAAACACGGAGAATTGCTTTTACATAAGGGCATTGAGGCATATAACAAGTTACAATTAAATTATCCTAATAAAGTCATTCCCGTCTATATTTCCAATCGAGAACATATTTCGAATCTTGAATGGATGTTTCAATTATTTCAGTCCTGCATGAAAGAAAGGGTAAATCTCGAATTAAAGTACGAATACGTATCATTATTATTTAAGGAAACAAAACGCGATATAGCAATGATTTGTAAACACACTGGTTGTACGAAACAAGATATTTTCAGCCTAATATTTGATCAAACAATACCCGAGAAATATATGAATCTTGCATTGAAACATAATCGCATCCAAATCGTGAACGAAATAGCCAAAAACCCATTATTGCAACAATATAGGTCTGTACTTTATCCTGCTGTTTTCCAAAGAAAAGAGCGGCTGACCTTTCAAAAACTAAGACTCTTCTTAGCTTATCTAGACGCTGGCTATGATCTCAACGTTAACTCTATTCTCGCCCTTGATAACTTTAACAAGATAGTAGATCATGAAGAAGCGTTGAGATTTTACTGGGATCACTTACAATTCCCGGACACACAAATTATGGAAGGCGTTTTTTATTATAAAGGTGATAGAAACTCAAAGATAAATGTACGTTTGTAAAAAAAGGAGTTTGGAATAATTTCCAAACTCCTTCCATCCTTTCTAGTATAACCTCGGAACTAAGATTATTAATAAAACTAATATAATACTAGCATCTGCCACAATACTTTTGTTTTCTTTTCTTTTTTGAATGAGAGATAAGACTTTACCTACTAAAAGCAACCCAATTGCGATGTTAGTATATAATAAATGCCATGATAAACCATAACTCTCATCCGTCCCTAAAGTAATAAGTATAGGAACAACAAGCAATAGCAGTGCAAGAGTGTAAAGTATTAGACTGTATCTACCTAAATTCATTATAAATCCCCCTTATTGACTAGGATTCTATCAGATAATTCCTCAATGATTCACTAGTAAAGTTCCCTTCGATACCCTTCTTCCTTAGAAAATACTCCATTGCCTCTGCCTTAGTCAGACCCAGTTCCATTAATCCCTTTGTAATAACGGACAAGTATGCGGTTGAAGGCTTCGTAAACAAAATAGAGTTGATAGAAGAACTACTTGTAAACGTAAAAATTGGTGCACCATTCTTTCTCCCTAGAAATACCACTCGGTTATACCATCCATTATGTATATCAATATATCCTTCTTTTTCTACTACATCCAGGTCAATATTAACATCCATCCCACTGTTTTCTTGAGATACGACATCACGGAATTGTTCTCCTGAAATTAAGTACATTCTTCCAATTGTGTTTTCTGCTTCTGTTCTCTCAGTTCCAATAAAAGCAACTCCTCCTTGCCCCCATTTGGATTTCACTTTAGAAAAATAAAGGGGATACGAAATATCAAATCGTTCACTCTTCTTAGGAGCAGTTTTTTCACGACATCCACGCTCCGGTTGGTTAGAACCTGGTACTGTTCCTCCTTCGATATATGCCATAAATCGTTTTTCCATTATATTAGAACCATAACTTGCATACCAGACATCCATTTGACAAGCTCCTTCCTAAATTAGTGAATTATCCAAACTCTTTCATTTGATTAATCGTTAAGAACACCGGATGTTCAGGTAAATCTCTTAAATCTTTTCTTAAAAATTTCGGATATAGTTCCGTTTCTGGAAGGTCTAATATATTTACCCACTTATAGATCAGTACTTCATCACCTTCCACACCTTTAAATTCCCCTTCCCCACGATAAATGGAATGAGAATCTTGTAATCTCACTAAATAATAATCTGCTACTTCATGAAATTTCTTCTCTCCAAAAGGAAAAAAGTTCTCCGTATGCCATAGCAACCGTTCTACAACCACATCCACACCTATCTCTTCTTTCAACTCACGCACAGCCGTCTCAGAACTACTTTCAAACATCGAGACCCTTCCACCAGGTAGTGCCCAAAAAGTGTCATGTTCCTTTTTATGTAATAACACTCGATTTTCGTCAATCAAAATTACCCCTGAACGAAAATTAAATATGCCATTCCCAATAGGTACCGAAATATCCACTTCATCATCCCACCTTTATATTCTCTGGAAGTCTTACTAAAAAAAGTATGATAATAGCTAGATTAACACAACATAGAATAACCATTTTCATGTATAATCTAAAAGTACCATTATTTTCATTTTTTTCAAGAGAAGGTGTATTTATATGGGAAAACAGCATAAAAAGGAACCTATTCGAAGTATTATTACACGTTACATTATGATGCTCATTGGGGCAACACTAGCAGCAATTGCGTTAGAACTATTCTTAATACCTAATACCATTATTGATGGAGGAATTATTGGAGTATCCTTACTTACCAATAATCTTACAGGACTAAACTTTGGTATTTTAATCTTCATCTTTAACATTCCGTTTTTAGTTGCCGGGTACAAGTATATTGGAAAGAGCTTTGTACTAGCATCACTTTTCAGTATTGTTGCACTGGCACTTATTGAACCAACTCTTCACGACTTATTACCTGCAACAGACGAGCCATTATTAGCCACAGTCTTCGGTGGATTAATTTTAGGTATTGGGGTAGGGATCGTTATACGTAATGGTGGTGCTTTAGATGGAACGGAAATCTTAGGTATTCTTCTTTCAAGAAAATTACCTTTTTCCGTGGGAGAATTCGTAATGTTCATCAACATATTTATCTTCGCCTGGGCAGGATTTGTGCTTGGATGGGAACAAGCTATGTTATCCATCATTACTTATTTCATTGCAGCCAAAGCAATTGACTTTGTTGGACAAGGACTAACCGGTGATACCAAGGCAGCCCTTATCGTTACAGATGAGTATGAAGAAGTAGGGGAAGCCATCCAGCATAGGCTTGGACGTATGATTACCAATCTTTATGGAAAAGGCGGATTTGCAGAAAATGACAAGGAAGTTATTTTCGTTGTTTTAACTCGTTTAGAAATCGCAAAATTAAAATCCATTGTCCACGAAACTGATCCGAAAGCATTTATCACCATTGTCGATGCTCAAGAAGCACACGGCGGGAAATTTAAAAACGCTATACATTAAAATTGCAGCTCCAAGTTTGGGGCTGTTTTTTTGAACGTAACATCATAAGGGGATTTCAATCCATGTCTTGCTTCAACTCTTCCATTAGTTCCTTAATTTCCTTCCCCCTCTCCTGGGTCTTTTCCTGATTAATAGTTAACTCCTTAATCTCGTTTCTAACTATGATGAGATCGACCCAATCATACTGGGCTAATTTCTCCGTGAAGTCGCTTTTCTTCACTACAAATTCTAACTCCAATTCTTCTACTAATATGATAGCTAACTCATCATTCTCTATACGATCAACAACACCTGTCACGCTAAGAAAATCTATGGAGCTTCCCTCCTTTTCCAGTGTAGTTTTTTCGGCAAAGATGGTAACCAAGCTACTACAAGCCATTAACAAGAATAAGAAGAATATAATTAGGTTTCTTATATACATACTTACCGGTCCTCTCCCATTTTTGTCTAGTATGGCGATATTTTAATCACAAGTCATCTTTACAAAATGAACTTTTACTAGTAGAAACTTTGGAAAAAATAGATATTCTGCGTGGAAAGATTAGTATTTACTTAACATTCTTCTATGGAAAATGAAATTTTGATTAAAATTAACCAAATTTAAATTCTATTACCTCATCCCCTTCAACTTTAAAGGATGATTCATATAGCTATCCTCTTGCTAATTTGATACGATTAATAAAGAATTTATATACAACTTATGGGGGAATATACATGTTTAAAAGACTCATACTACCCATGTTAATGGCCATATTCTTAGTCGCATGCGGCCAAGGAGTGGAACAGGAAAGCAGTGACCATTTAACGAATAAGGTAGAGATAGAGCAAAAGGAATCGGTAGTATCACTTGAGGAAGAAAACGCTGAAGATAACACGGAAGAACAAAGTGAATCAGGTAACGAAGAAAGCTCACAAAAAACAAATCAGATAGAAAATCTTGGAGACCTTCAAGTTCACTATATTGATGTAGGGCAGGCAGATGCAACCTTACTTCAGTATGGAGAACATACTATTCTATTCGATGCTGGTGATTGGCGTGGAAATGAAGTTGTAAATTATCTTCAATCACAAGGAATTACAAATCTAGACTTAGTCATCGGAAGTCATCCTGATGCAGACCATATTGGACAGTTAGCTGATGTTATTAACCAGTTTTCTGTTACAGAAGTTTGGCTTTCGGGTAATGAAAGTACATCCAACACATTCCAACGTGCTTTAGAAGCAGTTCTAACAAGTGGAGCAAACTATCACGAGCCAAGAGCTGGTGAAGAATATGATATTGGACCAATGAATATTAAAGTGTTGTACCCGAACTCCATTACTGGTGCTTCCAACGAAGAATCCATCTCGTTACTTTTCACATATGGAGAAGTAACATTCCTATTTACAGGAGATGCTGACCAGAGTGCTGAAAAAAGGATGATGAGTTCCGGAAACAGTGTGGATGCGGACATTCTACAGTTAGGACATCATGGGTCTAGTACATCCAGTAATCAGGCTTTTATAGAAGCAGTAAGTCCTGAAGTTGCCATTTATAGTGCTGGTTCAGGAAATAGTTACGGACATCCACATCGCGAGGTTGTTTCTCTAATACAGAATCTAGGAATTCAATTATATGGTACCGATGTACATGGAACGATTATTGTTACAACAGATGGTAAAGACTATTCGATAAAGACAAAAAAAGACGGTACCGTAACACCAAAAAATACAGCATCTAATCAATCTGATTCCAATGAAAGTTCAGATTCAAATTCAAGTTCTAATGCTGACACATCAACTAACCAATCAAATGGTAGCTGTGTCAATATTAATACCGCTTCATTGGAAGAAGTTCAACGAATTAAACATATTGGCCCTGAACGGGCACATGATTTAATCGACTTACGACCATTTAGCTCTGTAGAAGATTTGGACCGAATCAAGGGAATCGGTCCAGCTAGAATAAAAGATATCGTTGCAGAAGGTATTGCTTGTGTTAACTAATTGTTCGGAGGGATAACCATGAAAGGTGTACTAGATAGATTTGAAGGCAATCAGGCAGTAATTTTAATTGAAGCAGATAAAGCAGAACTGATTATCTCAAAAGAAAAACTTCCTGAGGGAAGTGAGATCAATACTGTATTTAAAATAGCAAAAGAAAAAGACGATTATCAAATCCTAGCCATTGACCAGGAAGCCGAAAAGGATGCAAAAGAAACTACCGCAGATCTACTTGCTAAACTTAGGGCGAAAAGTAATGGAAGTAAATTTAAGAAGAATTAATAGAAATGCCAGACAGCCAATACAGGTTGTCTGGCTTTTTCGTCTCTGTAAATTACATTTTTTTCTGACTATTGTGATAGTATGTTATAATCTTCTTAGTGGAAATCTTAAGGAGGTAATACATATGGATCTAGGATTAAAAGGCAAATCAGTAATTGTTATGGCTGCAAGTAAAGGTTTAGGTAAAGCAACAGCGGAACAATTTGCAAAAGAAGGCGCAAATGTTGTTGTTTCTAGCCGTAATGAAGAGGATTTAAAAGTGGTAGTTGCGGAAATCACAGAAAGCACATCCAATGATAATGTGACGTATAAGACCTGTGATGTAACCAATCCAAATGATATAAAAGAACTTGTTCAATTTGCTGCAGATAAATACGGAACAGTCGATGTTCTTGTCAACAATGCAGGCGGACCTCCAGCTGGTGGCTTTGAAAATTTCGATGATGCAGCATGGCAAAATGCGTTTGAACTGAATTTACTTAGTTTTGTCAGAGCTATTCGTGAAGTCCTTCCATATATGCAAAAGCAAAAAAGCGGACACATCATTAACTTTACTTCATCATCAATCAAACAAACCTTAGATAACCTAATTTTATCCAATACATTTCGTGCAGGTGTAGTCGGACTAGCCAAGAGTCTTTCTCAAGAGCTTGCAAAGGATAATATCCTAATCAATACCATAGGACCAGGAAGAATTGACACTGAACGGGTTAGACACCTAGACAGTATACGCGCAGATAAATTAGGTGTCTCCTATGAGGAAATAAAATCATCAACTGAAGCTAGTATTCCAATGGGGCGTTACGGATTGCCAGAAGAATTTGCTAAGCAGGCTGTTTTCCTTTGCTCAAGCGCCAATACTTATGTAACTGGACAGACATTGTTGGTTGATGGAGGGCTAGTGAAGGCTTTATAGGAGAAATATTATAGTCATATATTGCGGGATAAGGGAAGGACTCCCTTATTCCGCTAAAAATATTTATTACTTAAACTTGTAAAGGAAGTGGAAAATGGAAGTGAAAAAAAGAACTCCATCCAGGGAGTTACAGATTTTAGAAATTCTATATCTTCGCGGCAACTTATCTGAGGAAGTTAAACAGCACTATTTCAAGCTAAAAAAAGGATATGAAGGAGAGTTATTATTTGATAATATCCTAGATAATCAACTTCAAAATGATTGTCTCATCATAAAAGATTTACTACTCACGATGAATAACACTACCTTTCAGATTGATACCCTAATCATCTTTCAAGCGCTTATAAAATTATTTGAAGTAAAAAATTTCGAAGGGGAATACATTTACGAAAAAGATAACTTTTATAAGTACCCCAATTACAAAATAACAAACCCAGAACACCAATTAGATCGAGCAGAAACATTATTTCGGCAGCTACTCAGTAATCACGGTCTCCATCATGCTATAGATTCTTCTATTGTGTTTGTCAATCCAGAATTCACTTTATACAATGCCCCTGTAAATAAACCTTTCGTCCTCCCTAGTCAAATAAATACCTTACTCAAAAAGCTAAATACCAATCAATCTAACATCACGAATCGAAATAAATTAATTGCAGACAAGCTTATCTCCCTCCACCAGAAAGACTCTCCTTACTCTAAATTACCACCCTATTCATTTAGTCAATTAAAAAAGGGAATTACATGCAAAAGTTGTGATTCTATCTCCATTAACGTACAGGGTCATTACTGTTATTGCACAACTTGTGGAAAAAGAGAAAAAATAGCTGATGCCGTTATACGAAGTACTAGAGAATTAATTCTTTTATTTCCGAAAGAAAAAATAACAACAAGTATGGTACATGAGTGGTGTGCATGCATATCTTCCACACAAAGATTACAGAGAATACTAATGAAACAGTTCAGATTTATCAGTAATAAACGTTGGTCTTATTTTGAGTACAATGGGCCTGGTAAGTGATAGCTTACTAGGTCTTTTTCTGTTGTTAATCTATTAGCTAGTATACCTTATCTACATTATGTCTTTTTACTATGATTAAAATGAAAATTACTGTTGGTCCTGTACACCTATTCTGCATTTTAATCTGGCTCCTCCGTTAAAATGTAGATTAGGACTCTTCTATTCTGCATTTCAACCTGCTTGCTCTACTGAAATGAGGATTAGAGTACTTCTATTCTGCATTTCATACTGCTTACTCTACTGAAATGAGGATTAGAGCACTTCTATTCTGCTTTTCAACTTGCTTGCTTCTCTGAAATGAAGATTAGAGCACTTCTATTCTGCATTTCAACTTGCTTGCCTCTCTTGAAATGAAGATTAGAGCACTTCTATTCTGCATTACATACTGCTCTTCTCCCCAAAATGAAGATTAGAGCACTCCTATTCTGCATTTCAACCATCTCCCCCGCCCCGAAAATAAAAATTACCTCCCCTCATCATCATAATTAAAAAAAGGACCACATCTGGCCCTTTTTCAAACTGCTACACACCCAATCTAATCCCAATTCTCCCTGCAATCTCTTTTCCAATCTCAAGACTTGCTGTTGCTGCTGGGGAAGGTGCATTGCATACATGAACACTATTCCGTCCATTGATAATAAAGAAATCATCGAACAATTCTCCGTTACTTCCCAATGCTTGCGCACGGACCCCTGCGGGCGCTGGCATCAAGTCATCCTCCTCGATACTTGGAATAAGTTGCCTTAGGTTTTCTGTAAACCGCTTCTTACTAAAAGAACGACTCATTTCGTCCAGTCCTTCTTTTGCGTATGTAATCCCAAGTTTCCAAAATCCCGGATAGGATATGATTTCACTAAAATCTTTCCAATTAAAGGAAGTCTTCCAATATGCTTCTCGCTTAAATCCCGGAACTGCATTTGGACCTACTTCTACTTTCCCATCGATCATTCTAGTTGCATGAACACCTAAGAAAGGAAAGTTAGGATTAGGAACTGGATATATCAAGTTATTCACCAGATGTCTCTTTTCTGGTCGCAATTCATAGTATTCGCCACGGAATGGGAAAATCTTAACATCAACATGGTATCCTGCCATTCTAGCAATTCGATCACTATATAGTCCCGCGCAATTCACCAGAAACTTAGTAGCATATGTTTTATCTTTTGTATCAACGATGACCGCATCCTCACGTTCATCTATTGCCGTTACCTCTGAATTAGTAAGAACGGTACCACCCAAAGACCGAATCTTCCATGCCATGACACTGGAAACTGTCTTATAATCTACTATTCCAGTAGAAGGTAAATAAATAGCTTCGAGTCCATTGACAAATGGTTCTTTTTCCATTAGTTCTTCCCGCGATAACCAGGTTGCCTTCAGTCCATTTTGATATGCTCGTTTAAATAACTTTTCTAGCTCTGATATCTCTTCCTCATTTGTGGCAACAATCACTTTCCCGCAAATATCATGAGGAATCTCATGTTCCTCACAAAATCTCCGCATACTTTCATTGCCTGCCTTAGCGAATCGCGCCTTATAGCTACCAGGGTTATAATAGATTCCAGAATGAATGACCCCACTATTGTGTCCAGTCTGATGCTGTGCTATATCTTCCTCTTTCTCCAAGATGGCGAGTTTTGCCCCTGGATGCTTCTCAAGTAATGTCATTCCAACTGATAATCCAACGATTCCCCCACCAATAATTAAATAATCATACATGTACTAATCCCCCCAACATCAGATAAACCCAATTAATTGCCACCAGGTTAGAGCCACGATTATAGTAGCGACCACTGTTACCAAAGTAGCAAGTATTCCTGGAACTAAGAAATCTCGCTGCCCTATAAGGCCTGTACTGTGTACTAATAAATTAGGCATGGTTTCTACCACTAACAAGAATCCATATAAACTTGTTACCCCAGCAATAAATGCAAGTGGCAATGGATCAACCCCTGCATTATTCGCGACACTAATCATAACTGGTATTAAGGTCACAACTGCTGCCGATACATTAGAAAGTAGTTTATGAAAAATTTGCGTTAAGATGATGACTAAAACTGCTGCGAGTATGGGGTTCTGTATACTTGCTAGGAACCATCCAACACTTAAATAATCTCCTATTCTATCTACTGCACCTGAATCGATTAGCCCATAACCCATTGATAATGTCACACTGATTAGAAGTACCGTATTATAATTGATTTTGACCACGTTTTCCCACTTTGCAAAGCCAACACCTGGTAATGTCATGATAAGTGCTCCAATCAATCCAGGAACACTTGGATGCATCCCGTGATATGGCTCGGTAATCCATAATCCTACAATAGCAAGTAAAATAAGTAGACAACGAATCTCCTTGTTACTTACTGATCCTAATTCCTTCATTTTTTTATTCATTTCACCCTTAATATTTGGAAAACTCTTCTGTTCATCTTTTAATGGGTAATATTTATATAGAAGAACCCATATTGCCGGAATCAAAATTAACCATAATGGGAATGTATACAAGAACCATTCAAAATAAGTAATATTAATACCTGCATACCGATTCAATAATTCTACTGTTAATATATTTCCAACCGCAGCTGGTAAAATCGCTGTACCACTGATATTTCCACCAAATGCAACCCCCATCATAATCATTTTTCGTAGATTACTATTAGGTTTTGCACCGACTGTTTTAACAATTAAGGATGAGATTGGTAGGACTAATGTTGTGCGTACTGCAGTAGAAGGGATAAATAAAGCTTGAATCTGTTGCACGATGATAACACTTCCAAGTAACCCCTTCGCAGTTGCACCCCACTTTCTTACAATAAAATAACTGACTCGTTTGACTAAAGATGTTTCATTAACTGCTTGAGCAATCATCATTCCTCCCACAACGAGATGTGTTGCAGGGGAGGCAAAGCCACTATAAACAATGGATGTATCAAAAATATTAAACACTAATATGAGGACCAAGATGAGTAGGGAAGTTAAACCAATTGGAATCGGTTCAAACGCCCATAGGATAACACCAAAGGTAACAATCGCTGTCATTAGTTTAGCCTCATAAGAGAAGGTATCAGGTAAACCAAACAACAGTATGAAGAACACAGCAGTTGCTGCAAGAAAGCTAACGAACTTTCTAATTTTCTCTTGGTCTATATGTAAAGAACGATGAATCTCTGATTCTTTCATTGCTGACTCTACTCCTTATTCAGTCAAACCATATATTCAAAATAGGAAAGGATGCCTAAAAGGCACCCCATCATTTTTTTACCTCAAACTACCCATTAACAATCTTTTCATGCTCATAGGAATTTTTGTTACGTTTTTTCGCCAAAAATTGAATGATCAATACAACAGACAGTAGTCCAATACCAATCGCATCGGTTATGGTTCCAGGAATTACTAGTGTGATGGCACTAGCCATGGAAATAATTCGTATTGGCCAAGCCATATCAGTAAATAAATATCCTTCTAATCCAGAACCGAGTGCGATTACTCCAATTGCAGCTGTTGTAGCTATCCATATAATCTCCCCTGCACTTGCATTTTGCATTAAAAGTTCTGGCGAGTATACGAATATATACGGAACCAACACCCCTGCTGCTGCAAGTTTGAGGGATATAAACCCAGTTCGATTTGGATTCCCTCCTGATATTCCCGCCCCAGCAAAAGCTGCAAGCGCAACAGGAGGTGTTAAGTTTGCTAGAATACCAAAGTAGAATACAAACATATGAGAAACAAATGGTTCAATTCCAAATTGAACCAGTGCAGGTGCAGCCATGGAAGATGTAATGATATATGTCGGGATAGATGGTAGTCCCATACCTAAAATAATGGAAGCAATCATCGTAAAGAATAGGGTTAAGATTAACGTATCTTGACCCAATACTAAAATTGCCGTAGTCATTTTTAAACCGAATCCAGTTAACGAGGCAACTCCGACAATAATTCCAACCATTGCACAAGCCATTGCCACCCCAACGGCACTTCTCGTTCCATCTTCAAGTGCTTGAATGATTCCTTTTAAATTCAGTCGAGTTTTTTTCCGTAACATGGCAACAACAACCGTAGAAATGATTGCCCATGCCGCAGCATAGATAGGTGTAAAGCCACCAAATAGCATGTAAATTAACACAACTAATGGAATTAGTAGGTGTCCTCTTTCCTTTAATACATCTAAAATATTAGGCAGTTCTTTTCGCGAAAGACCTTTTAATCCACGCTTTTTAGCCCGTAAATGAACAACGGTAATTACTCCCATATAATAAAGGATACCTGGTAGAATTGCTGCTATCGCAATATCTTTATATGGCATTCCCAAGGTCTCAGCCATGATAAATGCTGTTGCCCCCATAACAGGTGGTAGGATTTGTCCCCCAACAGAAGCCGCTGCTTCAACAGCTCCAGAAAAGTCCTTAGAATAACCGGTACGTTTCATCAGTGGAATGGTAAACGATCCAGTGGTCACCACATTAGCAATAGCAGATCCGTTAATTGAACCAAGAAATCCACTAGATAAAACAGCAACCTTTGCCGGACCTCCAGCAGTATGACCAGAAATAGCTAAAGCTGAATCATTAAACAATTGCCCTAGTCCGGTACGATTTAAGAAAGAACCAAATAATACAAATAAGAATATAAAAGTAGCGGATACACCAATTGCTGTCCCGAATATCCCTTCAGTGGTTGTATACATATAGGTGGCAATATCTTCAATTGAATATCCACGGTGTGCGATTATTCGAGGAAGATATGGACCGAAATAGGCATATAACAGGAATAAGGAACTCAAAATAGTTAATCCCATCCCTACAACACGGCGTCCTCCTTCAAGAACGAGGATAACCATTAATAAACTAAAAACAATATCAGTGGTACTTGGTAATCCCATTCGATTTACAATTCCCATATAATCAATGAATATATAGGCAATGGTTGAAAGGGCCAAAACGGCAAGCATAAAGTCAATGACCGATGCCCGGTTCTGTGGAGCTTTCTTGCGTGATGGATAAAGCAAGAATACTAGAACTAAAATGACACCAGTATGTAGTGCACGATGTTTCAAGGTGACTAGAGGACCTGCAAATGATGTGTACAAATGAAAAAGTGCTAATCCAACGGCAAAAAACGTAACAAGTCGAACCATCCACGGAATATTGAAATGACGGAATCGCGATTCTGTATCAAATTTCTCGAGGAGTTTCTTTTGCTCTTCAACTGATAATTCTTCTACTGGTTTTACAGCTTCACTCATTGGGTTTATCCCTCCCTGCTATGATAATAATGAGAATTGGAGCCATTCAAAAATGGATAATGTTTCATATTTAATTTGAACATGATTATAGTCTGGAACATAGTTTTTTAGAGGATATTTCGTAGTACCATCTTCAATGTAGTACTCTGAAATCGGTACATAGTAAAGGGAATAATATGGTACCTCTCGCTTTATTCCAGTTACTCGAATAAACCCATTTTGTAGAATGTCAACCTTACCATCCGCATCTGGCGTACCAGCCCCATAGGATTTATACATAGTAGATTCTAAGGTTAATGCATCATTATCCAATATTGCATAAGTTTCCTTCCACGGTGTAAGTTCAACAGAATGCCGCCAACCAACCGTGACAGTATCTCCTTGCCAACTAAAGAAGTGATATGGCTTCCCTTCTAGATTGGTTAATATAATCCCTGATTGCACTGGAATCAGAAAGATTCCAGTAGCAATCAGAATTAGAATCACGATGATGATTACTCTTCTCTGCATATAAATTCCTTCTTATACGTTATTCCGATATCCCTTGCTCATCAAAATACTTCTTAGCACCAGGATGAAGTGGTGCAGGTAAGTTCTTCAAAGCATTTTTAATATCGATATCCTTTGCAGCATTATGTGTATCCTTTAATGTATCAAGATTTTCAAAAAATCCCTTTGTTAACTCATACACGACTTCATCAGAGACTTCACTATGAGTTAACAGTACATTGTTAACCCCAATAGTAGGTGTATCCGCATCTAACCCATATACATCCGCACCAACTGTTGCTGGGAAGAATGACGGGTAGTTCTCTTGCATCTCTAACACTTTTTCCTCTGCGATTTCAACAACTACAATATCATTCGTAGTTTGAAGTTCCATGACACCAGCATTTGGTAGTCCTGAAGAAATGACAACAGCATCAATTGTGCCATTCTTAATTCCTTCTACACCTTCAGCAAATGAAAGGAAATCTTCATTGATATCGTCATAGCTCATTCCATAGGCTTCAAGGACACGTTTAGCACTAATTTCTGTACCAGATGCAGGAGCACCTACAGCAACACTTTTATCTTTTAGGTCTTCAATGGTTTTAATTCCAGAATCCGCTGTAGCTACAATTTGAAGATAGTTTGGATATAAGGAAGCAATGGAACGAACATTTTCTTGTGCTCCTTGCTCTTCAAAACTATCAATGCCTTTATATCCATCCTCAGCCGCATCCCCCATGGAGAATCCAACCTCTGCGTCCCCTTTATTTAATGTTGTAATATTGGCAGCAGAAGCAGCCGTCGATTGACTATTCGCATTCGCACCCATCTCTTGGTAGATTTTAGCCATTGCTCCACCTAATGGAAAATACACTCCTGATGAACCACCAGTTAGAACGGTAATGAATTCACCTTCCAAAGAAGAACCGTCATCCGATCCACCAGCTTTGTCGCTACATGCACCTAATACAAGAATTAGTGCTACAAACAAGCTAAAAAATAATGTCTTTTTCATTAATTTCCCCTCCATTAATTTATTGATATTTTAAATCCTATATGTATAGGATTTAATAAAATAGGTTGTTAGAACCATCCGTAAACGCTTTCATATTAGAACAGAAAAAAAACACCAAAAAGTAAGAACACTTTCTTTCGATGTCTTACCCCGGTGTTTTATAAAACATAACGAATAATTACAAAAAACTTTCGGAAAACTTTTAATATTTATTTCATACTGTTCATAATAATACATTTATTTGGAATTGTAAATAATATTTTGCCAACTTGTTTCAAAAAATAAAACGCATCTAGTTTTAGGTTTGTTCTGTCCTATTATAGATGCGTAAAAATTCAATTTGGTGTACTTTGAAGCTTTGTTTTTCTATTAAACCACCATTTTAAGGTTACAGGTACAAGTAATACAATTAACAAGATTCTTGTAAGTTGTAGAGCACTTACAACTGCGGGATCCCCTCCAACATTATATGCAGTTAATACCATTTCAAAAAATCCACCTGGAGCTATTCCTAGCATAGCGGTTGCTAAATCTAATGATGTAAATGTTGCTAACAATGCCCCTAAACCAAACGATATTCCGATAATAGTAATAGATAGGCCGAAATAGACAAAAGTATATTTTCCTCCTATTTTTAAATCCTTAAACAGAATATCTTTTCCAAGACTTGCACCAACTGCTATCTGTCCTGCATTCATCAGAATAGAAGGAATAGAATGAAGTTCGATTGGGCTTACATTAAGTATTGCTGTTACCCCAAGAGCACCAATAATAATCCCAGCAGGAATTTTCTTTCGTAGAAATACAGAAGCCAGCACTGGAAGTATAAACCATACGTAACTTACATTATCTGTGGAAGTTATACTTACTTCTTGTTTTAACCTTATCCCTTCTGTATCCCCAAGAAAATAGATCATTATTGGTGGTATGGTAAATAGCACCGTTACTAGACGGATGGTCTGAAAAATGACTACTAACGATATATTTCCTTTTAACGACTCACTAGCAATGGCCATTTCAGATAATCCCCCTGGGATACAGGAGAATACACTCGTAACCTTGTCCACTCGAATCCACCTTGTTACCAGCATACCAAGTAAGATACAAGCTAAGATTAATAGGCACGTAACGGCAATATATGGTAGCAGATATGGGATAACGGTTTGAAGAGTTTGCTTCGTAAAATATAAACCAAAATAGATTCCTAGAATAATAAAGCCAGTGTCGCGAATGTAATGAGGGATGATCAACCTTCTTTTCGTTACACCCTGCCAAATCATGACAAATGTTAAAGGACCTAAAATCCATGGTAGCGGCGTTGTCAGTAAGAAAAATATGTACCCACCAATAATAGCGATAATTGCTGCTTCTACTAATGAAAAAATAACTTTAGATGACATCAGGTAAAAGACTCCTTTTAGTTCAAATCAATATATCTAAACTTATCATGCCATCCAAAGTTGAACAAGCGTGTTTCCCAAAGACCTCTGATGGGCCCTTTGAATAGCAAGGATTATTACCGTCCATAATGAATACGAAGCAATTGATTATGAGAGGGATAAACTTATGGATAAACAACAAAAAGCTTTTATCAATCGGAATATAATTTCTGGAGTTTTGTTTGGACTAGGGCTGGTTGCATTTTTAGATGAAGCAATTTTTCACCAGATTCTTCATTGGCACAATTTCTATGACAAGTCTACAACGAGTGTAGGACTCATCTCTGACGGTGTGTTTCATGTATTTAGCTGGTTTGCAACAGTTGGGGGACTATACTTAGTAGCCGATTTAAGAAGGAGAGACGCGTTTTTTTATCCGATATGGCAGGGAAGTGTGTTATTCGGTGGAGGTGCCTTTAATCTATATGATGGAATTATTCAGCATAAAATCATGCGTATCCACCAAATCCGTTATGTGGAAAACATAATCGTCTATGACGTCATCTGGAATCTCCTTGCCGCATCACTAATGCTTATTGGTATTTCGATTGTATTAAAATCTAGGCGTAAGGTATTGGATAAAAAGTGAGCGACCAACACCTAACCTACACCATTAATCAAACTATCGAAATACTATTGGCAGTTCCATTTATAGTTGGATTAATCGGCTATCTTTTTGCAGTTTACGTTTCCAATCGAAAGTTTAAGAAATGGCCTTTCTATCGGACTATTTTATTTATACTTGGGATTATCAGTGCATTGATTGCTGTTACAGGTCCAATAGCAAGACTTGCACATCACGATTTTGGTGTCCATATGATAACTCATTTATTGCTTGGAATGTTAGCACCATTACTAATCGTATTAAGTACTCCAATGACTATTTTTCTTCGTGCCCTATCTACACAGCATGCAAGAAAAGTAACAACATTTTTAAAGAGAAGGCCAATTCAATGGCTGCACCATCCCTTTATAACTTCCATCTTAAATATGGGTGGGTTGTGGCTGTTATATACAACGAACCTCTATTCCACTATGCATGAAAGTACTCTATTATTTCTTTTTATTCATATCCATGTCTTTCTAGCAGGATATCTATTTACCATATCTATAATATACATGGATCCAATACCACTACGTCATAGCTTTATGTACCGTTCTATTATACTAATAATAGCTTTAGCGTCACATGCAATCCTAGCAAAATTCATTTATGCTTATCCACCAGATGGTGTACCACCAAATAAAGCTGAATTAGGTGGCATGTTGATGTACTATGGTGGAGATGCTGTTGATTTAATAATAATTATTATCCTTTGCCATCAATGGTTTAAAGCTACGAAGCCAAGATATAACCAATCCATAGGAGAGGTTAAAAGTAAATCAATCTAGCAATATATTGTAGACAATATACAACAAGTGACAGATATCATCTTTTTCCGTTATAATAAAAGAAAAAAGCAAATGAGGTATGCATAATGAACTTAAAAGATTTCTTCATTGGTATGTCACAGAATCAATTTTTAAATACAACTGCAAAAAAATACGGTTTGAAATTAGGTGCCCAATCTGTTGTTGCGGGTACTAATATTCAAGATATGATTCAAAGTGTAAAAGAATTAAATAACAATGGTATCTCTGCAACCATTGATAACTTAGGGGAATTTGTATTAGAGGAATCAGAAGCTCTAAAGGCAAAGAACCAAATCTTAGAAGTTATCGAAGCAATTCATACTAATAATGCTGATGCTCATATTTCTTTAAAGCCAACACAACTTGGGCTTGATATCGATTATGAGTTTTGTAAGCAGAACTTAAAAGAAATCGTTTCCAAAGCGAAAGAATATGATATTTTCATTAATTTCGACATGGAAGATTACGGCCATTTAAAGCCCTCTTTTGATTTAATTGACGAGCTATCTGTTGATTACGACAATATTGGAACTGTTATTCAAGCGTATTTCTATGAATCAGTGAAGAATATTGAAAAATATAAGGATTACCGCCTTCGTATTGTTAAAGGTGCTTATAAAGAACCTGAATCTGTTGCATTCCAAGATAAGAAAGATATTGATCAAAATTTCTTAAAGCTAATCGAGTATCACTTACTTAGTGGAAAATTCACGTCCATTGCAACACATGATCACAGGGTTATTAATCATGTAAAGGAATTTGTAAAAGAAAACAATATTCCATTAGATAAATTTGAATTCCAAATGCTTTACGGATTCCGTAAAGATATGCAACTGGATTTGGCAAAAGAAGGTTATAACTTCTGTACCTACGTACCATTTGGTGATGACTGGTATGGCTACTACATGCGCCGCCTAGCTGAACGCCCACAAAACATTAACTTAGTGGTGAAACAAGTATTTAACAAGAAAACAAACACTGTTCTAGGAGTTGCTGCAGGTGCGTTTGTTTTAGGTAGATTGACTAAGAAAAAGAAATAAATATGTGGAAATACTCCAGCTATTATACAAGCTGGAGTATTTTTTTATGAGGAATTCTACTATACTAAAGATCCAACTTTTCACCTATTATTTAAGGAGATGACTTTCTAGAAGATCAATGATAATTACATAATTTGTTAGAGACTGTGGAGTTAATAATTTATTTTGGGTGCAACATAGCCGCTACGGAAATACACTCCGCTTTCCACGGGCACGGCCTCAGCCTCCTCGAGGGAAGATCGCCTCTGCGGGGTCTTCGGACACGTGCTATTCCCGTAGGAGTCTCCGTGTATTTCCTGCGCTAGTATAGAGATTAAATTTAATTTTATATATTTAAATCAAATGCATTTGTATAGAAATTTCTACTAGCGTAGGCAGAATACGGAGACTCCTGCGGGAGGATAGGCATAGGTGAGACCCCGCAGTGCGAAAGCACGAGGAGGCTCACCAGCCGCCCGCGGAAAGCGGAGTATTCTGCCGGAGCGGTATCATACCACTATATTCTTCAAGAAAGAAAATATATTAGTTGTTACTTCGCAGTTTCTATCAACCGTTAGAATAAAGCAACAATCATTTAAAAACAGCCTATTAGAAAAAGCCCTCCAATCAGAAGGGCTTTTTCATGATATATGTTTTACAACACCTTACTCAAGAAGTCCTGAGTCCTCACACTCTTTGGTTGACCAAATACTTCTGAAGGTGTTCCTTCTTCCATAATAACACCCTCATCCATAAACAATACTCTGTCCCCCATCTCCCGTGCAAAGCCCATTTCATGGGTAACTACAACCATTGTCATACCTTCCTTAGCTAGTTGTTTCATAACATCAAGCACTTCTTTAACCATTTCTGGATCTAGAGCTGATGTTGGTTCATCAAATAGCATTACCTTTGGTTTCATTGCTAGAGCTCTAGCGATGGCTACCCGTTGCATTTGTCCACCTGAAAGTTGTTCAGGATACGCACTAGCCTTATCCCTTAGCCCAACTTTCTCTAACAGTTGGTATGCGAGATCATTCGCTTCTACCTCATGCATTTTTCTAATCCGTTTTGGAGCAATTGTGATGTTATCCAGAACATTCATATGTGGAAATAGGTTAAACTGTTGAAACACCATCCCTACTTCCTTCCGAATCTCATTAATATCCGTATCCTTACTATTAATCTTAACCCCATCAATATAGACAGATCCCTTAGTAACCTCTTCTAATAAATTGATGCAACGTAGAAATGTGCTTTTACCTGATCCACTCGGACCAATAACACAGACTACTTCCTTTTCACTTATCTCACAATCTATTCCTCTTAAGACCTCTAATTTCCCAAACGATTTATGCAAACCTTGTATTTTTATCATGTTTACCCTCCTGCCGAAGCGCGTCCGAATGTGAATATTCGGCGCCTTTGTGAAGGAATATAACTATTACTATAGCGTCTTTCGACATATGCAATCACTTTGGTAAATACCCATGTCAATAATAAGTATAGGATAGCAACCGTAATGTACGGTTCCCAGAAACGAGCATAAGCACCTGCTACTACTTTTCCAGCATACAAGAGGTCATTTGCAGCAATTACGGTTACTAAGGAAGAATCCTTG
The DNA here is from genome assembly GCF_900184735.1 of Paucisalibacillus globulus. Classification (GTDB taxonomy): domain Bacteria; phylum Bacillota; class Bacilli; order Bacillales; family Amphibacillaceae; genus Ornithinibacillus; species Ornithinibacillus globulus_B. The sequence goes on from NZ_LT855405.1 coordinate 195,914, forward strand.
AGTAGTGCAATTAACTCATTTCCGAGTGGTGGAATCATACGCCTGAATGCCTGTGGCAATATAATAAATCGCATGGCTTCCCCTTGTGGCATCCCAAGAGAACGAGCCGCTTCCATTTGCCCTTTTTCAATGGACTGTATTCCCGCACGGATTATTTCCGCGTTATAGGCCGCACAGTTTAACATAAGTGCTGTAGCACCAGATACAAAGTAACCCAAGGAATGACCAAAGATACTTGGAATTACTGCTAAGTGAATAAGAAGAATTTGTACCAAAAGTGGTGTTCCACGAAAGAAATCCACATAATACTTGGCTGGATAATAGATCCACTTAATCTTGGATAGCTTTCCTATTCCAAGGAATAGGCCAAGGATGATACCACCAACATAGCCAACCGCAGTAAGACTTAGTGTAATCCATAGTCCTCGTATAAAAAGTTCTTTGTAATTCCAAATCATGTCAAACCGAATAGCATCTAAAAAATCTATCATGTCCACCTCCAGTATGATATCGCTCTGCTACTTCTCCATCTATCTATTCGATATCTATACCAGTGAGTTCTTTTAATGTGCCATCCTCTTTAATCTTTTGAATTCCTTCATTTAACAAGTCCAAAATCTCTGAGTTCCCCTTCTGAACCATTAATCCATAGAATTCTTTTTCAAAGCTATCATCCTCAATTGTTTTCAATTCAACATCCGGATTGTTTTTCACATATTCTAAGACTACCGAGTTATCTCCAACTGACGCATCAGCATTCCCATTTAACATTTCTGTAATGGCTAATGGCATGGTTTCTGTGGCAACAATATCTGAACTAGTATTTCCTAGTAGTCCCTTCACAACCTCATGACCTGTTGTATTAATCTGAACAGAGACCCTTTTATCCTTTAAATCTTCAAAACTCTCCACGTCACTATCAGCAGGAACAAGAATTACTTGATTCGCAACAAAGTAAGGGTCAGTAAAATCAAAGGATTCTTTTCGATCATCCGTAATTGTAATAGACGAAACCGCAAAATCGACTTCACCATTTTCTACCGCAGCAAACAACGGCTCCCAACCATAGTTCTTATATTCCACTTCAAATCCTGCAGCTTCTGCAATTGCATCAACAATATCAATATCTATACCGACGATATTGCCATTATCATCCATATATTCCATTGGTGCATATGTAGCATCAGTAGCAACGACTAACTTATCTCCTGATGAATCTGAACCTGTGCTTGAGCCACAAGCAGCTAAAACCAAACCTAAAGTTAAACATAAGAAGGCAACTGACCAGTATTTCTTTAAATTCCTCATATAAAATGAATCCCCTCTCTTTTTTGTTATCATCACTCTATTTACAATTGTCAAATAATTGGGATGATTATTATAATTATATTCGAAGATACGAGCATTATCAATACCAATCAGGTGCCATCAATACACGAATATTGTCGATTCTACTCGATTTTATCAGTCATAAGAACTATATAAAAATAAAAAACCAGGCACTACGAACGATAGAATCATCGCAGTTCTGGCACTTTAATTAAACGAAAAGGGAAACAAAGAAATCATTACCTCGCCTATTATATTGTTCTCCTCTATTGATCCCACGTTTTGATTCCTACTATCCAAACTCTCTCCAGGTGTTCGATTATCCCCTAGGACAAAGTAGGCTTGACTCGGTACAATCACTTCTTCCATATCAGTTGATAGTCCTGTCGTGTATGTTTCATTTACTACTTCACCATTTACCATAACGTTACCATCCTGTATGGCAATTCTATCATTTGGTAATCCAATCACTCTTTTTATTACATTAAATCCATTATCATCCCGAAATACAATCATATCATTGCGCTCTACAGTAAAAATAAGATTACTAGTTAATAGAATGTCACCATCTTCTAACGTAGGATTCATCGAATTACCTGAAATGGTGATTACTCCAATAACAAAACGAAAAATAATAAATATCAATACCAAACTAATAATAAATAGAGTCCAGCTAAGCAAACTAGCTTTCTTTTCCTCTTCTTCTCTGACCCTTGTTCCATCCATCATTACATTCGTTTCCATCTATAACACCTACCACTAGAAGGATTTCGCTTACTCAGGCTGAATCTACATCATCACCTAAACCCTTTTCTTCCATATTACTGCTTCTTGTTAGTCTTCTTCAGACATCTCTGGGTTCTCTCCTGATTCGTTCTTATTTTCTTTATTAACAGGATTCTCTACACTTTCTTCAACTTGATTTCCTGCATTTACTGAGGCTAATTCCCCGCAGTCCTTTAATGCGCTTTTATCCGTTAACCCTAGGACTATATCCATTTCTATTTCTGCATTTCTTGCGATACAATCTAACTTCTTCGTAACATCTTCACTAGAATTCACTTTCACATCATATGTTTCAATCAATTTATCAGCATAATCTTCTATGCTATTTATTCGTTTTAACTTTTCATTTTCAAGAAATTCCTGATGTTGCTTCTCTGCTGAAGTAATTGCCTGCTGGATTTCGCTCTTTAATCTGTTTGTCTGCTCAGCTTGTTCTAAAGCTATGCTCTGATCTAATTCATGGATAGATTGGGACCTTTTATTATCCATCCAACTATATAACATCTGTGCAATATCCTGTTCCGCAAAAACGACTCGAACACTACTAATCATGATCATAATAACGAGAAATGTTCCTATTACTTTTAGGGATGGTCTCTTTCCATTCATCATGAATTTCCCCTCCTAATGGAAAGGGATCTCCTGAAAGGGTCTGTTCCTTACTTTAGAGGGAAACAGACCCATTACCAGGACATCCACTTAAACTATAAGACTATTATTCATTAATTCCATTTACAACATCATCAAGTGCTGCTTTTGCCTCATCTTCTAGTTCCTGTGCCTTAGCAATAATAATTGCTTCTTGCTCTGCTACTAATCCTTCAAGCAATTCTGTCACTTGAGATCTTAAGTCATTGATGTGAAAATTAATTTGGTTCTTTAGATTACGTGTTGTAATCTCTTCTTGATTCGCAAGCTCTGCTCCAATAGCTTCTTGTGCTTCGCGAATAGCATCCTCCAGTTCTTGTACTGCATTATCCCTTGCTGCATTAATATCTGTTGTCATTTGATCTTGAGCTTCTTGACTAATATTACCTGTGAAAGATGTGAGGTCATTCGTAGCGTATGCTAGCCCTTCACCTTGAAGACGTTGGATCTCAAAGTACCCATCTAAGAATACATTATAAAACTCTGCTCCAATATTTTCTAAAATGGCTCTTTCTTCTGCATCAAGAGAATCCAAGTGGCTTAACTTTGCATTAATGATTTCTTCTAATGATTCACCTGTTGCCAATTCTCTAGATAAATCAATATCAACCTGTGCTTCCCCTTTTAATGCTTCATATTCAGCCTGTAATTCTGGAAGCTTACTTTCCCCATAAGCTGTAACATCTGCTTCAATGGAACTAACGGTTTGACCGAACATCCCCTCATACCATGCACGTAAATTCGCACCTGCATCAGTATTGGCAAATGCTACTCCTGAACCTGAAATAACCCCTACGGCTACTACACCTGCAATAATTTTTGTTTTTAAGCTTTTTCCTTTTTTCATCTCTATTCTCCCTTTCTATTCTTCATTTGATTAGTATCCTGTTCTAAAAGTTCACTGATATATGACGTAATGTCTTCACTGATCTCCATTTCGATTTCATTGTTCTTTTGTCTGGTATACTCTGCAAAAGGATCCTGGAGTTTAATGCTCTCTTCTTTTTTAGCGAGGTTCGATAAATACTCTCTTTTATACTGTTCAAGATGGTTAGTAGTAGTTGTTGACACTTCCTTATGTAGCTGTGCAAGATCTTCTTCAAGTCTTTCCTGTTTCTCATTATGGGATTTAAAGAAATCTTCAACACTACTAATCATATTTATTAGCCTATCCTTATAGGAGAAACTATTACCATGCACAGTTGCTAGTTGAAAGACTAGCAATAAGGAAGTTACTATCACACCCACCAGTACTTTTTTCATTTATCACCCGACCTTCCTATCATAACTTTTCCAACTTTTCACATTAACATCAACCGTTGTGCCCATATTAACAGGAAATTCAGAATAAAGAATCCTATGAATCTACTATTTGTTATCTGGGATAATAGATTTAAAAAACTAGCTAAAATAGTTACATTATGTAGAAAGAATCCTTCTATACTAAGGGTAAATGTTTGTCATCGTCGAAAAAGCATTAACCCTGTTGAAACCATGAGCTTTAACTACTAGAGATTAATATTTAATCAATATCTGTAAGTCAAAACTAATGGCATCTTACTCCTAAATCCCTCTCTTCAGCATCCGCAAGATTTGTTTACAAATCGACTTAATAGTCACTTACTGATAAAAGGTGTCATAAATACATCCATTGATTATCCGTTTCGACACGTTTCCGTAAATGAAGACCACAACTTTCTTGTATTAATGGATAGAATAACTAAATGTTTTTCACAAGATACTACCAACTAAAGATATAGCTCTCCTATTTGTTCTGGACAATTGTCCTAGCAGCTAATCGAAGTCATCTACTAATAAAGAACTATTTTCCTTTAAATCTATGAAATTTTCTCGTGTCCATGTATAAAACTATTATTTACTGTCCATCCTTTTTGATAGATTCATAATCTAAGAGAAAGGGATTGAGAGAATATGAGTAAAGTTTTAAAAATGTTTCTGGGGACAGGTTTATTCGTTGTGTTTGTATCATTCTTTCCTATAAATAGCACCTATGCAGAGGAACTAGATAATAATCACGATAAGCTATATGAAGTTCAAACGGAAAGTATCATGCGAACTGCACCAAATGAAGAGGCAGAAAGAATTGGCACCTTAATTGAAGGAGATAAACTTCGAACATTTGAAGAGAAAGACGGTTGGGTGAAAACCTTCTATAATGGACAACCAGTTTGGGTTTATTCAGAAGAGTTATTATTAGTGGAAGATAATAGTGTACTAGAAGAAACAGAGACAAATGAAGATAAAGAAGAACCAGTAGAAAAACCAGAAGAAAAAGAACAAGAAGGAAAAGAGCAAGAAGAAACTAAAGTAGAGGAGAATCATTCTGAACTGGCTGAAGAAGATAACGACCACTCAGAACAGCAACATGAAGATTTCTTTTTCGAAAAGAACCAACCAGAACATGCTTTAGAAGAACAAGTTGAAATACCAGTAGGCATTTATAAACCAAATAAAGTACAAGTTTCTGAAGATACAATTGTGGTGACAAAAAATACATTAGATGGATACAATATTTTAATCGATGCAGGTCATGGTGGCAAAGATGCCGGGGCTGTTAAAAATGGAGTTTATGAAAAAAACATTGCACTTTCAACTGCTAAAAAGGTTGCGGAGTATCTAAAAGAAGAAGGGGCTACTGTAAATTTCACAAGAAAAGATGACACGTTTATCTCGTTACAAAATCGGGTAAAGCAAAGTAATACCCACAAAACAGATGTATTTATTAGTCTTCATTATGACTATTTTAGTGATTCGTCCGTAAATGGTATCAATACGTACTACTCCAACGCCACAACAAGCGGTAATCTTGCCAAAGCAATTCATACAGCGTTAACTGACAACCTGGATATGCATGATCGAGGAATCAAGAAAGAAGGATACTATGTGCTAGCACATAACCAAAATCCTGCCGTTCTACTAGAGTTAGGATTTATGACCAATCCAGGTGATCTTGAAAAGATGCAATCAGATTCATACCAAGAGTCTGTCGCAATAGCTATTACGGAAGGATTATTGAATTATTTTGATGAAGCATCTGTTGAATAGGTTAGTTTGTTAGTTAGACCCTCCCTTAATATAACTGGCACCAGAATCTAATGATTCTGGTGCACTTTTTTTAATTCGATTTATGTTAGATAGAATCATAATGTTACATATCATATTCAACTTTCTCAAAACGAAATTCTTCTAATGCTTCTTCATCAATTTCGTAACCGATTCCTGGGCCTGTCGGAACTTGGATACTGCCATTCTTTACAACCACCTCTGGTTTTATAATATCCTTTTCCCAGTAGCGAGAGGAACCAGCTGTATCACCAGGCATAACGAAATTAGAAAGTGTTGTAATCGCCACATTATGAGCTCGTCCTACGCCAGCTTCTAGCATACCACCACACCATACTGGTATCCCATGGGCTTCACAATAATCATGGATCTTTACGGATTCAGACAATCCTCCAACTCGACCAACTTTAATATTGATGATTTTACAACTACCAAGCTCAATTGCTTTTTGAGCATCATAAAGAGAATGAATACTTTCATCTAAGCAAATTGGTGTTTGGATTTCTTTTTGGAGCTTCGCATGGTCAATAATATCATGATGCTGTAATGGTTGTTCAATCATCATTAAATCTAAATCATCTAACTGCTTCAACAAATCAATGTCTCGTAAGGTATAAGCAGAGTTGGCATCTGCCATAATTTTCGTATCCGGGAATGCCGCTCGTACTTGGCGGAGCATCTCGACATCATGACCAGGTTTAATTTTTAATTTTATTCGCTTATAACCTTGGTCCAAGAATCCCTCAATTTTCTCCAATAGTTCCGTTATGGTCGGTTGAATACCAATACTAATCCCAACATCAATCTGAGTCTTTTCTCCGCCAAGTGCTTTGGCGAGTGAAACTCCCTGACGTTTTGCGTATAGATCCCAAACCGCGCCCTCAATAGCTGCCTTAGCCATATTGTTTCCCCGTAATCTGCCAAAAAGCGGAAAAACTTCATCTGGATGGTTGATTGGATTTTCACGTAATATAGGGATTAAGAAATCTTCCATTATATCTTTATTAGACTTAACAGTTTCTTCTGTATACCAGGGAATTGGAAAAGATACACTCTCCCCAAACCCACGATTCCCCTCTGTATCTACTGCCTCTACAATAAAGAACTCCTTGTCCTGCATCGTTCCAAAGCTTGTTGTAAAAGGGAAAATCATTCGCATATTTAATCGGTGTAAAATTATTTTCTTAAAAGGAATTGCCAACCTAAACCCTTCTTCCTCATGATTTATAAAAACAGTAATAGCTTACACCATTACCTCGAATGACATCTTTACCAAAATAGTGATTTCTAAGCAACATTTGGAACACTTTCCTTGTTGCCAGTCGCCATTCGATTGCCAAATTAATATCACGTTGTTTTATCTCCTGAAAATTGTCTGGAATAGCAACAAACCAAGGTTTTCCATCCTGTTGAAGTGCAATGCTTGTCCGCTTAGGCACATCATTCTCACCTTTTTCCAGTAACAATCTCGAAGATTTAAATACACTTTCTTGTTGTTTCTTTTCATTAAGAAAATACCACTCTACTTGAAAACGGTCTGTTGCAAGTCCATTATTTAACCCATCTTCCAGTTCACCATAGTGGTTCTCCTTATAAGTAGCGGCAACTCCGCCTAGTTTATGTAAGTTTAAATAAGCATTCACACTTTCAAGCGGGTCAAAAGTCCATACCATCATGTTATACCCTTTTTCCGCTGCCACTTCGGCTTGCTTTATCTTTATCTTACCACCAAGACCTGATTTTCGGTATTCTGGTAACACGCCTAGGGTATGTGACACTAAATAAGGTTCTTTTCCATCAAAACCAGGGAAACTATATTGGAATCCGATCATCTTCCCATCAAGAAAAGCACCAATCATAACACCACCATTGTGATAGGCGGTGTACGTTTGATGAATTGGTGTCGGCATATCTCCCCAAATCGCATTCTCCACACGTTGCATTTCCTCTAGTTCATCTAAAGTTGTAAGTTCTCGAATTTCAATTTCCATTTAATCCCTCTAATCCTGATATTTCTCTACTGTTTTCAATAATGCCTTCACAATAATTTCAACACTTGGCTCAATTGCTTCATGATTAAAAACCATATTCGGATGATGCAATCCCGGCTCCAAATCACAGCCCACAGCAAGCATCGTCGCTTTTAAGCTAGGTCTTTTAATGGTATAAAAGTGAAAATCATCCCCACCAGTCGTGGTAATCATTGGCACTAAATGCTCTGACCCAACCGTATCCACGATAGCCTCTTCCATAATCTTACTTGCTTCCTCGTTGATAACTGCAGCAGCCACACTAGAACTAATCGTAAGTTCAATATCTACTTGATGATAGTCAGAAAGCATCTTAGCTATGCGGTCCACTTTTCCCATTAACTCTTCCATTGCTTCATTTGTCTGTGCACGCATATCTACAGAAAAGGTAGCATTACCTGGAATGATATTAGTACTCTCACCACCAGCATGGAAGCTTGTCATTTTCACGGAATGCGGAATCATCGGATCTAAATAAATATTATTTAAATGCTGAAAGAATTCACTACCAATCTGAATGGCATTGGCGTTTAGATGTGGTCTTGCTCCATGTGCATCTTCACCAGTTATAACACCTTCAACAGACCATGAAGCACCATGTCGTATGGCAGGTGAGAATTGGCCATGGCGTAATTCCTGAATCGGACGTAAATGAAGACCATATAGATAGTCGACCTGATCTACAACACCTTTATCGACCAGCGTCAGTGCTCCATCACCTTTTTCTTCACCTGGTTGAAAAATAAATCGAAATGTACCTTTTTCTGGAATTCCATCCTCAAGCAAGGTAAATAATACACCTAATACAATCGTCATGTGGGCATCATGACCACATGAGTGATTGGCTGTAAACTCACCATTCACTTCTTGCCATAACGCGTCAATATCTGCACGCAATGCAACTACTGGTTTTCCACTCCCAATTTCTACGACTAGCCCCGGAGCATCCTCAAACGTTTGAATCGTACATTCCTTTTCTTCGAGTAAACCCTTTATATATTCCGTTGTTTTATATTCCTTCCAGCTAATCTCTGGATTGGCATGTAAGTGATTAAAAATATCCGTTAATAATGGCCTAAGCTTAACATATGATGTTCCCATGGTGTCCCCAATACCCCTTTCTACTACTAGCATATGCAATATAGTTGTTTTTTCTATACCCAATAATTCATTGCTTCAACCATTTTTCTATGTTCAAAGCTTATGGGAAAAATAGGACAGAGTCAACTCATTGATTCGTAATAAAAAGGAAGTGGTTTAATAAAACTCCCACTTCCTCAAAACAAACTATTTGCTAATGAAAACGGGCTCCTGCACCATTCCGTCCTTCATTCGAATTAATCGATTCCCATACTCAGCCGCTTCTTCAGAATGTGTCACTTGAACGATGGTAATACCCTTTTCCTTATTGATTCGATAGAAAAGCTCCATAATTTCAGTTCCTGTCTTACTATCTAAATTACCAATTGGTTCATCCGCTAATATTAATGCAGGATTGAGGATTAGTGCTCTAGCTATCGCTACTCGTTGTTGTTGACCACCCGATAACTCTCTTGGGGTATAGTTTCTTCGTTCAGACAATCCAACGATTTCTAGAATCTCATTCAGTTGTTCATGGTAATCTGCCGGCTTTTTCCTATCCATCGTTACAGGAAGTAAAATATTTTCTTCCACTGTTAGATTTTGCACCAAATTATAAAATTGAAAAACAAATCCCATGGAGGTCCTTCGTAACCTACTTTTTTCCTTATCCTTCATTTGGTTAATATCTTTTTCCTGAAAAAATACCCTTCCTGAAGTTGGCTCATCAATACCGCCTAGTAAATATAGTAACGTACTTTTTCCTGAGCCTGATGGCCCCATAATGGAAACGAAATCACCTGAATCAATTGTAATGTCAACATCATTTATAACGGCAATGTCATTACTCCCTACCTTAAAACTCTTACAAAGCTTCTCTGTCCGTATCATACTCGCCATTTCTTCATGCCTCCCTAATTCCCTATTCATATCGTAATTCCTTGATCATATTTAATTTGAATACTTTACGAACTAGTGATAAGCTCGATAAGCTTAATAAGATGATAACCACCAGGCATAATAACCCAAACAGCCCAAAGGTGAAATCGAATTCTGTTTGCATTCCGATTGCATATAGTAGCTTTGTTAGTAGGATATTTAACGCGATGCCCCCAAAAAGACCAATAATGACTACTGCAAGGAAAGTGGTAAGCATTTCGGATAATAGCATTCTTACAATTTGCCCCTTGCTCATACATACCGAGTAGAGAATAGCGTATTCCTTTTTGCGTTGATTAAAAGAAACCATTAAATTATTGGAGATTCCTAAAATACCTACGACCATTCCTAACCCAATAATCATGGTAATTCCATCAATTAATGTATCAATCGTGGCTTTTTGTGAACCAAGCATTTCGTCAAAGGTAACCACCTCGAGATCATGATTGATGTAAGTATCGGTTATACTCTCCTTTACTTCATCTGCCGTGTACCCATTTTCTACTCTAAGTATAAGTTCATGAAAAATACCAGCAAAATATGCTTCAAAGAATGGCTGTGGAATAAAAGCAGAGTTGCGGCTAGATGAAAACCCAGAACTATCCATTGTTCCGGACACTATCATTTCCATTGGTTTTGAATGTTCAATTGGTTCATTATTCAAATCAACTGGTTGAATTTCAATAGAATCTCCTATAGAAAGGTTATACTTCTTCGTCATATATTCATCTAAAATAATGGCGTTTTTATGACTTGTTAATTTGTCTTTGTCTATATCTACATATGTAATTCCCTCAAAAAAATCATCCATCTCCATAAAATCATGAACACCCTGAATAACAAACGAAGCTTCAACATTATTCAAAGTAGAAGTTCCCAGACTAATAAATTGCTCGTAACTTGCTGAAACCCCGTCCATTTCCTTTATTTCATTTGCAATTGCTTGATTATTACTTGGTAAGGATAAGGTTATATCAAAGTCTTTTTTCAGTGTATTCGTTACGTACCGGTCAATACCAGCACTAGATATACCAACCATTAATAATAGTAAAAACACGACCATAATCATGCTTACATTATTTGCAACGATCTTATTACCGGCGATGTTTTTTATCCCTAGTTTTAACTCTCCAGATGAGCTAGAGCGCATGATCATTTGCATAATGTTAGAAATTCCATTTAATAAAGTAGGCATGAGCATCACAACGGAAATAAATAAGAGTAATAAGGATAGAATCGCAAGTAAGATGCCGTCATATTTGTTTAGAAAGTATAATAAAAAGGACAAAGCTAAGAACAGAATACCCAGTATCACGGTCCATTTCGAACGCTTTTCTGGTGTAAATGACGTGTCGAAAAGCACTTCCTTCAACGGTTTACGGTTAGCTTTCAAAATCCGAAAGAAGCTGATGAAAGCTGGGAATAACATCCCGAATAGAAGTGCAGTCAATAAGTAGACTACATCATATGTAACAATGGTTTCTACTCCATATTCCTTATATTCGTTAAACACATCTGCAGCATATGGAAGCAAAATAACAGCCAAAACCATTCCAAAAACAGATCCGATAACACCATATACAAAGAATTCTAGGAAAAGAACGCGATTCATCATCCCCTTATGAGCACCAACACTCCGAAAAGTCCCCATCACCGGCAACCGTTCCGTAATAATTAATTTGGTTAGGGAAGATATAACATACGCACTAATTAGCACAATAATAATGATAGATAACATCATGACCATTTGAAACGTTTGCTCATCTCGTAAGATTGTTTCTGCATCATTAATCTTTTGTACGGCAAAATGCTTATTTCCTTCTCTTAAGCTAGTAATTACAGAATCTAGCTCCTCAGCAGGAACCTGTAATAGCGTGCTAGCTACCATACTTGATATTCCATACATATCGTTTACTTTCTGTGAATCCGTGATTAGGAGCAAATTCCCCTTTTCCGAATGAAACAAGCCATCTGGTTTACTTACCCCACCAACTACAAATTCATAAGTATCATTACCACGAGTTACTTCTAGTCTATCCCCAATCTCCAGACTATAATCCAAAGCAGCTCTTTGACTAATGATGACAGTATCATGGTCTAATTTAACTTCCCCTGTTATAACATCAATTAAGTCCATTTCTGTTGCCATTTCGGTATCCAGTCCATATATAGACACCGTTTTTTCATCTTCATGAAGTTTGGTTTTTCCACTTGCTTGGATTAGATCTAGTTGATTCAAGGGGGTTAACTCTCCTAAATCGAGTTCACTAGTTTCATAGAATGGACTCCCATCATCTGCATTCTTATTAACAACCAAATTCGCATTGCCGTATGAGCCTTGTAACATACTCGAATACGTCTCATTGATAATTGGATTTAAACTAAGTCCTATAAACAAGACAAGTGTTGACAAAAGAATCGTTAAGAGAACAATTGCTGATCTAAGCTTTTTTTCAAAGATATTCTTTATTACATGTTTCATTATTATTTTCATCGCAAGTCCTCCACCATTAGAACCAGGTATTTATACTTACCATAAACCATATGCAAAAAATAAACAAGATTCAATTAATTTTATGAAAAAGCTTTCTACTACTTTCATCTATGCAGGGAGTTCTAGTACGCTACTTATTTTTAAAGATGATTCATCTTGCTCATTTTAGTAAAAGGATATTTTTGTATGGTTTGTTGCTATTTGCTAGAGACTGTGCGGTAACTAATTACTTGGATAGCGCAACATACCCGCTTCGGAAATACACTCCGCTTTCCGCGGGCGGCTGGTGAGCCTCCTCAGAGCTAAAGCTCTTGCGGGGTCTCACCTATGCCTATCCTCCCGCAGGAGTCTCCGTGTATTTCCTACGCTAATTTGGATTAATTTATTGGAAACTCATCGAACCTTTAACCTTATTGTTTAAATCTAAAACTAACCATAATTTAGAAAGTCCAAACTAGCGCAGGCAGAATACGTAGACTCCTCGAAAATAAAGAACAATTTTCTTCGTGCGATGATTATGCTGCCGAAGCCTTCCTTGGGACTGCGATTACTCGCCCCACCGAAAACCATTGTCCTGCGGGAATAGCACGTGTCCGAAGACCCCGCAGAGGCGATCTTTCCTCGAGGAGGCTGAGGCCGTGCCCGCGGCAAGGTAGACACTGAGACGGTCTTTTCGAGCAGATGTCGCCCCTGTGCTGACAGTAAAAGCGGAGTATTCTGCCGGAGCGGTATCATACAGCTATACCCATAGCTAATGTTGTAATTATACTAGTTACCGCACAGTTTCTAACATACTATTTAGTAGATTAATCTAACTGGAAAAACAACCTCTTTCAGAATTTATCCTAAAAAAAGAGGGGATTCACCGGCTTTCGGAGTTCCCCTCTGTTTTCTATCCTTTATATTTATCATGGTCAGGTGGATTTAATGTACTTAATATCCCCTCCAATGATCGTCATATCTATATCCGTCTGTAACAGTTCATCTGGGTCCTTTATATCAAATGGATTCTTGGAATACACGGTCATATCCGCTAGTTTTCCACGTGCAATAGTTCCTTTTACAGTCTCTTCATTGGTTGGATATGCTCCCATTTCCGTAAATAATTGAAATGCCTCATTCATGGTTAGTTTTTCAGATACATTCCATCCTTTATGGGTATCTCCAGGTGCCTTACGAGTTACTGCTGCATGGATACCAAGTAGTGGATCCATCGGCTCAACTGGTGAATCAGAGCCACCTGCACAAATGACATTGGAGTCGATTAATGTTTTCCATGCATATGAAAGCGGGAGTCTGTTAGGACCTAGTCGATCTTCTACCCAAGGAAAATCACCAACCACGAATCTAGGTTGAATATCTGCAATTCTACTAGGAATAGCTAATCTTGAAATTAAATCTTTTCGTAATGCTTGAACATGAATCAATCGGTCACGATAAGCTACGGTTGGAAATTTATCTAATTCATTCAAGACCATTTCTAATGCCTTATCTCCAATCGTATGAACCGCAATAGGCATGGATAAGTCACGCGCTTTTCGAATGATGTCATATAATTCCTCACTCGAATACATTGCCTCTCCATATTGATTAGGCGCATCATGATATGGTTCCGATAGTAAAGCGGTCCTTCTCCCAAACGCACCATCTGCAAAAAGCTTCACTGCACCTATTTGTAAAGTATCATTGCCAAAACCTGTATACATGCCCGCTTCTTTTAAATCATCTAAATACTCATGGTCAATTAATAAATTTGACCGGAGTCCTAGTTGCTCTTGATTTAATAACTCATCAAATAATTGATACGTATGATGCAAGCCACCTAAGAAACTAGGATCATTGGTATGAACACTGGTTAATCCTTTTTGTATCGCCAACTGAATCGTCTCACGCAATGCCCCTTTTAATTCTCCCAGAGAGTATTCTGGAATATACTGTTTAAAAATCTCTGATGCTGATTCTAGTATGAGTCCGGTTGGCTGTTTCGTTCTATCATCTACAACAATTGCTCCACCTTGAGGGATACTCATTTCTGGATGATAACCACTTACCTCTAGAGCTTTACCATTAACAAGTGCAGCATGCCCACAGACCCTAGGGATAAATAATGGATTATGAGGAGCCACATGATCTAACTCGGAAATAGTTGGAATCCCACCATCCGTAAATAGATTCTCATCCCAACCTCTACCTAGTAACCATTCACCAGGGGATAATGTTGTTGCTTTCGATTTAATTTTTTGTAGCATCTCTTCTTTTGAAGTAAATCCTGTTACATCGACATGTAATAAATTTATGGCAATCGCAGACATATGGAGGTGACTATCCACTAAACCAGGGGTAACTGTCTTTCCATCCAGATTAACTACCTCTGTATTCAGTCCATTCCAATACGTCATGATTTCATCTTTAGAACCACTATCAATAAATCTGCCATTTTCAACTACGACCGCTTCAACCTTTGGCTTTATTGGATCAAATGTATAAAAGGCACCATTTGTGAATATCTTTCTCATACTTCTATCCCCTTTACATGACTTCCCGATTCTGTTCCGCTTGCAATTTTCTTCATTTTCACTAATATATAAAACATTCTTAATACAGTCAATGAATCACGTGGACAATATGTGTTTTTATGGTACTATTTAACTAATATTTTTTGTTTATAAGGAGAGTCGTTAATGTGATCGAGGTATACACAGATGGAGCATCTAAAGGTAATCCAGGCATAAGTGGAATTGGTATATATATAAAAGCACATGGTGAGCGATTCGAATTTAGCTTCCCACTAAATGAAATGACGAATCATGAAGCCGAGTTTCATGCCGTCATTAAAGCACTTGAGATCTGTGAAGAGAAATTCCCTAATGAAATCCTATCCTTTCGCTCTGATTCTCAAACAGTGGTGAGTGTCGTGGACAATGACTTTACTAAAAATAAAACCTTCCTCCCATTACTTGAAATCATACGAGAAAAAGTAACCAAGTTCCCATACTTCTTCATCAAATGGATACCCGAAAAAGAAAACGGAAACGCCGACCGCCTAGCCCGAAAAGCAATCCAAGACCAAAATTAAACACCTCCACGGGTTTTGAGGTGCCTGTCACTTCCCGAATTTTGTCGAATAGAAAATTAAAAAGAGCTACTGAACACCAATCTGTTCAGTAGCTCTTTCCAACTAATTCAATTTCTCTACATCTGTCACGGTAAAGTTGTTCTTATCCAAATCAGCTTTTATTTTCTCCGCAAGTGCTTCATTTACATCCTCAGGTAAGACGATACATACCCTTCTAACGTAATTGGAATTATTATTTAGTGAAATAACACTTTGCACATTACAATGTTTGTTCACAACCTTCAACATCTTTTGTAATGCTCCTGCATATTCAATCGTTCCAATGGTGAAGGAATAGCTTCCATTATGAACTCCCCATGCATTCTCTAACACTTGTATAACGTTTCCGTTCGTTAGTATCCCTAAAAATTCCATGGAGTCATTTACTACGGCCAAATAAGGCAATTGCTTTATGGATGAGAAAACTTTGAAGAACGGGGCATCTTCTTTTATGTAACCTTCCCGGTCAGTGATTAACTCTGATAAAGTACCGACCATTGAATGATCAATTTCATACTCCAGTAAGTCGACCTTGTAAATATTGCCGACATACTTTTCCCCAGTCTCATCCAGAACTGGAATACAGCGATAACCTGATTCTTCAATCGTATTCATCACGGATTCTAAGCTATCATTTTCCCTTACATGGACAACTTCTTTTTTGTTCACATAATCATTTTTTACTAGCATATATTCCCCTCCATGATAGTATTCTTGGGATGACTAACCCTTATCCCTTACCTCTATTTTCCTATATTACCAGTTAAATAGCAACATGGTTACTTCGACAAATTTTATAAGGAACTCACATTCACTCATCCTTTTACAATTGAGTTAGGTTATCTTATACTGATTATACTTTTCACTACAAAAAGGACTGCTAGAAGCTATTACCTAAGCCTCTAGCAGTCTCGTTATTATGAATATAATCTCATAGAGAGGGATAATCTCGTAATCCATTATATGACTCTATTCTTCTTCCTCAATAAAATCATATTCTTCTCTTAATGATTCCCAGTGATCTGTAACAGCTTTATCCTTTTCCGCTGCAATCGTATTTAGTTCCACTAACTCTGTTTCTAGTGCTAATAGATCCTCTTCAGACTTAGTCGTATCAAGAAAAGCTTCAACAAATTCTCTCTCTTTTTCAACTGCATCGTACATTGCATTTGCCAACTCTATATGTAGAGAATGGTAGTCTTTCGCAACATCATGTTCCAGTGATTGTGACTCATAATACTCCTTTATTTCGGTAAGTAAAGGAAGTAATTCATTATCATAAACTTCTAGTGCTTCCTCGTCAGTTGCTACTGTTTCAATTTTTGTATAAAGCCCATCAACCTGTTCTAATTTAGGATTAATTTCATCCACCATTGCATTATGGTAGTCTAACACCTCATCCTCCTCTGGTGAGCTACACGCTGCAAGAACAACCATTAATGTTAATCCAACTAGTAAAAGTAATAATTTTTTCATCTTGTTTTTTCCCCTTTATTTATGTACTCCTAGCAATTTTAAAGCAAATCTCCGAACTGTCAATTACATGTCATTTTCTAATCCAATATAATTAGGTATAAAGTCTCGCTTGTAGACAACAGTAGTAACTTTTCGTTACCAAATAGGACACTTGTTGTAAGGAATAGAAGTCTATATAAATACCATTTTATGGAAATAACTTAGTTCAAATGATTCATTTTGATAATATTTTTAAAAAAATGCCCTCCACTTAGTGAAGGACATCTCTACTACTCAAACACCACGTTGTCTTTTCCCATGATAATTTACCACAATAATCCCAACTGCAACCAAAGCGATGGCAAAGTATATAAATAAATTCAAACTCTCTCCTGGAATAAACATCGCAGACATCACAGCTCCTGAGACTGGAACAAGAAACTTGTACATACTTAGTTCTCCAGCATTATTAAACTTTAATAAAGAGTACCAAAGGGTAAAGGCAGTAGATGAGAGTAATGCTGAATAGATAAACAATCCCCAGCCAAACGGTGTAAATGTGATCGCACCTTCATCCAAGAATGGTAATCCAATCACTAGCATTATGCCGCCACCTAGAGTTAACTGCCAACCAGTAATCGCAACAGGATGAATCCCGGTTGCTAGCTCCTTCGCCATAATGGTTGCTATCGCTGCAGTTAAACCAGAAAGTATCATATACCCTTCCCCGTCCAACTGAAAAGAAAGCTTTAACTCTTGCCCCCAATTAGCAATAATAATTCCCATAAACCCAGCAAGAAGACCTATTGTTTTCCTCCAACTCATACGGTCACTTCGGTAAAAATAATGTGCAAGGATGACCGTGAAAAATGTACCCGCTGAACTGAGGATAGCACCTTGCATCCCAGATACATTAGCCAGTCCATTATAAAAGAAAAAGTATTGTAAGGACGTTTGAATAATACCTAAAAGAATAAGTATGAAAAACTGTCTTTTTGTAACCAAAATCCGTTTCCAGTTTTTCACTATTATAACAAGGAGTACAATTAGCCCAGCAACAAAGAAACGAGCACCTGCAAAAACAATTTTCGCCATGACATCATTTGGTGCCATTTTAAGTTCTTCATAGCTTACCTTTAATACTGGGAAAGCACTACCCCATAATATGGAACAAAAAACGGCAATAATAACTACAGACCACTTTTTTTGGAATAAACTTCTCAAAATTTCCATCTCCTGTAATGAAACTTACATACAAAAGAATATCATACGCCAAAACTAGCAACCTAGCAAGAAAGAAAAATAACGTTTAAACTGTCCACATTCTACATGAATCTGCATACTCCTAGTAGTGACAGGCACCCTTGCCATTTTTGGTTTGAGTTGCTATAGTGGTGGAAAATACTGTTAATATGAACAACATTGGGGGAGTTTTTTTGAATCGTGTCTTGCGTATAGGTTTACTGCTAGTGACTCTTTTGTTTCTTGCTTCTTGCCAGCTAGGTAATAATGCAGAAGTGGTGTATTTCGAAGATTACCAACTCGAACAAATAATTCGCGAAGAGCTCCGTCTTCCTGAAGGAGATATTGTACCAGAGGATTTAAACAACATTACCGAGTTAGATTTATCTGGACAACGAATTAAATCCATCAGTGGAATGGAAAATCTAGATCATATTAAAACTCTTAATCTACAAAACAATAAAATCTCAGACTTTTCCCCATTAGAGGGAATGGAACGTTTAGAAGAAGTAAGTATCGGCGGAAATCCTTATGAAACGGACATTATCACCAAACTAGAAGATAGAGACATAGTCGTTCTGACAAAAGTAGAGGTTGAAGTACGAGGAACTGCTGATGGTCCTGGCGGGTTTCTTTGGAAAGTAGAAAACGGCAATACCACCGTTTATTTACAAGGTACCATCCACCTTGCAAACGATGATTTCTTTCCATTAAATCGAAAAATTGAGGAAGCATATGCGAAAGCAGATATCATTGTTCCGGAAATAGACATGAACAATATCAATATGTTAGAAATTCAAGCCATGACCATGGAGTTAGCCACCTATTCAGACGGCAGTACTATAATGGATCATCTTTCTCCAGAACTCTATGCTAAATTAGTGAATACTTATTCTGACCTAGGATATTCAATTAGCATGTTTGCAAACTATAAACCATGGTTCCACTCAACGTTAATACAAAATTTAATGACGGAAGAACTCGGCTTCATAGAAGGTGTAGACTCCTACTTCTTAGATCGAGCAGAACAAGATCAAAAACAAGTGATTGGTTTAGAAACAGTGGAAGAACAGCTTTCTATATTTGCTGATACATCTCCTGAATTTCAAACCGATATGCTAGAAGAGTCATTGGTAGAGCTCGAAGAATTTGAAAGTCAAATGAACGATATGTTTAGCCTATATATGGAGGGAGATCCTGATAAACTTCTTGAATATTTAATGGTTGAAGATGTAGAACCATCTCCAGAAGAACAAGCATACATGCAAGCACTAAATGACAATCGAAATTATAATATGGCCGAACAAATAGCCAACTTTCTAGAAGAAGACAGCGGAGATACATACTTTGTTATCGTCGGCAGTCTCCATCTATTACTTGAACCACATATAAGATCTATACTCGAAGAAGAAGGATATACGATAGAGCAGGTGTTATAAAGTAAAATATATAGCAGATATCTAAAGCAGCTACTTGTAATTAGTGGCTGTTTTTTTTGTTAGTCCACCCTATTAAAAGTAAAGCAATAAAAACGCAATGTTGATAGAAACTGTGCGGTAACTAGTTTAATTACAACAGATTTAGTTATTGGGTATAGCTGTACGACACCGCTCCGGCAGAATACTCCGCTTTCCGCGGGCCCGGCCTCAGCCTCCTCGAGGATAGATCGCCTCTGCGGGGTCTTCGGACACGTGCTATTCCCGCAGGACAATGGTTTTCGGTGGGGCGAGTAATCGCAGTCCCAAGGAAGGCTACGGCAGCGTAATCATCGCACGAAGAAAATTGTTCTTTATTTTCGAGGACTCTCCGTATTCTGCCTGCGCTAGTTTTTATTTCTAATTATTATAAGGAATAATACTATGTTTTTGAGATAAGTGGTGTTTAAATTATTCTTTCACTCTTTACTAGCGAAGGAAATACACGGAGACTCCTGCGGGAGGATAGGCATCGGTGAGACCCCGCAGTGCGTATGCGCGAGGAGGCTCACCAGCCGCCCGCGGAAAGCGGAGTGTATTTCCGAAGCGGGTAAGTTGCGCGATCCATAATACTTACTTACCCCGCAGTTTCTATCAATTACGTTAATAACAACAATTAAATATAAGCGAGTCAATAAAAAATCTGCACAGGAGCACAAGACTCCCGTACAGATTATCTATATCATTCCAGACAATAGATTACTATACACATTCAACATATTCAAATCCTCTGCACCAAACTCCTTAACCCTCGTCGGAGTTGAAAGATAAATAGCCCCTCGGACATTACCTTCCACCATAATCGGAACAGTTAAAATAGAATCCCAATCTGGTAACCCATTAATCTTATCGGGGGCATCCCAATTAATTGTATAAAGACCACGTTCTTCAATTAACACCGAATTGAGTATTTCCTCATCCACTTCGAAGTCCTGTAACCAATTCTCTTGTTGGGCTTTTCTTCCATAATACTTTTGACCATTTGCATGGTAAAGTATGATATAGCCATATTGTGCTTCACTTATCTCGATAACCCTTCCTAAAAATTGGAAGAGTTTCTCTTCTAGTGTCACTTGACTATTATTTAATTGAATAAGCTCTACCATGGCTAGTACATTCCTTGAATCTCTAATATCATCGCCGGACAGAATACCGGAGAGCTTATTTTGTGGCTTAGATTTCGTGATAAATTCCTTCTGCCACACTTTAGCATTATCTCTACCTGTTTCTTTTGCGATATATAATGCTTGATCTGCTTTGTCAATTAATTCTCTAACTTGTTGACCGTGTTCAGGATAGGTTGCAATCCCCAGACTTAAGGTTATCTCAAACTTATCTCCCAACAATTTTTGGGATGTTACCTTCTTTCGTATGACATTCCCAAGCTCCAATGCTGCCTCTTGCTCCACCTCAGGTAAAATAATAATAAATTCTTCCCCACCATATCGCCCGAGAATATGATTTTCTTCCAATGTATCGATAACAAGCTTGGAAACCTTACGTAATACTGTATCCCCTACCTGGTGTCCGTAACGGTCATTAACTTGCTTGAATCGGTCTAAGTCAAACATAATAATACTAATAGAATCCCCAGACTCTTTAGCGAACTTAACATTAGATTCGAGAGCATCATCTAAATACTTTCTTGTTAGCGCTCCAGTTAACTTATCAATTGTTGCAGACAATCTTAACTGATGTTTTTCTAGCATAGCAGCTAAGAATCCCATGAGCTCATTACATTTTTCCAGTCCAGATTCATTAAAATTATTTACATACATATCAGTCTCTAAGTAAACATACCCAAGAATGCTATCTTGCTTACTAGCCATTCCTTGTTTTTGTAAGATGGGAATATATAACGCACCACGTAAATCCTTTGATAATAAATTTACGTCAAGATTATTTCTATCATCCACTAAGAAAGCTTCCTTCGTATCTCGAGCTCGATTGAGCATATACCGACTGGTAGGTAGTTCATCTTGATCGTCTGTCGAACTGACAACAGTTAATTCCTCATGCTGATTTTCTATAATAATAAGTCCTCTCGATGCAATGGTTACACCAGCAAAGAACTTTAGCACCATATTGATATTCTTCATCGTATTTGCTGTGACATGTTGGAGTATATCGTTAGAACTTTGAATATCTTTAGATAGTTTATTCAGGTGATGATGGCTTATATACTGGATAAAATCTTGATGTTCAATAAATACACTCAAATAGTCATGTTCTAAAATTTGTTCTAGTTTTTCCTTTGATAAAACGGCGCTCCCCATTACTTCTCTAGATGCAAACGAAATCTGTTCTCCCATTATCCATTCATATATCCGCTCTAATCTAATGAAACCTCTTGCAAAATGATGGTTATTGACAAATAAAAGTTGATACTTTTCAGGGAGATCTTTCACAATACTTTTGGTAACTTCTGTACCTTCTAAATAATAATGTGCAGCATAGTATAATTTTTTCTCTTCAAAGGCATAGTCCCCTAGTAATAGCAATATCTTTGCAACCATTTCACGATGTCCCGCTTTTTTTGCAAACTCCAAACCGCGATTTAAATAGAAAATGGATTCAGATGAATTATCTTTCAATCCTAAAAGGTAGTAATATCCTGCCCATAACGTATCCGGTGTTTGGTTAGAAAGATAGTCTTCTAGTTTATCTATTAGGGACTTTGCATAGGCATGTTTACCTTGCCTACTAAGCACCGTTGCAGCCATAGTCAGTGCCTTAACATTAAACTGTTCCCTCGGAATTTTCTCGACTAATTCTAGTATTTCTGAGATTAACAGATCAATTTGTTCATCCTTAGCCTCTCTAAGTATATTGATATTCTTGTATATTTTCGCAGAATAGGAATAGATATTCTCTCTCCCCTGATTATATGCAACAACCTTATCACTAAATTCTTTTGCCAGATCATAGTTTCCTATCAATTGGTAAAAGTTCATGCTGGTATTATGAAAGTCAAAAGTCTGTAAGTCGCTAAGATCGCCCTTCTCATAAAGGTCAATAACCAGATCATAATATCTGATGGCCTGTTGATAATTACCCATTTCTGCACAAGCTAGACACATCAAATTGTATAGATGATACATGACCCACTTAGATCCACCAATTTCAGCCTTCTGCAATGCATGTTTAAAATGTTTATAAGCCTCTTGAAAATTATGAGCATTGGCATAGATATTACCGATACTGGATAATGCACGAATCTCTGTTTCAAAAATACCGTATTCCTCACTTAGGTCTCTGACCTTGATGAAATATTCCATTGCAGTATCTAATTCATCCATAAATGCCTGATAAATAACACCAATATTATTAACTGCCCCCAAATATCCTTTCAAATACCCAGCTTCACTTAGCAGATTCATGGCCACTTGATAGTAATCGATTGCTTCCTCGACACGATTATGTTGCACACTAGTAAAACCGAGCAATAAATAAGCATTACCTGTAATACGAGGAAACTCTTCTCCACTTTCCTCAATGATTCGATGTAGAATTTTCTCTGCATCATCAATATGATTCTCAAGCCCTAACAAAAATGCTTGAAGTCGATTAAACTCAAGCCTTGCTCCTTTATCATGAATGACCGGAAAATGCTCTTCTACCTTTTGTAAATACACCTTGACCTGTTCAGCCTGATATAGCGTTGCATGAAGGTTTGCCAGTGCTAGATAAATGGCTAATTTATTTTCCTGATGATTTTCTCCTGTTGCAAGGTCTAACGCTCTATTTAAATATTCTAAAGCTTTTTCTGGCAGATTAACTTCCAGGCATAGATCGCCAATCTTCATGTACAAATTAGTTTTTTCTATTGTATCCTCAATTATCACAGCGGCCTTTTCTAGATATTGAATCTCAGCCTTTATTTCATGCTGTTTATGTAATTGGTGGGCAATTTTCAGATATGATTGGATACTTTTATCTTTGTTCCCTGCACCCTCATAATGAAATATTAGCTCTTCTATTTTACTTTCTTGTTTTTCTTCCAGATATAGACCTATATTAGCATGCATCTCTTTCTTTACTTCTGTATCAATTGCATCATAGACTATTCGCTTCAATACTTTATTATCAAAATCAAATAAGTAGCCATTATCGGAAACGAGTTCCTGCAGAATACCTTTCCGTAATAAATCTTGAAGTTCTAAAGTAACAATCTGTTCAACTTGTTGAAGAACATGACAAATTGCTCGTGCAGAGACAGGCTTATTAAATACAGCTACTGTCTTTAATATATCTAGGCTTTCATATGTTAAATCCTGTAACTGATTTAACAGTGCTTGTTCAATACTTTCCGGTACCTGAAGGGAATTATAATCATTAGAAGATAAAAGAATACTCCACTTTCCATTTTCAGGGGAAACCTGTAAAAGCTTCCTACTATACAAATCTTTTAATACTTCTTGAATGAACAACGGATTTCCATATGAACGTGAAAATATCCTCTCGGTAAGTTTGAGCGGCTGGTAGGATAAAGATAAGATATGCTGAATCAATTGTCCCGATTGTTCAATCGATAACGGATTTAAGCGAATTACACTCGAATCGGTCCGCTTTTTTAGCAAATCTAGACTATCTAGATACACCTGATTATCACTATCTTCTCTTACCTCACCAGATAAAATAAACATCAGATTACTTTGATGCAACACGTTCGTACTCAAATAGTTGATTAGATCCATTGTAAACGTATCTGCTAGATGAAGATCATCGATAATAAAGACCGCTGTCTTCCCTTGAAGACTTTCATTCATAAATGCAGCAATTCTATTTAATAATCGATATTTATTGTTTCCATCTAGTAAAAACTCCATATATGTTGTTTTGTCTTTTCTTTCTAGCTCTGGTAGATACTTAACTAATTCGGCTTGATATTTCCTGAGTACATGATCGTCTGAATGACTAATGACCTTTTGTAAAATATCAACCCAAAGATTCCTACTACCCGAACTTTCTAACTGGAAGCTTGAAAAGACATGTACCTTCCGCAAAGTAATTAAGAATTCAATCTCTTGCAATAGTCGCGTTTTTCCCATTCCATTATCGCCTTGTATAAAGAAGATTCGCTTACTTGGCTTATACCCCATCATCGATTCCATGTTTCGTAATATAAGCTCTATTTCTATATCTCGGCCAACAATTTCGGTATGAAATTGGAGCTTTTCATACTCTGCTATCTTCGTTGTAATATATCGTTTATCAACCGCCTCACTTAGCTCATCTAACATTGCTTGTACATGTTCATATGGATACTCTTCAAGTGGCATAAGTAGTTTCTTTATAATTGGGAGTACTTTTTGTAATAGAAGCTGTTCATGGTAGGTATACGTTCTAAGATTATCTTTAAGCTTTTCTAATTCCACTTTTGGATTAGCTAAAGATGATGTACGTTGAATCATCGCAAGGAACATCACACCAAGTGAATACATATCGGATTCCTTACTAGCCTTTTGTCCAGCGAGTACGTTAGGCGATTGAAAATAAGTGTCTTCTAATTGATGACCTCGAAACTTTTCCAACGCAGCTGTAGCAAGATCTTTGAGCACCAGAATTACTTCATCACCTATCGTTACACTTTGGATTGCCCGAGGATTTAAAGCGCCGTAAATAAACCCATTTAAATGGACAGTATGAATCAGCGAACTAAGCTCCAAAAAGCGTTCGATAATTTCATCTAGTTCTAGTTTTTGGATAAAGTCTTCAAAGTCATCCACAACCTCATTAAATTCTGATGTGAAATAAAAAATTTTATCAGAATGTGCTCTATTATCAATGAAAGAGACCACACCGAATTCATAGTTTCTAGCAATTTGCTTATGGGTTACGTTCTTAATCGATATAAATCTCTTCGCAAAAAAGTCCACTAACGGTTTTGGTGTGTATTCCGAGTTTAATAGGTTTAGTTTGATAAGCTGGTTATCTTGAAGTATGTCAACAGCAGTGTACGTTGATAGAATTTTATCCTGTTCTAAGAGTTCGATTAGTCGATAACGTTTATTAATTATTTCCACGGATTTCACCTCTTCGTCGTGTAATGATTGGGTTGTTAAGAACGCAATGTCAATGGACCCTAAGTGGGGTCTACTTTCACAATACGCAACATTCTTTTACATCTTTTCCTTATATTAACATAATCTTATAAAAAAACAGGCTATTCGTAAAAACGAATAGCCAAAAATCTTGTTAGTAGAAATTATCAGTGGTTTGGCACAAATTGAATTCATTTACTTGCAAGTTTCTAGTAATCTAACAATTCAAATTGTTGATAATTTCATTATATAATATTCGCCACTAATTCACTATACACATTTAGCACATTAAGCTCATCTGCGCCAAATTCTTTTACTCTAGCAGGAACAGAAAGATAGATAACACCTTTCACCCATCCGTCTGTGATAATGGGTACCGTGATGATTGAATCCCAATCTGGTAAACCATTTACAGCATTAATTCTTTCGGAGTTTTCCCAGTCTATCGTATATAAACCAAGACGGTCTGTAATAACGGTAGTGACGATTTCCTCGTTATACGTATACTGTTCAAGCCATTCTTCTTCTTGAGATTTCCTTCCGTATGATTCCATTACTTCATGTCCATCTGAAATTAGGATATACCCATACTGCGCCTCAATAATTTCTATCATTCTACCTAGGAATTGGTAGAGCTTATCCTCTATGGATAGATTCTTATTCGTTAATTGAATAAGTTCTACTAGTGCCAAAACGTTTCTTGCGTCTCTTATTTCGTCTCCGGATACAATTCCGGTTAATTTATTGGCTGGCTTCACTTTATTCTCAAAGTCCTTATGCCATACTTGCGAATTATTTCGCCCATTTTCTTTGGCCACATACAATGCTTGATCAGCCTTCAAAACTAGTTCTCTTACTGTTTGTCCCTGTTCTGGATAGGAAGCAAGCCCCATACTTAAGGTTACTTCGTGCTTATCTCCAAGTAGTCTTTGACCCTGAACTGTCTTCCGAAGCGATTCTGCAATAAGTTTAGCATCCTCAAGTTGTACAGACGGAAGAATGATGATGAACTCCTCCCCACCATATCGTCCGACTATATTTGTTTGATCAAGATGATCCATGATAATACGTGAAACTTCTCTTAGAATCCGGTCACCAATTTGATGTCCATAACGATCATTTACACCTTTAAACTTATCCAAATCAAACATGATAATACTAAAATCCTTGCCCGTTTTCCTTGAGTAGTCCAGCGTACTCTGTAACGCATCTTCAAGGTACTTTCTAGTTAAAGTTCCAGTTAATTTATCAATTGATGCTGTAATGGTTAATTGACGTTTCTCTAATAGTAATACTAAGAAATTCACCAATTCCATACACTTCTCTAATCCATGCTCATTAAAATTATTCACAATCTTATCTGTCTCTAGGTAGATAAACCCAAGAATTTGGTTGCTATCATTAAAGGAAACATGTGATTCTAGCTTTTTAATAATTGGTATACACATAACACCCTTTAATTCATCCAATAATAAATGGTTATCTCCTTTTTCCTCGTTAGCCCATTTTGATAATAGTACTGGCTTCATAGTGGAGCGTACCCGATTAAAAATAGATGCATTTTCGGGTCCTTTAACGTTTCCATCAGTGGAAGAAAGAACCGTTAATTCTTGTCCTTTTTCCTCTGCTAGAATATACCCTTTCGTTGCTAGTAATTTACCAGCTAAGAATTTGCCAATGGAATCTAAATTTCTAGTCACATCTGAATCGATATGTTGAAAGAAGAAATCCTCGCGGTGAAAATCTCCCCCAGAAATCTTTTCCATATATTGACTACTTACATATTGCATAAATTCCTGATTGTTAATAAAAGTATCTACCTGGTTAGCTTGTAATAGCGCTTGTAAATCATCAAGTGTGGAAATGTTTTCCGGTAGAGACTCCTGGATGAGATCCTGTGATGTAATCCAACTTCTTATTTCGGTTAATCGATAAAACTCTGTAGATAATTGTCGTCCATTAAAATAATCTAGCTTATATTTATTAGGAATTTGGCTAATTAGGACTTTAATACCTTCACTGCTTTCTAAATAATAATTAGCTGCTTCATAATACTTTTCTAAGGCATAATATGCATTTCCCAGATCTGCTTGAATACGAGTAATTAGTTCCTTACTCTTCGATCCTTTTGCTAACTCTAACGCTTCTTCTAAGAAAGCAATGGTTTGGTTTGGATCCACATGTAATTCAATGATACCTTTAGCATGTAGGTATGTAGCCTTTAACCGCTTCGGTGCATCCTCCTGAATATACTGTTGTACTTTAGTCAGTAACTGTTTTGCCAGTACATACTCACCCTTCGTACAAAGCTGATGAATTGCCTGACAAAGACTTTCAATATTGGTAGATTTATTCGTTATCTTTTCCGAAATCTCCAGAATTTGTCTCGTCAAAAACTCTGCAAAGTCCTCATGTTTTAACTGATTAATTAACACATGTACTGTTGCCGTGTATTTCAAGATATTCTCATGTTCACTATGAAATTGAATCGTTTTTTGATTATAAACATCAGCTTTTTCATAGTCTCCGAGTAATCGATATAACATTGCACTCGTGTCGTAGTAGTCTCCAATATCAAACCCTTTATTAGGATTATCCGTTATATCTTTTCTCAACTGTCGATATAACTCAAGGGCTTCCGGATAATGATTCATTTCAAGACTTACTTTTGTTAAGAAGTTAAGAACCATGTATTTTTCCATTGGCATATTATACCGTTCTGCCTTTGTTAAGGCATGACTGAAATGATCATATGCCGTTTCAAAGTCATATTTATTCAGATAATATTCACCAATATTAATTAGTGCATATACTTCACTAGTAAATATCCCGTATTCCTCACTTAAATGTTTAACTTGTAAGTGATACTCCATTGCCTTATCTAAGTCTTCATAAATATCTGCATATACAGCACCGACATTGTTTAAAGATAATAGTGCACCTCTCGTATAATCAACTTCTTCCAGTAGACGTACTGATTCATGATAAGCTTCTAGGGCTTGGTCAGCTCTTCCAGTATGAACATAAATGAAGCCTAAAGTGCGGTATGTATTCCCTCTAATTTTGTTATAGCGGTCCCCACATTCTTTAATTATCTCTAAAAACATATCGGCAGCTTCTAAGATTTGATTCTCTTCTACGATGAGCAAAGCATAGATTCTCTTGATTTCAAGTTGTGCCTCTTCATCTGGATTAAGTTCTATTTCTTTTTCTGCTTTAGCAATATATTTTAGCACCTTATCTTTATTTCGTAAGAGTACATAGGCATTCGCTAAATTCACGCACGCACTGAGGATATGCCTACTATGATTGTCTTCCGTTGCAAGTCGCTCTGCCTCCTCTAAGTACTCAAGCGCTAAAGTGAAATCTCCTGCATCAGATAACAGAGCCCCTATTTCTAAATACAATCCTGTTTTTTCGCTAAGTGATACAGTATGTTCCAGCGCATTTTTCAAGTTATCAATTTGCGCACTTGTATTTCTAGCAACTTGCATCTTCTTTGCATTCTCAAGATAATACATCTTCGCTTTTTCATGATTATTCGAGCGAACAAATTGAAAAATTAAATCATCCAGATTCTTAGTTTGTATGACATTGATGCGTTCTTCTAAAATAGAAGCAGCCATTTGATGATAAGCAAGTCTACTATCTGGTTGAATTTTATCATAGACAATATCTTTCAATACTTTACTTCGGAAATCATATAGATAGGAGTTATCACCGATTAATCGCTGTA
The DNA here is from genome assembly GCF_900184735.1 of Paucisalibacillus globulus. GTDB lineage: Bacteria > Bacillota > Bacilli > Bacillales > Amphibacillaceae > Ornithinibacillus > Ornithinibacillus globulus_B. Next base: position 225,371 of record NZ_LT855405.1, read on the forward strand.
ATACTCCTTTTTTCACCAAGTCCTCCAAATAAGTTTCCACATTTTCGGAAGTCGTTAACATTTCTTCCATCATACTCAAAGAAACTGGCTTTGGAAAAATAGAAATTGTCATCAATATATCCAAACTAACCGGATGCAAATCCTTCAACTGGTTAACAAGGGCATGTTCAACACTATTAGGAAGATCTAATGTGTTATAGTTACTCTCTTCTGGCAAATCAATTTTCCACCTGCCAGTATCTTCGCCAACAAATATAATTTGACGGCTATACAGATCTTTCATAATTTCGGTTATGAACAGAGGATTCCCATACGATTGAGAATAGATCCTTCTTGAAATATTTCTTGGTGTAAAGGAAATCGATAGTATGCTCTGAATCATCTCACCAGTTTGTTTCTCATCCAACAACTCCAAACGAATCGTTTCCGAATCCATCCGTTTTTTCATATCCTTAATAAAATCAAAGGCAACAGAATTTTGGGAAACATCACTGTCTTCACAAGAGAATATTAATGTCAAATTCGTATTTTCTAAGACTTCCGTACATAAATAATTAAATGTATCTATCGTAAAATCATCTGCTAGGTGGATATTATCGATAATAAACACTGTTGGACGGTCTTGAATGCTCTCACTAATAAATCCAGCTATTCTATTGAGCAAACGATATTTCGTGCTATGTTCATTTGAATAATCTGTTGACGTAACATAGTTTTTATCCATGAGTTCCGGGAAATATTTCATTAGCTCCGTTTTGTATTTTTCAACGGTGTGGCGATCGGTTTCCATGATTAATTCCCTTAAAATATCCACCCACATTTTCTTACTATCATCAGAAATATTATTTAAACTATAACTCGTATAAACACTTGCTTTACTCAGATTGAATAAGAAGTTTACCTCCTGAAGAAAACGAGTCTTCCCAATTCCATTGGCACCTTGAACAAAGAATATTCTTTTTCCAGGCTGATAGGAAATCATCTTGTCATATGCTCTTAGTAAATTTTGGATGTGTTCATCACGACCAACAAGCTTTGTATGTAAATTAAGCCCATCGAATTCATCCATTTTCACTATTGTATAGTTCGAGTCTAATGCCTCATTAAGATCTACAATTAGATCATATAAATTTTTGTACGTCTGATTTTTCTCTGTATCTAGTATTTTTTCCAGGATGGGGATAACCTTTAAAACATCCGAGTCTAACGTATTTTCCTTTAATAATGATAATTCTTCTAAAGGGCTAGTAAGAGAAGGTTGCTTGGTTATCATTGCTAATAAGATAACACCTAAAGAATAAATATCGGATTCTACATCTTCCATTCTCCCTGCTAACACTTTAGGAGATTTATACGCTGCATCCTCCATTTGTTCTGCATGTGTCAATCTTTCCATTTGTACGGTAGCAACATCCTCTAGTAAAATAGGAATCCCCTCAATACGTGTGTTAACAAACACCGCATTCCGATTTAAGGCACCATGAATAAACCCCTTCAAATGCAGGTAATGTACTGCCGTAGAAATCTCTACAAAACAATCTATTATTTGTTTGAAATCCATTTTTTCCACGATATCGAATAGTTTTTTCTTACCAGGTATGTATTCCGATGTATAAAAGAATTGAGGGTCCGACTGCAACTTATTATCAATAGAAGAAATGGTATTAAAATTGTGGTTACGAACGATACTATTACTTGTTAATCCCTTAATTTCAATAAAACGACTGACATAAAAATCAATCAACGACTTAGGCAAATATTCTGAATTCAACAAGTTAAATAGAACGACTTTATTATCATTTCGCATATCAAAAGCCAGATAAACAGTAATATGCTTCTTTTGATATAATAGTTCTTTTAGCCTATACCTGTTATTGATGATCTCCATTTGCTTCACTCCTGTGAAAAATCATGCCCAATTGACAGATGTTTCCTATAATCAAAACCTGTAACCAACTTTTTTCAACTGAATCTATATTTTAAAAAACTATTTTAGAATGACCTTGCAATTATAAGTGAAAAATAAATACTCACATATTAAGGCGCGTCGGTACATTATTATCCTATTAAAATAAAAAATGGCTATTCATGCACATGAATAGCCAAAATAAAATTTGGTAGCCAGGCGATCATAGTCACTTGTACGTTAGACCCTAAGCTTTGCGTCCTATCCTTTCAGATAGTTTGCCTTTTTTCAAATTTTCCAGTATTTAGTTACTATTACTTATTACCTATTCTACACCAATCTTAAGATAATTCAATAATTTGAGAGAATAAATTTCAGTTTCTTGAAAAAAATTTAATAGATGATCGATTAACTATGATTTTATACCCGAAATTGGTAGATTTGAAACCTTTTTTGAGGTTGTTTTTGCTCTATTGGGGGATGGTTATCTGTATTGGGTACATGATTGACAATCTCGGGAGCGTGCTTTCTCCTTTTGGGCACATGCTCCACAACCTCGGGAGCATGCTTTCTCCTCTTGGGCACATGCTCCACAGCCTCGGGAGCATGCTTTCTCTTCTTGGGCACATAATCGACAACCTCGGGGGCATGCTTTCTCTTCTTGGGTACATGATCGACTTCCTCGGGTGCATGCTTTCTCCTCTTGGGCACATGCTCGACTTCCACGGGAGCATACTTCCTCCTCTTGGGCACATGCTCCACAGCCTCGGGAGCATGCTTTCTCTTCTTGGGCACATCCTTGACATTCTCAGGAACATGCTTCCTCCTACCAGGAGTATGATATACACCAAACCACAACCTTCAAACACAAAAATAGACCCATGGGAACATCCCACAGGTCTACACTTAACTTACAATTACTAGAAAAACAATAATCCAATTGAAATTGGTATAAAGCTATAAAATAATACCATGACACAGAATCCCATGATATCACGTACTTTTAAACCAGCAATTGCAAGTAGTGGTAATGCCCAGAATGGTTGAATCATGTTTGTCCATGCATCTCCCCATGCTACAGCCATTGCGGTTTTTGCGGTATCAGCACCTAAACTCATGGCGGCGTCAATCATAATTGGACCTTGAATAGCCCATTGTCCTCCACCTGATGGAATGAAGAAATTCAGAATTCCTGCACTTATAAAACTTAACCAAGGTAAAGTAAATTCATTAGAGATATTTACAAACCATAATGATAATTCATGTGACAGCCCTGAGGATTCCATCATACCCATTATACCGGCGTAAAAAGGGAATTGAATAATAATCCCACCGGCATTTTTTACTGCACCAGAAACACTGTTTAAGAAACGTCTTGGTGTTCCGTGGAAGATAATACCAAGAAATAGAAATATAAAGTTTACAATATTAAGGTTCAAATCAAATCCATTTGTAACAAAATGATACACAACAAATGCTAACCCAAGTAATCCAACTAGGTAGGAAATAATTCTACTGTTTTCTAGGCGGTCAGCAGGTGTTAACTCCTCTTTAGACGTTAGTTCTGGTTCAGAGTCTTCCATCGTACTTTGTTGGAGGTTTAATAACGCTGGGTCGATCTTTCCTACAGTTTGAGTAGATTGCATAATTAATCTATTCAATAATGGGAGTGTTACTAATAATGTCCCAACGATAAATAAGTTTGGACCAGCAAATAACGTGTCTACGACAGGAATACTACCAATCTTATCCGCTAAGAAATGATCCTCTGTTGCAATAAGTAATGGAACAGACCCAGAAAGTCCACCATGCCAAACTAGGAATCCACTATAGGCACTTGCCATCAGTATACGGTAATCCGCTGACGGCACACGCTTTGCTACATGGATTGCAAGTAATGCCCCAACTACTAGACCAAATCCATAATTGATTAAGCAGGCAATTGTAGCAACCAATGTAACTAGAATTACTGCTTGTCCAGGTGTGTTTGCTAGGTTACTAATCTTCCCTAGAAACCTTTTCACTACTGGACTATTTGCTAGTATATATCCTGTTACAACAATCAGGGCCATTTGCATCGCAAAAGCTAAAAGCCCCCAAAAGCCTCCACCCCAATACCCAACCATATCTACAGGGTTGTTGTTCGTGAAGATGATACCAAGTAGAAACACTACAAAAGTTAAAATAATAGCAAATAGAAATGCATCTGGTAAATATCTACGAACCATTCGATCAAAGAAATTAGTAATCGAACCAAGCATAGCTTTTTACCCTCCTTTTTTGGAATTAATATATCTTATTCGATGATGCTAGTTTTATTCTGGTTGTTTTTCATTCTTATAGTGTATTAGTTTTTCATACAAATTCCAAGTCTGAGAGGAAAAATCATTATTGTTATTTATTGGCTTGGCTTATATTTAAAAAGTGTTCTAGTAATCTTAAACTAACAAATAGTAGATAGAAACTGTACGGTAACTACCACAAAATTACTTTCTTGAAGAATTAGTGATAGGATACCGCTTCGGCAGAATACTCCGCTAGTGATAAATTCCATCTAAGTGATTTTTATTAGATAACGTATCATATTAAACTAATTACGTTACGCAATTTAGCGGAGGAAATACACGGAGACTCCTCGAAAATAAAGAGCAATTTTCTTCGTGCGATGATTATGCTGCCGAAGCCTTCCTTGTCCTGCGGGAATAGCACGTGTCCGAAGACCCCTAGAGAGGTGGTCTTTCCTCGAGGAGGCTGAGGCCGGGCCCGCGGAAAGCGAAGTGTATTTCCGAAGCGGGTATGTTGCGCTATCCAAGTAATTAGTTACCGCACAGTCTCTAACAAACTGTGATAACACCAGCAACAAACATTTCAAAAGCATCTTTTCAGAGAAGTAATATTATAGAGGAATTTAATAGATTGATCTTACACGTATCTATTAGTAGTTTCAAAAGAGTTAGTAGTCGAGGTGTCTTTATAATTTAGTCTATTCTTTATCTTTCCTCATGTAGTTTATAATTAGCAGGTCTAATTCTTCGCTTTTCTCTTGAACTTCTTTACTATGCATACCATATCTTTTTGCATCTTCTAACATGGTTGCTCGCTTTCTTTCTATTAACCTTTGTATTTCTTGTTTCGTATTTTTCATCTCATACCTCCTGTTTAACTTGTCTCTTATATACCTTTTTTGTCACAAAACTAAACAGGTAAAAAATACAATTGCCATGCTATCGGATTTTTCATTGAAATTTCCTATAGCATGGCACAATTGATTCTGATAGATTAAATAGATTTTGATTTAATAAATCCTTGGATTTGTTCTAAGGTTGGCATGGCAGGTATAGCACCTTTAATGGTTGCGACATAGCCACCCATCGCATTACCAAATTCGAGGATATTCTTTAGTTTTTCCGTTGATACTTCTTTTCCAAGTACATTCATTTCCAGTATTTGATACAATGCTCCGGCAAAGAATGCATCGCCACAACCGGTTGTATCAATCGCATACACTGTTTTTCCTGGAACCATTACTGATTTTCCATTTGCGAAGCAATAGCTCCCTTTTGAACCAACTGTTACAAATAGAATTGGAATATCAAATTGATTGGTTAGCCTTTCAACTCCATTTTGGATATCAACTTCCCCTGTTAGAAATTCTAGTTCTTCGTCTGATAGCTTAACAATATCAGCAAATGGCATGATTTCTAACATCCATTTTTTTGCATCATGTAAATTATCCCAAAGAGCAGGACGCAAATTAGGATCAAAAGAAATAGCGACTCCATGATCCTTTGCGTGCTGTAGTGCCGTCAGTGTAGCCTCTCGTACAGGTTCATCCGTCAACGAAATAGAACCAACGTGGAAAATCCTAGAATTAGAAATGAGATCAAGCTTCAGATCATCTTTCGTTAGCATCATATCCGCGCCAGGTTTTCTGTAGAAACTAAAGGAACGCTCACCCTGTTCTGCAATATGAACAAAGGCTAGTGTAGTAGGAATTGAAACTTCAACCATTCCCTCCACATTAACCCCTTTATTCTTTAACGTTTCTTTTAACATGTAACCAAACTTGTCACGACCTACACTTCCAATAAAGGAAGCTTGTTTACCTAAGCGAGCAAGGCCTACCATCACATTTCCTGGAGCCCCTCCTGGATTTGCAACAAAACTGGGATTCCCCTCCTCGTTAACCCCATGTGGTGTAAAGTCCACAAGTATTTCACCTAATGCTGTAACATCTATCATTTAGCCACCTACCTTTATCGTATCAAAATTAATATGCCGTTGTTCGCTTCAAACCCCATTTAGTAACATCCAGCCTAACTGGACCAACGGCATTAAATACTATGTCTTCACCTTGATCAAAGATGCGAGCAGAAAAGACTGCCTCACCATCGTTAACAAATAATTCTATTGATGACGTATCTTTAAAAATGTGGAGCGAGTGAAGTTTCGCCAAAGAATAATGTCTTTGTTCAAGTTCTTTCCCATTAAACTTTTCTCTTTCTAACGTGAGTATTTCTTTAGTTTGGTCAAAAGAAATCGTTGTTGAATTTCCTATTTGAATAGAGAAGTATTCCGTTTTCATTTCAGTTGGTTCGACTAGTAGCTCGAATACAGAACCATTTACATGTTCGAAAGTCTTCCCTTGTACTTCAAGTAGGACATCTTTGTAGGCTATTTCAGCCTTACGTAGCTTTTTCAATTCGTGGACAGGATGTTGTAAAAGTAACCCATCTTTCCATTCTAATTCTCTTGGAATTGTCAAAGTGTGGATCCATTCATGTTTTACAGTTGGTTGAATTACATCTGCTTCTTCCGCATTTCCCATCCAACCAAATAAAAGTTGTCGACCATTCTCATCCATTGTTGTTTGTGGAGCATAGAAATCAAAACCACGATCAAGTTCAACAAATTCTCCATGTTCAAATGTAGCCTTATCTAAATTGACGTTTCCAGCAAAATATCCGGACTGAAAAATATTCTGAAACTCAAATCCTTTTGGTTGAATTCCTTGTGGACAAACTAATAGAATATCTTTCCCGTCCACTTGAAGTAAGTCCGGACACTCCCACATGTAACCAAAATCATCAAGCCCATTATGGTTACTTCCAGTAAGTGTTCCTTTGAAATTCCAACTCATGAGATTAGAAGAAGAATACAGAACTGCCTCGCCCTTTTCTGCCTCTGTTTGAGCACCTAGTACCATATACCACTGATTATCTTGATGAAAAACTTTCGGATCGCGAAAATGAGCTGTATACCCTTTAGGAACTTGAATAACAGGACCCTTTTTTTCAAAAGTAACGCCATCATCTGAGACTGCTAAACATTGGTAGGACTCACGATTTCCTGCTTCGTCCTTCACATTTCCCGTATAGAAAAGAAACATCTTGTCATCATGAACAATTGCACTACCAGAATAACAGCCATCTTTATCAAACCAACTGTCAGGTGCCAGAGCATACGGCGCTTCCTCCCAATGAACCAAATCATCCGAAACATAATGGCCCCAAAACTTCGCTCCATGCTCCGTCTTAAACGGATTCCACTGATAAAACATATGATATTTCCCTTGATAACACACAAATCCATTCGGGTCATTTAATAAGCCAACAGGGGGCATTAAATGGTAATGCAAGCGATATGGATCGCTTGCAACCACTTCTTTATAAGATTCAATCTGACTATCCACTTTCTTCTGCATGTCTAAAGCTGTTTGTTTCATAACAGACTCCTACTCTTATTTTTCAAATTTCTCTGCTGCTTTATCTGAATAACCAAACATCCAAGTTAGCGCAAAGGCAACGGCAATTGCCGCAACGTTTGATAAGATATACAGTGGTAATTGTGAATTTAGATATAATAATGTACCAGGAATAACCGTAATCGCCATACCAGTACCTGCTAATTTGAAAATAGCTGCAATAAATCCGCCAACTGCTCCACCAATTAAGCCCATTACAAATGGCTTACCATAACGAAGGTTTATACCGAAAATCGCAGGTTCTGTAATTCCTAAAAACGCTGATAAAGAGGATGGCATCGCAAGTGCTTTTAACTTTGTTCTCTTTGTCTTCAACCCAACAGCAAGTGCTGCTCCACCTTGTGCAGCTGTAGCACAAGTTACAATTGCATTATATGGATTGTTACCCAGATTCTCTAATAATTGAACCTCTAGTAAGTTGAAAATATGGTGTACACCCGTAATAACTATAATCTGGTTCAGCCCACCAAGTAGAATTCCTGCTAAACCTAATGGTAAATCAAGTACCCATAATGCTGCATCTAAAATATAACCTTCCACCGTATGGAATATCGGTCCGATGATAAATAATGCTGCAATACTCATGATGAGTAAAGTTAAAAATGGTGTCACAATTAAATCTAATGCTTCCGGTACACGTTTACGAATAGCACGTTCTAATTTAGCCCCAATGATACCAGCGATAAATGCAGGTAAGACTGCACCTTGATAACCTACAACTGGAATAAAATCAAAGAAATATAGTGGTTCCGCTCCTGAGGCAACTCCCCAAGCATTAGGTAAGGACGGACTTACTAGCATTAATCCAAGTACCATCCCAATAATCGGTGTTCCACCAAATACTCTGAAAGTAGACCAAGCGATGAGTGCAGGTAAGAATATAAATGCTGTATCAGTTAGTATTTCTGTATACAATAGGAAGTTACTAGAAATATCTTCAGGCACAAGACCAAATAGGCCTAGAATCTCTTCTTGCATAACTAGCCCACGTAGCCCCATAAACAGACCAGTTGCAACTAGTACGGGAATGATTGGTACAAATACATCACCAAATGTACGAATAGCACGTTGGAATGTGTTCCTTTGCTTCGCCGCTTCTTCTTTCTGGTCTTCTTTTGTCATTTGTTGAAGATCAAACTTTTCTACTTCCTCATAAACCTTATTAACGGTCCCAGTCCCTAGAATTACTTGATATTGACCAGAGTTGAAGAATGCTCCTTTTACTTTATCAACATTTTCCACTTGCTCCTTGTTGACTTTCTCCTCATCTTTAATGATAAAGCGTAGTCTCGTAGCACAATGTGTGACCGATTTAATATTCTCAGGTCCGCCGACAGCATCGATAATTTCACTTGCTATTCTTTTGTTTTCCGACATGAAAATTCCTCCCGATATTTTTAGGGAATCGATTCCATATTGTAGTTTGTAAAAGATAGAAGTATTGTGATAAGTGCTTTTTCTTTTCTCCCACTAACTTCCCCTAATATGGATATCCCTTTTTATAGTTTGTCTATTCGAAGATGCTATACTATGGAATCGATTCCATTTTAGTTAAAAACTTTATGAAATCGATTTCACTTCGTATCATACACTTTTTCGGATAATAAGTCTATAGTCTAAAATAATTTGTTTTTGGTAGTTCTTGGATTCAATTTTGGCAAGTAGTTGTTTCGCTGCCTGTTCCCCCGCTTTTTCATTTTGATAATCTACCGTTGTTAATGGCGGTTCTAAGTATTTTGCTATTTCAGATGCTCCAAAACCAGCTAAAGCCATTTGTTCCGGGATTCTAACTCCTTTTTCTTTTAAATAACTCATCGCACCGATTGCAAGACGATCCGTTACTGCAATAGTAGCTGTAGGTTTTTTAGTCGATTTTTCAAGAATTGATTTCATTGCATCATGACCAGAATCGATGTCAAACACCCCAGTTTGCATCCACTCAGGCTCTACCATTAAACCATTCGACTCCATTGCATCAAGAAATCCTTTCTTACGCAAATGACCAACCGCCCTGTCGGTTTCATCCACCCCAATAAAAGCAATGTTTTGATGTCCTCTTTCAATAAATAGAGATGTTAAATCAAATGCAGCATGATAATCATCATATGTAACATACATCATATCTTCTGCTTCTTGACCTACAATAACCACAGGTACTTTTATTTCTTTTATCTTTTCCATTAATTTAGGTTCGGTATTGGTTGCAATAAGAATAATGCCATCCACTTGACGTAGTCGTAATAAATCTAGATAATCAACTTCTTTTTGTTTATCTAAATTAGTATTAGCTAGTAGAATTTGATACCCATTTTTACTTAGTTCTTTTCCAACACCAGTGACAATTCTACTCGGAGTTTCCGTTTGGATAGTTGGGAGAATAACACCGATAACCTTCGTCTTTTTGGTTCGAAGGGACTTTGCTTGTTCACTAGGTACGTAACCAGTCTCCTCGATTACCTTTTCTACACGCTTACGAGCATCCTCACTCACATATCCCGAATTATTTAACACACGGGAAACTGTAGTTCGAGAAACCCCAGCCATTTCTGCAATCTCCTTAATCGTTACCATCCGAAACCCTCCTCAATCATTCGACAAAGTCCGACGGGTGCCAGGCACCTATATCCATATATTACTGTTTTGAAAACAAAAAATCCACACATCTATAAGATGGTGTGGACTTTATCTATTTATTCTTTTTGCGGAAGAATAATGCGGCAGCGAAAACCGCCCCAGCAGCTCCTACATACTTTACACTGGTTAAGGATTTCTGAAACCAATACCTACTAATGGATTCCATATCCTTGATTAGTTCGGCTATTTCTTCATATATAAAACGCTTTTCCATTGGTGTTAAATTTTTAGATCTTAGGTTTTCATATAACTGATTTATTTTCAAACTATTTTTCTGCTTATCTTTATCTACAATCTTCGGGCTATCTTCATTTACGACTTCAAGATATTGAAGAATTTCCTTAGCAAAAGAAACAGCATAAGACTGTTTGATCATATTACTTATACATTTCTCTAGTTGCAAATCCTTGAATTCACCTAACTGATGTATAACCTCGACAACTTCATCCGTAAAGCCCTCAGGATGGAATTCATCTTTTTTCCAATATCCCATTATGATCACCCTATGCAAGTAATAAACTGAAGCGAGTCTAACACTAATCATACTACATTTTTCCTATAAAATGGATTACATTTATGTTTCAAATAATTTCCCTTTAAGTGCTTTGATATAACGGTTTGCCGACCTTTCTACCGCAGCAATTCCATCTCTTTTCACTATCCGATGAAATGCATTATAGATCCGGTCAAACTTCATTAGACGAATTTTCTCCACCATTTCTGCTACTTTCGATGCTGGTAATGGAATCAGGTTAGGATAGCTATACATGAAACTAACCCAATCTTGATCTTGTACGACTTGGATAATGTCCCCTGATAACAAAATCCCAAGTCCTTGGTTACCATGCTGCCACTCCAGTACGGACCTGCCCTGGAAATGACCACCTAATCGGTGCAAGATGAGACCAGATTTAAGTTCGTGTTTTTCCCCAGACCAAAACACGATCCGTTCACTGGGTCTAGTAACCCATTCCTTATCATCCTCATGAATATAAATAAGTGCATCGAAGGTCTCCGCCCATTCCACCTGCGTTGCATAATAATGTGGATGAGAAAGTGCAATAGCATCAATACCGCCCAGATTAGAGATTTCTTGAACCGTGAAGTCATCTAAATAAGTGATACAATCCCAAAGCACGTTAAACTCATTTTGTTGCACTAGATAAGCGGTTTGTCCAATTCCGAAGTTTGGTTTAGTGTGTATACTATAGAGGTTTTCTTCGTCTTGTATAATGTCATTTTTGTATATGTTATCTTGAATTAGTCTTTCTAATGTGGTCCAGGACTGGCCCTTGGGGTGTACATACTGTCTTTCATCATTGCAAATCAAACAGGAATCAGGCGGTAGTATGGATTGCTCATATTGAATACCACAAGTCCTACAAATAAAATGATTCATGATTCAGTGGTTGAACCTCCCACTTTATTTCTATATATTTCCATTTTATCCTACCATTGAAAAATAACAATCCTACTTAGGTCCTATATGAATGGAATTTTCAAACAATGAAAAAGATCATCATATCGTAAAAAATTGTCACATAATCTCTTTCCATTTGCACAAGAATAACGTGAGGTGAAATTATGTTGAATCGTGCATTAGTTACGGGATTAATTGGGATTGGTGCAGCACAGTTTTTGAAAGTACCACTTCATTATCATGAAACTGGTATCTGGGATTGGAAAAAGATGTTCGGTTCTGGGGATATGCCTAGTTCCCATTCTGCTGCTGTTACTTCACTTACTAGTTATATAGGCTTCAAAAATGGGGTTTCATCGATGAACTTTGGGATTAGTAGCATTTTTAGCTTAATTGTGATGTATGATGCGATGGGTATCCGTTGGCAAGCTGGACAGACTGCTATTGCAGTGAACGACATGTATGAAGAATTAGAAAAGTTTGCTGAGAAACACCCCGATGTCTCCTACCGAAAACGGGAAAAGGAATTAAAAGAAATGCTAGGTCATATGCCAATTGAAGTGATTGGCGGGGCTGCACTTGGATTATTAATTGGTGCGGTTAGCCATTTATTAGAAGATGATGATTAGGTAAATAGGGGCAGTCCCTCACTTTTTACTACTGTATGAGGGTCTCAACATTCAATTCATGAATAGATTGAATAACTAGCTTGGGGATAGCGTTATTTGGAAGTGAATTTTCATTCGTTTCACTTCCCCACTTTTCCCTTAACCAATCCAGGCAATCCCTACGCTCACTTCGCTTAGAAATAGCGGTTTGTTTTATTGCCTCCGACATAGTTGGAAATAGTAGAACGGAAAGGACACCCAGTTTATTTGCTAACACCACATCATGATTCAATCGGTCCCCGACATGTGCAATAATTTCATTGCCACCGTGTAGCAATTCTTCGACCATTTCCATTTGCGGCTTTCCATACCCTACTTTTTCAGGTGTAATCACAACATCAAAAATCTTCGTCAAACCAAGCGCATCCATAACTGGCTTTTGGTACTTCTCGAATCCATTAGTCACTACTCCCAAACTATATCCATGTTCCTTTAATCCTTGCAAACCCTTAATAAGATTATCCTCCAACAAAGATACCTTAGGAGGTACGGAATGTTTCCTAACCAGTTCCTCTACATTGATTTTTACTTGAATCCCCTTCTTAGCAAAGACTTCCTGTACAATATTATCCCAATCATATGCTTCTACGATTCTTCCACTGCTCATTCGCATCCGATGCTCCAGAACCAATTCAGGAAAAATTTTCTGTCCATTATCTAAATATCTCTCAGCGACCCTATCGATTTCTGGAAATACCCAATCCCCAAACGGATTTTGCATTAATGTCCCATCTAAATCAAACGTAATCCATTTCTTAGCCATACCTTATTAATCACCTTCCTAGAGTAATAAATGTTCTACTACTATCAGTTTATAATGGTACATACTTTTTATTTCGTATAATTTCACGCTAAAACCGTTTAAAACCAACTATCCCAGGGTGTTATGACAATTTTCTTTCAATTTACAGTTTAGAAAAAAAGAATTATACTATTCTCATTCGTGTTTTAATAGGAGAATATTACTATGAAATATAATGGTAGAATTACACTATTATTATTATCACTACTTACATCATGTGTTTTCCTAGTATTTGGAAATAACTATAATCCATATTTACTTATTTTCAGTGTTGTTAATGCAGGAATTGCTTGGCTTTTTGGGAGTTTATATGATCAGTATAAATTTCTATCCTTTAATGATTATTTGACAAAAGTATATAATCGTAGGTATGGGTATAAAGTCATTCCCAAATTAATATCATTAGCGAATCTAAGAAATGAGCCATTGGCGATTTTGAACATAGATATTAATAATTTCAAATGGATGAACGACAATTATGGTCACGAATATGGTGATCAAATCCTTCAAGAATTTAGCAATATTGTTCTCCACAGTATAAGAAAAAGTGATCAATTGTTTCGTTGGGGCGGAGATGAATTTCTTGTAGTTCTACAAAATGCGGATCAACAAGCTGCTGATAAACTATCGAAGCGATTGAATGAAACGGTAAACAGCGGGCTAAAGAAATCAATGAAAGAAATCGATGTAAATCTATCAATCGGCTACTCTATCTTTCCAGATGACGGGCAAACATTTGATAAATTGGTTTCTGTTGCCGATAATAATATGTATGAAGTAAAAGAATTGTCGAAGAGCAGGTAAATAATCTAGTATACTATTTAGATTGAATACCTTTTTAATCTTACAAGTCTTTAAAAATTTTATCAAAGAGGGTTACATATGAAGAAGCCACTTCAATTATCTCTAATTCAAGAAGAAAAACAAGCTACTAAATGGTTTTTAGGATTGTTTTATGGGATTTTTATCATTTATGAGATTATTTATTCCTATATAATGTCGACATTACCTTGGGTTGTTGAAATAATTAACACTACTAACTTTTTTGATTACTTGGTTTATCTAGTATTAATCGTTATAATACCTATTTCCATATATTTAATGAAGTCGGATAAACCAGGGTCAATAAAATATATCCTCTTTATCAGTTACACATTCATAAATCTTGTTAGTGAAATTTGGCTTTATAGTAATAACGATACTTCATATAGTAGTGGTAATATAGTAGAATTAGTCATTATTTTATTTTCACCAATTTTCGTAAATAAAAAATACTTTTATTTCGTTTTCCTTGGATCAATGTTGAAGTACTTAACAATTGGATATGTATTGAATTATAACGCCGTAGTAGGGCCATTACTACTTATTATTGTGTTTTCCATTATTGCTTTTATTATTTTACTAAGAATTATTAGTTATGTAGATACAGTGAAAAATTCTTATGATAAGCAGATCGAAGGAATAGTAAAAGGAGTAATTGCAACATTAGAACTTAAAGACCCTTATACAAGAGGTCACAGTGAACGCGTAGCAGAATACGCGATGGCATTAGCAACAAAGACCGGTGAATTTAATAAAGATGAGTTAAAATACTTTTATTATGCTTGTCTCTTACATGATATCGGTAAAATTCATATACCAGATGCTATCTTAACCAAACCTGGCAAGCTAACAAAAGAAGAATTTGATATAATTAAGATGCATCCACTAGTTGGAGCGAAAGCAGTCCAAGAGGTCGAAGGAATATCAGCTAATATTGAAGTAATACGCCATCATCATGAGCGTTGGGATGGTAATGGCTATCCAGATAAGTTAAAAGGTGAGGAAACAACAATTTTAGCTAGAATAACGGCAATTGCAGATGCATTTGATGCGATGACCTCATCTAGGTCCTATCGTTCTGCTTTATCTTTAGAAGAGGCCTATTCCCGTATTATTGATGGTAAAGGTTCACAATTCGATCCTAAATTAGTAGAATTGTTTGAAGATGTATTTCCTGAGTGGAATAAAATACATGATCAATATAATAGTCGAAAGGAGGTGCACCAACATGAAAGTACGTAAGCTAAAAAAAATCAAAACAACTTGCTGGTGGTGTTTTCTAGTACCTCCATTTAAGTAAAACCCAAAGGATGCTAGTAATCTAGCATCCTATTATTTTGACAAAATGGTGGTGATGTCATTATGAAATTATCTCTTGATTCCATGCTAATCCTTTACGACGTTCAAATTCGTCCAGACAAAAAGAACTATATCGTAGAAGATGCATCAGGCGAATTCTATGAAATGCCAAAGATTTGTATTGATGCAATGGAATTAATAAATCAAGGTCATAGTTTAGGCGATATAGAGACTGTGCTAAAAAAAGATTATCCTGAAGAAGATGTTGATATTATTGCTTTTACTAAACAATTAATAGAATTTGGTTTGGTGAAGGAAATGGATGGTGTAGAAGTTACGACTACCAAACAAATCCGAGCATCGAATGGATTTGAATGGATATCACCTAAAGTTGCATTGTTTTTCTTTAATAAAATATCGAATAAACTTTATATCATGTTGTTTATTCTAAATGTCCTTTTCATTATCCTCAATCCAGAACTTTTACCCAATTATAAAGATGTTTTCTTATATGATTCCATGATGTTCAATATGCTTTTATATGTGTCTATTTCACTTTTACTTATTCTAATACATGAGTTTGGCCATATTCTTGCTATTCGTTCGTTTCGTTTGCCTGCTAAATTAGACATCGGGAATAGGTTATTTTTGGTTGTATTTGAGGCTGATTTGACAGCTGCTTGGAAACTTCCATCCAAAAACAGAAATCCTCTATATTTTGCAGGAATGTCATTTGAGCAAGTGATTATTTTTATTTCCTTTATTCTTACACTGTTTTTCGTTGAGGATAATTCTTTACTTGCAGGAATTCTTGGAATTGTTATCTTTGATATCTTTATTAAAACGATTTATCAATTCTGCTTTTATATGAAGACAGACATGTATTACATTATTGAAAACATTTCCGGACATTACAATTTAATGGAAAACGTTCAACAACATTTAAGAAAATGGCTTCCATTTATAAAACAGGATACTTCTACTGAAGCGTATCAGAATGAAATGCTCGGAATTCGCATTTATAGTACGTTTTATATTATTGGGATCTTGACTACGTTTGTATTGGTTGGTATTTATGTCTTTCCACAAGCATTTTACGCCTATTCCAATTCAATTTCCCACCTATTGGAATCTCCTAGCAACCCGCTGTTTTGGGATTCGGTTGTCTTCTTTGGTCTAACTATTCTAATGATAGGGCTACTTTTCTACGCTAAACTGAAAAAGAATAACAATTAACCAAAAGGCAGTTCTAGCGGGACTGTCTTTTCCTATTTATTTGCCTCGGAACTCCTCACCTTTTCTACACACACCTTCTAAAATTTCTACATATCATGATTGTATGTATCCTTTTTTGAAAGGAGCCAGTCTATGGAAGATGTGTTTTTTTACATTAAGACGGAGACCTTTATCTTAATTCCGGTATTATATGTGATTGGTATTATTTTAGATCAAACTCCCTTCATTCCAAAATGGGCTCAAGCATGGATTAAGTTGGCATTTGCAGTTATATCCTGTTTATTATACTTTGGAGTTGATATTAGATCTGTAGTTCAAGGGATATTAGTGACAGGTGTGGAGATGATTTTCAGGGACACAACCCATAATACTTTTTTTGGTATCTACGAAAAGACGAAAAAGAAAAACGGTACAAAAGATAATGAGAGAAATGGTAAAAAAAGAGAATAATTCACTATTTTTTCGTTCTAATATGTTTTAATAGTTTTCTAAAGGAGGATAGAATTTCTTTTTCTATCCTCCTTTCTATTTATTATTTTTTTAAAAATGAGGTCACACCAACAATGAAAACCCTTACAAACAAAATGAAGCTATTTTATCCAAAAAACCTTATTGACGGTAAGTGTTTTATAAATTATAATATCATAAAATATTCAGATGATTGTTTCTGCTTACATATTGATTAAATTGTGGACAACTCATCAGAAATAAAATTTTTTAAAAATTTCGAAAGAGGAGATGGACATATGGGTAAAAGTAAGATTTATACTCCAGTAGCACTACTAGTAATTATCACTTCCCTTGCAATGCTCCTCGCAGCTTGCTCCGGTGATGAAGAATCGGTGGAGAATTATCCTTCAAGAGAGGTAGAAATGGTAATTCCATGGAATCCTGGGGGAGGAAGTGACCTTGAGGGACGTTTAGTCGCTAATTATACAGAAGAAGCAATCGGCCAATCCGTTGTTGTTGTCAATGTTCCAGGTGTTGGAGGAACAATCGGCGCAGAGGAATTACTTCAAAAGGACCCAAATGGTTATCACATTGGGCAAATTCACGATGGACATTTAGTTGCTCACCACTCAGGAATAACAGAAGTAAATTATGATGACTTTGTCCCAATTGCTTCTATGACTGCATCAAACCAAATCTTAGCTGTTTCAAGTGAACTTGGCATTGATACGTTAGAGGAATTTGTAGAATATGGAAAAGAAAACCAAGTTATCTTCGGTGGAACAGTTAGTGGTATTCCACGTGTTTGGGTAGAACAATTCTCTAAAGAATTAGGTATTGACCATAAACTTGTGGGATACGAAGGTCTTGGTGAAGCAATCCAAGCACTCGCCGGTAACCATGTGGAAGCAGTTATTGTAGATTATCCATCTGCAGCAGAATTCGTGGAAGCAGGTCATATGAAGTTTATTGCTATTGGTACTAAAGAAAGAACAAGTACACTTCCTGATGTACCAACCTTCATTGAAAAAGGGTATGACATTACCATGGGGATTAATCGTGGTTATGTCGCTCCACCAGAAACTGACCCAGAAATCATCAAAGCTCTAAGTGATAAGCTTGAGGAAGTGGCAAACAATGAAGAGTTTATTGCTGAGGTTGAAAAACTAGGTGGTAGTGTAAACTTCATGAACAGTGAGGAATACAAGGAATACTTAGATAATCAAGATAAAATTATTGCAGAAACAATCGCAAATATAGAATAGAAAGTTTGAGGACGAGCAATCGTCCTCACTTCATTTCCGTTAAGTGAGGGGAAAAATATGGGGGAAATTATAATAGGGATTCTCTTAATCCTGTTAAGTGCAGTTATCTATTTCAACTCGGGGGATTTCCAGCAAGTAAATGATTCCATTCTTGGCCCTGGTTCCTATCCAAAATTGGTCGCTGCCTTACTTGGATTTCTTGCGATCATTCTGGTGATCAAGAAAATGATTGAACTTATTAAAACGAAAAAACCAATTTTTGAAGAGGGAAAGAAGAAATTTTTCCTAAATGTTTGGAAAGAACATAAAATTGTCTTCTTAATAGCAGTCTCTCTTGGTTTATATATTATCTTAATGAATGTAATTGGATTTATTATCTCCAGTATTATTTTCATTATTGCATCAGGACTGATCATTGGATCGAAGAAGAAAAAGGATATTGTTCTGATGAGCGTAATTTCAGTTACAGTCACACTAGGCATGTATTTCTTTTTCGAAAATGTCCTTTATGTCAGATTCCCTGATGGAATTCTATTTTAGAATGCCTATGATTGGAGGAATAAAACCATGTTGGACCTATTAATGCTAGGTTTTACTGAGATTTTTCAAATCAATATTCTTATTGTCATCTTAATAGGAGTGGTTGTCGGAATCATAGCTGGGCTCATTCCTGGATTTACCGTGACCATGGCCATCGTGCTAACACTACCCCTAACTTTCGGAATGGAACCAGTGATGGGAATTGCAGCGATGATTGGTGTACTTGTAGGTGGTATGTCTGGGGGACTTATCACGGCAGCATTACTCGGAATTCCTGGAACACCCTCTGCAGTAGCAACGACTTTTGATGCCTATCCTATGGCGAAAAAAGGACAACCTGGTAAAGCATTGTCACTTGGGATATGGGCCTCATTTCTGGGTTCGATCATTAGCTTCTTCTTACTTATTTCGATTGCTCCACAAATAGCGGGTTTAGCACTTGAATTTGGTCCTTGGGAAATGTTCTCTCTAATAGTTGCAGCATTGACCATTATCGTAAGTGTTACCGGTGAATCCCTTTTGAAAGGATTGATTGCTGGATTATTTGGACTTCTAATCGCAACGGTTGGAGCAGATCCCATTGTAGGGATTTCCCGTTTCTCGTTTGATATTCAAACCTTAAGAGCCGGTATTCCATTCTTAGTCGTTTTAATTGGAATGTTTGCGATTTCTCGATTGTTTAATGCTGTTGAAAAATCTGAATTAGAAAAAGACTTATCTGAAAAACAAGAGGAAAAAATTAAAGGGTTAAAATTTGCATTGCATCCAATAGAAACTTTTAAGACCGTCATAAAAAAACCGGTTAACCTAATTCGCTCTTCCTTCATAGGATCCATAATTGGAGCTATTCCTGGTGCAGGTGGTAGTATTGCCAATATTATTGCTTACGATCAAGCGAAAAAGTGGTCAAAGGATAAGGATAAATTTGGGACTGGTCATGATGAAGGAGTTGTTGCTTCAGAATCTGGAAACAACTCAACTGTTGGTGGTGACTTAATCCCAACAATCGCCCTAGGTATTCCTGGATCCGCCGTAACAGCAGTTCTATTATCAGCCCTAATGGTTCACGGTATTAATCCAGGACCATTACTTATTACGAACGAGCCAAACATTGTCGGTGGGATTTTCGTTGCATTCTTAATCGCATCATTTTTCATGTTATTTGCTCAGTTTCTAGGCATGCGCTTCTTTGTTAAGGTAACGGATGTTCCAAATCGAATATTAGTACCTGTTATTCTTGTGTTATGTGTTGTGGGAGCATTTGTCTTAAACAATCGTCTTTCAGATTTATATTTATTATTTATCATTGGAATTATCGGATACTTTTTCACGAAGTATAAATTTGCTTTAGCGCCTATCATTATTGGAGTAATACTTGGCCCTATTGCAGAAGTAAACTTACGAAGAGCAGTGATGACAGATCCAGATTGGACATTATTCTTTACTCGTCCTATTTCCGTTACATTTTTAGTATTGGCTATACTTTCTATTATTTTTACTTTATGGCAAAATAAACGATCTAACGCTTAAAAAAGGGCAGTCTATCTGTTGTCATTCAGATAGACTGCCTTTTACATTTTATATGAACATTTCCTACCCTAAATTATAACGGTCTATTTTCAAACGGAGGTTCCACAGGTTGTGGAGCAACTCTAGCATTCTCTAGTGCCGGTGTATCTTTTCTAGCAATCTGATATACTGCTGAACCTACCACATTAGCCATGTTCTCCAATTTCTCCACGCTTAATTTCTCAATGGTATCAGTTGGTTGATGATACTCAGGTTCTAAAGGAGCGTAACTAAAGGCTGCTGATGCAATTCCAGCATCGTGGAATGGTTGGTGATCACTTCGTCCAACACGACCATATGTCAGCGGCTCAAAAACTCGTAAGCTAGAAGATGCTGCAAGGTTCGTAATTGTATTTCGTTCTCCGTCAACAGTGAACATAATCATATCACCAGCATTGGCACTTCCAACCATATCAAAATTGAACATACCAACAGAACTATTTAATTCTTCTTCTGATAAGGTAGATACATAGTGTCTCGAACCTCTTAACCCAAATTCTTCTCCTCCAAATGTCAGAAAACGAATTTCGGTGTCCGTCTGCATATTACTTAAGACACGAGCTAATTCTAAATTAACCCCAACTCCTGATGCATTATCACTTGCTCCAGGTGAACCAGGAACAGAATCATGGTGAGAACCAACATAGATAATTTGACCTGTATCGTGTTTCTTATGTGCCTTTTTAGTGGCAATAACGTTATGAGATGTTATCATAGAAGACCCTCGTTGAAATTGAAATTCCTGTATTTCTACTTCTAATCCAAGCTGTCGGTATTGGTCAGCGATATATTGAACAGCTGCCCATTCACCTTCTGTTCCAGCTACACGTGGACCAATATCTTCTGCTAAATGAGAAATATGATCATAGATTTTCGAAACATCAATTCGTTTAACAATTTTGTTATCAAAAGCTTGTACAGATGGATTGTTTGGAGTTTCTAACTCATTTGCAGTAACCGGTGTTACTAATAAACTTAATGCTAACATACTTGTACCTAAGGCCAATACATGCTTCTTCATCACAATTTCCCCCTCAAATGATAGTAATTAAACAAATCTATTAAGTTTCACCTCCAGAACAATAATTTCTGCCCGAATGGACCACTACCCGAAGTATTACAGAACATATTAGCATTCCTATCAATGAGGTTAAATGGGGTAATAGTATCATTTTTCTGAAACTTTAATAACTTAATGAGAGGACTTTCTAACTAGAAAAAGCTGTGGTTACTAGAACCACAGCTTAAATCGATTTAGATTACTAGATTATCTCATTAAATCTGGCAGAAATGTCACGATACTAGGAAACACGACAATTAACACCAAACACAGAATCATCATGAATAACATCGGAATGACGCCTTTAAATATTCGCTGAGCTGGAATATCTTTCGCAACACCACTAATGATATAGATACTAAGCCCCATTGGTGGGGTAAGCAAGCCAATATTCATGACTAAGATCATTACAACCCCGAACCATACCCCATCAAATCCGAGCATAGTAATCAGAGGATATACAACAGGTAATGTAAGTACAAAAATAGCAATACCTTCTAAGAATAGTCCTAGGATGACGTATACAACCAAAATTAATGCTAGAATAGCCATTGCTGGTAACGCTAATCCAGATACAAACTGTGTAATTTTCACCGGAATTGTACTTAATGCTAGAAACTTACTAAATATATCCGCTCCAATAATAATGAAGAAAATGGCTGCTGTAAGACGTGTTGTCTCACTTAATGACTTTTTAAAATCCTCAAAGCTTAATCTTCTTGTAATCACGGTTAATAGAAAAGCACCAAACGCCCCTACTCCCCCTGCCTCAGTTGGGGTAAAATATCCGAAGTATATTCCGCCAATACTAAGTGCGAATAAAAGAACAAAGGGCCAAATATATGCTAAGGTGCGTATCTTAACTGTAAACGACTTCTTCTCTGTAACGGGTGCAATTCCTGGTTTTCTCCATACTAGAACATAAATCATGAGCATAAACAATGTCATCTGCAGTATACCTGGTACCAATCCAGCGATTAACAATTTACCTATAGGCTCCATCGTCAAGATACCATATAGCACGAGGATGACACTTGGTGGAATTAATATTCCAAGTGTTCCTCCTGCAGCTACACAAGAAGTGGAAAGGGCATCATCATAACGGTACTTTTTCATTTCTGGTAGTGAGATCCTTGCCATTGTTGCGGTCGTGGCATTCACGGAACCTGAAATGGCAGAGAATAATGCACTCGTTCCTATCGTTGTCATGGCGAGTCCACCTTTTATGTGGCCAATCCAAGCATCCACTGCCGTATACAAATCTCTACCAAATCCGCTATAAGAAAGAAACATTCCCATTAAAATGAACATCGGAATAACGCTTAACGAATATGAACTTGCTGTTGAAAATGGTGTCGTCCCTAATTGAACGAGTGCGGAATCCCACCCACGGATCAAGGCAAGTCCTAAAACTCCGACCAGAATTAGAGAGAATGCAACTGGGACTCGAAGCATAAATAATACAAGCAAAGCGATAATCCCTACTATACCAATTATTTCGGGGCTCATTCGTTATTCACCGCCAATCTAAAATAAGCAATTGCTTTGAAGATGGCTGTGAGCATGAACACTAGAATTGTAAAAGCAATAATAAATATAAACGGGTGAACTGGAAGTGCTAAGTCAGTCGTAGTAGCATTCCTTTCCATCATTCGAATCCCATTATCCAAAATATGTTTTGCCATCGAAAACAACACAACCGCAATCATAATCTCAATGACACCGAAAATACGATTTCGATTCCTTTCCGTGAATCGATCGGTTAGAAAATCAACTGTGATGTGATCACCTACTCGATGTGTAATAGCTAAGGCAAAAAACACAAGTAGTGCCGAGCTAAGCTCTGTCAGTTCATAGGTTCCTTTCAAAGGACTATTAAATAAATTCCGACCAATCACATCAAAGGTAATGATAGCCATCATAAAGATCAGAATAGCATTTGCTACCATCTGTTGAATATCCACTAGTTTTGCAAGTATTTTTTCCGGCTTTGCTAAAAGATTCGGCATCGCTTTTCCACCCCTAATTAATTGCCACTTAATTCAACAGCACGGTCATAGACATCTTGCCCTGGCAAACCTTTCCCTTCTACATTATTAATCCAGTTTTCTACCGTTGGATTAATGAATTCACTCCACTCTGCTAATTCAGAAGCAGACAACTCATAGATTTCTACACCTTTTTCTTTCGCCTGTTCTATCGCTTCAGCCCCAACTTTATCAAATGCTTCACCTGTTTTCTTTGCCATGTTCTCCCCTGCTAACTCCATAATAGTTGTTTGATCTTCCTCACTTAAACTATTAAATGCATCTTCGTTCATTACAACAAACATCGTAGTAGAATAAAAGTTTCCGACTGTAGCATAATTTATTACCTCGTCTAACCCCCAAGTCTTCACCGCTTCCCAAGGAGCAATGGTCCCATCCACAACGCCACGCTCCAGTGCCTCGAAGTTTTCGTTCATTGGCATAGAAACAGGCGTAGCACCAAGTGCCTCTAACCATTCACTTGTTTCCGGAGATGGTGAACGGATTTTCAGACCCTTTAAATCTTCAATACTCTTAACGGGTTTATCCACGGTGAAAAGTTGCCCTGGGTCTGTCGTATATAGCCATAACGGGACAGTCCCCTCATATTCCGCATCAAACTCATCAAACTCATTTAGCAATTTCCACAGATTTTCAGACCCGGAAACAGCCGTTTTCGCCATAAATGGTAGCTCCATAACAGATGTCAACGGAAACTCACCAGGTGTATACCCATGAACACTTAAAGCAAAATCAACAGAGCCTGTTGCAGCCGCATCAAAATGCTCATTAGGTGCTGCAAGTGCCGCCCCAGGATATGAAGTTATTTTGATTCTTCCATCTGTC
Source organism: Paucisalibacillus globulus (assembly GCF_900184735.1). Taxonomy (GTDB): domain Bacteria; phylum Bacillota; class Bacilli; order Bacillales; family Amphibacillaceae; genus Ornithinibacillus; species Ornithinibacillus globulus_B. Next base: position 249,679 of record NZ_LT855405.1, read on the forward strand.
TTTTCTTCCAAGTCAGCAGCAAATGCTTTTACTTCTTCTTCCATAAAGTGGGTTGGAGGGAAAAAGTGTGAGAAATCCAGTTCATGCACTTTTTCATCCGAACTAGCAGCATCATCCCCACCACCACATGCCGCTAAAAGAAGCATGATACAAAACCCAACCATTAGTACTAAAAACAACTTGCCCTTTTTCACTAAAGACTTCCTCAAACCAACCACTCCCCAAAATAGTAATAGGAAAACGATTACATAATATAATAAAAACCCCTTGTCTATTTATAATCATAAAATATTTAAAATATGAATAGTTTTGATGCTCCTTGTAATTAGGTTCGTGTGTTTTGGGTGCCTGCCCGAGTTTTAGGTGCCTGTCACTTCCCGACTTTTGTCATAAATTGTCGAACCAATAGGCTTGATAACGTTCTAACTACAACACCCCCATACCACTTTTACGTGATACAGGGGTGTTTTTCGACACCAGCTATTTCATTATTCCTTTCCTTACTCCTCCACTCTTCGCATTGATAGTTCTTCATGAATAACATCATACATGGCTTCTACACCGCTATCTGTTGCTTCAAATGTAAAAGAGTTCTCCACTTGGATACCTAAACTTCCAGCCTCTCTTGCAGCATCAATATTAGCTCCGAGGAAAATAAATTCCCAACCATGATTTTTCTGTTGATCGACAATCATCTTCTTCACTTGCCTATAATTATACTGCCGACTGGCATTTTCAAATCCATCTGTCGTAATCACAAACAATACATTATCTGCCCTGTCCTCTGGTTTGGTGTTTGATAAACGGTAACTGACATCCATTATTGTCTTTCCAATCGCATCCAAAAGCGCAGTGGATCCTCTAACAAAATAGTCTTTTTCCGTCAATCTCACTTCCCTAGCATCAATCCCATTCCACAGTAATTCATACTGATGGTCAAACAATACAGTGGTTAACGTGGTTTCCCCTCTTAACCTGCATTGTTTATTAACCAATGCATTGAATCCACCAATCGTATCTCCTTCCAGTCCACTCATCGAGCCGCTTCGGTCTAGCAAAAAGATAATTTCAGTTTTCATTCTTATCACCCTCCAATTTAATTAACCATGCTATAATATTAATTAATTTCACGGATAAAATGGTCGCCTGTGAAGCGACATTGGAGGGATACGGCTTGCTTGATCAACATCTATTACTAGAATTGGAAATTTATATTGAGCGACATTTAAATACTAGTAAACTCTCAGAAAGTCTAAAAGTTTACAAGGAAATGGATATCCTAGAAAGTCAGGTAGATTTAGAAGCATTTATTGGTGAAAGAAGACAACCAACTTTCCAAGAGTTGCTACTAAAGTTTATTGATCGTTCAGGTGCTACTGATTCAGAGGTCTATAAAAAGGCTGAAATCGATAGAAAACATTTTTCCAAGATACGCTCCAACACTAATTATCATCCCAGTAAACCTACTGTTCTTTCTTTGGCATTAGCCTTAGAACTTTCCAAGCAGGATACCGATAAACTCTTGCAAGCTGCAGGTTTTTCATTATCAGATAGTGATACATTTGACCTTATTATTCAATTTTGTCTGGAAAAAGAGATTTATGATCGATTTGAAGTGAATAACATGTTGGATTATTTTCAGGTAAAAACGTTGAGTTAAGAGAAGAAGTTCAAGGTGGTAGATTATCTATCCCTTTCCAAATATTATTGATAAACTTCACATCAGCCGAAGTATATTCTAATACTTCCTTCTTTTCGGGCGGATAATAAACAATTTTGGATAAAAGAATAGATTTGTTTCTCGTCCCAATGCATCGATTTTTCATCAGGCTTGTCAGAGTGATTATTCATGATGGCTTTAATTCCTTTCCAACTTTTCTCAATTTGTTGCAGGGAAAATGTTTCCTCCTCTCCTGTTCCACTAACCCCAGCGTAATATTTAATTGCATCTAAGGTGTTGTATAGAATTAGTGCATTTGGATTTGCCATACTGAATCTTGCATACGCTATTTCTTCTCCTCCCTTATTAAATCCGTAAATATCATGGCCCATAATGTTGCCTCCTTTAATATTAGTTTGAAAATATGATTCTATTAATAGTAGATACGCTTATGTGAAATGGCACTAACCACTGGTGGTTTGAGGTATTTCGAAAGAGGGTTTTAAATCTAACGTCTATTTCAAGCTCCTTTCTTTTTCATTGGACAATTACATATAAAAAATAAAGTATCCAACATTCAAAGTCAAAAGTGTAAAATTGCAAACTTAGACGTGACTTCATTTAAAATTACTATTTTGCTAGATGGGTTTTATAAATATTAGCCCTACAATTTGCGAAAAAAAGAAATTATTATAGTGTTTTAAAGAAATTTTTAGCACATAAAATAAGCTATACATTTTAGCCCAATAGGGTTAAAACGTATAGCTAATAATTCATTCGACACGATTCGAGCATTTTCGGGAAGTGACAGGCACCTTAAAAGACGGGTACCCTAAAAATCGTCTGGGTTGGATCCTGCTCTTTCGTTTTTGTTTAGGTTGTCTATTTGGTTCATTTCTTGTTGGGTTAGGGTGAAATCAAAGATATTGGCGTTTTCTTGGATTCTTTCTGCTGTAATGGATTTTGGAATGGTAATAACGTGATGTTGGATATCCCAACGTAGAATTACTTGGGCAGCAGATTTACCGTATTTATTTCCTATTTCAACTAAAGTAGGTTCATCTAATAAGCGCCCACGTTTTAGTGGGGACCATGCTTCGAGTTGAATATTCTCCTTTTCACAAAAAGCTTTCAACTCCACTTGTGAAAGATGTGGATGATACTCCACCTGATTCACTGCGGGTTTCACCTTGCAATCGGCTAGTAGATTCTCTAAATGATGGACATGAAAATTACTTACACCAATTGCACGGACACGTCCTTCTTGATACAGAGTCTCTAAAGCACGATATGTTTCCTTATACTTCCCTGTAACTGGCCAATGAATCAAATATAAATCTAAATAAGCCGTTCCTAGCTTCTCTAAACTTTCATCAAATGCCTTTAAAGTTGATTCATATCCTTGCTGGTCATTCCATACCTTGGAAGTAATAAATAATTCTTCCCGTGGAACACCAGATTCTCGTACAGCTAAACCCACACTACGTTCATTATCATAAAAAGAAGCTGTATCAATACTTCTATATCCTACATCTATCGCAGTACGAACAGCATGGACTGCAGTGTCTCCATCTTCGACTTTATAAACACCTAGGCCAAACCCAGGCATTTTGACACCATTGTTTAAGGTGATCTTATCATTTAGACTTGTAATCATATTGATTCCTCCCAACATTAGCTTACCTTCTAAAATTAGCCTAACTAAATCATACAAGAACTAGTAGTAGAAATCGACCAATAAAAATGTAAAAAGCGTCAGCCCAAATGGACCAACGCCAGCTAGAACATTTGGAATCTTACAAGGTATTCCCTCTGTCCTAGCTATAATGAATCCCTTTCCCCATCCAAGCTGCAGCACTTTCAAATAATGCTTCTGATACGGTTGGATGCGGGAAAATCATCGATTCTATTTCTTCTACTGTTCCTTCTAAATGGATAAACGAAGTTGCTTGGCTAATCATTTCGGTCACATGTGCACCAACCATGATTACTCCAAGAATCTCCCCAAATTTCTCATCCGCGATAATCTTCATAAATCCACTATTCTCGCCTGCAGCAATTGCCTTTCCATTACCTGCAAGGTCTACTTTTTTCGTACGAACAGAATACCCTTTTGCTCGTGCTTGTTCCTCTGTTAATCCAACACTAGCTATCTCTGGGAATGTATACACACAACGTGGCATTGAGAGATCTTTCTTATTCGGCTTTCCTAGTATATGGTTTACTGCATGAATCCCTTCTTCACTTGCAGCATGTGCTAATTGGAAACCACCAATTAAATCACCAATCGCATAGATACCATCAAGCGAAGTACGCATATTTTGATCCACTTTTACAAATCTTCCATCAAATGCTACACCTAGTTCATTAAATCCCTTTAAATTAGGCTCACGTCCGACAGATATTAGGACACTATCTGTTTCTAATAATACTTTTTCACCTTGTTTTTCCAATTCAACAATAGTCCGGGAATCCTTCTTAAAGCCTGTAACCTTCGCACCTGTATAAATAGAAATCCCCTTCGCCACTAGTTGCTTCGTTAAAAATGCAGATGCATCCGGATCTTCTGAAGGAATGACTCGATCTGCCATCTCGACAATCTCAACAGAAGTTCCTAAACTATTAAACACACAAGCAATCTCCAGTCCTATTACTCCGCCTCCCATAATGACAAGACGTTCTGGCACTTCAGTAATATCAAAGATAGTATCACTTGTATGATACTCAATATGTTCAAGACCCGGTATACCAGGGACAAACGGTTTAGAACCATTTGCTAGAATAATATTCTTCGCTTGAATCTCTTCTTTACTGTCTTCAGATTCAATGACGACCTTCTTATTAGAAAAAACCGTTCCAAAGCCATTAAAATGAGTAATTTTATTTTGCCTTAGTAACCCTTTGATACCATTTCGCAACTGCTTAATATCCTGATTTTTTCGGTTTACCATCTCTTCGATAGAGAAAGAGAAATCATTTATGGTAATACCATACGTTTTCGCTTCTTTTATTTGATTAATCACTTCAGCATGTTTCAATAAGGTTTTTGAAGGTATACACCCTCTGTTCAAACAGGTTCCACCAAGGTCCCGTCCCTCAACAAGAGCAACGGACAGGCCGGATTTTGCTGCGCGAATTGCGGCAACATAACCACCAGGACCTCCACCAATAATGGCAACATCAAAATTTTTCATCATCAATACCCCCTACACCAACAAGCTATATGGATCTTCTAGGCTTTCCTTTAGCTCCGTTAAGAATTCAGCAGCTGGTGCTCCGTCAATTACTCTGTGATCAAATGATAAACTTAATACCATCATCGGACGCACTTCAATCTGACCATTCACCACTACTGGCTTTTCAACAATTCGACCTATACCTAGAATTGCTGTTTCAGGAGGATTGATAATCGGTGTAAACCCATCAATAGCATACATACCTAGGTTACTAATAGTAAATGTACTACCTTGCATCTCATCTGGAGTTAGCTTATTATCTCGTGCTTTCTTACCTAATGTCTTACTTGCTTCTGTCAGTTCAGCAAGGCCTTTTTTATTTGCCTGTTTCACAGACGGTACAATTAAGCCATTTTCTACTGCAACAGCTAATCCAATATTTACATCGTTATTATAAACAATCTCATTATCGATTAAAGCTGCATTCACTTTTGGATGGTTACCAAGTACATGGGCAACTGTTTTCATAATGATTTCTGTATAAGATAACCGGTATCCGGTTTGACTTTCCACAACAGGAAGTAAAGCCTTACGAAGCTCTATAGCTTTCGTCATATCAACATCACTTGTGAGTGTAACATGTGGAATCGAGCGAACGCTTTCGAGCATCTTGTCTGCGATAGCCTTTCTGAGTCCCTTCAATTTCACACGCTCACCTGTCACAGTTTCTTTAACTGGTGCCTTTTGTGCTTCTATATATGCAAGTACATCAGCTTTTTCAATTTTTCCTCGTACACCAGTGCCAGTAACAAGAGTTAAATCAACACCATTTTCTTTTGCAATTTTCTCTGCTAAAGGTGTTACTAATACAGTATTATCTGCAATAGCCTGAATAACATCCTGTTCGTGAATACGTCCCTTAGGTCCAGAGCCAGGAACCGTATTTAATGAAAAATCATTCTCACGAGCGACTCTTCTTGCAGCTGGTGTAGCACGAACTTTTCCATCAACTGGAACGGTCTTGCTACTAGATTCAACCGCTTCTGTTGCTGCTACTTCTATACCTTTACTAGACTCTGATTCTGTCTCAGCAGTTGTATCATCCGTATCCTCTCCACTTATTCCAGGAGATTCTAAAGGAACTTCTTCACCTTCATTACCAATATAGGCGATGATTGTATTAACCGGAATTTCATCATCCTCTTGGAAATACTTCTTGAGTAAAATTCCTTCTTCATATGCCTCTACTTCGATGTTTATTTTATCTGTCATGATTTCAAATATTGGCTCCCCGACTTCAACGGGATCACCTTCTTCTTTAAACCATTGAAGTAACGTGCCGACTGCCATCGTACTACTTAGTTTAGGCATGAAAACCTCTTTAGCCATGATGATCCCTCCTTACGCTCGGTTTAATGTTTCTTTTACAGCTTTAATAATGTCTGGCACTTGAGGTACATGTGCCTTTTCCAGTTCAGGATTGTATGGAATTGGCGAATTCGCTCCACCAAGACGTTTAATAGGTGCATCAAGATAATCGAACGCTTCACTTTCTGCTATCATACTAGCAATTTCTCCACCAATTCCGCCTCGCTTAACCGCTTCATGGACAACGATAACCTTACCTGTTTTCTTCACAGAATTTACAATCGTTTCCTCATCAAGTGGGACAATAGTACGTGGATCAACTACTTCCACACTAATTCCTTCTTTTTCTAGTTCTTTCGCCGCTTCTAATGACTTATGAACCATAATAGCAGTTGCAACAATGGTTACATCCGTACCTTCACGTTTAATATCTGCTTTCCCTAACGGTATACTGTACTCTTCTTCCGGTACGTCTGATGATGTTTTGTATAGTAATTTATGTTCATAAAATATTACTGGGTTATCATCATCCATCGCAGCCTTTAAGAGACCTTTTGCATCATATGCTGTAGAAGGTTGAACTACTTTTAATCCTGGAATATGAGCAACCCATGCCTCTAAGCTTTGGGAATGTTGTGCAGCAGCACCTGTTCCAGAACCACTTGGCGTTCTTAAGACCATTGGGACTTTTCCTTTTCCACCGTACATATAGCGGATTTTAGCTGCTTGGTTAACCATTTGATCTAGCGCTATCGTAATAAAATCGGAAAACTGTAATTCTAGTATTGGTCTCATCCCAGTTAGTGCAGAACCGACCGCTGCTCCAGCAATACCTGCTTCACTAATAGGTGTATTACGAACACGTTCCGGACCAAATTCCTCAATCATGCCACGCGTTACACCAAAAGCTCCACCATATACACCGATATCTTCACCTAAAATATAGACATCGTCATTTTTTCGCATTTCTTGACTCATTGCTTCTCGTACTGCTTCTAAGTAAGTAATCTCTCTCATCTTTAACCCCTCCTACGCATAAACATCTGTTAGTAAGTCATCTAATGTTGGTGCTGGACTTTCTTCTGCGAACTTAACAGCATCTTCAATTTCTTGTTTTACAGCTAAGCGAATTTCTTCCGCCTTTTCTTCAGTCAATAGTCCTGCTTCAATCAATACTTCTTTATAACGTTTGATAGGATCTTTCTTACGCCATTCTTGCTCCTCTTCACGTGTACGATATTTCTTCGCATCACTCTTAGAATGACCTTTCCAGCGATATGTTTTTGCTTCAATTAGTGTAGGACCTTTCCCACTACGTGCACGATTAATTGCTTCATCCGTCACATTAATCATTTCGATAATGTCATTTCCATCCGCAACAACTCCAGGAATACCATATGCTCCTGCACGATCTGCAATATGCTCCACTTTAGCCATTTCTTTAATTGGTCCGGACATACCATATTGGTTATTTTCACAAACAAAGATAACTGGTAGGTCCCAAATAGCTGCAAGGTTTACCGCTTCATGGAAACTTCCTTCATTCGTTGCACCATCTCCGAAGAAGCAAACGGTTACATAATCCAGTTTCTTCATCTTAGCAGTAAGTGCTGAACCTACAGCTAACGGGATTCCTCCTGCAACAATTCCATTCGCCCCAAGATTACCCATTTCAACATCTGCAATATGCATGGAGCCGCCTTTTCCTTTACAATAACCAGTTGTTCTACCAAATAACTCAGCCATCATTTTATCTGCAGTTGCACCTTTAGCAATACAGTGTCCATGACCACGGTGTGTACTAGTGATCTTATCTTCTACTGTAAGTAGAGCACATACCCCAGCAGCACTTGCTTCCTGACCAACCGCTAAGTGAGTGGTACCGTGAATCATTCCTTTTGCGAAAAACTCATCTACTTTTTCATCAAATAGACGAATTTGCCACATTTGTTTGTATAGGTCTATTAATTTGTCATTACTTAAATCTGGAATTAGTAATTTTTCTTTTGTTAATTGCATTTAATGCTCACCCCTATATTGTTTTTTTACATTTGTTCATTGGTGTTACATTTGTAACTATCATAAACTCATTTTCTTATTTCGTCAAGAGATAAAGCGTTTTCTTTCAGCATTTTTATAGATTGATAATTAAATAGCTTTGCTACAACTTGCCCTTCCAACTTAGTAATATTTGAAAATAAAAAGCTGCCTCTTAGATAATAGATCCTTATCCCTGAGACAGCCTCCTTTAATCACTAGCTATTTATCAATTCTAAAATTTTCCCATACATTTCTTCCGTTCCAAATCCTGTTAATAAAGGTACACCATCAATTACTTTGTCTCTTACATTATCAGGAACCAAAGTTGTTGAAACAACAATATCATAATCATCTAGTCTATTTAACTCATCTGTGATTTTAGATTGGAATAATTGCACTTTATCTTCTAGATTATTGTCTTTTAACCAATCTCTTACTTTTCCCGTTACTACTGTAGATGTAGCAATTCCAGTACCACACATAATTAATAATTTTTTCATGTTTAATTCCCCCAGATAATGTTATTTTTGTCCATAAGATGTTGCGTAGAAATTATTACACATATCTACTACTTCACTAGGAAGAGGTTCAATGTTTGGATTGTGAAGTAAAGCATAATGCGCATATTCAGCAGTCTCTTCCAATATTACTGCCGCTTTCAATGCTTTATTAATGCTATCTCCAACTGTGAATACCCCATGATTCTTTAGTAGGATTGCTGGACAATCATCTACATATTTAACTATTTCCTTTCCGATTTCTTCACTTCCAATCGAAGCAAATCCGGAACAAGGAACACCATGTCTAAATACATTCGCAGCTGTAGTCGTATAACTTGGCAAGCTCTTTCCCTGTATAGCAAAACTTGTAGCAAAAGGTGAGTGGGTATGAATCACACTGTTTATATTCTTCCTATGTTTATAAACGTATAGATGACTTTCTGTATCAACTGATGGCTTCAAGTCACCTTCCACCACATCCCCATCAAGGTTAACGATGACCATATTCTCAGGTGTTAGATCATCAAAGTCAACTCCACTAGGTTTAATGATTACAAGTTCTGTATCGGGAATGCGATAACTAACATTCCCACTTGTCCAACGAACTAGATTATTCTCTTTTAGTTTTTTATTAGCTTGACATACCTCACTTCTTAACTCGAAGTACATTTTTATGCCACTCCTTGATCAGCACTAAGTTCTTTCTTTGGTTTAATCTTATTTACATAAACCATTCCAGCTAGAATGATTAGACCTAATAATCCAATACCCCACCAGCTAAATACTTTTGGTAACCATACAAATACAAATGTTGTCCAAACTGCACCGTCAACTAGTGAAGAAATACTTGCATTAGATCCCATATCGAAGTTCGCTGCGATAGCAGAATCTGTGAATAAAGGTGCTACCCATGTTGCAATGTAAAGTCCAACCGCTATATAAACAGAACCTGCGATTACTGTTCGAATGATGTTCCCTCTGAATACTGGAACCATTAAACAAATTAAGAATGGAATGGTTGCCAAGTCACCAAATGGTAGCACTGTATTTCCTGGTAGGATTACAGCTAAGAATAAAGTAACTGGAACAATGATCAATGATGCTGATAGTACTGCAGGATGTCCTACAGATAACGCACTATCCATACCAATGTATAGGTCTCTTCCTGGGAAGCGTTTCTTAACGAAGTTTCCTGCTGCTTCAGACACAGGAGATAGACCTTCCATTAATAATGCAACCATTCTAGGCATTAGCATCATAACAGCACCGGTTTGAACAGAAAGTTGTAAAGTCTCTGAGACATTATAACCAGCTAAGAAACCGATAACGATACCAATCATAACACCCATTACAGTTGAATCCCCAAAGATCCCCATACGCTTTTGGATTGTTTCTGGATTTGCTTCAAGTTTATTAAAACCTGGGATTCTATCAAACAACCAGTTAAACGGTAAAGCAACTAAGAATGATGGTGCAGATGCCCCGTGTGGGAATGTAATGTTTTTAAAGCCATAGAACTTTTCAATATATTTTGCAAGAACATCTCCCAAAAAGAAGATTAGTAGAATATGAACAATAATAGTAAAAATTGCTAATCCGAAATTACCAGTTAATGCGTACACTAATGACCCTGTAAATGCACAATGCCAATAATCCCATACATCCACATTTAATGTTCTAGTTAATCCAATACCAAGAAGTATAACGTTAGCAGCGATACCAAGTGGAATAGCCAAACTTCCTAATGCAGTTCCATAAGAGATTGCTGCTGCTGCTGGCCAACCAACATCAATGGTATTTAATTGAAACCCAAAGTTTTCAACCATTGCTTGTGCTGCAGGTCCTAAACTATCAGTTAATAATCCAATTACTAAATTTAATCCAATAAATCCAATCCCTACTGTCAAACCAGATCGGAATGCTTTAGCTGGCTTAGAGCCTAAAACTAGAGCAAACACAAAGATAATAATTGGGAGCATAACACTCGCTCCAAGATCTACAAACCATTGTAAATACTGCATCTTTTTTCCTCCCTCTCCATTTAGGAACTATTATTTATTATTTATTATTACTTACAGATACCTCAGTAAAATTTAGAACGGTATCGATTACCTCTTTTTCAGAAGTACATTTTGTTACCGCTTCCATAAATGCTTTATTTTGAATCAGACTCATCACTGTTTGTAGCACTTCCAATTGATTCTCAGGTTTTTGAAGAGCTAACATGAACACTAATTTAACTTCTACATCTTGAACTCCCATTCCCATGTGCTGGAACGTAACTGGTTGTCTAAGTATCCCAATACTAATTGCTTCTTCATTAACATGTTCAGCATCAGTATGTGGTAATGCTACACCAAATTGCTCTGTAGCTAGTCCAGTAGGAAATTCTTTTTCCCGCTGCTTTATAGCTTGAAGATAACTACTTTTGACAAGTCCTTTTTCCTGTAAACTCGTTGCCATTGTTTCAAAGAGTTCATCTGTATCTCGGACATCTAGAAAAAATACTAACTTCTCTGAAATAACGTTCTTTAATTCCAAACTTTGACCCCCCTCTTTTGTAAACCCTTACAAATAAAGGTATTACTTTTACAAATGTTACAGTGTGTTACCTTTGTAAAAATAATACCTTCAAATTTTAGTATTGTCAATATATTTTAAAATTTATATTTTCCCACATTTTACCTACTGCAGGATAGTGGTCATTTATTTACTTCAAAACCGCATTCGCAGTAGCTTCATCTGTAACCAGAATATCTATATATCCACCTCTTAACATAGCTAATAAAGCATCTGCCTTATAAACTCCAGAAACAACTGCAATGACTTTCTTTATGTTTTTTAAATCCTCTAATGATAGACCGACCATTTTTTTACTGAACGGGTTGTCTACTTTGTTACCCATTTCATTAAAAAAGCGAAATCCTATATCCCCGACTACACCTAACTCTTTTAACTTACTTAAGTCTCCTTCATCTAAGTAACCAAGGCTTTCTAGGGTTGAGTTTTCAAATGGATTTCCCAAACTGATAAGACCGATATCCACATTTTTTCCTTCTTCAATGACCGCATTAATATCATCCATGCTTAATAAGCGATTTAACAATTCTTCTGATTCAACAATTGCTGGCGCATATAAGAATGAACACTCCGCACCCATCTTCTTACCTAGTTCATATGCTAGCTGGTTAGCGTGGATCTCTACTTTTTTTCTACCCATACCACCTTCAAGTGGTACTATTTTGATATCCTCGTTTAACTGAAATGGGTATTCATTAACGAATGTTGTTAATGTCTCTCCCCAAGAGATCCCAATACTCTTTACATCCTTTAAATTTTTAGATAGGTAATTTGCTGCAGCTCGTCCTACTGCATGTAAGGTAATATCTGATTTGGAACTGGAAGGTACGACTTTTGCATCGATTAAATTAAATTCCTTTTCAAGATCTTGCTCTAGACTGACTGTATGTATGGTTTGATCATTAATATAAACTTCGACAATTCCTATATCTCTCGCCTTTTGAAGTGATTTTGAAATAATAGGTCTTGAAACAGAAAATTTCTTTGCAATTTGTTCCTGTGTCCAGTTTTCCCCGTAATACAGATTAGCTATTTTAACTAGCTGCCTTCTTTCTTCCCAATCGACCATATTGTTCTCCCCTTTTTTCTACATAGTATTATCACTATAAAATAAAAAATATGGCTATAGCAACAAAAAGAGTAAATCCTCTTGGATTTACTCTTGATACGAATCTCTCTATTTATTTACTTATGGATTAAAAATAACCTTAACCGCATCCATCTCACGATTCGTCATTTTACGGAAAGCCTCAGGACCTTCCTCCAATGGCAGGCGATGCGAAATCATTGGTTCTGATTTGATTTGGCCAGTGCTCATATAATGAACAGTTGAGCTCCACTCTTTACCTGGGAACGGAGCAGAAATAGCATTCCATGAACCATAAACAGTTAGTTCGTTACGAACAATTTTCTCAAAGAAGAAGCGTTCGATATTAATGTCTGCATAAGGAATCCCCATAAATACTACTTCTCCACCTTTACGTGGTAGTGCAAATACTTGTGCAGAAGTAATAGGTGAGCCAGCTGATTCCACAGCTAAATCAACACCACGTCCATTTGTATGTTCTAGAATTTGCTCATGTGGGGCTTTTTCTAATGAATTAATCGTAACGTCAGCGCCTAATTCTTTTGCGATTGCTAACTTTTTATCATCTATATCAATGGCATATACTTTTTTCGCACCAAAGATTTTAGCCCATTGTACTGCAAGTAATCCGATACTACCAACACCCATAACGGCTACTTCAGCACCTGGTTGGATTTTTGTACGATAGAAACCATGTGCAACTACTGCAGATGGTTCAACCATTGCAGCTGTATCAAAGTCCACATTATCCGGTAATGGGATCACATGTGTATCTGGTAGTTTCGTGTACTCTGCATAGGCACCAGGGCGATATGCACCAATCACAGATAGCTTTTCACAACGTGCTGGTTCACCCTTCTGACAATATTCACATTCACCACAAACAAATGCCGGGCATCCTGCAACACGGTCACCAATCTTCACATTCGTTACACCTTTACCAACTTCTACTACTTCACCTGCAAACTCATGTCCAAATGTCATCCCTTCAACATATGGCCCAAGTTTACGGTATCGTGAAGTATCCGAACCACAGATACCTACAGATTTCACCTTGATAATTACTTCATTTGTATCTTCAATGACTGGTTTCGGAGTGTTCTCTTCAAAACGGAGGTCTTCTACTCCATATAAATTCAATGCTTTCAAATCTAACACCCTTCCCTGTTGTATTAACTAGCTGACTTACTTTCGGTTTTTCTGCTTCTGGTATAGATTTTATACACCGCAAAACCAATGACAATTGTATTCAGAATCATTTGGTGCTCAAAATAAAACTGACTAATGGCACGAAATGGTCCTAACATAAAATCTAAAAGTGAATTTACCATAAAATTACCCCATTCCATTAAAATTTTTATCCGAGTCCCAGAATGAACTGACACAATGTCTGGGCACCTGTTACCTCAAAATAATCGACAAAATTCGGGAAGTGACAGGCACCCCAAAACCCAACCTCAGCACCTAATAAGATGCGGTTGATACTCCGCCGCTAATAATAGCGACTGCTCCGCTTGCGCCGATTCGTGTTGCGCCTGCTTCTACAATTTTCACTGCATCTTCATATGTTTTTACTCCGCCTGCTGCTTTTACTTGGATTTTGTCTCCTGCAACAGATTTAAGAAGTTTGACATCTTCTACTGTTGCTCCACCACCATTAAATCCAGTTGCAGTTTTGACAAAGTCAGCGCCTGCTTCGATAATTAATTCAGTAACTTTTACTTTTTCTTCATCTGTTAATAATGCTGTTTCGATGATTACTTTTGTTGTTAATCCACCAGCAGCTTTTACAACTGCAGCAATGTCATCACGTACTACATCATATTCACCAGATTTAAGTGCACCTAAGTTAACTAGCATATCAATTTCGGTTGCACCGTTTTTAATCGCTTCTTTTGTTTCTTCTACTTTCACATGTGTTGTTGCCCCACCAAGGGAAAATCCAATTGGAACCCCAACTTTAATTCCATGTGGATCTAGTAAACTATGTGCATAAGATACATAATAAGGATTTACGAACACTGTTTTAAAACCATATTCAATTGTTTCTTCACAGAATGCTTTAATTTCCTCTTTTGTAGCTGTTGGTGTTAATAATGTGTAGTCAATGATATCGATCAATTGTTGTTTATCCATTTAAAAGCCTCCTAGTAATCTAGCAAACTATTAATCTGCTGGAGTTAGTAATACTTTAATAGCTTCACCGCTCTTAATAGCGTTATAAGCTTCATCCCACTGTGTAATGTCATATACATGCGTAACAAGTGCTTTTGCATTTACTTTTCCTTCATTCATTAATGCAAGTGATGGTTCCCAGTCAGCAGGCTTTTGGCTTCTGCTTCCTACCACGCGAATTTCTTTTTGAATGATTTTTTCTAGATCAAATGGAACTTCGGCATTCGCAAATAGACCAACTTGTGCATATTGACCTTTTTTACGTAATAAACCTAGTGCTTGCTTAGCAGCTGGAACAGCACCAGAACATTCTAAAACAACGTCTACCCCGTAGCCATTTGTTAATTGATTCACAACTTCTTGTAAATCATCTTCTTGTGTATTCACGGTATAGTCAATACCAACTTCTTTTGCTTTATCTAAGCGTACTTTGTCATTTGTTAATCCCGTAATAATAACTGTAGCACCATGACTTTTTGCAACTTGAGCTGCAAGTAATCCAATAGGTCCAGGACCTGTAACAAGTACTACATCGCCTTCATTGATTTCCGTTTTAGCTACTGCATGATACGTACATGCTAAAGGCTCTGTCATTGCTGCAGATTGATAGTCCACATGTTCAGGAAGATGATGAACACTTTCTTTACGTGCAATTAGATATTTGGCGAAACCGCCATCTTGTTGTGAACCAAGTCCTTTACGGTGGTTACATAGATTGTAGTCACCAGACTGACAGTATTCACATTCTCCACAAATATAAAAAGTTGTTTCAGAAGTGACACGGTCCCCAACTTTAAACTCGGTTACATTTTCACCAACTTCAACAACTTCTCCAGAAAACTCATGCCCTAATGTTACAGGAACTGCAACTTTATAATGGCCTTCGTAAGTATGAATATCAGAACCACAAATACCTGCGTACTTAACCTCAATTTTCACTTGATCTGCACCAGGTGATGGTACGGCTTTCTCTTGAACTTCTAAATTACCAAATCCTAATTCCGTCTTCACTAGTGATTTCATAGATGATTCCTCCTTGTCCTAACAGGTGCAATATAGTATACAGCGGGGACTACACGTCCCCACCGCTAAAGTCAATTAACAATTAGTTAAATAAATCAAATACTCTCCAGATAACCCAGTTAATTAAGTTACCACCTTGGTCAATACTTGAAACCGAAGCAGATCCTTCTGGCATGTTAATATTTGCATCCACTGCCATTTGTGTAAATACTGGAGCGATGTCTGTTGCCATATATAGTGATAAAGCAATCATAATCGTACCAACAATAACAGAGTGAATGATATTACCACGTGCCGCACCAACGATAAATGCGATAACAAATGGAATAGTTGCTAAGTCACCGAATGGTAATACATTGTTACCTGGTAAGATAACAGCGATAAGAACTGTAATTGGTGTTAAGATTAACGCAGTCGCGATTACAGATGGGTGTCCTAAAAGAACCGCAGCATCTAGACCGATTGTGATATCACTATCACCGAATTTCTTGTTCAACCAGTTACGAGCTGATTCAGATACAGGCATTAAACCTTCCATTAGAATCTTAACCATACGAGGCATTAAGATCATAACAGCTGCCATAGACATACCGATATTGATGATTTCACCAATGTCATAACCAGCAAGTGCTCCAATTGCAGCACCTAGAACTAAACCAATAACCATTGAGTCACCGAATACACCAAAACGTTTTTGGATAGACTCAGAGTCTGCATTTAATTTATTGATTCCAGGAATTCTTTGTAAACCTTTTACTAAGAAGATAAAAGGTGCGTATGATACAGTACTACCAGTTGCTACGGATACACCAGGCATTTCATAGAAGTCACGCACCATTGGTGTAGTCCAGTCAGCGATTTTAAGACAGACGATTTGGAATAGAACAGCCGCGATTAAACCTTGAATGATGCTTCCAGAAATCGCATATACTACTGCAGCCATGAATGTGTAGTGCCAGTAGTTCCAAATATCTACGTTCATTACTTTTGTTGTTTTTGTAAGTAACATTACTACGTTTACTACTAAACCTAATGGGATAATAAATGCCGCTACAACAGATGCCCAAGCAATAGAAGATGTTGCAGGCCAACCCACGTCAATAACGTTTAATTCTACGCCTAAACGGTCAACCATGCCTTGTGCAGCAGGTCCTAAGTTAAGCGTTAACAAATCAATTACTAAGAATATACCTACAAAGGCTACCCCAATTGTTAAACCTGAACGGAATGCTTTACCTGGTTTTTGTCCAAAGAACAAACCTAGTAAAAATATCGCAACAGGTAGGATTACAGTTGCCCCTAATCCTAAAAATCCTTGTATAAAATCAACAAATGATTGCATTCTTGTTTCCTCCTAAGTGAAGAGAGATTTATAAGGTTGTCCAAGCGAGGGTAGCTTCATGATGAATACTGCCCTCGATTGGAGAACTAAACCCTTTGTTATTTTTTAAGCTCTTCTAAAATCTGTTTCTTTGTATCTTCAATACCAATACCAGTTAAGAAATTACGTGCATTAATAACCGGGAATGGGTATTCAGTTTTTGTCATCGCAGTTGTTACTAGTAAGTCTGCTGTGTCCACATAGCTACCTACTTCTGCAATTTTAATTTGAATTAAATTTACAGGAATGTTGTGTTCCTTTGCCATTTCTTCAATAGCACTATTTACAACAGTAGAAGTAGCAATACCTGCTCCACATGCAACTAAAACGTTCTTTTTCGCCATTATCTTTCACCTCCTTCAAATGCCATTAAGTCTAGCTTTTCTTCCAAAAGTGTTTTAATGCTTGTTTGATCTGTTGCATTTGCTAGTGTAGTTAATGTTGTTTCATCTTGGAATACTTGCATAAGCTTTTGTAACAGTGTTAACTGTGAATGAGCTTCATCCATCGCTAACATAAAGATGATTTGAACTGGTGTTGTTTCACTATCATCACCCATGATGACAAAATCAACAGGGTTCTTTAATACAGCAACACTAATTGTTTTTTGGTTAACATGCTCCACATCTGTATGCGGAATTGCTACAGAAACACCAGCAGTTGGTAGGCCAGTTGCAAACTCGCTTTCACGTTTTAAGATTGCTGGAACAAAACTTTCCTTTACCAGACCCTTATCCACTAGATTTTGTGCTACTGTTTCTAAAACTGCTTCCTTAGTGTCTGCTTCTACATCTAGTAGAATGACAGATTCATCAAATACTAAGTTACTCATAGTTGTCACTCCTAATTATTATGATTAGCCGAAAACCCTAGTCTTTAGAATAATGTTGTATGATGGCATAAATATCTTCGACCGAGTCGGCATTAATTAACTGATTACACTCTTTTTCAGAACCTACTAAGTTCATTAATTGCATGAGAGCATGAATATGTTGTTGCTTATCTACCGCTGAAATGGCAATGATTAAGTGAATATCATAATCATTCGTATAGGAAACCCCATTCTTAATTCGCAGTAAACTCATTCCGACCTCACGTGCTCCATCCTCTGGGGCAGCATGTGGAATAGCAACTCCCGGTGCAATAACGATATATGGATCCTCCTCACAATAGCGAATCATCGCATCTACATATTGTGGTTCAATCTTGCCATGGTCTATAAGTGGTTTGGCACTTAGACGAATGGCCGCTTCCCAGGAATCCACATCATCAACTAGAGTAATGCTCTTCTTGTTGATCAAGTCATCTAAATCCAAATCATGACCCTCTTGGTGTGTTACAAAGTTTCCACCATTTTTGGGATCAAGATATTGCAATAAAGCTTCTCTTAATTCTTTTTCTTGGTGGATTGTTGCATGATTTGAAATTAAATCGATTAGTTGTTCAACATCGACTTCATCTGAAACAAATCCATGTACACCAAGCATGACATGCTTTCTTAGACGGTATTTCTCTTCTCTTCCTAGAAATGCTTTGGTCACAAACAATTTCTTATTCGTTTCCAAATTAATTGGTGAAAAAATCACATCATATTCTAATGGATATTTTAAGTACTCTCTTACAGATAAATAATCTAAGAAAACAAATTCAGGAAACAGCTCACGTAATTCATTGTACATAAGCCTTGAAACAGATACTCCCTGTGGACAAACGACAATGGCTTTTACTTTTTTATCAATACTTTCACCGTGTTTGTTCATCCACCCACCAATTAACATGGTGATGAAAGCAATTTCATTATCAGGTATATCAGAACCAACCAACTTCTGAAGTGGTCCGATTGACCGTTTAACTAAGTGATGTAATTCCTTAAATTCTTTACTTAGCGAACCTTGAAATACAATGGTATCGGTAAGCTGGTATTTAATACGGTAATAAGCTGGTTTTAAATGTTGCATCAACTTATCCACTAATTGGTTCCGATCCTGTAGGTGAATGACAGCGCTTTTTTCAAAATGTCTAAGCATATTATCTACTGCCGGTAACAGGTTCGTCATTAGGTCATCTTCCAACATTTCCGATGAAAAGATGTTCGTCGTTAGAAGGTGAAGCGTAATAAATAATCGCTCAGATAACGGAATATCTTCCATATCATAAAGAAGTTCTTCTGTTGCTCGGTATTCCTTCGTGTTAGAGAGCTCCTTATATTCAATAGAAAATGCTTCCATTTGATTGCCATTTGTTATTCGCCTTAATAGTAGTATCAAGATGTAAGGCATCAGACGATGTTTTTCATCGGTGAATTTCAAGTTGAGTTGATTCTCGACCTTTTCTACCCGATTCTTGAACTCAATCACTTCTTCATCTTGAATTGCTGCTATTTTCTTCAGTCGACTTTCTCCATTAACCATTTGTAGGATATGGAAAGTCATATGCATCAGCAATTTGCGAATCTGGAACTCTTTCCCTTCCAGAACATATCCATATTTCCTGGAATAACGAATTGTTAATTCATAATCGTCTATATAATGTTGTGCTTGCTTCAAATCATTTAAGATGGTGTTTTTACTTACATCCAATTCAAACGTAAAATGATTTAGCGACAACTCTTCATCAGAACTGAGAATCATCATTAGAATATATTGAACTCGTTCATCTTCCCGAAGAATTGGTTTTTCATTACTACTCAGTGCAGGCTTCTCAGCCCCGCTCACTTTTGTAATGACAGCTTGGTCTATTACAAAATAGCCTTGTCTTGTTCTTTCAATTGTCGGGAGATCGTGTGTGATTAGCCATTCGTTAATTTTTGTAATGCTATAACCAAGTTGCCTTCTTGTTAAGTCAAACTTTCTTTCAATGTCCATACTTGAAACATTAGGATTACTTGTCAACTCATCTAATATCATCTTATCTCGACCACTTAGCATGACTGTTATCTCCCCTTGCAAGATTTATTCTAACACCTATTATACACTTTTTGAATCCGATTTCATCACAATTTGTCGAACATCCATTGTACAATACTGTGATTTACAATATTAATCAAAGAATTTACATTGTTTGTTCACAGTTATGTACAATAAATCCTTGTTTTTCGACTTTGTTCGGTATACTATTAGATTGTGAAAGCAATTTCATAGAACTTTCTAATAGAAAAGGAGATTACAAGATATGACAAAAACGCAGGAACAGTTATCTGTAAATGCAATTCGTACATTATCAATTGATGCAATTGAAAAAGCAAATTCTGGTCACCCTGGATTACCGATGGGTGCAGCACCAATGGCATATACACTTTGGACAGACTTCATGAAACATAATCCGAAAAACTCTAAATGGTTTAACCGCGATCGCTTTGTACTTTCTGCTGGTCATGGTTCCATGCTTTTATATAGCCTACTTCATTTATCCGGATACAACGTTACAATTGATGATTTAAAAGCATTCCGTCAATGGGATTCTAAAACACCTGGACACCCAGAAGTGAACCATACAGATGGTGTGGAAGCAACAACTGGTCCACTAGGCCAAGGTATTTCCATGGCAGTTGGTATGGCAATGGCAGAACGTCATCTTGCAGCGAAGTATAATAAAGAAGATTTAGATGTAGTGAATCATTTCACTTACGCATTAGTAGGTGACGGTGACTTAATGGAAGGAATTTCACATGAAGCAGCTTCTTTAGCTGGTCACTTAGGTCTAGGAAAATTAGTTGTATTATACGATTCAAATGATATTTCCTTAGATGGTGATTTAAATCGTTCCTTCTCTGAAAATATCCAAGACCGCTTCAAAGCATACGGCTGGCAAACATTATATGTTGAAGATGGTACAAGCCTAGATGAAATTAGAAGCGCAATTAAAGCTGCTCAAGAAAATACGGACCAACCTACATTAGTAGAAATCAAGACTGTAATTGGATATGGTTCACCAAACAAATCCGCTTCATCTGCTTCTCATGGTTCACCACTTGGAGAAGATGAAACCAAACTTACGAAGGAATTCTATGGCTGGGATCATGAACCATTTGCTGTTCCAGAAGAAGTTTATGCAGACTTCAATGAGAAGATTGTAGCAGTAGGTGAAAAAGAAGAAGCGAAGTGGAATGAACTTCTAACTACTTATGAAGAGAAATATCCAGAACTAGCTCAAGAACTTAAACTAGCAATGGACGGAAAGCTTCCTGAAGGTTGGGAAAGATCACTACCAGTATTCGAAGCTGGTGTCGATAAACTAGCAACTAGAGATGCTTCTGGTAAAGTATTGAACGCTATTGCAAAATCAGTTCCTAACTTCCTTGGTGGTAGTGCGGACTTAGCTGGTTCAAACAAAACAACGATTAACGGAGAAGATGATTTCTCTCGTAAAGATTATACTGGCCGCAACATTTGGTTCGGTGTACGTGAATTCGCAATGGGTGCTGCCCTAAACGGTATGGCACTTCACGGTGGATTAAAAGTATTCGGTGGTACATTCTTCGTATTCAACGATTACCTACGCCCTGCTATTCGTCTTGCAGCAATTATGAATCAACCGGTTACTTATGTACTAACACATGATTCCATCGCAGTAGGAGAAGATGGTCCTACTCACGAACCAATCGAGCATCTTGCAGCATTACGCGCAATGCCTGGACTTTCTATCATTCGTCCTGCAGATGCAAACGAAACAACTGCAGCATGGCGCTTAGCAGTAGAATCTACTGACACACCAACTGCATTAGTTCTTACAAGACAAGGACTTCCAACGTTAGAAGGTACGAAAGAACATGCATATGAAGGTGTTAAAAAAGGTGCTTATGTAGTAAGCGATTCTGATAAAGAAACACCAGATGCACTACTACTTGCAACTGGATCCGAAGTTCAACTAGCTGTAAAAGCTAAAGATGCATTAAAAGAAAAAGGCATCGACGTTCGCGTTGTAAGCATGCCATCTTGGGACCGCTTCGAAGCACAAGACGCAGCATACAAGAACAGCGTAATTCCATCTGACGTAAAAGCACGTGTTGCAATCGAAATGGGATCAACATTCGGATGGGAACGCTATGTCGGCCTAGACGGAAAAGTCCTAGGAATCGACCGCTTCGGCGCATCCGCACCAGGAGACGAAGTAATCGAAAAATACGGATTCACAGTAGAAAACGTAGTTAAAACTGTAGAAGAAGTATTGTAGAATAGCCAGATTTTTGGGGGTGCCTGTTTTGGGGTGCCTGTCACTTCCCGATTTTTGTCGAAAACTCTCTAAAACGAATTGTTTTAGGGAGTTTTTTTCTATATAAAAAGACATCAACTAACCAATGTGGAGTGGTCAATTCATGTCTTTTTATCAAAAAATAGGGGGTATAAGGTGAACCTGAAAAATACATAAGTGATAACCTTCATCCTCTATTATAAGGACCGATTGTAATAGTTTGATGAATAGAATGTTAAGTCTATGTAAAATCATACACTAATCATAAAATATAAAAAATGTTAACATAATAGTATGGGTTACAAGAAAGAAGAAACATTCTAGGAGGTGTTCCATGCATTACACTGTAAAAACTGCTGGTGACCAATCCATCATCATTTATTTTGGTGAGCAAATTAGTAAGCAAACTAGCCAAACGGTTCAAAAGCTATCGAATATAATTGAGTCCAGTGGCATCATTGGTGTAGAAGAAGTGATCCTTGGTTACACAACAATCTTAATACATTATGCACCTACTAGAATTTCATTTCACACACTTATTAACACGATTAAGGCAATAATAATGGATGTTGATCTAGCAAAAACGGATGAAAGAAACACGATTGAAATACCGGTACTATACGGTGAGGAATTAGGGCCGGATTTAGCTAATGTCGCTAGGTTAAATAATCTATCGGAACAAGAAGTGATCAAGCTTCATACTGAACCAGATTATACCGTATATTTCTTAGGTTTCAGTCCAGGATTTCCTTTTTTAGGTGGGTTAGATGAGAGAATAGCCACCCCACGTTTAGAAAATCCACGTAAGAAAGTTCAGGCTGGAAGTGTCGGAATCGCGAATCATCAAACCGGGATCTATCCTGTTACTAGTCCAGGTGGCTGGCAAATCATTGGTCATACACCAATACCACTATTTAACCCTAGTGATGATAACCCATTTTTACTTTCACCTGGTGATATCATTACATTTAAACCCATCACTAAAATAGAGTATGATGAAATTATCAATAGTCAAATATAGAGGTGGTGATCCATATATTCAATGTAATCAAACCTGGCCTTCTCACTACTGTTCAAGACTTGGGCAGAAAAGGTTATCAAAAATACGGATTATCCGTTTCTGGTGCAGTCGATTATTACGCACACCGAATTGCTAATATTCTAGTTGGCAATCAAGATAATGCAGCAACACTTGAAGTGACCATGATTGGTCCGACATTAAAAGTATTAGAGACTCGAAAGATTGCCATAACAGGCGCCGACCTTACTCCTTATGTAAATAACTCCCCAGTTCCACTATGGCGTTCTTTTACTGTTTCTGAAGGGGACATCCTTTCCTTTCAAGGTTACCGTTCTGGATGCAGGGCCTACATAGCAGTAGCAGGTGGATTGGATGTAGAGGAGACACTCGGAAGTAAATCGACTGACCTCATTAGTGAAATCGGTGGGCACCATGGTAGAAGACTAATTAAAGGCGATACAATCACAGCTAATGCTGTTCACACCAACAAGATATGTCTTTCTAGAAGGCTTTCAACTGAACTTATACCTACATATACTAAACATGTACGAGTAAGAATCATTTTAGGACCACAGGACGATGCATTCACTGCGAAAGGGATAGAAACTTTCCTTTCATCAGAATATACCGTTACGAAGGATTCAAACCGGATGGGCTGCCGATTGGAAGGTCCAACAATTGAACATAAAAACGGTGCCGATATCCTTTCTGAAGGAATGTTTATGGGGGCTATACAAGTACCTCAAAATGGACAACCAATCTTGTTCCTTTCCGGCAGACCAAGTGTTGGCGGCTACACCAAAATAGGTGGTGTAATAACAGTCGACCTCCCAAAAGTAGCACAACTAAAACCCAATGACCGTGTGTCGATTGAAAAAGTGACTCTTGATGAAGCTCACGAACTATTATACAAACAGGAAAATATCTTTAAACTTTTACAAGCCAGCATTGGAGAAGGAGGGGGTCTATAATGAATGTGATTGATTTAAATTGTGATATGGGGGAGAGTTTCGGGACATATACGATTGGACAAGATGATGAGGTTATTACATTAGTATCATCGGTTAATATCGCCTGTGGCTTTCATGGTGGTGATCCAGATGTGATGGATCATACCGTAGAATTAGCCAAGCAATATAAGGTTAGAGTGGGAGCTCATCCTGGTTTCCCTAACTTACTTGGCTTTGGCCGCTGGAATATGGATATTCCTCCCAAGACCTTAACCAATATAATTATCTATCAAATTGGTGCTTTGGACATATTTTGTAAAAAAAATGACGTAATCATGCAGCATGTAAAGCCACACGGTAACCTGAATAATATGGCGGATTCAGACACAGGTATTGCGACTAGTATAGTGGAGGCAGTTCAATCGATTAATCCGGACCTTCCTCTATATGTAAAGCCAAACTCTGAATTGGAAAGAATCTCGAAAGAAAAAGGACATCCCTATGTATTGGAGTTATATGCAGATAGAGCATATAACTCAGATATGACATTAGTATCAAGACGTCAAGAAGGTGCAGTCATCACAGATCCACATAAAGTAGCTGAAAATGTCGTTCGAATGGTAAAAGAAAAACGTATCACCAGCATTACCGGAGAAAATATAAAAATCGAAGGACAAAGCATCTGCGTACACGGAGACACACAAAGTGCCCTAGAAATGATTAAACACATCCACCAAGAACTCAACAAAGAAAACATACAAATATTGTAGATATGGTATAGGTGCCTGCCACTTCCCGAATTTTGTATTAATTTGTCGAAAAACTAGCATGTAAACAATGTCAGGAAAGAGGTTTCTCGTTCAATATCCGTTTACCTACAGACTAAAAAAATAGCTATTCACTACTTGAGCATTCCCCAAACAAAACACTGTAGCGAATAGCTATATTTTTAACAGGCACAGGATTTTTAATAGGTCCAGTACATCCTACACTAAGCTTAATACCAATTCCTCAATAGAACAAACCACCTTATCAGGAATACATTCTTCAGTAAAAGGAATTTGCCTTCCAGCGTTTTCCTTGTACCACTTTTCTTCACATAATTCTAAGATTGCTTTATCTTTATTCCTTTCATCAATCGGTAAACTTCTCGCGGATAAAGGGAGGCTTCTATTTATAAAGATTGATGTAATGCCCATTTTATTTGCCATGACAATGTCGTGATCAATTCTGTCACCAACATGTCCGTATATTTCCTCTTTATTGAGGGAATCTAATATTTTGTAATTTGGTTTTGCATAACCAGATTGCTCAGGTGTTATTATTTCATCAAAAACTAAATCTAATCCTATCTCTTTCATAACTGGCAATTGATATTTTAGATATCCATTCGTAGCAACTGCCAAAGAATAACCTTCTAATGACTTTAGGCTTTCTATTATATTATCCTCCAGAAGATATACTTTTGGCGAAACACTGTGCTTTTGAACTAGCTCTTCAATATCTATTTTTAATGATGAATTACCTAATTCAAATAATAAATCTTCGACGATATTATCCCAATCGTAGGCCTCTAAGATCCGATTTTGACTCATTCTTCTCTCATGCTCCCCTAAAATCAAAGACATTATATCGTATTCCTGATTAATCTCCTTCTTGATTATTGACACAATTTCAGGGAAAACCCACTTCCCAAAAGGATTTTGCATAAGCGTACCGTCCAAGTCAAAAGTTATCCATTTTTTCAACATTATTTAACTGCCCCTTCTGTTAATCCATCCATAAATTGTCTAGATGCAAATAAAAATGCTATAAGCATTGGTAATGATGAAATTGTTAAACCAGCAAATAATAAATTCCATTGTGTATCAAATTCACCAAACAAAGTTAACATGCCAAGTGGAATAGTTTTCAAAGCATCCGTACGAATAAAGATTAATGGATAAAAGAAGTCATTCCATACATTAAGCAAGTTAACAATCGCTACGATAGAGATGGCAGGTTTCATTAAAGGCAATACAATCTTGTAGTATATTTGGAAATCATTACACCCATCTAGCCTTGCCGAATCCTCCAATGCCCGTGGAACAGTACGGAAAAATCCATAAAACAGAAATACTGCAAAAGGGATTCCCCCAGCAACATAGACGAATATTAAAGAGAATAGAGAATCTAACAACCCTAAATTCATCATCATCATGTATAGAGGAATAACCGCGAGCCTCATTGGTAGCATTAAGCCAATCATGAAGAATAATAGAATAAAAGAATTCCACCTAAATTTGTACCTTGCTAAATAGTAACCTGCCATTGAGGAAACAAATAATACAATAAATACAGATGCTGCACTAACGATAATGCTATTCCATATATAACTAGAGAAGTCAACTGCTTCCCATACTTCTGCATAGTTTTCAAATGAAAAAGTACTTGGCAGACTTAATGGTGACGTAAATATTTCTATGTTTGATTTAAATGATGAAGAAATCATTAAGAATATTGGATATCCAAAAATAAACGTAAATAAAGCTAGTACTAAATATTTAAGTGTCTGAACATACCACTTAGCTTTCATATAATATCCCCCTATCTCTCGAAGTCTTTACGTTTGAAGATTAATAGCATGAATGTCGTAGCCAGTCCGATAATAACAAATAAAATAACAGCAATAGCAGAGCCAAGCCCAATAGATTGACCACCGTCAGTAGTACCAAATGCCAATCGATAGAAAAATGTAGTTAAAACATCTGTTGAATAATACGGTCCCCCGGAAGACCCTTGCATTGCAAACACATACTCGAATGTTTCAAAAGAACCAATAAAGACCAACACAGACATAACTAATAAGGACGGCCCAAGCATTGGGATTGTAATTTTTCTTAATACTGTAAACCAATTTGCTCCATCTATTTTTGCTGCCTCAAAAATCTCTGGTTCAATCGCTTGTAATCCAGCTAAGAAGATTAACATAGAGAAACCAATGGATGCCCAACTATCAACGAAAATGACACTAAATAAAGCAGTATCCATACTCCCTAACCAAGGTCTAGTCAATTCTTCAAGACCAATAGCTTCCAATAAATTATTTAATGCACCCCTAGTGGGATTTAAAACAAGACTAAAAAGAAAACCAATGACAATTACAGATAACAGTTTAGGAAGAAAGAAAATACTTTTGAATAGCTCTTTTCCTTTAATTTTGCTATGTATAATTAACGCGAGTAATAGGGCAATTACTAACTGAGTAAAAACAGTAACAAAAAAATATATCCAGTTATGTTTGAAAGCATTAAAAAAAGTACCTTTATAAGGTTCTTCCGTAAAAAGGACAATAAAGTTCTTTAATCCAATAAATTGATCTCTGTCAAATCCATTAAAAGAATAAAAGCTATTTAACGCAGCAGAAATCAAAGGAAACAACTGAAAAACACCATACAAAACTGCTGCAGGTAGTAAAAACAAATGAACCATATTTTTTCTTAGTTTTCTTTTTTTAAAATACCCTTGATCCTTGATCTGTGTAGACATTGCTGCACCTCCCTAAAAATTGGAATACACAATCAAGATAAATTGATTGTGTATTCACTTACTCACCATATAAAACTGTTACTTTTCTTCTGCTGCTCTCTCAGCGTTTTTCTGAGCATCTTCTAAGACCTGTTCTTTAGTTATTTCTCCCAGAAACATACCTTGCAGAGAGTCTTCAAAAACTGTTTTGGTTGTTGGAGAACCTTCTCCAAAGTAAACTAATAATAAGTACGGAGTAGTATTCGCTTCAGATGCTTTCGTAATTTGTTTTACAAGTTCATGTTTCGGTTCAACTCCGTTAATCGCACTTAAGCGATTAAGCTCATCACTAAATAATTGACCAAATTCCTTTGTTGCCATGAATTCTATGAATTTCAAAGCTTCTTCTTTATGCTCTGATTTTTCAACAACACCAAAAGATCCATCTACCCAGTTCATAACGTATGGTTCATTTTGGCCTTCTCCTTTTAGACCAGGAACTACTCCAATATTCATTTCAGGTGCATTTTTCTCGAATGTTCCTAAACGATAATCTCCATTGATATACATTGCTGCTTCCCCTGCATAAAATAGTGCTTGGGCATCATTATCATCTAAGGCAATAAAATCCTTCGGTAAATACTGTTCTATTTCTTCCAGTCTATCGAGAGTTTCCATCATTCTAGGATCAGTTAAATCGGTGCTACCAGCTAAAATTTCATCTACATAATCATTTCCACCATATGCTGATGGGCTTACTACCCCATGTAACATAGATAAAAGATATGCAGCACGCCCAGCTTGAGCAATTGGAGTAATTCCGTTATTCTTCAGTTCTTCACTTACCTCAAGTAATTCGTCCCAAGTCTCAGGAGCAGCTAATCCATATTTTTCAAATATATCTTTGTTATAGAAAATCACTCCAGCATTGAGTGTAGTTGGTACACCATAAACTTGCCCATCACTACCTTTTGCTGCTTCTAAGAAACTATCTTCAATATCCATTACACCTGGAACATCATTTAACTGCGTAAGATACCCGTTATCAGCAATAGATTTCGTACCAGAATAAGGTCGTAATTGTATGATATCCGGTCCAGAACCAGAAACTAGAGAATTAGTTAGGATGGTATTATATTCCGTAGATTCGAATGGCTGAAAATTAATCTTAATACCAGGATTCTCTGCTTCAAAAGCTTCAATAAACTTTTCATATGCCTCTCTATCCTCTGGTCTCCAACTGTACAGCTCCAGTTCTACTGCATCAACCTTTTCCCCTGAATCACCACTGCTTGACGTGTCTTTATCACTACAAGCAAACAAAATTCCACTAGTTAATACCAAAAGTATAAACAGGATAAACTTTTTAAACTTCATAATATTTTCCTCCCATATATATGTAGTGTTTTACACTCTCTATATTTAGAAAGCGACAACTTTGTATGTATTTTCGATGATGTAATGAAAATAATTAATAATTAAACCAAGTTCGTAATAAATCAATCTCAATTAGAATCAATTGCTTTTTTAACATAACCGTTACTTTCTTTTAATCTTTTCTTCGCCTCCTTAAAAGAAACACCAGATTTCTTCATGACAATAGCTGGTTTTACTTCATTGTTCGCTTCAGTTAAAAGTTGAGTTGCTTCCTCATAAGAACTACCAGTTATCTCCATTAGTATACTTTTAGCTCTTTCTAACAACTTGAAATTACTAACACGTACATCAACCATAAGATTCTCGTAAACTTTCCCAAGTTTTATCATCGTTGTTGTACTGATCATATTAAGTATCATTTTATGTGCAGTCGCAGCCTTCATACGTGTTGATCCTGATAATACTTCTGGACCAACTATTACCTCAATAGAACAATCTGCAAAGGTACTAATTAATGAATTATGATTACAAGTTAAAGAAACTGTATATGCCCCAACTTCATTAGCATATTTTAATGCGCCTATTGCATATGGGGTACGACCACTAGCAGTTATTCCAATAACAACATCTTTATCTGTTAAATCCCTGCCCTTAATGTCTTCTTTGCCTTGAGCTTCATCATCTTCAGCACCCTCCACCGCTTTATAAACAGCACCATTTCCCCCTGCGATAATAGGCTGAATCATACTAGGTGAAGTCATAAACGTTGGGGGGCATTCTACTGCGTCAAGTATCCCTAATCTCCCACTTGTACCTGCCCCAACATAGAATAAGCGACCACCGCCCATCAACGCTTTGGAAATTTGATCGATTGCTATTGTAATGTTAGGTAATACAGCCTCAACCGCTTCTGCGATAGATTTATCCTCATTATTTATCGTCTGTATTATTTCCAAAGTAGGCATTTGGTCTAGTCTTACGCTGTTCTCATTTCTTTGTTCTGTTGTAAGATAAGTCAGCATTATATGTAAAACACTCCCTCCGTATGTAAAGCGCTTCCATTTAATTGAAATTATAAATTTATTGAATTATTTTGTCAATATATTTTAAAAATATTTGTAATAATATTTCAATTCACACCAAACGGATTAAATCCTTGCAAAATAATAGAAAGGAACGAAGTAATGACCTCGTTCCTTTCTATTTCAAGCCGTTTTCTCTTTTCGTTGTAATAACACCGCTACGATTACAATTACTCCTTTAAACGCTTCTCTTAGGAATGGTGGTACGCCGAATAGGTTTAGTAAGTTATTCATTACGGCAATGATTAACATCCCATATACGGTTCCGAGTATATATCCACGGCCACCTAGCATATTGGTTCCGCCGACAACTGCTGCTGCGATGGCATCCATCTCCATACCTCGTCCAGCATTGGAAAAGTCCATTGAACCAATACGAGAAACTTGAATAATGGCTGCAACAGATACTAGTAGCCCCATTAAGGCATAAACACGAAGCTTTACCTTATTGATATTAACACCGGAAAGCTTTGCTGCTCGCTCATTCGATCCGACCGCAATAATCTGTCTTCCAAAAGTCGTTCGTTTGGAAACATAATACAATATACACGCAATGATTGCCCAATAGATAATTGGCATAATCATGAGATTACCAATTTTAAAGCTAGATATTTGCAAAAACTCCACCGGAACCTTTGTATTATACCCTTGAGCAAAATGTTGAGTAACACTTCGGAAAATCATCATCGCACCTAGTGTAGCGATAAAAGGTGGAACCATCCCTTTTGTAATGGAAACACCAATTAATGCTCCAAGCATATAACCAAATGCCAACACTAAAATAATGGTTAAGATAATAGCCGGAACACCAGTAATTCCAACTGCGCTGAGAATCCCCTGTGCTCCCGTGTCGAGTAAATACATCGCAAAAGCCCCAGTAATAACTAAGGTTGAACCCACGGATAGGTCAATTCCACCTGTCATAATAACAAACGTCATCCCCAAAGCTACGATTCCAACACCTGCATTATTCCGCAGTATATTAATCCAGTTATTCGTCCAAGCCTGGAACCATTCACCAAATGAATTATAATCAAAGCCCAAGGTTAATGTCTGTAAGATTACCATAATAATAAGCGCTATTAAAATACTAAATAATGGATCATTTGACCATTTATGTTTAAACCACCCTACAAAAGTCTTTTTTCCTGGGCTTGCATTTTCCAAATTAGGTTGCTTATTTGGTATCATAGTTGGTGTACTCCCTTCTCTTCGCCAAGCTCCCCACCAGTTGCTAAACGCATGATGGTTTGTTCATTCATCATTTCATCTCGAACCTCACCTTGAATTACCCCATGATACATAACCAGCGCCCGGTCACACACACGGATAATTTCTTGTGCCTCACTAGACAACACAATAATTGCGATATTTTCATCTGCTAGTTTTAGAATAATATCGTAAATATCTTCCTTCGCCCCTACATCAACACCTTGAGTAGGGTTATCTAAAATCAAAACCTTAGGATTAGCTGCTAACCATTTTGATAAGACTACCTTTTGCTGGTTTCCACCTGATAGACTGGTAATGCTATCCGTCATGTCACCCATTTTAATTCGTAAAGAATCTCGCTGTTCTTCAAATAATTTCCTATGCCTAGAACTATCAATAACACCACGCTTGGAAAACATCGACCAAGTTACAACGGAAGCATTTTCGATGATATCCATATCTTTAAGAATGGCGTTTTCTTTTCGGTTACGCGGTAGGTAAGCAATCCCTTTTTTTATTGCTTGAGAAGTACTTTTAATTGTTACTTCTTTACCTTCTAAGAATATTTTCCCCGTTTCATAATGATCCGCACCAAAAATTGCTTGAAAAAGTTCACTACGTCCATCACCAAGAAGCCCTGTAATACCAACGATTTCACCAGCTCTAATGGAAAAATTAATGTCACGGAAATGGCGACTATCTGTTAGTCCTTCCACACGTAGAATTTCATTTCCAACTTCCTCGTTTCCTGCGACCCTACGTAATGATTCTGTACGAACATCGAATCCAACCATATAACTAGCTAAATCTTTTTTCGTCACATCACTTACATTCCCGACAGATACTAGATTTCCATCCCGTAACACAATGTATCGATTGCAAATCTCTTTCACTTCATTTAATTTGTGAGAAATAAAAATGATTCCTACATTATTCTCTTTTAATGTCTTCATCATGGCAAAAACGCGTTCAATCTCGGTATCGGTTAAAGATGTAGTTGGCTCATCCATGATGATAATAGAGGCATTTGTCATCATCGCTCGACAAATTTCCACGATTTGTTTATAAGAAGCGTCTAGGTCCCGAACCATTCTCCCAGGATCTAAGTCTACATTCATTTGTTTGAAAATCTCTGCTGTTTTATCATACATTTGCTTTAAATCTAAGCTTCCTTTTTTTGTCTTAATTTCACGACCTAGAAACATATTCTCATAGATAGGAAGATCATTAATTAAATTCAATTCTTGATGGATAAAAGCAATGCCGGCTTCTTGTGAATCAACAGGTGTCTCAAAATCTACTTCTTTCTCGTCAATTAAAATAGAGCCTGAATCCATTGGGATGACACCACCAAGGATGTTCATTAGCGTTGATTTCCCTGCACCATTTTCCCCAAGTAGTGCACAAATCTCTCCGCCTTGAACAGATAAGGTAACATCCTTTAATACATCATTACTACCAAAGGATTTTCGTATATTTTTCATTTCTATTTTCATGTAATCACCCAAGCTTTTTAGAAGTGAATTCATTCTTGTAAAGTTTTTTCTGAACGTCTCTTTTCTATTGATAGAAACTGTGTGGTAACGACTGTCAATTAATGAGTGTAGTATTAATATACCGCTCCGGCAGAATACTCCGCTTTCCACGGGCACGGCCTCAGCCTCCTCGAGGAAAGATCGCCTCTGCGGGGTCATCGGACACGTGCTATTCCCGTAGGAGTCTCCGTATTCTGCCTGCGCTAGTTTGAGCTTTCTAAATTTAAGGTAGCAAATGATTTTTTGATTGGTTTTGATTGCTTCTAATTTATTTCACTCTACACTAGCGAAGGAAATACACGGAGACTCCTGCGGGAGGATAGGCTTCGGTGAGACCCCGCAGTGCGTAAGCGCGAGGAGGCTCACCAGCCGCCCGCGGAAAGCGGAGTGTATTTCCGTAGCGGGTATGGTGCTCCCCCAAAAAAAGCCATTTCCCGCACAGTTTCTAACAAACTATTCATTAATAAAATATGGTCAAAAATAATAATCTATTAAAGAATAATCTTTTAAAAAAAGAGGCTATAGCTTAGCCATAACCCCTTTTGTTTACTGATTTAGGGACAAACTTCCCATCAATTCGATTTAGTATGGTGATTCTGCATCTAGGAATTCTTCGTAGTTGTCTCTGTCTACGATTGTTGTAGGTATGATGGTTTCCATTTCAACATCTTCACCTTTTAGAATCTTAACAGCAGTGTCCACTGCATCTTTTACCATTGCAGGGCTATAAAGTGCGGATTGGATCCAGATATCTTCGTTTTCTGGCATCATTTTGAAGTATTCTTGCATACCTCCACCACCAGTTACAACTTGAATATCCGTTCTTCCAGCTTCACTTATAGCTTGCAGGACACCAATAGATGTTTCATCATCAAGTGAGAATACAGCATCAATTTTATCTAGGCTAGTAAGGATATCTGCAAAATCTTTTAATCCATCTTCTCTAGTAAATTGAGTTGCATACGTATGGATATTTAAATTTGGAGCAATTTCCGCTACAGTATCTAGGAATCCACCTTTACGTAATTCGGAAACTGAACCTGCTGAAGGTACTTCTAATAGGACAACTTCTCCCTCTGTACCAATCTTATCTACTACATATTTTGCACCTTGTACTCCCATGTCATGGTTATCTCCAGCTACACGGTATACACCATCAACGTCAATCACAATATCAAAGTTAACTACTTCAATTCCTTCATCTAAAGCACGTTGAATCGGAACTTCCATCCCTTCCCATTGTGGGAATGCTACAATTGCATCTGCTCCCCAAGTTATTAGGTCATCTAGTTGTGATGTCATTTCAGAAGCATCACTACTTGTATGGATTTGATAGTCTATTTCATCAGATAATTCTTTTGCACGAGCTTCTGCATGGTACGCAACAGCGGCCACCCAACCGTGTGTAACAGCAGGTGCTAAAATCCCGACCTTAAACTTGTCACCAGAATCGCCACCGTCTCCACCATCACCTGAAGTATTGTCTGAACCGCATGCTGCAAGTGCTGGCACCATAATTAAAACTAGTAGAACAAACACCTTTAAATACTTACTCATTACTGAAAACCCCCTTAGATTTGGTATATATTAAAAAAATAATGAAACCAATAGTTAGATATACACTTCATGACCAGTCTCAAGTGATAGATTAATAGCTTCCAATAATCGGATTACATATAGAACATCCTCTAATGGAACTACTTTATTCTCTTGAGTCTTTTCCAAACAGTCTACAAAATAGGAGAGCTCTGCTTCAAAAGGATCTGCCTTTTCCACAGGTACCTCTATTATCTTTTCATTTTCATATAATATTAGACTACTGTTATTAATACTCTCGATATTTAGCCCGGCTTTCAATTGGAAATCTAAGGTGTTTTTATGTGTTTGTGCTCGAAGCGCCATCGTAAATGGGTATCCTGGCGGCATTTGATTGGAAGCTTCTACAAATGCCTTTGCGCCGTTTTCAAAAGTAAGCGTTGTCAAAACATGATTCCATGCTCCGTTCTTATTCTGAGAACCTTGAGCATATACATACTTTACCTCTCCCAAGAGATAGTATAAAAAATCAATATCATGGAGGTGTAGATCAAATAAGGCTCCTCCACTTTTTTCTGGATACTGAAACCAGGAACTCCATGTTGCTGGCTGTCCTAATCGCTGCGCATGCACAATCTCAATATCTTTTAAGATGTCTGTCTCGCTATAGGCCTTAATCGATTGATATTCTGGCCAAAAACGAAGTACATGCCCCACAAAAAGTCTCACTCCACATTTCTCTACTTCATTAAAAATTCGCTTTACGGATTCTACAGATAAAGAAATCGGCTTTTCACAGATGATATTTTTCTTCGCTCTTGCTGCTTTGATGATGTACTCTTCGTGTAAAAAGGTTGGGAGACAGATATCTACTAGATCAATATCATCTCGCAGTAGAAGCTCGTCATAATCCGAAACAAACGAATAATCGGACAAGCTATCCTCATCCCTAACCTTATTCCGAGTACAAATCGCAACAACCTTGGCATTCGATATTTTCTGGTAAGCCTCTATATGGGCTTTTCCAATAAAACCTAATCCAACTAGCCCTACTCTCTGCATAATATCTTCCCCAATTCTTTTTATAATTGGTTCTATTCTATTTCGTATGTAATCCAGTACATACTGTTTATCATGTCTGAGCTAGTATTTTTTCAACTACTTTTAAGGAAGCCATCGCTTCTTCACTTGTGACAGGTGGTGCCTTTTCATGAATAATACAATCAACAAAAGCATCTATCACACCAGTGCTAGTTTGATTATCATTTGTCTGGATTTGTTCTAATTCATATTTGATAACAGAACCATCATTCATCTCCACAATTAATTGTGCATCAGGTTGATGATAGAGTTTCAAGATACCCTTTTGACAATAAATGGTGGTGGTATTATCTTCTGCACCGTAATAGGTCCAAGAAAATGAAGCCGTTCCAAGGCGCCCCTTCTTCGTCCTAAATGCACAAACCACATTATCAGGAACTTCAATTGGATTCCCATTTTCATCCACTTTATCAAGGGCACCGGAAAATGCATGGACATCTTCTATTTCATCATCCAAAAGCCAATGGATTAGATCAATCTTATGGATTCCTAAATCACCAGCAACACCTGAATGGGAACGTTCCTTTTTGAAAAACCAGGTAGCATTTGATTTTGTTACGCCCCAACTCTCTGGCCCCTCATGACCAAAAGAAGTCTTAAACGTCAGAACATCTCCTAGTTCCCGACTCTCGATTATTTTTTTTGCTTTTTGATGTGCCTTTGTAAATCGTTGGTTATGATCAACCATGAGGATCTTCCCAGATTGTCGCTCTGCTTCCACCATTTCCTCAGCCTGTTGGAGATTGATTGCTAGAGGCTTTTCACAAAGAACATGTTTTCCTTTTAGTAAAGCCTTTGTCGTATAAAAATGGTGTGCATCATTAGAAGAGCAGTCACTTATGGCTATAATTGAAGGGTCATTCAGTAAGTCTTCTAAGGTTTCAGCGACTCTACCACCAAACTCTTCTGCCAATCTATTTGCTCTTTCAACGTTTCGGTCATAGAATACAATTTCCTCCACGTGAGGATTTGCTTTATATTCTGGAGCGTGCCGGAATCTTGTTATCGACCCACAGCCGATTATTCCTACATGAAACCCCATTAGCAGATGCCTCCTTTATAAGTAGATAGTTCCTACACCATAGTGGATTCACGAATGATTAGTTCATGATCCAGCACAATGTTCTCTACTTTTTCTCCCTTAATCCTACCTAAGAGCATTTCCGTTGCCTGACAACCCATCGTATACATTGGTTGGGAAATCGTTGTTAATGTAGGATTGGTCATACTTGAAAAACTAATATTATCGAAACCTACAATCGCAATAGGATCTGAACTTTCTCGTTCCATATTAATTGCTTTCAGTGCTCCTATTGCCAGTGTATCCGAAACAGCAAATACTGCTGTCGGCTTATCCTCTTGTTTTAGAAGCATTCTCATCGCATGGACCCCGTATTGGAATTCCAATCCCTTCGTATGATAAATCCACTCATCTCGGATTGGTAAATCAAACTCTTTTAATGCCCTTTCATATCCCAATCGTCGCATTCTAGCATATAAAAACTTCTCGTCCGATGTAATGAGAGCAATCTTTTCATTACCTAATTTAATTAAGTGCTTAACCGCCTGGTATGCAGCTAATTCACTGTCTACTGTTATGTATGGTATATCTCCTTTTTCTTCATATTCACTACAAAGAATGACCGGATAATGCTCCGCAAGTTCATTTAATCGTTGCATATTCACGGTTGGATCCATAGAAATCACGCCATCCGCAAGTTTGTTCTTCACCATATTAAAGTAAATATTTTCTCGTTCAGGCTTTGAATCTGTCTCACAAAGAAGAATATTATAGTCGCTTGCAATCGCCGTATCCTGAATTCCATTTATGATTTCCGTGTAAAAGGGATTAGCGATGGTGGGCAAAAGCACCAACAAAAGGCGACTCTCTGAATTTCGCAAGTTACGACCAAGCATACTCGGTTCATAATTCAGTTCTTTTATCGCTTCTTCAACCTTACTTCTTGTTTTTGGGCTTACCGAGGTTGCATGATTTAGCACCCTGGAAACCGTCGCAACCGAAACACCTGCCCTTTTAGCTATTTGTTGTATATTCGCCATGAAGATTCCTACCTTTTGAAATAAATGTAATCGATTACAATTCGATTGTAGAGTTTAACGAATTGTTTGTCAATAACAAATTATTAATTTGTTTAGAATATAATAAATTTAATATATTGCTTTTATATCTTTTTATGTATAATAGATGTAACGGTTTACATTTTAAGGAGGGTTTTTGATGAAATTAGGGGTATTTACGGTTTTATATTCTGACAAAAATCTAGATGAAATGCTCGATCATGTTGCAGCTAAGGGAATTGAAGCTGTCGAATTGGGTACTGGTGGTTATCCAGGAAATGCACATTGTAATGTAGATGAGTTACTAGATAACGAGGAAAAACAGAAGGAATTCATGAACAAGATTGAAAGTCGCGGATTAATTGTAAGCGCTTTAAGTTGTCATTCGAATCCTTTACATCCACAGAAAAAAATTGCACAAGCTGCAGATGAATTGTTTGTGAAGACGGTAAAATTAGCAAGTCAACTGGGAATCCCTGTAGTGAACACTTTTTCTGGATGTCCAGGTGACCATGAAGATGCTAAATATCCAAACTGGCCTGTTGCCCCTTGGCCAAATGAGTTTCAAGAAATACTAAAGTGGCAATGGGAAGAAAAGATAATTCCGTATTGGAAGGAAAAAGCAAAACTTGCCGAGCAATATAATGTAAAAATTGGCCTTGAATTACATGGAGGTTTTTCTGTACATACACCAGCGACATTATTACGACTACGCGAAGCATGTGGACCAGCAATCGGTGCTAATCTAGATCCTAGTCATATGTGGTGGCAAGGAATTGACCCTGTAGAATCTATTAAAATACTAGGAAGAGAAAATGCCATCCATCACTTTCATGCAAAAGACACGGTTATTGATCAACCAAACGTGAATAAAAATGGGTTTACGGATATGACATCCTACTCCGATATGCAGAACCGCGCCTGGTATTTCCGAACAGTAGGATTCGGACACGATGCAAAAGAATGGGCCGACATGATCAGCACCCTAAGACTATACGGCTATGACTATGTCGTAAGCATCGAACACGAAGACGGACTAATGTCCATAGACGAAGGCTTCACCAAAGCAGTCCAAAACCTACAACCAGTAATGGTGAAAGAATCAATAGGGGATATGTGGTGGGCTTAGACGGTGAGCTGCCTGGCTTGAGTTGTTAAGGAGCCTGGCTTGAGTTTATAGGTGCCTGTCACTACCCGAATTTTGTACTATTTTGTCGAAAGTGAAAATAGCTGTAAATTGTAAATATCGGAATATAATCTCATAAAAATAATTACAGAAAATCTAATAAGCTATATGGCTTGTTGGGTACTATATACTCAACTGGCCATATAGCTTTTTTTCGACAGATTTCGAGCAATTTCGGGAAGTGACAGGCACCGTACACACACTAACGCCCGCACTCTCCTAATAATTCACCCAAGATCGTCCATATATTTCTATCAAATGAGGGTCTATCAGTGTATTTGGTTTTAATTCTATCAATTTACCTTTTTTATCTATAATTTCCTCGTCTTCATCTTTTCCAAATACAGTTAAGGCTGGAAGCATGTCTTTAGTTAGAAATTCTGTCTCAACAAAGATATCTAGGTCAGACAGATTGATTTTGTCACGGCTAGCCATGACAAATCCCCAGTTTCCGAAGCTCGGTACATCAACATGTAAGTTTTCAACAGTTAGACCGGTATCAGCAACAGTCTCTGAAATGGTCCAGTATACTTCTGTAGCGAATACAGGGCTTGTCGCCTGAATCATCACTGCTCCTCCAGGGTTTAAATGATTTCGTACTAAGGAGTAGAATTCCCGTGTATATAATTTATTTAGACTTTCATTATTTGGATCTGGTAAATCCACAATGATGACATCAAACCATTCATCGGTTCCTTCTAAAAACTTAAATGCATCAGTATTTTCCACATGTACCTTCTCATCCATTAAAGATCCTTCATTTAATTTCAATAGTAAATCATTCGTGTTGGCTAATTCTACGACTGCTGGGTCTAGGTCCACTAATGTTATTTTATTTACTTCGTCATACTTTAGGATTTCTCTCACCGCAATCCCATCACCACCGCCAAGCACCAACACATTCTGAGGAGTACCTGCATAAGCCATTGCAGGGTGAACAAGTACTTCATGATAACGATGTTCATCCGTTGAACTAAACTGTAATTGCCCATCTAAATACAACCGGACATCTGCTTCATCTTTTGTTACGGTGATCTTTTGATAGCTAGTTTCCTCTGTATGGATAATGGGATCCTTATAAAGCTTTTGTTCAAAACTAAATGCCATCTCTTCACCAAAGAACAATCCAATCAATAGGAGAATTCCAATAACTCCCCCTATACAAGCATGTACCATAAAGTTCCGAATTTCTTTACGGAATAGGTACAAGACAATTAAGGCAACCAATAAATTAATACAACCGACTAAAAATGCCGTCTTTACCATGCCAAAATAAGGGCGGAACAAGAATACAAATAGTACCCCACCAATTAATCCACCAGCATAATCTGAAAACAATACCCTAGCCGTACTTTTGTTTAATGTTACTCCAATTTCGTTTGCTTTTCGGATTAAAATTGGTAATTCCACCCCAGTTAATCCTCCAACAATCAGTGTAATGGAATAAAGGAAAAGGGCATCTGTTCCCTCTGGAGCAAAGGCGGTAATTCCAAACATGGTAAAACTAGAAAATCCACCAATTATCGCGACCCCGAATTCAATCCAGACAAATGTGATGATAAGGTTCTTCAAAAACTTCTCGCTTAAACTAGCTCCGATCCCCATCCCTGTCAGGAATAAAGAAATGGTTAGCGTATACTGTTTCACACCGTCACCTAATATGTAGGAACCTAATGCTCCAAATAACACTTCAAAGACAATCCCACAAATGGACACAATCCCCGAAGACCAATAGATAATTTTACTTTTTCTTACTGCTGCATCGTTCAAACTCCATGCCCTCCACTATTGCTACGTTTTTTAGCTAGGCTTAATTATTATTTTTGTAAATTAGTTTTGCAAATAGGATGTTAAAATCTGTTCGGTAACAGTTTAATTCCCTCAACTAAAGAGGATAGTGGTATACTACTGCTCCGGCAGAATACTCCGCTTTCCGCGGGCCCGGCCTCAGCCTCCTCGAGGAAAGTTCGCCTCTGCGGGGTCTTCGGACACGTGCTATTCCCGCAGGAGTCTCCGTATTCTGCCTGCGCTAGTTTAGTTTTCTAATTATGATTAGGAATTAAATTATTCTTTTGAATTAATCACTGTTAATTATTCACACTAACCTAGCGAAGGAAATACACGGAGACTCCTGCGGGAGGATAGGCATCGGTGAGACCCCGCAGTGCGATAGCGCGAGGAGGCTCACCAGCCGCCCGCGGAAAGCGAAGTGTATTTCCGTAGCGGGTACGATGCTCCCAATTAAAGGCGTACAGTTTCTATCAACTATCAACAATCTGTACGAAATCATGAAACTATTCTAGAGAGTATATATGGGCTGCCGTCCCAAATTATGTACCACTACCATAATTACAAACAGTGTCTAGAAAAAACAAACGACCAAGCAATAGCCTGGCCGCATTAGCTGATGTTATGTAATAGAAGCACCAATTACTAAAGCCAATCCAATCGATACACCCATGGACATAAGTCCAACCGCAATATTATTTTTGGAAAGCTGCTCTTCTACGGAAAAATTCCTAGTGAATAAGTCAAATAGGAAATAGGCAATCATCTGTAAAACGACACCGAATACACCCCAGATAATCGTCTCCCAAATTACAGCACTATTATAAATTGCAAAAGCTAAAATAATACAGATTCCGATTATCTTCCCAATAATGGAGAGAGAAACTGCGATATTTCCATTTTTTACTTCTTCTAAGTCCTTATATTTCCGAGTTACAGTTTCAAAAACAAATAAACCAGTTAGTACAATAACGATAGAAATTACAAAATAGATAAATGTTGAAATAAATGGTTCCAAATTTGTCGCCTCCCTTTATATTATTTACCTGAACCAGGGCCTCCGCCTCTGAATGTTGTGTTCCCTCGACTAGGTGTATCCATACCACCCATTCCGGAGTAAGAACCTCGGTACTTCCTCCCCCAGTCATCTACCCCTAACACGTTATCTAACAACCTAATTGCAAAATATGTACTTAAGAAATTCGGTGAGTAATTTCTCCTGACAAACTCATCACTTGCTACCTCAATTAAAAGCACATTAGAGTCTGCTTTACTTTCACGTAAGGTAATAAAATCATCTGGATAAATCATAATCTGCTGATTATCCTTTACCTCACTTATCTCTGTAGGTTTAATAGTTTCCGTTAGAATGGAGCTTAGCTCGGATAAATTAAATCGGGTGGTTGCAAAGATATCTGCATTACTAGAATCTCCCTCCACGGTTGCTACCAATGGAAAGTTAGCCTCTATGATATCATCCATCTCATAGTTGGAAGAATTTTTTATAATGGAGGTAATTTCATCTTTCGAAGGCTCATCGGGAATATCTTGGGCTGTAATTGCATCCCCACTCATCCCTCTTGAAGAACACGCAGATAAAAGAATGATTAGGAACAATAACCCTATTAGTAAAATACATTTCCTACACAAATCAATCCCCCTCTCCATTAGAAGGAGCAGCGTAATTTGCTGCTCCACTAATGTTTACCTTACTACTTACCCATTTTCTCTTTCAGTTTCGCTAATTCATCATCCACTTCACTAGTCTTACTTAATTCTTCAAACTCATCATCAAGTGTTCGGCTTGCAAAAGATAAATCCTCACTAGTTTCCGCCTCTGCTTCAAAACGAAGTACCTTTTCTTCCATTCGTTCAAATCCTTGACGTGATTTATCATTGCCAACATTTGACATTGTACGATTAATCTTTGTACGAGTCTTCGCAGATTCAGCACGTGCTTTTAACGAATCCTTTTTAAGATTCATTTGTTGGTATTCTTTTTTCATTTCATCTAATTTAGTCTTTAATAATTCTGAGTCCTGCTTCGCTCGTTGCCAAGACTCTGTTAATGTAGTCGCAGTAGACTCATGTTGTTTCTTGTCCTCCAGAGCACGACGAGCTAAATCATCATTTCCAGCAACAATTGCTTGCTCCGCTTGCTTTTGTCTTTTCTCTACCATTGCTTGTGCATCGTCCATTTTACGCTTCAACATTTTTTCATTGGCGATTTGTTTAGCAACAGCCGCTTCAACTTCACGAATATCCTCTGCCATATCACGCATGAATTGATCTAACATTTTCACCGGATCTTCCGCTTTGTCTAACATTGCATTTAGTTCTGAACTTACCACCGTTTTTACTCGTTTGAAAAATTTAAACATATTTATTCCT
Source organism: Paucisalibacillus globulus (assembly GCF_900184735.1). Classification (GTDB taxonomy): domain Bacteria; phylum Bacillota; class Bacilli; order Bacillales; family Amphibacillaceae; genus Ornithinibacillus; species Ornithinibacillus globulus_B. The sequence goes on from NZ_LT855405.1 coordinate 292,624, forward strand.
CCTAGTTTTTGGTTTCATTTCATGTTCGAACTTATTTCAAATGGTACGACAAGATCTAATTGGATCCTGCCATTATTTTAATTTCATAATTTTCAATTGGATAACCAACACTTACTTCAATTTCTGTTCCCCAACCTTCAATACTTAAGAAACGTTCTTCATCTTCATCCGAATAATCAGCATAATCGACTAAGGAACCATGTATATTTTTACTTCTACCTTCACCAATTACTCTAGCTGTTCCTGATTCTTCTAGGTAGTAAGTCTTTCCTTCCAACTCCAGTTTCTTCGGGTATGGCTTCGACACAGGTAGTTGGACCTTTTTATAAATCCCAAGTTCCAACTCATCATCCATTTCTGCTGCTAACCAAATGGTATCATGGCCTTCTAGTAGTTGGTACCCATACCATTCATAATTTCCATCTCGATAGGTGATTTTCCCTACCACCTCATAATCGAAGAGATCGTAATTGATAATATCTCCAACTTTAATGTTTAGGACGGTTCTTTCCTTTGGTGCAGGCTTTGTATTTTTATTTTTAGTAAACATCTTAGAAAATAGCCCCATCACTTCACCTCGCGTCTTTAAGAATCTTAGCTTAAAGTTATTGTATCACAACGAACCCATAGTGATGCTAGCCTCAACTAGTAATACGAATATTTTCCTTCATTGGTTTCATATTTTTTCTTTCATTTTCACATCATTTAGGTCTACTAAATTTCACCCTCACACACATAAATATATGGTATGCTAAAATTGACTGTATCAGTATACATTTTAAGGAGTTTTTATGATGGAAGTATTGGGAAGACATGTTATCGCAGAATTATGGGATTGTAATATAAGTACTTTAAATAATATAGAGTTAATCAAACAAATCTTTGTAGATGCAGCACTTGAAGCAGGAGCAGAAATTCGAGAAGTAGTGTTCCACCAATTTGCACCATACGGCATAAGTGGAGTCGTCATTATATCCGAATCACACTTAACCATCCACAGCTTCCCCGAAAAAGGCTACGCAAGTGTTGATGTCTATACATGCGGAGAAAAAGTAGACCCTACCATAGCAGTAAACTATATAATAGAAGCACTAGAAGCAAAAACCAGTGAAATATTAGAAATCCCTCGTGGAATGGGACCAGTCAGACCAAAATCGGTGCCTGTCACTCCCCGAAGTTTGTCGAATAAAAGCTCCTTTGCAGAATAACACTCTACATTCTAAAGGAGCTTTTGATATTACAAATCCTAACACCCCTCCAATCAGATCACTAAAACTCAAACATAATACATCCCTTCCGTACTAGGCAGCGGAATAGGAAATAAAGTGGGAAGTAAATTATCTATGGGATTGAATAACATATTAGAAAACTCCGCTTCAGGTAACAACCAAGACTCCCCATCATATTTTAAGACTACTGTACCATCCTTGTTCCACTGAACCTTTAGCTTACTTCGAATAGCCGGGTCCTTGCTCGCCAAATAAGGCATTATTTGTTCTACTAACCTTTCAGGATGAATAACACGAACAGTCCCACCAATTGATCCTTCTTCTACTAAATAGTCAACAAGTGTTTCCGTTAACGCATCATGCCAAGGAACTTTTATCTTCAATGCGCCAACTTCCTTCTCTTCAAGAATACCCATTATGATAGAGAAAATAGATTTAGAATCCCCTCCCCATTCCGTTATGATGGAAGGTTGCTTCAGATCACTCTTATCTGGTAGACCAACAACTACATATCCAGTAATTTCTCCATTTAGTTCCGATACAAAAAAGGACTGTCTCAGATTAAATATGCTAGCATATCCACCAGCATCTAGAAGCGTTTTCCACTCATTGATACTTGATTCATAACGAACGTATGTCTGTTGACTTAAAGCATATACACGCATTAAATCTGCATTTGTACCACGACGAATATTCCCCTCGTTCTTAGTAGTAGCACCATGATTTGTAATGTGGTATGTATAGCTCTTTCCAACTGGTAAACAACCATTCCTCGTATACAGTCCCCTATCACCGGATACCAGTAATAATGATGCACCCACATCTTTGGTAAAGTCATTTATCTTCGCTAGAATCTTACTTGCAATTCCTTTCCCCCGGTATTCAGGATCTGTACATACGGAACCTATCGAGAATGCATCGACATATGCTGGACCAATCTTCAAACGAAAGGGAACTAAACCGAAAAAACACACCAACTTCTCCTTGTCAAAAGCACCAAATGCTAGATTGGAATTGCTAGAAAACACCAGTGGAAATGCCTTCCACATCGATACCTGCAACTCATTCCGAAACGTTTTATCTGAAAGTTGGATAGCCAGTTCTAATTCTGCTACAGTCAGATGACGTATTTCCATATTATTTCCCCCTTTCATAATATAAGTCACCAGCAATATAAGTTCTCTCTACATGTAAATCTCGATCCAATACAACTAAATCTGCTTGATAACCAATCTTCACCTTACCAACAGAGCGTGTTTCCCCAATCATGTTTAAAGGAGCCTCAGTAGCCATGAAGACCGCATCTTCTAATGGAATGTGACAATGATTAACCACAAATCGCACACAGTCATTTAGTGTACTGGCACTGCCAGCAAGTTGACCATTTCTCAAGGTGACTTTATTACCGTCCTTTACCAAATGCTTACCCCTAAAGTAGTAATCACCATCCAGAAGATGATTATAACCGGTACAATCCGATATTAATACGAGACGTTCTTTGCCCTTAATCCGATATAATAATTCTATCATTCTAGGATGAACATGAAGCCCATCCGCAATCAATTCACAAAATAGCTCTGGATGATACAATGCAGTTCCCACTACTCCAGGCTCCCGGTGATGAAGTCCACTCATTGCATTAAACATATGGGTAACCTGATTCAATCCATGCTTGATTGCTTTCTCCAACTCTTCCATGGTAGCATTCGTATGGCCTGCAGACAGTTCAAACCCAAACTGCCTAATATAGTCTAAAATATTAATATCCGAGACCTCTTCTGGGGCAAGTGTTATTTTACGAATTACATTTTTGTACGGCTCTAGTAAACTATGAACATCCTCCCAAGAAAGCTTTTGGATAAAAGCTTCTGGTTGAGCACCTTTATACGCAGAACTAATCCACGGTCCCTCTAAATGTACACCGAGAAAACGTGAACCAGTATAATGCTGTTGGAATTGCCTCGCCTTCTCTAACATGCTAGTAATGTCTTGAAGGGATGCCGTTCTTGTTGTTGCTAGAAATGAGGTTACCCCGTAGGTTGGGAGTTTACTTGCTACCGCCTCTATCCCATCACTCCTGTCATCCATAACATCGACACCATCAATTCCATGAATATGCACATCTATAAAGCCGGGGCAAATATACCCGTCAACAGATAGAACCGGTGCCTGATGATTCATTTCTCTACTTATGTCCGTTATCTTCTCACCCGAAACTTCCACATACCTTCCAGGCAACACTTTTCCTTCCGTGACCACGTCACCGTATAAATAAAACACCGAATCACCTCGTTCCATAAAATAAGGACAGGTATTCATCCCTGTCCCAACCATACTAAAGTGAAACTTTGGCTTTCTTTTCACTAGATTCATATGCTGCAAGAGCCACTTCAAGTGCCTTTAATCCATCCATTCCGGTAATCGATGGGTCACGACGCTTCTCCACACAATCCACGAAATCCCGAATTAAACCAAAGTCCATATCATTTCCATAAAACACATTCGATAAAGATTTCTGACCACTTGTAAATAATCGGAAATGCTCTTTCAATGCATCCACTTTTACTGTTTGCTTGGTGCCAACTACTTCTATCGTCACATCCCCCCATGTTGGGTACTCATTAAACCGAGACCAACTTGCATCATGGGATGCAATAACACCATTTTCAAACTCTAATGTTAAAAGTCCAGCATCATCTATATCTACTCCATGAAAATAAGAATCAACAATCGCTCGTACTTCCGTAATCTCATGCCCTAAATACCAACGCATAATATCCACCATATGTACGGTATGATCCAGTACTGCACCGCCACCACTTAGGTCTTCTTCTATAAACCAGCCACCTGGATTCTGGCCTCGATTCGTTGTACGAAAAGCAACAATATCTCCTAGTTCACCTTGGTCAATTAATTCCTTTAATTGTTGAATAGGTGTACTGAAACGAACCGGAAAGGCAATCTGCAGAATGACACCATTATCCTCACAAACATCGATCATTTCTTGTGCATCAGCTAGATTCGTAGCGATTGGTTTCTCACATAAAATATGCTTACCTGCTTTAGCTGCATTCAGGACCATCTCTTTATGCCGAATATTTTCACTACAAATAATAACCGCATCCATATCCAATGCTAAAAAAGCATCCTGACTATCGTAATATGCCGTTTGATACTTTTCTGCTACCTCTTTACCACGCGTCAAATCATCATCAAAAATTCCAACTAACTCAACGTTATCCAACTTCATTAGGCTATCGGCATAACTATAGGCATGCATATGTGCAAAGCTCATCATTCCAATTTTCATTCTACTACACCTCCAACCGCTTGTAAGAATTCCTGAAACTTAGGAAGTACCTGTTCAGCAGGTTCTGCATTTCGTAAAATAGAGTCCACATTATACTGGAGAGGTAATGTAGTAAAGCTTTTCGGGTCAAATGGGTTCATCTCATCACTATGAAACTCAATAATCTGCTGTACGCCACTCCATTCTAGTTCAATAGATTCCTTATTAGAAAACGTATAATCCACATGTGCCATTACTCCACCAGCAAAATGAAGCATGACAATCACATGGTTTGGATGAGTATTAGCTTGACTGTGCAAGACATGGATTAATGCCGGTTCGCCAAATAAAGATGAAAGTACACAAAGATCACTTGCGATTATTGCGGTATTCTTTTCCTCATTTACGACACGACGTAAACGAAATACCCCTTTCGCTGCCCCATTCTCTTGGATAACAGACTGTGCCTGCTGAAAAAATGGGTATTGTGCTAACTCATGATATACATTGACATGGTTAAAGTTTTCTTTAGGAAGCAATGTTGCTGGAATAAATAAAGTATGATCGTTAAAGTCTAGTAAAGATGCGGTATTTAAATTCATTAGGCTAATGTTTTTCCTTACATTAGCTACGGAATCTACTACATCTACATCAATCGTAGTTGTAACAAAATCAATACGTTCCATATTAGCTAATACTATGGTTCCCATGTATCCCTCTCCCCCTTTATTGTAATAATTCCCGTAATCGACGTACGGCTTCTTCATTTGCTTTCTTCGGGTCATCAAAGCCCTCATATTCTATTGATAACCATCCATCATAATGACTATCTTTTAGCCCGTTCACAATATAAGATAAATTAACTTGACCATCACCAGGAATGGTACCAATTAACTCCACACCTTGAGTCGAGCGAAATCCATTTATTTGTTCTTGGGCATCCTTCACACGGAAATCCTTAAAATGTACATGGACAATGTTTTCCTTCAAGCGTTCAAATGCCTTTTCTGATTCTTCATGAACTAATAAAAAGTTCCCCGTGTCAAAAGTAGAACGGACATATGGACTATCTACCTTTTGTATAATTTCTTCTACCTGCTCACTTTTTCCTGCTAGTAATCCATGATTCTCAATCGCAAGGTAAATACCTTCTGATTCTGCTAGTACTGCACTTTTCTTTAGACCTTCGACAATCCAGTCCTGTCCGTCTTCATAGGTAAGCTCTCCAGATAAATCCCCACAAAATACACGGACAATATTCGTACCAAGCGTTTTAGCCATTCGAATTCCATCATTTATTTTTTCTACTTCTAATGCACGTTCCTCAGGTGATTCTTTCACAAAATTATTCGTGACATCATAGGCAGAAACAGGTAGGTTATATTCTTTTAAGGCTGCTAGTACCTCCTCCACTTCTCCCTCTTCATTTTTCCAATAAAAATCGAGAAGTTCTACCCCATCAAGGTTTATCTCCTTGGCATACGCAATAAAATCTACTACAGACCAACCTTCTGCTTGCACTACTTTATTTAAACTGTACATACTGACACTTACTTTCATACTTTACATCCACCTCTCCTCATTATGTGGAACACTTAGAATCTTATTTTCTCTGCTACAAAGGCAAGTTTCTTTTCTTCATGAAATACGTTAAACTCGTGTTCGAATTGTGGATAGACTTCTATCTTCTTCTCTTGAGAAGCTATATATTGAAATGCGGCAAATGCAGTAGATGGTGGTGTCACAGCATCTTCCAATCCAATGGACATAAGCGTCGGGGCTACAATACGTTCACAAAAATGAACACTATCCACATACCCCAGTGTCTTCATTATCTTTTCATGATTGGAATATTGCGCATCATTCCATTTAAAATAAGTGGTAAACTCCATATAAGGTCCGGATAATGCAATGTCTAGAGCTCGTTCAAAATGGGTCAAAAATGGATAATCAGATAACACAAAATCTAACTTCTCATCCAATCCTGCTGCTACAAGTGCGAGACCCCCTCCTTGAGATCCTCCCATGGCTCCTAATTGCGTCACTCCAATAGGGAATGCAGTTGAACGAACCCAGTTCAGCTGTGTTAAGACGTCTCGGTAAACATTAGTAAAGTAATACTTCTTAGGATTAAATATCCCGTTTAACATCCAACCTGCTACCCGACTACCATTGTCATAAACAGCATAATCTGGTGACTCTGATTGACCTCGAACATCGAAAATAACGATAGCCACTCCTAAGGCAGCCCATTTTAAGTAATCAACAGGTAGTCCTCGTGTACCGGTATAGCCATGAAATCCAAGAATAACCGGACCTTCCTCCATCCCTTTTGGCCTTACTAATAGTCCCTTAAGTGGTGTACCATCCCAACTATCTAGTACGAGATCAGCCACATCAACCGTAGGCACAGGATAGTCTCTCCAGTTAATCTGGACTTTGGGAGTAGCCTTAAACATGTTTTCCTTTTCTTGATCCCAAAAATCCCAGAAATCATCTGGTTTATTCGTTAGTTCTGGACGGTAGGTCCATAATTGTTCAATGGAAAAATCACCAATTTTACGTCCCATTGCCTTCACCTCCCATTATCATGCTTCTTCATAAAATTCATCTGGCCATTCCAATTCAAAACCATCCTCCCGTAAGCTTTGTTGGAAATGTTTTAACAACACCGAATTATTTCTAACTTCCTTTGGTTTTACTTGATTCTGGATACAAAATGCCACTAACGCTCCACACGCCTCCCCAATATTCCACTCCACTGGGTGTAGACGGTAACAGCCGTTTGTAATATGTGTGGTACCAATGTTTTTACATCCCGCTAACACATTATCCATTTCTTTAGGTATTAATGCTCCTAATGGAATATGAAATGGTAGTGCTTTAATATCCAAGTAATTACGACCAGCCATACTCGGATGTAGGTCAATACTATAAGATCCAATCCCAACACGGTCCACATACTTCTTTCCAGATTTACTTTGATTGAATTCTGGTGAAACATCCTGCTCCACAATGGTATACTCTGCTTTTATCCGACGAGACTCCCTAATATAGGGGGCTTTGGCTAAGCCATCTTTCGTTTCAAATATATCCGAACGGAGCATTAAACCTGGATACCCGAACCCCCCATCTGGTCTTGGTGCCTCTGTTTGTAACCAATATAATAACGAAAGGCTTAATTGTTTTGCTTGATAAAGATGCTTTTCCTTTTCTTCTTTGGACACATCGTAAATATTTCCTAAGAAATAGTCATTCATTGGCCAGTTTAATAGTGTCATATCACCTGCATGAAATGGAAATTGGTACTGACTAACATCGAGGATTCTCCGGTATTCCCACAGTGGAAAACCGGTATCTTCTCGGAATAAGGTGTATTGTCTTTTTTCCTTGGTAATTGGATGTGGCGCAAAGAAGCTTAAATACCGGTCAGGCCAAAAATCCGGTTGGAATTCTTTCCAGAAATCATACATCTCAGGCTTTGGAATTACATGATTCTCTCCTCTCCGATACTCCATCCCTAGTACATATGTAAAGGCTTGAATATCGAAAGGATTCTTATCGTCACTCGCATGTGGTTCGTTAGTTTCTGCTTTCGCCTCAGCCCCAGTGACATACTCCATACCAGCCAGTGGTAGCATATCTCCAGCCTCTGTCGCATCAATATAGAACGGAGCGACAACACGATAGGAATCATGATGGTCTATTTTTTCGATTATCACATCGGTTAATTGACGATCTTCTCGATTCACAGATGCAATTACCGCATTTTTACAAATGGTAAGTTGATTAGTTAGCACATAAGGCATGATCATTTCCTCTAGCACATGTAAGGTAACCCTTGGATCATGGCATATCGTACTTACAAGACCACTACCTGGATTTATAGGGGCTATTTCCCCCTTATGTGTTAAAATACGTTGATAGGCATCTCGTACCTTTTCTCGGTAGGTTCGATAACGTTTTGTGCTACCGAACTCTTCCATCCAAGGATGCTCGTCTGGCGGTACCCCTTGAGAGGTGATTTGACCACCAATCCAATCTGTTTCCTCGGTAACAAGCACTTTCAGCCCTTTACTACAGGCAGATAAAGCAGCAGCAACACCGCCTAAACCACCTCCTGCGATCAAAACATCGACCTGCCATGTTTCCATTTAAAGTGTAACTTCCTTTCCAGTTCTAGCAGATTCATAGATTGCTGTTAACATTCTCATCACTTGAACACCATCACTTGCTGGTGCAATATTTTCCGAACCATCTAAGCAACAAGCTACAAAGTGGTTAATTTCATTCTGGAATGCTTTATTAAAATCAAAACTTAAATTATCCAGTTGTGGGGTAACATTTAAGATGGTATTGTGCTTTTCGGTAACAATCGCTAATTCAGGTTCCATCTCTGCCCCACCTTTATCCCCAAATAGTTTGACATATAATTCATCTTCTTTTAATTGCAAGGTAAAACTGACATCCACCATAATCGATGCACCATTTTCAAAACGGATAATGGCATTTGTTAGATCTTCTACATCATTCAAATTAGGATCATAATCTGCAGCCTGGTAGAATGAAAGATTCTCGATATGGCTTCTATTTCCTAACTTTTTGTACGTATTACCGCTAACAGAAACTGGACGAGGTTTCCCCATCATATACCAGCAAATATCAATCATATGAACGCCTAAATCAATCAATGGTCCACCACCAGAACGAGTTACATCACTGAACCAACCACCTGGGTTTCCTAGTCTTCTTAGACAGGATGTTTTTGCATAATAGATCTCCCCGAGCTCCCCATGATCAATAAATTTCTTAAGAAGCTTGGCATTGTCACCATGACGTCGGACAAATCCAACCTGCAAGGTCTTCCCAGATTTCTTTTGAGCTTCTTCTACAGCTTCTGCTTCTTCAACCGTCATGCATAATGGTTTCTCCACTAACACATGTTTTCCTGCTTCTAGTGCATAGATAGCAATTTCAGCATGGGTATTATTCCATGTGCAAATACTAACCGCATCAATATCTGCTTCTCCAATAAGCTCTTTATAATCCGTATAAAGCTTCTCCACGCCATACAATTTGCCTTTTTCTACTAAGCGCTCTTCATTTAAATCACAAAATGCAACCAACTCCACACGCTCATTTTCTAAATAAGGCTCAATATGAAACTGTGAAATCGAACCAATCCCAATCACACCAACTTTTAACATTGTGTTTCCTCCTAATGTATGGATTTAATTTAAATTTACAGAATGACTTCCCGTTCTTCCTCTGATGACTCATACAAAGCAAGCAACATCTTCAATACAGATAAGCCCTGCTCAGCATCAATCAATGGCTCTTTCTGTTCAACCAAGCAATCAATAAAGTGGTTTAGTTCATCTTGAAACACATCATTTTTTGCAAAATGTGGTTCATTCTTAGTCACAATGCCATTTTCTTCCCCATAGATTGTCAGTGGATTTAGCTTTGCACCACCTTGGTCACCGAAGAGCTCAATAGAAATCCCTTCATCTTGTTCCCCATGCATTGCCCAAGCAACTTCAATATTTAAAACAGCTCCATTCCGAAACCGAATCCAACCACTAGAAAAGTCATCCACATCAAACACATGATTGGCATTGAGTTGATTATTCTTTGATGCCCAAGAACTCGTATACTTGGTTTGATAATTACCTAACGCACCAATAGCTTTACCAGAAATAGCACGAGGCTCTGGACAACCCATTAGCCACCAAGCAAGGTCTAACACATGTACACCAATATCCATTAAGGCGCCACCACCAGAAAGGGATTTATTCGTAAACCACCCTATTGGAGTTCCGCGTCCACGAAACAACTTTGCCTTCACATAGTAAAGATCCCCAAGTTTTCCTTTGTCGATATACGATTTTAAAATGCTTGCTTCACGACGAAAACGATGGGTCATACCTACCATCGTCTTCACCTTATTCGCTCTTGCAAGCTCTATATATTCCTCAACTTCTTCTATTTGAATACCAATTGGCTTTTCAATAAAAACATGGACTCCTTTTTCCGCTGCCTTCTTTGCAATTGGAATATGGGTAGAATTTGGAGTACAGATAAACACCGCATCAATCACCATACTCTCTAATAGCCCTTCAACTGATTGAAACCAATGAGATATCCCATTCTTTTTTGCCACTGCTTCTGCTCTGTTTACATCCATATCCACTAAGCCCACTACTTCAGTGAGTTCATTTTCCATTAAATAGTGAAGATGGGTGGATTCTGCAATGGCACCAATTCCAATAATAGCTACGCGAACCTTCTTCATTCTAATCAACACCTTATTCCATATAATTTATTATTTTCGTTAGGACTGGCGATTGTTTATCTCGAAGTTCTTCATAGGCTGCCGGTGCATCCTGAAAGCGAATGACCTCCTGTATAAGTGGCTTCACATTGATTCGTTCTTCACTAACAAGACGAACATATTCTGCAATATTCCTACCTTCTGTCCAGCGGATATGTCCATATGGATAATCAATAGCCTGTTGTTCATATACCTTGTCATACCGACCAGGTCCACCTGCTCGAGAGATGAGAATTTGCGCTTCTTTAGCAAACATCTGATTCCTTGGGAAATCCGGCTCTACATCTCCAACAATTACGACTTTCCCCTTATTACGTATCCAGTTTAGGCACTTCCCAGTGAGAGGGGAACGCTTACCGCCTGCGCAAAGTAATACTGCATCAGCCCCGTTACCATTTGTTTGCTTATTAATTTCTTCTTCCATTTCTTCTAGAGTGGAGAATGCATGAATATTGGGCTCATTTAGCATACCAGCACGCTCCTTGCTTATGTCACAAGCAATAACATTATATGCAGCTGCATTGGCTATTTTGGCAATTATTTGTCCTAATACTCCTAGCCCAACGACTACTGCTGTTTCGCCAAACTGTAAATCCGCAATACGTAAGGCATGGATGGCAATTGCCCCTAAACCAGAAAGTGCCACTTCCTTTGGATCGACATGATTTGGAACCTTAGCATACAGTGTTTTAGGAACTAAGAGATATTCTGCATGGTGAACATATGGTGCCCCGTAACATGCTACTAATTCACCCTTTTGAACATCTGTAATTCCTTCTCCACACTCCACTACAACACCCATGGCATTATATCCCATAGCAAATTTCTGTTCACCACTTGCTTCTAGCATCATAATTTCTGTACCAGGAGAAATGGCTGAATACATTGTTTTTACTAAAATGTAGTTAGGTTTTACGTTAGGTATTTCTTCCTCGGTAATGCGTGCCTGCTTATGTTGCGCTACTATTTTTTTCATGCCTTACCCTCCCTTCGTTAGTTATCTAGCCATTTATCTAAATTATCTTTCACAAAATCATCATCATGTAAATGTGGGTATGCTGCATAGACGCGGTCAATTTCCTGTAATTGCCCTGGGCTTAAAACTTCACGGTCAAGTAAACACCAATTGCCTTTTAAAATTCCTTGTCGTCTCAACACTTCATTTATCCCTGCAATAGATCCTTTAAATTGATGTTTAGCATCAAAGAATGCTGCATTAGCATCACTAATTTCTTGTCCGAGGGTGAGAAGTTCTGCCGGAATCTGTTTGGATTCACGCACAACCTTTAGCTCTCTAAACGTTTCCACGACACGTTTAGTCCAAACAGACCAGTGACCAAGTAATCCACCAACAATTCGTTTTTCTTTTCTTTCCCCATTTACATCAATTCGGTAAGTGGTTAGTAAATCGGCGATGATATTGTCATCATTCCCTGTAAATAAAGCAATCTCTTCATTTCGGCTAGAATTCACAACAGCCCTAACAACATCAATGGTTAAATAACGATTAAATGGGGCAATTTTAATCGCATGGACATTTGGTATCTCAGCAAGTTCATGCCAAAAGTCATAAGAGAATACTCTCCCCCCAACTGCTGGTTGTAAGTAGAAACCGACAACAGGAATAATCTCGGCAACTTGCTTTGTCCGCTCTAGTAAAGCTTCCTCTGATAAATCAGATAGACCTCCCATACTCAAGAGACCTAAATCATACCCAATCTCTTTTGCAAGTGTTGCTTCTTCCAAAGCTTGGTCGACAGGACCACAGATCCCTGCAATCTTAATAAAGTTCTCTGGAACATCCGCTTGATCCATTTCTTCCATGGCTAGCTTTAACACCGTTTCAAATAAATTAAATTGCGGGTCACGTATTTCGAACTGTGTCGTATGTACCCCAACCGCAATTCCCCCAACACCAGCATCTATATAATAGCGAGTAAGTGCTCGTTGTCCCTGTGTATCTAGTAATCTATCTTCAGTCAGAGCAAGTGGGTGTGCTGGTATAACCGTTCCTTCTAATAATGCTTTTTTCACTTCTGTCTTTAACATTTAAAATGCTCCTTCTCTTTCCTGGAAATGAGTCGGTTTATTAATCGTTTCCCCATCATTTGCCACCCACTCTGCAACCAAATCAATCATTTCTTGAATTGATACTCTTGGATAACCAAATAGTTGGTGAGCTTTTGATGAGTTATTCAATAAAGCTTTATCGGATTCTTCATTTACAAATAGCGCTTCTTTACCAAGGCGTTTGGCTAATTCATTTGCCAACCAACGAACAGATAAGGTTTCTGGCCCGGTTACATTTAAAATGGTTGGTGGGTGGTCCACATGTAGTAAGGAACGGATTGCATATTCGTTCGCATCCCCCTGCCAAATCACATTGACATTCCCCATTGTCAGATCAACTGATTTTCCTGCTTGAACTTGTTTCGCAATCTCAAGCAACACTCCATATCGCAGATCAATTGCATAATTCAATCGGAATAATAGCATCGGTGTTTTGTTTTTATGCGAGAAGTTCGTTAATACGCGCTCACGCCCTAAGCATGACTGAGCATATTCTCCGACTGGATTGACAGGATGGTCTTCCGAACAGCCATTGGTTAAGACATTGGTTAATGGATAAACATTTCCAGTTGAAAAAGCAACCATTCGTGAGTCTTTAAACTTATCTGCAATTCTACCCGGAAGATACGCATTCATTGCCCATGTGAAATGCTCGTTTCCAACCGTTCCAAACTTATTTCCAGCCATATAGATAATGTTTTTCACATTTGGTAATGCTTGAAGTTGTGTATCATCTAATAAGTCACATGCGATGGTTTCAATCCCCGCACCCTCTAATTCTTCACGTAAATTCCCTGAGGAAAAACGGGATACTCCGATAACACGTTTCTCAATTCCTGCCTCATCAAGCGCACGTCTTGCTAACTTGGCTAGCGTTGGACCCATTTTACCGCCAACACCTAAAATTAAAATATCGCCATCTATTTTCTTTAGATCCTCCATCAATGCATCTGATGGTGTAGTTAAGTAATTTTCTAATTCCGTAATCGTTTTCATTTTATCACTCCCAATAATAATAAGACATTTCATTTTTTGAAAAGAGTACTTATTTATCTATGTTCTTACTTGATTTCATTGTATAAACACGGTTATTAAAAGACAAGTCTAAAAATTGTCTTTTAATCCAATCTTCTATATAATCTCACAAACTCTTTTGACAATAGAGTAGATTCACAGTATGATAGACTCAAAATATTAGTAGACATGTCTTTTATGTTGTCTATTAACTAACTATTTAATGATCAACTACTATATGACAATACCTACTAACGATCATCCATAAAGGAGATAAGTCTTATGTCCGGAAAACAAAGTGTCAACCAATCACCAGTCATCACGATTGGAGTCATTGCCCCGTCTGCACTTTCCGATCAAACAAAGAAAGTTTTGAAAGCGTTCCCAAATTTTAAACCTGTAATACGCGTACTAGATAACTTACAGAATCCTACCCAAATAGTAACAGACTTAATCAACATGGTTGATGTGCTAATGATTACGGATTACTATCTGTACTATACAATCAAACAGCAAGTAGATTTTAAAATTCCCGTGCATCATGTACCACTTATGGGAACTGGACTATACCGCTCATTAGTATTAATTAAAAACAGTCATGGACTGGAACAGTTATCGATTGATATATTAGCACCACAATATGTGCATCAAGTGCTTTATGAGCTTGAAGAGGAAAATTGTCATATCATGGAATACCGTTCGGATACATTTGATATTGATTCGGTGGTTCAATTTCACCTCAAAAATTATCATGAAACTGGTGCAATCGCTCTAACTGGTATTCAAGAAGTATCGAATCGACTAATTGAATTGGATATCCCACATGAATGGGTAACTCCAACAAACCAAGATATGATTGTATCATTAGAACGAGCCCTTCTCGCTAGTGAAACAAGAAGGAACAAAGAATCGCAAATCGTGTTTGGTTATATTAGTATTGATAACTTTCAAAAGTTATCGGAGCGCTTTACATCAGAGCACGATGTTCAGTTATTAAATCTACAAATCCAACAACGATTATTAGATTTTATTAAGCAGCTTGATGGTCACTTCGTTAATATCGGTGGTGAGGAATATCTATTTATCACCACTCGTGGTATTTTCGAACGGGAGACCCGAGGCTATAAATTTCTGCCCTTACTTGAAAATACTAAAAATCAAATTGGAGTTACCTTAAGTCTTGGTGTCGGCTTTGGTCAGACTGCATCAGAAGCAGGAAACCATGCCCGACTTGCCCTACGCCAATCAAAAGAACTAGGTGGAGACGTCTGCTATATTGTCCGAGAAGATCGTAGTGTTATTGGACCAGTCGATTTAAACAATACCCAACAATATGAGCAATACGAGTTATCGATTACGGATGCAAAATTATTAGACAGAGCCGAAAAAGCAGGAATGTCTGCCGCCTATATGGCAAAACTAATGGCTCGTGTTGCCCGTCATAATAAAATAGATTATACGGCACAAGAACTCGCCTCAACCTTAAATATTACCATTCGTAGTGCCCATCGAATTCTTCTTAAATGGATGGACGCAGAGCTGGTTGATATCGTTGGCGAGGAAAAAGTAACATATAAAGGAAGACCACGACGTATTTACCGCCTAAGCTTCATCCAAGAAGAGCATCTAGCAAAAAATTAACCTCATGTAGAGCCTCTCTCACGCACCATGGAGGCTCTTCTATAGACGAACAACTTCCCTAGTTTCCCGACTTTCATTAGCCGCTTCAATAAAACGTATAATCTCCACCGTTTCTTCTAACGGTACACGGGTTATTCCATCCCGAAAGAATCCAATAATCTCTTCCAAAAGACTAGCATAGAATGGTTTATCATCTGGCCTAATTACAACAAACTCGGTACCATCCTCATAATGAATTACCGCTCCAAACTGATGATTACCAACCCTATTCCCTCGAATCGTTCCAACTCTGCCATCTTCCCATACAGCTGTTATACTATCGTGTTCATCTAGTTTAACTGCCTGTATCGTATCTACACCTCGACCCATAATCGTATAAAGCATCTCCACAGTATGAATTCCATACCAAAATAGGCCAGGTATTTCTTCCAATACCTCCATCGGACCAAAACAGTCTGCCCCTACTATTCTCCGGTGTGAATGTTTTTCTAGTAATCTTGTTAATGCTTCTGCATAACGTAACGCTGATGTACTCATTATCGGAGTTTGAAACTCCCTGCAAAGCCGTAACATCTCTTGTGCCTCTTCGGTGTTCAGCGCAAAAGGTTTATCCACGAAAATCGGCTTTTGATAGGACACCACCTCTTTAAGTTGTTCCAGATGAGTACCTCCATCTACCGACTCTATTAGAATAGCATCACATTCCTCAGCAACCTTTTGTATGGAATCTGTAATGGGCACTCCATATGTCTGCCTCATCTCCTCCGTGAATCCTTTTAACCGGGAGCTACTAAGGGAAAGATGCGGGGATCCTCCGGGATATGCTAACGTAACACGAGCACCAGCAATATGATAATTTTCGTCTTGATGATGCAATAATTTAGTAAAGGCCGTAACATGGCTAGTATCTAAGCCAATTATGCCAAGTTTTATTTCGTACATCCCATACACCCTCTAACTAGAAATTCAGGGAAAGCAAAGAAAGGCACCTCATCCTATTAGGACGAGGCACCACCCTAGTCCACTTATTTAAGACCAGACATTTGGATCCCTTCCGTGAAATAACGTTGGAAGAATAAGAAAATCAAAAATGTAGGTATAAACGACAAGGTTGAACCTGCCATCTCAATACCAAAGTTTCCTTCCTTACCTAGTAATGACGCAAGTCCGACAGTTACCGGATACATTTTTTCTTGTGTCATAAAGATAAGTGGTTGGAATAAGTCATTCCAATTGGAAATAAATGAGAATGTACCAACCGTCGCGACTACCGGTAATGATAGCGGTAGAATAATCTTGAAGAAAATTTGAACATCATTGGCACCATCAATATATGCTGCTTCTTCAAAGTCATTCGGAATACCTTGTAGGAATTGACGTACAAGGAACACACCCATAATTCCCCATAATTCCGGTACGATCAATGCCCAGTAAGTGTTGATCCACTCAAATTGTGCAAACATAATATATTTCGGGATGATTAACAATTGCTGTGGGATCATAATAACGGCCATGAATACCCAGAAAATAGTCTCCCTACCCGGGAACTGTTTCTTCGCAAATATATATCCCAAAATAGCACATAAGAACATCTGACTAAATACCGGTATAACTGTTATTACAACCGAGTTAAATATCCAGCGCATAAACACACCATCCCGGAAAATGTACAAATAGTTACCTAAGGATGGATCTTCTGGAATCCAGAAAAACGGGTCCAGAAGTGCATATTCAATTTCCTTCAGTGAGCCAAGTAGCATAATGAGAAATGGCAACAGAAAACTAAATGCAAGTATAAATAATAATAAGTATTTAATAATCTTTTTCATGCTTCTGAACCCCCTTAGTAGATTGCTGTATCCTTGCCAATATATTTACGTTGAATTAACGAAACAATTAAGATAATAAAGAATAAGGCATAGGATAATACAGCTGCATAACTTAGGTTCAAGTTAGTAAATCCTTGCTGATAGAGATAGAACACAATGGTAGTTGTTGCATAGTTCGGCCCACCACCGGTTAATAGATACGCAGAATCAAAGATTTGGAACGAACCGATTGTTGTAATAATAGCAACATAGAAGTGGATCGGCTTTAGTAATGGAAAGGTAATCTTCCAAAAAATCTTTGACTTTGATGCTCCATCAATTTTTGCAGCTTCATACAATTCCTTAGGGATCGACTGTAGCCCAGCAAAATAATAAATCATCGTACTCCCTGCTACCTTTAAAATACTAAGTCCAGCAAGTACAATTAGTGCTTGACTAGAGTCCGATAGAAATAATTGAGGTTCTATGCCAAAAAAACCGATAATCCAGTTGATTAGACCAGATTCTGTACCACGGAATAACCATCCCCATAATCCAGCAATGATAACAAAGGATGTAACAACTGGCAGAAAGAAAATTCCTTTAAAGAACCCAGCAAAACGCACACCGGAATTAATAATTAACGCAAGTATTAGCCCTAAAGCCATAGTCGGTACAATATAGTAAACGGAAAACATAAATGTATTCCAAAGCGCTTTCCACGCTAGTTTATCCTGGAAGAAATGCATCCAATGTTTCAAGCCAACCCATTCATGGTTTCCGATAATTTTCCAGTCCATAAAAGTAAGAACAAAACTAAATAAAAAGGGAAAAACTTGAAATATCGCAAAGTGGATTAAGATTGGAAATAAGAACAGATAAACGATGGCATTTTTACGAAAACGCTCTTTAAAAGGTAATTTATTCTTCTTTTTGTTTATGTTTGGATTGTTCTTCTTCAGTGTCATCACCTTATTTCCTGTATAAGATAAGACAGAGTGAGCATGTTGACTTTACCCCCTCTGTCCTTTTCCTACATTATTGGCTTACAGCAGCTTCGATTGCTTCTGCTGCAGAATCAGCTGCTTCTTGTGGTGTTTTCTTACCTTCCATCATCGTCTGTAATTCAGCTTGAATCATCGGCATGATGTCACGTCCTTTAGGGTGAATAACACCAGGAAGTGCATATTGTGTATACGATGCTAATTGAGCTAGGTATGGCTGCTCATCAAAAATATCCTTCGCAGATTCTCTAGTTGGAATGTATTGTGTAACTTCATTAAATGTACGTTGGTTGTCAGCATTCGTTAATACTTTTACAAACTCAGCTGCAGTGGCAGGGTTATCCGTGTTAGAAGGTATAACAAACATACCAACTGTACCATATGTTACTTTTTCTTTATTTTCTAATGGTGAACCAATTACGAAATCAATCTCACCATTCTTTTGCAGATTGCTTAACGTAATACCAGATCCAAGTACAGCTAACATGTCTCCACTATTCCAAATTGCATCATGTTCCATTGCTGTAATAGAATCTTCTGGAATCCATCCATTTTCATACATATCGTTAACAAAGGTAAATGCTTCTACACCAGCTTCGTTATTGATTAATACTTCATCATCCTGTGTTAACACTTCTCCACCAGCTTGCCATAGGTATGGATATAGTGTTCCATTCATGGAACCCCCACCTTGGAAAGTTGTTGCATAGAAGCCATTTGCTTTTGCTTTTTCTGCCCAAGCTTTAAACTCATCCCAAGTCTCTGGTAGATTCTCAGGATCTTCTCCAATTGCTTCGATTACTTCTTTATTATAAAAGTAAGTATAAGCTTCTTGTAAGATTGGTAGACCATAAGTCTTGTCTTGCCATTTAGTAGATACTAAGGCCGTATCAACAAAATCGCTTAAATCAAAGTCTTCTAGATAAGGATCAAGTTCTAAGAGCATTCCTTCATTTGCATATTGTGGCATTTGGTCTGGAATTGCATAGAAAACATCAGGACCATTATTTGCTGCAAGTGCTGTTAGTATCTTTTGGTCTCGGTTTGCCCAAGGAATAACTTCAATCTTTACCTCAGCATCATGTTCTTCTTGGAAACGTTTTACAATGGTATCCCACATTTCTTCTTCTTTCTCTGCATCACCTGTGTAAGGATGAACCCAAACTGTTATTTCCCCACCAACTTCTCCTTCTGCTTCATTACTAGCATCATCAGAACATGCTGCCATAACAAGAAGGAAGCCTAGTAGTAAGACAAGCAAACTAAACTTTTTCATATTGAATCCCCTCTCAAACTTTTTGTTTTCAAGTCATAGTCAAATCTAGTAAGTACTTGCTATTCCTTTTTCAAACTGGATCAGATCATGCACACACTTGTTGTAAGCGTTAACAATTAACATTAAAAATAAATTCCGAAATAGCCCATTACCGGAAAGCATCATTAGAAAAGTTTGACTTGACTGAAATTTTCATTTACTTATATCACTATCTTATTTCTTTTCCTAACAATAGACAAGTCTATAAATTGTCTTTAATTCACTTATTGAAATATTGTAGAATCTTGTAAAAAATGTTTGAATGAAAGTTAGCATACAGTGTATAGTTGTGTCGTAGAGGAGTGAATACATGGATAGATTTTACATACTAGCTACATGGATGCTACGTTTAGCGTATTTAAATATATTATGGCTATTCTTTACTTTAGTCGGGCTTGTTTTCTTTGGATTATTTCCAGCAACCTCCGCCATGTTTACGATTACTAGGAAATGGATTTTTCTTGGAGAACGGAATCTGAAGTTATTCAAGACGTTTTGGACTGCCTACAAACATGATTTTCTGAAGCAAAATGGATATGGGTTGATTTTCCTACTAGTGGGCTACTTTATTTATTACGACATTACATTCATCCAGTTGAATCCTGGAAAGTTTTCATTCCTAATCCCTGTTATTATTCTAATATTTACAGGATCTATGATTACATTGCTATTTTTCTTTCCGGTCTTTGTACATTTTAAACTATCATTCTTTCAATATATAAAACAAGCACTACTTATTGGCATCTCCTCCATCTTAGAGTTAGTTGGGATGATTGCTAGTATATTCCTTTTATATGGGATGGTTGTACTTCTACCAGGAACCATTCCACTATTTACAGGAAGTGTTTTAGCAGTTGCGATTACATTTTTAAGTCAACGAGCATTTAAAAGAATTGCAATTAAAAAAGGAATAGCAGTAGATGAAACAAGTGTGGAATAGTCTACACTTGTTTTATTTTATTACTTTTAGACTAAATTAATCTATGTCTTTTGGAGGAATTTGGTTGTCTACCATTTATGGACTAATTAGAGACACATGTAGGGACTTGTCCTTTTTAGAAAGAAGTATATAAATAATTTTTACTAGCTAATAAACTAAAGTGAATACTTTTTTAATAATAAGTGAAACCAAAAACAACATAGCTATGTCTAAAAAGTGTAAGAAAGGAGGCACACAGTGGGAAACAAAGATTTGCATGCAATCTACCCAAAGGATGACATTGATATCGATATCACTAAGAAAGAAAATACAATAGAGATACTAATGCAGCGATACTCCGAAAAGGTTTATCTCCTTGCCTTTTCCTTTGTGAAGGACCGCGGATTAGCTGAGGACATTTCCCAAGAGGTATTCCTAAAGACTTATAAATATTTAGATCGTTTTAGAGGAGAGGCCGCTATATCATCCTGGATATATCGGATTACTGTTAATACATCTAAGGACTTTTTGAAGAAAAAGAACTTGAAACAGATGCTATTACAGGGGCGCATCCTGGAAAATTTCAACAAAACAGAAAGCACGGAGACTTCATTTCTTAAAGAATCCCGGAATGAGGAGTTACTACAAGCTATTTTGTCTTTGCCTATCAAATATCGAGAGGTCATTATCCTCCATTACTTTTATGATGTAAAAGTTAGTGAGCTTTCTACTGTATTAAAATTGAATAACGATACGGTAAAAACCAGACTCTCAAGAGGAAGAGACTTATTGAAACGTAAAATTGAAGACAAGGAAGGAGAGATATTTTAGTGAAAAAGAAGTCAAAAAAAATTTATGAATATTACCGTGAGAATTATTTTAATGATGAAATAGCGAATCGAATCAAAGAAAATGTTCAGGAAACGATAAGAAATTCGGAACTAGACGGGCCAATGAAGAAACAAAAACTTAGTGTTGCAAGAAAGTTTATCTATGCAACTGCAGCCTGTCTTGTATTGTTCGGGCTTTTTGTGGGGTCTGCATTTGTCTCACCAGCAATGGCAGAGGTTGCCTCTAAAATACCATTTTTAAGTAAAATTTTCGAACAAGAGCCGATACATGAAGTTCTTACAAAGGAACTGAATAATAAGGGCTATGATATTGCTGGGACTGGATATACTGTCCAAGGTAAAACATATCATATCACGGTAGCCGGGTCAGAGGAATATTATAACCAAGTAAAAGATGACATTAAGAGATTGGCAGAAGAGGTTATTACTGCACGGGGTTATGATAGTTTTAAGGTTGACGTGAACATGGTACGAAAACTAGAGTCTGATGCCGACTTCAATCCAGAAAATGACCCTAAATATCAACAGAGCCAATTAGTAAACGAGGTATTAAATAAAGTAATACCTTACTTACAACAAGAAGGATATAATATTGACACATACGGCATAAGCTTTCCTAGTCCTGACTCAGAAGAGCTTAGACTGGATTTGGAAATTGAAGATACCGAAAAGCGAACTGAAGAGATTGAAGCAGCAATCGTTGAAGAGATAGAAAAGGAAGGTCTTGCTGTCGATTACACCATCAAGTTCCACCCGTTTAATGTACAAGAAAGAGAAATTGACCAGAAATGGACCACTGAAATACTGCCAGTAATTTGGGAAGGTATATTGAGTAATAAAGAATTCAAAACAGAAGGTGTTGGGTACTCTTATAAGGATGGCACGATGAACTTGTATTTCAAAACATCCATCGATAAATCAGACAACGATGCACTAGAACTAGCAAATAGAATCGAAACAGCCATCGACGATTTCCTACAATCTGATGAGTTAAAAGAACTTGTTGGCGATACTCCTTACAAAGTCGTCGTACGGGATGAAGATGGTAAAGAAATAAAGTAACGTATAAAGCACTGCATGTTGATGGAAATCTATCAACTGCAGTGCTTTACTAAACATTATTACTCTTTTCCAAAGGTTTCCTCCATACGTTTCAACGGGTCATCCTCAATAGAAGAATCCCATTCTAGTACCTGTCCTTCTTCGAGCAATAACAGTTTAAGTTTTGAATAACTCACATCTTGAACCGCAATCCCTTGCATAGCTGCCAAGGCACAAGCGGTACCAACCGATTGCCCAAGAATCATAAATACAGGTTCCATTCGAATTGAACCAAAAGCGATATGGGAACTTGAAAGACATACTGGTACAATTAAGTTTTGACACTCTTCCCTTTTCGGTAATACAGCTCGGAAGGATATTGGATATGGTGAAATCGGAATCTCCACATCCCCCTCATTTACTACTTTTCCATCTAGAACCACTCGCCTACAATGATGGGAATCCATTTGATAGGATGCAAGTCCGATAGAATCCTCTACCACTACCTCCCCCAAACAGTTTCGATCTGTCATGACATAGTCCGTAATCATCCTTCTACTTTCTCGTATATAGAGCTGTTCTGGCCAATGACCTGTCTCTTCAAACTCATCTTTACTAAGACCCCAAGCAGCTACTTCATCGCGAATCTCCTGGGGTACTCGTTGATCATTGGCAAGAAAATAAAGCATACCCAATTGGTAATTTAAATGATCCTGAAATAGTCGCTCTCTCTCATCATAGCTTGCCTCTGGCCACTCATGATTCATTCCAATATAATCCGTTGAGAAACCACCATAATTATTCAAATCCGTCTTCCCATTCACAAGCATCGTATGTAAATTCATCGCATCCCAAACACCACTTTCGAAATAGCGCAGTAATAACTCATATCTCCCTGGATGATAGTTGGGTGGCTTGGGAAATGGAACCAGGTTAGATTCATCCTTTGTTAAACACAGGCGGAAATTATAAGCTTGAATCCGGTGATCACTAGAGCCTTGAACTTCTTTTTCTGAAGTAGTTATCTCCGTAATCCCTTCTAGAAGTCCACTATTTGGATTTCCAGGAATGACATAAGGATCAATCTCCGTCTTAAATTGATGATGTGGATGACCAAACTGGACACCATTATAGGTCTCACCATAAGTGGCATTCGACTCACGCCCAACCGTATAAGTGATTCCTGCCTTTGCCATTAGGTCTCCTTCATAACTAGCATCGATAAAATAATCCCCTTGATAAGTTGAGCCATCTTCCATCGTAATTATTTTGATCCTACCATCTTCCACATGAACATCTTGTAGATGTTGTTTTAGGTATACGGGTATTTCATAGCTAGAAAGCCAATCTTGGAAGACTTGTTTAGCAACTTTTGGTTCAAATGTCCATTGTTCGTCCTTACCGTAATAGCCACCAATTTTCCGGTAAAATTCACGAGATAATCCTCCAATGGCTTCCTTCGCACCAAAATCCGTGGCACCTAATCCATTAGAGGTAATTCCCCCAATATGGTTACTGAATTCCGCTATGATGACATCTAACCCCTGTTTTTTTGCCTGTATAGCAGCTGTAATCCCTGCAGGTGTTGCGCCATAAATAATAAGTTGTGCTTCATATTTTCTTGAATATATTTGCTTAGGCTTTTCATAATATATTGGAAAATGCTGTTCACTCATTGCTTGTTCCTCCATTTATCTCGTATCAATTCTAATGTCACTTTAATATGGTGCAAATAGAATAATAGATTCTCTTCTTGAGTAAAGCTTGAAAAATTATCATTCTGTTGAATTGGTATTAACGATGGATCTAAGTTTATAGATTGTTCTTTAATAATGCCTAATACATCGTCTAAATAACTTACTATTTCTGATACATTACTCAATTCCGTTACTTTTTCCGGGTCGATTACTCTAGCAGGAAAGAGTGGAATATTGTATGCTGTATGGCTTGCTAGTTTTCCTTCTAATTGACGTAAGACCTCGCGATAGAAATTAGCACGTTCCCCAAAGGAGTGAAAGAATCGATCAGATAATATATGGAAATCCTTTCCCCAACTAAGTCCTGCATAAAAGTAATGGTTCATCATTTGTACCCATTTCCATGCGTACCTGACTTCTAAGCTATCTTGTTTTTGATGAACAGGAACTATTAAATTCAATACGCCTTCTACACCAAGGTCCTCGTACACCTTCATATCCGCTTCAATTCGTTGCATGAGTGGAGGGAATAATTCACTTAGCATAAAGTGGTCACTATAGTATTCTAGTACGGTTAAAGAAGTGTGTTTTTGGTCTACTTGTGCTTTCCAATCCTCTAATGCTTGGTATGCTCTGGATTGGTTTTCTTCTTGGGTTAGTAATGACTCTCCATAATTTCTACCCCAAAATGCATAAAGCACATCCACTTCTGAAGATGGCTGTGTGTTCATATTACGTTCAAGCATATTCCATTCTAATCCTGCATTGTAAACGATATGCTCTACTTCTACATCTAAGTGATTGGTTGAAAGTCCTTCTTTCAAATCTTCCACAAAAGAAATATAATTCGGCATAAATGTCGAATAATCCTTTTCAGTTATTCCTACATCCTCCGGCCATAAGGAGATACGACGAACAATAGGGTTTCTTTGGCAATTTGCAATAATTTGCTGAATCACATATTCTTGAAGTTCACTTCCTTTAGAGAAGAATGCAGCTCCTTCCTCTAGTTCCTGGACCTTTTCTCCGAGTAAAAAGGATAAACTATGGCCACCTAGTGTAATGTTAAAATTTCGTTTTTCCAACTCTCGATATAAATAGGTCCCAATTTCATCCCATAGGAAGAATGTAAAAAAGAATTCATTCAAGCCATTCTTCGTTCCCCAATCAATTAATTGTATTATATATTGTGGGTCGCGAATGGTCTCAACTATTGTTCCTCTTCTTTTTAGTCTAGGATTATAGACCTTCGTTTGGATGTCTGTTGGAGTGAAGTCATCCTGGACAACTTCTTTTAATCCGACAAAACGATAACCTAATTGTTCCTCGGCATATTGATATACACCATAAAGTATTGCACGCTCAGACTCCCCCACAATATACACGTCTTCATTAATCTGCGTGATGTAAAAGCCATCCGAAGCTAGTTGCAACTTCTCCAATTGGAAATCTTTTTCTAGCATGAGTATGATACGTCTTTCCGTACTTACAAGTAAATTTACTTTATTGGAAAACTGAATAGCTAGATTTATATTCAATTTCATATGTAATCTTCTTAGTTCCGCTACAGCAAACAATATAGTTTGATGGTTAGAAAAGTAAATGATCATGTTTAGCACTCCTATTGTGATTCCTTAATTTTGACCTTTGCTAATACAAGGAGATGATCAGATGCCATGGATTGGATAGCTTGCTCCCGGATTTTCTTAAGCTCTTTTGAGGTGAAAATATAATCTATTCTTTGCGTTGGATTGTTTGTAGGAAAACTATGGAAAGGTTTATGCATCGCTACATTCAATAAAGACATTTTCTCCAGTAAAAGTAATTCGTTACTTCCTGGCTCTGCATTAAGATCTCCCATGACCACAAAAGGTTCTTTGATATGTTGTATTATGCTATGTATGGTTTGTATTTGTTCTAATCTTTCCGAAGTGGATAAGCCTAAATGTACATTAAATATGTGAACATGTCTTCCGTGTATCTGTACTTTTGCGTGGAGTAAGCCTCTTTGTTCCTGAACACTAGGAAGTAAATAATGGTTAACGTTGGTAATTGGATAACGACTTAAAATCGCCAAACCGTATTGCCTGTTTTCAGTGTGACCCTCTTCAGGTCCATAGTTAAGGTTCGCACCGTAGCAATATATATATCCAAGTAACTCAGCAAGTATCTTCGCCTGATCCTGATAGTCACTTCGCACACTAAAGTAACGATCAACCTCCTGTAATGCAACAACCTCAGCATTCGTCTCCTGAATAACCCGCGCAATTCGACCTAAATCTAACACAGCATCCATCCCAACACCATGATGAATATTAAAAGTCAAAACCCTAACCTCCAACCTAACATCCCCCCAACCAACACCTACCTTAAATGTACCAGAAACAAAAGTCTTTTAAATGTCTTTAAGAGAGTGGCGCCTGGTTCTGAGGTGCCTGTCACTCCCCGACTTTTGTCGAAAAAAATCCATTCCAATAGCAGTTATTGGAATGGACCATAAAAATTTTCTCAATACTCTCTATCAAGTGGATAAGACATATTTCCCCTTTATACTACAAATAACAAATTATTTCCCCGGAAATATTCGACATTTATTCCTAAACCTTTATACAGAAATCTCCTCTGTTTCTTCTTGTTTCTCCATAAATTCCTTATACTTCCTTCGCTTCTCCATACCATCACCTGGGAAATATGCTAAAATTTCATCCATTGCCAACATCTCATTCCCTAACGTGTGCAAAAAATACCGGTAGCTACTCCAGGGGTATTGCTCAGGATTTTCCACCATCTTTGCTTTAACTGGATTTAGGTGTATGTACCTGCTAACTTTTATCATTCCTGCACCAGGTTCGACTATTTCATCATAATACCGTCTTTCAAACACATGACCACTAAGTTTGTATTTTGTATTATAATAATCGGCGTATCTTTTATTGATCAGTGACATCACCTTTGATATTGGTTGATCTTTGGAACGTAATTGTAAGTGAAAGTGGTTGCTCATGAGGCAGTAGGAAGCAAGTTCGAAAGGGGTTTTCTGGTGGATTGTTTGAAGTAAGTAAAGAAAGGTTTTATAATCACCTTTATCCATAAAGAGGTCATCTCGTCTATTCCCTCTACAAACAATGTGGTAGAACGCGTTCGGCATCCATATTCTTTTCTTTCTTGGCAATATTGAACTCCTCCTTTTGATTATTCATTCCTAAAATAGCCTATTGGTATCTTCACGTCAAAACTCTAAAATTAGGAATTGCCCTCTCAAACGGGGACATTTATCTAAATATGCGTCCAGTGGTGAGAACTTTAGTCAGAATAATACCCTAGAAATTACATTTTGTTAAAAAAAGCTATTTGATTTAACTTAGCATGAAAACATTCATACTCATAAATCAAATAGCTTCATTTATTTATTCGACAAAATTCGAGCTATTTCGGGGAGTGACAGGCACCCCCAAACCAAAACCCCAAACTTACATCACCAATGATATAAACATCTTCCCTATATTCAATATTGCTCTTTCGTCGATATTGAATTTGGGATGGTGGTGTGGGTAGACTGCATTTATTTCTTTGTTTCTGCCTCCTACGGTGAAGTAGACACTTGGTACTTCTTTTGTATAGTAAGCAAAGTCTTCGCTTCCCATCATTGGGGAGTCGGTTAATACATTTTGCTCACTAAATAATCTTTTGGCTACTTCCATCACTCGTTTTGTTTCTTCAGGATTGTTATAAATGGAAGGACAGTCTTTAATATATTCGATATCCACTCCTGCACCGTTCGCAGCACAGGTTGATTGTGTGACATTTTTCAATGCTTCTTCAATTACAGTACGCGCTTCCTCGTCAAAGGTACGAACGGTTCCCTTAATTACTGCTGTATCGGGAATAATATTATTTCCCTCTCCACTATGGAAGGAACCGACTGTAAGTGCTGCTCCTTGGAGTGGATTAACTCGACGACTTACAATTTGCTGTAAATTAACTACTAATTGACTTCCAGTTACAAGAGGATCAATGGTTAAATGTGGTTGATTCCCATGTCCACCTCTGCCATATACCGTAATGTTAAAATCATCTTGAGCAGCAGAGAAATACCCTTCTTTCACACTGACCGTACCCAGTGCCTCCGTTGACATAACATGGGCTCCATACATGACATCCACACCATCTAGTGCACCATCTTTAATCATTGGTTCTGCTCCACCAGGAGTCACTTCCTCGGCAAATTGGTGAATAAATTTAACCGTACCAGGAATCTCTTCCCGATGCTCAGATAGGACTTTGGCAACTCCTAGTAATGCTGCAGTGTGAAGGTCATGACCACATGCATGCATCACTCCAGGGACACGAGATTTAAACGGAACATCTGTCTCCTCATGAATTGGCAAGGCATCGAAGTCTGCACGTAAGGCAACCGTTTTTCCTGGCTTACCGCCTCGTAGTGTAGCCACAACTCCTCTACCACCAACCTCAGTCCGTACTTCCAATCCAAGATCTTCTAAGTACGCTGCAATCTTTTTCGGTGTTTGTACTTCTGTATTTGAAAGCTCGGGATACATATGAAAATCACGACGAATTTCTACTAACTCTGGATAGATACTTTCTAATCTATTAAACAATTTCTCTAACATTCTACTTTACCTCCGGTGACTTGAATCAGGGCAGGTGCACTGCCCTTTCTGTAAATTTACCAAATAAATAGATGTGCCACCATTACAAAAATGGCACCCAAAGCATATTGAATCAATACTAATGGAAGAATCCATTTCATCCATTTAATCCATGGGATTTTAGCAAGGGCAAGAGAAGCCATTAGTACTCCAGCCGTTGGTGTGAACGTGTTAGAAATCCCATCACCATACTGAAATGCAAGTACGGCTGTTTGGCGACTAACCCCAACTAAATCACCAAGTGGCGCCATAATCGGCATACTAATCGCTGCTTGTCCACTTCCAGACGGAACAATAAAGTTAAGCAGACTTTGCACACCGAACATGCCAATTGCAGCTAATGCTGTCGGTAAATCAGCAACGGCATTAGAAATATGGTAAAGAACCGTATCAATCGTATTAGAGTCTTGTAAAATTCGTAATACACCATAGGCAAAACCAACAATTAATGCACCCTGTACCATTTCTTCGCAGCCCTTTATAAATGCATTAGCCATGTCATTCAATCTAAATTTTGCTATTAAGCCTACCACTATTCCCATAATCAAGAATAACGCAGCAATTTCCGTGATATACCAACCTTCTAAAATTACACCTAGCGCCAATCCAACAATGGTAAGCCCTAGCACTATTAAAATAATAATCTGTCTTTTAGTTAATGTCTGCTGCTGAACATCCACTCTTATATCCCGCTTCTGATCAGCTGCAAACATGATACTTCTTGCTGGGTCCTTTTTAACTTTTCTAGCATATAGCATCACATAAGCAATGGTCACTCCAACAAAGATTAACCAAAATACAAAACGAACGCCCATCCCAGAGAATGTCGGTAGTCCAGCAATTCCTTGTGCCACACCGACAGTAAATGGATTCATAAATGCTGCTCCGAATCCAGCATATACCCCAACGATAATCATAGCTGTTCCTGTGATGGAGTCAAATCCCAATCGCATTGCTAATGGAACTGCGATTAGAATAAACGGGATAACTTCCTCTGCCATCCCCCATGTTCCGCCACAAATGGCCAAGAACACCATGATAAACGGTATAATTAAGATTTCTTTTCCATTTAATTTATTTGTCAGCGTGCCAAAAGCCGCTTCAATTGTTTTCGTTGCCGTTAAAATACCAAAGGCCCCACCAACGATAAAAATAAAGAATATAATACCTGCCGCATCGACCATACCTAGATGCAACGATTCAAATAGTTGCATAAACCCAGTTGGGCTAGCTTCCATAGTTTGATAGGTTCCATCCACAACGAGGGAACGACCGTGGTCATCAACCGTTCGTTCATATTGTCCTGCCGGTATGATATACGTTAAAACTGCGGTAATCACCATTAATCCAAATAAAATAATAAAACTATGTGGAAATTCAAATTTTTTCCGATTTTCTTTTTGTGTACTCATGATGCACATCCCTTTCCGTGTTTAACTTTTTGGGTGTGCATAGAAAACTTGGAGAAGTATGTATGTTGAACATCCCTTGTTTCAACAAGTCATTCCAATACAGGGCCCATTGTATTAGAACACTTAAGAAAACAAAAAAAGACAACGATAGGAAAATAACCTAACATTGTCTTTAGATACAATACGTTATCCTCCATCCTGATCAGTAGTTCTCCATGCACGTTGTAAAACTGCATGACAGTATGCTCCTTATTCAGAAAGCATCCCAGCGGTAATAAAGTCGACCTTTATTACGCTTCGGCAAATAATCCTTTCAGCAATCCTCATCGATGTCATACTCCGACTGCTTACTCATATTAATCGCACCTCTACCTCATCGAATGACAAGGTTCAATATGAAATTGAAATATTGTAACTAATATTAGCAGAATCTATCAATATGTCAAGAAATTCTATTAATCTTAGAAATTCATCCCCTTCTTGCCCTATCCAAAAGCTACCTGTATAGTTGACATATAAATACTTGCTAAAGAGTGATGTCAATGAATACTGACCATAAAACGACGAAAGAATTCCCAGGGAAATTAGTATACGGAATAGCGATCGTGATAACGATCCTACTCGGCTTAGCCAGTAGAAGATATGGCCATCATCTTCCAGAAGTTCTTGCACAGCATTCTGGTGACGCACTGTGGGCCATGATGGTCTATTTTGGATTTCGATTATTTCTAGGTCGCCGTGGTATGGTGTTTTCAGTTATCCTAAGCATCCTGTTTAGCTTCGGAATCGAATTTAGTCAATTGTATCAGGCGGAATGGATCAATCAAATTCGTAGTCATTCTATTGGAGCGCTAATATTAGGTAGAGGGTTTTTAGTGATTGATCTTGTACGGTATTCTCTGGGAATTATTATTGCTGTGGCTCTGGATAATGTATTACAAACATGGTTGAACAGTAGGAAAAATTAAAACTCCTCACATAATCTGCTCCTTGGGACAGGTTACATGAGGAGTTTTTTATTATTGGAATTATGTGATAGAAATATTCCCACTGTCTGTTCGACAAAAAAGAACAAAATTCGGGAAGTGCCAGGCACCTATTCTCCACAGGCACCTTATTCTCCGGTTTCACTTTCTTCCATTGTTTTTTCAATTAGTTTGCCGTTTCTTGCGTTTATCTTTAGTACGGTCTTGTCTGCTTTTTTGTTTTCTAGTTGTATATGCCAGATATCTCCTCCAAATTCTGTTTCAGTCATTGGAACGAACTCAATAAAACCAACTTCTGTATATTCACTTGGTGCTAAATCCTTTGCGATTTCAATTGCTTCATCTTTAGATATCGGTTGATTAAGTAGTAAACCAATTACCAGAATAGCAGTTAATACAAGTACAATGATCCATGGCGATTTGCTTGATTCAGTTTTCAAAATATATCCCTCAATTTTTTTATGCATTTTCATACATTTTAACATAGTATGAAAATGCGTAAAAACAATTAGACGAAGCCTGTAACCAACTGTTTGTGATATTCCAACTAACTTCTTCTGCTACCGAATAGTAGTAAGCTTCTAGCTCATGTTGTGTGTCCGAATACCCTACAAACCTAGTATTCATGAAATTGGCGGGTCTTACATAAAATAGAAATACTATCAATTCAGTGGGTATATATCATTCTATGATTATGTTAGAAAATGTCCATAGAGAGAGAATTAATAACGGTACTGTTAAAGGATTTGGCCCACAATCTTTTACGGAGGGGAAAACGATGTACGTACAAAGTCTTCAAAGTAGAAAAACAATTGAAATTTGCCGGTCAGTGTACAGTAAGGAAGAACTACAGGAGATTGAATCCTATGCCAAGCGTGGAGGAGCTAGAATTGTTAAAATGTCAGCATCAGGACAAGGAGGTAGAATGTCCGTTTGGATGGAATTGGATTTAGGAAAACGTCAATTCTAATACGAAAAGGAGGGCAACTATGCATAGCATGGATAGTTGCCCTCCTTTTCATTTATACTAATCTTTAATTCTATTACCATAATAAGTATATTGCTAGTTGTTAACCCTAACCAAACCCTCTTAGAATTTAGATCCATGATGCAGTATTCGCCTCTGCAGTTTTATCCGGTACTCTGGACAAATACAATCTTTGACTAACATTGAATAATAGGAGTGTAAAAATTTATGGATAGTTTTCATAAAAGTACCTCCATTTCATGGACAATGAGTTGTACTGAATTTATTTATTACACTTACTATTATTTTATGTAAGCGCTATACTGTTGGTCAAGAAGGGCATGATGCCTATCTTCCGGACATTTTATGACAAAAATTCCAAGGAAGACATAGGACAATAAGTCTATTAAAATACGGATAAAACATCTAACTTTGATAGTATAAATATGGTAAATTAATAGTAAATATATAAAAAAGGAACTACTAATATGAATAATCTAATGACCCAAAAAGGCCTAGTAGCGCGATTTGAAGCAGCATTTAATAGAATCCATGTGAAATTAAAAGAACTAACTACCGGAACAAGTGATCATATTTCGTATAGTGAAGCATTATACAAAAGCCGGGTGCGCCATAATGTAGTTCGTCATCATTATGAATTACTGAAGCAATTTGGCCATTTACGTAATGCACTTGTACATCAAAGGTTCGATAAAGATCATTATATTGCAGTTCCCCATGAAGACACGGTAAAAGAAATCGAACGAGTGGAAACATTACTAATGAAGCCGCCACTGGCATTATCCATTGCATCCCAACCTGTTGTTTGTTTTAATCCAGATACACCCATTAGGGAGATCCTACATGAGGTAGAGAGATCTGGTTTTTCTCAATTTCCAATATACGATGAAACGAACTTTGTTGGGTTATTGACAGAAGGTGGCATTGCCAAATGGATGTCTAAGAATATTGTTAGTGACTTTATTTCTTTAGAAAATGTAGTGGCTAAAGATATCCTGGTTTGTGAGAAGAAACATAATGTCCACTTTATTAGCAGAGAAAGTACCATATACGACTTAGAAGACGTGTTTGAAGAAGCTTTTGACAATAATGACAAGTTAGAGGCTGTCATCATTACCCAAGCGGGAAAAAGAACTCAAAAACCTATTGGGATTGTGACTTCTTGGGATTTAGTGCAAATTGATCAGACGATATTGTCGATTGTAAGTCAGGTATAAACGATTATCTTTACTTGGTCTAGCTAGTTGTAACCCAGTAAGTTTCTATATTATTCAAAGATATACAAAGTAAAAGGGAGTTGCGACTAGGCAACTCCCTTTTCTATTCCTAACAATCTTTTTCAAAAAGTAATCTTATCTAGGTGTTCCACAACTAGGACATAATCCTTCCGTTGATTCATATTGATTACCACAGTTACGGCAGAACACTACACCCACATCTACTGCTGGTTTTATAGGATTCACTTTTGCTCGATTCGGTGCAGGAACAGGCTCTTCTTTCTTTATCACATTAGAGCGCAGACGTAACACAATAAGTAAGGTAATGACATTCACACTTAAACTTACTATTAGAAGTATGTTTGTCAGTGATGTTGAATCTTCAAACATATGCCTTCCCCCTTAGCCTGCCTTCTCTTCCATTTCTACTTCATCTGGAACATTATTTCTCTTTCTGTAAAGGAAGAATGCAGCTAAAGCTACGCCAATGACACCAGTTCCACCAAGTGATCCAAAGAATAATGGCTTATTATTATACCAACGAGCTAATAGGTTCGTTGTTACAAGGAAGTCTCTCACTTCAGCAGTTATTTCGTTTCCTGCAGCATCTGTTGCAAGGATCGTAACTTCCTGTGTTGAGTTAGAATTCGGAATAACAAATGTGTAATTTTCACCATTTTCTTCAAAGGCAATTTCTTCATTATTTAGGCTTATTTTGACTTGTTCTAATACTAGATTATCCTTTACGGAAATAGTTGCCGTTTTACTATCAACCGCATATTGTTCCCCTTCTTCAAT
The DNA here is from genome assembly GCF_900184735.1 of Paucisalibacillus globulus. Taxonomy (GTDB): domain Bacteria; phylum Bacillota; class Bacilli; order Bacillales; family Amphibacillaceae; genus Ornithinibacillus; species Ornithinibacillus globulus_B. The sequence continues at coordinate 326,907 of NZ_LT855405.1, forward strand.
ATCTATCGGAACAACAACTGGACTTGTTTTATCAATACCAAATGAAATCTCCGCTTTTTTCTTTTCATCGATGTTTTCATTAGTATTCCCGGCGGCATCTTCTGAGTAAAGAGTAATGGTATACCTACCATCTCCAGCAAATAATTCTTTGTGAATCGTATACGTGTATTGACTCCACGTATCCTCTCCACCAGTCTCCCTAATCGTAAAGTCTTCTCCAGCTTTTAAGTCAGATGGTGAACCATTATGTGTCATTTTTAAATTAATGGAATCCTTATCCAGACTGTTTACATTGGTTTCCGTTATGATAATATCCTGTTCATTTTGGACATATTTACCTACTAATCCATCTAAAGAATCATCAAAGGCATAAACAGAACCAAAACGGTTTACAGAGAATCGAATTTCTTCTGTGGATTCATTACCTGCCAAGTCAACTAAGGATACTGATAAGGTGTATAGATCATCATTTTCTTTTGTTCTTGCAAAGTCATCAAAGATGAACACCTGACCATTGTTTCGGCCTGAATATTCTCCCTTCAGTTCTACATCTCCACGATTGGATCCAGTAAGTTCAATCTCCACCGAATCTGGATCAAAGTTCGTATCAGAATATCGAATAATTGGAGCGACTTCACCATTATTAGCAGACATATTCTCAACACCTACAATGGTTAACTCCGGTTCTGTTTGGTCGACATGGAACTCCTGTGGTGTAAAATCATCTGCAACATTCCCTGCCATATCTGTGTAGTCAATATCAAAGGTATATAGGGCGTCATTGCTATAGACAATCGATGCAGTATGAACATCACCACTTCGAGTCCAACCACTTAGGGATGGGAAGTTCACTACTTCCCCGTCATGGAATGCTGTGCCAATCACTTCAATACGACTTTGATCAAAGTTATGCTCTGTAATGGAAATCGTAGCTGTTCTTGTAGTATTAAAGTAATTTCCATTCACTGCATCATCCGTATCATAAGACACATTAATCACAGGTTTTGTTTTATCAATCGTAAAGGAATCCTGTGGTACCGGTGCTGCTTTATTTCCAGCATTATCCGTGTACTGAATATCGAATGTATAGTCTCCATCTGCACTGTAGGTAATGGTCGCAGTATGTGTGGTTAAGTCTGGATTATTACTGTTTCTACTAGTTGACCAACCATTTAGAACTGGAATAACGTTATCCGTATTCGTCACCACATGGACTACATCTTCTGGTTTAAAGTTTCGTTCTGTAATTATAATGGTAGCCGTTCGATTATCTTTATAATAATCTTGGTTCTGTGGATCTGGCGAATTATTATCATACGTTACATTAATGGAAGGAGATGTCTTATCAATACTAAATGTGATCTCCTCTTCTGACGTATGACCCGCTCTATCCGTCATTTTCACTCTAACCTTAATATCGTTACTATTGTTATTTACAGTTATGGTTTTCTTCATTTCTGTTACTAGATTCAATTGTGTTCTAGTCTGTTTCCAGCCCTTTGTATTACTACCATCTGCGTATGTTTTATCATTATTTAGTTTTAGCTTACCACCCTGGTTGTTACCAGTATCGTAAGGTGCAATGACAGACCATTCAATTTCCTCAATTCCAGAATACGAATCAGTTACCGTTAATTCAACATTTACATTGTTCGAATAGAGATCTACTCCATTGTTATCTTTATATGGGGCTTTTGCACGATCAAGTTTGATATGTGTCTCTTTGTTATGCTGTGCTTTGTTTTCCACTACCATGCCGTTTGGTGCAATATAGGCACCTGTATTCTGAACATAGTCTGTAGCCTGAGCAAAAATCTGTCCCTTAAATGCTTTCGGAACATTGACAGTAACACTGTTCTTAGTTGGAATAGGAGTAATACTACCAATCTCAGATTCTTTGATTTCTTTCAATGAACCATTTTTAAGAGCAGCATAGTATTTTCCATTTTCATGGTCCTTCAAATAAACGGTAATAGTCTTCAAATTACTAGTAAACTCTTTATCTACTTTCGGGTCTTCCCCACTGATTTTCACCTGAGTTGGCTCTTTAAAGTAATAGCCATATTCGGTCAGTTCAAGGGACTTCTTGAATTTATCAGTTTCATCCACTTTAACAAAACCATTTTTCCCTTTAATCGAGAATTCATAGTTCGTAATAATTGGATTCGTTTTGTCGATATAGATTTTAGTTTCCGCTTCATTTTCATTTCCGGCATTATCTACTACATGAACTGAAATGAGATACGATCCATCTTCATTCCCTACAATGTCCTTGTGATTTGTATTAATACGATAAGCATCAGGGTTTTTCTGCATTTCAGCTAAGTCTGAGTAGTCGTATTCATACTTCTTGCCATTGACATCAATGATAACGGTGTTGATACCAGAATCGTTATCCTCTGCTGTAATTTCAAATGTTACGTCACCATTGTATTGGTTTTTATAGGATTTAACGCCTTCATCTGGTATTACGTTGATGGAAACGTTAGGTTTTTCTTTTTCTACTACTATTATAAAGTTTGTTTCAGAACTGATGTTTGAGTTTTCTGCTGTGATATCATATGTCTCTTTGTTATCAGCCAGATCTATTATTCTAACTTTAAACTTACCTTCAAATTTATCTTCATTAAGCTTGAATACAGCTTCTCCTGTTAATTTATCTTCAACAATGGTTATTTCCTCAAGTGGAATTATCTCACCATTATCTGTTATTAATTGAATTTCTTCTATCCCGGCTGTCCCATCTAAAGCCCGAGCCGTAATATGAACTTCCTTGTTAAAGAAGGTACCAAACGTTAGGAAATTTAGTACTTTTGCAAGATTTCCATCGTTTACCTGTTCAAACGTTACAGCTTCTCCGTCAGCTAATACGGCCTTTGTCTGATCTATATAGAATTCATCTTCAAAATCCTCAAATGTATTACCAGCTTTATCGCTTACAACGATATCGAATTGATACAATGCATCTTCCTCAAATTCTATCGTTGCTTCGTAGACACCATCCTCTTTTTCCAACCACGCGCTCAAAGCTGGGAGCTCCTTTTCACCTTTACCAATTATTGTAGTTGTTCCATTAATCTCAACACGCTTTGGATCAAAATTATGCTCTTTTACTGTAATCTTTGCTTTTCTACTTTTATTATAATACTTTTTATTTGCTACATCTTCATTATTATAGGTCACATTCACCACAGGCGCAGTTTGATCAATGGTAAATTCTTGAGCTTCCACGTCTGGTGCAGGATGTTTTGCATTATCCTTATAACTAACATCAAAAGTATAATCCCCGTCTTCCTCAAAGATAATCAATGCTGTATGGGTTGTTAAATCGGGATGTTCACCATCTTCAGGGGTTACTGTCGTCCATTCTCCAACTACTGGATATTTTTTTCCATCTTTAGTTACATTGTACGTAACATCATCTGGATTAAAGTTACGCTCTGTAATTGTGATGGTTGCAGTTCGATTACTCTTAAAAATATAGTCATTTTCATCATCTGGTGAATTACTATCAAACTCAACTTCAAGTTTTGGAGCTTTTTTATCAACACTGAACATAATTTGTTCCTCAGAAGTATTACCTGATCTGTCTGTCATTCTGACGTTGACCACAATATCGTTACTGTTATGATTAACTGTTATTTTTTTACTCATCACAGTTACAAGGTTACGATCTTTTTGTTTAATTTCCCAATTATTGTCACTTCCATCCACAATTTCCCCATTTTCGTTAATGGTTAAGCTACCAAACTGGTCATCTTCTTTATCATTAGGTGCCACTACAGACCATTCAATTGTTTCAATTCCAGAATAAGTATCTTTTACCGTAAACTCAACGTCAACATCATCAGCATGTAAAGCACCACCATTAGTATCTTTATGAGGTGCATCTTCTTTACTAAAGACTATATGATCAACTTCAAGACTATGTTGTTCTGGGGTTTCAAGAATTGCACCTTTTGGCGCTTCAAAAGGACCAGTATTCCCAACTTTATCTGTTGCTTTTGCAACTATTTGTCCCTTGAAGGAATTAGGGATGTCAAATGTTACATCCCCTTCAGTTTCGATAGGAATAATGCTCTTAATTCCTTCCTCAGTTATTTCTACCGGTTCAGGATTATCACTTAAAACTGCATAATATTTATTTTTTTCATAGTCTTTTAGATAAACAACCATGGATTCAACACCAGTACCATCTTTACCACCTATTGATTTATCTTTTGCAACAACAGTTACTCGAAGTGGCTGTTTAAAGAAATAACCATACTCTTCTAATTCAACATACTCCTCGATTTCATCTTCCTTTATATCTTCTCTGATACTTCCTTCTCCAGCATCTCCGATTGAATTTATATAAATACCCTTTATAACTGGGCTTGTATTATCAATATTTACATCATTCACCTGTATTACCTCAGATGAATTTCCTGCTTTATCGACAGCCCAAATACTATAAGTACCGCTATAATCCTCTTTAGGTAGTGTAATTTCAAAAGTATTGTCTTGATAATTATATGTTTCTAGCTTTATTTTTTCTGAGGAGTTTTCCTTTTTATAATAAATACCTTCAATTTCAGTGGAAAATGGACTCTCATTATGCAATTCCTCAACGTTTGTAATATTGCCCCTTATAACTCCGCCACTATACCAATTCTTATCTTCATCAGTATACTTTTCTCCTGTTCCCTGAAATTGTATTTCGCTTAATTCAGGTCCTTTAGTATCAAAGAGAATTTGTAGATTAGGATCGATAGTAATACTCTCCGACCCCCATAGCTTTCCAAGTTGTATTTCGTCTATTGTTGTATTGCTATTGTTTTCAATAATAATCTCCTTATTCCACCACTTTTCTCCGAATCTTATCCAAGTCCATGAATCTTTTGCTTTAATTTTAACCTTAGTATCTTTAGAGTAAATATGGATATTATCTTCTATGTTTGAATCTATTAATTCTCCTGTTGAATCCACAACTTCAATAGTTACATAATGATCCCAACTTTTTTCAGCAGGAGGTACCTTTTCAAATTCAACATTTATATCATGCTTTCCTATGATGTTCTTCAGTACATACTTGTAATTGCCATCTTCTTGAATAACTTCATCTTCTACACGAACACTGTTATTAGTTAAAGTTTTGATTTTGTAGTTGTCGCTAGGGGTAATAATAATTGTACTACTTCCACCGTGTTCAACTAATTCACCTTTAGAAATATCTCCCTTATCACTATTTTCTCCAACTACATTAGTAGTAATTTGATAACTTCTCTTGGCAAATGTTATAGATACTTCATAATTATCATCTATTTCATCAAAGGTATAAGTATAACTATCTCCGTCTGAAAGAGTTGATAAATCGATATATTCGTTATATTCGTTACCAACTATTTTAATTTCAGATATAAGGTAACCTAGTGCTGGCGTCGCTATAAAAGATGGAGAAGAGCCTTTACTAGCAATAATCTTTCCTTCTGTTGCATTAATCTCTTGATATCCATCACCATCAATTTCTCCATTTTCGTTACTTGTAAAGTTAATGGTGTATACCTTAGTAAATTCGACTATAATGTCTGTATCTTTAACAACAGTAACGGTTTCTATGTAGCTTCCTTCTTCGGGAATAGTAGTTTTAGTTTCTCCACCAATAGATAAAGATTTAATCTTTGATCCTGACGATGCTTCTACTTCAACTTTTATTTTCTCGCCTTCCGCAAATTCCAGCGGATTATCTTCCTCGGTAAAATCATTACCATTAATCCTGACTGTACCAGAACCAGAACTTGATAGATTACTCATTGTAACTTTAAATTTCTCTTTTTCTAGCGGCACTTCATAAACGTAAGGTTCTGTAAATCCATTATCTACAACAATACTAAATTCATGCAATTTACCATCTTGTAATACTACTTCAAAATTAAATGTATTATTTACTTCTATATCCTCGATAGTAACATTCCCAAACGAAACTATACCGCTTTGATTGGTAGTACCACTTACATCAATATTTCCATTTGTTCCATTTACAGTTGCTCCATCTACAGGATTACCGTCATTCAAAAGTTCCAATGTAAAAACACCAGACTCCCCAGTGTCTTCCCCAGCCCCCTCAGCAGTCGCAACCACCAATCCTATCGGAACATAATAAGACATCAGCATAAAGACTAGAATAATAGACATCATACGATTTAACCTACGCTTATTCTTCGCTTTCATTTGTTTCTCCACCCCATTTAAAAAACTTGTGATAACAAATATGACTCAACTCATCTATATAAACTTCTAACCCCTTAATCTCTTACATCATCATTAATATTTTCATCTGTATGCGTAATCTTCATATCCTTCACCATCGTGAAACTAATCTCTCGTCTCTTAGGACGATCTTCTGGGGATAACTCATCCGTGTTTCCTAACAACACCGTTTCATCGTCATCTATTAACACTTGTGTACCTTCAGCTAAAACTTGAGTTTCATCCGCTAAAACCTGAGTTTCATCTACCAACAGCTCGGTTTCATCTAGTAAAAGTTCCGTCTCATCCACAAGTAATTCGGTTTCGTCCAATTGCTGCTTAGTTGCAATTGGTGTCGATGGAACAGGAGTTGCTCCTACTTTCATCCGTTCTAATTTCCGAGAAGTTGCGAAGTTTCCAGTTTGAATTCTTTCATCTAAATTCTCACTAGTCATGGGACCAGTTTTTCTCAGCTTTCCAGACTTCCATAGTCTTTTAGATTTCGGTATTGGCTCGGTTAATTCACCGCGTTCTAGATTATAAGGACTAGGTTCATAGCGTCTGTATACTCTCTTACCAGATTGCTCTCTAATTGCCTGGATATGTTTTTCTGCATTTTTACCAGTCAAATCCCCGTAAATAGCCCGGATATTCATTTTGAAAAACATAATAATAACGATAATAAATAGTATTCCTGAAAGGGAATAGCCAACTATAGAAACAATCTGCCATGCTGTTGCTGTGTCCATCCATACCCCTCCCATTTACCTTTCAAATGCATTGTCAATTGCCTTTTCAGTTGTTAGAATGCGGTTCATAATATCTTCTTTCATTGCTTCCGTCTTATCGGTTGTAACGGAAACTTGTTCGGTACCTTCTGTGATCAATTCAAACACAGAACGAATATCTGCCTCTTCTACCCCATCTGCTTTAAACTTTCTAGCATACATTTCAATGGAGTTCATGGCCAACCGATAGACTTCTAGTATTACGATTTCATATTCATCTGGATCATCGTCTGAAATCATTGTCAGTAAACCAGTCAAATCTGCCCAATAATCCTGATATTTACCTTTATCAGATGCCTCTTCTATATGGAGATTTATCTCATCATTGAAGATTCCAATATTTCGATAAATCTCTGCCATTTGATGGTCAACATTTTCATTATCATTTACCCCAACAGCTGCGACATCATCAAACCACCGAATGGAGTTTGTCATTCTAGTAATCTGATTGTCCGTTGTTTCAGACTTACCGTAATCGTAATAATACCAGTAGTTTTTACCTAATTCGAAAGCTAGTTCGGCGTAATTCTCTTGTTCTTTTAGAACTGCTAAATTAGGATTTACTTTCTTCATTAATTTAGCTTCTTCTTCGGTGGTGAAAACTGTATCACTTCTTAAGGTTTTAATTAATTCTATGTAAGCTTTTGTATCACTTGGTTTAATGTCGATGGCATTTAGATAATTTTCGATTTCACTTGATTCATCCGTTGCTGTCTCTGCCAATTGCATATAATGCTCGTAATCCGAATTATCCGTACGTACCTTCATCCCCTGACCAAATATCCCAACAAACAAACATAAGAAAGCTAAACCAGTCATCACACTAAATTTCCGTAGTTGGGATTTCTGCATTGTCCGATAAGCATCATCAATCTCTTCATAATGATTTAATGCATATAACAGCTCTGCACAGGATTGATAACGATCATCTGGATTTAACTGCGTACATTTTTGAATAATCTTTTCCAGGCCACCAGATAAATTCGAATTCCACTTTCTAATTGGGTAGAGCTCATATGGTGGTTCACTTGGATTATGTCCGGTTACAAGGTGATACATCGTTACACCGAGACAATAGACATCTGTACGGGGATCTGTTTGCCCCTTCCCGCCAAATTGTTCTGGTGCTGCATATCCTTTTGTACCAAGGCTTACCGTATCATCTAAATTCGTTTCCTTAAATTCTCTTGCAATCCCGAAGTCAATGAGCTTAAGACTTCCGTCTGGTCTAAGCATGACATTGGCAGGCTTCATATCTCGGTAAATAATTGGTGGATCACATGTATGTAAGTAGTCCAGCACATCACATAATTGCATGGCCCAATCAATAACAACATCCTGTGGTTGTGCCCCGTACTCATCAATTACTTTACTCAGTGGCTCCCCTTCGATATAGTCCATAATGACATAAATGACATCATCATTATCAATAATATCTACAATTCGAGGTAGTGCCGGGTGATCTAGCCTTTTAATTAAGTTTGCTTCTGCAATGGCACTTTGAATGACCACTTCATTATTCGTTTTGTCTCTTGCACTTTTATCAATCTCTTTAACTGCCCATTGCTTATTAAGGCGTTGATCCATAGCCAGGTATACTTTGGACATACCGCCTTTTCCAATCATCTTTAATATTTCATATTTACCATCTATTACTGAACCAATATCCGCCAAAACAACTTCCCCATCCTTACTGTATTTTGACAACGACAACCGATATATTATCCGTTTCTTGTCGTTCTTTGTTTAACTCCACCAGTCTTTTTGCTTGTTTCTCCATTTCTATCTCATCCTGTATGCTTTCTGGTAGAAAGGCATGATACATTTCTTCTTCCGTAATCATATGGCGAAACCCATCCGAACAAAGTATGTATACCTCGCCAGGCTTAGCCCTACCTTGGATAAAATCGGGTTCCACAATTCTCGATGCCCCAATACATTGTAAGAGGACATTTCTTCTCGGGTCCGTCTTTACCGCTTCTGGGTTTAATCGCCCTTTTCTAATTTCCCTAGCAACTAACGTCTGATCTTCTGTTAATTGATGGATTCCAGAATCCAAACGATATAATCTGGTGTCACCTACATGGGCGATGAGCATATACTCAGAACCAACTACTAACATGGCTGTTAATGTTGTGCCAAGATTACTGCCTATCTTTTTCCCGTAAGAGGCGATTCGTTGATTTTGTTCCTTAATTATACGATCCCAACGGTACTGAATATCCCCCCAGTTTGATTGGGAAAGTTGGATAGGTAGTTCGTTTTCAAACCAATCGGAGAAAGCATGAATGACATTGCTACTTGCAACCTCTCCCTTGGAAAGTCCACCCATGCCATCACAAATCACAGCCAATACAACCTTTCCGATTGAGGTATCGGCAACCTTTATACATATGCTGTCTTCATTGTTTTTTTTCTTTAAGCCCGTATCAGTATGTACGGCCGTTAAAATTTCCATTTTTTATTGGCCCCCTTGCTATATGTAAAATACGAAGTCTTCATCGGCAAGCCTGATTTTGGTACCTGAGAATATCTCGATCTCTTTCAGTACCGGGATAACCCGCTGGTCTACGAATGTCTTATTCGTAGAATTATTATCGATGATATAATAGCGGTCACCGCGCGTAATAATATCAGCATGACTTCGACTGACCGTTTGATTATTAGCGATAAAATAATCACAATACCTTCTTTCCTTACCAATTCGAAATGAAGGCTTATTTACCAAGATTCTTTCTTGATTACTTTCTCTAATTAAATAAGGGAAAGATGGCTCTTTCTGCAAATCAACACCTATAACCGTCGTCCCACTTAGGTCTTCTTCATCTAACACAGTCGTTTCTAGACTGTTTCTCTGTTCAACTTGCCCCATCCTATGTTCTTCACGCCCACTTCTCCCCATCAATTCTAAGATGAACTTCTCAAAGTGATGAATGGAAAAAGAAGTATGTTCATTAAAATACTGTAAATAGGTAGAGACATAATGATGATCTTCGTGCTTATTAAATACGAGTTGAAATGGAATATCTTTGAAAAACTCAGAAGGGAAAACCGGATTATGATTATTTACAATTGGCCAAAATATACATTTTACTGCCTTCGTCCCAGGGTCTAGAAAGATACAATCTAGCTCTAACATCATGTTGTTCATATTCATTAAGTTCACTTCACAATGTTTGGCAATCCTCACTATGTTATAGATGACTTCTAGAAACATCTTCTTATGGACAATACCACTAAAATATATATTCAACGGCAACATGCCTTTTATGGAGCTTTTTAAGAGAACATTGCTCTTCTCATACTCCACATAAACAGGAAGAAGACTCGGAAATAATCCATTCGCAATAGCACGTAATTCACGTTTGTTAATCGCCTCATTTTGGACTAACCTTTTGGCTACAACGTATTGATTTTGATTACGTTCCTCTTCTGCTTTTCCCATGAGTATCTCCTACTATCAATATTTGAATCTAATAAACTATTCGTCTTAAATTCATATGTACTTCCCTTTTTGATAGGCATAATAAATAGTTGAGTCTCGTTTGACTGCTCATCACCCGTACTGTGGTCTTCAAAATAGTGTGATTGGGATATGGTGTAATATCTTAGGGGATTTGCTTAATATAAAGTTATAAAACACGTATTCAAGGATTTCCTCTATACGTTCTCTTTTTTCTTGGCTTTATACAAAGCCGCAATAGCGGTTTTCATAAATGCCCCATTCCTTTTGTCTTGATGGGACCGTATACTAACATTAAGGGAGTTCTTCACCGAATTCATCTAGTGATGGTGAGTCTATCAAAAGGTTGCATGAACCATTCTTTTAATCCGGGGCATCAATAATGAAATCATTTTCTTCTGTAGGTAGTAGGCACTAAAATAGTTATATATGTCAATGTAGTCCTTTTTATACATCATAAAAATCAAAAAGGTATATGTTTATTTCAAGATCATGACAATTTAGTTCCTTTGTATTGCGCCATGTTAAACCAATATAACGGTACCATGATATAGTAAAATTCTACCATGCTAGTTCAAAATTTGTCACTGAGGCTAAAGGCCTCATTCCCCCTTTCATCTTTTGTGAAATTATCACTATAAAATTTTACATTTTTACCCAAAACCAAACTAAAGTCTTAGGTTAATTTGTCGAAAAAACAAGAAGAGGACAGTCCCTCATCAACAGAACTTATTAAAGTGATGAGAGACTGTCCTTTTTACCTATATATTATTTTGCTTCAAAATTTACTTCATTTAATCCACTGATGGATATTCGTTGCCCTTCTTTTAACGTAACAGTTACCTTTTTTACCCCCATGTCACCAGAAGCGTCCAGTATTTCATTTGTACTTGGTAATCCCATATCATTATAGATAACAAAGTTACCCATTCCACTAGGTGTTGTAGCATCATATCTACCTGGCTCAATATCTAACCCGACTTCCCATGTACCAGCAGATAACGTGTTAGACATGTTGGTTTCAGCAGGTGTGAATTTCACAGCATCTAAGCCTGAAATCTCAATTTCTTGACCATCTTCCAAATCCGTTGTCACACTAGCTACGCCCATTTCTGTACTATTATCTAGGATCTCATTCACAACCGGCAATCCAGCTTCATCATACACAAATAGATTTCCCATTCCTTCTCCAGTAATAACATAACGTCCTACTGGGATATCGGTTCCCACTGCGAACGTACCAGCATTTAAGGTTGTCTCCTCAGCTGAAGAGTTGTCACGTTCAGGTGCTTCTTCATCAGGCTCTTCTTCTGCACCTTCATCACCGGTGTTTTCCTCCTCTTCCTTACTTTGGGCATCTTCTGTCCCTGTATCGGTTTCTTGTGGTTCGTCTTCCTCATCACCACCACCGAATAGTGCAAACAATAATACGATAATTACAATTAACCAAAACCACCATTTTTTATAAAAGGGCTTTTTATCATGTTCAGCCATACTAAATCCCTCCTTAATTTAAGTGGTTTTAGTATGAGCATTATTCAATAGAGATATTCAATCATGACCTTAGTCTTCATTAAACCAAAGCGGATCATCATTATCTACATTCCCATTATAATTAATTAGAATCTCATCTCCCGCTTTTATATCGGTGTACGCATAGAATTCAAAGGTATGATTATCAAAGTTAATTTTATAATTAGCATTTGGTTCATAAGAATGGTTAAACAACATGCCATAGCCAAGTAGGATAGCAGAGTGATTGATCCCATACTCGAATGTATAATCAGCAAGGAGCGTTTTTTCGATATGTTCATGCTGGTCATTGGGATAGGGAATGACAGGCGCTTCATGAAACAGTGTACCTTTTTTAATATCCTGCGTAGCAAAGACGCCTCTGTTAAATTCCCCTTCACTAATTAATGATTTTTTTATTTCGATCAAGAATTTCACCTACTCTTATCTTTAAATTGTCTACTAACTGTAACACGAAACTCCAGAATGAGCGAACAATTGCAAAGGAAAAAAGTCTATGTAACCTTGCTATTTCATAAATTATATTGTGTTAATTGCAATTCTTAATGTGTACTTTAACAGGAAACTTAATACACTGCGTGCACGAATCACTTGCGATTGCCATATGAGGTTATGCTACACTTAATAATACGAATGTGATGAGAGGAGTCCAACTGTGGATTTAAAGAAAGAAGTTACAAAGCTTTCGAAAAAGGAATTAGTTGAATTAGTCATGGAACTAGTCGAAAGTGACCAACATGTAGAGAAGAAGGTCGAGTATAAACTAGTTACCCCAAATGACGAAGTGAAAGCTAGTAAGCAATTGATTAGAAAATATATAAATGAAAATAAGAGACAAGGATTTATTTCGTGGCGAAATGTGCATACAGCACTCCAAGGTGCTGAGATGGTGCTTGATAAAGGTAGAAATAAATTAAACAATGGCGAAGAGGAGACCGCGGTCAAATTAGGAATTGCCGTGCTCTCGATTGTTATTGATATGCTACAGTACACAGATGATACAGGTGGCGAAATTGGGTACGTCATTAATGAAAGTATCACCTTACTGAAAGATGCATCTTCACTCATATTACTTTCCACTGATCATCGTGTACAAGAAAGTACCTTTGATTTAATCCTAAAGGAAGCAATGAACAAGCGTTATGACGGATGGAATGATACACGTTATGCATTATTAGATGTTTGTTCTATCTATTCTGCACTTTCATCTGCTAGACGGAAGCTGGAGGAAATCTTAGAGAACCAATTAAGTAAAGTATCAACAGTTTCTACATGGTCCTCAGAACGAGATAAACAAGCTATTTTACAACTGCAATTGAAGATCTTAGAACGAAATGGCGAAATGGATACAGCTAATCAGTTCGTCAATAAGCATCTAAACTATGATGAGTTTCGACAAATGGCTATCGAAAAAGAAATAGAAAATGAAAATTATGAAACCGCTCTAAGACTTTGTGAAGATGGAGAAGAGAATGATAGTTTATATCCTGGCCTGGTGAAAAAATGGAAGGAATATAGACTACAAGTTTACGAGGCCATCGAGGATCTGGAAAAACAAAAAGAAATACTTATGGAGTTTGTATTGGATAACGAGTATGAAGCCTATAGTAAATTGAAGGAATTGTATTCTGAAGAAGAATGGGAAGATGCGTTAGAAAAGATATTCCATTCAATGGAAGAGCGTGCAGGTCTTCCACATGTATATGAGTATATTGCAAAAGCAGAAAGCAGAAGTGATAAAGTACTAAAATACGTGGAACAATCACCCTCAACTATTGTAGAGCTCTATTCCTACATATTGGATAATTATGAGGATAGAGTGGAGGAAATTTTCCGTCATTATATTTTATCTGAAGCAGAACTTGCCACCAATCGGAAGGAATACCGGAATATTGGTAGAAAGTTAAAGATCTATAAAGAGGCAGTTGGAGAAGCTAAGTTTGAAGACTTAGTAATGGCACTGAAGAAAACGTATGAGCGTAAGCCTGCATTTGTGAATGAATTGGAGAAGATTGAAAAGTGATTGAGTAGGGGTTAAATGACTAATAAACTATTTAGAGGCAGGACATAATTGAACTGAATCGTGAGACTCCTTTATGAATCATTTTGAGAATCAAAAATAGCCACTTCCCCAAGCCTTAAGGGAAAGTGGCTTTTCTAATATAATATGGATTTAAAACAAAATATCTACCTCGACCTTGGATCACTAATATCCCGTATCGCATTACTCAACATATAAAACCCTAATACCATCAATGTAATTACAACACCTGGTGCATAGGTATACCACGGTGAACTGGCTAGATACCCTTGAGAATCCTTCAACATTCTACCCCAGCTTGGATCTGGTGGTTGAACACCCAACCCTAAATAGCTTAAACCCGCTTCCGCTAACAAGGCAACTGCAAAGGCAATGGACGCAGCTACAATCAATGGAGACATAACATTTGGTAAGATATGCTTCGTCATTATCCTGACTTGAGACTGCCCCATCAACCGAGCAGCATGCACATACTCCGCATCCTTACTCTGTAAAAATCCACTTCTCGCAATCCTCGCAATCCCTGGAATCGCCATCAACCCAAGCGCGATCGATGTATTTACCATTCCAGAACCAAAAACGGCAACTAGCATTAATGCCAAAATAATACCCGGAAATGCCATGAGAGCATCAATGATTCGCATAATAATTTCGTCAATCCATCCACCAAAGTAACCTGAAAATCCACCAATCAATACTCCAAAAATCATGCCAATCCCAACAGAAACCGTACCAACGAAAAATGCAGTTTGTGTTCCGACCATGATTCGACTGAATATATCACGACCAAACTCATCGGTTCCAAACCAATGTTCTGCACTTGGAGGTTGCAATTTATTCGCAATATCCATGGCATTGACATCATATGGTGTGTAAAAAAAACTTACAACCATCATGAGTAGAAAAACAAGTAGGATAGAACTACCAATCACAAGGTTTATATTTTTCCCATGTCTTTGAATTTGTTTCATTGCCCTACTCCCTCACCTAACCGAATGCGAGGATCCAAGATTGCATATAGCATATCAATTACAAAATTAATCACAACCACCACAATGGTAATATACATGACAATTCCCTGTATCAATGGAAAATCACGATAACTAATGCTCGTAATCAAGAGACTACCAAACCCCGGAAGTCCAAAAACCTGCTCCACGATAATGGTTCCCGCAACCACCTCAGCAAAAATCAAACCGAATACAGTAAGTATCGGAATCATCGCATTTCGTAACACATGTTTATACATTACTGCCCGCTCCGTGATCCCCTTACTTCGTATCGTTCGTACATAATCTAGCTGTAATTGCTCCAAAATTGTATTACGAATATATCGAAAAGAGATCGCGATTTGCGGAATGGCAATCGTGATCGCTGGTAAAAGTAATGACCCGAACGCACCAGTTATACTTTCAGACCAAGGAACATAGCCACTAATTGAGAAAAACTGAAACGTCATACCCAATCCAAGCATTAACAGCATCCCAAGCCAAAAAGAAGGAATCGCCATTCCAACTTGTGTAACAGAAGAAAGAACTAGATCCTGTAAGGTGTTCGGTCTTTTTGCAATGTAAATCCCTAATGGAATCGTAACCATAATGACAATCGCAATTGAAAGAAATGCCAAATAAAGGGTAACCGGCAATCGGTCCGCAATCAACTCTGAAACCGGTCGGGAAAACCGAATAGAATCCCCTAAATCACCTGTAAAAACACCACTCATCCAGTTTCCATACTGGGTAATAAGGGGCTGATCTAATCCGAGTTGTTGTTCCAAGGTTTCTACCCTTGCTTCATCGGCTTCCGGACCTAACATTATTCGGATTGGATCCCCTGGTATGATTTGAAAAACGGCAAAGGTAATGAATGAAACAAGGAATACCGTTACCATAAGCAAACTTAACCTTCGAACGAAATAGGCCATGTTGATATCCCCTTCTATTCGGTGTACTTCACTTCAGATAAATCATGATAGAAATAAGGGTATAGCTTATATCCTTCCAGCTTAGGATTTAACGCCCAGATAATTTGATAATCAGCTAAATACACCGCAGCAGCTTCTTCACTTAAAATTTCCTGTAATCGGTAATAGATTTCCTTTTGACGGTCCGGGTTTGATTCAGTAAGAACCTCATCCATCAACTGGTCATATTCTGCATGACTGAAGTTAAAGAAGTTATTCCCCGCATCCGACACATAACGATTAATTGTCTCATATGGAGAAAGAACCCCAGTAAAATCAATAATAGTCAGGTCATAGTCTCTTCCTTGGTAAACTCTCTCTAACCAAACGCCCCACTCAACTACTTCAATTTCTGCTTGGATACCCACTTCTTTTAAGTTCTCTACTACAACTTGAGCAACATTGGTGTACAGTGCTGCATGGGAAGAGATAGATATGGTTGTGTTGAATCCGTCTGCATATCCTGCTTCTGCTAGTAAAGCCTTGGCTTTTTCTACATCACGCTTATATGTATCTTCCAAGCCTGCCTTAAAAACATCGCCCATAGCAGGACTCATATTAGATCCAAGCTTTGTAGCGTAACCAGAAAACGCTGCCTCAATGACATCATCTTTATTCACTGCATAATTGATTGCCTGACGAACTCGAACATCTTGGAATGGTTCTCTCTCTTGGTTATAGCCAACAAGTAATACCGAATTACTGTCTTGATATTCCAGATTAAATTGATCCTCTACCTCAGGAACACGGTGCGATCCAACTGCGACAATATCCATTTCCCCCGCTTGTAGCGAAAGCAGTGCCGTTTGATCGTCTGGCTGGAATGTAAAGGTCACCTTGTCTAAATAAGGAAGACCATCTTTCCAGTAGTTTTCGTTTTTATCTAACACCAGGTTGTTTTCTGGGTTATAGCTATTAAATGCAAATGCCCCAGTCCCTATTGGCTGTTCATTATGTTTACCATCATTGCTTTTTGGCAAAATAGCAGAATTTAATGCAGTTAGATAAGAAAGAAACGCTGAATTCGGTTCCTTTAAAGTGATAACAAACGTCTTATCATCTGGTGTATCCAGTGAAGCAATATTGTCGAAATCAGATGATAAAGGCTCACCAGTTTCCGTACCCATTAAACGGTCAAAACTATACTGAATATCCTCCACCGTTAATGGATCACCATTATGGAATGTTACTCCACCACGGATAGTAAATGTATACGTTAGTCCATCATCAGAAATACGATAATCTTCTGCAAGAGCTGGTTTCAAAGACCCATCCGTATCCCCAACTAACAATCCATCATAGATATTAAGAAGCATTTGGAATGTAATCGATGCTTCAGCCATATGTGGATCCAAAAAATCTGGATCATTATTAATCCGAACATTCACTTCATTTCGATCCTCAGCCTGATCACCAACCTCATTATCAGAACAAGCACTAACGAAAATAGCAATCAACATTAAAATACCTATTAAACTCAAAAACTTATAAAAAGTTCGCATACCAAAACTCCTCTGCTAACAAAGTTCAAAACTGATACCGTTTACAGAAAAACACATAACAAACTAACCATAATTATACCCTTGTTTGTGGGTGCCTGTCACTCCCCGATTTTTGTATCATATTGTCGAACATCCCCCATGCGTACGATTATTCTATCCAGTCGACAGAATATGACATATATCGGGGAGTGACAGGCACCAAATTCCCAAGTATAATCTTCCTAAGGGATTTCGTTTCCCCCTATAATATGGTAGAAAGACAGGGAACATGATGAAAGAAAAATTATTATTTCGTTTGGAAGAGTTTATTGCTGCACCGATTGATGTTGTGTTTGATTATTTGGATGATGATGAGAAGATTAGGCGATGGAATGATTTTTTTGTGGAGAATATCTATGAAAATGGTAAGCAAGAAAATGTGCCAGGTACTAGATTCACATCGGTTCAACGGATTGAAAAGAAAACGATTAGAACTGAAATTGTGTTAACCGAGTACGATCCTCCTAATAAAATTATTATGGAAGGGTACTCCAAGGAAGGTAAAGCATTTACTAGATATTTTCTATACCGAGAATATGACGGGACAAAGCTTGTAATGGAATCCAGTATTATTCCAAGCAATCTTTACTATCGAATCATAATGAAACTGTTTGGAGGACTAGGAAAGTTCTTATATAAAGAACAAGTTCAAAGATTAAAAGAGTACTTAGAAATGAGAGATTTTGATTAATATAGAAAAGAGGGTACTGTCCTTATAGACAGTACCCTCCTCTATTTAAACGTAATCTCTGCTTGATAACCAAGGCTTGAGAAAAATTCTTGAAGAACTTTTTGAGCGTTTTGTTCAGCAGATTGTAGTAAACCGACTTCAATCGCTTCGTCTTTTGCTAGCTTCTGTGCTTCAGCAGCTAGGTCAAAACCCTCTCCCCATTTAACATCCCCACGGAATAATCCTTCATCGGAAAATGCTCTCACCTTATCCATCTGAATGGTCGGCTCCTGTATCAAGGCTGCCTTTGGCAATGAGATCTTAATCTCATTTTCCTTATCGTTCACCTTAATATCCTTAGAATCTAGTTGTTTTAAATCAACCCCAGCAACCACTGTAGTTGGAACAATTAATATTACCTCACGTTTCGTACCAGGAAAATTAACCGAAATATCCTTACCGAACAGCTTATTATCCTCTTGTTCTATGACAACTTTCAAATGAGCCTCAGCCGTAGCAAGTGTCGCAAGCTCCTGAACCTGTTCCACGAAGGTTGTACTTTCTTGTTTAAACGTACTCCCGGAAAAAGCCCAAATACTTCCCGCTGTCGCCGCGATAAGTAGAAGCGCGATTACAAGAAACTTGATACCCCAAAATCTAAAAAACAGCTTAAATATAGCCCCAGAAATATTATGTTTTTCTCGCTTCTGTCCGACCATAGCTGTGGCAGCACTTTCTTCCTGGCCACTTTTAAGTTCCTCTATTATACGCTCGATTTCTTTTAACGCATCTTGATTATTTTTCATGGGATTCCCCCTAATGTTTTTATCTTCTCCAATAGAATAATAGGCTTCTATAACTCTATCTAACTAGTCATTCCTAGTGCCTCTATAATAGTACTAAATAATTCTCACTTTGTCTGCAGATTTTGTCGATTTAAAAACCCGATTTGCTGACACAGCAGCTTAATGCTTTAAGCCGTGATTAGCAAATCGGGTTAAGAAATTTTTATCTATCTGTCAATAAATTTATTCGACAAATATCGAGCTTATTCGGGGAGTGACAGGCACCTCAAAAAC
Organism: Paucisalibacillus globulus; assembly: GCF_900184735.1. Lineage (GTDB taxonomy): Bacteria > Bacillota > Bacilli > Bacillales > Amphibacillaceae > Ornithinibacillus > Ornithinibacillus globulus_B. The sequence continues at coordinate 346,213 of NZ_LT855405.1, forward strand.
TCAGCTTAAGCGGTGACTCCGTCTTCTACTATTTCTTCAGTTGGTGGGTTGTATTGTCCTTCCCATTTGGCGATGACTAGGGCTGCTACGGAGTTTCCTACTACGTTTACGGCGGTGCGTCCCATATCTAGGATACGGTCGATTCCGGCGATAAAGGCTAATCCCGCTGCAGGTAAACCGATGGTACTGAATGTGGCTAGTAGTACGACAAAGGATACACCTGGAACTCCGGCCATTCCTTTTGATGTGACCATTAAGACTAGCATTAGTGTAATTTGTTGCCAGATACTCAGTTCAATCCCAAACATTTGTGCAATAAATAGTGATGCAATTGCCTGGTATAAAACCGAGCCATCCAAATTAAATGAGTATCCAGTCGGTATAACAAACGATGCAATATGCTTCGGACTACCTGCTTTTTCTATTTTATCCATAATCCTTGGTAGCACTGTCTCCGAACTAGAAGTCGAGAATGCTAATAGTAATTCTTCCTTGATCAACTTTAATAATTTAAAGATATTAAGACCAATCAACTTAGCCATTAATCCAAGGATAACTACCACAAAGAAAATCATCGTTCCATAAACCGTAATGGCTAACTTCCCTAATGGAATTAGGGAGGTAAATCCATATTTAGAAATGGTTACCCCAATTAAAGCAAAGACCCCGATTGGTGCATATTTCATAAATAAATTGGTCACATAGAACATGGCATGTGCCACACCTTCAAAGACTCGTAGTACTGGTTTACCTCGCTCACCAATGGCAGCAACTCCTAAACCAAATACGACAGAGAAGAAGATAATAGCTAACATATCGCCTTCTACCATTGCCTGAACAGGATTGGTTGGTACGATATGAAGTAGTGTATCGGCAATTGATTTACCTTCTTGTTCTTCTGAAGTCGTAACATAGCCTGATATATCTGTTTGCTCAAGGTTGTCCATATTTAAACCAGTACCAGGTTGGAATATATTAGCAGAGATAAGACCAATAGCAATTGCTACTAATGTCATCCCAATGAAATATGTTAATGATTTTGCTCCTAATTTCCCAACGGATTTAATATCACCAACACCAGCTACTGCAACGATGATACTAGATAAAACAATCGGAACAACAATCATCTTAATTAAACGGATAAATAGGTCACCAAATGGTTGTAAGATACTTTGTGCCGTTTCACTTCCGTAAAATATCCCACCTACGATAATCCCTAATATTAGCCCAATGAAAATTTGACTTGCTAAACTTATCTTGAATTTTTTCATAAAAAATCGCCCTACCTTCTTGATGTATTTGTAAAAATGAGCTTTGGCAAGGTAAAAAAGACTATTCTATTTTAAACAAGCAATAGTAAACTTGACGTTAGCCTTTAAGTTCGGCAACATCTAATATATCAGTGCGTTACTAAGCAGAATACAACTTATAAAATCCTTGCAAAAAAAAGACAAACCAGTAGTGTCGATTGATATTCTCCACATATTTCGTTTTCTTTTTAATCAAACGATGACATAATCGGGCCCGTGGGGGAAAAATAAGCCCTAAAGAAGAGTGCATTCCATTATGCAGAACTACATAATTTAACATGAAGATACACAAATTGAGATAAACATTTTTGAAATACTTACCTATTTTAACCTAAAATCACCATTTTTGTAAATAGTGAACTCCTTCACATAAATATCTGAGAGCTAATCATGCTCCGTCTCTCACGTTCATTCCTAACACCCACACCTATAAAAAAAGACGATCCACTCGTTTCAAAGAACAAGTAAACCGCCTTGGCATTATAATTTTAATTCATGATAGAACATTCGCTTTTTAAGGACCAACTTGTATTCCGGATCAATACAATCCTTACTAACGGTAGAATAGTAGGAATACAAAAATCTATGTACCCATCGCATAAAAAATACCTCCAGTATAGTTGATGAATCGTACGGAGGTTAATGTATTCGGTAGCTGGCTGGCATAGTATAAACGTTAGCCCCTTTAGCTTTGCGTCTTCACTTTTCAGTGAATTTGCCCTTTCGTACGATTATTCGTTATTAAGTCCTATTATTCTATGGTACGAAGTTAATGTCAAGTGAAAGTAGGCAAAAGTACTCAGTATCCACCAATAAATTCCATGATGTACTTTCCACAAAGCTTGTCTATTCTCCCAGCAAAAATCATATATATGATAGCGGGAGGTATTGAGATGAAACAATCGACAGCAATATTGCTTGTAGCAGCAACGTATATTGGAACCGTGATTGGTGCTGGTTTTGCTACGGGAAAGGAAATTGTAACATTCTTTAGTAACTTTGGAGCGCTTGGGACAATAGGAATTATTGTTAGTTGTTATCTCCTAACCTATTTTGGAACAAAGATCATGCTAATCTCTGCTCAAATCGAGGCCTACTCCTATAAAGAATTCAATGAATACTTGTTTGGGAAAGCATGGGGAAAACTGATCAATATCATGATCTTCATCATTGTAATGTCTGTAACCTCGGTGATGTTATCCGGTGCAGGGGCTGTTTTTCATGAACAAATAGGAGTTCCGTATTTTGTTGGGATATTAACAACAATTCTTCTTGTTTATCTAGTTGTCATGAAAGGCTTGAAGGGATTATTTGCTATTAATTCTTACATCGTCCCACTAATCATTCTGTTTGGATTCTTTATATTTATTTCGATATTTGATGAGGATCCAGCACAATTACTCACACCTTTTTTATCCATCAGTATTCCGGAACATCCGTTTTGGGCAATATCACCTTTTACCTACGCATCCTTTAATGTGATTACTGCCATGGTTGTTCTTGTCCCTTTAGGGAAGGAAATGAAAGATGAAAAGGTATTGCGATGGGGTGGTTTCATAGGTGGACTCGGTCTACTTATTTTATTACTATTAAGCCACTTTTCCTTACTAGTCAACCCAGCAACATTCCCATTTGAAATTCCAATGGCAGAGATTGTAAAGCAGTTCGGCAGTCTAATACATGTAATGTTTTTACTTATTATCTTTAGTGAGATATTCAATACCGTAACAGCGAATGTTTATGGGATAAGTCGCCAAATAAAGATGAGTTTCGGGGTAAAATATAATCACGCCGTAATAGGTATTCTACTGATTATTTTTTTGATTAGTCAGCAGTATGGATATGGTCAATTACTATCTATACTATATCCGTTGTTTGGATATATTGGGTTGATTTATCTTGTGGTGTTAGTTTGGAAGAGAATTCCAAGCAATTAGGTCTTATCATCTGGCTATTTTTACCTATATTTCCACATTAATCTACTATCCTCGACAAAACTATAGTATACTATCTTCATAGAATACTAGTTTTTATGAGGAGGTATCGTATTGGGTAATAAGAAAATTTATATGTCCGTAACCGCGACTGCTTTTATAGCATCTGCATTATTCGGTGTAGATGAAGCAGAAGCAAGCTCGTACAAAGTTCAGAGTGGGGATTCCCTTTGGAAGATTGCACAAGAACATAATGTAAGTGTGACACAATTGAAATCGCTAAATAATTTAACAAGTGACATTATCTTCCCAAACCAAATCTTAAAGACAGAAAAAAGTACGTCAAATCAAAATACCAGTACTAAAAACGAAACAACTAAACCAAAAGAAGTCAAAAAACCAAATACAACTAAAGCTACTACATATACGGTTAAATCAGGTGATACATTAAGTGGTATTGCCTCTAAACACAAGGTCTCTCTCCAGGATTTAATGAAATGGAATAACTTAAATTCGACCTTGATCTATCCTGGAAATGTGTTTGTCGTAAACAAACCTGAATCAGTCAAAACGGAGAAGCCAAATAACACAACGGAACAGAAAGTCGAGAAACCAGCAAACACTTCTAAACCAAAAACAGAAAAACCTAAAGAACAAAAGACATCAACTACTTCTGTTTACACAGTTAAGTCCGGGGATACCTTATCTCGAATCGCAATCGAATATAAGGTAACCGTTGCAAACTTAAAAAAATGGAACAACTTAACATCTGATATGATCTATATTGGTCAGAAGTTGAACATTGGAGACGGCGCAAAAGTAGAAACTCCAAAAGTGGAAACACCACCAAAGGATGTTAGCTACAATGTTGATAAACTGGTTAAAACTGCGAAAAACCAATTCGGAGTTGCCTATGCATGGGGCGGTGCAACACCAAATGGATTCGACTGTAGTGGGTTTATCTTCTACGCCTATAAACAAGCCGGACTGGATATTAACCGCTATTCAAGTGAAGGCTACCATATGCGTTCCTATTACGTCGATACACCGAAAGTAGGCGATCTAGTCTTCTTTGAAGGAACCTATAAATCTGGTATTTCTCATGTTGGAATTTATGTAGGAAATAATGAATTCATCCATGCAAGTTCCAGTGGCGGTGTCATGATTACTAGTTTAGATAATGCATATTGGAAGAAGCATTTTGAAGGGTTTAAGCGTTTTTATTAAAAATAATAAAAGGCATCATTAGCAATATCCCTGCTAATGATGCCTTTTCTCATTTAACCAATATAGACTCTCGATTCATAAGGTCTGAGCGCAATCGTCTTTTCAAGCTTGCCTTCTACATCAATATAATTACCAATCAACAATTCACCTTCAGTAATCTCTGCAGGAACTTCATAATTCAATTCCTCTGCACTGAAGTTGGTTACAACAAGGAGTTTTTGATCATGATACGTTCTCAAATAAGAATAAACCTTCTCGTTTTCCTCATCTAGTAACGTATAATCCCCATATACAATGGTTGGATTTTTCTTCCGTAACTGAATAAGCTGACGGTAATAATGATAAATGGAATTCTCATCCTGAACGGCTTGTTCTGCATTAATTTCGGTATAATTTGGATTCACCTGAATCCATGGTGTTCCAGTCGTGAATCCTGCATTTTCAGTAGCATCCCATTGCATTGGCGTTCTTGCATTGTCACGGCCCTTCACATGAATGGATTCCATCACCTTGTCATGTGGCTCATTACCTTCCACCACTTTTTCCTTATACATATTCAGAATTTCAATATCCCGGTAATCATCAATGGAATCAAAACGAATATTCGTCATACCAATCTCTTCCCCTTGGTAGACGTATGGAGTTCCTTGCAACATGTGTAAGAACGTTCCAAGCATCTTAGCTGATTCCACACGATATCTCGTATCATCCCCAAAGCGAGACACCATCCTTGGCTGGTCATGGTTATTCAGGTATAAGCTATTCCAACCAATACCATGTAAGCCCGTTTGCCATTTCGTAATATTCTCTTTCAAATCACGTAAACGAAGAGGCTTGAAATTCCATTTCCCTCCAGGACCAGAATCCAAGTCCATATGTTCGAACGTAAATACCATATTCAGTTCCTTACGATTCGGATCCGTATAAAGCTTCGCATCCTCCACACTTGCACCCGGCATTTCTCCAACCGTTAAAATATCATGTTTAGCCATTACTTCCTGGTGCATCTCCTGCAAGTAATCATGGATTTTAGGACCATTAATATAGAATTGTCCACCACCAGCATATTTTTTCCCTTCAGGATTTGGAGCGTCTGGGAGGCCCTCCTCTTTCGAAATAAAATTAATAACATCCATACGGAAGCCATCAATTCCTTTATCCAACCACCAGTTCATCATGTCATATACTTCATGACGTAAGGTTTCATTCTCCCAGTTTAAATCTGGCTGCTTTTTACTGAAGATATGCAAGAAATACTCATCCGTAGCCTCGTCATATTGCCAAGCAGATCCACTAAAAGTCGATTCCCAGTTATTTGGTTCTCGCCCATCCTTACCCGGACGCCAAATATAGTAATCTCGATATGGATTATCTTTTGATTTGCGAGATTCCGCAAACCAAGCATGCTCATCAGAAGAATGGTTGACCACTAAATCCATAATGAGCTTCATATCACGGTTGTGAACCTCCGCAAGAAGCTCTTCCCAATCAGCCATGGTTCCGAACTCGTCCATAATATCCTTATAATCACTAATGTCATAGCCATTATCATCATTTGGTGACTTATAAACAGGAGACAGCCAAATGACATCTATACCAAGTTCTTTCAAGTAATCTAGTTTTTCCGTAATCCCTTTAATATCACCAATTCCATCCCCATTACTATCATTAAAACTACGAGGATATACCTGGTAAACCACACTTTCTTTCCACCATTGCTTTTCCATCATGCCAACTCCCTATAGTCGTATAGTTATCCAATTCTATTTAACTAAATCCCCAAAAATAAAACGGTTACAAAAAATCTATTATAAGAAAAGTTTTACCTAGGAAAACGTATCATAGATTAGAGGGAATTGACAAGTAGAAGAAGCACTGAACATCTTTTTGTATTTTCATGATTTCTAGTTACATTAAAGTATTTCAAAGTTAGCATTATCACTTACCAAAAGACTATAAATAATTTGAAAAGTGTGATAAAATTTGATAGCTTATTAATTCTAAATCGGAGCTGATACTATTGGAAGCTATAATGATTGTAATTGGCGTTTTACAAATGATCGTGTTAGTTTTAGGTATTGTAATTTCTTCTTTAAAAAAGTTCGTACTCGCAATCATTGCTTTTTCACTTCTTTTCTTTACGCAAATCTTTTCATTGTTTATGCCAGCGATGACTAACTTTTTATTTCAAAATCAGGCATTTGATACTTATAATGCCGTAACACTGATTAGTAGTTTCAATGGGTTATTGCGTTTAACTGCTTATGTGTTGCTTGTTATTGGGATATATCGAATGGTTGTAGGGAGAAAAGATACGGAGACGGTGTAATAAACTTATAGTTTAACCCGCAAGATATCAAATAATTTCTTTGATTGATATCTTGCGGGTTTTTATCTAACTTTGCATATCACACTTCAACTAGCTCTAAACCACTGCACCCTCAATAACCAAATCCTTCTCCGCAAAACGCTCAAACCTAAGCGGTGCTAAATCCAGTGTCTCATACTCCCCGGTCCGAATTAACTCCGATAATCCTTTTCCAACGGCAGGCGCTTGCTGCATGCCATGGCCACTAAATCCACATGCTAGGTAATAGCCATTCACCAGAGGATGTTCTCCAACAATGGCATTTTGATCCACTGTATTATGACTGTATATCCCAGCCCAGCCTCGTACAATTTTTGCTCGTTCAAAGTTTGGAATCCGCTCTGCTAAAACCGGCCATAATTGCTCTAGGAAGAAATCTCTACTCCAATTAAAATTAATCCCTGGCTTCACCTTTTCACTAAAACCAGTAATTAGGGAGCTTCCTTCATGTCTGAAATAGACTCCTGTTGGATCAACTGTCAATGGAAGGGGTTTTAAAAGTGGTTGTTCAATATCAAATTGAATGATTTGTCTTTTTAATGGAACAACTGGAATAGAATAGCCCATTTGCTCACTTAATTGAGCAGCCCAAGGACCTCCACAATTGATTACAATAGGTGCTTCCCATGTATCCCCATTAACTAATTGCACCCCTGTAACCTTGCCACCATTCTCTAAAATCCGATCTACTTCCTCATAAATATACTCCACTCCAAATTGCCGCGCCTTCCTAGCATAGCCTTGCATTACCGAATAGGGATCTAAATATCCATCCTCACCACAGTAAAGTCCACCCTGTAGGTCTTCGGTATTTATTTCAGGAATAATCGTTTTTAATTCCTCTTTGGATAAGAATTCAGACGGTACTCCTAAACTATTTTGCAATTCTTTTTGTTGTTTTAGCCCTTCCACATTTTTATGTGTAGCTAAGAAAAGATATCCTCTTTGCCTAAAATCGATTTCCGCTTTTTCATCATCAATAGCCATATCTTCAGCAAATGTTTGATATTTCTTTAACCCAAAACGACTGATTTCAATATTAACCTTCGTCGTGAATAATTGGCGAATCCCTCCAGCACTTCTTCCAGTGGATGAATACTCATATATATTATCTTTTTCAAATACCGTAATTTGACCCTGATAACCGTCATTCATCAGATTGTACGCAATACTCGATCCGATGACGCCACCACCAACAATGATAATGTCTGCCTTACGTTTCATCCCATCACCTCAAGCGAAATTTGATACTTTCAAATAGTTAACTATTTTATAGCACACCAATAAAACGCAATTCTATGGTCAACCTACACAAAAATATCATGAATTTTTATAATTTTAAGTTAACATTTGCATCTATAATGCTATAATGAAAATAATAAAATACGAAAAAGGGCGAGGTTATTGGTATGAAGGATATTGTGCAATTCATACAACGAATAGTGAAAGCGGTTTCAAAAATATCTCCGTTCTCCATTAGTATTAGTGATGAAAAAGGCTATATCATAGGTGATAGTAATCCTAACCGAATCGGTACCTTACACTCCCCATCTGTTGAAGTACTGAAGAAGAATTGCTTATTGTCATTTGATGAAGAAACCACGAAAAACATGGAGAATGTCCTACCTGGAGTGGCGATTCCACTATGTTTCGATAAAGAAACAAAAGGTGTTCTAGGGATAATCGGAAAACCAGAAGAAGTGTTACCATATGCCAAATTAATTAAACAACATGTAGAAATGATGTGGGAAGATACTGTTCGCTAACAAATTAGTGAATTAGAGACATCGCTGTTGGATGCTTTTATTCACTATATATTAATCGATAAAGGTGGGGGTCAAGAGAAGTTTAGAGATTATTGCAGCATGCTTCAAATCAACCCATATTTACGAGGATACTGTATCTTAATCGATATAGGCGATGCCATCATCAGTCGAATGTACCAAAAGGACGAACTCTCCAAGACAGCCCAGTTCAAAGAAGAACTCCTCGACATGGTGAGTACTGCTTTTGAAAAAGAGAAAAACGATCTTGTTGCCTTTTTAAATACAGAAAAAATTCTCTTAATCAAAGCTGTACCAACCGAAGAACAGTATATGGAACAAATTCAACAATTCTATCAACAAAGCAGTAAATTACTAGAGAAACTAGCAGCCCAAGAAACCATCGGTATCGCAGCAGGCAGCTTATCCTATTTAGAATCCATGCATACCTCCTATCACGAGGCGGAAACCCTTCTATATTACGGAAAAGAACTAAACATACAACCACCGATATTTTCCTATCATCAATGGAATATACTCACATCGCTACTACCATACAAACTAGATGACGACATATGCACTAATGTTAAAATTCGGATAAAAGCACTCATCAAAGAAAAGCAGTTTACTGATATAGCAAAGAGCTTCCTTCATTATTGTCAAAACAACATGAATATCACCAAAACCGCAGAAAAATTGTACATCCATCGCAATACATTAATCTATCGATTGAAGAAAATAGAGAAGCTAACCAATCTCGATTTAAACTCGTTTGAAGATTGCACCTTGCTTTATCTTACGTTAAAACGGATGGATATGGTGGAATATGAAAAAGGTTCAGTTGATTATAACTGAACCTTTTTAGGTTACGAGGGTTTCTAGATATATCGCGCAAAATCCTAGTGAAGTCACGCGATGAATCTTCATTGTCACGCATCGATGAATACAAGTCGCGAGAACTCTTCGTTGCCGTGCGAGTCTCAGGTAAGTTCTCGCTACATTCACTCAACATCGCGCAACTTTTGCTTGTTGTCGCGTGAATTTTAATAATTACAGCGCGATCACTCACAGCCTACTGCAATTCCGTTAGAACTCGCTCCATGGCACTATCCGAAAACCCATTGGCAAACGATCCACCCATTCTCACTGCACTCCCAAAATGATACTGCTCTGCCCCAACGACTTGATGAATAGACGCAATATTATCAGGGGATAAACCGGATCCAGGCATAATCGTTGGCCCATCATACTCTTTCGAAAGGGTGATTAATTTCGCCAACTGCTCCTTACCATTTTCACAAGTTGACTCCCCACCAGATGTTAAGATCCTCTTCACATTCTTGTATTGGCGTAAAGTATGATATGCTTCTTCTTGTGACTTCACCTCATCAAAAGCACGGTGAAACGTGATATCAATACTCGGGAAAAGTCGAATAATTTCCTGTAGCATTTCTTCATTTATAGTACCATCCTCATGAAGTGCACCAAAGACAATACGATTACCTCCAAGCTTCGTAATCATCCGAATATCATTACAAATTACTTGAAAATCAGAATCCGAATAGAAAAAATGATACCCATGTGGCCGAACCATAATTTGTACCGGGATTTCTACACTCCCCAATACTTGCTTAATCGTTCCGTAACTAGGCGTGAGTCCCCCCTCTTTCATGGCGGAGACTAACTCTAACCGACCTGCACCTAATTGTTCTGCCTGAATGGCTTCTTCCTTATTCTGTACAATCAATTCCACTATCATATGTAATCAACCTCTTTATTTTTCTAATCCCTTTATTATATCCTACCTTTTACTTGAACTAAAGATTATAGGTTATTAACTTAAGGATACTCAGTTAAATTATCTAATGGAGTATCACTCAATCGAGAAGGAGTCTTTATAAAAAAAGGCGAATAATTAACCATTATATTTCTCTACTCCCACCACCAATCCTCAAATATAAACTCGCCATCTTCCGTCATAATCCGATTATAATCCAATTCAACCACTCCACCTGGCAAAGCCCGTACGAATACCAATTCATTGTTTCTAACCTGGAAAATATCGACCAGGATGCCACCTTCACTATGCTCATACAGCAGTTCAAGCCAGCCGTCTCCATTAATATCATATAACATCAGAATAGACTCACCATCTAATAGGAATTTTTCATACATCTCTACTCCTTCAAACTCAAGGGTGATATATACCTCACTGTTTAGATACGGATCATCCAAGACAGGCCCACCACTTAAGGTAACCATCTCATAAATACCATCAAAGTTAATATCAACATCCTTAGAAACAGAGAAATCAAATACAGATGGAGCTACCAGTTCGTAATAATAGCCATCAGGCGCATCGTCCCATCCGGCATCTTCCACTTCCGCACTTTCATCAAAACTTTCGCTTTCATCTACCACAGCTTCTGTGACTTCATCTTCTGATACATCATACTCTTCTACAGTTGTATAAAATTCCTTCGGTTCTGGTTCGACAATTGGAGGAATATAAAAAATGCCAAACGTGATAATTCCATAAACCACATATGCTAAAACACCTAGCCAAAAGCCACCCCAGCTTGGACCACTACTAATCTTTAATATTGCCCCAGCCTTATCCCCATATTTTTGCTTCAGCTTCTTCACTTTCCGCTTCGCATGGTTCTCATACATGTTATTTCCATTCATTCCTAGAAATAAAGACAAAGCCGCTCCAATTCCCACATCAATTAATATACTTTCAATCGCCAAGAGTTGCACAGTTAAATCTATTAAAATATAAAACGTAAAAAGTCCGATAATAAAACCATACATTCTCCTGTAACCGACCCAGAATATAGTCAGAAAGAAAGCAGCCCAATTCCAAGTAATTCCTCCCTTCAACCATTTTCCTAAGTAGTAATCCGCTTTGTACTTTCCAACATAATTTACTAATAACTCATCATCCGTCATCGGAACATCGTTCGTACTCTGCACCACTTTTTCCCTATTCACATCACTATGTAATACCTCATGTCTACTCCCTTCATATGTATCACCATTAAATAACTCTTTCCCACAGGAGAAACAAAACCTAGCATCCTCACTCTGCCTCTTCCCACAATGAATACAATACAAAAACCCACCCCCATCTAGTTACCACTACTTTTGAACTAGTACCTAATAATTATAGCATGGCAAGTAAACAGCCCGTGAGTACGGTGCCTGTCACTCCCCGAATTTTGTCGAACGAAATCCATCCAAGCCAATTTTTAAAATAAAGAAGGAAACAGAGATTTTTTTTAGAATATGTATAGTAGAGGCAAATAAAGGAGTAATGACATGAATTGGAACCCACTAATAGATCCAGGAGATAAGAGAATAGTAGAGTTCTTAACAGATCTTGAAATTACCAGAATCAAGCAGCTGGAAAGTAAATTCACAAGCACTACAAAAAGAAGCGAACAACTTAAATTTGAAAAGGAAATATTAAATATTTATTTAATGGCAATTGAACGAAATAAAAAGAAAAAATGGAAACTAGGAGATTGGCTTAATGAAGTGGAAGCAGGCGAAGTCAATAGGTTAAGAGATGAGATAATTCATTCGGAGAACCCATTCTATTATGAAGCAATGATTTATCAAGTTTATTTAGAAAGTATTAGTCGACAAATACAGTTTAATCAGGAGAGTGAAGTAAGGAAATTGATTAATTCAATGAAACAAACGACAAAGAATGATGAGGCAGATGGGCTAGCGACGAATATAACAGAATTGTTGAGAGGTGCAGGTAGTTAGAATTCCAGATACAAAAAAAGCTCTAGTAACTTCCATACTAGAGCTTCATTATAATAATTATTGTGTAAGCGCTTAACTATCATCTACACTTCCCAAGTTGTTTCCTATAACTACTTGCTATTTTGAGCATCCATCTCATTTAGCATTTCAACTCGACGTCTGAATTCTTCTTTTGTACTAAATTCTGCTGTTAGGAATGTTTTCACTAAATCAAGGGCTAACTTGTCGCCTACGATCTGCGCTCCAATAGCCATCACATTCACGTTATCATGCTCTACACATTGGTGGGCACTATAGATATCATGACATACAGAAGCCCTGATTCCAGGTACCTTATTAGCTGCAATACTAGCCCCAACACCAGTACCACATACCATAATTCCTCTTTCAGCTTCCCCGTCCAGAATAGATTGACATACCTTCTTTGTAATTACTGGAAAGTCAACTGGTTCTGGATTATAAGAACCAAAATCTGTCACCTCATGTCCTTGAGACTCTAAAAAATCAACAATAGGTTTTTTTAATGGAAAACCAGCGTGATCTGAACCAATCGAAATACGCATCATAATCTCTCCTTTTTCATCTATTATTATCTTAGTATTTCAGGTAACCATAACGTCAACTTTGGAATTAGAATAACTAGTAATAACACAACTACATTCGCTAGGAAGAACGGCATGGTTTCTTTAATAACTGCACCTATTTTTTCTTTACTTATCGAAGTGACGATAAACAAGACCACTCCAATAGGCGGTGTTAACAATCCAAGCGTCAGATTAATAACCACAATCATGGTCATCTGAATTGGATCAATACCTAACATTCCACCTAATGTTAAGACCGTTGGTAATACAATAACAATGGCTGCGATAGTTTCCATTACTGCTCCAACAACAAATAACACTAGATTTACTAATAAAAGTGCAATGATTGGGACAACCGTAATTAATAAGATAGACTCGGATACCAACTGCGGAATTCTTTCATTTGCTATAATCCAGCCATACGTTGCAGCAAATCCTACAACTACTAAAACGGTTCCGGTAAAAGTAGCCGTCTCAATACAAGATTTATAGAAAGCCTTGAATGTTACATCTCGTCGGATAATAAAACCTAATATTAAAGCGGCAAATACACCCATCGCACCCGCTTCTGTCGGTGTAAATAAACCACTAAGAATTCCAAATAAAACAAACGCTATAACTAACAGTTCCCAAATACAGTTCTTAAAAGCTACCCAAACCTTTTGCAACTCAAATCGACTAGACTTCGGAAACTTACGACGAACCGCTATTATGTATGCCGTAACCATCATCGCAATACCCATTAATATTCCTGGAATGACTCCAGCTAGAAACAGTTCATAGACTGACAAACCTGCCGTTACACCGGCAATAATAATATTAATACTTGGCGGAATTATCGGCCCTACAACCGAAGAAGCCCCAGTAACCGCTGCTGAATATGGGCCCGGATAGCCCTCTTTTTTCATAGCAGGAATTAATGTTTTCCCTAATCCAGCCGTATCCGCTACAGCTGTTCCAGAAATACCTGCAAATAACATACTAATCCCAACGTTGGCGATACCAAGTCCACCACGAATAAACCCGACAATGGAAACGACAAAGGTAATAAGACGTTGGGTTGCACTGCCCGAATTCAGGATTGCAGCTAGCAATAAATAAAATGGAATAGCTAACAGGGAAAATGATGTTAACTGGGTTGTAATCCGCTGTGCCACCAGCACTGAAGGGATATCATTTAATAGAATATATAGTAAAGACGACAAACCAATGACAATAAAAATTGGAAACCTTAAGATTAGAAGGACTATAAAACTAATGATCATGACTGCTAATGCCATTTGAATCCCCCTCCTTTATTAATAGATTATGTAGTACGTTTCGTATTTTTTATCTCCAGGAAGGATCGAACAAATAGTTTCGTATAATAGTAGAACATAATGATCATCCCAACAAAGATACTACTTTGATACCAAAACATTGAAATATCTAATCTAGCAGAAAAAGCAGTTCGTCCGCTCCATGCTAGGTCAATACTTACATAAGCAATAAAAATTAAAAATACACAAATGATGCCATAAACTACAACTTGAATATAAGAGCGAAATTTTTCTGGTAATTTTTCAAAAAAGTAATCCATACTTAAATGAGTATTATTACCTGCAGCAATCGCAGCACCAATATTGGTTAACCAAATTAAGAGAAGTGTGGCAACTTCTTCCCCACTCCACACTGGAATTCGATCTAAAAATTGTCTTGAAAAAACTTGAACAAACATGATGCCTACTAAAGCAATTACTATGATAAAAGCAAGAACCTCTAGGAACTTCATGAGGCTGATTTTTTCTTTCATCTTAGTTCCTCCTTACAAGTGCAGGGGGAAATCCCCCCTCGCACTATTTTATACTGTTTACTTTTTCAATCCATTCTTGCATTAGATCATCGTAACCTGTGTATGCTTCAGCTGCTTTTTCAGCAAATTCTGCAGTATTAACTTCTGTGATTTCAACACCAGCATCTTCTAGACCTTGAATAGCTTCATCTAATTCCTTCTTATGAAGCTCACTTTCAAATGCTTGTGTTTCTTCTGCCGCTTCTTGGATTGCCTCTTTTTGTTCATCTGTTAGCTTGCTATAGATATCTTCACTTACTAGTAAGTATGCAGCTTGGAATTGGTGATTCGAAAGAGTGATATAGTCCTGCACTTCATAGAATTTATCAGAATAAATTTGTGTTAATGGATTCTCTTGTGCATCAATAACTTTTTGTTGTAATGCTGAATACACTTCTGAAATCGGCAATGTCACAACTCTTGCTCCCATTGCTTCAAATGCTGGTGGTGCTGTTGGAGACTCTGGTACACGAATATTTAGTCCCTCTAAATCTTCAACTGATTCAATCTTCTCGTTACTAGAGATTTGTCTTGGAGCGCGCATGAAATACGTAAGTGGTCGGAAACCTTCTTCAATCATAAGTTGATCGAGCTCTTCCCCATGCTCACTTGCCAAAAATTCACCTAAATGATCTTGATTTTCAAATAAGTATGGAATCCCAAAAATACCAATCTCTTCAACCCAAGCAGATACTGGTTCTAAACTTACAGTACCGCCCATAGTTCCATTTTTCATACCTTCTAATGCTTCTCTTTGTGTTCCTAATGATGCGGAATCATGAACCTCTACAACAACACTTCCATCTGTCTTTTCTTCTACTAACTCAGCAAACTTATTAGTTGCTTCAACCCAGATATGACTCGCAGGCTGGTCTAACGAGTACTTAATTTCAACTACATCATCACCTGATGATTCTGAACCACAGGCTGCAAGAAACCCAATTAAAGTAATTAAACTAACTATTAATAATAACTTTTTCATTAAAAATTCCCCTTTTCTTTATTAGATATAAACTTTTCAACTTCTTCAATAGTAGGCATTCCTGTCTGCGCACCTAGTTTTGTAACAGACAAAGCTGCTGCTGAATTGGCATATTCAATCGCATCCTGGATTGAATTACCCATTGCAATCGATACAGCAAAAGCTGCATTAAAAGTGTCTCCCGCTCCAGTCGTATCGATTGTTTTAACTGAACAAGCTTCAACATGCTGTAGACTACTAGATGAATCTCCATAATACACACCACGTTCTCCGCAAGTCATAATGACATAATTAGATCCAAGGTTATACATGTTAGTAAATAATGATTCCAGACTTGCTTCCTCAGATTCAGAAGTTAAAAAAGCAATCTCGGACTCGTTTGGTGTAATATAAGTAATCTTCCTTAGTATCTCCTTTGTTAACTTCGCTGCAGGAGCAGGATTTAAAATAATTGGTACTCCCTTTTGATAAGCAATATGTACTGCTGCTTCCACTGTTTCAATCGGTATCTCCAACTGCAGAACCACAACATCTGATTTGTGTATTATCTCTTCTAAAGCCTGTATATGTTCTGGTCTAAGTGAGGAGTTAGCCCCAGGAACCACAATAATCGCATTGTCATCCTCAGCTACCGTAATATTAGCAATACCAGTCTCTACTCTGGAATTAACAACCACATGATTCACATTGACACTTTCTTTGGTTAAATTATCGATGACTTGTTTTCCATAGTCATCTTGCCCTACACATCCAATAAATGTTACTTCTGCACCCAATCTAGATGCAGCTACAGCTTGGTTTGCACCTTTTCCACCAGGAAACTGATGAAATCTTTTACCTAATAATGTCTCACCAAGTTTTGGATATCGGTTTGTTTCTGTTACTAAATCGATATTGGCACTACCGATTACCGTTATCTTTGGATTTTGCACCATCTTCGCATCCTGGTCTCCTTTTTCTATTCGTTGACTCACGCTGAATTAACGTCACATCAAATTCTATATCTCTACTCTCTGTTTCATTGCCTTCAATTTCTTTAATAATTTGATTGGTAGCTTCTTTTCCCATTTCATAGATTGGTTGCTTGATAGTACTTAGCTCTGGAATAATCATATTGGTTAACGATATTCCATCGAAACCAATGACTGCTATATCTTCTGGAACACTTAATCCAAATGAATGAATAGCCTTTAAACAACCAATCGCCATTAAATCATTTCCAGCAAAAATGCCATCAATACCTATGTTCTGGTTCAGTAACTCCTTAGTAGCTGTTATTGCATCCTCCAATTGGTAATTAGCATAAGCCACTAATTTCTTATCAAACCATTCCATATCTTCCACGACAGATTGGTACCCTTCCAAACGCTGTTGGGCAGTGAACACATCTTTCGGTCCTGCCAGATGTGCAATTTTGGTACATCCTTGCTCCAGTAAATGTTCAGTAGCAAGTACCCCACCATAATAATTATTAACTCGGATACTTGAATTTCTAGGATTTGCCCCACGATCCAGTAGTACCATAGGAAGATTGACATGCTTATAATCCTCTTCTACATAAGAATCTGACGCTAAAATAATTCCATCTACATATTTACTTTGAAGCATTTCAATTTGCTCAATCTCATTCTTCAATGTCCCAGAAGAGTTACAAAGGATCATGGTATAACCATTACTATTTGCCACTTCCTCTACCGCCTTAGCTAGTTCTGGGAAAAAAGGATTTGTAATATCCGGCAAGATTAGACCGATTGTCTTCGTTTTCTTATTATTTAAACTAACCGCTATAGCACTTGGTCTATAGTTTAACTCCTGTATTGCATGCTGCACTTTTTCAAAAGTACTTTCCTTAACATAACCATTCTTATTTATTACACGGGAGACAGTTGCTACTGAAACCCCTGCCTTTTTTGCTACTTCTTTTATCGTTACCATATGTATTCCCCTTAACATGTAACCGGTACCATATTACCTCTAAAAAAAAGACCTCCTTTTCTGTAACCGGTTTCATAATCCTGTTTACCATTTTATTTGTTATTGCGAAATTTGTCAATATATAATTTTCAAAAAATAATATTAATTTTTTACTAAAGGTAGAAGACAATTCCTCTGAGTATATTTAGAATGGCCAGTTCCGCGTAATACTCTAATGCACTTTACTCTACCGTCCTCGCACTACTTCTCAGCTCAGAGAAAAAGCATGGAAAACTACTTGCCCCCATGCTTCCCCACAAATTAGTGTCTTCTGTTACTTCTCCTAGAATCATCTAACCCTAGTACATCATTATCACTTCTATTCTTTCGCCTATCGTCCATTGCTCCTAGGACATTATTATTTCGTCTTGGGCATCTGTTAGTTCTCACACCTAGTACATCGCCATCTCTTCGTTTATTACGTCTATCATCCATTTCACCTAAAACGTCATTATCATCTCTTTCCTTTCGCCTATCGTCCATTGCTCCTAGAACATTATTATTTCGTCTTCTGCATCTGTTATTTCTTATCCCTTGCACTTCACCACCAATATTTCTTCTTCCCATATTTGTTATTCCTCCTTTTACTATTTACCAGTACAATATTCATTTTTCTTTTAATTGAATCGTTACTTGTCACGATATAATTGTCTATTTATTGGAAGTTTCTTTAAAGTGGTGGTGGATCTAGTGCATATTAATTAGCCTGATGAAGTTTTGCGTTACTTTCTCAATAAAGCTGCTTAAATTCATCTGGGGTGATTTCTACTATAATTTACGCCAGAAGAAATCATCCGGGGAAATCAAAAAGTCGCGCCAGATACAAGATCCAACGCGACTTTTTTTCATTTGGCTCGCAAAATTTAATCGATCCGCATATCTTGCCACGACATTACCTCACAGTCACAAGTAGAGATGAGCCTTTTATAAAAAACTACTTTAATTTATATAAATAATAGGTTTGAATTTGAAAAACATGTGACCGAAGTTAACGAGCATCTGACTAATATTATGGACCTTGTGACCAGTAATCACGAGCATCTCCCCAATACCTTGGACCTTGTGACCTAAATGCATAAGCTTCAGCCCATTACCAAGAACCATGAGCCCAAACCTCAGTACCATGTTACCTAAAACCTCAACCATGCGCCAAAACTCAAAAACCTTCTACCGCTTCACCGAAGCAGCCATCCTCACATAAGTATGCCTTCTCCCCCTAATCGCGATTGAATAGGTCATAATATTCTCAGGCACAGCAATTCCATAAAAACCAGTATCCCCAATATGATAAATATCTGCACCAGCCATTTTACTATTCAAGGCAATTTGCCGGATCGTTGATTCATCCGCACCTTCTTGACTTGTCCCAATAGTAAGCATAGCTAGAGCACCTTTTGAATGAACGAAACGAACGTATTTCTCTGCCGCTTCCAATGTAATTCCTGGAACGGTTCCTGGTGCAGGCATTAAAATAACATCCGCACCCGCTTCAATAAAACTAGACAGAATTGCTTCTGAAATTATTCCGCTACCCGTTTCATTAGCAACTCCGGCTCCATGCATTTTCCCAGCAATAATCAAGCCATCTTCACCAAAGACTTCACGTGCTTTCTGAATGGCAACAACTGTTTCCTCATTGGTCACGCCAGTTTTAGGATTCCCAGTAAGACAAACAAAATCGAAACCTAATTTTTTCGCTTCGGCCAATGCTTCTTCTGTCGCCAATCTACCTCGAGAAACAGTATCCAACTTCTCCAGTTGTTCCGCTTGAAGATCGACTGGTTCTAAGTTAAGACCAACAGGTCGGCCCGTTAATTCTTTTATTTTCTGAATAACTGATTCACTCTCCGCACCACCATCAAGACCTTGAATGGCGGGATGAAATACATCAAATACATTTATTAACAATAAATCAGCACCGAAAGCAGCTGCGAGTTCAGCATTCGTAACACTTGGATATAATGGTGCGACAGAAGCTATCGTCTCCGATAGCATGACTCTCCCCTCACTTGCTCGAATCGATTGTTTCAAATCTTGTCCATTCATTTGTTGAAAATCAGATGCGGTACAATCTAATATACGTTTCATACATAAATTCTCCCTTCCGATATGAAAAGAAGCATGAGGAAATTACTCCCCATGCTCCCCATTTATTTTCTTAATTTCGCCATTTCATCGGCTACGAATTGTACATTCGTACCAACAACTACTTGAATATTATTTTTGTCAATGACATTGATACCTGGTACACCAGTAGCTTTGATTTTCGCTTGGTTTACCTTATCTGTATCACGAACTTCTAAACGAAGACGTGTTGTACAGTTATCAAGAGAAGTTACGTTTTCATCTCCACCAAGACCTTCGTAAATCTCAGCAGCCATTGTAGCAAATCTTTGTTGTTTGTTACCTGCTTCTTCTTTACCTTCTTCTTCGATCATTTCATCATCTTCACGACCAGGTGTTTTTAAGTTGAACTTCGTGATTAAGAAACGGAATAAGAAGTAGTAAATTACTGCAAATACTAAACCTTGTACTAACAGCATGTAAGGCTCATTCGCAAGTGGTAAACGAGAACTTAAGAAGAAGTCAACGAAACCTGCACTGAAGCCAAATCCTGCTGTCCATTGGAATGTTGCAGCGATAAATAGTGAAATACCAGTAAGTGCTGCGTGTACTACATAAAGTGCTGGAGCTAAGAACATGAATGAGAATTCAAGTGGTTCTGTAACCCCTGTAAAGAACGCTGCAACCCCAGCTGCTAATAATAATGATGCAGCCTGTTTTTTACGTTTAGTTTTTGCCGTATGGTACATAGCAAGTGCTGCAGCAGGTAAACCAAACATCATAATAGGGAAGAAACCAGCTTGATACATACCAGTTACACCTTTTTCCCCATTACCTGACCAGAAATTACCGATATCATTAATACCTGCAACATCAAACCAGAATACAGAGTTTAATGCGTGATGTAGTCCTGTAGGTATTAGTAAACGGTTAAAGAATCCATATAAACCGGCTCCACCAGCACCTAGGCCTACAATTGCTTCTGCAAAAGATACTAACCAACCATATACAATAGGCCATACAAAGAATAGAATTGCGGATGCAATAAGCATTGCTGCAGATGTCATAATCGGCACTAAGCGTTTACCACTAAAGAAAGCTAGTGCATCTGGAAGTTGAACCTCACTGAAGCGATTGAACATACTTGCAGCTACAAGACCAGAAATGATACCAATAAATGCGTTTTTAATATTTGAAAATCCAGCATCAACTGCATCTACCTCAACACCCTGAAGCATTGCAACAGTTTCAGGAGATAGTAAGGTTGTAACAACCAGAAATCCGACTAATCCACTTAAAGCTGCCGATCCATCTTTTGTCTTTGCCATTCCGAGTGCAACACCCACTGCAAATAGAATTGGGATATTATCAATAATGGATCCCCCGGCTTTAATTAAAAATGCTGCAATTGGATTCCCAGCTCCCCAGCCTTCTGGGTCAATCCAATATCCAATACCCATTAATATCGCCGCAGCAGGTAATACTGCAACCGGTAACATTAATGAACGACCTAGTCGTTGTAAATATTTCATCATAATAATTGTCCTCCTAACTTAATCATGCATTTTCTTAATACGTTCAATATGAAGTGCGATATATCCTAATTCTTCCTCAGGTAACTGAATATCATGCACATCCGCCAATTCTTTACTCACTTTCAAAGCACATTGGTAAGAATCATGGAATTTCCTTTTAATCATGACAAACATTTCCTCATCCAATGTACTCATATTGCCATGTTCTGCCCTTGTTAAAGCAAAACGTAGATGCGTAATCAACCGTTCATAAGAAAGATGGTCTTCATTAATGGTAAGATTTAAATAGTCCTGAATTGATTCGACCATATCTT
Organism: Paucisalibacillus globulus; assembly: GCF_900184735.1. Lineage (GTDB taxonomy): Bacteria > Bacillota > Bacilli > Bacillales > Amphibacillaceae > Ornithinibacillus > Ornithinibacillus globulus_B. The sequence continues at coordinate 367,876 of NZ_LT855405.1, forward strand.
TTAGAATCGATGTTTGCCGGACGGTTGTGCGCAAATCACCTCCTTGAATTTTCATGGTATGAATATGCAGTGCTATAAACGCTGCCTCATCAATTGGTAATGCTACCCCAGTTTTTTCCTGAATATAATGGACAGCCCATACCCCAATGGAGAATTCAGTAGAATACAGAACCTTTATTTCCTGTAGGAGTTTATTTCTCACTTCTATTCCTTCTTGAAAACGTTGAAGGGCATAGGAAATATGATCACTTAATGCAAGATAAATATGGTCATTTAGCTTAGTACCAAGTTGTTTCTCTGCATAAGCAATGATCTCTTCCGCCAAAATAAAATGTTCCTCTGGAATTCTTTCCAATAGCTGCTGGAGTTTATCATTTTCCGTGAGCGTAAATAACTTTTCCACTTTATCTACGCTCACCGGATCATTTTTTCCCTTTTGAAAGGCCACACCTGCACCAATCGCAATCTTTTCTTGACCTTGATCAATCACAATCACGGCGTTATTATTTAGCACCTTTTTTATCTTCACGTTCCACCCTCTATTCTCCTAATTCTAGGGATAAGTAGAGAGAGCCATTATTTGACGTTATAAATAATTGTTTCTCCTGCCTTACAAGCCTCTACTTGTCCTTTGGTGTAGCTTTTACCCGAATTACCACTATCGGTAAACACAATTGGTGTAATGATATCTTTCGCATGTTCCTTAATATAGTTCAGGTCTACGTCTAGTAAATGGTCACCAACACTGACTTTATCCCCTTCACTAACATGCACCGTGAATCCTTCACCTTTTAAAGCTACCGTTTCTAGGCCAATATGAAGTAAAATCTCAGAACCGTCCTCCGCTTTTATACCAATGGCATGCTTTGTCGGAGCTACTGAAATAATTTCACCATTAACTGGGGCAACCACTTTTCCATCCGTTGGAATAATCGCTGCTCCTTCCCCCATCATCTTTTCACCAAAAACAGGATCTGGTACCTCTTCGATTGCTACCAACTTACCTGTAAGTGGTGCATACACTTGTAATTCACTAGTATCGTTTGATTTATTAAAAAGCTTTTTAAACATATATAATTCCTCCTTGTATGGTCTAACAAAGTTGTTATTATTAATTAGTTAGTAGTGTTTCCCAGTTTGTGTTTCTTTACTTTAAAAACTAGAAAACAAAAAGAGCATGAGGAACTAAGAATAGTATAAACTATTCTCCGGTTACCCCATGCCTGATCGTATCAGTCACATGTGATCATATTCAATGTTGTCTATATCGTACCATAGTATTTTGTCTATTTCAATAAGTTTTTGTAAGCGATGTCAGCAAGAGTCTTTCTGTCCTATTTATGGAACCAAGTAAAGTGTTTTCCCTTTATCTGCATTTAGACTCGTTTCATGATAGGTTCCCTCTACCCAATCATCTATCTGATTATGATACCAATCACTCTTAAAATGTCCTTCTTGCCCCGGCCCGACAATGTGGTAACCTGTACTTGGATCATTCATATCAATCACAAATCGCCAGGATGCACCATGGTCAACCTCGCCAGTACCAGTATCATAAGCTGCAGCCATCGGGGTTACAGAACTTCCCCCTACCGGCATCGAATCTTCATTGTTAAAAAAGTACGCTAATACGGGATGCACCGCTGATAATGGGTGTGGGAATGCTACTTGGTGATAATCTCCCCACTCCCAAGTATACATATCATCGCCATACTCTAGGGTAAGTTTATTTAACGTATTCTGTAAGGCGAGGTGAAGCACACTTTCTATGCCTCCATTATCCTCAACCCAAATAGAACCATCACCACTTATCGCATGTCGAAGTAGTTCATCTGTCGTCTGTCCTCGGCTATTAAATAAATCCATCACACCATCAGGAAGTTCCTGATATAAGATTGCCTCAATCTCATCCATCCAATGATGAAAGATAAGTGGTTGTGCGATGTTCACTTCATCAACATAATTCCAATCCTCTAATAGAGATACTGCCACTGCTTCCGTTTGACTTAAATTCGACTGCTCCAGTACCTCTAAGAAAATCGGTACAAATTCCCTAGCTTGTAAATTGGTTTGATCCATCTGCAGGTCCATCATATCCCCGGCAGACAAGGAATCATTTGACTCGAGTACCTCCGCAATCCTCTCATAACGATAAGGCTGAGCCCAAACATTACTGATGTGATACGGATAATTATCACCGACCACTTTATTATTAGCGGTTGCAATAAACCCTTTCTCAGGATTTACTACGGTTGGTAATTCATCAAATGGGATATAGTCGTTAAGTACATACGTAGAGTCCCAGCCGGGAAGTGGTAATAACGCATCCTCACTATTGTCATAAATCGGTATTTTACCATTGGCTTTATAGGCAATGGTGCCATCAACGGATGCAAAAACAAAATTCTGCGCTGGGACCAGGAATTTTTCTAATCCTTTCTCAAACTCCTCCCAATTAGATGCACGATTAATTTCTAGAATAGCTTCCAGTTCTGTCGTTGCATCTAATGCTGGCCACCGTAATGACAACACCGTATCTTGCCCACTTTCCTCCGCAAATTCCGATACAACCGGACCATGTCTCGTTTCCACTACTTGATAGTCAATCGTCTCCCCATCCTTCACATGAATGGGCTCATCAATAATCGTCGCTTCTTCCCATTTATCATCAAATAGGAACTCCTGTGGATTATCCGGGTTTCTTTTTTCTAAATATAGCTGTTGTACATCCGGGCCAGTATTGGTTACACCCCAGGCAACCTTGTCATTATGGCCAAGGATAATACCAGGAACACCAGCAAAAATTACTCCACTCACATTCAAGTCATCCGTTTGCAGATGCATTTGCATCCAAATAGACGGTGTTGCTAATCCTAAATGTGGATCATCAGCGAGTAGTGGTAACCTTGACTCTGTTTTCTCCCCGCTCACAACCCAGTTATTACTCCCATTAAAAGCATGCGGAATTACCGCTTTTTCAAAACTAGCTACAACATCGACCACTTCTTCATCATGAATAATGGTCGGTCTTTCTTCTGGATATACTGGAAACAACTCATATGCCTTTTCTTCATCAAATTCATTCAATACATAATAATTAAATGCCTGTCTTTCCCAGTGTCCACCAAGGTCAAATGCCATGAACTTCCCAATCGTTAGCGAGTCAATCGGCGTCCACTCAGATGGCTTACTTCCCATTAATAAAAATTCAATTGGTAACGAATTCGATTCTGTTGCTTCATCTATGTAGGCATTCACCCCATCAGCAAACCATTGCAACACCTGTTTACTTTCCTCTGTATAAATATCATATGACTTCTCTGCAGCCCGTCGTAAACCAAGAGTCCGGAAATACTTATCCTGGTCAACAACTGCTTCCCCAACCACTTCACTCAACGTCCCCGATGCTTGTCTCCTGGATAATTCCATTTGAAACATCCGGTTTTGCGCTTGCATATACCCTTGAGCCATATATAAATCATGGTCATTGGATGCATAAATATGAGGAACCCCATGTTCATCAGTCGTCACCACAACTTCTTCTTGTAATCCGGGTATTTGAATCGTTCCTTCTATTTGCGGAAGTGACTTATTTATGTATGCATTTACAAGAAATAAAGCAATAACACAGAGTAATATGAAACTCCCAACAACTATTAAGCTTATTTTCTTCCAGTTTCTTTTCTTTTTTTGTGGAAGAGTTATTGTTTGAATAGGTTCCTGCATGTATGTACTTCCCCCCTTTTGAGTATTATTAAAATTCAGATAGTTTTATTTTATCATAAAGGGTCCATTGTTAAGAGTGTCATGTCTAAAATTTGTGAAGTTATTATTGTTATTACACTGAACATGTAAGATTCACTTCTATATTCGTTAAAAGCATGATTTTGGAGTCAGAAATGCCTCTTTTTAGCAAGATTTTTCGATATATAATGTAACAGCTAAACAGTGTATAGATTTAGTTAGAAAAATAAAAAAAAGATTAAAATTAGGTTTACCTAATTTTAATCTTTCTTGGAGTAACGCGCCCTAGAGGATTCGAACCTCTGACCCACAGCTTAGAAGGCTGTTGCTCTATCCTGCTGAGCTAAGGGCGCAAATCAGAAAATATATCAACATACAATGGTATGGAATTTGTATGAGTTTAAAGAGTTCTATCTATGTAATGGGCCTGAGTGGACTCGAACCACCGACCTCACGCTTATCAGGCGTGCGCTCTAACCAGCTGAGCTACAGGCCCACAATATTATGGAGCGGGTGATGGGAATCGAACCCACGACATCAGCTTGGAAGGCTGGAGTTTTACCATTAAACTACACCCGCATAAGATATAGATTTGATATATTATTTTAATCACTCAAGTACATGCCCCCTGCGTCTGCTAGTTAATTCGAAGAAGTTTATTTCTCAGGGCAACTCGTAGCTTATTCGGTGGAAGTACCGCTCGTGGCTGGAGTTTTACCATTAAACTACACCCGCAAAATATAGTGGTGGCTCGGGACGGAATCGAACCGCCGACACACGGATTTTCAGTCCGTTGCTCTACCGACTGAGCTACCGAGCCATACAAGAATATAATTATAAGAATACAATTATCCAGGCCATGTGCTGACCCCTGCATCTACAAGCATATTCGAAGATGTTTATTCTTCGGGGTTACTCGCAGATTATTCGGTGGAAGTAATGCTCGTTGCTCTACCGACTGAGCTACCGAGCCATACAAGAATATAATTATAAGAATACAAATATCCAGGCCATGTGCTGACCCCTGCATCTACAAGCATATTCGAAGATGTTTATTCTTCGGGGTTACTCGCAGATTATTCGGTGGAAGTAATGCTCGTTGCTCTACCGACTGAGCTACCGAGCCATACAAAAATATATCTATTAGAAAACAAATATCTCAGGCCATGTGCTGACCCCTGCATCTACAAGCATATTCGAAGATGTTTATTCTTCGGGGTTACTCGCAGATTATTCGGTGGAAGTAATGCTCGTTGCTCTACCGACTGAGCTACCGAGCCAATTATTATATGTATGGAGGAGGTAGAGGGATTCGAACCCCCGCGCGGTTTGACCCGCCTGTCGGTTTTCAAGACCGATCCCTTCAGCCAGACTTGGGTATACCTCCGAATATATAATAATATGGAGCCTAGCGGGATCGAACCGCTGACCTCCTGCGTGCAAGGCAGGCGCTCTCCCAGCTGAGCTAAGGCCCCGTTATAAAATACTGGTCGGGAAGACAGGATTCGAACCTGCGACCCCATGGTCCCAAACCATGTGCTCTACCAAGCTGAGCTACTTCCCGTTATTATGGCGCGCCCGAGAGGAGTCGAACCCCTAACCTCTTGATCCGTAGTCAAACGCTCTATCCAATTGAGCTACGGGCGCATATGGTGCCGAGGACCGGAATCGAACCGGTACGGTAGTCACCTACCG
>NZ_LT855406.1 GCF_900184735.1 Paucisalibacillus globulus
TTCGCCCTTGACACCACACCCGTAAACCATTGTCGTGTTTGTCAAGAGCGATGGCGGTAAGATTTCCACCATCAAAAGTGTGGGTATTTTATTTTTATGGGCTTTTCATAGAACTTTTTACACTACCAATTAATACGGACCATCTTCGCCTTTTAATCTTTTAACTTCATTTTCTAGATAATCAAGTCGTTTATGAATTCTATAGAACATTGGAAGATATGCAATCATGATAATAAGAATTGCCCACCACATGGTACTTCCCCCTTTTCTATTTACAATTAGTTAATCCCAAGAATTAAAAACAACGTCCCCAATTCTTCTCGGTTTCCAATATTTTATGTTAGTGAGTTCGGCATCATTTAATTCATTTTCAATTTCTATCGATATTCTTCCGCTTTGTTCTTTTATCACTAACAGATTGTCTAGTTCTTCCGGGAGTAAAATCCGGTAATAAGGATTGAATTCAGCTGCAAGTTTATCATGTGTTACAAACCTAATAGCAGTAACATCCTCAATAGATGATGCAAATGTAAGAAATGGATATGTACCATTTAATAAAATATATAAGTCATCACCATTCATCGTGATTTTGACTTGATAATAATTTCGTGCATATTCTGGTTCGTTAAAAGAAATAATTTCCCCACCATGATTATGAATGACAGAGTAGCAGATTTTTTTAAAGAAAACTCCATCTACGCTAATATCGTTTGGCCTATTAAATCCAGTAACACCGTTACGAAGAATCATTTCAAATTCCTACCTTTAATTATTTGTTTTTAATTAACTTGACTGGTTCTATTATTATCTACAAGCTTTGCAAAACAGCCTTAGTTAAACTTAAACTCTTTTTCATTTCTCAAAAAATAATCCAACGTATCCTGATGTGTTAATACTTCATTCACTTTATCTAGATCTATAAATGCAACCTCACTAATCTCATTATCGTTCGGCTGTAGTAACTCTATATCACCGATAAACTCTACCAGGAACATCGTTGTTTCTTGACTACTATAACCAATTTGTTCCTGGACTGTAGCAGGGAAATTAAAGCAGATTTTATCGTCTAATTGTTTCACTATCCTAAAATCTCCCGAACCGGTTTCTTCCTTTAATTCTCTTAATATAGCATGCTGTACATCCTTATCTTCTTCTTCCACGCCACCTTTTATAAAATCCCATTCGCCATTAATGGGTTGTTTACCTTTTTTTGTATTCATTTTGATTTTATGTACGACTAATAATTTATCCATTTGGAAAACAATCGCACCTACTGCTTTTCTGATCATAAGTTAGAACTCCTTATTTTTGACAGGAAATACCACGAGAAATCAGTTTCTATTAATCAAGCAAATGGTGGCACACAATCTAATTATTATCCAATTCATATGAAACGATTATTTTGGTATGTGGTAAGTATTCAAACGTAATGTTTCTTCCCAGATGCCTTGGTTTTATTTTCGTAGAATAGTATAATCCTCCATCTACTTCTATCTCATTTTTATTATCCTTTCCGACATCTCGGACATGATTAATGGTCCCTTCTTCAAATAAATAATCGCCCTCCAAAACATATGGAAAGTCTTTTATATATGGTACTCCTGCATTTCCTAGAAAAATTGCAATTAAAATAGCAGCTAGCATTGCACCTACAAACTTCATCATGGCTTTATAATCTTCTTTTGTCTTTTTTATCCGAATTACGTTCTTTTTTCTATCACGAATTGTTTCAAGTAATAATGCAATCAGAATCCAAGGGATAACAATAGCAACTAACAACACAACAGCAACACAGAAAATAAGCATAAACCAATACAAACCCATTCATTCTATCTCCAATAACTTAGTTTTCCTATACCTCTACACTAACTTGATCCAAATCAAAACAGTAATACCTTAGATTTCTATCCTTCAGCCAATTTTCTAAAGGAATTACCCATGGTCGAAAAGATAAATAGTCCCGTATCTCATCTATTGCAACAAACCGAGTATCGACAATTTCTTCATCAAGTTCCTGTTTATTCTCCGCTATAATTTCTCCCCAATAATAAACATGTAAATATTGTCCATATTCTCTTGAGGTGTATTCGGAAATGAAAGCGACCTCTTTGACATTAATGTTAAATCCCGTTTCCTCTAACCCTTCCCTTGCTGCTGTTACATGGAAGGTTTCACCTGACTCGGTTCCTCCTTTTGGCAAACTCCAACCGCTATCGTCCTTAACTAATAAGACCTTCCCATCCTGGATGACTACAACTCCACCTGCTAACTTATGTGCCAAAGTACTCCCCATTTCAATTCGTGATCTCTCACAACTATGTTAGCATAATATTCCAAATACTTATACAAGATATTTCCAAGTGTACTAAGGTAAAGTAGTTGTCCTATGAAACCTTTTTGCCCTTTTTTACATACACTTCTTATAGAGGTGATAAAATTGGTGCGAGTAAAATATACAGACAGTGATATTGCGTTAATGGCAAGGATGATGAGGGCTGAAGCTGAAGGCGAAGGAAAACTAGGAATGCTTATGGTTGGCAATGTCATTGTCAATCGAGCAGTAGCAGATTGCCTGGACTTTGTTGATGTCAGGACAATACCGGATGTCATCTACCAAGTTCAGGGTGGTAATTATTCGTTTGAAGCAGTACAAAAAGGTAATGTATTTTATAATCGGGCAAGGAGTGTAGAAAAGAGATTGGCTAAACAAAACTTAGATTATTGGAGAGAGCATCCCTCTAAGTATTCACTTTGGTATTTTAATCCGTACGGTCCATGCCCACCTACATGGTACGATCAACCATTTGCAGGACAGTATAAACAACATTGCTATTATGAACCACAGGCAAACACCTGTGAAAGTGTTTATAGGTGATATTAAAAATCTCCACATATGGTGGGGATTTTTAATATGGTTGTATGAAACAGAAGTCAGAAGTGGTTGTCAGTTATTTTGTGTGGACAACTTATTTACTTGAAGGAATTCACATAGCCTACTATTTATTTCATGAGAAGATTTTCCGAGCCAAATTAAATGGCCCCACGAGTTAAGAATACAAAGTTCTGACGTAGGAATATTTTTATGTGCAAAATTGGGATGCTCTATTGGAACAGAACTATCATGTTTACTATGCATAATAAGTGTTGGACATTTGATTCCCTTTAAATCTTCTATTGTAATATCATTTACTTGTATCAAATCTATCATAAATCCATAACCGGATCGTTGGCGATTATTCATTTTCCGCACAGCTTCCACATCATCTTGTAATATTTTTTCTTTAGCATTAGCGTATGATAGGCTACTAAACGAAGAGAACATTTGCTTAAAGATAAACTTTGGGAAGACATTGTTTATGGAGGAAATTAAACCCCATGTAAAATTTTCTACTCTCGGATGAAATAATATCCTTGCAGCTTTATATTCTTTATCTTTCTTTGTTAGCCATGTTTTTGTTACTGCTGATTGTAATGTAAGTGTACGAACTCTTTCTGGATATTTGGAAGCGAAAAAGATTGCACTGGGACCGCCTGCAGAAATTCCAAGTAAATGGACCTTATTTATTTTCAGATAATCTATTAATCTCACGTAATAATCACAAGCTGTATTGAGACTCTCTCCAATTTCCTTAGATGTCCCACCATAACCAGGTCTTGATGGGGTGATAATGGAATAACCACTTTCTACTAAAGCTTCATATCCAAATTCCTCCAAACAATTGGAGTGACCACCGTGCATTACTAATATGGGTTCTCCTTTTCCTATAATTGAATATTCCATTGACAGGCCTTCGGTAGATAATATCTGGATTTTTCGCTCCATTTTCTGTCCCTCACTTTTATAGTTATAATTAATCTATTCACTTAATCTCTTTTACTAACTTATCAGCCAGTTTAACATTTTCCTTTAGAAAGTCAGGTAATTCACCATGTGCTAAGATTTCCGATGTCGTCATCCATATTACATCATCCACTTCTTCCCTACTTTTAGCAAAAGGTTCTCCTGATTTATGTTGACATAGAAATACTATATCAATAACATTCAAACCAGAATCCGATATAAAGGAAGAACTATTGACATACTTAAGAATGGATACCTCTATTCCTACTTCTTCATCTATTTCCCTATGTAACGTTCTTTCCAATATATCCCTAGAATTACCCTCTAGTTCACATTTCCCGCCAACAAGAGAAAGCCCTCCACCTGCATGTTCCTCTTTTTCACTTCGTTGGATTAATAGCCATTTATCATCACGATAAATTGCACCTTCCACATTCACAATAAACATGTTATAACCTCCTATCTATAAAATCTTTCCACGTTATGTATGCATGATTACGAAGGAAAATATTCCATTGGCTCTGTACTATGGACGTATCCATTTCTCTTATAATAGTCTATCGCTTCATCACTAGGCCACACGATTACAAACTCATATTTACGTTCCTTAATCCAACTATTAATCGAACGTAATAACTTACTCCCAACTCCCTTACTTCTATAATCTGGAACAGTATATACATTCGTCATGTAAGCAAAAGGACGTGTCACTCTACCAGGACGAGGCACCTTCTGAACCAGCTCTATGTATATATGGGATACAATTCTATCGTTCTCTTCTGCAACCCAAATGTACCAATCCGAACCACTAATCGCATTTTCTAAAAAAACTTGGCATTCTTCTCTGAAGTCTTCATAGGATTCATTTGATTTACTTTCATCGTATTCATTTGTAAAATCCCATCTCATTTTAATGAGTTGATCCATGTCCTTTGTTTCAGCTAATCTAAACTTCACTTTTTCTCTCCCCTCCCTTTACGGTCTCTTTTCCCAAGGTTCCAGTGTACCCACAACTATTTTTCTCTTCTTGCTTTGTATTCCTGCAATAACACCCTCTGATATCTCATGATGGTTTAACCATCTAGAAGTCCCTCCATTATAGATAAAACCTAATTGCACTTCTTTTACTGTACAATTAACTGGAATATCCTGCTCAATAGTTGTAATACTATTCAAATGGCTACTACTTCCCTTCACCAGTACCAATGTCCAATGATGGTGCCTTTGAAGCGCTGCTATTTGCCCTTTGATAGTCGGGATAGCATCTGGGGCAGTACTATGAATCCATGCAACTACAAGGTCAATCTCACCATTCTCCTCATATGCATGTATAATCTGTTGCTTTAAAGAATCTGTACTAGAATAATCTAGTTCCTGTACTTTAAGACCATGTTCTCCATATTGATTGCTCAAACGCTCTAATCGTTGTCTATTTCTACCAAAAACAACCGTATGATTGACATGTTCTGCAATCCAACCAGTAGCTTCAAGAAGCATACCTGTCCCACCAAAGACTAATGCATGGTTGCAATTCAACATACTTCCCCCTATCCAATTAGTTCACCGGTTTAACATAATCTATTAATCTTTAATACACGCCTGTGGAGAATCATCACCCTCTATAACAATGTAACCCTCCAAATCATATGGTGTGCACCGTCTCCCCATAAATCCGTTATTACATAATCTGGTTCCCCAAACTTTTTACGCCAGATTGTTTGGGATCGTTTGTAACCGGAGTCTAAACAAAATTCTTGGGCTCCCCGATTCTGGAGAGCAACATATATCTCATTTAATAATTGGTTACCTATTCCCTTACTTTGATAACTTGGATGAACGAACACCGTACCTACTTCATATAGGCTCCGGAATGCATCATTAGTCCATTTTTTAATCAAGTCACTTGCAGGACCAAATTCTATTGTTCCGATAATTTTCTCATCAACTTCTGCAATAAGGAAATATCTATCTGTACCACCAGTTCCTATATCTTGATTTAGATAGGTAATCTTCGTTTGTATCTCTTCTTCTATATCATCGAGTAGCTCCGCTATGCCTTCCTTCTGAAACGTATCTGTTACTACCAATCGGAATAATTCTTGGATTTTTATAATGTCCTTTTTTCTAGGTCTTCTAATTACAGTACTCTTCAATGTCCATCTCACCTTACCTAGTATAAATTTATTCCAAAAAAAAGAATACAACCAGCCCACCAATTCCAGCCAAAGTGCAACATACTCCACCAAAGCGTGTGGAAAAAATATAAAAATCAGAAGGCTCGGTGGCATCATTGGACTTCCAACTTTCGGTTAGTTGCCAAATGAATTCTGGTTTTATCGAAGCAATTAAACCAAAAACCGTTACAAATAAAGAAAGTAATAACAGCATATATTTCCCCCTTAGGTATAATTGTAAATATTTAATTGTTCCTATTGAACCACCGAAAAACCACACTGGAGCCCATTTATGTTCCTCCTGTTTTATCTACTTCTATTTTCTATTTCCACATCTTCTCTCCGCTTGAAATACCACTCTATAATCCCCATGGCAAAGCCTAGTGGAATGTCTTGAATAATCTCAACGTGTATGGGAGTAGAACGATTTATCGTTGACACAGATGCAACATTAAAATGACTTTGCAATCTCGACTGAGAATAACTCATTTCTACTACATTTTTCCTTTTCGTAATAAACATACGACTGGTCAAACCTCCATGCCACCATTGGATCTGATCATCTGTTACAACATACCTTGTATGAATATAATCTAGCACCCTGTTTAGTAAGATGATACATAATAGTATTAGACTCCACACCCACCAAGTAATGTGTAGAAAATCAGGCTTAATAAAAAATAATACAATTGTTGCAATAACAAAGAACCAACTTGGTCGCAATAATCTAAGCCATAAAGCGATACGTGGTAACCGTTCTAATCTACTATTTATCTGATAGATTGGTAATAATTCTTCTATTAACTGATAAGCCTTTTCTACTGGTAAAAATGGATATAATGAGTTTACATTTAAGGAACCATCCTCTATATTCGGCTTGGCTGAACTAATCAGTTTTACTTCTGCTAACCCAAATAAACGTTTTAAAAAAGTCTGTTCCATTTCCAATCCTTGAATCTTATTCTTTTCAATCGCAAAGTAGCTTTCATTTAAAACTCCTCTATCAATGTAAATATGGGTATCATCCGAAGATATTTCATATTTTCCGTAACGGATAAATGTTCTAGCAACTCCAAACGTTACCGCCACGATGACCAGAAATGCAATCAGAATACCAATCAACCATGAACTACTCAGCAACAGTTGAAACATTCCTTCGAACCGATCGATATCCTCTATTAGAGGTTCTGCATAATCTAACAATCCTGCACCAATAGGAATGATGGCTAGAAAGCTTAATGATGTAAAACTTGCCTTCCACAAGTCTTTACGTTCTGGAGTAAAATGAATTGTTCGGTCTGTTTCGGAAATGGAATCCTCTTCTTCAGGCTGGGCTTGTAATTCATTTTCATACTGACTTTCATTTGAAGTATGACTATCTTGCTTTGCTTTAACTAAATCAATTAAATCTTGAGCATGTTTTTTGGTAATCACTTCATAATGTATAGCATCTTCTACCCCATCCATTGCAGTTTCAAATGTTAAGGAGGTTAGACCAAACACTTTGTGAAAGACCGTTGTCTTCCTTGTCACATTCTGAATTCTTGAGAACGGTATGGTGCTAGATTGTTTCACAAAAATCCCTTTATGAATATGAAACACTCGGTCCTTCCATTCATACTTCTCTACAAACCATGCGGTAATAATGTAAATTAAGCGTAGGAGTATATAAAGTAAAAATACATACCTACCATACTTCACAAGCCAGAACTCTGACTCCCTATTAAATACAAATAATAAAATTGCAAAGAAAAAATTACTCTTCACTAATTGATAGATTCGAAAAGCAATAGTCAACGGATGAAATCGCATTATTCATCCACTTCCTTCAGTTTCGCTAGCTCTGCTATCTTTTCTCTTAGTGCGAGTGCGACATTTTCTTCTAGAGCGGGAATCACATGAGAAGATCCAACTGTCTCTACCTTAATGGAACGGACATGGTATCGTCTCATTATTGGACCCTGACTAGTGGTAACAGATTGAATCTTCGTCATTGGTACCGTAACCCACTCTCTATTAAAAATCCCATAGCTTAATTGGAGATATTCATCATCATACTGGTAACTCCAACTTCGATATAAATATGTAGGTTCAAAAATGGACCAAATTATTCCAATAACACTCAATATAACTAAGCCAACCAAAATCCAATAAACCCACATTGGCCATTCAAAGTAATGTTGTAACCAAAAGAATATCCCAATAACGATAAGCCCAATAATATTCCCTATCAACTCTGAAACCCTACGCATTTTAGGAAACATTGGAGATAACGAGTTTTCTAGTTTTATTTCTTTCATCAATAGCTGCCTCCAAAATTAAGTTAATTAATCTATCTCTATTCTATACGAAAAAGCAGCCAAAAAGTTTTCATTTTACCGGATTTTTCCTTTTAAAGTTTGAAGGACAACGTAATTTCCTATAACTTCCATCATAAAGATATCTGGTAGGCTTAAAAAATGATGGAGAGGACATTGATCATAAAGAGAAATGTATTAACTTGTTTAGCGGGTTTTAGTATGCAACTTTATTGGTAGAAGTTCTTTTTCTAGAAGGCTGTTTTCTTACAGTTTGTTGCAGTTGATAGAAACTGCGCGGCTAATAATCTAATTTGGGAGCAACATACCCGCTACGGAAATACACTCCGCTTTTACTGCCAGCACAGGGGCGACATCTGCTCGAAAAGACCCTCGCAGTGTCTACCTTGCCGCGGGCGGCTGGTGAGCCTCCTCAGAGCTAAAGCTCCCCGCGGGTCTCACCGATGCCTTTCCTCCCGCAGGAGTCTCCGTGTATTTCCTTCGCTAGTAATAAGTGATTAAGGGCAATAGAACCACATAAATCCAAAACATGATCAATAATTAACAATAATTAGAATACTAAACCAGCGCAGGCAGAATACGGAGACTCCTGCGGGAATAGCACGTGTCCGAAGACCCCTAGAGAGGTGAACTTTCCTCGAGGAGGCTGAGGCCGGGCCCGCGGAAAGCGGAGTATTCTGCCGGAGCGGTGGCATACCACTATACTCATATATTTTAGGAGTAGTTACCGCGCATTTTCTATTTACTAGTTACTAGTTTAAACTATCCAGAAAAACAACAATCTTTTAGAAAACAGCCTTTTGAGAAAAACTGTAATCTAAGGAATAAATAAATGTAGTATTTTTCTATTATTGCCCACATATGGTTATACCATGGGCACTAATACTTACTTCATAATGGGACAAAAGTTCAGTCCCTAAATAATGAGATTAGGAGGGAAAAGTATTGACTGATTCACAAAATGAAAACAATGAGCACTCAGAAATGAATGGGGAAGAAACGCAAGAAAAGAACAAAACATCATCCGGTTTAGAAGAAAATGTTGCTGGCCTACTTTGCTATGTGGTTGGATTTGTTACCGGAATAATTTTCTTACTTATTGAGAAAGAAAGCCACTTTGTGCGATTCCATGCTTTACAATCCATCATCGTTTTTGCTGCATTATTTGTTCTTAATATCGTACTGGGCTTTATCCCTTTCTTAGGATGGGCACTCACCATGTTATTAGCACCACTTTCATTAGCTTTATGGATTGTATTGATGATACAGGCTTATCAAGGGAAATTATTTAAGTTACCTATCATTGGAGATATTACAGAAGACCAACTGAAGAAGATGAAGAGCTAATGCAAAACGAGAACAATGCCCAGGAGTTAAACCTGGGCATTGTTCTAGCTACAGGGATAATCAATTTACCTTATTGATAGGATTTCCTGTAAGGAATGATTTTACATTATCTACTGCGATATCTAATAAGCGTTGTCTTGCTTCTTCAGTGGCCCATGCAATATGTGGTGTGATGATACAGTTTTCTGCATGTAATAATGGGTTATTTTCCCTTATTGGTTCCGACGATACAACATCCACAGCAGCTCCCCCGACTTTTCCGTTGTTTAGTGCCTCAGCTAAATCAGCTTCTTGAATTAAAGCCCCTCTTGCTGTGTTAATTATCAGAACACCATCTTTCATCTTTTGGATGGAATCCTTATTAATCATCCCTTTATTTTCTTCCGTAAGTGGACAGTGTAAAGATATGACATCTGATTTAGCATATAGTTCATCTAAAGAGGCGAACTTCACTTGGTTTGATTCTTGATCCTTATTTGGAGTTCGTTTCGATGCAATTACATTCATTCCAAACGCTTGAGCTATTTTACTTGTGGCTTGTCCAATCCGACCATAACCAATTATCCCAAGTGTTTTTCCTGTTAGTTCCAATAATGGTTTTCTAAAGAAACACCAATCCTGATTACTGGTCCACTCACCTTGTTTTACAGCTTGATGATGAAGCCCAACATGATTTGTCAGCTCTAGAAGTAAGGAAAAAGTCATTTGAGCTACTGTATTAGTCCCATAAGCCGGAATGTTCGTCACGACTATATTTCGCTCGTTTGCAGCGTGGATATCCACGACATCATATCCTGTTGCCAGTACACCGATGTACTTTAGCTTAGGTAGTTCTTTAATAACTTCTTTGGTTATGGGTGTTTTGTTTGTTAAGATTATTTCTGCTTCCTTTGATCGTTCGATGATTAATTGGATGTCGTTTGTTGAAAAGGATGTCCGTTCGTAGATAGTGAAATTTGCTAGTTCAGTTAATGGTCCCCAGTTAAGATCGCCTGGGTTCAAGGTGTAAGCATCTAGTATAATTGCTTTTTTCATAAAACATTATCTCCCCTAGTCTTCATTTCTATCATCTAACAGATGATGTAGCATTCGGTCTCGATTTTCAAAAAATTGCTTCATAATCTTATAATGACCTGTATCTTCCAATCTCTTTTCTTGTAATCCTTCTTCTGTTAGTTCAATAATTTTGGCATTTGGATAGGCCATAATAATTGGAGAATGAGTTGAAATAATAAATTGTGACCCCGCATTTGCTAGTTCATGAATCCTAGCTAGCATCGACATTTGCCTCAAGGGTGATAATGCAGCTTCCGGTTCATCCAATATGTACAAACCCTCTTCACTAAATCGGTGGATAAATGTTGCAAAAAATGACTCCCCATGAGAAAGCTCGTGAAGAGAGGTCCCACCAAATGAATCAACAATCCTACCACCAAAACCTTCTCGATCTAACTCCTCAATATTGGTTGCCAAATTATAATAAGATTCTGCTCGAAAGAAAAAACTATCCTTTGGACGATATGGTCCTTTTGCTAATCGGATATATTCATGCAGATCCGAATGCGAATCATAACTAGAGAAATTGAAATTCAGCGTACCACCTTCTGGATTGAAACCAAGCCCGATTGCAATTGCTTCTAGTAGCGTAGATTTTCCCATTCCATTCTCCCCAACTATATACGTCACATTAGGATGGAATACAATTTGCTGGAAATTCTTAATTACTGGTAGATTTAGTGGAAAACGATCATAAGAAGAAATATTTTCTTGTTTTAAATCAATCCGTTTCAAGTATTGTAAATCTTCGTTTAGTAGCATGATTAAGTTCCTCCTCCATTCTCACAATTACACTCATACTCTTTGAATTTATATTCTTTATATAGTTCAAGATGAGTGAATTTATTAGAATCTGATTCATACACTTTGACGATAGGTGCAATATCTTGTTTGGCTAATTCCTTCACTTTTTCCATAAGATTATCAGTTGACTTTATTGGGTATTCGTTCATATCTTGGTACAGGTTCTGATGTTCACATACATCGTAAGTTATTGCTAGGTAATATGTTGCCATTAAACCATCTCCTAAATTAGTCTTAGAATGTACAAGCTCAATCCGTGTATGTATATGCTCCTCCAGGAAGTGAGTTTATGTAGAATCCATTGGTACCATGTAACTGCCATCCCTCAAAATAATTACTATCATGAAAAAGCTCAAGCATGATATCCCCATCAAATTCCATAACTAAATCTGCCACATCCTCATATAAGCGGATATTCTTAATAGACCTTCCAATTAGAACTTTCTCAACGGTTCTGTAAGAAAACATATCTTGTGCATACTGATAATCTGAAAGACCCATTACGATTCCAGCAGAATCTCTTAAACGAAATGGGCACTCTATTATTAAATTTGCATTTTCAAAGATTATCCCTGTTGGTTTGCGGTTAATTTCTACAATTTCAGTTACTGTTTGATTGAGAAAAAATGTAAAATCTATTTTACTTAACCCTCTTGGCATAACTTACCTCCATTATCATGTAATCTCCTATAACTAGTTTACCTGTTTTGTACACATTCAGGAAGAATTCTATTCATTACCAATTTCTTTTTTCATCTTGTAACGACCTGCTTATACTTCTAATAAAATATATATCACGAAATCTTATTTATTAGGCATTATCCTAATTTCAAGGAGTGAGCATATGCCCGCCATTACTGGAGAAAAATATTTAGAACGAATTGATAACTTACATTCAAATGTATGGGTAGATGGTAAACCTGTACAAGAAAAAATCAGTGAGCATGCTGCGTTTAAAGGGGTTATGAAGAGCCAAGCCAAATTATTTGATATGCAGTACGATCCATCATTAATCGATATCATGACCTACACATCACCATTGTCGAAAGAGCGGGTAGGAATGTCCTATCTACAACCTAAAACGAAAGAAGATTTGGTGAAAAGAAGAACCATGACTCAACAATGGGCACTTTCGAGTAATGGAATGATGGGGAGAAGTCCCGACTATATGAATACTGTCATTATGGCACTCGCTTCCTCCGCACCATATTTAGAGGATAAAGACAACTGCTTTCCTGAACGATTGGTTGCTTTCTATGAATACGCTAGGGAGAATGACTTGTCCCTTACCCATTCCTTTGTCAATCCACAAGTAAATCGAGCACAATTCTACTTAGAAGATATGGATGAGGAGCCAATCGCTGCCAAAGTTATAAATAAAACTGAAGAAGGAATCATCGTAAGAGGTGCGCGTCTACTAGCAACTCGAGGTGGAATCACGGATGAGATCATTGTATTTTCAGCTGGTGGCATTCAAGATAAAGCAAATGGATTTGCATTTTCCATACCAAGTAACCAAAAGGGTTTAAAATTTATCTGTAGAGAATCGTTTGTTGGTGGCGACTCCACCTTTAACTATCCATTAAGTTCTCGATATGAAGAAATGGATAGCATTGTGATATTTGATGACGTACTTGTACCATGGGAACGTGTTTTTTATTATGATAATTTACTTGTTTCCAATACATTTGCAACTAAAAGCTCTTTCCTGCCCTTTTCCATACACCAAGCAATATCCAGACAAATTGTAAAAACAGAGTTTGTACTAGGGTTAGTTCAAGCTATAATCGATTCCATTAATATCGGTGAGTATCTTCATGTACAGGAGAAGACCTCGGAAATTATCATTGCTTTGGAGACATTAAAAGCGTTGGTCATCAAGGCTGAAGTGGAAGCAAAGTTGGATGAGTGGGGAATTATGCGACCAGACCTGAAGACATTACAGGTAGCGAGTACTATTTTCCCAAAGGTATATGCTAGATTTAGTGAAATCATCCAACAGATAAGTGGTAGTGGAATCATGACAATACCAACCGAAAAAACATTTCAATCGGAGTTGAGAGAAGATCTGGAACATTACTTACAATCAAAAGCAGATGATGGCAATTCACGGGTAAAACTATTTCGGTTAGCATGGGAGTTAACCATGAGTGCTTTTGGAACACGAGAAGTGCAGTATGAGCGATACTTCTTTGGTGACCCGGTAAAGTTGTCGAGTCAGTTGTATCATACGTATAAAAGAGAACCTTATGTTGAGAGGGTAAGAGATTTTTTATCTGAAGAATGAATAGAGGCAATCCCCATGTGAATGAGGATTGTCACCTTATTCCACCAAGTCATGCTTAAAAGCATAAATCACAGCTTGCGTCCGGTCCTGCACTTCAAGCTTTCCTAATATATTACTTACATGCACCTTCACTGTCTTAAGTGCAATAAATAATTCATCGGCAATCTCTTGATTAGTCTTACCTTGAGCAACTAAAAGAAGAATCTCCTTTTCACGTTCCGTCAATTGATCATGAAGATGAACAACAGGCTTTTCACGCATTTTAGTCATAATTTTCCCCGTTACCTCTGGTTCTAGGACAGATTCACCAGCATAGGTAGACCGAATGGCTTTAGCTATCTCCATAGCTTTCGAGGTTTTTAACATATAGCTTGTCGCGCCTGCTTCCAATGCGGGGTACACTTTTTCATCATCAAGGAAACTGGTTACGATAATGATCTTTGCTTCGGGCCATTGTTCTATAATCTGTTTTGTTGCTTCAATGCCGTCCATTTCTTTCATCACTAGATCCATTAGAATAATATCTGGCTTAAGTTCTAAGGCAAGGCTCACAGCTGGGGCACCATCACTCGCCTCAGCTATTACCTCGATATCTGGCTGTGCCGATAAATAAGCTGTTACACCAATCCGTACCATCTCATGATCATCTGCGAACAATACTCTTATCACGCTTCTTCACCTTCCTTTCGTAAAATGGGGACTTTCACTTCTATTTGAGTACCTTGATTTGGTAACGAAACAATCTTCATGGTACCGCCAACTTCCAGTGCACGTTCCTCCATATTCTGTAAACCGTATGATCCGGTTTTTGCTGTATGGATATCAAATCCTATTCCATTATCCTTTACCCTCAAGATAGCGATATCATCACGTTTTATTAGAGTAACATGAAGAGCTGTTGCCTTCGCGTGACGGAGCGTATTGGACACTGATTCTTGCAAGATTCGGAACAATTGATCCTCAACACCTTTATCAACTTTAAGATCTTCAACCTTCCATGAGATTTCCATAGGGACCTTCTGTTTAAGTTCTTCTAGTAATTCTTCCACACCTTCAAAGAGCGACTTTCCTTTCAGTGCTACTGGACGTAAATGGAGTAATAATGCTCGCATTTCAAGTTGGGATTGTTGAATCATATTTTCAACTAGTCCAAGTTGTTTTTTTACGGTTACATCCATCTCTTTTGACGTCTCATTGATAGCAGACATCATCATTGAAGCAGCAAATAATTCCTGACTAACAGAATCATGTAGTTCCCTTGCTAATCGATTCCGCTCCTGAACAACGATATCTTGTAAGCTTTGCTCCCTCTCTTCGGCCCGCTTTGTCGCGAGACTCTGGAAATGCTCGGCTTGTTTATTAATTTTTTCCTGTATCTGTATCATTTTTTGTTCTAGATTATTTAATTCTTTATAGGAAAAATGATCTGTATCGATACTCTGACCTTTTGTTAATCTATCTAATTGTTTATCTAAGTACCCTATCCGTTGTTTCCAATACCAACCGATTGAAATTCCTAAAATCGCACCAGAGATAGTTGCTATAGCTAGAACTGTGATGAGAAAGGAAATATCTCCAACTTTCATTTCCCAAAGCATGGACCAAGTAAATTCCTCATGTAAGAAGAAGGTTAACCCAACAGATAAAATGACTAAAACTAAACTATACATCATTCCAATCATCATATGGCGAAGAACTGTCATCATATCCGCTTCACCTCGATATCACCGGAGAATACAGAGGTTATGATTTTCACTCTTGGATAAGTCGTATCATAATTTTCCGTTTGGTATAATAGTGATTTATTGATTAAATTCATATCTTTTTCATCAAAGATATGTGCTCTGCCAAATACAGAGCTATGATGAATACTAACTTCCACATCATAAGGGACATAAATCTCGATATTTCCTACTAAATGGCGAATAGAAATTATGGCCGTGTCATTTGGTAGTACCGTGTTACTTAAATCTATTATTCGATCCCCAATTGCACCGTGAATATTTACATCTCGCCATTGATAGGCCATATCTTCTGTCTGTGCATCCTCGAACAATTTGTTTTCAAATAGTGGTTTCAATTTAATTAGCTTTTCAGCATTTATTATATTACTAGGCAGAATTGGCTCTAGGTCTTTAGTTTTCTTAGACTCCGAGTAATCCTTTAGCCATAGAACAATGACTACAACGATTAGAAAGCGAACTGCCCAAAGATTTAAGATGGAAAAGATAAAAAATACCAAGAAAATCCAAAACAACACTTTTCCCCATAGTTGTTGGAAATTTTTCCACCCGATATATGCAAATATGGCAGAAAATATTGCTGGAATTATTGCTCCACCAAAATGAAATATAACTTCGAAAATAAGAAGGATTACTCCTACGATCATAATCCAGTTGAGTGTATCTGTTTTTAGTTTATTGAACATAGCAGGAATCCCCCCCATTTATAAGAACTCATTCAGGCCCAATTTCTTGGGCCTGTGTCATGAGTATACCATTTTTAGGTAATATTTCGCATTTCAATTAATTGGCTTTTTCTTTTTCTGCCAATTCCTTTTCTAATTTAGCGATTTTGCTATCAAATGTGCTCTTATAGTATGCACTATTTACCTTATATTCTAAGTTGTCAATATAACGCTCCATCTCAGCAAACTTGGAGAAAGGCTTATCCGATACTTCATCCATCACACGATTAATTTGATGGTTAGCATGAAGGACATTCTCACGTCCCATCAATTCCATCCGACGAAGTCGCATATCTTTAATACGATGTTTCATCTCTTCATACTTCTGTTCTAATTCTTCTAATTGCTCAATTGATTCCTGACGAGAAGCTTTCATTCTTTCAGCACGTGCTTGATACTCATCATGTTCCTTTTGAGCAAAAGCATGCATTTGCTCTTCTCCAGCTTTTTCTGCAATAGCAGCTTGCTTTTGACGCTTCTCAGCCATTTCCGCTGCTCTTAAATATTCTTTAGAAAACTCATCCTTCAACTTGTATTGGCGCTCAATTAATTTGCGAACCTTCTCTACTTCTTGTTCCGCTTGGCGTAAGTATTGATTTAATGCACCAACTGGGTTCTTCTGTTCTTTCTTGTCTAGTAAATCATGTAAATCCGCTTCGATTGAATCTTTAATACGTGTGAATACGTTTGTCATTTGTGTTCTCTCCTTTTTATTGTTTTTGTTTTATTTAGCTTTTTGAGCTTGTGGTGGAGTGGGTGCATGGTTGCTGGGTTTGGGCACATGGTTGCTCGGCTTGGGTACATCTTCGCTACACTTGGGCACATACTCTCGTGGGACGGGTGCATGGTTGCCTGCATCGGGAGCATACTCGCTATACTTGGGCACATTCTCCCTCATACCGGGCACATGGCTGCCTGCACCGGGAGCATACTCGCTACACTTGGGCACATTCTCCCTCATACCGGGCACATGGTTACCAGCACCAGGAGCATACTCGCTACACTTGGGCACATACTCTCTCATACCGGGCATATGGTTGCCAGCACCGGGAGCATACTCGCTACACTTGGGCACATACTCTCGCCAAACGGGCACATGGTTGCCTGCATCGGGAGCATCCTTGCTTCCCTTGGGCACATACTCTCGCCAAACGAGCACATAGTTGCCAGCACCGGGAGCATACTCGCTACACTTGGGCACATACTCTCGCCAAACGGGCACATGGTTGCCAGCACCGGGAGCAGCCCCGCACCACTCAGACCAATATCTCCATTAATACAATGCCTAATTATTCAATTCCGCCCACTGGCGTTCAAAGTTAGTAAATGGATCATTGTCATCAGTAGGAATTACGGTTTCACGCTTTTCCTTTTTCCAGTTTTTCATTATCCAGAACAGTGCAAATGCAGCTGCGATTCCTAGAACTGCATAGATGTTTGATAACGCAATGCCTAATATAAATAATCCTAGAATGACCCAACCAATTTTCCCTGCAGCAGAATCACTCTTTACGAACTTCTTAAAGACGATGTAAAGTAGCCAGATGCTTAGACCTAGTAAAACCATTGGCCCTAGATTTGCAAGTAATACTAGTAGGGCAATTAGTCCTCCTATAAACAACATAAACTTTCTCATGTAATTGCCTCCTTTCTTGATCTTGACTTAATCTTACCGAAGAAATTAACTCTGGATAATGAGCCTAAGCTATATTTTGTGCTAGGTCTTAGGGCTTAGAAGGGGCTAGGGCTAGCCGAATAAGAAGTACTACTACATAAAAAAAGCTGTTGCAAGGGCTAGAATAATACATGCCTTTGCTACAGCTTTTTCTAAATTTTTTATGTTACTTTCCGTTTGTACCAACAACGTTAACCAAACTAATTTGACTCTGATTCCAGAATCTAATTGGTAACACACTAGTCCCCAAGCCACTATCTATATATAGATACCTTTTGCTGCTAATTTCAAATATCCCTTTATCCAATTCAGGGAAAAATCCTTGGTCAGGAGCGATTAGAGCCCCAATTAGTGGTACTCTCACTTGTCCACCATGTGTATGCCCACTCAATATTAAGTTAGCCTGAATATCCTGGTATTCTTCCACAACAGTAGGGGAATGGGAAAGTAGTACTGTATAGAATTCATGGCTCACACCGTCAAATGCTAGATTAATATTCTCATGGTTAGTTGATTGATTATCAATCCCGACTAGATTTATAGTAGTAGTTCCAATCGTGATTTGAGTGTTTTTATTATTTAGGATGGTTACACCTCTTTTTGAAAGACCCTCTAATATCTCTTCTGTATATTTGTTCTCCCACTCATGGTTTCCAGTTACAAAATAAATGTGTCGATTAATTTCTACAAGTTTCTCAACCAATGAGAATACATTGGAATAATTCGAAGTCTTCCTATCTACTAAGTCTCCAGTCAAAACAATAATATCGGCAGTGTTTCGATTAACCGCTTCAATTAATTTTTCATTCTGGTTACCAAATACTTTATTATGTACATCACTAATTTGCATAATAGAAATTTCTGTGCCCAATGGGATTTTATCCGTATCAAGCTGAACTTTATTTATCCGAAATATATTGGTGTCAATATAAGTTTTACTTGCTGTAAATACGATGAATATTATTGCAAGGTATACCATGATTCGTTTTTTGTTTCTCCTAAAGTAAGTATTATTTTGTTTGCTTAACATCTATCCATCCTCCGAATTAGTTCAATTATCACCACTATTTTCCTCATAAGTACTCTCCTTAATGAAACTGCAATTATTATAACAACAATAATCAATTTATAACATAACAAAGGTGCACTTTCACAAGTAGCATTTTAAGGAGTGACAGGTATCACAAATCCTTGTATAATTCTGTTAGGCTTGCTTGGAGGTGATAGAAATGGCGGGATTATTTACATATCAGCCAATAATTGTAGGAGCTCATGCAAAGCCAATTTATTAGAAAGGCGATACTTTGTATGAGGTAAATTATCTACTCGCCTAGTCTCATTTCTGATAATTGGCTTTAATCATTTGCTATAAAAAAATGAGGAGCTGATAGAAATGACAAAGAAAATCAATATCGTTTTGGAAAATATTCCATTCCTTAGACATGATCAATACAACTTTATTAAGTACCAACTGTCCAATATTGTTCATGCTCGTTTAACTTCAAAGGATGAAGAAGTTATAAATACCGTAAAGTTGATTGCAATGGATAAGATATTTTCTATATTGCCTAACTTAAATGAAAATCAACAGATGTTGTTATCCAGAATTGTAAATATAGAAGAGCAAAACCAGGTAGATTCTTTTTTAACGGAATTAAAAACCTATGTTATTCCTTTTAGAAGCACATCAGAAAAAGCGCTTTCTAAACTATTTCCGAAAGTAAAAAAGTTCAAAGGTCCGGATCTTAATACAATTGACTTTAGAGATATATCTTATATAGGTTGGTATGATATTCGCTCGGAAAGGAAGTTTCTAGTAACGGAACACAACGGGAAGTTGATAGGTTTCCAAGGAACTTTTATGAAGAGCATAAAAGGTATATGTTCGATATGCAATCGATATGAAGATGTTGGATTATTTATGGCTAATGTGAAAACGGGAAAAGAAACGTATACAAATCGCGGAAATTACATTTGCGCAGACAGTCATAAATGTAACCAAAACCTAACCACTTTAGATAAATTACACTACCTTATTGAATTATTAAGTAACTAATGGTTTTTTCTGTATCTATCACTCCCCGGTTTGGGGAGTGATAAACACTCTCTAGAATTACCACAATCCACAGGAAATAATTCAGTATCATTATGCATGTAACAGATCAGATGTATTGCCTTTTTTACTTATCCACTTACTAGTAGTATCCAATATTAACTTATTTGCTCTATTATTCTTTGATACTGCTTCTTTTGTCTCTTTTAAGTAATCATTTGTTGAATCTACAGGATACTCTCCACACACATCAAGGCTAATAACTTTTTTTGACTGAATAAGTGCCTTAACTATTTTTAACATTTGTTGTAGCTGTATTGTTCCGTGATCCCATCCTGTAACGGCTTCTTTTTTATCTAGAACATCTTTATCCATGCTTATGTATACTGAATCGGTTGGTATGTTTTTTAATATAGATTTTGTAATGGTAGTTGGATTTGATTGTAGTGAGTTTTTCGTGTAAAGTTCCACTCTGTCATGAATGGATGCAGGTATGTGTTGTATTCCTTCTTCGCTCACACCAATAATAAATACTTTCTTCAGCATGGGAAGTTGTTGGATAGATTCCAATACCCAAGACCCACAAGAAATAAGTTCGTCACTTGGACTTGGAATTGTGTCAGTATGATGGTCAAATAGAACCAGGGTATATGGCTTGTCTATTTGGGTTTGGAGGATATAAGACATATAATGGTAATTTCCACTTCCTAAATAATAGATTCCACTTAGTTCTTTTTCCGTGATTTTTTCTGTGAGGTACTTTAAGTTCTCTTTTTCACAGAAACGACTAATATTCGGGATAGATTCAAAATCAATCCATTTATATTTCTTGTTCAAGTAAAAACTTTGTCTTCTGTATGCCCCATCGAAATTCAATAAGGTTACATTGGTGTACATGTTGATTGCCCCCTATAAATTTTTACTTCTATACTACTAGTATATCATTCTAGTAAAAATATTCAGGAATTTAAGCCCCAACTTAATCTAGCTGTGCTCTTTTCTTCACAAAAAAACCTAGTCCATATTATGAGCTAGGTTTTCATTTCCACCATTTGTAACCATAAGGCAGCTTATAGCAATTCCTTATTCTTTTTATACGACCGCTTTAATGAAATAAAGCTAGTGAGATACCAAAGGAATCCAACGCTTATTAATAAGCCACCAATTTCGACCCATTCAGTTTTATTAGCGGGTACACCAGAAATGAATAAAAATAGTACGATAAATATTAGGACAAAACTAATCGTTTTAGTACGAATGTGTTTTAACTCTTTTTTATAGGAGCTTTCCGTTGCAACATCTGTATACTCAATACCAGATAATGTATACCTTGCCGTTACATAGAAGAGAAAAATTGTAACCAAGATTAATAATGCAGTATTAGTGTTCATAAGAAAGTATTGATTCCAAATCACCATCACAATTAGGGAAAGAAAGAGTAATATTCCCCCTTCTGCTAGTAAGTACAGTATTCTTTTCTCCTTATATTCATCATTTGGAATTAAAAATGTTATCCATGATTTCATTTCTACTATACCTCCCAGAATAAATCATTTAATGTTTTATTTAGAACTTTTGCGATGGATATACAAAGTTGTAAACTCGGGTTGTATTCACCCTTCTCTATAAGTCCGATTGTCTGTCTAGTCACACCAACCCTAACGGCTAACTGTTCCTGAGTCATGGATAGATTTAATCTTGAAGTTCTGACATTGTTTTTCATCGCTTCACCTTCAAAGGTAACATAGTATACTCCTTAATGTAATATATATGTGTCATTATGTAATTTATATATTACATAATACGTATGAAGTTGTCAATTAATTATTGGTGCTTATTGGAATAATTGGCACTATATGCTCTTTGGGTATACTGATTAGTTTTGAGGTATTAAATATCGGAATATAGAAAGCGTGTTTTCTTTATGCTCAAAACACGCTAATAAATTACCTGCAAGGACTTCTTTTATTTAGCAGTCTTCCTTTAATTCGTACACATTTGTTCAAGTGCAAGAAATTATGTCTTGTTGCTGGCATCAAGACTAATCCAGCAATTGTTTTTTTGCTCCAGTATTCAGCAAGCCATTTAGATTGCTGCATAACTGCATTTTCATCGAATAATCGTTTGATTCGACTAGCTTCCACTTTCATTTGAAATTGTCCTGGATTTAATGAAGAAATGATTCTTTGTGTTTGTTTACCAACTGTTGTTCTGTAATCTAATAATTGTTCAAGATT
The DNA here is from genome assembly GCF_900184735.1 of Paucisalibacillus globulus. Taxonomy (GTDB): domain Bacteria; phylum Bacillota; class Bacilli; order Bacillales; family Amphibacillaceae; genus Ornithinibacillus; species Ornithinibacillus globulus_B. Next base: position 22,260 of record NZ_LT855406.1, read on the forward strand.
TATTTTTGAGCTCAAAAAAGTAATATCTTCCTCGCTCATGTCATTTCCCGAATGTACATATGGAATATTCAACTTTTCTTGCCAATTGGAACTTTCTAAAACCTGTTGCTCATCAGCCACCAAAATATTCATCGTCATATCCTCTACCCGAGCAATATGCCATAAATGCCATGCAATAGAATTCTTTGTATCCGGGTTTTTAACTGGGTATTGTCTAAAGGTCGCTTCATCTAAATCCCGTATTAAAGCATCTTCCAATGTCACTTGTTTTGTTTGGTTTAGTGGAGATGAGTATAATAACGAGTGCTGTGATAGAAATAATTGGATTGCCTGTTCATGTTTTTCCGTATTTAAGATAATCTCTTTTAGGTTCTTGTGGTTATCATTCCAGATCCTGCGTTGTTTCATGTCCATAGTAAAAGATCCACCTTTACTTAATAAATAACTAGTTAAATAGATGATATCACGAATGTACGTTTTGGTAATGTGTTTTTTAACTATTCGAATAATGAAATGTAAAAAAGCGAACATCCTTTTCTAAGAGGCTGTTCGCTTGAGTAAACAAAGTAATATATTACTGTATTTTCTTTAAAGCATCTTCAACTGGAGTCTCTCCGGACATCAAACCAATTGTTTTCTTATACGTCTTCTCCTCATCTAATGAAGCAACAACTGTTCTCGCTACGTCTTCACGTGGTATAGAGGTTTTTTCAAAGGTTTCTCCAACAGCAATTTTTCCCGTACCGGGTTCATTTAGTAATAGCCCTGGTCCAAAAATTGTATAGTTTAAGTTACTTTCCACTAGCATACGATCTGCATAGTGTTTGGCAATCATATATGGTTTGATTGGACTTTCTTTCCAAGATTCACGGTCGTACGCTTTAAATGCACTAACCATGACAAAACGATTTGCGCCAACCTTCTCAGCTGCTTCCATGGATTTTACCGCTCCATCTAAGTCAACAAGTAATGTTTTGTCTGGACCCGTTTTCCCGCCAGATCCCGCTGAGAAAATGACTGCATCTGACCCTTTCATAGCTTCGGAAATCTTATCCACACTACCCTCTAAATTAGCAACAACCGCATTTACACCGATTTGATTAAGGGATTCTGCCTGTTCCTTACTTCTCACCATTGCTGTTAACTCATACTGTTCACTTTCTTGAAGGAATTTCACAATATGTTTTCCTACCTGACCATTTGCTCCGATTAGAAATACGTTCATCTTGATTACTCCCTTCCTTGTTCGCTATATATATTGTTTCAAACGAGGTAGTTTTTATCAAAGATGTTGCTTATAGATGTTCAGTACTACAAAAATAAGGACCGCAATAACCAGTTTCATGTGTTACAACATAAGTCCAATTAAATTCTTTATCAATCACATAGATATCCATCTCTTCTTTTACATCATCACTGGTTAGCTTTTTTGCATTCATTAGGCTTATTACCTCATCTGAATGTTGGTAAAAAATAATGCAATTATCTTTCGCAATCCTATTAAATGCTTCTTCAGCATCGTTTCCTTCTAGGTACTCCGTTTTGTTATAGCTAAATAGATGCCATAAATAGCCACTAAATCCTTCATGGTCCGTAAGATAGATACTCTTCTGTTCATCCCGACTAAGATGCTTGGCAAATGTCTCTTTCCACTTTCCCCGATAATACGTACCCCACTTAGGTATTTCTTTTATGACCATGTTTTTCTTTTTGAGTATATCTATTAATTGCATATCTATATCCCCCATAATTTGCTTACCTAAATATTACCATAAAGTGGTGCCTGTCACTTCCCGATATTTGTCGACCGTCGACAATATTCGGGAAGTGACAGGCACTCATTAATTAACCTAGAAATGCTTGTAGCATCCAGATGGTTTGGTCTAGGTAATTTTTATAGTTGATTAACATATCTTCTGTTACAGGATCTTCTTCTTGGGTTGCTAGTTCTATCGATTTTACCGTGACATCACGAATGGTGCGGTAATCATTTACTAGATTTTCAACCATTTGTTCTGCTGGAATCTTGTTATAGTATGGTTCTTCATCAATTAACGAATGCTCTAGGTATTCTGCTAAGGTAGAATATGGTTTTTCTCCTTTTGCTATTAAACGCTCTGCGAATTCGTCAAATTTCAGATTTGCTTCATTATATAATTCTTCAAACTTTTCATGAAGGGTAAAGAATTGTGGACCTTGTACATACCAATGATACTGATGAAGTTTTACATGTAAGACACCTAGATTTGCCACTAACTGATTAACCATAGTAGATGTTGTTGCCTGTTGTTCTGTGTGTGATGCTGTCATACCTATCTCTCCCTTTTCTGTTTATATTTTGAATCTAGTAAACTTGTACCCTTATTTCCTTATTTTTAATCATTTTTGTTCAGGAATGCTTTCATAGATGATCCGGAGTTCATTGAATTCTGCCACCTTTCTAGTACTATAATCGAATGTAAAGATAGAAACGTGGCAAAGAGAAAAGGGAAAATACCCTTGCATTACAAGGTATTACATGTTATCTTATTTCTATACCTTGCAATACAAGGTATTTTCTTTGTACCTAACCCTTGCAATGCAAGGTAGTGAAGAGGTGATAATTTGTCAACGACACAAATGTTAAAAGGTATTCTCGATGGTTGTATTTTAGCTATCATCAAGAATAAAGAAGTTTATGGCTATGAGCTTACAGAGAAACTGGAAAGCTATGGATTTCATTCTTTCAGTGAAGGTACGATCTATCCATTGCTTATGCGAATGCAAAAAGAAGAGCTAGTAACCTCAACATTAAAAAAATCAACAGCAGGACCAAGAAGAAAATATTACTCCCTTACTAAAAAGGGGGAGGAAGAATTGAATAAATTTAAGTTGCAATGGGACCATCTACAGACCAATGTTAACCGTGTATTGAGTAATGAAGTAGAAGAAAATTAAAGGGGGATGAACAAATGCAATATGAACTTTCAAACAAAAGTAAGCGTTTTTTAGAGGATCTTCGTGTATATCTGTTTTCAAGCGGGAAAAAATCAGAAGAAATTGATGAAATCGTAGAAGAACTTGAAAGTCATTTAGTTGAGGCGGAACAACATGGAAAACCAATTGAAAAAATAATTGGGAAATCACCGAAGGATTACATGGAGACAGTTGCCGATGAAATGGCAATAGATTTTAGGACATGGTTTAAATACATATTAATCATTATATTCGGGGCATTTTCTTTCACTATTTTTAGGGATGTTCTTGCCGGTAACTTGTCCTATTCATTATTGGAAATTGTCGGTCATTTAGCAATAACATTGATCTTTACTTTTTTGACTTTCATTGCCTTCAAGTATATATCAAGTAATAATTTTTCAAATACTGTTCAACTAGTGATCTTATATTTAATTGGCATGATACCTCTTGGGTTATTTATCGGAATGTATTTTCTGAATGAATCTATTAGAACCCCTGTTATCCAATTCGGGGAAACAGGTTCCATGATTGTTGCAGCAATAACATTACTCTTTGTTCTGGCCATTTCCATTTGGACAAAGACAGGTATTCTCATCGCTATTGTAACCTTATTAACTTTACCGGAATATCTACTTAGTAAAACAACCTTAAATCTAGAAACTCAGTTAATTTTAAGTTCAGTAATATCCTTTGGCGGGATTGGAATTTATCTATTCATTTCGAGTCAACTAAATAAAGATAAATAGTGATGGATTCATTTTCCAAACCAACATGTATCTAAAAAGCCTACCCAATAATTTTGGAGTAGGCTTGTTAAATTTAAAAGTTATTGAGGGTTATTTCCCAATAAATTCTTGGCCATTTCTTCATATTCTTCTAGACCAGAAATGATGGCAAATTCAGCAATTGCAACTGGGTATGCTGAAATGGATTCCATAATATGCTCTTTCATTCCGTCCCAATATATGCCACCTGCTTCTCGATAATAATGGATTAATTTATCCAGAGCTTCTTCCCCAAAGGCTTGGAAGTGAAAGACAAAGTCATGCGATACATCGGTCACTTTTGCCTCTGTCCAATCTATTAATCCAGTGACATTCGTGTCCTCCTCTATCATCGTATGTCCCGCATGAAGATCACCATGAATTAAACCGGTTGCCTGTGGCCAGATGGCCTTATTATTTATCCAAGTCTGCCAGCGCGACCACAAATCATCCGCCACGCCAAACTTAGCTTTCACTTTTTCCATGCGTTCTTTCATAGAAGATTTTGCTTCTTCTGCGGTATGAACTACTAATCCAACCTCCCGAGCTTCCTCTCCTGGAATATTATGTAGTGAAGCCAATGTTTTAGCTAAGGTTTGATGGAACTGTTCTGGTACATTCTCATAATCCATTTCCCAAACATAGTTTTGTATTTCAGGGTCAATGGTTCCAGCTGGCACTCCGCTTAACTTTTTGTAAGCAATCAAATCATTTTCATAAATGGTCCAAACAGGAACTTCAAATGCTACATGTTTATTGATTAGATCTAGGACGTTCTTCTCCACAATGGTTCGTTTCATCACGTCTTCTCGCCTTGGAATTCTAAGAACCCAATCATTTCCACTTTCATCTGTTGCAAACACCGCTAAAAAATCTAATCCAGACTCATTGAATATAAGAGTGTCTTCTTTTACTTGGAGCCCGTACTTTCCTGCTAATTGGACTACTTGATGTTTTTCCATATAAAAACCTCCTTCTATTCATTTTATTACTTCTTTGCCTTTTTACTCGTATACCAATCAACTATTATTACTCCTAAAGAAATACCTGTTGCAATGGAAAGTGCTGTGCGTATTTCTAGCTCTTGCTTTAACAGCACATCTAAAGTTAGTAATACAATCAATACAATGAGGAAGTGAAAAGCAAACTTGTAACATCTCTTCATGAAATTCCCTTCTTTACTCATCACTTGGCCTTGTAACATCCTTTGATATGTCGACATCCCAAGCTATAATGGTAGTACTGTCTCGAACATTATTTTCTTGGATAGTTTGAAGCAGAGTCTTCACACCAGGATTTAGCTCATGATTCATCATGACATGATAAATATCATTCGGAGAGAAAAAAGGTTCATTCGGACATTCCACAAGCCCATCTGTGGTTAGTAGTATTCGGTTCAAACCCTTCCTCAGTTCCCTAACACCACTACTGTAGCAAGGGACTACCTGTTCAAATGTATTGACCTGACCAACCCACTCAAAGAATTGTCGTTGATTTAATTGATATTGTCCAAGTTGGGAAAGTTCAGGGTGAAAAATATAGGATATGCAGTCCCCTATGGATAACCACCAAATATATTTGTCTATTCTTAACACTAGTAAACAAGCAGTCTCCCCTTTTACTTCTCGACACTTAGAAAGGAAATCTTCTTCTTGAAATAGTTGTAATACAGTTTGTTCCATTTCTAACAAAGCCTGATTATACGGCTTAGATAATAGATTATGGATAGTGGATTTATAGGCTAAGAATTGGGTTATAACTAGTTCAGCACTTTCCGCTGAATGATGTGCATCTAAGATAATAGCAAACTCCCAATTCTGTTCTTGGTCAGCCCATACCAAACAGCCATCTTCATTTTTATATTGACCTGCTGATGAATTTCCCCCGAAGCGTCCGATTGAAATATGGTTAACGTTCTGTATGCTAATGGTATCTACACAATGTTCTTGGCTTCCTACCCAACTAAATTCACTAATGGAATTCACCATATTAGGTACTCTCCAAATATTCTCTTAGCCTGTTACATAGATTAATAACCTCATCATTGTTTCCCATTGGAGCATGTTCCCAGTCATAAACCGCCATAGGTCCCCAGTACTCTTCTGGTGTATTCGGGTAACGAGCTACCAAATGCATGTGTAGATGAGGAACTGAGTTACCTGATACAAGGGAATAGACATGTTCTGCCCCTTCTGATTCCATCAGAGCTTTGCTTACTCTAGCCATTACAACACCAAAAGTTTTTGCTTCATCATCTGTCATGTCTCCAAGAGTAGGAGCATGCCTCTTCAAATCAATCATAATATGACCTAAATAGTTCGGATTCCCATTTTTATCAATATGACCAACGTATACAAATTCATCTTCATAGATCGTAACCCCAGCTGTATCTACAAATCCAGCATGCTTATTACAAATGAAACAATCTTCCTCCCTGTATTCCATCCCCATTCTCCCCTTCTTTTTTTGAGGTGCCTGTTTTGAGGTGCCTGTCACTTCCCGAATTTTGTCGATGTTAGACATGACAGGCACCTTCAGAACCTTACACTAATGAACTAAAGATGCTCTCAAATCTTTGATATCATGTTCTAAGTAACTTTTTAGGCAGGATAGCATGTATATCCATCCTTCTTTTTGTCCTAACATTTTAGTTACTATATCTGGATCTTCTGCCTTAAATCCCGATTCGCTCACTTTTACAATGGTGCTATTCTCGTCGAGTACGTCTAATGTGATTGTTACTACTGTTTCATCGTTTTGTTCTCCCCATGAGAAATTTATCTGTTTGTTTTCTTGAAGTTCTATTATATTTATAAAACCTTCCGCACCATACTCATCATACCTTAGTAAAATTTTCTTTCCCTTTTCCCATCTTTCAGAACTAGACGAAAACCAATAATTTCCGATTTTTGCTGGGTCAACAAATGCTTCAAAGACCTCATTAGCAGGTTTGTTTATTTTCATTTTTGAAGTTACTTGTGTAATCAAAATTGCATCAACACCTTTTCTTTTTCCTAATTATATAGTTTCTTTAGCCTAAAAGTAATCCTTACTTAATATTACTTAAGTAAAATAATAAATATCTGCCAACCTAATAAATAACAACTATTTCAATAGAGGATTTTTTCTACTAAATAACGAATTTCTAGTTAGTGTGTTAAAAAAGGAGTGAAAAGTCTATGATAAACAAAGTTGGTCAGATTATGTTGTACGTCAACAATCAAGATGAAGCTGTTGATTTTTGGACAAATAAAGTTGGTTTCAGCGTTATTGCTGAGGAGAACGATGGAATGAGATGGATTGAAATCGCACCAACAAAAGATGCTGCAACAAGCATTATTCTTCATGATAAGAGTTGGGTTGCTAAAATGTCACCTGAATTAAATCTTGGCACCCCCTCTTTAATGTTTTTCACAGAGGACCTAGAAAAATTGTACAGCAATTTAACAAGTAAGAATATTACAGTTGGCGAAATAATGAATATGCCATCGGGCAAAGTATTTAACTTCTCAGACAATGAAGAGAACTATTTTGCTGTAATGGAGAAGAAGTAAAAGTGGCGTCAACTCCCAAGATTAATTTTTTCATTCGACAAAATTAGTGTTATTTCGGGGAGTGACAGGCACCTAAAAGAACAAAGGTGCCTTTTTCTTTCTATTTTGGTTTGAAAGGAGTATATTTAGTTTATACATATTCAAATATTTGAATATATTAATTTGTTGTGGGGAGGTGTGTCGTTTGTGGTCTGATATGCAGCAGTTTAAGGCTGATTTTTTTAAGGCTTTAGCCCATCCTATTAGAATACGGATTTTAGAGTTGTTGGCACATGGTGATAAGAGTGTTAATGAGATTCAAACTCTCTTAAATAGTGAGGGGTCTGCGGTCTCCCAACAATTAAGTGTGTTACGCTCTAAAAATATTGTAAGTGGCACCAAAGAGGGTAAGTTAGTAATCTATTCTCTTCGTGATCCCGCTATTATTAAATTATTAGAAGTAGCACGTGAGATCTTTGAGAATCATCGAATCGATACCATTTCGATGCTAAAAGATTTAGATAAAAATAGTTAGCCTGTTCATATTTATGAAAGAAACTAAAAGGAGAAATGATACAGAATGAAGGGGCTTCTGTCTGGAAGTTTGCAAGATTATTCATGGGAAAGCTTCAGGAAGGACTTAATTGCAGGGGTCATAGTTGGGGTTATTGCAATTCCACTCGCTATGGCCTTTGCTATCGCTTCGGGAGTGAAGCCGGAGTACGGGATCTATACATCATGTATTGCTGGAATTATTATTTCAGTATTTGGTGGGTCTAAATTTCAAATTGGCGGGCCTACAGGCGCTTTTGTCCCTATTTTATTAGGAATCGTAATCGCTTATGGCTATGAAGATTTACTCCTTGCCGGATTAATGGCAGGAATTCTTTTGTGTTTAATGAGTTTTTTCAAGATTGGTTCGCTCATTAAATTCATACCAAGACCAGTTACAATTGGATTTACTGCCGGGATAGCTGTGATCATTTTCAGTGGTCAGATTGCAAACTTCTTAGGGCTTACTGGGATTGAGAAACACGAAAAGTTCCTAGACAATATGAAAGAGATTGTCCTACATCTCGATACTACAAGTCTTTATAGTGTATTGACAGCTCTTATTTGTTTCATTGTCATTTTAATCACACCGAAAGTTTTTCCGAGGGTTCCTGGTTCAATTATTGGTCTAACCGTATCAACAATGATTGCGGTACTATTTTTCCAAGGACAGATTGCAACAATTGGTTCTACTTACGGAAATATTCCTAGTAATCTACCAGAATTCCAATTTCCTGAGATTACCTGGGAAAGAATTGTCCGATTAATCGGGCCTGCCATTGCGATAGCGGCATTAGGTGGGATTGAATCATTGTTATCTGCGGTTGTTGCTGATGGAATGACGGGAACGAAACACAATAGTAATAAAGAGTTGTTTGGCCAAGGGCTGGCTAATATAGTCACACCATTTTTTGGTGGTATTCCTGCTACAGGTGCAATCGCTCGAACAGCTACCAATATAAAATCAGGTGCGGTATCAAGGTTCTCAGGAGTTATTCACGGTGTGTTCGTGTTGGTGACGGTTCTAGCATTCGCGCCTTTCGCATCTCATATACCACTTGCTAGTATGGCACCGGTATTAATGATTGTTGCATGGAATATGGCGGAAAGAAGACAATTCTCCCATTTATTAAAAATGAAAACAGGAGATTCATTAGTGTTACTGGTGACATTCTTGTTGACTGTATTTACTAGTATTACCACTGCGGTATTAGTTGGGTTAGTACTGGCATTAGTTTTATTTGCTAAACGAATGAGTACTATTTCTGTTGTGGAAGAGGTTCTTCCAGATCATTCTACCGTGTCTGAGAAAGTTCATGCCAATGCAGTGAGTGCATCACATCATTGCCCACAAATTAGTATCTTCACTATTGAAGGTCCGTTATTCTTCGGAGTCGCACAGCTATTTGAACAACGTGTTATGGAGAGTATTCATTATAAACCAGAGGTGTTAATTCTTCGTATGGGGAAAGTCCCATTTATGGATTCTACCGGAGAAGCAAATTTCCTCCATATCATTCAACACTTTAAGAAAAACGGTGGGATTGTACTTCTATCAGGCATGGTGCCGAGGTTAGAAGAACAGATGAAATTATCCGGATTATATGATGAAATAGGAAAAGACAATATTTTTGAACATACTGGTGAAGCGATTGACTTTGCTCTTACTAACATTAACTACAATCGTTGCATAGGTTGTAGACATGCTGCATTTCATGAATGTGCACAATTATCTAGTGGTGTTACCTACCAAAAAGAGAAATTACTTTCACAACATTAATGGGAGGGATAAGTCCCTCCCACTTCTCTTCTTTAATTCACTCCAACAGCTTCCCATTCTTCCATAAATTCAGCGATTGATTTGTCCACTTCCTCTTCACTCGGAATATGGCTAAGGATTTCTTCTTGGCTATAGACTTTTCCACCTTTAACGATAGTGTCGATAGTCTGTGTGTGTGTAATATTTTCTAATGGATTCTCCTTTAAGATAACGAGGTCAGCAATACTTCCTTCTTTAATTATACCGATATTATCAAGATTTATAGATTTTGCTGCATTTATAGTTGCTGCCTGTAATGCTTCTAGTTCTGAAAAGCCAATCTCTACAAATATTTCTAGCTCCCGATGAAGTGCCATACCTGGATACATATGAAGCAATGCTGGTGTGTCTGTCCCAGCAACCACCGTTCCACCCAAATCAAAGTATGTTTTTGCAATAGCTTTTGTCAAATTATTTATGACCGCAGTTCTATCTTTGACTACATCGATATATTCTATATTTTTTTCCCACTCTTGTATTAGAGATTTCATATTTAATATTGATTCAATCACCTTATTCTTAGGAGACCAGATGGTTGGATAGCTCATTGCTTGATCAAATAGAACCATTGTAGGGCATAGCTTTACATTGTAATCTAGCATTCTCTTACAAAGATCCATAACTTCTTCTTGATCTGGTTCTTCCCAGTTAATATGACTCCACTCTGCTTGGTCAACTAGAGGACTCCATCCTTTATATAACTCTTGTGCAAATCCAGATGCATGTTCAAACCAATTAACACCAGCTTTAGCTGCTTCTAATGCTGTTACTTCCTTTGAATTAATTAAATCAATTGCCACTTCCAAGTCATATTTCTTCGCTTCATCCACTGCTGCTTCCATTACCTCTTTTTTAATCCAACCATATAGTTTAATAAACTTCGCCCCAACTTCTACTTGCCTACGAACCTCTTTCCTAGCCTCATCTGGTTCATCTGTTACAAAGTTACCATAGCTTGTTGGTCCCCATTGGCCAGGAGTTCCGTCAATCATTCTATCTGAAGCATATACTCTTGGTGTTGGTGCGGAATCAGGCTTCTGGATTAATTTATTAAGTAATAGAACGTTTCCAGCCGTGTTACGTACAGTCGTTACTCCTGACGCAACAAAATGAGGTGCGTATTTCTCACTAATATGACAATGCATATCGATTAGACCTGGGATAATGTATTTACCTTCTACATCAACTGTCTCCACTCCAGTTGGTAACTCTTCACCTTGCTGATAAACTCTTTTTACCTTGTTATCCGCTACTTCAATCGCCCCTACAAAAGAACCTCCATTTTCCACATCAATAATAGTTCCATTTTTAATAATAAATTCTCTCATTACTATTACCTCCTAATGTATTCCGTTTTAATTTTTCTGATTTTATTGTATATTGTATCTTACAGTAGCTTTTTAAAATTGTCATATAGTGGAATATTGATTCGGTTTGGAGGATTGATAAGGGTGGAATACGGTGTAACACTCCGGAAAATCAGGAAACAAAAGGGAATAACATTAAAAGAGCTTGCAGATGGAATCTGTTCTATATCTTTTCTATCAAAGTTTGAACGTGGTGATTCAGATATTACGTTGGGCCTTATGACTCGAATATTAGAAAAGTTAATGCTAAGTTTTGATGAGTTTTTATATGTTCATCATGATTATCAACCTAGTAAACTTGAGATTTTTTTTAAATCGGTAAATACAGCATATATGAGCCGGGATACTGTACAGCTTGAAAAGTTGAAAAACGAAGAAATTAAAAAATGGAAACGATTTGGAGTGGAAACCTATCATTGGAATGCCATGATGATTCAGGTGTTAGGACAAATTCTGGATACTCAATTTACACATGAGGAATTGAAGGAAAATAATATTAGACTATTGTCCGACTATTTATTTCGAGTAGAAGTTTGGGGTTACTATGAGTTGGCACTTTATAATGGGACCCTATTGCTTCTTGAACCTGATATGGTCATCATGCTCTCCAGAACTGCTTTCCAAAAAAGTGACCGTTTTAAAGAGTATACTAAGGTTAAAGATGCGATTACTGCTGTTCTTTTTAATACCATCATTTATCTACTTGGTCCTGTTAACCGATTTCATGAGAAATTTATTTATCAAAAGGAAATAGGTGAGTTTATTTCTTATCTTGAAAATCTTGCACTTTCTGAGGACAATTTATTAGAACGAGTGCATTTATTACAACTCAATGGTGTTTATGAATTAAGAATTGGGGATAAAGAAGAAGGTATTGTTAAAGTTGAACATGCTATTAATATCTTAAAAGAATTAAATTCAACTAAGCTAGCTAATAATATGGAGCAATATCTCCAACAAATATTATATTATCAAGAAAATCCCCAACTCTGATAAAGAGTTGGGGATAGAAGATTCATCTGTATTATGTCGCCTTTCTCGCTGCCTTCATAATTAGACTAATTACAAAGATTAAGATAATAGCACCTATAAGAGCAGGAATAATTGAATAGCCACCTACTTCTGGCCCCCATTCTCCTAACAACGCTGAACCAATCCATGCTCCAATAATACCTGCAATGATGTTTCCAATTACACCACCTGGAATATCTTTACCAACGATTAAGCTACCGATCCAACCAAGAATACCTCCAACAATAAGGCTCCAAATAAATCCCATAATGTATTTCCTCCTAATGGTGATATATTTTTTTATAGCTATTATATATGTAACCAAAAGTTGGACAACTTAAACATTTAAGTTACTTATCTTATCAACATTATGAAATTTTTGATTGAATTCCATTTAATCGTATGATTCTTCTTTTTCCTTTCCCGTCATCATTACTGCAAGTAATACGGCACAAATTCCACCAACCAATTTCCCAACAATCATCGCAAACACAATTTCTTTATTAATTCCCGCAACAAAACCTAAATGGCCACCTAAAACAAATGCACCACTTACTGCAAAAGCGACATTAATTATTTTCCCTCTAGAATCCATATCTTTAAGCAATGATAAAGTTGGTATAACATGAGCCAAACTCGCTACTAACCCAGCTGATGAAATATCGCTAATGCCTACTATTCCACCAAGTTTTTTCAGTGGTCTCTTTAGAATGGTGGAGATAAACGATACAAACGGAAATGCCCCAGCAAGAAAAACGGCTATCATCGCGACAATCTTTATCCCTTCGTCAATGGGTGTCATACCAGGGATGATGACCATATCCGTAAATGTTTCCACACAAATTGCAGCAAGACCAACGATTGCTATAATTTCAATTCCTTTTGCAAAAATAGAGAAACCGGTAATCATCTTACTCGTATATTTAATTAAACCAATTGAAATTAGAATCGATAGTATGATCGTAGGTATAAGATTTTTAATAATCATCCATATATCAAATCCAGCGACTAGCCCTCCAACTAAACAACCAATTGGAACGGTTATTAATCCAAGCAAGATTCCTTTTGCGAAGTACGGATGATCCTCTTTATTAATGATTCCAAGTGCCACTGGAATTGTAAATGCAATCGTTGGTCCCATCATCGTTCCTAAAAAGACCCACGAAAAGACTTCCGCTTCTTCACTTTGAGACATTTCGGTTGCCAATGAATAACCTCCCATGTCGAGTGCCAATATAGTATTCGCAAAGGAAGCAGGATCTGCACCAACTAATGCATAAATAGGGGCAATTACTGGTGTTAGAATCGAAGCTATTACAGGGGCAAGTGATATAATCCCAACCATTGCCAGTGTAAGAGACCCCATCGTCATAAAACCTTCTGTAAAACGATTCCCTAATCCCCATCTGTTGCCGATCATTTTATCAATTGCACCTAAACATAAAAAACCGATGACAATATAAACTATTAAGTCGTTAATACCCATTTTTTTCTCCATTAGTATCCATATTTTTTATATAGATTTAATTTATCATCAACTCCATGCTTCCGTAAACAATATGATTTAGATTATGGGTAACACTTCTTACCTTTTAGTCATAAAAAAACTCACAAGTATATAACTTATGAGTTACTTGATTTATTTTGCCGCTTGTCTTAATGATGCGCGGATGATTCTTGCTTCTTCTGGTGTGATTGTTTTTATTTTCTTAATAAAGTAATAGTGCTTAATCAGACATAAAACAATCATCATGACTTTCACTAATATAATATCGATATATAAAACTGAAAATAGGATAAAGGCATCTGCGATTAGGTTAATTCGAATCTTTTCTTTTCTAGTCATACCTTTGTTTTCGCGGAGTCTAACCACATATTCTTTATAGAACGATGTACCCTTGAACCAGTTCTCCACTCGTTTCGAACTTTTGCCGAAACAAAATGCTGCAAATAAGAAAAACGGTCCACCTGGAAGTACAGGAAGTACCACACCAGCCACACCGATACCAAACGAAATAAAACCGAGAACAACAAATATAAAACTTTTAATGTTCTTCATTATAATCACCTTACCTTTCAGATGATTTCATAACTAATGTCTAATTTTACACCGAAAGCAGATTTAAATCAAAAAAAGGTCTTCATCATGATAATATATTCTGGTACTTCGTTTCTTATGTTGATTCCTTTAGGTTGTTTTCTAAAAGATTGTTGTTTTTTGGATAGTTTTATCTAACAAATAGTAGATAGAACCTGTGCGGTAATTTAACCAATAGTTAATGAGTATAGCGGAACGATACCGCTCCGGCAGAATACTCCGCTTTCCGCGGGCCCGGCCTCAGCCTCCTCGAGGAAAGTTCGCCTCTGCGGGGTCTTCGGACACGTGCTTTTCCCGCAGGAGTCTCCGTATTCTGCCTACGCTGGTTTTGATCTTCTATTCCTAGGTAGTATTAGATTCTGTTTATTATTGATATGATAATAAGCCTTATTCACTCTACACTAGCGAAGGAAATACACGGAGACTCCTTGAAAAAGAAAATCACTTTTTCTGCGTGCGATGTATCGCTTTCGTAGCGTTCCTTGTCCTGCGGGAGGATAGGCTTCGGTGAGACCCCGCAAGAGCTTTAGCTCTGAGGAGGCTCACCAGCCGCCCGCGGCAAGGTAGACACTGTGAGGTACTTTCGAACAGATGTCGCCCCTGTGCTGACAGTAAAAGCGGAGTGTATTTCCGTAGCGGGTATGATGCTCTATTCAAAATGCTTAGTTACCGCACAGTCTCTGTAAAATCGCCTATACAATAAACACATTCCTATTAAATCAGAAAAAAAGCAGCACCTATCATCTAGATAGATACTGCCCTCTCTGTATTAGTTTATGCAGTTTTTCTAAATCTCTCATACAAATTCTGAACACCATAAAGTAAATATGCCTTAAAGTGTAAATAAATGAAAAATTGTATGTGGTTGATATTATTAAGACTTATTATTTTAAATCGTTTTAAGATGTCAATTAATACAAATGCAAATAGGCCATCTGAAATTAGATTAAGTATAATAAACTTTTTAAAATTACCGTAAGAGATTTTTAGAAGCCACATGGATAGTGGCATGTATGGACCAATGCTAAAAGGTAACTCATCTTTAAAAAACGACTTTTTCTTATCGTAAAATTTCCACCAGTTCCGTTTGTGACCATAAATATGATTCATAATTTCAAATACCACAATAACAATTCCTGCTAGAGAATAGCGTTTAAAATTACGTTTTCCAATAAATAGTAGCGTCATCCACGGAATGAAAATGATAGCTAGATTAAATACTAAATGTCTTTTCGTAATCATGAATAAATCACCTCGGGGCGTTTCTTTTTCTCCTGTTTAACTTATCCATTATTGTATATTTAATCCTTGTTACTTGGATATTTCACATATATTTTCAATCTAAAAAATCCTATCAAAACTGATAGGATTTTTCATTTATATTTAATTTTCCCTTAACTTTTCTAGTATCGCTTGTGCTTTATAACCAATTTCAAAATCATAAATCTCTGCTGCTTCTCCTTTAATAGCTTTTACCAATTCATCCAATAAACTTTTCTCGGGAACAGCGGTAAATGGGATATCTTGAAGCTCTTCTCCATTTTTCCCACCTTTTAAAATTCCCCAATTATCAAGCGTGAGAACTCCTTCTGTTCCGTAAGCGGTAAAACCAATATATTCATTACCTGCAATTTGACTTAGCCCTTCAATTAACACTGGTGTTCCGTCTTCCAGCTCTGCTGTTCCAATAATTCCTGTTTCACATTTTGAAGGATCCTCTGGTAATTCTAGACGAGTTTCAATATTCTTTATATCACCGAAAATTTTCAATATCTGTTGGATAAAATGAACTCCTACTTCAAGAACAAAGCCACCTTGCTCACGTCCACCTACCCATTCATTCTTTTGCCATTGACGTGGCCATTCTGGAAATTGCATCGTAAGCTTTAGTCTACGCAGTTTGCCAACATATTGCTGCTTGATTAAATCTGCGAATTTAGTTGCGGCTTGTTCGTAATTAAGTGGAAAGTTCATCGCGTGAATGATGTTAGCTTCTTGAGCAGCTTTAAGCATTTCCTCTGCTTCATCTAATGAGTTCGCGAGTGGCTTTTCACAAAGAACATGTTTACCAGAGCCAATTACATCCAGCACTATTGTATGATGAAACTTTGGTGGTACTGCCACATAAACCATGTCGATTTTTTCATCTTCTAATAACTGTTTATAATCGGTATAAGCTTGAACGTCACCGATTTCCTCTGCTGTTTTAATCGCAAGTGACTCTACATGGTCACATACAGCAATAATCTTTACTTCTTTATGCTCCGTAAATCGATTAATTAAACGTTGACCAATAGCACCAAGGCCAATAATTCCGATCTGAATCATAGACTTCTCCCCCTAGTTTAATAGTGCTTGATATTTTTTAATGATATTCTCTTTTAAAATGCCTTCTTGATTGAATGCATTTACGAAGACCGATAGTAACATTTCGTTTTCATCTGTCAGTATAATCTTTGATAGCACTAAATTAATACTATCTGCTAATTCTATTGGATACTCATACATCGTATTCCATGCTCGGACTTGTAATTCTAAATTATCACCTAGGACTGCTCTTTC
Source organism: Paucisalibacillus globulus (assembly GCF_900184735.1). Lineage (GTDB taxonomy): Bacteria > Bacillota > Bacilli > Bacillales > Amphibacillaceae > Ornithinibacillus > Ornithinibacillus globulus_B. The sequence goes on from NZ_LT855406.1 coordinate 38,924, forward strand.
TATCGCCTCTTTATCCTCCACAGGTAATAGTTCCCTAGAATTCGCATAAGGATCCTCATATGTATCTGTGTAAATGAAATCAATTGGATTATATTCGTCTCGATTATAAGTAAACATTTGGTTGTTAACATGGAGAATAAATTCATTTAACCGAAACTCTATTGTAGCATCTTCTAATTCGATACCATCATGCAATGATTTGATAGAGCAAAATAATTCTGGAATAATGAACCAATAGCGATAGTTCAAATTCAACTGGCTGATATATTCCGTTAATGAGGTTTTTTCCAATTTATCCTCATCACGCAATATAGTATACATGCTCGGACGGTAAAAATATTCCCCATCCATATCCTTCATGGTAATGGTCCACTCTGCATCAGGAACATCAAAGAGCACACGGAAAGCAAAACCCTCTTCTGTCTTTTGCAATTCATAATAAATCAGCCATTGACCCGTTTGTAAGGGTACATTGGTTTCTTCCGTAATAATATTTTTAAATTGTAGATGTATTATGGATTTCGTTGTGAAGCCACCATCCGTATTGATATATAGATGTAGCGTCTGACCATCTCGTTCGATTCTCTCAATAGTTGCATCATGTAAGCTTTCCTTGAAAATCTCTTGAATGTTTATAGGCAAGTATGTAACGGCATATTGTGTATTGCCATGAGCTGCATCTAATTTTTGTTCGAATTCAAGGCTAGCTTGATTGATCCACTCTAAATAATCTTCCCGAATTTCTTTAGGTAATGTGAATTGATTCAGGGTACCATTTTCAAGATAGGGTATGAAACGCTTTGGCAAGACTTGGAGCAGTTCTTCCTTCACTTCTTCCAGCTCGTCTCTCAAACGTGCTGAGAGGTCTTCTCCGTCTAATTCGGCATCCCTTACTACCATTTCCCATTCTTCATCTGTTTCATGTATTGGCAAGAGATTGCATTTTTCAAATTTGGTTCTTGCTTCTTTAGTTACGTTCCACATAAACTTCCCCCTAACATCACACAGTTTTCTTGTATTGTACCATGTACAATACAATTTAGGCTTAGTCTAAACATGATGAATTAGCCAATAAATTAATCCCAATAGTATCTCTTATCACTATTGGGATTAGTCATTGTACTGTTATGATTCAGTTTCCTCTTGTTCTACCAAGATAAGTTCGACTAGATCTTGATGTATAGATTTGAAATAACAAATAAGCAAGTACAGACAAGAACATACCAGAAATATACGGAAAGCCTATATTAATCGAATATAAATATCCTCCAAGTACCGGTCCAATGATTCTCCCCAGTGAATCAGATGAGGACAAATAACCTGTTGCAACGCCATACCCTGACTTAGATTTCTTAGTTAATAGTGAGGAGACGCTTGGCCGGATAACTCCATTCCCAATACCAAAAATGGCCAAGAAAATAGCTGCTGTTGTAAAATCTTGAATAAACAGCATTAAGCCAAAACCAATGGCTGATATGGAAATCCCTGCTTGAATAAAGAATGATTCCCCGTATTTCTTAGTCAATCTTCCCATCGACCCCTGAACCATAGCACTTGCAAGGCCCATAATCATGAAAGCATAACCTAGTGTTACAGCATCCATTTCCGCTTTCCTAGCAGCAAAATAAGCAAACGTTGCTTCTAACCCTGCAAGTGAAAGTGACACAAAAAAGTTTAGGAAATACAACATTGCTAAAGGTCCACCGATAACCTCTTTTCGAGAAATCCTTTCTTTTCTTTGTTTATTCCCACTTACATGAAGAGATTCTCGTAGTATCAATGCAACCAAGATTAGTGTAAGGAAAGAAACAATACCCGATATATAAAAAGGCATATGTATATTTATATTTGTAAATACTCCACCAATTGCTGGACCGCAAATAAACCCAAGACCTGTTGCAGCTCCTATAATGCCCATACCTTTTGCACGGTCTTCTTCAGATGTAATATCGGCAACATAAGCTTGCACTGTTGGCATATTCGCTGCTGATAAAATGCCACCTACGATTCGTGCCGCAAATAACATCCATAACTCTGTGGATAGAGCTAACATAAAGAAAGACAAAGATAAACCTAATATTCCAATCATAATAACCGGCTTTCGACCAATACGATCGGAAACGCGTCCCCACATCGGAGCAAAAATGAATTGCATCAATGAATAAACAGCCATTAATAATCCAAGTTCAGTAGGAGAGGCACCCATGTCCTCTGCGTAGAATGGAAGTACTGGAATTATAATTCCAAATCCAACCATAACAAGGAACATGATGAGAAAGAGAATTGGTAGTACTTTTTTTAGTTGCATCGTAATTCCACCCTTGGTTAGTCTATGCAGTAGCATCTTAATTTCAATTTGCCCTACCGATATTTTCTGTATCTATATCGTTATTGTAAACCTTGCCTTTATATCATAACAAGGTTTGAAAGAAAAACTAGTGTTTTGTGAAGGTTTTCAATAATTGTACATAGAACTTGAGATAATAATTAGATTAAGATATATCAACTACATATAAAAAGAGACCCTATAGGGGTCTCAAATATCAATTTCTATTGCACAGTTTCTATTCAATTTGTTATTCCTTAGCTAACCTTAAGCTCCCATTCTTTTCTTAACGTTACCAGCTGAAAGTACGTTTTCTATTTTAAACGTACGTATTTTTTTACGCCAATAACAATATGCTACGATTTGTTCCTCATTCATTTTAATCACACGTATGATTCGCTCGGTTAGATTATTACTGGAATCTATATAATAAATGACAATCTTTTGTTTAGTATTAATGGAATGTTGGAAGATACTTTTCATCTACACATCTCCTCATGTAAGAACATTTGTTCTTATTATATCCATATACTAACCAAATTACAACCGTTTATTTATAAGTAGGGTTGTTTTTTATATTAATCCAATTCTCGGATCCTTCTAATTCACCTGCAAGTTGGAACAAAAGGTCCTCTCTTCCTCGTCTTGCCATTACTTGAACTCCACATGGAAGACCTTCTTTAGTCAAATGTATAGGAAGTGTCATAGCAGGTTGACCAGTTAAATTAGCAAGTTGGGTAAAAGGAGTCCTCATCAGACTCTTATTAGCCACTTCTTCAACAAATCCTGATTTTTTAAGAACTCCTCCTAATCTTAGACCGCCAACGACTCGAATTAGTGCCTTCTCGAAATTTGTTTGGTCAAGCTCTCCTATTTTAGATGGAGGATATGCTGTTGTTGGTGTGATGTATAAATCATATTCATCATGGAAGGTTTCCATTTGAATGGCGACCTCATCCCAGAATTTCAAGCTAGTTAAGAACTCTTCTGCCGTCACCGCTTTACCTAGTAATCTTAGAATCCAAGTTGTTGGTTCCACATCCTTGAAGGTAACTTTTCTACCAACTACACCCTCAAGTTCCCGTAATGTTGAACCAACCTCAGCAAAATACATCATCATATAACTTTCTGCTAATCGTTTGCCGTCAACTGGGGCCTCTTTTTCTTCCACAGAATGCCCCATGCTTTCAAGTAACTTTACTGTTTTATGAACTGCTTGTTTGCATTCGTCATCTACCGAAGTGCCTAACGGAGATTGGGTAGTAAATGCAATTCTTAATGGTCGAGTAATAGGAGTCTCTATTACTCTTAAGTAGGAACCATCGAATGCTGGTGCAATGAAGGCATTAGCACGGTCATATTGGTATTGATCTAACATAGCAGCACTATCCCGAACCGTACGACTTAAAATATGATCAACAGAAGCCCCCTGCCAACCACGTCCCCTAACAGGACCAACAGGTGTCCGACCGCGGGTTGGTTTTATGCCGAATAATCCACAAAAAGCACCTGGAATTCGAATTGATCCACCACCATCATTGGCACCAGCAAAAGGAACCATTCCTGAAGCAACAGCCGCCGCAGAACCTCCACTAGAACCACCAGGTGTGTATTCCGTATTCCAAGGATTACGAGTTGGCCCATACAATGCTGGCTCCGTAATTCCCATCAATGCAAATTCTGGAACATTAGTTATGCCAATAATGGATACCCCTGTGTTCTTTATTTGCCGAACGAATTCACTATCATGATTGGCTTTATATTCAGCAAGTGCTTTTGAACCAGCAGACATTGGATGACCTTTTGTTTCTTGAGAGATGTTCTTTATTAATGTTGGAACACCAGCAAAAATTCCGGTTGAATTTCTGCTATCCTTAAAATCATAGATCTTATGTATTACCGCATTTAGAGCTGGATTCTTCTTCTCAATTTCTTGTACGGCCATTTCTAAAACTTCTTCAGGATTTACTTCTTTCTTTTGTATTAACTCAGCCAAGCCTAGACCATCATATTGCTTGTAATCAAAAACCAATTAATTTGCCCCCTACCTCGATAAAAATTTAGTTAAAATTCAAAAAACTTTTCATCTTATTTTAGCACAACTGAAGTCTGTAAATGACAAGGAATCCCTAAATGGTTTGGTTTAGAGTACAATAATTAGATTAATAGCGTCAAAATAAAAAAGGATCCTCTCCATAAATAATTAAATTATGAGGAGGATCCTGAATTACAGCATTATTTCTTCACTGCATGGATAAAGTTAATGGTTTCGAATGCAGATAAATAATCCGTTCTATTTCTAAAATATTGCTTATCAATTACCGTTGGTGATAAATGTTCAAAAATTAATAAACCTGATTTTTCTAGCATATACTCAAGTTCATTGTATGCAAAACTTGATTTCATTGGTTCTCCACTTGCTAAAGCCATTTTCACCATATTCTCTACTCGATTAGACAGACCTTTTACTTCAAAGAGAGTTTCATCTGCATAATCAAAAACAATAGAACTTCCCGATGGAACATTAGCAAGTATATGGTTTATCAAGCTTGCATTTTCCTCTTTAGTTAAATAATACGAAACACCCAAAAGGCTGAAGAACGTTTTTTTGTTCTCATTAAACCCATTATTTATTAGAGTTTGAATGGACTCTCTTGTGAAATCCATTGGTACGAGTTTTAAATTATTTGGAATTTTTAAGCCTGCATTATTCAATCTTTCTATTTTGGATTTCTGTGTAGTCGGATGGTCCAGTTCAAATACCTCTAATTTATTCTCTAGCTCAGGATGTCTAAAGCAAAAAGTGTCCAATCCAGCTCCTAAAATGACATATTGCTCTACTCCTAACACCAATTCATTAAGCAAGACATTTTCACAATAGGCTGCACGGGAAAGCGGTGTGGGTGAGAGTTGCACCTGTGTAATCCACTTCAATATTTCTTCTGGATCGTCCTTAAACTTTTCTGCGATATCTTGGTTGAAGAATGGTACACCATTAATCATATTCACCTTGATTTCTGAAAACTCTTCTTGCGAAAGGAGATCTATTGCAAGATAATCATCAAAGATTTTTGGAACATCATTCTGACTGTGATAAGCACGAGAAAAAGCCGAAACCAAAGCGGTCATACTGGATTCATTTTGCTTCACATCAATACCCTCCAAATAAAAAAATAGGATTCCCCTGGCCAGGAGAATCCTATTTTACACCGAACTTAAATATTTGTAAATTATAGCATATTTAGATTTTTTTGTCAAATATTTTACTTCTTGGTTACCTCTTTAATTACAGTTCATACTTCCAATTTAATTACATGTTTTTTTTGATAGTAAAACTTACTGTTGAAGTTATTTGATACTAACTTTTAGCTATTTTCCAAGTATCCCTTGTCAACTTCATATTAATAGAATCAATCCATTCCCCTTCATATTCCAAATCATTTTCATCAACACTATCAAATTCAAATCCAACTTTTTCATAAACTGTCTTCGCTCGTGGATTAAATGCAAATACACTTAAGGTCAGTTGTTCTAAATCAGTATGTGTAAAAAGATAATCTACCGTTAGCTGAGTAGCCTCTGTTCCCAAACCACGATTTCTTCCTCCTGGTCCGATTAAAATTCTAAAGTTCATGCTACTCTTCTTTTCTTCATATAAATTGGCCACGACTTCCCCTACTAATCTGTTCGTTGCTTTATCAACAATAGCAAGGTCTAAACGATCCGATTGCTCGTTTCTAGTATTATACCAATCCCACACTTCTTCCCGATTATAGCCAGGGGTACTTCCCGTTAATTTAATAATCTCTGGGTCTTGTAAACACTCTTCTAAACTAGGAAAATCTTCTTCTATTTTAAAGGGTCTCAAAATGATTTTTTCGCCAAGAATAGTAGGTTTTTTTCTCAAGTTAATCATTCCATTCTCCCCCCATTGCCAGAACGATTACGCCCTAGCTTCATTTATTGCCTTCAATAGTTTTTCAGGATCAAAACCCGATATCCACTTTCCATTTACTTCTGTTTGTGGAACGGATAATTTTCTAGTCTTACCTATGAGTTTTAATAAAACCAATGGGTTCATATCTACATTTACTTCGTTATAAGATATGTCAAAGGTGTCCAAAAACTGCTTTACCATTCCACAAACTGGACAAAGCGTGGATGTATAGACTGTTATGTATGGATTCATATTCATTACCTCAGGTCATTTTCTGTTTTATACATTGTACTGTGTTATTATTGTATCAAAATGGTTCTTTTCTCGATATATCTTTTAACTAAAAAAAGAAAAGGACGGGTTCCTGTCCGCCCTTTCCTGAAGTTTCTACTTACTCTTATTAATACATGTTATTAGTCTTTCTTCTATATCTGAGGCAACATTCTGTAAGGAATCATCTTCTACCATTTGAATTAAAGCACTTGGCTTTGGCATCCCAATCTTTGTAATTCCATTGCTATCCTCATATACTACAATTTTGCAAGGTAAGAAATAACCAATTAGTTGATTGGCTGATAAGACATTTTGTGCTTCTAGAGGATTGCAGACCTCTAGTATGGTAAATGGTTTTTCTAATTCAAAACCTTTACTTTCCAATGTTTCTTTTACATTAAACTGCCACTGTACACCGAATTTTTCTTCTTTTAGGTTTGCTTCTAATGATTGTATAGCTTCATCTATTGACTTTGACGTCTCAACCGTATAGTGAAACATGTTTTCCAACTCCTTAGAGCTACAGTATTCATTCGGTTTTATCGTTCCAGTTATTCATACCACCAATCATATCTTCCACCTTATATCCTAATGCTTCTAGGATACCACAAGCAGCCTTACTTCTATTACCAGATTGGCAAGTGATGATATAACGTATATCCTTATTCAATTCATTCTTTCGTATTGCAAGTTGACCTAAAGGGATATGCTTCGCACCAGGAATTTTACCAGTGGCTACTTCACTACTTTCTCGAACATCAATCACGGTTACTTCTTCCCCGTTCTGAATGCGTTTAGCGACTTCTTCAGGTGTTACTTGTACTGCCATAATTTTCTTCCTTTCTTAAAACCACTCACTCATGCCGCCTTTAACATTGTATATCTTTTGGAATCCTTGTTTCTTTAGCATTTTTGCTGCACTTCTACTTCTCATTCCACTTTGACAAATGACAACGACTTCTTTGTCCTTATCTAGAGACTCCAATTTGTTAGGTAGATTGGAAAGCGGAATATTTTTAAATGGTTTACGGTGGTTTGCATTATATTCACCAGGTGTTCGGACATCAACAAATTGTACATGGTTATCCTTGAATTTATCTTTAGCTTCTTGAACACTAATATTCGTGATACCTTTTACAGGCATAAATTTATTAACGAAAAATGCGATAACAATAATTAATAAAATCCATTCGATCATATTCATGTTAACTACTCCTTTTTATTTAATAGGAGAATTTACTCCATTTCGCCTTCCCAATCCAGCATGCCGCCTAGCATGTTTGTAACATTGTATCCGTTTTGGATTAAGAATTGACATGCATTACCACTTCTACCGCCTGAGCGACATACCATATAATAATGCTCATTTTTATCTAGTTCGTCTAGTCGGTCTGGGATTTGACCTAATGGAATATGCTTTGCCCCTGGAATGATACCTGTTGCAACTTCTACATCTTCTCTTACGTCAACGATATTTAACTTTTCACCTGCAGTTAGTTTTTGTTCTAATTCCTTTGCTGTAATTTCTTTCATAATCATTACCTCCAATTATTTTTATACCTATACGGGTATATATTTTTTCGAAAAAGAAAAGTTCATCAACTCTTCTTCACCATCTGAATTGCTGAACTTATCTACTTTTTACTAATAGATTTACTGCTTCCTTCACTAGTTGCTCCGTACTTTCACCATTTGCAATATTATCCCGTACACATTGTTCTAAATTCATACTGACAATCAAACCAATGGTACGGTCAATAGCACTTCGTGAAGCAGATAACTGAGTTATGACATCTTTACAATCTTGTTTTTTCTCAATCATACTTAAAACGCCTTTAATCTGTCCTTCAATTCGCTTTAGCCGATTGACAACCGATTTATCATATTCCATTTATTATCGCTCCTTATCTCTGCACGGGCAGTTGCTAATTTGATAACTTGCAACTTGATATCCCTTTGCTAATAAATATCTTACCCCTAAATTAAGCTCAAGGCGATCATTTGCAATCACATGGATGTGGTTCTTTGGGATTTCTTGAATGAATCGTTTCAAATAGGCATAGGGAATACGTAAGTCACTTTGCTCTTGATTTACATCAATATTATAGTCCCTAATATCTAGTACAACAGTGCTTGTCTTATCATGACCGGTTTTTTTACAAGGGATACCTCGTACAGGAAAATATCTTTTGTACACTATTATACATAAAAATGAACCAATCACTACACTCAGATAAGTACTCATACCCCACCACCTATTATTTTAAGAAGATACACTCATATTATACCCCTTTGGGTATATTGTCAAGTTACGTTTATCAAAGTTTCTAATTAGTTGTTGCTATATAATAGATTTGCATTTTGAACCTCAGGAGAACTGTATGGATTACAATAAAATATCAAACCATATCTTAATAGCCGTACCTGCTATCATAATGGCTAAAATCACTTGTAAAATTCTTGTATTCATTTTCTTACCAGCTTTTGCTCCGAGTGGTGCTGCTATTAAGCTTGCTACAATCATAATTAGTGCTGGCCAATAATCAACTTGACCCGTTACAAGTTTACCCACACTCCCACCAACTGAGGAAATAAAGGTTACCGCTAAGCTTGTTGCAATTGTCATACGGGTTGGTATGTGAAGAACTGTTAGCATGATTGGTACAAGTAAAAATCCTCCAGCTGCACCAACAATACCTGATCCGACACCAACTATTAAAGCTAATATTACTGCCAGTGGCTTATTAAAAGTCACTTCAATTAATGGCATATCATCCACTTGTTTTTTGGGGACAAACATCATAACAGCAGCAATCACAGCAAGAATACCATACACGACATTCACAGCCTGTTCCGATAAGAAACTAGATCCATAACTACCAATTAAGCTACCAATTAGGATTGCTCCACCCATATAAATAATAAGTTGTCTGTTTAGGTATCCACCTTTACGATAAGCCCATACTCCAGCAATGGAAGCAAACAGTACTTGTACAGCACTTATTCCCGATACTTCATGGGCAGAAAAGGCTACTAGACCAAATAGAGGTGGAATATATAATAGCATTGGATATTTAATAATCGATCCACCGACACCTAACATTCCGGATAAATAGGAACCAATAAATCCTATTGCAAATATGACGATGATAAATGATAAATCCATTAATAGACCTTCTTTCTAAAGTTAGAAAAGCGAGTAGATAATGCTACTCGCTATTTAGTTTTCCTTATGCTTTTTGAATATAGAAGTATAGAACATCGTCTTCTGTTTTTTGTTCTAGTACGGTATGGCCGCCTGATTTCGCCCATGCTGGGATATCATTTATTGCGCCTTTGTCGGTAACAAGTACCTCTAATACTTCACCAGAATTAATCGTGTCCATTGATTTTTTAGTTTTAACGATTGGCATTGGACATGCTAGTCCTTTTGCATCTAATGTTTTTGTAATGTTCATGCTGAACGCTCCTTTTTGTTTTGGCTGTATACTCTATGATTGATATTTACATACTTGATAGAAACTGTGTGGTAACCACTGTCAGTTAATGAGGGTAGTATTAATATACCGCTCCGGCAGAATACTCCGCTTTCCGCGGGCCCGGCCTCAGCCTCCTCGAGGAAAGTTCGCCTCTGCGGGGTCTTCGGACACGTGCTATTCCCGCAGGAGTCTCCGTATTCTGCCTGCGCTAGTTTAGGTTTCCTAATTCAAAATAACGAGTAGTTTTTTATATTGGTTTTAAGTGCCGTCATAATTAATCATTATATTCTAGCGAAGGAAATACACGGAGACTCCTGCGGGAGGATAGGCATCGGTGAGACCCCTAAAGAAGATAGCACGAGGAGGCTCACCAGCCGCCCGCGGAAAGCGGAGTATTCTGCCGAAGCGGTATTCTAACACTATTTTCTTAAGGGAATTACCGCACAGTTTTCTATCCACTATTTGTTACGTTATTTCTAATATGAAATCTATTATCTAACCGCACAGCGGTTAGGACCAATTTCCATTTCCGTTTGTTCGTCATGATCTGGAGTGATTTTACCCATGTTTACTTGACGAATTTGCTCGTACGCATTTGGTTGTGGTGGTAAATTATCCGTAACAGTGCTACGGAATTCAGCCTCGTCTTCAATGTTCAGACCATGGTTTTCTTTGAAAAGATCACCAAGTCGTCTTGCTACTGTACCATCTTCATTTAACTCATCAATGATCATGAAGTGTGCAGGTAGAACGACTAGGTCTTCTGCTAATTCACGGTAACGCGTATATAACGTTTCTCGTAAATCTCCTACCCAATCTTCTGCAAGTCCTGCTAAGTCTGGACGACCGATAGAATTAATAAATAAGATATCACCTGTTAATAGAAATTTATTATCAATAACAAATGAAGTTGAACCAATGGTATGGCCAGGTGAGTAAAGTGCATTTACATCAATTTGAGATGCACCGATTTTCACGTTTAAGCCATCTGTAAGAGCTGTGTAATAAAATACTACTTCTGTTGCGTCCTTTGGTGGTAGATAGTACGTTGCACCTGTTGCATCTGCAATGTGACGTCCACCTGAAATATGGTCCGCGTGTAAATGTGTATCAAATACGTGCTTGATTTCTACACCTTTTTCTTTTGCAAAACTAGTAAATACATCTGTGAAACGTACTGCGTCAATAATTGCCGCTTCCCCTTCAGAGATAACCATATATGATAGACACCCTTTACCTAGACGAACAAATTGATATAACTCGCCACCGTTATCTAAGTCAGCAACTTTAATTGGCTCTAGGTAACTGCTCCAAGATTTCATACCACCTTCTAGGTATGCTACTTCACGGCCTTCTTCTGATAGCATTTCAGCAACCATGATTGAAGATCCTTCTTTTGCACAAACTACTAATACTTCTTTATCCGTTGGAATCTTAGGTAGAATCTCTTCTACACCATCTAAGAGTTCAAAGTAAGGGATATTTAAATACTCAAACTTGTGTCCTTCAATTTTCCAATCTGCAAAGGCGTCTGCGTTTCGTACGTCTAAAATAAATAATTCTTCATTATCGATTACTCTTCTAGCAACATTTGCTGCTGTCCATTTGTTTACCGTCATCTCAACAATTACCCCCCTAGGTATAATTATATTTATTTTTTTGCAGTGGAGAATTTCCCCACTGCATGAAGTTTTTTAATCAAATTAGAAAGTTAATGTTGGTGCTGCATCTTTTGCATATTCTAGGAATGTTACTGCTCCACCAACTTCGATTCCATCAACGAAATCTTCTTTTGTAAGACCCATAACGTCCATTGTCATTTGACAAGCAATAAATTTAACGCCAAGCTCTTGCGCCATTTCTACAAGTTGTGGAATGGAAGGTACGTTTGCTTTTTCAAAACCTTCAGCGAAGTGTTCTTTTCCTGCTGGCATTTCTAAAGCATGCATTCCTTGCTTGTGGATTAAGTTAAGACCTTCGAACGTAAAGAAGATTTCAACCTCTTTCTCTGAAGCCGCTGCTGCTGTTGCGATATTGAATACTTTGTATGCATCAAACATACTACCGTTTGCTGCAATAATAGCTACCTTATTTGACATAATAAAATTCCTCCTAAATATCTTTTGTTATTTTTCCGTCCCACTCAGTCATACCTGGTAGAACGTTATAAACCTTTGTAAAGCCTTTACTTGCTAATAATTGCGCTGCTAAGTTTGAGCGCTTACCTGTACGGCAAACTACGTAAATATCATCTTCTTTGTTTAGTTCCTCCAGGCGTGTTTCTAGTTCTCCCATTGGAATCGATTTTGCACCTTCTATATGCCCAAAAGCATATTCAGCTGCTTCACGTACGTCTAAGATTAATCCAGCACGTGATTCGATTTCCTCAAGTGGAACAGTTTGTTCGAATGATTTTTCCACTTCTGGCTCATTAGAACCTTTGCGAATATAATGATAAAGTACATCGCCCTCTTCTACTGTCCCTAAATATTGATGGCCCACTGTACTTGCCCAGGCAGCTAAATCTGCCTTCGATCCTTTGTCTGTTGCTTGCACTTCCAACACTTGACCTTCAACAAGTTCGGTGATTGCTTTTTTCGTTTTCACAATTGGCATTGGACAAGCTAAGCCTTTTGCATCTAGTTGATGATTTGCTTGTATCATCTAATTACCCCCCAAGGTATTATTTTCATCAAAAATGTTTACATCCAACTTATACCTGCACGGGTATAAATTTTAGCAATAAAATAGTCGTTATATAAACGAAAATTATGTGATGCCTTTTTGATGTTCCCACTGATTTCGCTCGTGGGAAATTAATTACATGACCTATAATATACCCCATAGGGTAAAATGTCAACCCGTTCATTTATCTTTTTTGGTAGATTGTGCTTGAGTACATATATAACAGGATTGGGACCATCTCACTCTATTTTGGGTTCAACTGATTTAGGAACGGGAGCATCCGCCTAAAGCATAGACGCATCTCACTCCACAATACCCGCATTTACAGGTAATTGAAACCAAAAACTATGCACGTTGCCATCTGTATTTACACCAATCGTACCACCGTGGTGCTCGATGATTTCTTTTGATATGGCTAGCCCTAATCCAGAGCCACCTAATTCACGAGACCTTGAATGGTCAATACGATAAAATCGTTCAAATATCTTTTCTTGCTCCTCATAAGGAATTGGTTTTCCAGGTCCTGTTACAGTCAGCTTATACGCTGAATGAATATTTTGACCTTTGATTGTTATTGGCCCTATTCCCTCATAATAGCAAATCGCGTTATCTATAAAATTACTAATGACTTGTGTTATGGCATCACTATTGACCAGTACATCACTATTTTCAACATCCGTTTGCACTTTAACTTTTGATTGCTCCAAGGCCAAACGAAACATTTCAACAGATTGACCCACTAGTTTCTTTATATTAACGAAGGATTTCTCTGTAAAATTCTGAGTTGATACATGATCCCATTCTTTCAATTGCTCTATCTGCTCTACCAAATGAATAAGACGTTTCGATTCCTCATATAGCGATTGGTAGAGCTTTTCATTTCCCTCAACCACTCCAGTTTGTAATGCACGGAGATAACCATTTAGGTTTGATAATGGTGTACGAAATTCATGAGATAAATCGGAGACTAGCTTTTGACGTTGCCGCTCATTTTCCTTCAATTGTTTAACTAAATCATTAAAGTGACTAACCAATTCCCCAATTTCTCCCTCGGGTTTCCCTACAATAGGTTTAGGGTACTCACCCTGCTTCATCTTTTTAGTGGAATAAATAAGCTCTCTCAATGGATGAATTAGCTTTTTGGTTAAATAGAAATGTGTGAGACTACCGATAATAATCGTAGAAACACTAAAAATCCATAAATATTGGAAAAGTGTAGCTTCAAACTGGTCTTGTTTTTGACTACTCATGGATACTAATCCATCAGCTAATATGCAGGCGGTATTATATATCGCCCAGCTACTAAGACCTACAAATGCTGTAATGACAACTATATTAATAAAAGTTAGGCGAAAAAGAAATTGTTTGGGAACAAATGCATTTCTAATTCTATTCCGTAACAAATTTATACCCCATTCCTCGAACCGTTACAATCCGCTTTGGTACAGCAGGATTTTCTTCGATTTTTTTTCGTAGCTTTTTTATATGAGCATCTATGGTTCGATCGAGCACTAATTTATCCGCATAAGGGTACAATTGGTCCATTAGATTTTCCCTAGAGATTACTGTATTCGGGTTTTCCATAAAATAAAAAAGTAGATTGAACTCATGTTTTGTTAATGGTATTTCTTTATCAAATAGTAATACTTCACCTTTTCGAGGTTTAATACAGAGTCCATCATGAGTAATCTTTTGGCAAAATTGTCCTGTACGACGTAGCACGGCCTCTATATGGGCAAGAAGTTCCTCTGGCTCAAATGGCTTGACTAAATAGTCATCTGCCCCAATTTTTAACCCCTTCACTTTATCTTCAGTACGGGATTTGGCGGATAGCATTATAATAGAAACTTCATTTCGTTCTTGTGCTCGAACCCACGTACAAAACTCTTCACCACTAAGTTTTGGGAGCATTAAGTCCAGTATTATAAGGCATGGATGTTTTGTGAGAAAGACTTCTTTAGCGGCCTCTCCATCAGCAGCTTCTACCACATCATAGCCTGCTTTTATTAGATAAATCCTAATTAACTCCCGAATCATCTTATCGTCTTCTACAACTAATATCGTTTGTTTCATTCACTCACCTCTTGCCACATTATACTACACGCTCTATTCCATCTTCTCAAGCACTTCTAACTGTTATCATATTCCTTCCATGTGAAAATTTAATGAAAGTTAATCAACTTTTATTTATAGCCGCTCTTTTTTATCATTCTTTCACCTAATACTATTAATTGAGACAAAAAAAATTAGATCTAACATGTGATTGTTCACTTTAAATAATAAGTATAAGGTGCATCAAATCCAAAATTAAAAAGGAGTTCATCAGTATGACAAACCCCTTATATCGTCTAGTTAAACTACTATACTTTTGTAGAGAATGTTCTCGGCCACATCTTGTAAAAACTCTTCATTTAAAAAAACTACATATTTTTACTTTGCTGTAGAAGTTTTGATTCCCCAGTACGCTCCCATTCTTCAACTGTTTCATAAGCATCCTCAGGTGAGTATCCCTTTCCTACGAGAACACCCATCAAGATAAATTCTTGTAGAATATGTGTAGCATTAATACCTCTCTTCACATCCTCAAGCCCCTCATTCACCAAAAACTCCGTATATTGAACCCATTCATCAGGTGTTTTACCAAAAACAACTGTATTTCCTTGATTACCGCCTTCTTCTGCAGCCATTGCATCTGCTTTAGTTTGGTGAACTGTTCCATGCGGGTGGTGAGGTGGTGCATAAATAGTATAAAGCTTTAACGGAGTGTTACCTGTATTCGTTAGATTATGCCATGTTCCAGCCGGTACCATAATTGCTGAATCATCATTCACTCTTCTTTCAAAGTCAAGTCTATCCTTACTCTTTCCCATCTGCACAATTCCTTGCCCTTGTTCAACACGCAGGAATTGATCCGTGTCAGGATGTATTTCCAAACCAATATCTTCCCCTGGGTTAAGGCTCATTAACGTAACTTGTAAGTACGTTCCAGTCCAGATAGCGGTACGATAGGTATTGTTTTGTTTAGCAGCCTGATTAATATTGACAACAAATGGGTTCGGTCCATTATCTACTATCCGAACATTTGTAGGTTGGTTAAATGAATTAAAGTTAGTTGTATTTTTCACGGCTTGGTAATCCCAATTAGACTGTCTCACATCATTATTCATTGGAGCATTCACATAATAAGGGTAGGGAATTTGATGTAAATAGTTATATGGAACAAAGTACATGTTCTTCATCCTTTCTAAGATTAATATTTAAGTAGTTAAATCACCTAATAACCATACTATGCAATAGGTAATAGCCCGAATGGGTATTAACCTATTAATTCATATTTTGTAATCTAGAACGACTACCCATTAAAGAACATAAGATGAGAGTCTAATAGTAGGAGGAAAACCTTCAATATCCCCACCGATGTCCGACTCGTTTTCACACAACTGCGTAATGCATCATAAACCATCTAGCAGCATTTGAAAGGGGACTTGCAAGAATATAATATGTTGTTAGCTAAAAATAAAAAGCCGTTCTCCATTAAGATGAGTACGGCTCTAAGCTTTTTTCGAAAAATACTGGATTTGTTCTTCAAACCATATAACAACTTATTTATCTCTAACTTCAATCGTCTCAACAATATCGATAGCCTCTTTAACAGACTGTACCATAGCACAATTTTTCACTGCTAATTCCAGGGATTTTTGTACTTTAGACAAGTTTAAATTATTGCCATAAACAATGTAATGAAGCGCAATTTTCGTAACTCTATTAGCTTCTTCTTCATTTCGTTCAATATCCGATTCTATCTCTATTGAATCAAACGAAATACGTTTCTTCTCTAAAACCTTCTTTAGCACCCCACCACTTCAACCTGCAAGTGAAGATAAGTAATTGGACTGGTCGAAAGCCCATTTCAGGATTACTTGAAATATCTAATTTGCCATATTCGAAATCCCCTTGGACTTCACCATTCTCTCCCACATGAAACTTCACATTTTCTCCTCCTTTAATATAGAATCAGAAGATTAATCCATCTTCTCAAATTCTTGAACCATTAAATCATAATTCATTGCTCCAAACGCTCTATAGCTAATAATACCATTGGAATCAACCATATATGTGGTTGGAATCGGTTGGATTGCATAGAGATTCGCGACATCTAAATTTGTATCCATTAATATCGGAAATGTTAATTTGAAATCATCAGTAAACTTCTCTACGTCCTCCACACTTTTTTCGGTATCGGATAAATTCACTGCTAATATAACAATATCCTTGTCTTGATGAAACTCTTCCATATCTGGCATTTCAGCTCGACAAGGTGGACACCATGTTGACCAAAAGTTGATCATCACGCGACTACCACGGAAATCTGATAGTTTCACCGTATCTCCAGTTAACGTATCCAACTGAAAGTCTGGAGCCTTGTTACCAACTTCCAATCCAATAACAGGCTCTTCTGTTCCTGTTTCAATAGCCTCTTCATTTTGCGAATCATCTTCTACTTCTTGCACTTCCTCCACATTCTCAAATTGACCTGCAGATTTTCTATTGGAATCGATAAAATCAAATACAGCCCAACCTAACATACCAATAACAACAACGATAAGTATCCACTTCTTCATGGTAATTACCTCCTGAATTTTATCCTAATCTCGCTAACCATGTATCTTGTACTAAATCGAGTAAGAATCCTGAAATACGTGGCATTAATCCAAAGAATAGAACTAACCCCATGATAATCATCATGACAGCACCTATTTTCATAATGACTTCACTATGACGTACAATCCATCTCGTTTTACCAATGAAAAACGTTAAAATTACAAACGGTAAAGCGAATCCAACAACATACATTAGTGTATAAAATATCCCTTGACCAGGATTACTAGCAGCTAAAAGCAATATAGAACCGAAGATTGGTCCAATACATGGTGTCCACCCTGCAGCAAATCCCAACCCAATAAAGAAAGTACCAAGATATCCTGCTGGTTTTTTCGTGTAATGAAATCGTCTTTCCTTCATAAGGGAAGGAATATTAATCCACCCAGCTATAAATAACCCCATCACGATAATGAAAACTCCCGCTATTCGCTGAATGAGCAATCCAGAATCTCCAATTAATAGCTGTTGTGCCCACTGTCCTAGAAAAGAAGCACTTGCACCTAAGCTAAGAAACACTAAAGAAACTGCTAATAGAAAGAAGAAGGAATGAGCAAATAACTGTCGAGCCATTCTACTATTCTTACTTTCCTGCAATTCTTTTACACTAATTCCAGTTATGTACGACAAATAAGCTGGAAAAATTGGCAATACACAAGGGGATAAAAAAGATAGTGCACCAGCTCCTATCGCCAAAAGCATTCCTACAAGTAACATCGTATCTGTCTCAATAATACCCATTATGCATCCCTCTTTCGTAATATATAAGTTAGGCTACCTATACTAGCAATAAAAATTACGCCAACAAACCATGGTGCCATCATATATCCAAAGACTGTAACAAATGGCTGAATCAACGCTATGCTAATCATTCCAAGTGACCAAGTTGTTACAAGAATGATTAACAAGATGATGACATTCAATCGCTCCCGTAGGAAAAAGAATATACCAATTAATATTGCCAGTAGGATTACATATCCGAACGCATACGAATTATCCTCTACAATCAGTTGAATAAATTCATATACAAACGAACTAATAAGGAATACGTGAACAAAAGATTCCATTAAAGGTAGTAAACTAACACTTTTTCGCCTTGACTTATAAAGAAGCAACAAAGCAATTAGTACAATAGCAAAATATAAGGCCTTTGAGTCACTTGGATAAGCTAGAACGGATAGTGGATCCGTGAGAAATGTGGATAGATTTAATACAATTTTTCCTAACCAAATAAACATTATAAAGTTAATTAATTGAGAAGTTAGTTCTTCGATGTGCTTTTTCTTTTGTTCCTTTTTCAAGTCACTATATAAATAGAAAAAAAGAAAACCGATTGCTAAACTGAGAGCAATCATTCCAATTATTGTTAATTTGCTTGCTATCGCCATTGCTTGTGCCTCACTTTCAATACTACGTCCAATTGTATCTTACCCGTCCACTGTGAAAATTTGATGAAAGTAATCAATGTTTTTTATTATAATATAGAAGTCCCCTCACTCCTCTATACAAAAAACCGACTTCTAAATGAAATCGGCTAGTGTCCCAAAATAATTTTAAATATTTGCTGCCATCCTAAAAAGTTCTTAAAAAATACTTTTTTAATAGTTCATTTTTCACTTCCACTCCATCCCCGTTCTCCTAATGCTAATGTTGTAATCGATTTGAATATTCATATCCTGATAAATATCTGCCCATTTTTCATCTGATTGGACTTGCTCGTCCCAATAGTTCGGATACTTGGCCCTGATCCTTGCACCTAAACCGAATATATCCGATTGATCCTCTTGCAACTGTTTAATGAATCTGTCAGCCATCTCATTTACCCTTTTCGATGCTGCATCTTCAATTGCTTGAATGGAGGATAAGTCCAATTGATTGGATTCAATTTCTTCTTCAATCATAGCATCAACATTAACTTCAAATGTTGTTTTTGGTTTCCCATTTTCAATAATAGACTTAATCTTTGAATCACGCCCTACTGCTTTAACCATGTAAACCCCTTCATCATTAGGAAGTGAAACAGGGACACTATATCCAGCTGGATTCATACCTTTTATGGCCATATAGATCCCAATTTCTATAGGGGAAAATTTATTGATCATTTTATTCCCTTTAAAATATGCCATTCCATCGATGAGTATACGATCATTATTGATGACCTGAACTCTTGGAAGTGTAGCATCTACCCCTGGATCAGATAGATCGATCCAAAACATGCCTAAATATTCTCTTGGCAGTTTTCCAAACCGTACCGCATTATCCAGTGTATCGGATAAATAGAGGGATGGAACATTTTCTACTGGTGGTGCAGCTTCTAGCACTTTTTTTGCATCATTTTTATTTACTATCATCCAAGCGGTTCTTCGCACTTCAGGGTTTCGTCTAAAGTAATCATTAATCTCTTCTATCCCATTTTCGGCTACATCTTCCGAAATGACAATAATTTGCAAGTGTCCTAAGTAAAGCTTTTCAGCTAGTTGCTGTTGTAGGTTTGTGATTGCATCTTTTACCGAATGCCCTACCGTTTCAAGGACCCAACTATTCTTCTCGGAACCTTCACCTCCACCACCTTCAGGTCCTAACTTAATCTTTCCTGGTAAGGATATTTGAGCAGTTAACTTAATAAGATTGTCGTCTTGGCCTGGAAAATCCCCTTTTTGATGGGTTACCTCAGGTTCTTCTCCCATATCCTCTTCTGTAGCTATATCAATTGCAATTCCTAAAATATTGGCACGTTCCTCTAACTCATATCGATCCCAACAACCTGACAAGAAAACGATTATGCCTAATACGAATAATCTTCTCTTCATGTTGATCACCCTCATAATGAATTATTTTCCTCACTCTCAGGCAAACGTTTTAGCCCTCGAATTGAAGCAATGGAAAGGAGTATAAAAGGATAAAGCAATAAAGGAAGCATACCGTATTTTGTTACTGCCAATAAGTACTTGTACATAGTAAAAATATCCTCTGGAAAAATCGCAACAAGGAAGATAATGGGTGCAGCTAAAATAGAAACTATTCGATAGTTATGGAAACGGAATAGCTCACAAATTCCTCTTACCACGATAAAATAATAGGATAATAAAGTTGTAAATACACCATAGATGTATGAAATTAACAGAATGGCATCGATTCTGGACAGTATTTCAGCTGGGACTTGAATCATTCTACCAAGAATCAGTGTTGGCCAAAACATCTGCATAATTTCCTCTACTCCAAAGACAGCTATTGTCATCGTAATCACAACCAAAAGAATCAATGCTCCGAAACCATATCCCCACGAGGCCCCCTTCATGCTTTTCATTGGATTTTTCATGAATGGTATAACCATTGCTATAACTAAAAAATTAGCAATTGCCATGGGCACAACTAATGCTCCCTTCATAAAATCCTTAAAATTCGGTTCGTTACCTAGAAAAGGGGCTAAATGATACATTTCAACATCGCGAAAGGCAAAGACTAGTATCACAACAATTGGAATCAAAATTAATGGCACATAGAAAAAATGGATATATGCAAAAGTGGATACATTTTGATAAGTTGTGGTCACACACAAAAGTAGCATCACAACAATGGCTAAATGGATTGGTGTATTATTAAGAATAGACCCTTGAATAGCCTCAGCATATTGCCTTGTCTCTAATCCAACCAGAACTAGAAACAATAAAATAATGAACAAACTCATGATTCTTCCAATTGGTTTACCCAAAATGATTTCGTTATAACCAATGATTGTTTTGGTTGGAAATCGCTTACCAACTAGAACTAGACCCACTAATCCAATAAAACCTATTAAGATTCCAACTATGGTAGCAAATGGCCCCCCAGTCCCCGCATAATTCACGATAAACCTTGTAAGCTATATTACGGATACTCCTATCATCGTGCTGATGATGATAAATGCTAGTTGTAGTGTTGATACTTGATCTCGTTGTTTATTCATTAGAATCTCCCCCTTTTCTCATTGGCGAGTGGGTTCGACGGTCCCTTCTTCACACCACTATCAACTCGTACTTTATCCTTTGGATGTAGTTCTCTCGGTCTTTCTGTTAGCCAACGTAATGGAGCACGGATTATGGAATCTTTAATTCCTTCTTTATTCCAGGGAGTAATAGGAGAAAAATAAGGCACTCCAAACGAACGTAACGAGAGCATATGATTGATAATAAACATTAATCCCACTGCCAAACCAAGCAAGCCGATAAAACCGGAAAGGACAATCAATGGGAACTTAAGCATCCGAAAAGTAATAGCTGCATTATAGGATGGCGTGGCAAAGGAACCAATTGTAGATAAGGCGATAATAACTACAGTTATGGGACTAACAAAACCAGCAGATACTGCTGCTTGTCCGATAACTAATACACCTACAATGGATAAAGCTCCACCTACTTGTTGTGGCATGCGGATAGTCGCTTCTCGTAATATCTCCATTGCAAGTTCCATCAACAATACTTCAACGACAACGGGAAAAGGAACACCCGCCCTTCCACTCGATGCTGCAACAACGAATTTTGCCGGAATCATCTCCGGATGAAATGAGAGAACCGTTACATAGAGGGAAGAAAAGGTAAGGGAAAAAAGCAGTGCCATATATCGTATCGAACGAATAATACTACTCATTAAAGTTCTGGATACATAGTCTTCACTTGTTTGATAAAATTGATTAAAAACAGCAGGTACGATAAGTGCATAAGGAGAACCATCAACCAGAATCGCTACTCTTCCTTCTAAAATATTTCCCACTGCTTTATCAGGTCTTTCCGTATTGAGCACCTGTGGAAATGGTGACCTAGGATTATCCTGAATAAATTGTTCGATGTAACCAGCATCCAAGATACGGTCAATTCCAATATCTTGAATTCTTTTCTTCACCTCGTTTATAAGTTCATCACTAGCAATATTCTCTAGATAACAGTTGGCAATTTTCGTCTTCGTTTTCTCACCTACTTCAATAGGTTCGGCTCGAAACTCTGGGACCGGAAGTCGATAGCGCAATAATGAAAGATTGGTTTGTAATTGTTCAATAAATCCTTCTCTTGGTCCTCGTACTACACGTTCTGTTTCTGGTTCTGTTATTCCTCTTTTTTCTCGTTTTAAGGTATCGAGAATGAGACACTCATTTTCACCATCTATGAATATCACCGTTCTCCCTTGTAGAAGGGCATCTAGTATACTGGGTAATTCACACTTAATCTCCCCTTCTGAAAAATAAAGAAAATCATTTAAGAGATATTGAAGTGTGTATTTTTTGGAACCACTTGATTTGTTATAGATTTCTTTAGGAGCTTGTAGTGGTTGAATAATATCACGGTTTATTTTTTCGTTATCAACTAAGCTGTTGATAAACAAAGCCATAGCAGGGGTTTTACCGAATAGGTGAAAGGAACGAAGTGTAAAATCAGTATCCCTCTGGAAGACTTCTTTCACTAGTTGAATATTTTGATTTAAGTTATCTGTTAGTTTGGTATTCTGCGAAGCCTCTAAGCTATCACTTGAAGAAAGGCGTTCATTACTTGACTTCCTCTTTCTCTTCCAGAAAACCATTATCTTCCTCCTTAAAAACACGATTGAAATAATGAAGTTGTATTAGTATGGAAGTTTTATACCAAAACATATAAAAAAAAAGCAGATCATTAACAGATCTACTTTTCTTCCGCTTCCTGGTCAAACCAAAGCTTGGTTGTAATTTTGTTTATTTTACTTTGCATTTATGGTCAACTCTTTCCTTTATCTGAAATACATATAGAAAGCAAACGCAATAAATGATAGAGCGATCGCAATAATATATATCCATGATAGGCTCTTCACATTAGAAGAAATTGATTTGGTTTCATATTCTAGAGACCGTTCTAACTCATTCTCCGCTGTATCCCCATCCTCTTCATATTGTTTCATACGATTTTCTTCTTGTTTTATTACCATAATGGTCGCAATTAACCCGATTATACATAAAACCGCAATCATAGCAATAACAAGCCATAAATTCATGAGAACCCTCCCTTATTCATAACTATTTTCTTACCTTAATTCTACTATAAGTTTGACAAAGATTGGGGATATGTCATGAACAATTCATGAAAAAGAAAAAAGTAGTTCTGTAGTGCTTAGAAAAGCATCACGGAACTACCAGTATAATTATTTATTTTGCATTCTCGTCTGGTTGATGAATACCGATAATATTCCCTTCAGTATCAAGATAATAACCTTGCCAAGCCATGCCAGGTAGAGCATACTTTGGAAGAGCAACTTGGCCCCCAAACTCTAAAATTTTTGCTTCGGTAGAATCATAATCTTCTACATTCATCGTACAGGAAAAGCCATTCATCGGTTGTCCTGGTTCTGGTGGGGTTCCTTTTCTCTGCATTAATGCCCCGTCTATCCCGTGTTCACTTGCATCACCTGTTACCGCCCCAAAGTAAGGCATGCCAGCATAATCGCTCCAATCCTCAAATCTCCAACCAAATACTTCACCATAAAACTTCTTAGCTCGCTCCATATCCGATACATGAATTTCAAAGTGTACTAGTCTTCCCATCATAACCTCCATTAATAATTTAGTTGTTATCCTCTTAGTAATTCAATGTAAGTTTTTGAATCTCCTTCCTATTATTGTAAAAATATTATGAATTTATTCAATCCAACGGATATTTACTTTACCTTACGAAATAATTTATATTGATACCCATCAAAGTCAAAATGTTTTTTACCAGATGATATACTTACTGAATTCGAAATATCTTTATGAGCAAGGTTCAAATCTTTCTGAATTGTGACTAGTTCTGCTTTTTGCTCATCCATCACCAGATAAAAACTTTCTCTTCGTTCCAATTGACTAACAGCTGGTCCAAGAGACAACACATTATCTAATAAAATATCTACTATCTTTATTCCGGTACCCTGCCTCTTTTTAGGAATAAGTTCAAAAATAGAAGACCCCTCTTTAGCAAATTGCATCACCTTTTGGTCATATTTATTCATCTTTACCCCTCCAGCTTATCTAGACTTCTATTATATTTTCTTACACTCCACTCCACCCAAACATACGAAATAGCAAAGAATACGATAATTGAAAGTAAAAACTCAAATCCAAGTACTACAACAATATTCATGGTTTCACTTAGTTCCGGTAGAAGAATTAAATGTTGCCAATCATTTTCAATTAAGAATGTCGTAATCATGTTTAAAATTAATACAAACAATGCAAAGCCAAAAGATTCCCAAAAGTAATATCGTTTCCTACTTTTTTTGGACACTTCATCTTCATTAGTAGAAATGTTCTCACCTGAAACCATTTTGGGAATGGTTAAACTTTCATCCTTTCGAGCAAACCATGCAATAGATACTGGTATCATCACTATAAAGATAATCTCCCATGTAATTTGATTAATATCTTTAGTACTTACATATTTCCATATTGCTGAGACTAAAAGTGCCACATATAATAGGATTAATGTAATCCCAACCCCTCTAGCAATCATCATCTGACTTCTTTCATCCATCACTATTCATCCCCTTCATAATCAAATATCTCTTCAATTGGTACATGAAAAATTTTTGCTATATCCCAGGCTAACTTAAGCGAAGGATTATAGTTGCCCCGTTCCAAGTGACCAATAGTCTCTCTTCTTACACCGACCAATTTAGCAAGCGTTTGCTGGTTCATATCAAATTTTAAACGATATTCCCGAATTCTTGTCTTTAGCAAATAGCAATTCACCTCCAATAATGTTATATATTTATAACTTTATGTTATAAATATATAACATAACTCTTATGAAGTCCAGAGAAAGTACGATTCTAGGTTAATAATACTTCACCATGAAATAATAACTAAATACACCAACATTTTTATGCTATGAATATGGTTAGGAGTGTTCTCTATGTATCATGATTCTTACAGCCCTTTTTTCATTATTTTTTCTATCTTTATTGCTATTATATCTTCTTATACAACTCTAGTATTAGTCGGGAGAATATTAGTTGGTAGGCGGTCAAAGAAAAATACTTGGCTGTTTGCTGGGGCATTTATTATGGGGACCGGGATTTTCTCCATGCACTTTATCGGAATGATTGCCTTTCATATAGATAATCAGATTACATATAACGGGATTCTTTTATTACTAGCTTTTATTAGTTCCCTATTAGCTTCATATGCAGCCTTTTACCTCCTCCAAGCTCGCCCCCTAACCAAATCAAAACTATTAATAAGTGGCGTCACGGTAGGAATAGGCATCGTACTTTTACATTACATTGCTATTTTTGCCATTCATGAGGAAGTTGTTATTCAATATAAATCAATTTATTTTGCACTTTCCATATTGATTGCGCTTGCCTTCTCAACCATAACAATTACATTGTTTGTAAACATGAGAAATAACCGTCATTATCCAAATACTAACATTTTACTCAACGCTGTAATATTAGGATTAACAATTTCCGCATTGCATTACATAGGAATGAGAGCAACCCGTGTTTTACACTCTAACTCTAATGAGACCCCTTATATGATTGATGCGTTAATGTTAGGTAATATTATTTCGATTTGTGTAGTTTTCATTATGATTGTGACATTGATTTCATCTTATTTAGACCACCGTGCCAAAAACGCCCAAAGACTTTTAATAAAACAATTGGAAGAAAGTGAATTGAGGTACCGCCAATTAGTGGAACAGTCACCAGAACCAATCATTGTTCATGACGGACAAACAATTTTATTTGTCAACGAGGCCTGTTTAAGAGTTGTACATGCTACTGATGAGGGTGAATTAGTTGGTAAGCATATTTTGGATTTTTTTCTTCCTGAAACGAAGGAACTACTGAAAAAACATATCCATTCCTTAGGATCTAAAGGAGGTTTAGGTGAAACCCAACAACAAATTATAACCCTTGATAATTCTATTATCGATGTTGAAATTACCTGGATCGGAATAATGTATGAGAACAAGCCAGCCACACAACTGGTTTTGAGAGATATTACAGAACAAATTAAGATGAAAAGGGAATTAGAAGAGAAAAACCAACGCTACCTTTCCCTATTTGAATATTATCCCGACCCCGTCCTATCACTTGATTGTCAAGGGCACTTTATTGAATTAAATCCCATAGTTTGGGGTTTATTGGATTATTCCAAGAAAGAACTATTACGTATGTCCTTTCACTCCTTGATTGATCCAGATTATTTAGAACTAGCGATCTCCATTTTTAACAAAGCTTTAGATGGAGAACCTCAAAATTACGAGGTCGTGGTTATGGGGAAGAGCGGGTTTAAGTTCCCAGCAAATATTACTCTTATTCCAATAATTATTGATAGTAAAGTTACCGGTGTATTTTGTATTGCCAAAGATCTAACGAAGGAAAAGGAAGCAATTAAAAGAATAGAAGAGCTTGCCTATACCGATCAACTAACTGGTCTTCCAAATCGTACGTGGTTTAACAATTATTTTAATGAAGTATTACTAAATACAAAAGAGAAGAAAGCTCCCATAGCTATTCTTATGCTTGATTTTGATAATTTCAAAGATGTGAATGATACGCTCGGACATAATGTGGGAGATCTCTACTTAAAGAAAGTTTCCACAAGACTAAAAAAATGTCTTTCCCAACATGAGACAATTGCAAGAGTTGGTGGGGACGAGTTCATCATTTTAGTAGAAGATACAACGAAGGCTAAGGTCAGTTTATTAGCAGACAAAATTCTTAAAGAAATGAACTATGGTATACATTTGAGTAGTCATGATATCACAGTAACTTTAAGTGTCGGAATTAGCATTAAGACGGATCCTAATACAGATGCTGAAACGATGCTAAAACAAGCGGATTTAGCAATGTACTATGCTAAAGAACAAGGAAAAAATAACTACCAATTTTTCAATAACGAATTAAAAGAGAGAGTAACTCGAAAAGTAAAGATTGAAAGTTCCTTAAGGAAGGCAATTGAAAAACAAGAGTTAAAGCTACATTACCAACCATTAGTGGACATTCAGACTGGAAAACTTGTGGGACTAGAGGCATTACTTAGGTGGAATCCTTCTTTTGGATCTATCCCACCTAGTGAATTTATTCCGATTGCCGAAGAAACAGGGCTGATTATTCATATTGGTGAATGGGTATTGAAAGAAGCTTGTAGCCAAATAGAATGTTGGGAAAGTACTGAATTTGCTAATATACCTATCTCCATAAATGTTTCAGCAAGACAATTTAGGGAAGCTAATTTCACTAACAAACTGAAACAGATTGTTCAAGAAGCAAATATAGACCCTTCTAAATTGGAAATTGAGATCACGGAAAGTGTCATGCTTGACTTAGAGGAATCCAATCAAATTATCCAAGAACTCAGAGATTGGGGAATAAAAATAGCTATCGACGATTTTGGTACAGGATATTCATCTTTACACGTAATAACGAACCTTAAGTTTGACACGCTCAAACTTGATAAATCTATCATCGGTGATGGGGTGAAAATTAAGCATAAAGCTATATTACAGGCAGTTTTAGAGACAACAAAGAATCGCAAACAAATTGTTGTAGAAGGTATCGAAACGAAAGAACAATTCGAAGCACTGAAATCCCTCCCTATAATTGGGCAAGGCTACTATTTCAGTCCTCCACTTCCACCTGAAGATTTAACGTTTTAAAATGTAAGGTTGAGAAATGAAAAAACCCTTGTGTTATGTCAAGGGTTTCTCATTCTTATTCTCTCTTCTTATAATACTTCGGGTTACAATTAAATTTCGAGTTGCGTTAATGCTTAATCCATAGAGGTCAACCACAGATCGGATGCCTCTTCTAGTTCTTTACTAAGTTCCACTTTCTGATTGTGTAACTTATTAAGCTCCGTATAATCCGTTTGGACTGCATCCATAGCTTCTTCTATGGCTACTAACTCCTTTTCAAGAAATTCAATTTTTTCTAGTAATTGTTGTTGATCGATGGTTTGTTTTTTATCGGTAGTTTTTACTGGCTTTACCTGTTTTTTCTTTTCCGGTACAAGTTGTTCCCTACTCTCTTGAACTTGTTTAACCTTCTCTTTTTCATATCTATAATCATCGTAGTTACCTAGATAACTTCTCAACGAGTAATCTTCCACTGCTATAATCCTACTGCTCATTTTATTGATAAAATAACGGTCATGTGAAATAAAGAAAATCGTACCCTGAAATTCTTCTAATGCCTCTTCCAGTGTTTCTATAGAATCAATATCCAGATGGTTCGTCGGCTCATCCAGAATTAATAGATTTACTTCATCATATAACAGCATGGCTAGCTTCAGACGAATTCTTTCCCCTCCGGATAAATGCTTCACCTTTTTAAAAACACTAGATTGGAAAAACATGAATTTGGAAAGATACTCTCTTGCCTTTCCTTCTACAATTGAGATATCCTCACGAAAGACGTCAATTAACATCTTCTCTTCATTAGGAAATGTAATCTTTTGTGGTAAATAGGCGACTTTCACATTGGCACCTAACTCAATTTTTCCCTTATCTGTTTGTTCTTCCCCTAATAGCATTTTTAAGAATGTCGTTTTCCCACTACCATTTGGACCGATAAGACCTACTCTTTCGCCAAAATGAACCATGACCTCTGCATCGCTAAACAGTAATCTATCTCCATAACTTTTTGTAAGAGCTGTTGCTTTGATTGTTTCCTTACCAGAGCGTTCAGCCTCACTCATGTTCAAGTGTATGTTTTTTCTTTCGAGCACAGGTTTATCCAGACGCTCCATTTTGGCAAGCCGCTTCTGGATACTAGCTGCTCTTCTAAAGAACTTATTATTATCAGCACGGATTGCCCAATCTCTCAGATCCTTTACTTGTTTTTCCATCGTGTTGATTTTCTTTTGTTGTTCACGATATTGCTCTAATTGAATTCGTAAGTTTTCTTCCTTCTGTTCTACAAATGATGAATAATTGCCTTTGTAACTTGTAGATCGCATATCCTCAATTTCCACAATTTTGGTTGCAACATGATCCAGAAAATAACGGTCATGTGATACAATCAGGACAATACCTTTATAGTTTCTTAGATAACTCTCAAGCCATTCAATAGAATCCATGTCTAGGTGGTTTGTTGGCTCATCTAGCAGTAAGATGTTAGGATTATGAATCAATAGTTTACCTAGGATAACGGTCGTTTTCTCGCCACCACTTAAATAATCAAACTCTCGCTCTAGAAAACTTTCGTCGAATTTTAATCCTGTACACACTTTACTTAATTTTTCATCACGCTCATATCCACCTTTGACTTCATACAATTGGACTAAACTACTGTACTTATTAAGAGCCTTTTCAAGGGCAATCCCCTCTACCTTTTTCATTGTTTCCTCTTGGTCTCGCATTTGCTTTTCAATCCTATCAATTTCTTCAAAAGCAAGATTGAGAATGTCGATAACCTTAAGACCACGTGGATAGGCTGGTACTTGTTCTAAATAGGCAATCGTAGTGTCCCTAGGTAGTACATGGATTAATCCCTCATCATACCCATAGCTAGTCGTTTGCGGGTAACCTGGATAATAGTTCATCGGCTCGATCCCTGCAAGTACCTTTAGAATAGTAGATTTCCCACTTCCATTCACTCCAACAATTCCTAGTCTATCGCCATCATAAGCTTCCAGGCTGACATCTTCTAACACAAGCGTTGCTTCCATATATTTTTTTATACCGTTCAGTTTAAGTTCTAACATAATATTTCCTTCCTTCATCCTTTAGTGTGCTACACCAAAATGGACAGGCATTAACAATAATCCTACTACTATACAGCTATAAAAATAAAAAAGACTGTAAGAAGAAAAATTCTTACAGTCTAAAATAGTCAGTGAAAATAATGTGGTAGTGTTGGGATAATAATAAAGCAAAAACAACTACCTGCACGACAAAAACTAATAATACTTCAGTCGTACAATTATGATCTCCGTTTCAGATTAAGTAAGTAACCTTCTAAATTGCCTGATCCTTAATGGCATAACAAATAAACCTACAAAATAATAGGTATATATCCATTAACAATCCTTATTAATTTAACAATTAATAATTAGCAATTAGTCGGCATCATCTTTACCTAACCCCTTTTTAAAATTTATTTTATTATTGCATTTTTTTATTATTTTGTAAATAGGCAGAATAAAAGAGCAGGATCTTGACTGTGAAGGGTCAAAAACCTGCCGTGTTGTTAGCTCATCATATCTCAATCAAAATTGGCACTATCATTGGTCGTTTTCGTGTCTTTTCTTTGATATATTGCCCTACTAGCTTTTTGATTTGTTTTTTCTTCACATTCCATGAATATCGATTTGCCTCATGCAATTCTTCAACGGTGCTATTAATGATACGAATCATCCCATTTCTAAGCTGTGTGAAGTTATTATCAACAAAGCCACGTGAAATAATTTCTGGTTCTGCCAGCATTTCATTTTCTTGTTTACTCATCGGTAGAATCAACATGATCATGCCATCTTCAGATATTTGCTTCCGATCCCGTAGAACAAAATCGATATTCCCAACATCCACCCCATCTACATAGGCGCTTCCAGCCGGGATAAATCTGGTACTCCGTGCAACTGAATTTTCAATATCAACTACATCACCATTTTTTAAAATAAACACATTTTCTTTCTCTACCCCAACAGATTCTGCAAGTAATCGATGATGATGCAGCATTCGATATTCTCCGTGAATTGGGATAACATATGTTGGTTTCATAAGAGTAAGCATAAGTTTTAAGTCTTCCTGATAGCCATGGCCAGACACATGCATACCCGAACTGCTTCCTGAACCATAGATAACATGAGCACCCAATTGATACAGATTGTCGATAATAGCGGAAACATTCTTTTCATTTCCAGGGATTGGACCTGCAGCAAGGATGACAGTATCTTCTGGTAAGATCTCTGCATCACGAAAGTTTCCTGTAGATAGTCGACTTAATGCAGCACCAGGCTCTCCTTGACTTCCTGTACATAAAATAGTGATCTTATCAGGAGGATAATCATCTATTTCGTTTGGCTCAATCAACATCCCTTTTGGGACATTTAAGTAGCCACGATCCATCGCAACCCCAATAACATTTAACATCGACCTTCCAAGCAGCACCAGTTTTCGGTTTGTTTTTTCCGAAGCTTCCACAACCTGCTGGACACGGCTAACATTGGAAGCGAAAGTAGAAACAATGACTTTCCGCTTCGCTTTCATAAATATATTTCCTAAGTTTTCTCCAACCATTTGTTCCGATGGTGTAAATCCTTTTCGTTCCGCATTGGTACTCTCTGATAGCAGCAATAGAACACCCTTATTTCCTATCTCTGCCATTTTATGAATTTCAGGGCGTTCTTGATTGGCAGGGGTAAGATCAAACTTGAAGTCACCAGTATGTACAATCGTTCCTTCAGGGGTATTGAAGACAATACCTAAGCAATCTGGAATACTATGATTAACTTTGAAAAAACTCATGCTTACTTTCCCTAGTTGGACACTTGAATCTGAATGGATTTCATATAGTTCGGTTTCTCTTAAAATTCGATGTTCCTTTAATTTAATTTCAATAACTCCTAAAGTAAATCTTGTTGCATAGATAGGTACATTTATCTTCTTAAGGAAGTATGGAATACCACCAATATGATCTTCATGACCATGAGTGAAAATTAAAGCGCGCACCCTTTCTTTATTCTCTTCCAAATACGAAATATCGGGGATAATCAAATCAACCCCCAACAAACTCTCATCCGGAAACTTATTCCCACAATCAATCAAAATGATATCCTCACCATACTCAATCCCATACATATTCTTCCCAATCTCATTCAAACCACCAAGAGCATACACAGATAACAAATTTTTCATATCCACACCCTCCTGCCCAATATTCGTATTGTCAAAAGTTTTTATAAAAAATCTATTAGTATTCCCTATTTCATGCGTTTTTATACAAAAAAACTTGCCACCCCCTCGAATTTAGGGTATTAGTGAGGTAACCACACCAAAACAAATACCT